>NZ_JAFA01000004.1 GCF_000519185.1 Paraburkholderia nodosa DSM 21604 | reverse complement strand
TACAGAGCATGAGCAGAAAGGGAAGTTGCTGGGACAACGCGGTGGTCGAACGCTTCTTCCGGAGCCTGAAGAACGAATGGATCGGCGATCAGGAGTACGGTAGTCACGAACAGGCTCAACGCGATATCACGGGCTACATCGCTGACTTCTACAACTACCGGCGCATTCATTCGGCAGCANACAATCTGCCGCCAGTGCGATACGAAACTTCGATTTATTGAAAAGCCCCTTTGTGGGTGTCCAAAGAGGCTTGACCACTACAGTGCCGCCCCGCACAGGGGCAACACCTGCATACCAACGCGAAAACAAGGAGAGGCCAAAACGCCGCGACTAAGGCCTAAAAAAACCAACTACTTGCCACGAGCAACAACCCCATCCAACACGCGCTCGACAGCATCTACATACTGCTGCTTCCCAAACCGTTCCCGCGCGGTAGCCAGTCCTTGCGCAGCAAGCCCATCGCGCAACGCAGCGTCGTCGTACAGCCTACCGATGGTCGCAGCCAGCTCCTTCGCATCACCTGGCGTGCAGAGCAACCCGCTCTCACCATGCTCGACAATCTCAGTCACACCGCCATCGCGAGAAGCAACAACCGGCCGCTGCGCCAGCATCCCCTCAACGACCACACGCCCAAACGGCTCAGGCGTAATAGACGTATGCGCGATCACATCGACGGCACGCATGCACGCAGCAATGTCATGCCGGAAGCCGAGAAAATGCACACGCTCCTGCAACCCATTCGCTTCGACAAACGCATGCAACTCAGCGGCATACGCATCCTCACCGAACAGCGGCGCCCCAACAAACACAGCATGCGCACGCGGCTCGTCGAGCAACGCTTCGAGCAACACATGCTGGCCCTTCCAGCGCGCAAGACGGCTGAACGCGCCCACGAGGAACGCGTCCTCGGGCAAGCCGATCTGCGCGCGCAATTGCGCCTGCGGCACGCGCGCGAGCGCACGGAACGGCGATTCATCCACGCCGTTGTGCACCACGTCGATGCGCTTCGCGTCGAAGCGCGTGAGCTGCGCGAACACCTTCGCCGACGCATGCGAGTTCGCGATCACATGCGCGAGTCCCAGCTTCGCGCAGCCCTTGATCACGGCGCGCTGCACGCGGCCGAAATGCTCGTCGCTCACAATATCGCGCAAATGCCAGACCACCGGCTTGCGTGCGAGCTTGCCCGCGATCACGCCGATCACCATCGCACGCTGCGTGTTGGCGTAAAGCACGTCGGCGCCGCGCGCGCGGCGACGCGTCTCGCGCACGAGCGCGGCGATGCCCGCAAGCACGCCCAGTCGCGGCGCCGTGCCGCCATCGCGGCGCACGTTGCTCAACGCGCCCGAATCGAGCACCTCCACACGCGCACCGGCTTTGTCGAGCGCCTCCCTGAAGGGTCCGTCATTGAAGAGCAGCACGTCGATACGCGAGCGCAAGCCCTTCACCACTTCCAGCAGCGATAGCTCGGCGCCGCCCAGCACGCCGCTCTGGTCGATGGCGAGCACGCGCGGCGCTTCCGGTGCGTCCGCTTCGATCTCGAACGGTGCCGCGCCGTGTGCCGAGCCCGCCTGCGCAATCGTCGGCACCGCCTTCGCCACACGCGCGAAGAATTGCTCGCGGAAATGTCGCGAAGAAAAGCGCTCGGCGTTCGCGCGGCAATCTTCGGCGCGGAATCGGCCAGGATCGCTTTCGAACGATTCGACGGCCGCGATGATCGCGTCTGCGTTTTGTTCTTCGAAGAACAAGCCCGTGGGGCGCGAACCGGTGTCGCGCACCGTTTCGAGCGCGCCGCCCTTGCCGAAGGCAATCACGGGCGTGCCGCAAGCCTGCGCCTCGACCACGGAAATGCCGAAGTCTTCTTCCGCTGCGAACACGAAGGCCTTGGCGCGCCGCATGCGGTCGTGCAGTACGGCGAACGGCTGATAGCCCAGCACTTCGACGTTGGGCGTCGCCTTCGCGCGAACCTTGTGCATGTCGGGGCCGTCGCCGATCACCACGAGGCGCCGTTCGGGCATGCGAGCGAACGCCTCGACGATCAGGTCGATCTTCTTGTACGGCACGAGCCGCGAGGCGGTCATATAGAAGTCTTCTTTCGTGGTTTCCAGCTCGAACGCATCGACATCCACGGGCGGATAGACCACCTCGGCCTGGCGCTGGTACACCTTCTGAATGCGCCGCGCGATGAATTCCGAGTTGGCGACGAACTGGTCCACCGAATTCGCCGTGCGCACGTCCCAATTGCGGATGTAGTGCAGGATCAGGCGCGCGAGCATCGACTTCGGGCCGCGCGTGAGGCTCGACTCCTGCAGGTACTGATGCTGGAGGTCCCACGCATAGCGGATCGGCGAATGCACGTAGCTGATATGGAACTGGTCCGGTCCCGTGAGCACGCCCTTGGCCACCGCATGGCTGCTCGAAATCACCACGTCGTAGCCCGACACGTCGAGCTGCTCGATGGCGAGCGGCATGAACGGCAGGTAGGCGCGATAACGCTTGCGCGCGCCCGGCAGCTTCTGGATGAACGAGGTCGTGGCGCGCTTGCCGCGCAGGAACGCGCGGTCCTTCGCATCGACGAAGTCGACGACCGAGAACAGGTCCGCATCGGGAAAGCAGGCAAGGATCTGCTCGAGCACGCGCTCCGCGCCCGCGTAGGTCACGAGCCAGTCGTGCACGATGGCCACGCGCGGCGCACGGCCCGCGGCGAGGGCTGGCCGCAGCGGCCGAAGCGGCATGACGGCGCCCGTTTCGGGCCGTCGCGGTCTGGTGGCGTCGCGCCGTTGAATGGGCGCGGCGGCGCTTTCGGACGGCGCCGCTTCGTCGATCAGTTCGTGACTCATGCGCTTTTCCGTGAATTCAGTCGAAAGAGAAGGGAACGGGCGTAGCCGCGCAGCATCGGCGTGGTCGCAACGGACCACACCACGTTGGCGAGCGCGAGCACGACACCGGCGCCGATTGCGTACAGCGCGTCCGGCAGCCACCACGCAAGAGCGAGTGCGGCAGCGAGAAAACTCAGGTGTGCAAACATATCGACGATGATCGTTCGGCTATGAATGCGCGAAAGCCACAGCAGCACGACGTAGTCGAACAGTGCGCGAAACAGCACGGCGGCGGCCGCACCCGGCAAGCCGTAGCGCGATATGCCGAGCCACAGCAGACCGGCAAAGAGCGGCAGCTCCACGAGCCCGACGCGCGCGGCGACAGCCGGATTGTTTTGCGACTGGATGAGAATGCGCGTGACGCCCGCCTGCCCGACGAGCCACACGGCGATGATCAGCACGCGTCCAACCGGCGCACCATGCTCGGCGATCACGGGGCCGACCCACGCATGCAGGAAAGGCTGCAGCACCACGATCGCGCCGATGGCGATGGGCGTGAACACGGCATTGAGAAACTGCAGCGACTGCGCGGCGATTTCATCCGCATGCTCGCGGCCCAGCGCGGAGAGGCGCGGAAACAGCGTGCGCACGAGCGCGTTGGGCACCATGTTCAGGCGCGTGACGAGGTTCTGCGGCACGGTGTAGTACGTGACGAAGCGCGCACCGAGGCCCGCGCCCAGCATCATGCGGTCGAGCGAATCCGCGACCATCGTCGTGATGCTCGCGACCAGCATCCAGCCGCCGAAATTGAAGAGCGCCTTCGAGGTATCGAGGCGCGGCCCGCGCACCTTGCGAATGCCGAGCACGCGCAGCGCCGAGCGGCCGAGCAGGATGGCGGCCGCGAGACGCGCAAACACGGCGGCGGCCAGCACGGTCTGCAGATTCGGTTCGTACGCCCAGGCGGCGGCGAGCGGCAGCAGCTGGAACAGGAACGTGCCGAGCGTCTGGTTCGTGTTGTAGATGCCGAAGCGCTCCGCGCCGTTGATCGCGCCCGCGAACACCCACGAGACGTTCGCCACCGGAATCGCCACGGCGAGCCAGGGCAGCGCGAGATAGACTTCGTGCCGCAATTCGGGCGTGACGTGCGTGAAATACGCCGTATAGAGCGCGCCGCCCGAATAGATCAGCAGGCCGCCAATCGCACCGGTCGTGAAGTTCAGCCAGAACGCGCTCCAGAACACGCGCTCGCAGGCGTCGGCGTCTTTCGACGCATACGCCTTCGAGATCTGGTTCTGCGCGGCCATGCTCATGCCGAGATCGAGCACGCTGAAGTAGCCGATCAGGGTCCAGACGAGCGCGATCACGCCATAGCGCTCCACACCGAGCAGGCGGATATACGAAGGCACCGTGACGAGCGACACGAAGGTCGGCAGCACGAGACCGAACAGATTGATTGCGACGTTGCGCAGTATTCCTTTGTCCATTAGGTATCCAGTTGCGTGGCCCGTAACGGGTCAGGCCGGTTTCCAGCGGTACATGAGCACCTTGCCGCGCGCGTCTTCCTCGACGAACACGAGGTATTCGCCGTTCGCTTCGCGATGCGCGGTGATCCCGAACGGCACGTCGACCC
This sequence comes from Paraburkholderia nodosa DSM 21604, assembly GCF_000519185.1. GTDB lineage: Bacteria > Pseudomonadota > Gammaproteobacteria > Burkholderiales > Burkholderiaceae > Paraburkholderia > Paraburkholderia nodosa. Next base: position 393,556 of record NZ_JAFA01000004.1, on the reverse strand, counting down.
AACCCGAGGTGTTGCCCACTTCCGCGCCCGGTCCGAAGGTGCCGATCTCTTTCGCGCTGTCCTTGTCGTACACGTGGACGTTGCCCGCGGGCTCGACCACGAACACGTACTGGCCTTCCACCGTGAGCCCCGCGGGCGTGACAGGCGGCTTCGCCTTCGGGTCCCACGGCAGGCGCAGCATGTAGTGCTGCTCGGGGTGGCCGCTCGACCACTTGTCGTAGCGCACCAGCACGCGCCCCGCTTCCTTCCAGAAGCCGGGATCGTGCGGCGCATCGGCGGTGTAGCCCGTCACGTAGAGCGTGTCGGTTTGCGGCTCGTAGATCGCGCGATGCACTTCGGTGAACGGCGCGGGAATCGCGTACTTGTCGAGCTTGTCGTACGAGTAGATCGGGTTGCCCTTCGCGTCGAGCCCGCCAAAGCGGAAGCGCCAGATGCCCTTGTTGTCGCGCGCGCGCCAGATGTCGCCGCGCGTGTCGATCCACCAGCCCCAGCCGCCCGCCAGATGGTCGCGGCCCGGATTGCGCGTGAATTCGTCGGCGTCGAGCGCACCGTTGCCGTTCGCGTCGCGCCAGATCCAGTCACCGTCGGGCGGCGCGTTCGGCACGTTCTGCACCCCGCGGCCGCGGCCCGCGATGAGTCCCGAGGGAATCGCGGTCTCGCCGTCGCGCTGCGCGTCGAAGCGGTAGATCTTCAGGTGGTCCGCGTACATGTCGGTGAGGAACAGGAACGTGTGCCCGTTCAACGCGCGCGCGGTAGGCAGACCCGGCCACTGATCGGTGTGAAAGACCGGGTCGTCGGGATAGCGGAAACGATTGGACAGGAATCCGACATATTTCGAGTCCTGCCCCGGCGGCTTCGACAAGTCGAGTTCGAAGCGTTTGTTGCCCGTATAGACGCTGTTGGGACGCTGCGGGTCCACCCACGCGCCGTCCACGAACAGCAGGCCTTCCAGGTTCCAGAGGCGCTTGCCGGCAGGCGTATAGGCCTCCAGCGTCGCGCCAAGGCCCGCGCCGATGCTGTCGTCGTGCTGCGGCCCGACACCATTCGTCGAGACGTAGATGTTCCCGTGCGCATCGGTGCCAACGCCCGTGAGGCCATTGAAGCGGCCCGGGCCCGGCCGGCCCGCGACGCCCGAGAAGATGCCGCCGCGTTCGCCGAGCGTGGCGCTCTGCGTCCACGTCTTGCCGTTGCGCGTGAAGATGAGGATCTGCTGGCGCGGCCCGTTATCGGCGATCAGCAGGCGTTGCTGCGAATCGAACGCGAGATCCACCGGCACCGAATCGTCGGGCAGCGCGAGCGTGTCGTCGAGGCGCTTGCCGTCCGCCGAGTAATGTTCGACGCGTGGGCGAGCGTCGCCCTTATCCGCTTCGGCGCCCGTCAGCACCCACACCGACCCGTCGGCCGCGAGCGCGATACGGCCCGGCGCCTGCACGTCCCATTGCGCCTTGCGCTGCATCGAGTTCGCGTCGTACACCTCGATGCGGTTCATCGGCGTGTTGCTCACATAGAGCGTCGAATCCGTCGCCGCGAGTCCGCCAATGTCGGCATGCGTGCCGGTGGGCACCTCGTTGATCTTGAGGAACGACGCGGAAAGCTGCGCATGCGGATTGAGCGGATCGGGCGAAGCCTGAAACGCGGCGGCGCGCTTGGGCTCGTCGAGCGGCCGGCGCGTGATGCCATACCACTGGCTGCCCTTCGCGGGCCAGATACCGCTGCCGACGAGATGCCCCTTCTCGTTGCCCACGCCAACCGCCGCATACAGATAGCGATGGTTCACGGCCACGGCATTGCCGCCGGCGCCGCCCCAGCCGTGCGTGCCGCCGGCAAAGCCGAGCGGCTTGCCGTCCTGGTACGCGCTGATCTCGGCGCCGCTCTCGTCCCACGGCGCGTTGGTGAACACCTTGCCTTCGGGCGTGACGGCGATGGCCGTGACGTTGATTTGCATCCACGTGCCCTGGCCGTTGCCAAAGCTATTGCCGATCCACGAGGTCGTCACGTTGAGTTGCGGCGCGGCGATGGTCTGAACCGACGACGTGCAGATAAACGTGCACATCGCGGCCAATGCCAACGTCCTGCGCAAGCGGCGATCGGGATTCGATAACGGCAAGGCAATTCCTCCGGTCTGGTGACGGCAATCTGCCAGGATCATGCCGTACAAACCGCGTGAAAAATCGCCTCCAAAAAAGGGAAAATAATTCAAAAAAATTCAGTATTTATGACCCATTTCTGAATCATCCGGAAATAAATTCTCAAACACCGACACCTCGCCGGAAAGCCCATGCAGAACGGCGTTCGGCGGGGTCCAGCCCGATTTCCAAAAGGCAATACGCATTTCATATCGCGCGAATTCCGGCATTTAAATTCAAAAATCCGGAATCAATATATTTCCGCTTTTTGAACATTTAATTCTTTCTAGAATGAATCGCGAAGCAATCGCGCATGCATGAACCCACCGGAGAACCGATGACCGTTAGCCGCCTAGTCAATCAACAAGGCCCCGCCAACCATTCCCACCGCATCGTCCAGCTGGACGGCCTGCGTGCCTTCGCCGTGCTCGCCGTGTTCGCGCAGCACGCGCTGCGCGCGCCGTTGTGGATGGGCGTCGACCTGTTCTTCGTGCTGAGCGGCTTTCTCATCACCGGCATCCTGCTCGAGCGCAAGGCGCGCGGGCAATCGTATTTCAGCTACTTTTATGCGCGCCGGGTGCGCCGTATCCTGCCGCCCTACGTGCTGCTGCTCATCGTTTCGTCGCTGCTGTTCGGCTTCGGCTGGGCGCACTACTGGCCGTGGTATGCATTCTTCGCCACCAATATCGGCGACGCACTCGGCCAGAGCGGACACGACAGCCTCAACATCCTCTGGTCGCTTGCCGTCGAAGAGCAGTTCTACATCGTCTGGCCCTTCGTCGTGCTGCTCCTGCCCCAACGGCTCATGGCCGTGGTGGCCGCCGCGCTCATCTTTCTCGTGCCCGTGCTGCGCGCCGTCGCGACGCCGTGGTTCGACTCGTACTGGCCGATTTACTACCTCACGCCGTTCCGCATGGACCTGCTGGCCGCCGGCGCGCTGCTCGCCGTGCTCGTGCGCCGCGACCGCAATGCGCTCGAGCCCTTCAAGTGGCCGGCCGCCGTGCTCTTTTTCGCGGCGCTCGGCGTGCTGGCCTGGCTGCACCTGCACTACCCGCGCTTTCGAGGCATGAACACGCCGCTTTCCAACGCCATGCTCTATAGCGTTTCGCTCGTGCTCTGCACCTCCATCGTCGTGTTTGCACTGCAGTCGAAAGGCATCGTGCGGCGCCTGCTGTCCAACCCGGTGCTCGTGTATATCGGCACGATCAGCTACACGATCTACCTCATTCACCTCACGATTCTGTATGCCGTGTGGCCGCTCCACTACGGCCGCATCCAGAGCGCCGCGATTGCGCTCGTCCTCACGCTCGCTTATGCAAGCGCGAGCTGGTTTCTCTTCGAGCGCCGCCTCACGCGCGGACCGCGCCGCCGCTCTGCGGCTGAGCCGGTCGACCTTACTGCGCGTGTGAGCCAGTCGAGCCCGCAATCGTAATTCCTGAATCCCGTTCGATACTTCAAAGGCACATCACATGAACGAACGTCGCAAAGCGATCATCACCGGTGTTTCCGGCCAGGACGGCGCCTACCTCACGCGCCTTCTGCTCGACAAGGGCTACAACGTCACCGGCACTTATCGCCGCACCAGTTCCGTCAACTTCTGGCGCATGAACGAGCTGGGGATCCTCGACCATCCGTCGCTCGAACTGGTCGAACACGACCTCACGGACGCGGGCTCGACCCTGCGCCTCGTCGAACGCGCCCAGGCGCAGGAGGTCTACAACCTCGCGGCCCAGAGCTTCGTGGGCGTGTCGTTCGACCAGCCCGCCACGACCGCCGAAGTCACCGGTATCGGTGTGCTGAACATGCTCGAAGCGATTCGCGTCGTGAATCCAAAGACGCGCTTCTATCAGGCCTCGACCTCTGAAATGTTCGGCAAGGTCCAGGCGATTCCGCAATGCGAGGACACGCCGTTCTATCCGCGCAGCCCTTATGGCGTGGCCAAGCTGTTCGCACACTGGTCCACCGTCAACTACCGCGAGTCCTACGACATCTTCGCGACGAGCGGCATTCTCTTCAACCACGAGTCGCCGCTGCGCGGGCGCGAATTCGTCACGCGCAAGATCACCGACAGCGTCGCCAAGATCAAGCTCGGCAAGCTGAACATGCTCGAACTCGGCAACCTCGACGCCAAGCGCGACTGGGGCTACGCCTCCGAATACGTCGAAGGCATGTGGCGCATGCTGCAAGCCGACGAGCCCGACACCTACGTGCTCGCCACCGGCCGCACAGAAACCGTGCGCGACTTCGTGAAGATGGCCTTCGCCGCCGCCGGCTTCCAGCTCGAATGGTCGGGCAAGGGCGAGCGCGAAACCGGCATCTGCGTCGCCACCGGCCGCACGCTCGTGCGCGTGAGCCCGCGCTACTACCGCCCCGCCGAAGTCGATCTGCTCATTGGCGACGCGACCAAGGCGCAGGAAAAACTCGGCTGGAAGCCGCAAACTTCGCTCGAGCAGCTCTGCCAGATGATGGTCACGGCCGACCTTGCGCGCAACGAACGCCATGACACATTCTGATCCCGCTAGCCGTCCGCGCGCGCTCATCACGGGCATTGGCGGCTTTACGGGCCGCTATATGGCCGCCCGCCTCGCGGCGGACGGCTACCGTGTGTGGGGCACCGTGCGGGCGGGCGAGTCGCTGGGCGCGGAAGCCTTCCCGTTCGGCGCCACCGCAATCGAAGCCGACTTGCTCGACCGTGCCGCGATCGCCCATGCGCTCGAATCCGTGCAGCCCGACGTGGTCGTGCATCTCGCCGCAGTGGCCCACGTGGCCGACAGCGACGTGGCGCGCACCTACGTCGTGAACGTCGTCGGCACGCGCAATCTGCTCGAGGCGCTCGCGCAGCAGAAGCACGTGCCGCGCGCCGTCTTGCTGGCCAGCAGCGCGAACGTCTATGGCAACGCCACCAACGGCGTGATCGACGAGCATGTCGAGCCCCAGCCCGCCAACGACTACGCGGTCAGCAAGCTCGCGATGGAATACGTCGCGAGGCGCTTTCAGGCGCAATTGCCGATCGTCATCGCGCGCCCGTTCAACTACACGGGCGTGGGCCAGTCGCCGGACTTCCTGATCCCGAAGATCGTCGACCACTACGCACGCGGCGAAAAACAGATTTCGCTCGGCAACCTCCACGTGGCCCGCGACTTCTCCGACGTGCGCGACGTGGTGAACGCCTATGCGCGGCTCGTCGAAGTCGCGCCGCGCGGCACCACCGTCAACGTCTGCTCGGGTAGCGGCCAGACGCTTGGCGCGCTGCTCGACATGCTCGCGCGCATCGCCGGCTACGAGATCGAGGTGCACATCGATCCGCGTTTCGTCCGCGCCAACGAAGTGCGTCAGCTGATCGGGTCGAACGCGAAGCTGCGCTCCATCGTCGGCGACAGCTCGCGCAAGCACCTCGAAGAAACCTTGCGCTGGATGTACGAAGAGGCCCGCGAACGCGTGCTCGAAACGCAATAGCGCTCTGCTTGCTGACTCTTGTTCTACAAATAAACCGCCGCTCTCCCGAGCGGCGGTTTTCTTTCGGTCGATCGACCCGCTTCAGTGAGCGGCGATTCCTTCCGCGTAGACACCGGCGACGCGCTTCGCGATCACGGCGTTGTCGAAATGCTCGCGCGCATACGCCTTGCATGCCTCTTCATCCGGCAGCTTGATGCGGCCCGAGAGCGCGCCGTCGATGCCATCGGCGATCGCGTCCGCGCCCGTGCTCGGCAGCACGAGATCCTGTGACAGACCGGCCACCGCCTCCGGCAGACCGCCCACCGGCGTCACCAGAACCGGCGTACCCGCGGAGAGCGACTCCACCGTAATCAGGCCGAAGCCTTCCAGCGCAACCGTCGGCACCACGCTCAGCGTGGCCGCGCGATAGAGCGAAGGCAGGTGCGCGTCGGGCACGAAACCGAGCAGCTTCACGTTGTCGGCCAGCCCCGCTTCGTCGATACGCTGCTGAAGTTCGGACTCCAGACGGCCTCGCCCCGCGATCAGCAGGAGCACGTCCGGGTGGCGTTGCTTCACCATCTTGATCGCGTCGATCAGATCTTCGAGGCCCATACGGCGCACGAGGCGGCGCACGGCGAGGATGATCGGGCGGCCTTGCGGCAACTGGAGCTTCAGGCGCGCTTCCGCCGTCGTGCAGGCCGGGTCGAAATGCGCCGTATCCACGCAACCCGGCACGATGCGCACGCGCTCGGGCGAAATGCCGTAGCGGCGCGTGAGAATGTCGCCAAACGCCTTCGACAGCACGATGAGCCGCGAGGAGCGCTCATACACCGACTGCTCCAGCGAGTGCTTGATGCGCTGGCTCAGCGTGGCCGCGCCTTCCACGAAGCTTTCGTCGGCCCACGGGCCCTGGAAGTGCGAAACCTGCGGAATGCCGCGCGTGACGTCGAGGCCGGGGAAGGTGTAAAGCGCGAAGTGCGAGGAAATCACGTCGGGACGGTGGCGGCGAATTTCGCTGCGCAGCGCGCGGCGCGCATCCATGAGGCGAAACGGCAGCGAGCGCGAAGCGGAGCCGAAGCCGTGAATCGCGCCGCCGCTGTCCTCGGCCACCTTGGGCGAGCCGGCCACCACGCCGCGCACGCGCACGCCCGCACCGGGCAGCGCGCCGACGAGCGAGTAGTACATGCGGTCGAGACCGCCTGCGCGCTCGGGAAACCAGTGCATGCCGATCTGTAGCGATTGAATGGATTGTGTGGTCATCGCGTGTCCTTATTCTGCACGTATGCGGTTATCAGGGGGTGTCTGCGCGCTGGAGCGATTGCCCGCCCGTCAGCGTCGCAGCGGCGAATGCGGGTTCTTCGCGGCGCACGGCCTCGCTCGCGTCGCCGGCCAGTTGTCGGTAGAGCGCGATGTACTGCGCGGCCATGCGCGCCCAGCCAAACTGCGAGGCCAGCTCCGCCGCGGCCTCGCCCATCGCGAGGCGGCGCGGCGTGTCGGTGGCGAGCGTTTTCACGGCGTTGGCGAGCGCCGGTACGTCGTCGGGGTCTTCGAGCACGATGCCGCAATCGGGCGTGATGATTTCCGCACCGCCGGCCGTGCGCGCGGTGACGACGGGCAAGCCCGCCGCCATCGCTTCGAGCAGCGAAAGGCTCATTGCTTCGTAGCGCGAAGGAAAGACGTAAGTATCGACGGAGCGCATGAGCGTGGGCATCTCGCTCACGAGGCCGAGAAAATGGACCCGCGACTCGATGCCCAGCTCGCGTGCGAGATCGGGATACGGGCTGCCCGGCAGGTAGCCCGCCACGGCCAGATGCACGTTCCCGGGCATCTGCTTCATGGCATGCAGCACCGTGCCGAGGTTCTTGCGCGGCGTGCGCAGATCGCCCACGAAAAGCAGCAGGAAAGCGTCGGCGGGCAGCGAGAACTTTGCGCGGTCCGCGCTCGCGGCCGAGAAGCCGCGCGTGTCCACGCCGTTGTAGATCACGTCGAGCCGCTCCACGGGGTTGCCGCCCGAGGCGCGAATTTCGTCGGCGACCTTGCGCGAAACGGCCGCGATCACGCGCGAGCGCCGGTACGCCCAGCGCTCCAGCACCGCATTGGCGCGCGTGTAGACGAACTGGTAAGCGGACCACACACCGCGCGTGAGACCGAACGGGTAATACTTGCTGCGCGCCCAGCCGCCGTGTACGAAGTGCGCGGTGTTGACGTCGGCGTGCGCCCAGGTGATGAAGCCGTTCACATGGAGCACGTCGTATTCGCGCCGGTTGCGGCGCAGCCACAGCGCGCTCTTCAGCGCGAATACCTGCTGGCGCAGCAGGTTGGTGGGCCACGCGCGCGACGGTTGCACGCTCACCCATTTCACCTTCGGGTGGGCAAGCAGCTCGGGCGCGACATGCGAGGCGACCAGCGTCACCTCGAACCCCTCGTCGAGCGCGGCGCGCGCGATTTCATGATTGACGCGGCCCTGGCCGTCATTGTGGCGCACGACATGCGTGACGATTGCGACTCTCAATCGGAGACCTCCGTGGTCGGGGCCTGGCGTTGAAGCTTCGCCCAATGCCCCGCGCTGAGAATGGAAAACACGCTCGAAAAGAGCAGCAGGCCGCCAGTGCCCACGAGCGAGTTGGTGAACACCAGCATGGCGAAGATCGATATCGCGAGGCTCAGGCACGCGCACACGTAGCGGTCCTCGGGAAAACGAAACGACACCCGCACCGCGCGCACGAGCAGCCACAGCACGCCCGACATGTAGAGCAGCGTGCCGGGCCAGCCCAGCACGAACGGAATGTTCATCACGCCGCTGTCGAAGCTGCCGTACTGGCCGAGCTGGCCGTTATTGCTGGAGAGCTTGGTCGATGCGCCGGTGGCGCCGAGGCCCTCGCCCGTCACGTCGGTGAAAGCCTTCTTCGCGAAGTCGGCATAGAACTGGTTACGCGCCTCGTAGCTCTGGTCGTCCTTCAGGTTCACGAGCGTATTCAGACGCTGCTGCATGCGGTCCGCCACGGGACCGAACGTGAGCAGCGGCACGCACACGCCCGCGAGCACGACCGCGCTGATGACGATGCGAATGCGCACCTTGTTGCTCGACTTCATCAGCTGGATCACCATCGCGATCGCCCAGCCGCCCCAGGTGGAGCGCACGAGCGAGAGCGCGAACGAGAAGAACCCGAACGCCGCCGCGACCCAGCGCACGCGATGCTTCGCGGCCATCACGAACACCATCGCACCCATCATCGCGAACGCGAACGGGCCCGACGAGTTCATCGTGCTGAACACTCGCACGCCGAGCGGCACGGGGTCGCCCTGCGAGTTCATGTCCGAGCCGATCATCCACATCGCATCCCACGGCGGCATGATGAAGAATTGCACGAGACCATACGCGCCCATCACGAGCATGCCGTAGATGAAGGTGTTGATGATGGTCTTGCTGCACTCGGGGTACTGGCGCGTGAGCACCATGATGTGAAAGCCGATCAGGAACGGATAGATCCAGTTGGCAAGGTCATAGACTGCCGCGGCCGGACCGCTCCCCACCACGCCCACCACGAACCCATAGCCGATGCCGAGCAGCGCGAGCAGGAGCGGCAGACCGCGCCGCTGCCCGAGGATCGGGTAGTAGCGCAGCAGCGAAATGCCGCTGATCATCGTGACGGCGAGCGGCGCGACCTGAATGAGGCTGGTCGGCGTGAAGCCGCCCTTGCCGTAGTCGGCGAGGCGCCGCACTTCGGGGCTCAGGAACCACAGCCACCACATGAAGCCGATATAGCGCACCGGGTTCACGAAGTAGAGCCAGAATCCCACCGCGATCGCGAGCACGGGAAACGCCAGCGTAAGCACGGTGCCCTGGTGCGCGCCGATCAGGAGCGCTGTCAATACCCACAAGGCGAGCGGCGGCAGCGTATCGCGGCCGAACAGGCTGCGCAGGCCGCCGCGGCGGCGGCCCGGCTGAGGCGCCGGCGCGGGTGCCGGGATAGCGGTCGTGACGTCCATGATCACATCCCGCGCGCAGCGACGCCCGGGCCACGGGGTTCGCTCGCAATCGACTCGCCATTGAGCGCGTCGCGCTCGTGCAGCATCTCGCGCGTGAGTTGCGCGTGCTGCCGTGCGAAGTGTTGCGTAGTGAGATCGCGCGTGCGCAACTGCTCGCAGGCTTCGCGCGCTTGTTCGAGCGCACGCGCCGGGTCGGCGACGAGCGCATTCGCCGCGTCGCGCAACTGCTGGGCGTTGAACGGCTCGACATACGAAGCGGCCGTCTCGTCGAAGTAGTCTTCGAGCGCACCGACCTTCGTCGCGATCATCGGCTTGCCGAGCGCCGCGGCTTCCAGCATCACCGTGATGCCCGAAGCGTGCGTGTTGGGACGCAGCGGCACGACGATAATGTCCGCCCAGTCATACAGCGCATGCTGTTGCTTGATGCCGGAAACGCGCACGATTTCGACGTTGTCCGCGCGCGCCGATGCCGGCATGCGCCGGCGCGTGGCGATCCGCACCTGGTAGCGCGAATCGTTGCCGAGCGCGCTGACGAGCGTGGCCCAGTCGCGGTCGCGGTCGTTGCCGATCGCGGCCACGCGCACCGGCGTATGCGGCGTCCACTCCGCAGGCGGACGCAGCGGAAAATCGCTGGTATTGAGCCCATAGAGCACGTGACGCGCCTCGCGCCCGAAATACTCGCCGCACAGCGCGGCATTCTCGCTCGCGAGCGTGGTGAGCAGATCGGCACGCTTGAGAAGCCGCTTGTAAATCGCACGGCGCAGCGCGCCATAGCCCGGCCAGCGGTCGAGCAGCCACACGCTTTGTGCCAGCAGCAGCGGGCGCGCACCGCCCTTCTTCGCGTTCATCAGCAGCACCAGCGCCACGGCCAGATGCTCCTGCTCAGTGTGCGTCCAGATGACGTCGGATTGCAGAATGGCGCGGCGATTGCGCCACGCATGAACGAAGTCGAAGCCGAACGCGGCCTTCAGTGCGCGCCGCATGAAGCGCATGGGCGTGCTCTCGCTCGCGTCCTGCGCATAATTGAGGGCGAATTCCGCAGATTCCGCGTGATGGTAGCCGTACAGGCTGCCGATGTTCTCGCCTTTGCGATAGCGGCGCGGATCGGCGCCATAGAAAAGGTGGACGTGGACTTGCGTACCGCTCATTCGGGGTCCTCCGTGTAGTCGTTGGCCGCGCCGCTCAAACGAGCGCGCGGCGCGCCTCTCGTGCGCCGCCGCGCACTGCGCGCCAGCGTGCAAACGCCGCGCCCGCGGAATCGCCGCGTACGGCGCTCAGGCCGGTGTGCACGAGGCCCGGATACACACGCGTGCCGACGAGCGCGTACCACCACCAGGCGGTTTCGCGGCGCAGCGGCGTGAGATGGCCGAGCAGGATGATATGCAGGTTGTAGGCGGCGTTGCGGATCGAGGCGAGCGTCTGCGCGTTGCGCGGGTCTTCGCCCGGACGCGGCGCGGGGTAATGGTCGACGGCCACGAGCGGGTCGTACACGAGCTTCCAGCCCGAGCGCTTCACGCTCATGCTGAACGCCATGTCGTTATGGGTTTGCGCGCCGGTGCCGCGCAGGCGTCGGTCGAAGCGCAGGTCACCGATCGCCGCGCGCCGATAGCTCATGTTCGCGCCCTTGAGCAGATCGACTTCGCGCGCGCCACCCGCGCCCAGATGATGATTGCCGACGATGCGGCCCGAGCGCTGCAGCTTGCCCACGAGCGGGCGCTCGCCGTCGATCATGCGGCCGCCTTCGTGAACCCAGTCGCGGCCGCCCAGCGCACCGAGCTTCGGGTCGGACTCGAAGGCCGCCGCGATGCGCGCGACCCAATCGGCGCGCGGCGCGGCGTCGTCGTCGGTAATGGCGATCACGTCGCCCGTCGCGGCCTCGATGCCGCGATTGAGCGCCGCCACCTGCCCCGGTTCCTCGACGATGGCCACCGCCACGTTGAGCACGCGGGGCGTGACGTGTTCGGCGAGGCACGCGTGCGTCGCCTCGTCGTCGGCACGCGCCACGACCACGATCTCGTCGGGCGCGCGCTGCTGGCGCAGCAGCGCCGAAAGACAGCGCGACAGATCGTCAGGACGCCGATAGGTCGGCACGAGCACGGTCAGTTTCATCGCGGATTCCTCCCTGGCTGCACTTGATGGGGGCGTAGGCGTCATGCGCTCAGGTACTCGCGCACATTCGCGTAGCCATAGCCGTAGTTGCCGCGCGTACGCGCCGGCACGCCGTTGAACACCCCGCCCTGCACCCGCACGCCGGCGTTGCGCAGACGCTTGAGCGCGTCGGCGATTTCGCCTTCGGTGTGCATGCCAGAACGCAGCACGAGGAACGTCGAGCCCGCATGGCTGCCGATGATGGCGGCGTCGGTCACGGCGAGCACCGGCGGCGTGTCGATGAGCAGCACGTCGTAGCGGTTCGACAGGCCTTCGAGGTACTGGCCAAGACGCGGCGACATCAGCAGCTCGGAAGGATTGGGCGGACGGCGGCCGCACGACATGAAGTGCAGGTTGTCCACTTCGGTCGCGCGAATCGCCTCGTCCAGCGAAATCTGCCCCGAGAGCAGCTCGGAGAAGCCGTTTTCCTGGGGGCCGCCCAGATGGCGTTCGAGCGCGCCACGGCGCATGTCGCCGTCGATCATCAGCACGCGCTTGCCCGAATGGGCGAGCAGCACGGCGAGGTTCGCGGTGAGGAAGCTCTTGCCCACGCCCGGCACCGAACCCGTCAGCATGACTACGCGATTGCGCGCGTCCATCACGCTGAACTGCAGCGAGGTGCGCAGGCTACGCAGGCTTTCGACCGTGAGGTCCTTCGGGCGCGAGTTCGCGAGCACTTCACGCAGACGCGTACCGCCGCGCACCGGGGCGCGCTTCTCGAGCGCCAGTTGCTCCGGCGAAAGCGGCACGAGACCGTACACCGGCAGCTGGAACGAGCGCTCGATCTGGTCCGGATCGACGATGCCCTTGAACATGTTGCGGCGCATGAGCACGAAGCCCGTGCCGAGAATGATGCCGAGCAGCGACGCCGCCGAGACGATCAGCAGCTTCTTGGGCTTCGACGGGTTGCCCGGGCGCAGGGCCGGATCGACGATATGCACGTTGCCGCCCGTGCCCACGCGCTGCACCGAAAGCTCCTGGATGCGGTTGAGCAGCAGCACGTAGATGTCCTCGGCCACCTTCGCGTCACGCTGCAGCTGCACGGCCTTCACTTCCGTGGCCGGCAGGTCGCGGAACTTCGTGTCGTACTTCGCGCGCTCGCCCTGCAGTTGCGCGAGCTGCTGGCGCGCCGCGATCAGCACCGGGTGCTGGTCGCCAAAGCGCTGCTGGAGCGAGGCGATCTGCAGTTGCAGCGCCGAGATCTGCTGCTCGTACTGCACGCTGCCGTCGAGATAGATCTTCGCTTCGTCGCTCGCGTTGATCGAACCCGACTTGCTCTGGTACGCCGTGAGCGCCGCCTCGGCGTTCTCGAGGTCCGACTTCAGGCGCGGCTGTTCGCTGCGCAGGAAGTCGAGCATCTTGCTCGCGTCGGCCTGCTTGGTCGCCACGTGCTCGCGCAGGTACGACTGCGCCACCGCGTTCGCAATGGCGGCCGCGTGCTCGGGGTCGTTGTCTTCGAGCGAGATGTCGATCACGCCCGTTTGCTTGCCCTGCTCCTGGACCTGGATTGCGTTCTGGAAACCACTGATCGCGTCGAGGTCGTTCAGGCGCACGACCTTGAAGCGGGTGCCCGGACGCGCAACGAGCTTGTTCACGAGCAGCTTCACGCCGCCGCCCTGTTCGACCTGGCCAACGGTGCCTTCGAGCAGGCGCGCGCCGTCCGGCGTCGAAACCACGTAGCGGTCGTTGTCGAGCGCGGTCAGCGTGAGCTTCTTGCCCTCGAGCTCGGGCGTGACCTCGATCGAGTCGAGGTTGATGACTTCGCCGCCCCACGCGAAGTTGCTGAGCCAGTTGCTCAACCCGAACCACGGACGCGCGGGCGTGCCCGGCGTCGCGAGACGCGCGGACAGGCTGCCGATCAACGGCAGCATGACCGGCGTGACGGTGGTGTTCAGCTTGAACTGCTTCACCACCGGCTCGACCACGCTGCGGCTCTTGATCATCTGGATCTCGGCGTCGGTGGGCAGACTGCCCGTCGACGATCCAGAGCTGATGTTCGCGCCGGTTTGCGTTTGCGTGAGGGCCTGCGACGTGTAGTCGGAAGGCTCCACGCGAACCTGGGTGTCGGCCGTGTAGACCGGCTTGGCGATGAAGCAGTAAAACACGGCCATGGCGATCACCGCCGCCGCGATCGCGATGAGCCAGCCGATGTCGTCGATGATGACGCGTAGCAACTGGCCGAGGACGACGTCCTCTTCCTCGGTGCGGGCCGCCGGGGCCGCCTGGCTATTGGCTTGTATGGTCACGATTCAATCCCGTTGTTTAGGTGTTGCTCCTGCGTCTTCTTTCGAAGCTTTTCGATCACGCGCTTACTTCGCGATCTGCTTCAGATAGAAGACGGTCTGGATGGTCGGCAGCACCTGCTGCAACACACGGTTGAAGGTCGTCGAAGCGGCCGTGCCCACGTACACCACATCCAGCGGCTTGAGCTGGAATTGCGACGAAAGCATGATCGCGTCGGGCTTGGTCATGTCGAGACGGTAGATCTCGGGCTGCGTTGGGTTGTCCTTCATGCCGCGCATCACGAAGATCTGGCGCGGGTTCGCGTCGGTATCGAGAATGCCGCCCGCCTGGGTGAGCGCGTCGGCGATCGTGAGGTTGCCGCGAATCAGGTTTGTCTGCAGGGGCGTCTTCACTTCGCCCATCACGAATATTCTGCTATCCGAACGATCCGGAATATTGATGACGTCGCCGCTCTGCAGCAGCACGTCCTGGGTCGAATCGCCGCCGTCGAGCATACGGTTCGCGTCGAGGATGTACAGCTTGCCGTTGCGCGTAAGGCGCACGCGGTTGATGTCGGCGCTGTCGGTCGTGCCGCCCGAGCGCGTGATGGCGTCCACCAGCGTGAGGGGCACATCGCTCATGGAGAGCGGTCCCGGCGTCTTCACGTCGCCCGTGATCTGCACCTTCTGGCTGCGGTACGCGAGCACGCGCACGTCCACCTGCGGGTTCTTCACGTAGGGGCCGAGGCCGGACGCGAGCTGATCGCGGATCTGGCCGGGCGTCTTGCCCGCGGCCATGATGCGGCCCACGAACGGGAAGAAGATCGTGCCGTCCCTGGACACCGTCTGTCCGTACGGGTCGGACTGGCCGGGCAGCGCGTTGGTATAGGGCTGCGTGAGCGCCTGGCCCACCGTCTGCGTGGTGTTGCCGCCCGCCGAGAACGTCGAGCCTTGCGGCGTCGAAAGTTCGGGGTGATCGAACACGGTCACGCCGAGAATGTCCTGCGGCGCGATGTGATAGATGTAGTCGGCGGCATTCGCGAACTTCGAGGGCGGCAGCGGCGCCTTCGGCTGCGCCGCGGCCGTCTGCGCCTGCTGCAGCACGACTTGCTGCGTGATGAGCTGCACGTTGAATTGCTGCTGCGGCTGGTTGTTCGGCTGTTCTTTCAGGCTCGACGTGTCGAGATAGTTGCCGGGCGCCGTTGCGCACGCGGAAACGAAGACGCTCAACGCGACTACCGCCGTCAGTTTCAGTTTTGTCATTGGCATATTCGGCTCAACCATCCCTTTACCATACGATCCATCAATTCAAGACTCTGGCGATACGCGGACTCGTGGAGCCCGTGCGGATCGCTGACATCAGAGTTCTCCCAGTTACCGAGCGCGTACACCTTGCCGCGCGCGGTGGGTTCAATGCGCTCGACCGCGGCGACCTGGCGGCGCTCGGTCACGAGCACGAGGTCCGCCGAGCGCACGAGGCGGCTCGTGAGGCGGCGCGACTGGTGCCCGCCGACCTTCACGCCGCGCTCGGCAAGCAGCCACTGCATCACGGGGTCCATGTCGTCGCCATCGCGCGCACGCAGGCCCGCCGATTGAAACGATTCCACCCGTGAGCCTTGCTGTTCGCTCAGACGCTCGCGAAAGAGCTGCTCCGCCGCCGGCGAGCGGCAGACGTTGGCGTGGCAAACGATGAGCACGTTCTTGATCATGGTCGCGTGACTCCCTTCCTTTACATAACGCTGCGCACGAAGCCCGGCAACGCTCAGGCGAGCGCCTGCGTCGCGGCGGTTTCGGCACGCGCGCGGCTCGCCTGCGTCGCGCTGGCGCGGCCCACGGCGTGGTACTCGATGCCGAGTTCCTGCAGCGCGGACGGCTCGTACAGATTGCGGCCGTCGAACACGATCGGCATCTTCAGCTGCGACTTGAGCGTTTCGAAATCGGGTGCCTTGAAAACCTTCCATTCGGTGGCGATGACCACGGCATCCGCTTCGCTCGCGGCTTCCATCGCGTCGTTCACGAACGACAACCGCGCCTGATGTTCCGGCGCGTGCGCGAGATCGAGCGCGAGTACACGCTTCGCCTCGGCGGTCGCGACCGGGTCGTAAGCCTTGACAGCGGCGCCTCGCGCGAGCAGTTCGGCGATGAGCGTGCGGCTCGGCGCCTCGCGCATGTCGTCGGTGTTCGGCTTGAACGCGAGCCCCCAGACGCCGAACGTGCGGCCCGTGAGGTCGGAGCCGAAGCGCGTAACGATCTTCTGTGCGAGCACCTGCTTCTGCGCTTCATTGACGGACTCCACGGCGCGCAGGATCTGCAGCGGCTCGCCGAAATCCTCGGCTGTGCGCATGAGCGCCTTCACATCTTTCGGGAAGCACGAGCCGCCGTAGCCGCAGCCCGCATAGAGGAAGTCGTAGCCAATGCGCGGGTCCGAGCCTACGCCGCGGCGCACGGCCTCGATATCGGCGCCCACGCGGTCGGCGAGATTCGCAAGTTCGTTCATGAACGAAATGCGCGTGGCGAGCATGGCGTTGGCCGCGTACTTGGTGAATTCGGCCGAATGCACGTCCATGTAGAGCGTGCGCTCATGGTTGCGGTTGAACGGCGCATAGAGCCGCTTCATGACCTCTTTCGCACGCTCTCCGGGCACGTCGTCGTTGCAGCCGAGCACGATGCGGTCGGGCCGCGCGAAGTCATCGACTGCCGCGCCTTCCTTGAGGAACTCGGGGTTCGAGACCACCGAGAACATGTGGCTCTCGCCACGCTTGCGCAGTTCGGAGGCGATCGCGTCGTGCACGAGCGCGGCCGTGCCGACCGGCACCGTGGACTTGTCCACCACCACCTTGAAACCGGTCATATGACGGCCGATGTTGCGCGCGGCCGCCAGCACGTATTGCAGGTCGGCGGAGCCGTCTTCGTCGGGCGGCGTGCCCACGGCGACGAACTGCACGTCGCCGTGCGCGACCGCCGCTTCGACGTCGGTCGAGAACTTCAGCCGGCGCGCGCGCACGTTGCGCTCGATGATCTCCTTCAGGCCCGGCTCGTGAATCGGCACGATGCCCTGATTGAGCAGGTCGATCTTGCGTTCGTCGACGTCGAGGCAAAACACGTCGTTGCCAATGTCGGCAAGACAGGCGCCCGTCACGAGACCCACATAACCGCTGCCAATGATCGTCAGATTCATGCCCACCTCAAAAGTGATTGGTTCTTCATGTCACGCGAAACGTTGCGCACACCAGCATCGCGCGCACTCGCTTCGCCTCAATATGCGTTCTGGCCTGCGAAGCCCTTCCACATCGTCATCGCCACGATGCGCAGGTCGAGCGCGAAGCTCCAGTGCTGCATGTAGTGCAGATCGAAGCGCACGCGGTCGCGCATCTTTTCCACGCGATCGGTTTCGCCGCGAAAGCCGTTGACCTGCGCCCAGCCCGTAATGCCCGGCTTGATGCGATAGCGCGCCATGTAGCCGCGCACGAGGTCCTTGTAGATGTCGTCGTGCGCAAGCGCGTGCGGGCGCGGACCCACCACCGACATCTCGCCCTTGAGCACGTTGATGAACTGCGGCAGCTCGTCGAGGCTCGTGCGGCGCAGGAACGCGCCGACGCGCGTCACGCGCGGATCGTTGCGGCGCGCCTGCGTGATCTGCCCTGCGACTTCCGCATGGGCCTTCATCGAGCGGAACTTGTAGATTTCGAACTCGTTGCCATCCAGCCCCTTGCGGCGCTGCTTGAAGAACACCGGGCCCTTCGACGTGAGCTTCACGGCGAGCGAAATGACCGCCAGCAGCGGCGCCAGCGCGACCAGCACGCCGCCCGCGAACACGATGTCGAACACGCGCTTGGGCAGCACGCGCAGATCCGTGACCGGCGAGGCCGCGAGATTGATGGCCGGCACGCCGAGCAGATCGACCACGGGCTGGCTGAAGAACGACAGGCTGCGCACGTCCGGAATGAAGCGGATGTTCACGAAGTCGTTGCGCAAGGCCGTGACGATGCGATGGATCGTGCGCTCCTTGGTGATCGGCAAGGCGAGCCACAGCTCGCGCACCTCGTTCTCGCGCACGAACTCGAGCATGGCCTGGAGGTTGCGCTCCACGGGCACGCCGTCGATGGCGGCGGCGCCATCGGCATCGCTGTCCTCGTCGAACACGAGCGCCGGGTGAAAGCCCGCTTCCGGGTGAAAGCGCATGTGCTCGATCAGGAAGCGCCCGTAGCGCGGGCCGCCCACCACCGCCACGGCCTTCTGGTTGTAGCCCTCGCGGCGAATGCCACGCAGCACCATGTGCACGAGCGCCTTCGAGACGATCAGCAGCGCCACCGAGGCGACGACCCAGTACGCGAGCCACAGCCGCGAGAGCGAATCGGCGCGGTGCAGGCTAAAGCTCAGCAGGATGCCCGTGCCCTCCACGGCGAGCCAGGCAGCGCACACGCGGGCAAAGAGCGCGTAGAGCGACTTGCCGCGCCACGACTTGTAGATCCCGAACGCCGGGAACATCCAGATCGCAAGCACGCAGTTGAACGCGAGCGCCACGCTCTCCGCGTCGGTGAGCGGCACAAACTGGCCACGGTGCAAGGCGGCCGCGAGCAGCGCTCCAGCGGCAATGGCGGCAACGTCGAAAATTCTGGCTAGAACGCTGAGCATGTCCGGCACCTCGGGTTAAAAAAATGAATCGCGGCCACGCACTGCAAATCATGGCCGGTCGCTTCAAAAGTTTCTGGGACTGCGTCGCCGCGAAAAAAAGCCCGGCGTCGCGAATTCTGATCCGAATAAACCCTAATAAGGCGCGATAAAAATTCCGGCTGCAAGCCTCAAAAGTATCTCCAATTGTTTCGTCCCTTTCGACTCAATTTTTCGCGAATTTTGTCGGCAAAGATTGCCGGAATGCGCTCCCGCATTGGCTCTCTACCCCGGCCATTCCGGCAGATTTTTCCTGCCCGAACGCCATATTTTGGGTTCTGACAAGAAATTTCGGAGGCCGGCGACGTAATTTTTATTGAATTTTTTATCTGAATTACGGTGTGACGGAAGGGTGATTAAAATTTAATTTGAATATTTTCCGTTTTCTTCTTTACGACTCTATTTATGACGATTTTAAGCATGCTACAAATTGCATCACCGATACCTTTTACAGGAGAGCGAGATGATGGATACGGGTTCCGCTACGGCATCGGCAAAAGCGTCCCAGACGCGTGCCGAAACGCGCAGTGCATTGCAGGTATGCCCTGTGGTGCTGGCGGGCGGCGCGGGCTCGCGGCTGTGGCCACTGTCGCGTGAGCAATATCCGAAGCAGATGATCAACCTCGTTGGCGAGCAGTCGCTGCTTGCCAACACCGCGGGCCGCCTCGATGCGCTCGCCGAGCGCGTGACGCTCGCAGAGGAGTTGCTGATCGTCTGCAATGAAGAACATCGATTCACCACCGCCGAGCAGGTTCGCGCGGCGGGCAAGCATGCGCGCCTGATTCTCGAGCCCGTGGGCCGCGACACGGCACCCGCGCTCACGATCGCCGCGATGTCGGTGGTGGCAAAGCAGGAAGACGGCATTCTCGTGGTGATGCCGGCCGACCATGCGCTCGCCGACCTCGAAGCATTCCAGAACACAGTGGCCGAAGGCGTGCGTCATGCGGCGAACGGCCAGATCGTGACGATGGGCATCGTGCCCACGCATCCCGAAGTGGGCTATGGCTACATTCACGTGGGCGAGCCGCTCGCGAACGCCGAACCCAACGGTGCGCGGCGTCTGAACGGTTTCGTCGAAAAGCCCTACTTCGAGCTGGCGCAGCAGTACGTCGCTTCACAGCGCTACTGGTGGAACAGCGGCATTTTCATCGTGCGCGCATCGACCTGGCTCAAGGCGATTCGCCATTTCCATCCGGCCATCTACTCCGCATGCGCGGAATCGATCGAGCACGGCAAGGCCGACGGCGACTTCTTCCGCGTGGATAGCGAAGCGTTCGCACGTTCGCCTTCGAACTCGATCGACTATGCCGTGATGGAACCGCTCTCCGGCGACCCGACGGTCGCAAGCGGCGTGGTCGTGCCGCTCACGGCCGGCTGGACCGACCTCGGTTCATGGGACACCGTCTGGCAGGTTTCGCCCAAGGACGACGAAGGCAACGTCGCGCACGGCCGCGTGATGTTCGAAGGCGCCAGCGACACCTTCGCGCATTCGGACGGCCGGCTCGTCGCCTGCCTCGGCACAAAGGACCTCGTGGTCGTGGAGACCCCGGACGCCCTGCTCGTCGCCGACCGCTCGCGCGCCCAGGACGTCAAGAAGATCGTGCAGCGCCTGAAGCAGGAACGCCGCACCGAAGCCGTGGCGCACCGCCTCGTGCATCGCCCGTGGGGTCATTACGACAGCGTGGACAGCGGCGAGCGCTTCCAGGTCAAGCGGATCGTGGTCGAACCGGGCGCACGCCTCTCGCTGCAGATGCATCACCATCGCGCCGAGCATTGGGTCGTCGTACGCGGCACGGCGCTCGTCACGCGCGGAGAAGAACGCTTCATCGTTTCGGAAAACGAGTCGGCGTACATCCCGCTTGGCGTGTCGCATCGACTGGAAAATCCCGGCAAGATGCCGCTCGAGATCATCGAGGTGCAGTCGGGCTCGTATCTCGGCGAAGACGATATCGTGCGTCTCGACGATCAGTACGGCAGGCAGTGAAGAAAGCAGGAGAGGCCATGCAGGAAGGCCGCGCGCACCGCGCGCGCGGCCTGGCAGGATCAGCGCGAGAGCGTGCGGTAGCGCGTTCCGGTGGTGCCGACGGTACGTCGCTCGGCGGTGCCGGACGACGCCGTATTGGCTTCGCGAGCTTCGCTGCCCGTGAGCAGTGCGCCCGTGGCGGTGTAACGCTGTACCGGCGCTTGCAGCGGCGCGAGCCGCACGCTGCCCGGTACGGCCGCAGGCAACGCGCGCTCGGCGGCGGCATTGGACGGATCGCCGCGCGTCACGCCTGGCGCGTGCGGTGCGGCGCCGGGCAACGCCGTTTGCGAAGCGCTCTGTGCAGCGCCCTTCGATGCGGCATGCCTGGCGGGATGCGAACCCGGCCACGAAACGCCGGACGCGGACTCGGCCGAGCCTTCGCGATCGAGCCACTCACGCGCCCAGTCGAAGGCGAAATTCCGCGCGGATTCGCGATCCTGGAACGGCGGCCCGATCAGGCCCGAGCGCTCGATGCGCGTGCCATCTTTGAGAATCTCCACGGCTCCTCGGAACATGCGGTTGCGCACGGGCTGCACGGTGAGGCTCATCGTATAGCCGCGCCATTCCGCGACCTGCACCACGCCGCCCGCCGGGTGCGCACTGCGATGCGACGCGTCGCGCGGCATCGCGCGAGTCGCAACCGGCTTGCTCACGCGCGAAGGCGAGAACGGTCCGAACGGCGCATTGTTTTGCGAACGCGTCGCACTCGCAACGGTCGTTGCACTCGTTGCAGCAGCCACGGCAGGCGCGCCGATCGAATCGGGCAATGCCGGTTCGCCGCCCGCGAGCTGACGCATCATGCTTTCCATGGGATCGGCAAGCGGCGCGTCGGCGAGCGCGGCGGGCGCCTGCCAGGCTTCGGGGCTCTTCCAGAACACGGCCGGCTGGCCATCGTCCTCGGCGACTTCCTCGACTGCGACTGCAACGGGTTGCGCATCGGCCTGCGCGGGCTGCGGCACATAGACGAACTTGCGGCCGCGCTGCGAGAGCAGCTCGACCAGTTCGATCAGCGTGCCGCTGCCGTGCCATTCCTCGAAACGACGACGGCAGGTGGGCCCGGACGGATAACGCGCGGGCAGGCGCGACCACGACTCGCCCGTGGTGAGAATCCAGAGGACGGCATTGGCCACGACGCGCGGCTCGGCGCGAGGGCGGCCGCGCCGGTTGAGTCTAATAGGAGGTTCATCTGACACGAGCGAGGACACCTGCACCCACTCGTCGTCGCTCAGTTCTTCGAAATTCATGCTGTTCTCCACGCAGCCGGACCGGGGCTGCAGTGACGGAGCACTGGCTTGCGGATCTTGTTGCCCGCGCTGGCTAGCTCGGTTGCACCATATGCTTGGATGACGTGTTCATTTGCGTCGCGACGCGCACTCTGGCAGTGCGTTCTTTCACTGTATTGACGCAATACACGTGGTCTCACTCGTGCAAGGGAGAATTTGTGCAGGAAGCATACCACCTGAAACCAGCCGATGAGGAGGGCCGTAATAAGTGTTACGGTTAGAAACAATCTCCACCTTGAATCGCGGGGAAGATCGCCGAAAAAGGCCTGAAAACGCAGTGTTTTACAGCGTAGATACACTTGTAACAGGTTCATTCGTTGCGTAGCCGGCACACGCGGTGCGCCCTGCGCAATTCCCAACCCATGCATACCACTTAAGACACATCCGCGCCGGCGAACGTCAGGTTTGCTTCTGCAGCGTTATCGTTGTGCCCGCAACAAATGACATGCCGATGAAATCATCAGATGCATCATGAAACGTTCACGCGAGACCCGGCGGTCGCACTTCGCTCCGGTTGCACCGCCGCTGACCGAACGCTCGTGCGGCGTCACGTAGCGAAGCCGCGAAAACGAATCCGTCTATAGTAAGGGCGCACTGAACCACCACGGAGATTCGTGTATGCAAACCTCTGTTCCGGGCGTCGCCACGCCGCGCGTCGCCACGCCGCGCATCGCCACGGCGTTGATGGCCACCCTGACCCTGGCGCTGCTCGCCCCCTGGGGCGCCGCACAGGCGCAGCTCGGCAACCTGCTCAACCAGGGCGGCAGCAACAGCGGTTCGGCACAGGGTGCGCTCGGCAATCTGGGCGGCCTCGGCAACTCGCTTTCGGCGCCCTCGCTCACCTCGAACAGTCTCGGCAATGTCACCGGCGTGCTGCAGTACTGCATCAAGAACAATTACTTGAACGCCGACGCCGCGAGCAACGTAAAAGACTCGCTGCTCGGCAAGCTGCCCGGCGGCGCGAACACGACGGATAGCGGCTATACGCAGGGCACGAGCGGCATCCTCACGGCTGGCAACGGACAGAAGCTCGACCTCACGGGCGGCGGCCTCAAGGAGGAGGCCACGAAGCAGGTCTGCGACAAGATCCTGAGCCAGGCGAAGTCGATGCTGTAGCCTCCCCGATCCAGCATGCAGATGTGCGCGGGCGCACGGCCCGCGCAATTTATGTGCCGTAAGCTTTGAACACGAACGAAGACCGGCTGTCGAATGGAATCAACCGGTCTTCTCTCGGCATTGCTGCTCGTAGCCATGACCAAGCGCCACACTCCCGTGATATTCGCGTTCCCGGCCACCACGCTGCGGAACGCGCTGAGCGGCCTTGCCGCTTTTGCCGCCCTGCTGGTCCCGGCGGCCGCGCATGCGCAAGCCACCGGGCGCGACCAGCAGTTCGACTGCAAGTCCGATCCCCACACGTTCATTACGTCGCTCATCGACGAAAAATCCATCGAGCCCGAGCCGAGCCGCGTCGAAGCGAATTCGGTCAACGCGTTCAGCCCGGTGCGCGGCACCCGCCTGAGCGCGTTCGGCTTCCCCATTTACGTGGTGCTCGGCTACGACCGCGACGACACGCTCTTCAAGCGCGGCGCCGGCAAGGAGATCACCTCGCCGCTTTACGGCGTGGTCGTGTCTGCGCCCGCGGAGAAGGTGCGCTCGCGCGTGCGCGAAGCCAACAGCGACGCCACCGTGCAATCGGTCGTGCCGCTGCTGCTCACGGCGATCGTGTGCGGCGGGTGAGCGCTCAGCCGCCGAAGAACGCCAGCGCGCCCAGCCCCACCCCGACGATCGCGACGCCCACCGACGTATTGAGCAGCCAGCGCCGCCGCGTGAGCAGCGTAATCGCCGTGAGCGCGATCGAGATCTGGATGAGCGTCGTGGCCTGAGCCCAGCGATGATGGCCGTGCAGCACCTGCTCGCTTAGCGCATCGTCCTGCTCGACGATTTTTTCGAGCGCCTCCGCCTTGGCGCGGATCGGCTCCTTCTGCTGGCGATAGCGGTCGGCGTCGGCGGCGAAGCGCTTCTGCGCGGCGTCCGAATTCGGCGCAAGCGCAGAGAGTTGCGCGCCCAGTTCCGCCAGATTCTGTTTCTCGCCCTTCGCCTGATAGTAGGCCCATTGATTCGCGGCTTCGGTCTTGCGGATCGCCGCTTCGTTCTTGTAATAGAGCGCCTGGTTCTCGCTGTTGCCGCTCTGGTAGGCAAAGATCGCTCCAATCGAAGCGAGGATGGCCGTCATCACCGCCATGCGGCCGGGGAACGGATCGCTTTCGCCGTGCCCGCCATGGCCCGCCGCGGCGTGTTCGACCGCGTGGTCGTGCGGCCCATGCACTTCGTACTCTTCATACATCCAAAGACTCTCCGCTTTCTCTGACTTTCACTGGCGCGCAGCGCCTTTTCCCCGTGCGGCGCGCCTGTGTGGGACGCTCAATTATCGTGAGCGCGGCGCGCTTGTCCAGTACCCGGAATGCATCGGATGTAACGAAACCCGAAATCTTTCCTGACGAAAGCAAATCGTAGGTTTTATCGTCTATCCATTCAGAATAGGTACCCCGGGATGTTGCAGTGCATCCCCTCCCGCCTGCCGTTTGCAAACGTGGATTTGCGCCTGGAGCGCCCCTTCGTGTCGTTGCAGTGCCACATGGCCCTATATGCAACCTCGCGCGGCATGCCCTGAGGCCTTCTGCCGTTAATAAATTCCAGCCTGGAGACCACCATGGGGCCCACAACGGCCGCGCACGCTGCGGCCATCGATACCGTTGCACACAGCGCGCGCGTGCGGCACGGCGAGCCGGATGAAACCGGCGGCCTGATCGACGCGATCTACGATGCCGGCTTCGACGCGCAACGCTGGCCCGATGTGTGTGCGCGCATCGCGCAACGCATCGGCGCGCAACACGTCAATCTCACCATGCTGCCGCCCGAAAGCACGTTCTCGCTCGCCGAATGGGACGGCATCGACGCTTCATTTGCCCAATCGTACGCACAGCACTACGGCGGCTTCGATCCGCTCGTGCCGCAGGTACGCCGCTGGGCCGCCGGCACGCTCGTCACCGACACGATGATCCACCCGCAGGGGAGTCTGCAACGCAGCGCCTTCGTGCAGGAGTGGGTGCGCCCGCAGCGCTTCTACACGGTGGCCTTCGCGAATGTGCTGCGCGAAGGCGACATGGCCGCCGTGCTCGGCGCGCTACGCCACGAAACGCGCTTCTATAGCGAAGACGAACTGGACGCGCTGCGCACGCTGCTGCCGCATCTGCGCAATGCCTTGCGCGTGCAGCGGCACACGGCGCGCACCCTCGCCTCGCGCGACGCAAGCGTCCATGCCCCCGCGGACGCACTCGACGCGCTCGCGCATGGCGTGCTGATCGTCGACGCCGATGCGCACATCGTGTTCGCGAATCGCGCCGCCACGGCGCAGCTCGCCCGCGCAAACGGGCTGCGCACCGAACACGCCGCGCTCAGCGCCGCCACGGCTGCCGCCACGCAGCAGTTGCGCTCGCTGATCGCACGTGCGGCCGGGCGCGACGTGCGCGGGCGCAGCGGCGGCGCGATGCTGATCGGCCGCCAGCCGCCCGACGAGCCGCTGCAGGCGCTCATTTCGCCGCTAGGCGAGCACCGTCACGCCGACGACTTCGCCCACGCCGCGCGCGCCGGCACGGCCATGCTCATCGTGATCGATCCGCAGTCGTCGCGGCGCGGCGTGGAAACGCGGCTCATCGCGCTGTTCGGCCTCACGCCCGCGGAAGCGCGCGTGGCCTGCGAAGTCGGCAAGGGCCTCAATCCGAAAGACGTGGCCGAAGCGCTGCAGGTGCTGCCCTCGACCGTGCGCACGCATCTGCATCACGTGTTCGCGAAAACCACCACGCGCCGCCAGGCCGAGCTGATGCGTCTGATCGCGCAGCTTGCGATTGCGCGCGGGGATTGATATCCGATTCGATACGAGTTGCGCGTGTAAAAAGCGGCCCGCGCATTGAACTGGGCCCCAAAAGTTGGACGCATCTCAAAGCTCTGTATAACTAATTTCGCAGCGACTTTTTACTACCGACAGTGGGATCGGAAATTACGATATGGGTAGGAGTCGCGCGCTCGTCGCATATGGCGACACAGAAAGCAGCAGTACACTGCTCGCCGTCAGCGTAGTGGACGGGCAACGCTTCAGGGACGCGATTTCATGGAGTCAGACCAGCGTGTGCGCCCGTTCCTCAGTTAGGGGGCAGTAAGTCATGAGCCTCGCAGGTGCGCAGGCGCTCAACCCCGGAGCGCTCCCTATCCGCCCGGTGCGCAGCGGCAGGTTCAATGCGCATCTGCACGCGCACTGGCTGACGTACTGGCCATATCGCATGAGCGACGCCGGCCTCGCAGCGCTGACCGTCATGCCGTCCTGATTCGCCGCGGTTCGGGGCCTCACTGGACCAAGCCATAAAGCTGAACTTCACCAATGCGGGTGAGAGCCCCCCTGCGCATCATTGACCGCGACAATGTGAACGACTGCACGCTCGACGCAGGCGACACGCAACCTCATGAAACGCTGCCCGATCGCGCCATCGAGCTATTCGACTTCGGCGGCGCGCAGCGCGGTCAGTCAGGCACAACTGAAACTGTCTGATGCAGCAGCACTGCAGACGGTGTTCCGCCTGGTCTGCGGGCGGGTTCCGGTATTTAGCGTGCATATTCCTGCAGCCCACGACGGGCTTGTATCACATCAGTGCACCACGCGAATATGCGTAAAGTCTGATTCATCTGTTTTTTCGTCGCCTTGTTGCGCAAGCTAAAAACCTCCAGTTGACCCCTTAGACACTCTTCACTTATCCCGTCTATCCTGACTCGCCAGAAAGTTGTCAGCACAACAGGTTTGTATCGGTCCTTTCAACTAGACAGGGATGCGTGAATGAATGCAGTGACGCAGAGCTTCACGGAGGCGCTGCGCCACCCAAGCGCGCGCCTGACACGACATTTCAAGATGTGGATCGGCGGGCACTCGATCTCGATGTGCTCGACTTCACACGAACTCAGGCTGAAATTTGTCGCAGCGAAGGGGAAGCTCTTGATGGCAGCGTTCACAGGCGGCATGGACCCGTTGCGCGTCGCCAGCGAAAGTGCGGACGTGCAGGTATCGGCGAACACGAAGCTCACGCTCAACTGCGGTGGGGCCTCCGTCGTCCTGGAGGACGGGAACGTTACGTTCCATTGTCCGGGCGCATAAACCATCACGGCCGGCTCGTTTACCTTCGTCGGACCAGACAACGTGCCGACACAGTTGCCGCTCCTGCCGAACAGCAACTATCAGCCCAGTGACCGGTACTCCCATACGAACTGACCCGCCATGATCATTAGCCCTCCTTTTCTGCCCGCTTCGGGCCTGACGTCCGCCAACGCTGCGAAGCCAGACCCCATGATGGATGCCGTCGACCAGTTCGAACTCGCGCACGGCGTCTATCCGATTGCGTTCGACCGGCGCTGGCATTGCGGTGTGCATCTCGCACCCGACACACATGGCCCGATCCACGCCATCGCCGATGGCGAGGTCGTCGCCTACCGGGTCTGCCAGCACGCGATGGACTCCGGCGATGGCAACGCGGGCTTCGTCCTGCTCAAGCATTCGACAGAAACGGGCGATGGTCGCACGATCACGTTTTACTCGCTCTATATGCATCTGCTGCCGCTGGCCGAATACCATACGTTCGGGTTTGACAACAAGGGCCTGCCCGATTTCCTGCACCTGCCCTCCGGCCAGGATACGAAGGGGCAGGTCACGCCAGCGGCGAGGGGCAGCGGCCAGAAGGTCCGGCGCAAGGGGATCCTGGGCTATATCGGGCGCTACGAGAGCGTCTGGTACATGCATTTCGAGATCTTCATGATGCCGGGGGATTTCGATGCGTACTTCGGCCATACGCAGCTCGGCAATGCCACGCCGGACACGCCAGCGGCCGCAGACTGCTGGGGCCACACGTACTACATGATTCCGGCGCGCCAGCAGTTCTTTGCGCTACCGCCAGCGACGGGCGCTGACAGCAAGCTGCACGGGATCAAGTTCGAGCCGGGCTACACAGATACAAACACGCTGCCGCTCGTCGTCGAGGTGTACTTCAGCAAGGGAACGAAGTACACCAACGTCTGGAGCGTCGCGGCGGATGGCTCGCACACGCTGCTGACGCGCGATCCGGTGCTCGAGGCCGATTACGAATACGACCTCTACCGTCGCGCGACGGCTCTCTACGGCTCCTGTCCAAGCGATGGCTACGAGATGCTGCGGTTCGGGCGTATCCTCTCGACGCCCGTGACCCTCTCGGGGGTGGCCTGCGCGACCTGGGTACAAGTGACCTACGCGAGCGGGAAGCACGGCTATATTGATATAAGCAAGGCGGTGATCAAAAAGCTGTCCGACGCGGATTTTCCGTTGTTCATGGGCTGGCAGAAGATCAGCGACGGCAATACGCCTTTCAGCAGCGACGGGTTGTGCGATATCGACGCGCTCAAGAAACTCGTCAAGGATGCTGCGGACAACGAACAGCCCACGGTTGCTGTGGAAACGACAGAAGTGCAGAAGGCGGGCGCGCTTTCGTACTATGTGAAGGGCCACGACGAGGTACGCCGGGCGCTACGCGGGTTCATCTGCAATGCGCCGAGCGAGTGGGACAGCATGCACAACAAGACGCGCTACGCAAAGCTGCTCGACGAAGGCGGCTTTTATCATGGCAATGAACAGGGCTACAACGACTTTCTCAAATACCTCAAGGAAATTCAGTTCTGGGACGTGACCGGTCTGCCTGCGGGGCAGAAGCTCTGGTTTTTCCATCCGCTCGCGTTCATCCGATATTTCAGAAAGTGTGGGTGGCTGAGCCTCGATGAACTTACACAGCTTTTACCGCGTCGCTACGGACTAAATCATGCTGGAGCTACGCTAAGCTGGCAGACGGCTCACGGACGGTTGAATGGCGGCACCATCAATATCACGGATATATGCAATACATTTCGAAAATATGGAATTACAACACCCGAGCGGCAGACTGCTTTCTTATCGCAGGCTTATATAGAAACAGGTTTTCTAAGAACTGTTATTGAGGATGGCAAAGGGAAAGGCACTGCGGGAAATGCGCAATATTATGAGGCATTCTATGGCCGCGGTTTAATGCAGCTTACTTGGCCTACGCTATATGACGACTATGGGAAATTTCGCGGATTCCCGTTCAATGCTTCCGAACATTATTCTGACCCCAGGATTACGGCGGTGTCGACACATTACTGGTCAGGACCGCCGACAGTTGATTCTCAAGGGCATTCACACAGTGATAGGAGACAGTGGTATCCACGCTATGACCCCGACCTTGTCGCTTCGAACCGTTCAATTGCTTGTGACAGTGCGGGCTTTTTTTGGGTTTGGAAGCGCTTTATGGGCGTCTCTAATGTTTCACGCGTTGCCGATGCAGGAATCACGACTGAGACGGTAGGGCGTATGTCTGTTTTGGTAAACGGAGGGGGAAACGGGTACGACGACAGGCAACAATATTCTACATTTGTTTTTCGATATCGCGGCGATATGACAGAAGCTGTGACGAGTAAGACGTTGACCTACTCAAGACAAAGGATTGTATTGCATCCACATCAGGCACCAACATGGGGAGAGTCCTCTGCGCTATCACATGTATACGTCGATTTTACAGCTCAAACTCCTGATTGATCTAAGGATCAGTACCAATGAAACGCTACGCTGCTGCAATGCTGTTTTTTTGGTTGTTTATCTCTTGCGCACACGCCACTTCAGGGCGCGTGAAGATCGGGCCACTTCCTGCTATTTCGAACGTTTCGCCAAAACTTGAAAAATCTCTTGATGCACTAAGAGTTCGCATTAGGTCAACTGCGAAAGATTGTATTGAGGCCGCAAAGGGAATGAATTCCGTCGGGGAATACAATTCAGAAATAAAAAAAATGGTTGATACAAGTAAGGCAATTGTTCTTCAGGTTTCGGCAACTATGATTTGCGATGGAATACATTCTTCGTCGTATCAATATGGGATTGCATTCGAAAAGTCTACCGGGAAGCGGATCGATCTAAATCGAATATACAACATTGCAATTCGACGAGACGAACGTCTATTTATTCGACCCGAGCTTGCTGACGCGGTTAAGTCGAGCTATACGAAAGCGAACGAGAACAACCAATCATGTTTCTCTGACGCCGATTGGCAGGACGATTTGACAAATCTGCCGATTACGTTCTCGCCGCAGTCAGATGGATCTATTGTTCTTTACTATGCCGCACCGGAAGTATTCGCTGCGTGCTTTCCTGCTCTACGTCTAGAGCCGAGTGCATTGTATAAGTTTCGTGATGCTAATCAGGCGTCACAATACGAGCTACCGTGAGCAAACGTGAATATAGCGCGCGTAGGTGCGCAGAACGGCGTGATGGCATCGACGTTCCTTCGCTTGGCGAATGCTTCATCGGCAGCAGGGGCGCCTACGGCTTCGGCTCCGCAAGACATCTCTGGCCTTGGTTCGGTGTACGCGCATCAGTGATCGGTGATTGAAGGTGCGAATACAAGGGCGGCCCGCGCATCCCACGTTCCATGAACGCGGATGGCGCGGGCCGCAGCGCGGTCTTGTCCGCGACGATCAACCGCCCAGATAGGCGCGCTTGATGTTGTCGTTGGCGAGCAGATTGTCGGCGCTGTCGGCAAGCACCACGCGCCCGGTTTCCAGCACATAGCCGCGATCGGCCACATGCAGCGCCTTGTTCGCGTTCTGCTCGACGAGGAACACCGTCACGCCCTCCTCGCGAATCGTGCGGATGATGTCGAAGATCTGTGCGATCACGAGCGGCGCGAGGCCGAGCGTGGGTTCGTCGAGCAGCAGCAAACGCGGCTTGCTCATGAGCGCGCGGCCGATGGCGAGCATCTGCTGCTCGCCGCCCGACATCGTGCCCGCGCGCTGTTTCGCGCGCTGATTCAGGCGCGGAAACAGCTTGAACACATGCTCGATGCCCGCATCGATCTCGTGCTGCGAAGCGAAGAAGCCGCCCATCTGCAGATTTTCGAGCACGGTGAGGCTCGGAAACACGCGGCGGCCTTCCGGCGAAATCGCCATGCCCTTGCGCATGATTTCATGCGTGGGCATGCGCGTGATGTCCTCGCCTTCGAACGTCACTTTCCCTGCAGAAGCGCGCGGCGTGCCGCACACGGTCATCATGAGCGTGGTCTTGCCGGCGCCGTTGCTGCCGATCAGCGTGACGATCTCGCCCTTGTTCACTTCGATCGACACGCCCGCCAGCGCTTCCACCGCGCCGTAGTGGGTATGGACCTTTTCCAGCTTCAGCATCAGTCCTCTCCGAGATAGGCCTTGATCACGCGCGGGTCGTTGCGCACTTCGTCGGGTTTGCCGATCATGATCGGCTTACCGTGCTCCATCACCAGGATGCGGTCCGACACGCCCATCACGAGGCTCATGTCGTGCTCGATCAGGAGTACGGAGATTCCGAACTCGTTGCGCAAGCCGTCCACCATCTGCTGCAGCTCGACCTTCTCCTGCGGGTTCAAGCCTGCCGCGGGTTCGTCGAGCATCAGAAGACGCGGATCGGTGATCATGCAGCGCGCGATTTCGAGCCGGCGCTGATGGCCGTACGACAGCGTGCCCGCCTCGCGGTTCGCGACCGGCTTCAGGCCCACGCGTTCGAGCCAGTACGCGGCGCGCTCGAGCGCGGCGCGTTCGGCGCGGCGATAGGCCGGCGTCGCGAACAGGCCGCTCAGCATGTTGCGGTTCACCTTCAGGTGCTGGGCGACCATGAGGTTTTCCAGCACCGTCAGCTGCTTGAAGAGGCGGATGTTCTGGAACGTGCGCACGAGGCCGCGGCGCGCGACCTGGTGGCTCGGCTGGCCGGTGATGGCATGACCTTCCAGCACGATGTCGCCCGCGGTGGGCTTGTAGAAGCCGCCCACGCAGTTGAACACCGTGGTTTTGCCCGCGCCGTTCGGCCCGATGATCGCGAACACTTCGTTCGGACGAACGTCGAAATCGATGCCGTCCACGGCCAGCAGACCGCCGAAGCGCATCTGCAAGCCTGCTACTTTCAACAACGCTTGTGCGCTCATTGCGGCAGCTCCACGTGCGGACGGCTAGCGGGCAACAGGCCCTGCGGACGCCACATCATCATCAGCACCATCACCAGACCGAAGATCAGCATGCGGTACTCGGCAAAGCCGCGCGCCACTTCGGGCAGCGCCGTGAGCAGGATCGCGGCGAGCACCACGCCCAGCTGCGAACCCATGCCGCCCAGCACCACCACGGCGAGAATGAGCGCCGACTCGATGAAGGTGAACGACTCGGGCGTGACGAGCCCCTGGCGCGCCGCGAAGAACGCACCGGCGAGCCCCGCGAACGACGCACCGAGCGTGAACGCCGAGAGCTTGATGCGGGTGGGGTTCAGACCCAGCGAGCGGCACGCGATCTCGTCTTCGCGCAGCGCTTCCCAGGCGCGTCCCATCGGCATGCGCAGCAGGCGGCTCGTGACGAACAGCGTGAACGCCACCAGCACGAGCGCGAGCAGGTACAGGAAGATCACCATGTGCTCGCCGCTGTACTCGACGCCGATCAGCTCGTTGAACGTCTTCGCGCCTTCCACGCTCGCGTGGCGGGCCATTTCGAAGCCGAACACGGTGGGCTTGGGAATGCTGGAGATGCCGTCCGGGCCGCCCGTGATGCTCGTGAGGTTGTTGAGCAAGAGGCGGATGATCTCGCCGAAGCCGAGCGTGACGATGGCGAGATAGTCGCCGCGCAGGCGCAGCACCGGGAAGCCGAGCACGAAACCGAACGTGGCCGCGGCGAGCGCGGCGAGCGGCAGGCATTCCCAGAACGTGAAGCCGAAGTACTGGTTGAGCAGCGCATACGTATAGCCGCCCACGGCGTAGAAGCCCACGTAGCCGAGATCGAGCAGACCCGCGAAGCCCACCACGATATTGAGGCCGAGGCCGAGAATCACGTAGATGAGTGCGAGCGTCGCCACGTCGATCGCGCCGCGCGAGCCGAGGAACGGGAACACCGCGCCGAACGCGAGCAGCACCCAGATCGCCACGCGCTGCTGGCGCGCGCCGAGCGCGGGGGCCCGGGGCAAGCGCACGTGACTCGTTGCGCGCACGAACACCGGCTTGACGAGCTGGAACACGAACACCACGGCGGCCGAGATCCACACCGGGCGCCAGTGCTGCTGCAGCACGACCTGATAGCCATCCAGCGTGAGCTGCAGGCCGAGAATGGGCGCCGTGAGGATGATGGTCGCCACGGCGGCGGCAAGCGCGCCCTTCACCGTTTGCGACGAGGACGGGCCAACAGCTGCCACGCGAACCGAAACAGTCTGACTCATTTCGACCTCACACCTTTTCGACGTCCGGCTTGCCAAGCAGGCCGGTGGGACGGAAGAGCAGCACGAGCACGAGCAGGCCGAAGGCCACGACGTCCTTGTACTCCGCAGGCATGTAGCCCGAAGCGAAGGTTTCGGCGAGGCCGAGCAGAACGCCGCCGAGCATCGCGCCCGGAATGCTTCCGATGCCGCCCAGCACCGCGGCCGTAAACGCCTTGATGCCCGCAATGAAGCCGATATACGGATTGAGCTTGCCGATCGAGAGACCGATCAGCACGCCGCCCACCGCCGCGAGCATCGCGCCGAGCACGAAGGTGAACGAGATCACTCGATTCGTGTCGATGCCGAGCAGGTTGGCCATCTTCATGTCTTCCGCGCAGGCGCGGCACGCGCGGCCCATGCGCGAACGCGAGATGAAGAGCGTGAGCGCGATCATCAGCACGAGCGTCACGCCGACGATCAGCATGCGCGAGTACGGAATCGTCACGTCGAAGTTGCCGCCCATGTTGAAGTCGAGCGCGCCGGCAATGAGCATCGGCACGGACACGTCGCGCGCGCCCTGCCCGATCTGCACGTAGTTCTGCAGGAAGATCGACATGCCGATGGCGGAGATGAGCGGCACGAGGCGCGGCCCGCCGCGCAGCGGCCGGTACGCCACGCGCTCGACCGCGAAACCGTAGAGCCCGGTGACCACCACCGAGACGATGAGCGCCGCGCCCAGCACGAGCGGCAGCGGATAACCCGCCGAGGTGCCGATGGCCGTGAGCGTGACGAGGCCCACATAGGCGCCGATCATGTAGATCTCGCCGTGAGCGAAGTTGATCATGCCGATGATGCCGTAGACCATCGTGTAGCCAATGGCGATCAGCGCATAGATCGCACCCAGCGTGAGCCCGTTGACGAGCTGCTGGGTGAACTGAGGAAGAAAATCATTCATGCGTAAGCCCCGCGGCCGTGAAGCCGATGAGAGACCTTTGGAACCGTACCAATCCTTTTTTTGGTTGCGCGCACAACCGCTATAAAACGCCCCGCCACAACACAAGGCGGGGCGCTTGCAGCGTGCAGCGCCGGGATCAGTTCGCGGCGGTCTTGGTGGCGTCCTTGTGCCACGTGTAGACAACGAAGCGGAACGACTTCAGGTCGCCCTGTGCGTCGTATTCGACCTTGCCGATCGGCGTGTTGAACGCGTTCTTGTGCAGGTAGGCCGCGACCTTGGTCGGGTCCGTGCTCTTCGCGCCGGCAATGCCGTCGGCGATCACTTCGACTGCCGCATACGACGGCATCTGGAACGGGCCGTTGGCGTCGCGCTTGGCGTCGGCGAAGGCCTTCACGAGCTTCGCGTTGGCGGGGTCCGAAGCGAAGTCGGCCGGCAGCGTGACGAGCATGCCTTCCGAAGCCGGGCCGGCGATGGCCGTCACGTCCTTGTTGCCCACGCCTTCCGGACCCATGAACGTGGCCTTCACGCCCTGTTCACGCGACTGGCGCATGAGCAGGCCCATTTCCGGGTGATAGCCGCCGAAGTAGACGAAGTCCACGCCCTGCGACTTGAGCTTCGTGACAACTGCGGAGTAGTCCGAATCACCGGCGTTGATGCCTTCGAACACGACGACCGGAATGTGCGCCTTGTCGAGCGCGGCCTTGACCGACGTGGCGATGCCCTGGCCGTACGACTGCTTGTCGTGCAGGATCGCGACCTTCTTCGGCTTGACCTTGTTGATGATGTAGGCGGCGGCTGCCGGACCTTGCTGGTCGTCGCGGCCGATGGTGCGGAAGATGAACTGACGCTTCTTGCCTTCGGTCAGTTGCGGGGCCGTGGCCGACGGCGTGACCATCACGACGCCTTCGTTCTCGTAGATGTCCGAAGCGGGAATCGTCGAGCCCGAGCAGACGTGGCCGACTACGTACTGGATGTGCTGCGAAACGATCTTGTTGGCGACGGCGACAGCCTGCTTCGGCTCGCACGAGTCATCCATCAGGACGGCTTCGAGCTTGTTGCCGTTCACACCGCCGGCGGCGTTGATCTGCTCGATCGCAGTCAGCGCGCCCGCCTTGACCATGTCGCCGTACTGGGCGACCGGGCCGCTGAACGGGCCGGCAATGGCGATCTTCACGGTGTCGGCGTTCGCGCTTGCACCAAATGCGAGCAGCGCGGCGGCCACGGAAACAGCGGTAAGACGGGACAACATCATCAGGAGCTCCTCGATTGTTTTCGGGTCAACCGGTCAGACGGAATGACCTGCGCAAACGAACAGCGCCCCAATGACCTTCAATGGGGAACAACCACGGCGAGCACCAGAGAAAAAGACGTGACGGGGCCCGGCGTGTATCAGCGCCCTGGTAGGCGGCTGAGTTCGGAGAGACTGCTGAGTTACAGACTCTGTTGCGCAAGCGATCCGCCTGCCCCGTTCGCTGCAATTCGTACCGGAAAGGTGGACCGGCCCGAATCAGCGACCCGCGGATGCTATCAATAATCCCATTTAATCGCAACCAAGGGTTTTTTCGGATATCGAGTTGAGTTTTGACATCAGTCAATAGAGGGGAATGCTGGAAAGCGCTTGAAAAAGCTCGGAAAAATCGCCTTTCAAGTGGGCGGCGGACCGGTCACCGGGCTGTGATGACCGGCCGGCGCGGGTGTATGGAATGACTGGATTTCTTGATTTTTGCGTGCTCTCGATCGTTATTTTAATTTCAACGGAATCTGATCGACGAATGGTATCTGATGAGAAAATTTCAGATTAGTTACTTATCAGAATAAGATCACTCGCCGCATTACCGAAGTGCCGGGAATACCCTAAATGCAAAACGCGCCAAATCATTGATTTGACAGCATAAATATTACGAAAGCCTTAAAATTAAATTTTTATGCGAATTGAACTGGCACTATCAATTTCGCATCACATCCACTTTCTGCCATCCAATCCGAAAGCAGGGAAACTCGCGCCAAAGTGCGGATTTTTCTCATAATCGAATCCTGCAATTTCGAATTAATCCGCGCGACACCGTGGCGCGCCCGCCTCACTGACCCGCCACCGCGTTCCAGCCCCGCAAGAGACGGTGGTATCCTCGCTCCCTCGCCGCGCCCGCATGCACCACTACGGCGCATGCCGCGTGCTCTCGCGCCACGTGTGAGGCCGGCGACGCCGCACCCTGCAGATCCAAAAAACCGCAAGAACCCAGCACTCGGGGGAGATCAAACAGAA
The DNA here is from genome assembly GCF_000519185.1 of Paraburkholderia nodosa DSM 21604. GTDB lineage: Bacteria > Pseudomonadota > Gammaproteobacteria > Burkholderiales > Burkholderiaceae > Paraburkholderia > Paraburkholderia nodosa. Next base: position 357,114 of record NZ_JAFA01000004.1, on the reverse strand, counting down.
TGAAGACCTTCAAGCAGGCAGCCGCTGCCGCCACCCTTTCCCTGATCGCCGGCGCCGCCGCGCTCGCGCTGACTTCGGGCGCCGCGCGCGCCGCCGAAACCGCGACCGTGGAAGTGCTGTCCATCGTCGAGCACCCCGCGCTCGACGCGATCCGCGACGGCGTGCGCGACGAACTCAAGGCCGCTGGCTACGACGCCGGCAAGAACCTCAAGTGGGAATATCAGAGCGCGCAGGGCAACACGGGCACCGCCGCGCAGATCGCACGCAAGTTCGTGGGCGACAACCCGAGCGCGATCGTGGCCATCGCGACGCCTTCGGCACAAGCCGTTGTGTCCGCAACGAAGTCCGTGCCCGTGGTGTACTCGGGCGTGACCGATCCGGTGGCCGCGCAGCTCGTCAAGACGTGGACGCCTAGCGGCACGAACGTGACCGGCGTGTCCGACAAGCTGCCGCTCGACAAGCAGGTCGCGCTCATCAAGCGCGTCGTGCCCAACGCGAAGACCGTCGGCATGGTCTACAACCCCGGCGAAGCGAATTCGGTCGTCGTCGTGAAGGCGCTCAAGGCACTGCTCGCGCAACAGGGCATGACGCTCAAGGAAGCCGCCGCACCGCGCACCGTGGACATCGGCCCCGCTGCGAAGAGCCTGATCGGCAAAGTCGACGTGATCTACACGAACACCGACAACAACGTCGTCTCGGCCTACGAAGCGCTCGTGAAGGTCGCCAACGACGCGAAGATCCCGCTCGTCGCCTCGGATACGGACAGCGTGAAGCGCGGCGCCATCGCGGCGCTCGGCATCGACTACAGCGACCTCGGCCACCAGACGGGCAAGGTCGTCGTGCGTATTCTCAAGGGCGAGAAGCCGGGCGCGATCGCCTCGGAAACCAGCAGCCGGCTGCAACTGTTCGTGAATCCGGCCGCCGCGCAAAAGCAGGGCGTGACGCTCTCCGCCGACCTGCTCAAGGACGCGACCACGGTCGTGAAGTAAGGCGCCGGCACGGCGCATCGCACGCAGTCACACTGCCAGGCCCGATAACGGCCACTTACGTGCGCAACGGCGCGCCGCCCCATCCGGGCGGTGCGCCGCGCGTCGACTCCGGCGCACCGCCGCCGCAGACCGCAACAGGATTCTTCCCCATGTCCCTCTACTCGCTTCTGGGCGCGCTCGAGATCGGCTTGATCTTCAGTCTCGTGGCCCTCGGGGTGCTGATCTCGTTTCGCATCCTCAACTTCCCCGACCTCACCGTCGACGGCAGCTTCCCGCTGGGCGGCGCCGTCGCCGCCACGCTGATCGCGGCCGGTCACGATCCGTTTCTCGCCACCGCCTGTGCGATCGTCGCGGGCGCCATCGCCGGCTTCATCACCGGCTGGCTCAACGTGCGCCTGAAGATCATGGATCTGCTCGCGAGCATCCTGATGATGATCGCGCTTTATTCGATCAACCTGCGCGTGATGGGCGCGCCGAACGTGCCGCTCATTTCCGAGTCCACGGTATTCACGATGATCCAGCCCGCCTGGCTGCCCGACTACGTGCTGCGTCCGCTCGCGCTCTTCGTCGTCGTGCTGGCCGCGAAGTTCGGCGTGGACGGGTTCTTCTCGTCGCAATACGGCCTCGCGCTGCGCGCGACCGGCGCGAACCCGCGCATGGCGCGCGCACAGGGCATCGCCACGGGCCGCGCGACACTCGCCGGCATGGCGCTCTCCAACGCGCTGGTCGCGTTGGCGGGCGCGCTCTTCGCGCAAACCCAGGGCGGCTCGGACATTTCGATGGGCATCGGCACTATCGTGATCGGGCTAGCGGCCGTGATCATCGGCGAGAGCATCCTGCCCGCGCGCCGGCTCGTGCTCACCACGCTCGCCGCCGTGCTCGGCGCGATTCTCTATCGCTTCTTCATTGCGCTTGCGCTCAACAGCGACTTCATCGGCCTCAAGGCGCAGGACCTGAATCTCGTCACCGCCGTGCTCGTGACGATCGCGCTCGTGCTGCCCGCCACGCGCAAGAAACTGTTTGGCCGCAAGAACGGGAGGGCATGAGATGCTCAGCGCCAAAGACCTCAAACTGACTTTCAACCCCGGCACGCCGATCGAAACACTCGCGCTGCGCGGCCTCACGCTCGAGATCCCGAGCGGCCAGTTCGTGGCCGTGATCGGCTCGAACGGCGCGGGCAAGTCCACGTTCCTCAACGCGATCAGCGGCGACCAGCGGGTGGATAGCGGCACGATCACCATCGACGGCCAGGACGTCACGAAAAAACAGGCGTGGGACCGCGCGCATCTCGTCGCACGCGTGTTCCAGGACCCGATGGCCGGCACCTGCGAGGCGCTCACCATCGAAGAGAACATGGCGCTCGCGATGGCGCGCGGCAAGCGCCGCGGCTTCGGCCCCGCGCTGAAAAAGCAGGATCGCGAGCTGTTTCGCGCGAAGCTTCGTCTGTTGAATCTGGGCCTCGAAAATCGCCTGACCGATCGCATCGGCCTGCTTTCGGGCGGCCAGCGCCAGGCGGTGAGTCTGCTGATGGCGTCGCTGCAGCCTTCGCGCATCCTGTTGCTCGACGAGCACACGGCGGCGCTCGATCCGAAAACGGCCGCGTTCGTGCTGGAGCTGACCGCACGGATCGTCGAGGAGGCCAGGCTCACGACCATGATGGTCACGCATAGCATGCGCCAGGCGCTCGATTACGGGCAGCGCACGGTGATGCTGCACCAGGGGCAGGTTGTGCTGGACGTATCGGGCGATGCGCGCCGCGGCCTCGACGTGCCGGACCTGCTGCGCATGTTCGAGCAGACCCGCCACGAGACGCTCGACGACGACGCGCTGCTGCTGGGATAACGGTACAAAGAGGCGCTAAAAAAGCCCGCCCCTCGTTCGAGGCGGCGGGCTTTTTTTCCGCGCAATTAATTCGGATTCCGATCCACAATACCCGCGCAGGCGTCAGGACGTTTTCGAATACTTGAACGTCCCCTGCGCGCTCGCGATCAGCAGGCGGTCATCCACCCACGCTTCCGCGCGCGCAAAGAAGATCGAGCGGCCGCCGCGCTCCAAAAACCCCTTCGCGCGCACGAACTGGCCAAGCCCCTTGTCGAGGTAGTTGGTCGTGAGCGAGAGCGTGAAGCCATGACGCGGCGGGTCGCCAAGCGGCGCGAAGAGCCCCGCGTAGCCAGCAGCGGCGTCGAGTAGTGTGGCAATCGCACCGCCTTGCAGCACGCCCTGGCGATTGAGCTTCGAGGCGTCGATGGGCATCACGAGCTCCGCGTAGCCCTCGCGCCATTGCGCGACGCTCACGCCGAGCGTTTCGAGAAACGGGTTGTCCACGGCGAATTGCGACATACGCTGTCTTCCTTGCATTATCTGGCGATGCGATTGATTATAGGGTGGCTGCCGCAATGCCGCAGCGGGCCGCAGCGCCGCCCATACGACTGTTCAGCGAAATTCCGCGCAACTGTACATGGCCAGCGCTGCCGCGCCGCACAACACTGCCTGAAGGCGCGCCAGGCGCGCCTACCACGCACCCCCCTTCCAGGTAAAACCAGGTACTCAAGATGAACGACAACGCGCTCCACCCCGATCCGCTAGCCACTTCGCGCACCGCGGCGGCAGCGGCCGAGGCCGCGCCCGTGCCTTGCCCCATCGTCGAAACGCTCGACCGCATCCTGCCCGAGGAGCCGCTCCTCATGATGGGCGCGGGCCCCGTGCCGATTCCCGACGCCGTGGCCAAGGCCAACACCGTCGTCATCAATCACCTCGGCGACACCATGGCGCGCGTCATCCACCAGGTGAAGACGATGGCGCGCTACGTGTTCCAGACGCGTTCGAACTGGGTGCTCGGCGTGGCCGGCCCGGGCTCGGCGGCCATGGAAATGGCGATCTCCAACCTCGCGTGGCCAGGCACCCGTGTGCTCTCTATCGTCAACGGCTTCTTCAGCCAGCGCATGGCCGAAATGGCGGGCCGCGTGGGCGCCGAGGTCACCACGCTCGAGGTGGCCGACCGCGAGATCGCCTCGCTCGAAGCCGTGGCGCAGGCCATCGAGCGCACGCGCCCGGCTGTCGTCACGATCGTGCACGGCGAAACCTCCAATACAGTGTGGAACCGCGAGCTGAAGGAAATCGTGCAGCTCGCGAAGGCCGCCGGCGCGCTCGTGGTGGTGGACGCCGTCTGCACGCTGAGCACCATGCCGCTGGAAATGGACGCCTGGGGCATCGACGTCGTCATCACGGGCGGCCAGAAAGGCCTCTCGTCGATCCCTGGCGTTTCGCTCATCGCCTTTTCGGACGCCGCCTGGGAGCGCGTGCGCACGCGCACTGCGCCGAACACGCACTGGTGTCTCGACGCCATGCTCGCCGAAAACTTCTGGCACAACGCCGGCTATCACTACACCGCCCCCGTCTCGGGCGTGCTGGCGCTCCATGAAGCGCTGCGCCTCGTGTGCACGGAAACGCTCGAAAAACGCTATGCGCGCCATCTGCGCTGCTCGCTCGCGCTGCAAAGCGGCGTGAGCGCGCTGGGCCTCGCGCTTTATACGCCGACAACCTGCCGCCTGAATTCCGTGGTCGGCATCGGGTTGCCCGAGGGCGTCACCGCGCGCGAGGTGTGCAATCACATCTCGCAGCAATACCAGGTGGAGATCGCCGGATCGTTCGGTCTCCCGATCGTTCGCATCGGGCAGATGGGCGAGCAGTGCCGCGAGCACAACCTCTTTCGCACCGTGCACGCGCTGGGCCGCACGATGAGCGATCTCGGCGTGAAGGTCGATTTGCCCGCCGGGGTTGCCGCGCTCGAAGAGTCGCTTTCGGCCAGCTCGCGCGAAGCGCGGCGTTAAGCACTTGCGGCGCCAGGCGGCCGCTCAACCCCTCAAACGCGCCGTGCGCGCATGCAGATGAACGCCGGGGCCTGCACGAGTTCTGCGTGCAGCGCCGGCGACACCGCCTTCATTTCCGGTTGTGGCATGGGCTCGAGCACGCGGTCGATGGCCCAGCCCGCTTCCATGAGCGCGTTGAAGATATCGGCAAGCGGGCGCCTGAACGCTTCCACCCACGGCTTCGGCTCGCCGAAGCCGCCCCAGTGCAGACCGAATCGCGTCGTCTCGAAGTAGCTGCGCGAACCACGCGTACGCGTGTCGATCCAGTCGCGCATGGGATGGGACATCGAAAACACCAGTAGCGCGCCGGGGCGCGCCACGCGGTGAAACTCCTGAAACGTCGGCGCGAGGTGCTCGACGTAGTCGAGGGCCAGCGAGCAGACGATGCGGTCGACCGAGGCGCTCGCGAGCCAGTCGAGCGGCCGCGCGAGGTCGCCCTGCGCGATGTCGACCGCGAGGCCCGCGCAACGCGCCTTCGCCAGTTCGACCATCGCGGGCGTGACGTCGAAGGCCTGCACGCGGGCGCCCTCGCCCGCCAGCTCCGCGCTCACGATGCCGGGCCCGCAGCCCGCGTCGAGCACGTCGAGCCCCGCCACCGCGCCTAACAGCGAACGCGTGGCGGGCCGCTCGTAGAGCGCGTTGTGCGGCTTGACGGGGGCTTGCTCCGCGTAGCGTTCGGCGAATTGTGTGTAGCTGGCGCGGCCGGGGAGTTCGGTGGGCGCTGCGGTAGGGTTCTTGTCGTCGGTAGACATCAGAGCGTTCGGGTGGCAATTGGGTACGTTATTGTCCATCGTTTCGCAGCGGCAGACCAACGCCGTACCCTGCACGGCGGCCCCGCCCCGGCCCGCCTCTGCGACTTGCCCGCGAAAAGCCCGCGCAAACGCGACCCCGGTTATCATCGCGCTCTCGCGTACGCGATCCCGATGCGCGCCGCATGATGCAACCGCAACCGCAGGCAAACGATGTCCCCCATCCCCTTCGACGCCATCCTCTTCGACTGCGACGGCGTGCTCGTCGACTCAGAACGCATTACGCACGTGGTGCTCACGCAGATGCTGGGCGAACTCGGCTGGACGCTCGAGGTGGACGAAGCCATGCGCATCTTCGTCGGTAAGGCCGTGAAAGACGAGGCCGCGCGTATCGAGGCGCATACGGGCTTCGCGATTACCGACGCCTGGCTCGAAGGCTTTCGCGCGCGCCGCAACGAAGCGCTGGAGCGCGATCTCGTCGAGATTCCGGGCGCGCCCGCGGCCGTGCGCGCGGTGCACGCGGCAATGAATGGGTGCATCGCCGTCGCCTCGGGTGCGGACCGGCGCAAGGTCGAGTTGCAACTGCGCAAGGTGAACCTGCTCGACTGCTTCGCAGGCCACATCTACAGCGGCCACGAAACGCCGCGCAGCAAGCCGCATCCCGACGTCTACCTCGCGGCGGCAGCCGGCCTCGGCGTGGAGCCCGCCCGCTGCGCCGTGATCGAGGACACGGTCACCGGCGCGCGCGCGGGCCTCGCCGCGGGCGCCACCGTGTTCGGCTACAGTCCGCCCGAGCCGGGCCACAGCAGCGCGCAGGCGCTGCTCGAAGCGGGCGTCGCGCACGTCTTCACCGACATGGTGCAGCTTCCCGCCCTGCTTTCCCGCTGGCCAAATAGTTAAGCGCGTATAAAACAACGCCAATAAAGCCGCGCGCGTCGCGCACTGTTGGCCGTACGCATCACCGCATACCAGATAGAAAGCAGGCCGCCGACGAGTCGCATACCATCCGATTCGTGGCGCCGCGAAAGAAAAAGATAGTTTGCTATCGAATCGCTTTGGGCTATCATCCGCCGATGTCAAATCTTCATACTTTACGCCTTGCGGTTAGCAGTACGCTCGTCGTGGCGGCACGCAAATGGCGGCGCACGACGCACGGCGCCCTCACCGCATACAACGTCTCCGAAGCATGCGCCGCGCCGCTTCTCACCGCCGGTCGGCTTGGCGAAGCCGTGCGCCAGGTAACGCTTGCGGAGCACGTGGGCATCGAAGGCCCTTCGCTCGTGCGTCTGCTCGACCAGCTCTGCGCCGCAGGCCTCGTGCGCCGCGACGAAGACCCCGACGACCGCCGCGCGAAAACGATCTCGCTCACGAGCGAAGGCCGCGCCGTGACCGAGCGCATGGAGGACGAACTGCGCTCGCTGCGCGCCCGCGTGCTCAAGGGCGTGAGCCGCGCCGACCTCGAAGCGACGCTGCGCGTGCTCAACGCGTTCAATGCCGCCCCTCCCGCGGACCAGGCTGACCGGGCCTTACACGACTGAAAGCAGACAGCGGCCTCATGACCTACCCCTCCATCCGCGACTGGCTCTTTTCGGTCAAGACCTTCGCCGCGTCGATGCTCGCGCTCTATATCGCGCTCAAATTTCAGCTGCCGCGCCCCTATTGGGCGATGGCCAGCGTGTACATCGTCTCGAACCCGTTCGTGGGCGCCACGCGCTCGAAGGCGCTTTACCGCGCGCTCGGCACCGCGCTCGGCGCGGCCGCCGCCATCGTGCTCGTGCCGCCCTTCGTCGAAACGCCGCTGCTCTTCAGCGCGATCGTCGCGACCTGGACCGGCACCTTGCTCTATCTGGCGATCTCCGATCGCACCGCGCGCAGTTATGTGTTCATGCTCGCGGGCTATACGATGCCCCTCATCGCGCTGCCCACCGTGACCGATCCCACCACCGTGTTCGACGTGGCGATCGCGCGCACGCAGGAAATTACGGTCGGCATCATTTGCGCGAGCGTGGTGGGCAGCAACTTCCTGCCTAGCCGCCTCGCGCCCACGCTCATCGAGCGCGCGGACGCATGGTTCCGCGACGCCGCCTGGTACGGCAGCGAAACGCTCTCGGGCCATATTGCGGGCAAGGCGCTTTCGGCGTGCCGTCAACGTCTCGCCGCCACGGTCAACCAGCTCGAATTCCTGCTGAGCCAGCTGAGCTACGACCACACGCACCCCGAGATCCTCGAGCGCGCCGAGTCGCTGCGCGGGCGCATGCAGCTCTTTCTGCCGATGATCTCCGCGCTCGCCGACCCGCTCGTCGCGCTGCGCCGCGATCTGCACGTGTGGCCAGAGGGCCTCGATAGCCTGCTCGCCGATGCGGCGCGCTGGTTCGACGAACGGCTGCCCACGCGCGCCGCCGACATGCATGACGACGCGGGTGACCCGACCGCGGACATTCTGCGCAAGCGCATCGCGACGCTGCAGCCCGCGCGCGACGCGCTCTCGAGCTGGGAAGGCGCGCTGCTCTCGAACGCGCTCTGGCGGCTTGGCCAGGTGATCGACGTGTGGCAGGACTGCCGCGCACTGCGCGCGCTCATCGCGCACGAAGCGAAAATCGGCTCGTGGCGGCCGCGCTATCGTCACTGGCGCCTTGGCGGCACCGAACGCTTCTACGATCGCGGCCTCATGTTGTTCTCATGCCTCGTGCCGGTGAGCGCGATTCTCGTGGCTTGCTGGCTATGGGTCAGCTCGGGCTGGCACGACGGCGCGGGCGCGGTGACGCTTGCGGCCGTGGCCTGCTGCTTTTTTGCGGCGTCCGACGAGCCCGCGCCGCTGGTGTTCCGCTTTTTCCTCGCCACCACGGCGAGCGTGGTATTCGCGGGCCTTTATCTTTTCGTCGCGCTGCCCAAGGTGCACGACTTCGCGATGCTCGTGCTGCTGTTCGCGGGCCCGTTCATCCTGATCGGCACGCTCATTCCGCGTCCGGCCTTCAACATGGTGACGATGCTCGTGGCCGTGAACACGGCCACCTTCATCAGCGTGCAGAGTGCCTACGAGTCAGACTTCTTCGTCTTCCTGAACAGCAATATCGCCGGCGTGGCGGGCCTCCTGTTCGCCTATCTGTGGACCCGCGTCACGCGCCCGTTCGGCGCCGAACTCGCGGCGCGGCGCCTCCTGCGCTCGAGCTGGAGCGACGTCGCGCTCTCGGCATCGCCCGCGCCGATCGCGGACCAGCGCAATCTCACCTCGCGCATGGTCGATCGCCTCATGCAGCTCATTCCGCGTCTCGCGGCTTCCGACGAGCACCGCCATCCGTCGATCGAGAGCTTCCGCGACCTGCGTATCGCGCTCAATTCGCTCGACTTGCGGCGCTCGCGCCACAAGCTCGACGGCGACGTGCCCGACGCGATCGACCGTGTGCTCGCGGGCGTCAGCGACCACTATGCGCGCTGCGCGCGTGCGAGCGAGCGCCAGGACGCCCCGTCCGCGCTGCTCTCCAGCATCGACGACGCCATGCGCCGCGTCGCGGCCCGCGCGCGTGCGCAACTGCCGCCCGCCACGCTTGCCGACGCCGATGCCCAGCCCGCACCGCGCGCGCTCGTCTCGCAGCGCTGGCTGCGCGACACGCTGCACGCGCTGGTGGGCCTGCGCATCGCGCTCTATCCGGCTCTTGCGGCGCAATCGCCATCGAACCCGGAGGCCACGGCATGAGCGCGCATTCCTCTTATCCTTTTTCGAAACCCGCATCATGATCGGCGAAATCGATATCTTTGGCGTGTTCGTGCCCGCCGTGCTCGTGCTGATGCTGATCGCGTACCTCATCAATGTCGTAATCGGCAAGGTGCTCACGCGCGTCGGCTTTTACCGGCTCGTGTGGCATCGTTCCATTTTCGATCTCGGCATCTATGTCTTCGTGCTGGCTGCCGTCATCATCGTGTCGCATCGCTTCGTGAATTAACGTGAACGTGAAAAAAACCTGGTTCTCCGCAGGACAGATCCTGCTGACGCTCATCGTCGTCGTGGTCGCCGCCCTCGTGCTGTGGCGCATCGTCAACTACTACATGTTCTCGCCGTGGACGCGCGACGGCCGCGTGCGCGCCGACGTGATCCAGGTCGCGCCCGACGTGGGCGGCCTCATCACCCGTGTCGACGTCGCCGACAACCAGCAGGTCAAGCAAGGCCAGGTGCTGTTCGTGATCGACCAGGCGCGCTACTCGCTCGCGCTGCGCCTCGCCGAGGCCACGCTCGAGCAGCGCAAGGCCACGCTCGCCCAGGCAAAGCGCGAATACGCGCGCAATATCGCGCTCGGCAATCTCGTGGCGGCGGAAACGCTGGAGGAAAGCCGCACGCGCGTCGATCAGGGCGAAGCCGCGGCGGCCGACGCCCAAGTCCAGGTCGACACCGCCAAACTCAATCTTCAGCGCACGACGATCGTGAGCCCCGTGGACGGCTATTTGAACGACCGCGCGCCGCGTGTTGGCGAGTACGTCACGGCAGGCCGCGCGGTGGTCGCCGTCGTGGACATGCATTCGTTCCGCGTGGACGGCTACTTCGAGGAAACGCGCCTGCACGGCATTCAGATCGGCCAACCCGTGGAGATCACGGTGATGGGCGAGACGCGTCCGCTGCGGGGTCATGTGCAGAGCATCGTCGCCGCGATCGAGGACCGTGACCGCCAGGCGGCGCCGAACCTGCTGCCCAACGTGAATCCGGCGTTCAGCTGGGTGCGTCTCGCGCAGCGCATTCCGGTGCGCGTGGCGCTCGACGAAGTGCCCGACGATTTCCGCATGATCGCGGGCCGCACGGCAACCGTGGCCGTGCGCACCGAAGCGAACAACGACCGCCAGGCCGCCCACGCGAACAACGCGAGTGGCGCCGTCGCTTCGCAGCCCGCTACGGGGGCGAGCGGCCCCGCCGCTTCCCAGGCTGCCGGAGCTTCGCAATGACACGCCGCAGTCTCTGGCGCCGCCACCGCTTTTGGCCCAACCTCGCGCTCGCGCCGCTCACGCTCGCGCTGGGCGCGTGCATCACGCTCGGTCCCAACTACCACGTGCCTCAGGAAGCCGTGGTCAATGCGCCGCTCGCACAGGGCCCGATCGACGGCGCGGACCGGGCGCCCGTCTCGCAACTGGGCGTGCCCGCCAACTGGTGGCAGCTTTACGACGACCCCACGCTCAACGAACTGGTGCAGGAAGCGCTCAAGTCGAACACGGACCTGCGCGTGGCGGCCGCGAATCTCGCGCGCTCGCGTGCAGCGGTCGACGTGGCCAACGCACAAGGCGGCTTCTCAGGCACCGCGCATGCCGCCGCCGAGCGCGCGCAGGTGTCGGGCGAGCAATTCCTCCTGTTCGAGAAGGTGCCTGTCGCGACGCTGGGCGATCTCGGCGTCAACATCTCGTACGAATTCGACCTGTTCGGCAAGCTTAGGCGCGGCGTGGAAGCCGCGCGCGCCGACGACGCGGCCGTGGAAGCGGCGGCCGATCTCGCGCGCATCACCGTGGTCGCCAACGTGGCGCAGGCTTACGTGGAATCGTGCTCGGCCGCCGAGGAACTGGAGATCGCGCAGGAATCGCTCAAGCTGCAGAATGAGCGCGTGGCGCTCACGAAGCGCCTGCGCGACGCGGGCCGCGGCAACCAGCCCGACGTGACGCGCGGCCAGACCCAGGCCAATACGATCGCCGCCGATATCCCGCGCTTCGAGGGACGCCGCCGCGTGGCCCAGTATCAGCTCGCCATGCTGCTCGCGCGCGCGCCCAAGGACCTGCCGCCCGCCGCGCTCGCGTGCAACCGCCTGCCCAGGCTCAAGCAGCCGATTCCCGTCGGCGACGGCGCCGGGCTCCTCAAGCGCCGCCCCGACGTGCGCGAGGCCGAACGCCAGCTCGCGGCGTCGACGGCGCGCATTGGCGTGGCGATCGCCGAGATGTATCCCGACGTCACGTTCGGGGCGGGCGTGGGTACGATCGGCCTGACCAGCGACCTGTTCACCCCCGCGACCAATGCCTGGTCGTTCGGACCCCTGATCAGCTGGACCTTCCCGGTCAACGGCCAGCGCGACCGCGTGCGCGCCGCAGAGGCCGCGACGGGCGGCGCGCTCGCGCACTTCGACGGCGTGGTGCTCAACGCGCTGCGCGAAACGCAGTCGAGCCTCGCGACCTATGCCGCCGACGACCAGCGCGCCGACGCGCTGCGCACGGCCTACACGTCCGCGCAGCAGTCGGCGGACGAAACGCATCGTCTCTATGCGGCAGGCCGCGAAGCGTTCCTCTCCGACCTCGACGCCACGCGCACGCTCACCACTGTGCACGCGCAGGTCGCCGCAGCCGAAGGCCAGGTCGCGCTCGACCAGGTGCGGTTGTTCCTCGCGCTGGGCGGCGGCTGGGAAGGCAATCAGCAAACGCTGCAGCAGCAGGGGGCGCAAGGCACACAGCCGGCACCAGCGGCACCGACGGCACCGGCGGCCACCGCCGCGACTGCGCCCACGCCCGCGAAATAAAGGCGCCGGCCTCTCGTTCAGCGCGCCACGCCGCCTTGCGCGGCGTCGGCGCGCATCGACTTATGCGGCTTCGCAAGCGCGCCGCGTACCTCGAAGCGCACGGTATCGGTCACCTGCCCTTTCGCATCGACGAGTTCGAGCGTGTGCTTGCCCGGCCAGGGCAGCCACGCGACGCGCGCAGGGTCGCCCAACGCCTTGCCGTCCAGGCGCCAGCTCACGCGCGCGTTCGAGCCCGTGGCACGCTCGAACCAGACGCGCTGACGCTGCGCGGGAATGTCGGGATCGAGCGCGAAAATGGTGCCGTCCACGGGGCTGCCGATTTGCGCGGGCCCACGCGCGAGATCGGCGGCATTCGATGCCAGGCCCACTAGCGGCGTGGACGTGCCCGCGATGAACCACTCGTTGCGGGAAGGCTCCACGGCATTGGCGAACTGCACGCGCACGCGCTCGACGCCAGGCGGCGCGGCAGGCGCGACACTCGGCACGCGCCGATGCAGATAGCCGACGATGGCGGCCCACACCGGCGCCGCGCCGGTCACGCCCGAGACGTCCCACATGGGCGAACCATCGGCGTTGCCGACCCACACGCCCACCGTATAGCGCGACGTGAAGCCCACGGTCCAGTTGTCGCGCATGTCCTTGCTCGTGCCCGTCTTGACCGCGGAAAACATGCGGGTATCCAGCGGACTGTCGAAATCGAAGGTACGCGTGCGCGCATTGTTGTCGGCGAGGACGTCGGTGACGATGAACGCGGACTCGCGGCTGAATACCCGCTTCGACTTGCTACTTGATGCGGCCTGCCCGGACGCAGGCAATTCGGCGATCGGGCTCACGACGCCGCCATTGGCCAGCGCGCGATACGCGTTCGTGAGCGTGACGAGGCTCACATCCGCGCTGCCCAGCGCGAGACTAAAGCCGTAGTAGTCGCCCGCCTGCGTGAGCGGCAGGCCGAGCGCCGTGAGCGTCTTCGCGAATCGATGCGGCGTCACCATCACGAGCGTGCGCACGGCCGGCACGTTCAGCGACGAGCCGAGCGCGGTGCGCACGCTCACCCAGCCCTTGAAGCCCTTGTCGTAGTTCTGCGGCATGTAGAGGCCGCCGCCCGCCGCGAGATCGAGCGGGGCGTCGTCGAGCAGCGAAGCGGTCGTCACGCGGCGCTCGTCGATGGCCTCGGCGTAAAGAAAGGGCTTGAGTGTCGAGCCCGCCTGGCGCAGCGCGAGCGCCGCGTCGACCTCGCGCGCCTTCGACAGGCCGCCTGACGAGCCGACCCACGCGAGCACTTCGCCCGTTGCGTTGTCCAGCACGACGACCGCGCCGTCCTGCACGTTGCGCGGATGCGCGCGCGCATTGAGTTCGATGAGCGTGCGCGTGAGCGTGTCGCGCGCGTAGCGTTGCAGGTTCGCATCGAGCGTCGAGCGCACGCGCATGCCGGGCGCGGGATGCACCGCGTTCGCGATCTGGCGCGCAAAGTGTGGCGCGAGCTGCGGCGAGCTTTCGCTGCGCCCGTCGAACGAGGGATCGTCGGCGGCGATGGCCGGGCGCGCGAAGGCCATCTGCACGAAAGCATCGAGATTCGGGCAGCCGCCATCGACGTTCGCTGCGCGCATGTCGCGCAGGATGCGGCACGCGCGCGTGGCGACCTTCGTATAAGGCGCATTGGGCGCGCGGATCAGCGCGGCAGCGACAGCCGATTCGCGTTCGTCGAGCCCCGACGGCGCCTTGCCGAACAGCGTTTGCGAAAGCGCGGCAAGACCAACCGTCTCGCCTCGGAACGGCACGAGGTTCAAATACGCCTCGAGAATCTGGTCCTTGCGCCAGGTGCGTTCGAGCCGCAGCGCGTCCACGGCTTGCACGGCCTTTTGCGCGAGCGAGCGCTGGCCCGAATGCTTCGGGTCGTCGTCGAACAGGCCCGTGAGCTGCATCGTGACCGTGGATGCCCCGCGCGTGCGTGTACTCCACAGGTTCGCCCAGGCGGCGGCCGTCGCGCCGCGCCAGTCCACGCCACTGTGCTCGTAGAATCGTTTGTCCTCCGAAACGACGATGGCCTCGCGCAGCGCTGGCGACACGTCGGCGAGCGCGATCCAGTCGCCGCGCCTCGCGGTGTGTTCCACCCGCGTGCGCTGCAATGGCGTGCCGTCGCGCGCCAGCAGGACCCAGTCGGAGCTTTTCCACTGGCCGCGCACGTCGTCGAACGTCGGCAGTGCGAACGCGGGCAGCGGCAGCAGCACGAGGCACAGCACGGCGACGCCGAGTGCCCCCGCCGCGCGCTGCCTTAGCGCGTATGAGACGCTCATGGCGCCGCCTTCACGACCACCGGTGCGTTCGGCGCGACGCCGAACGTGGCCGGCGCGTAGAGCGCCTCCACGCGCGTGGGCGGCAACCCGAAGGTGCCGACGTTGTTGAGCCGCGCCGTGTACTCCACCGAGATCTTGCCCTTCGGCAGAAACTCGTAGTAGGCACGATACCCGTCGAAGCCGCGCTCGATGAACGCGGGCCACGGACCGTTCTCGTCCTGCTTCTCGCCCTGCGTCGCCACGGCCGAATCGCGCCCGAGCCCGGAGCCCAGGATCGTCGCGCCCGCGGGAATCGGATCGTTCACGACGACCCACGTCATGTCGGTTTGGGCGTCGATGTCGAGGCGCACGCGTACGACGTCGCCGCGCGTGTACACGCCCTTCACCGCGGCGTCCACCGGCGTGATGGTCTTCGTGATGCGATAGCCCGCCGCGAACGGCGCGCGCAACGCGACCGCCGCGAGGCTTTCCACCGTGGCCCACGGCTTGCCGCTTCCTTCCTGCGTCAGCGTGAGGGTCGCCGCCGCATTCTGCTTTGGCCATGCGAGCAGCGTGCTGCGCGCGGGCGCGTTGCGCGTCGCCGCCGTGGCCCCGCTGGCGGCCGATGCCGATTGCGCCGCCGCTTGCGCCGCCGCGTTCCAGCCAACGATGCGAGACGTATCGCCGAGCTGGAGCTTCGTCGCGCCCGTCACCGGATCGTGCTCGAACACGCGCGAGAAGCGCTCGACCGCGAGCGAGCCGTATGCGTTCGCCGTCGTCGTGCTCCATGCGCCGTTGCGTTGCAGCGCGAGCAGGCCCGCCACGAGCCGCGGCATTTCTTCCTTCCACGCGGGGTTATCGACAAAGGCCAGCGCGAGGCGCGCCGCGTTGACCTCCGCGCCCGTCATGAGCCACCACAAGTCGTCTTCGGCGGCCGTGGAGAACGTCAGCTGCGTGCCCTGCCACGTGAGACGCGAGCGCAGGATCTGCTCGAGCTGCGCCAGTTTTTCCGCGCGATCCGGCACATCGCGCATGCGCGCGAGACTCTCCGCATAGTCGATCACCGCCGACGTAGGCCACTGGTTCGGCGCGATCTCGATCGAGCCGAACTGGCGTGCGTTCGCCGCGCCGTAGCGCGACAGCGCGTCGATGGCGGCGAGCTTGCGCAGATCGAGATCGCGGCGCGGCGCCCACGAATTGCGCTCGATGCGGCCTTCCACGAAGCGCGTGAGGCCCTCCACCATCTTGCTGCGCAGGGCGTCGGGAAGCGCGAAGCGCGGGTCGAGCTTCGACGCCTCGTCGCTCACCGTGAGCAGATACGCGGTGAGCGCGGTGCTGCCGCGGCTCGCGCTGTCATCGGCGGCCGGGAAGTAGTTCGCGAGGCCGTCGCGGTCCAGATAGACCGGCAGGCGCGCTAGCTCCGCTTGCCAGCGCGCGGGGTCCCGCAGGCCGATCGCTATCGACGTCTGCTGCTCGAGGCAGGAATACGGGTAGCGCGTGAACCAGCGGCGCACGCCGGGCAGACCGTCCGCGAGCTTCGGCTGCAGCGACACCGCAATGCCGCCGCGCACCACGCCTGCACGCGTCATGCTCGCGTTGGCCGGCGGCGCAATGGGAATCGAAAGCGTGCCGTCCACTTGCGCGAGCGTGGCCTGCTGCACCGTCACGGGGATCGCCGCGCTCACCTGCTGCGCGAGCTTCACCGCGTCGGCCGCATGCGCGCCGCCCTGCTCCGCCGCGCTCACGTTCCACGCGAGCGCGGGCCGTTCAGCTTCGGCGAGATCGTCGGGAACCGCGACCGTCCACGCAATCTCACGCGACGAATTGGGCGCGAGGTCCACGGTCTGCGCCGCAAGCGCGAGCGGCGGCACGTTTGGCGTGACCAGCACTTTCATCGCGCGCGCGGTCGTATTGCGCAGCGTGAACTGCGCGCGGAAGGTGTCGCCCTCGCGCACTTGTGGCGGCAAGCCGGAGATCAGCTGCAGGTCCTGCGTGCTCTCGATGGTCGCGCTACCCGTGCCGAAGCGCGCCACCCCGCTTGCCGCAATCGCGACAATACGAAAACGCGTGATCGAGTCGTTCAGCGGCACACTCACTTGCGCCTCGCCCTTCGCATCGAGCGTGACGCGCGGGTTCCAGTAGAGCAGCGTGTCGAAGAGTTCGCGCGTTGCGCCATGCCCGCCGCCGCCGCCCGCCGGCACCGCCTTGCGCCCGAAGTGCCGCCGCCCGACGATCTCCATTTGCGCCGTCGCCGTCTCGACGCCATAGGCGCGTTGCTGCAGCATGGCGTCGAGCAGATCCCAACTGCGGTTGGGCATGAGTTCGAGCAGCGCTTCATCCACGGCCGCCACGGCGATCTGCGTACCCGCCGGCACCGGCTGGCCGCCAGGAAGCTGCACGCGCAACTGGACGTGCGACGTCGCGCGGACCGCGTAGCGTTTCGCGTCGGGCGTCACGCTCACCGCGAGGCGGTGCGCGGCGTCGCCCACGCGGATTTGCGCGAGCCCGTAACGGAAAGCCGGCTTCGACAGATCGACGAGCGGCGTGGGCGCCTCGTACTGGCGGCCCTCGTACCAGAACGCGCGCGCCCATTCGAGCGGCGCTTTCCACCCCCAGGTGAAGAACGAATACCACGGCACTTCGTGAATGCGTCCACGCAGCGCGAGCACCGAAACGTAGACGTTGGGCCCCCACGTGTCGCTCACTTTCAACTCGACGGTCGGGTCGCGCCCGTCGAGTTGCACCACGTGCGTTTCGATGATGCCCTCGCGCTCCACGGCGACGAGCGCCGTCGCGAAGCGGAACGGCATACGCACCTGGAAGCGCGCGGTCTCGCCGGGTTCGTAGCTCGTCTTTTCGGGCAGCACGTCGATGCGGTCCGTGTTCTCGCTGCCGAACCAGAGTTCATCCTCGCGCGTGACCCATACCGAGGTCGTGGCCGTGGAGGCATGACCATCGCCGTCGCGCGCCGTGGCCACGAGCTGGATATTGCCCGCTTCCTTGAGCTTCGCGTCGCATGTGAGCAAGCCGTGATCGTCGCTCGTGCCGCTGCACAGCGTGCCGAGATCGCGCGTTTCCGTGTGGTTGTCGTAGGCGTAGAAACCGCCCACCATGCGCTTGCGCGAAGTCGTCGTGATCTTCGCCACGCCGCGCACTTCGAGCTTCACGCCCGCGTGCGGCTTGCCCTGCAGGTCGAGCGCGAGCGCAGTGACCGGCACCGTCCTGCCGACAGAGACCCAATGCCCCGACTTGATGCCCGCCACCACGGCAGCGGGCCAAAGCGTGGCCGCGCCGCTGATGGTCTGCACTTCGCCGTTCGGGTCCGCGAAGGTCGCTTCGAGCGCGAGGCGCTTCGGCGCGTCCACGGCCGGCAGATTCTTCATCACGAGCGTGCCCGCACCGTTGCGGTCGAGCGTGAGCGGCTCCTTGTCGGCCACGAGTTTCGCGACCTCGTTGTCCTCCCGTGGGCCGCTGTCCTCGTCTTCGGACGTGTTGTCGGCCTGGCTCGCGCTCACATACGGCGCGAAACTGAAATCGCCGTACGTGCTGGCGAAGGACGGCGTCGTGTCCTTCACGAGCGCCGAAACCTGCACGGGCAGATTCGACGCCGCGCCGCCCGACACGTAATCGATCTGCACCGCCACGCTCGCCTGCGTGGTAGCGACGAGCGGCGACGTTTTCTCGTTCTGCACGGCGATCGTGCCCTTGAGCACCGGCAAGCGGAAGGCTTCCACGCGGAAGCTGCCACTGTCGTAGCTCATATGAATGGCGTCCGCGCTGTTGTCGGCTTCGTCGTTGCCGTCGCTTGCCGTGCTCGCGTTCGCGTCGCCGTCGTCGAGCGAGACGTCGTATTCGCCGAGCTTCGCTTCGGGCGGCAGCACGAAGGTCGAGTCCGCCGTATGGTCGGCGGCCCACTTGAGCGGCAGATGCCACGTCTGCCCGCTGCCGGCATGGCGTATCGTCACGCGCGTGGGGTACTGCTGCGGGAGCGCGAAGCCATGCATCGTCTGGGCGCGGATGAAGTGTTTCATCGACACCGTCTCGCCCGCGCGCAGCAGCGTGCGGTCGAACACGGTATGCGCGCGCACCGTGGGCTGCACGCTCGTGTCGGTCGGCACATTGAAGCGCCACGACTCGATGCCGCGATTCCAGTCCGATTGCACGAAGGCCATGTCGGGGCCCGTTTTCGGGTCGTCGATGCGCGCGGAAACGAACAGCCCGCTATAGCTGTTTTCGCCGCAGTCGCGACGATTCGACAGCGGTCCGTCTATCGTCAGGAGTCCATGGGAATCCGTCTTTCCCGTGGCGAGCGTCTCGCCATTGCAATCCGATACGTGCACGTCGGCGCCCGCGACCGGCTCGCCCTTGTCGAGCGACGTGACCCACACCACGCTATTCTCGCGACCTTGCTTGAAGTGCACGCCCAGATTGGTGACGAGCACGGCCGTGCGCACGTACATGGGCGCCGGCTTGCCGAGCAGGGAGGCGCCGAGCGAAGGCGAAGCGAGTTCGATCACGTAGAAGCCCGGCTTCGGCACGGGAATGCCCACCACTTCGAACGGCCGCAACGCCTTCGGATCGGCCTTGGGCAGCGTGAGCGTCTCTACGCCGGGCTGGCCCTCGAGCAGCGAGAGCGAGCGCACGTCGATGATGCGCGCCTTCGCGTCTTCGTCCCCCTCGCCCGTCGTGCGCGGAATCACCACGGGCGACTTCGCGCGCGCGAGCAGCCCCGGCATCAGCTTGTCGATCGACGTTTCGCTCATGCCGAAATTGTCGAACTGGTCGACGAGGCGCATCCAGCGGCGCATGTCGGTGTCGGACTGCACAGCGAGCTTCGCGAACTTCGCCTCGCCCGCGTTGAGCCCCTGCACGTGCAGGTCCGCTTCGACGTTGCGCAGCGTGACCGGCACGAGCGGCGGCGTGCCCGGCTCCGCATAGCGCTCGATGATGCCGAAGGTCGAGGACGGAAATTTCGCGAGCGGCGGCATCGGCGCGGTCGCCGTATGCAGCGGGAACAGATCGGCGTTCGCTAGCGCTCGCCCGCTTACGTCCTTGAGGCCGGCGGGTGCGGTGATCGTGAGCGTCGCGCGCTCGGGCAAGGGCGCGGAGAACGAGATCGAGCTGACTTCGTCGCTCTTGTCATCTGGGCGGAACGTCGGCGCGACTTCCCCCTTCGGCCCTTGCAGACGGAACTTCTGCGCGTCGGCGCGCGTAATCGGCGCGCTCAGATCGATGCGCACCGGCCGCAGCGGCGTACATGGCGCCTTCGCATTCTCGCGCTCGCAACTCATGCTCGCGGTGAACGGCTCGCGCACCGTGAAATCGAAGCGGCGCTCCACGTCGTTGGGCGTGCCGTTCGGTCCAAGCACGCCCTTGCCGTACACGAGCTGCATCTTCGCGCTGGAGGGCAGCGTTTGCTGGCACGTGAGCGTGAGCACGCTCGCGCTGTCCTTTTCGAGCCGGAAATGCTTGAGCAGCGCGGCGCGCGTGGACGCATCGACAGGCTGCACCGGAATGCGGTTGCCGAGTCCACCCGACTCGCACCACACGTGTTCGCGCACGGAAGCCGGCGTGGCGGGCCCATTGAGCTTCAGCACGAATGCCTGGTTTTCCTCTATTTCGCCACCGTAGGGACGCACGCTCAGCGGGAACGGGCCGCCCGTGGAGAACGTGAAGCGGCGCACGCCCGTCACTGCGTTGCCCGCCTGCGATTTGAGAGCGTCGACGAGCGTGACGCTGCATTGCACGTCGGGCGGCAGATCGGCGGCGAAATCATACGCCCACGTTTTCCCGTCGATCCAGCGACCCTGGCCCGCGCCGGCAGCCGCGTTGCTGCATTGCAGGCGCGCGGGGTCCTTCGCATCGGGCGCGCCGAACGCCACCATCGCCTCGTCGAACTTCACCACCACCTGGCGCACCTGCGCCACGGTCCCCTGCGGCGACACGCTCACCGCGCGCGCGGCATAGGCGCGCCACGCCCACGCCATGCTCAAGCCTAGAACCAGGGCGAGCGCCAACGTCCCCCACCCGCGAGTTGTTCGTGTTATTCGCTGCATCGACCGGTCCTCGTTTGCGCGCGCGCCGCGTGGCCATTGCCGGGCGGCGTGCGGTGAATGGTACAGGGCGCCGCGCGCTCGCGCGCCGGGAATGGCCGGCCACGCGCACATGCGGGCG
The DNA here is from genome assembly GCF_000519185.1 of Paraburkholderia nodosa DSM 21604. Lineage (GTDB taxonomy): Bacteria > Pseudomonadota > Gammaproteobacteria > Burkholderiales > Burkholderiaceae > Paraburkholderia > Paraburkholderia nodosa. The sequence goes on along the minus strand of NZ_JAFA01000004.1, from coordinate 336,584 downwards.
GCTCGCGAAGAACGCGAGCGCCGGCGCGCAGCTTGCCGCGAATCGGGAACTCGCGACATCGGAAAACGCTGAATTTGCGAACGGGCTAAGGCGAAGCGAGGACCGCGGGGAAGAGGCTAGCCGGACTCGCGGACGCGAGCCGGTGAGAGATCAGATGAAGGCGTAGTGAAGGTGCGCAAGTGACGGCTGCCGCGCTTCGCGGCTCGCCATGGACCGCGAGCGGCCACTGGCCGCCCGCACTACATCGGACTAGATGGCTTCGCGATACCGCGACGCCGGCTGCGACTCGCAGAAGTTCGCGAACATTGCGGACCGGGCGGCTTCGACGTGCCGTCTGCCCAGGGGGAAAATGAATCAGCCCGCGATGCGCTTTGGCGCCATCGCGGGCTGATATTCATCATGCGACATGAATCGGCTTCCTACCGCCGCAAAACTTATTGTGCGTTGTACACCGGCGGCGAATAGCTGCTCACCGCGCCATCGGTACGCGCACCGCTTTGCGACGAGCCACTCGTGGCCGGGCCATAGCCGGTTGCCTGCGCAACGGCCCCACCGCTTTGCGCGTTCACGCGCGCCTGGGCTTGTTGCAGATCCGCGGGGTAATACAGGTCGTTCACCGAAGGACGATAACCCGCGGCTTCGAGCTGCCTCAGCTCACTACGCACCTGGGCACGCGTCACAGGACCATTGCTGCCTTGCGACTGTGCAAACGAAATGGCCGGCACTGCAAGCACGGCAGCGATCGCAACGGCCTTGATGAGCGTTCTCATGACTAACCTCCAGTAACTTGATTGAATCGGTGCAGCGGCTTGTCTGCATCCGTTGAGTACAAGTCTAGGAAGGTTGGCCTCGCGAATAAATGCTGCAAAAGCGAATTTACTATTCCCGCAGCGCACCTAATCGGCTTTCATTGCTCGAATGCATAAGCTTCTATCTGGATGGAATATGGAACATGTGTGCAACGCACTGTGCCACTCTGATGCATGATAGGGGCTCTTCCGAATCTTCGATGAGGGGGCAGCAATGGCGACGTGGCAACCGGACCCGACCTTCTACCCGTCTGCGCGCATGGCAGGCGAAGCCCCGCCGGAGACACTGGCATACGTCGCCAGCTTCGACCCCACGCGCAGCGTGCCCGATTCGCTCGACGTGGTCGATCTGGACCCGCGCTCGCCGGAATTCGGACGCATCGTGCATCGTCTCGCTATGCCCAACGTCGGCGACGAGCTCCACCATTTCGGCTGGAATGCCTGCAGTTCGTGCCTGTGCCCCAATGCCCCCCACGCGCATACCGAGCGCCGTTATCTCGTCGTGCCCGGGCTGCGCTCCTCGCGCATCCATATTGTCGACACGAGGCCCGACGCGCGCCGCCCGCATATCGCACGCGTGCACGAGCCCGAGAGCGTCGCACAGCGCGCGGGCTACACGCGTCCGCACACCGTGCATTGCGGGCCGGATGGCATTTATGTGACGTCGCTTGCGAATGCGCAGGGCGAGGCGCCCGGCGGGGTCTTCCTGATGGACCACGAGAGTTTCGATATTCTCGGCCAGTGGGAGATCGACCGCGGCCCGCAACAGCTCGCCTACGACGGCTGGTGGCACCTCGGCTATGACACGCTCGTGACGAGCGAGTGGGGACTGCCCGCGACCTTCGAGAACGGCCTCGTGCCCGAGGTCCTGCTGGGCGGCCAGTATGGCCATCGCCTGCACTTCTGGGATCTGCACACGCGCCAGCACAAGCAGGTGCTCGACTTCGGCGCGGAAAACCAGCTCGTGTTCGAGCTACGCCCCGCGCACAACCCCACGCGCCCCTACGGTTTCGTGAACTCCGTGATCAGCCTGAAGGACCTCTCGGCCTCGATCTGGCAGTGGTATCTCGACGGCGACCAGTGGGCCGCACGCAAGATCATCGAAATCCCGGCCGAGCCGGCCGATCCCGAGCATCTGCCGCCCATGCTCAAGGGATTTGCGGCCGTACCGCCGCTCGTCACCGATATCGCGCTCTCGCTCGACGACCGCTTCCTCTACGCGGCTTGCTGGGGAACGGGCGATTTGCGCCAGTACGATGTATCGGACCCCGAACATGCGCGCCTGACGGGTTGCGTGCGCATCGGCGGCATCGCGGCGCGCGCGGCGCATCCGTTTGCTCCCGGGCGCGCGCTCAACGGCGGCCCGCAAATGGTGGAAGTGAGCCGCGACGGCCGGCGCGTCTATTTCAGCAACTCGCTGTATGGTGCGATCGACGCGCAGTTCTATCCCGAAGGCATCGACGGCTGGATGGTGAAGCTCGACGCCGCGCCCGGAGGCGGCCTCGATTTCGACGAACGCTTCTTCGTCGAATGGCCGAAGTCGCACCGGCCGCACCAGATCCGGCTCGAAGGCGGTGATTGCTCATCCGATTCGTACTGCTACCCATAAGTGCGGGGCATGATATGGAGGAAGTCTTCGGCGCGCACTGGGGCGCCTGGGCAGCCGTGGTGGGCAGCGGCGTCTTTCACGGCGTGAATCCGGCGATGGGCTGGCTCTTCGCGACCGCTCTCGGGCTGCAGCGCGGCAGCCGCACGGCGCTGCTGCTCGCCTTGCCGCCCATCGCGCTCGGTCACGCCGCGTCCATTCTGCTGTTCACGAGTTCCACCGCGGCGCTGGGCGCGCACCTGCCTGGCGCCGCGCTGCATGGGTGCCTGGGCGCGCTGCTGATCGCGTGGGCCGCGTGGCAGTACGCGTACGGGCACCGGCACCGCGTGCGCGTGGGGATGACCGTGGGCTTTGCCGGGCTTGCGGCGTGGTCCGCGTTGATGGCCACGTTGCACGGCGCGGGACTCATGCTGATGCCCGCCATGCTGCCGCTGTGCGGTGGAGCGGGCGGCGCAGCGGGCCTTGCGAACCCGCTTGCGCTTTCGTTTGCGTTCACCGCGCTGCATACCGTCACGACGCTCGCCACCACGGCCGTCATCGCGCTGCTCGCCTACGAGTATCTCGGTCTTGGCGTGCTGCGGCGAGGCTGGATCAACTTCGACTGGCTCTGGCGCGGCGCGCTCGTGGCGACCGGCACGCTGATGATCGCAACGGCGTGAGCCGCCGGCTCAACTCCCCGCCGGATAGTCCGTTCCAAGGCTCAACTCGCGCCACGCCTCGATATCGGCAAGCGCCGCGCGCAAGCGGTTCGCCACCGCATCGACACCGAACGCGCCCAGCACGAGATGCCGCGGCGGCTTTTCGGTTTCCGTGATGCGTATCATCGCCTGCGCCGCGCGCACCGGATCGCCCGGCTGATGCCCGCTGCCTTGCGCCGTGCGCTGCATCCGCGCGCCCGCCGTTTCGGCGTAGTCATCGATACGGCTCGCCGTTTGCACGAGCGAGCGGCCCGCCCAGTCCGTGCGAAACGGCCCCGGCTCCACGCAGGTCACCTTGATGCCAAGCGGGGCGACTTCCGCCAGCAGCGAATCGGAGAATCCCTCCACGGCGTGTTTCGAGGCCGCATAGTAGCCAGAACCCGGAAAGCCCGCGAGCCCCGCCACCGACGTAATGTTGATGACGTGACCCTTGCGGCGCGCACGCATGCCCGGCAGCACCGCGCGCGTGAGCGCGAACAGGCCGAACGCGTTGGCATCGAACTGCGCGCGGATCTCGCGCTCCTCGCCCTCCTCGATCGAACTCTGATAGCCATAGCCCGCATTGTTGACGAGCACGTCGATCGCGCCGAACTGCTTTTGCGCGGCCGCGACGGCGGCGTCGATTTGCGCGGCGTCGGTCACGTCGAGCGAGACGGGCAGCAGGCGATCGCCGGCCTCGGGCGCGAGATCGTCGAGCGACGCCTTGTTGCGCGCGGTCGCGACACAACGCCAGCCGCGCGCGAGCACCGCGCGGGCCAGCTCGCGGCCAAAGCCGGTCGAACAGCCGGTCACGAACCAGACCGGCGACGCATTCGGGGAATCAACGGACATGGGAAGGCCTCCCGGAAGAAGGGGGCAGACAAGGCTGCCGAAGACAGGGGAAAACGGAAGATGGCGCCGCCGCACGAAGCAGGTAACGAAGAGGTCGCTGAGCCCGTTCGAACGCATGCGCAGCCTCCGATGATACCGGTCACGCGCGAACTCTGCTGGCACGCCCTTGAACCCGCGCCGCTGAACGCCTGCGCCGATCGCCCGAGCCATGTACCATACGGCGCCTGGTGCCCCGAATTTCAGCGCCACGAATCAACTGTCATTTGCCGGAGAAGAAACCCGATGTCCACCGTCACCGCGCCCGCACAACCCGCTGCCGATATCGCCGATGCCATGCGCGCCCTCGAAGCGCGCTATGGCACGCCGTGGTCCGCGCCGCTGCCGGCCTGGAACGATACGCTCGACACGCTGCTCGCGCACCGCTCGGTGCGCAACTACGCGGACCGTCCGCTGCCGGATGGCACGCTCGAAACGTTGATCGCCGCGGCGCAGTCGGCCTCGACCTCGTCGAACCTGCAAACGTGGAGCGTGGTTGCCATCGAAAACCCCGAGCGCCGGGCGCGCCTCGCCGAGCTTGCGGGCGGCCAGTCGCACGTACGCGCAGCGCCGCTCTTTCTCGTGTGGCTCGCGGACCTCTCGCGCCTCGAAGCGGCCGGCGCGCGTAGCGGGGCGAGCGTCGAAGGTCTGCATTACATGGAGACGCTGGTCGTCGGCATGATCGACGCGGCGCTCGCCGCGCAAAACGCCGTGATCGCACTCGAATCGCTCGGCATGAGCGCCGTGTATATCGGCGGCATCCGCAATCAGCCTGAACAGGTGGCCGCAGAACTCGGTCTGCCGCCGCGCGTGCTCCCCGTGTTCGGCCTGTGCGTGGGCTATCCCGACGAAACACGACCTGCGGATGTGAAGCCGCGCTTGCCCCAGGAGGTCGTGCTCCATCGCGAGCAATACGACGCGCCTTCGCAGGCGGCCGCGATTGCCCAGTACGACGAAGTCATGGGCGGCTTCCAGACCGGCCAGGGATTGAGCGCGGCGGGCTGGACCGTGCGTTCGCTCGCGCGCTGGCGCAGCCGCGAGTCGCTGCACGGCCGCGACCGCCTGCGCGACGCGCTCAGCGCGCTCGGCTTCGAGCTGCGCTGAACGCACCGGCACGCCGCGGGACATTTCAGGCAACGAAGCACGCACGCCACACAGGAGAGACGCAAATGAAAGTCGCCGTCATGGGCGCAGGCGCAGTAGGCTGCTTTTACGGCGGCATGCTCGCGCGCGCGGGACACGATGTGGTCTTGATCGGCCGGCCCCAGCATGTCGAGGCCATTACGCGCGACGGGCTGCGCCTCGAAGCGCAGCAGTTCGACGAGCGCATCGGCGCGCCGCATCTCACGGCCAGCACCGAAGCCGCCGCCGTGGCGGGCGCGGACCTCGTGCTGTTCTGCGTGAAGTCGACCGACACCGAAAGCGCGGGCGCCGCGATCAAACCGCATCTGGGCGCCGACACGCTCGTGCTCACGCTGCAGAACGGCGCGGATAACGCGGAACGTCTGCGCACCGTGATCCCGCAAGACGTGGCGGTCGCCGTGGTCTATGTCGCCACGGAGATGGCGGGGCCCGGCCACGTACGCCATCACGGCCGCGGCGAGCTGGTGATCGAGCCTTCGCGCACGAGCGACGCGGTTGCGCGCACGCTCATCGAAGCGGGCGTGCCCACGGAAATCTCACCCAATGTGCGCGGCGCCCTCTGGGCGAAGCTGATCGTGAACTGCGCGTACAACGCGCTCTCGGCGATCACGCAATTGCCTTATGGGCGTCTCGTGAAGGGTGCGGGCGTGAGCGACACGATGCGTGACATCGTAGGCGAATGCATGGCCGTCGCACAGGCCGACGGCGTGACGCTGCCGCCGGACATGGACAGCGCGGTGACGCGCATCGCGCAGACCATGCCGGGCCAATACTCGTCCACGGCGCAGGATCTCGCGCGCGGCAAGCTCAGCGAGATCGATCACCTCAACGGCTATGTCGTGCAGCGCGGCGCGGCGCTTGGCGTGCCCACGCCTGCGAACCGGATGCTGCAAACGCTCGTGCGGCTCATCGAGGACAAGGCGCGCGCGGCGATCTAGCGCGCGCGCCGGTCACGCTGCCTCAGCGGTCGAACACGAGCAAGGTAGAGGTGGCGGATGCGTAGAGCTTGCCCTGCGCATCCGTGATGCTGGCCTCCGTGAAGGCCGCACGGCGGCCAATGCTGAGCACGCGCCCTTCTGCGCGCACGGTGCCGGTGTCGGCGGTCATGGGCCGGTGGTACGCGACCTTCAGTTCCAGCGTGGTATAGCCCTGATTTGTGCCGAGCCGCGAATGCGCAGCGCACCCGCACGCGGAATCGAGCAACGTGGCCGCATAACCGCCGTGCACCGTGCCGATGGGGTTGTACACGTGCAGGCCGGGCGTGCCCTCGAACACGACGCGGCCCTCCTCGACTTCGACCAGCCTGAAGCCGAGTGTTTCGCCAATGGCCGGGCCACGGCTGCCGTGCAGCATGCGCTGCAATTGTTCGACGCCGGTCAGGCCGGCGGGCATTTCAGCAACGAGGTTCATCGAGGCGATCTCCGTCTATGGCGCGCGTCTGTTCGCGACTGTGCGCGCCTGTTCGATTCGCCATCGTAACGCTTTTAGCACGATCGTGCTTAAATTATCACGAGCTTCTCACGCGTTTCGATTCAGGCCTCGATTCATTCCAGCGGACGTTTCAATACGTCTCGAGATGCAGCCGCCCTTCCCGCTTGAGGCGCTCCCACAATGCCTCCCAGCCCATGCCGTGCTTTTCTGCAATCTCCTGAAGCGCCTGCAGCACACCGTCTTCCATGCCCTTCAACCCGCAGACATAGACATGCGTGTTGCCATCCTTGAGCAGTTGCGCGACGTCCACGGCGCGCTCGCGCATGGCGTCCTGCACATAGCGGCGGGGCTGGCCCGGCGTGCGTGAGAAAGCGAGGTTCGTGTCGATGAAATCCTTCGGCAGATTCATCAGGGGTCCGAAGTAGGGCAATTCCTGCTGAGTGCGCGCGCCGAAGAAGAGCATGAGCTTGCCGGTCGCGCCCTTGAGCCTGCGGCGGCGGCGATATTCGGTCATCGCGCGCATGGGCGCGGAGCCGGTGCCCGTGCAGATCATCAGCAGATGCGAGTTCGGATGGTTCGGCATGAGGAAGGTATTGCCGAACGGCCCGATCACGGTCACCACGTCGCCCTTCTTCAGATCGCAGAGATAGTTCGAGCACACGCCGTCGGTTGCGTTGCCGCTGTGATCGCGCGTCACGCGCTTCACCGTGAGCGAAACGTTGTTGTAGCCGGGGCGCTCGCCGTCGCGTGGGCTCGCAATCGAATACTGGCGCGCGTGATTGGCCCGGCCTTCCGCGCTCGCACCGGGCGGCAGGACGCCGATAGACTGGCCTTCCAGCACCGGGAACGGCATGGCGCCGAAGTCGAGCACGATGTGATGGATGTCGCTTTCGGTGGCATCGCCGGTGAGGCGATAGTTGCCGACCACGGTCGCCGTAGTGGGCGCCTTGTGCGTGTAGAGCTGGACATAGGGGCGCGCCGCCGACCACGGCGGCACGGTCGAGCCACGCACCATGTCGGAGCCGCCGACGGGTGCATCGGCGGCATTCGGCGCCGCTTGCGCAATGCTCGCCCCATCGCCCGCTTCCGGCGCAACGACCGGCGTTCCCATCGATGGATTCTGCGCGGGCAGTTCATCCCACGTGTACTGCTCGTCAATGGTGTACGTCTCGGCCTTGAGCACGTTGCGCCAGTTGTCGATCGCGCCGGTCGGGCACGGCGGCACACACGCCATGCAGGCGTTGCAGACGTCGGCCTTCACCACATAGTTGGTGCCGTCGTGCGTGATCGCGTCGACAGGGCACGTTTCCTCGCACGTATTGCAGCGTATGCAGATTTCGGGATCGATCAGGTGTTGCCTGAGAATTTCCACGGGTAGCGGACCGTTCATGATTGTCTCCCACCGCGGCGCGCGAACGCGTGGCTGCGCGCCGCCGCCCCCTCAGTTAAAGCGCACGTATTCGAAATCGACGGGCTGCCGGTTGATGCCCATGGCCGGCGGCGCGATCCAGTTGGCGAACTTGCCCGGCTCGATCACGCGGCCCATGAGCGACGCCACGTAGGCGCGGTCTTCCACGGTGGGCAGCCATTTCGCTTCGTTCGCGGCCCACTCGGTCTCGCCGATCACGCGGCCGTCCGGCGACACGCGCACGCCCGCGAACGTGCCGATCTGGCGGTTGAAGGCCTTGTGCGGCACGGTGAGGCGGACATCGATGCCAGCCTTTTCCAGCACCTTGTTCCAGCGGTTCACGCCCGCAATCGAGTCCTTGATGTAGTCGTCGCGCAGCACTTCGTTCATGGCATTGAGCATCGGCACTTCGCGCTCCACGAGCTTGCCGTCCTGCACGTCGAGCAAGCGGTATTGCTGGCCTTCGAGCTGGTGGTCGTCGTCGCGTTTGGTCTCCTCGTAGCGGCCCTTCAGCCCCGAGCTGTAGAAGGTCGCGGCATTCGACGAGTGGTCCGCGCCGAACAGGTCGATCGTCACCGAGTAGTGAAAATTCAGGTACCGCTGGATCGTTTCGAGGTCGATCACGCCCGCGGCGCGCAAGCGGTTCACGTCGCCGGTCTTCAGCTCGTTCATGACCTGCGCGGTGCGTTGCACGACGCGCGAGATGCCCGATTCGCCGACGAACATGTGATGCGCTTCTTCGGTCAACATGAATTTCGTCGTGCGCGCGAGCGGGTCGAAGCCGGATTCGGATAGCGCCGAAAGCTGGAACTTGCCGTCGCGGTCGGTGAAGTACGTGAACATGAAGAACGCCAGCCAGTCGGGCGTTTTCTCGTTGAACGCGCCGAGAATGCGCGGGTTGTCGTCGTCGCCCGAGCGGCGTTCCAGCAATGCTTCGGCTTCCTCACGACCATCGCGGCCGAAGTAGCGATGCAGCAGATACACCATCGCCCACAGGTGCCGGCCTTCCTCCACATTCACCTGGAACAGGTTGCGCAGGTCGTACATGGAGGGCGCGGTGAGGCCGAGATGGCGCTGCTGCTCGACGGAGGCGGGCTCCGTGTCGCCCTGCGTGACGATGATGCGGCGCAGGTTCGCGCGGTGCTCGCCCGGCACGTCCTGCCACGCCGCCTCGCCCTTTTGCGCGCCGAAATGGATCTTGCGATCCGCTTCGCCCGGCGTGAGGAAGATGCCCCAGCGATAGTCAGGCATCTTCACGTGGTCGAAGTGCGCCCAGCCGCCCGCGTCGACGCTCACCGCCGTGCGCAGATACACATCGTAGCCATGCGAGCCGTCCGGGCCCATGTCGCCCCACCACGAGAGGAAGTTCGGCTGCCACTGTTCGAGGGCGCGCTGCAGTGCGCGGTCGTCGGCGAGGTTGACGTTGTTCGGGATCTTTTCGCCGTAGTTAATCGTAGAGTTGATCGTGGACATTGCGGTTCCTTGCGGCAAATTCGACAGACGCGGCAAACGCGGCGGCGGAGACGGTTATCAAACGCGGGCGACGTCGAACTGCGCCTTGCTGCCCTTGCCGTACACCTTGAGCGCGCCTTTCTCGCCCACGGCGTTGGGCCGGTTGAAGATCCAGTTCTGCCACGCGGAGAGCCGCCCGAAGATGCGCGTTTCCATGGTCTCCGGCCCGTTGAAGCGCAGATTCGCTTCCAGGCCCGTGAGCGCGTCGGGAGACATGACCGCGCGCTCTTCCAGCGCGAGGCGGATTTCGTCGGCCCAGTCGATGTCGTCGGGCGAGGCCGTCACGAGGCCCAGGCGCTCCGCCTCGACCGGCTTGACTGCTTCGCCTATCTTCGCGCGCACGGCATCGAGAGGTTCGGTTTCCTCATAGAAGCGCCGCGCGAGGCGCGATTGATGCGTAACCATCGGGTAGAGGCCGAAGTTCGCTTCCGAGAGCGTAATGGCCGGTTCTTCGTCTTCGTTCGCGGGCAGCGCGGCCATGTACGTGCGGTCCGCGGCGAACGCGAGTTCGGCGAAGGTGCCGGCGAAGCATGAGCCCGGCTCGATCAGCGCGAACAGCGAACGCGAAGAGACATCGATGCGCGCCAGCGTGCGGCGCAGCATGCCGATGGTCTCGCGCACGAACCAGTGGTCGCGGTGCGCGAGCAGCGCGGCGTCGGCGGCGAGCACGGTGCGCGCGTCACCTGCGGTCTTGAGAATCCACGTGCCGATGTCGAGTTCGTTGGTGCGCATGGAGAGAATCGCGTCGTCCAGCTCGCGCGCGAACTGCAGCGGCCACCACGATGCCCCGGCGGCGACGATCGATTCGAGATCCGAAACAGGCGCCGCGGCGGACGCTTTCGCCGTGAACGTCGCGGTGCGCTTCGCGCGGTCGATCGCCACCTCGACAGTGGCATAGCTCAGGCCGCCGTCGTGCTCCACGCGTTCGATGCGCGGGAGCGCAATGCCCTTGGCGTCTGCGGGACGATCGCTCGCGGCGGCCAGTTCGAGCGCGCGCGCCTGCACGGCCTGACCGAACTGATTCGGCTTCACGACTTCGTCCACGAGACGCCAGGCCTTCGCACGCTCGCCGCGAATGCCCTCCACCACGGTGCAGAAGATATCGGCGCGGTCGTGGCGCACCTTGCGCTTGTCGGTGAGGCGCGTGAGGCCGCCCGTGCCAGGCAGCACGCCGAGCAGCGGCACCTCCGGCAGTGCCACCGACGACGACCGGTCGTCCACGAGCATGATCTCGTCACAGGCGAGCGCGAGTTCGTAGCCGCCGCCGGCACACGCGCCGTTCACGGCCGCAATGAACTTCAGGCCCGAATGGCGCGACGAGTCTTCCATGCCGTTGCGCGTTTCGTTGGTGAACTTGCAGAAGTTGACCTTCCAGGCGTGCGTGGAAAGGCCGAGCATGAAGATGTTGGCGCCCGAGCAGAACACGCGGTCCTTCAGGCTGGTCAGCACGACAGTGCGCACTTCCGGATGCTCGAAGCGGATGCGCTGGAGGGCATCGTGCAGTTCGATATCGACGCCGAGGTCGTACGAGTTCAGCTTCAGCTTGTAGCCGTCGCGAATGCCGCCGTCCTCGGCGATATCCATACCGAGCGTCGCTACGGCACCGTCGAACGAAAGCTTCCAGTGCCGGTACTGCGAGGGGTCGGTGCGGTAATCGACCCGCTGCGGGGCGACGGCGGTTTCGGCTGGGGCCATGAGCGTCTCCTGTCTACACTTCGTTTCAATGAACGATAGTGCAATGGATTGCTCATGTAAAGCACATTAATGCATTTTAATGCATGAAAGGGGTAAACCCGCGATGCGCAGTTCACTCCCGCTGCTCACTCGATGCGGGGCGCCTCCGCGGCCAGCCGGGCGGCGAGCCGGTCACGTAGTTGCAGGTAGGCGTCGGCGAGCGTCTTTTCGCTGGTGTCGAAGGTCATGTCGGCTCGGCCATACAGTTCGCTGCGGCCAGCCAGGATGCGCTTGAGGTCATCCATCGCCTCGCTATTGCCCGAATTGCCCGACATGGGCCGCAGGTCGCCCTGCGCCACGACGCGGCGCATGTGCTCGTCGGGCGCGGCCTGCAGCCAGACGGTGAAGCAATGCGCGAGCAGCACATTGAACGTGGCGGGCTCGGAAACGAGGCCGCCCGGCGAGGCGATCACGGCGCGCGGGTGTTCCGCGATTACGGCCTCCAGCGCCCGGTGCTCGTAGCGGCGATAAGCGCTTGCGCCATAGAGTGAATGGATTTCAGAAGGCGGACAGCCCGCCAGCTGCTCGATCACCCGCGTCAACTCGACGAACGGCACCTTCAGCTCCTGCGCGAGCATGCGCCCGAGCGTGGACTTGCCCGCGCCGCGCAGGCCGATGAGCGCGATGCGCTCGTTGCGGTGCGGATCGGCGCTCGTGTGCGAGAACATCTCGGCGAGCGCCACGCGCGCACGCTGCAAGGCCGCCGGATCGCGCCCCTGCAGCAATTCGCGGATCAGGAGCCATTCCGCCGACGAGGTCGTGACGTCGCCGATCACCTCGGCGAGCGGGCAGTTCAGCGTGCTCGCGATCTGCCGCAGCACCAGCACGGAGGCGTTCCCCACGCCGGACTCCAGATTCGCCAGATGCCGCTCCGAGAGCCCGGTTTCCGCCGCCAGCGTCTTGCGCGTCATGCCGCGCCGCGCGCGCAGCATGCGTACGCGCTCGCCCATGGCGGTCAGAAACGGATCGCGTTCGGCGCGCTCGCCGCGCGAGGCGTCGTCGGCGGCTTCCGCTGGAAGCTCGGCAATGTAAGTTTGCTTCATCTTAGGGAATCCCTGAACCCGTGTTTATGTACTATAGTGCTTGACACGCACTTTGCTAACGGCTAATTTTCCGCGAAAAGGTTGATCGACGACAAATCCGATCGAGACAGACTGAGCGGAGACAACACCGTGCCAATCCCAGCAGCGTCGCCAGAACATGCCGCGGCCGTGCCGCCGCCCGCGCTATTCAACTTCGCCACGCACCTGTTCTCGCTCAACGCCGCGCGCGCCGCGAAGACCGCTTATATCGACGACACGCTCACGCTGAGCTACGGCGAACTCGAAATGCAGGCCCGCCGCTTCGCGGCCGCCATGCGGGCGCTGGGCGTCCATACGGAAGAGCGCGTTCTGCTCGTGATGCTCGACACCGTCGAGCTGCCCATTGCATTTCTCGGCGCGCTCTATGCCGGAGTCGTGCCGGTAGTCGTCAATACGCTGCTCACGCCGGCCGACTATGTGTATATGCTCACGCACAGCCGCGCGCGCGTGGTGATCGCGTCGGGCGCGGTGCTGCCCACCGTGAGCGCTGCGCTGGCCGAAGCACAATGTGAGGACTGCCAGTTAATCGTTTCGCAGCCTGCTTCACAGTCGGTTCCTCATGAACCGCAAAGCGTCCTCGCCGATCTGATCGCACACGCCGAGCCTGCCCCGCGCCCCGCTCAAACGGGCTGTGACGACATCGCGTTCTGGCTCTACTCGTCGGGATCGACGGGCAAACCCAAAGGCACGGTGCATACGCACGCCAATCTCTACTGGACCGTCGAGACTTACGCGAAGCCCATTCTCGGCATACGCGAAAGCGACATCGTGTTTTCGGCGGCCAAGCTGTTCTTCGCCTACGGCCTCGGCAACGGCCTTTCGTTTCCGCTCTCGGTAGGCGCGACCACGATCCTGATGGCCGAACGCCCCACCGCCAGTGCCGTATTCACACGGCTCGTGCAGCATCGGCCGACGGTGTTCTACGGCGTGCCCACACTGTATGCGAGCATGATGGCCTCATCCAACCTCCCGGCACGCGCCGACGTCGCGCTGCGCGTGTGCACGTCCGCGGGCGAAGCGTTGCCGCGCGAACTGGGCGAGCGCTTCAGGGAGCACTTCGGCAGCGACATTCTCGACGGCCTCGGCTCCACGGAAATGCTGCACATCTTCCTCTCGAACCGGCCAGACGCGGTCGAATACGGCACCACCGGACGCCCCGTGCCCGGCTACGAAATCGAACTGCGCGACGAGACCGGTGCGCTCGTGCCCGACGGCGAAATCGGCGACCTCTTCATCCGCGGGCCGAGCGCGGCCGTGATGTACTGGTGCAATCGCGAGAAGTCGCGCGCGACCTTCCTCGGCGACTGGGTGAGGAGCGGCGACAAGTACCGGCGCCTGCCGGGCGGCGCCTATGTCTATGCGGGCCGCAGCGACGACATGCTCAAGGTGAGCGGCCAGTATGTTTCGCCCATCGAAGTGGAAATGGTGCTCATGCAGCACGACGCGGTGCTCGAAGCGGCCGTGATCGGCGTCGATCAGGGCGGGCTCGTGAAGACTTGCGCGTTCGTCGTCCTCAAGCAACCGGCAGTGGAAACCTCGCACGACGCGTTGGCCGAGCAGTTGAAGGCGTTCGTGAAAACGCGGCTCGCGCCGCACAAGTATCCGCGCGACATTCTGTTCGTCGACGATCTGCCTAAGACGGCGACCGGCAAGATCCAGCGTTTCCGGCTGCGTCAGCAGTTTCAGTCGTGACAGTGACACACGCCATGAACCAAAGCGAATTCGCCGATCTGCCCGCCACGTCCACGCGCGATGCACTGCGCATCGAATATCGCTGGATCGGCACGGCCGCCAGCGATGCGCCGCTCGCCGTGTTCCTGCACGAGGGTCTCGGCTCGATCGCGATGTGGAGAGACTGGCCCGCCGCGCTTTGCGAACGCCTCGGCATGCGCGGGCTCGTTTATTCGCGCCCGGGTTACGGCCGTTCCACACCGCGCGCGCAAGGCGTGAAATGGCCGGTCGATTTCATGTCGGCGCAGGCGCGCGATGTCTTGCCCGCTCTGCTCGACACGCTTGGCGTGAGCGCGGCCGAACGCGCGCGCATGTGGTTGATCGGTCATAGCGACGGCGCCTCCATCGCCCTGCTTTACGCCGCCGCTTTCCCCACAGCACTCGCAGGCGCAGTGGCGATTGCGCCGCACGTGTTCGTCGAAGGCATTTCGGTCGACAGCATCGGCGAGGCGAAGGTTGCGTACGAAACGACCCGCCTGCGCGAAAAACTCGCGCGCTATCACGACGATGTCGATTCCGCGTTCTATGGCTGGAACGATATCTGGCTCGATCCCGCCTTCCGGTCCTGGAACATCGTCGGCGAACTGGCGTCGATTCGCGCGCCGTTGCTCGCCGTACAGGCGCTCGACGACCACTACGGCACCATGGCGCAAGTCGAGGCGATTGGCACGGCCGCGCCGCACGCGCGCGTCCACGCGCTCGCGCACGGCGGCCATTCTCCGCATCGCGACGCGCCGCAGCCGCTGGACGACGCCGTCGAGCAATTCGTTTGCGCACATCGGAAGCCCGCAAACTGAAGGCCGCACAGGCAGACCTCAGCGCCCCCGCAAGCCCCTCCCGTACCCATCGAATGCCTTCAAACAGGGGCGAATCGATGCGCCGCGCATAACACTCCCCCGCCAACGCAGCACCGAAGCCCATCGAAGGCCAAACTAAGGGCCAAACCCGCCTCATCGCTGCAATCCTTTGGTGATATTGTCTTTCTTTGCGGGGTGGAGACGGGGTCCGACCACGCGAACCCAACGGCGAAACGGGGTACCAAAAAAAGCGAGACGCAAGAAGACCGGCCGGATCACGCGCGCCGGCCAGAACGATGAGCGATTCCATCCTGATGAACGTTTCAAGAACCTCGGTGCGACTGAGGCGAGCCTGGGCGTCGATGCGTCCGCGCTTCGTGCGCGCCTTCGCGCCCGCGCTGCGCAACCTGCAATACGTGAAGCGCCGCATGCGGCCGCTCGCCGTGGTGGCGAGCGTAGGCTTCCCGCTTTACTACTACGTCTGGAAAGACCTCTTTCCTCAGCCGTATGAAAATCTCACGCTGCGCCTGATCGGCTCGTTGCTGTTCGTGCCGATCCTGGCGTTCGAGCGCTGGCCCGCTGCACTGAAAAAGCTGCTGCCGTGGTACTGGTACTTCTGCACGCTCTACGCACTGCCGTTCTTTTTTACGTTCATGCTGCTCAAGAACAACGGCAACGAAGTGTGGGTGGAAAGCGCGCTGATCGCGGCGTTCGTGATGGTGCTGCTGCTCGACTGGCTCATGCTCGTGCTGCAGTTCCTCGTGGGCATCAGCCTCGCGGTGATCGCGTACTGCCTCACCACCTATCCCATCGTGCTCGGGCCGAACTACCTCACGCATCTGGCGATCTTTTCGTTTGCGGTGGCGATCGGCGCGGTGGCCAATTACGATCAGGATCGCATTCAGATCGAACAGGAGCGCGCCATGCTGGCCACGGCGGGCAGCGTGGCGCACGAACTGCGCACGCCGCTCGTGGCGATACGCGTGGGCGCCGCGGGCCTCATGCGCTATTTGCCCGCGCTGCTCGACACCTATCAACTCGCCCAGCGCAGCCGCCTGCCCGTGCCCAAAATACGCGTGGCGCATCTGCATTCCCTGCAAGGCGTGGTAGGCCGCATTGAACAGGAAGCCCTGCATTCGAATGCGATCATCGACATGCTGCTCGCCACCGCGCGCTTCACGGGCGGCAACATGCAAAACGCAACGTTGTGTTCGATCGTACATTGCGTGGAAACCGCGCTGGCGCGTTTTCCGTTTCGCGAAGGCGACCGGCGTCGGGTAATCTGCAACCTGCGCCCCGATTTCGAATTCCACGGATCTGAAATGCTTACCGTTCATGTGCTCTTCAATCTGCTCAAAAATGCCTTCCGGCACATGGGCAGCATCGAAGGCGCGCAGATTTCGATTCGTCTTGAATCAGGGCAACGGGCCAATCGGTTGATTTTCAGCGATACGGGCACCGGTATTTCCCCTGAGGTATTGCCGCACATCTTCACGCGCTTTTATACTTCGACAACCGCCACCGATGACGTGACGCTCGGAGCAGGAATCGGGCTGGCATTCTGCCGCGATGTCATGCAAGCGATGGGTGGAGCAATTACCTGCTCTTCCGTAAAAGGCGAATACACCGAGTTCGTTTTGACATTCCCTGCGCCATGACGAAAGCCATTCAGCCGTTCTCCTATCCGACCACCGTCGCCTTCGTCGACGACAGCGCCGCGTTCCTTTCGAACCTGAGCCTGCAACTCGACCCCGACCTGGCCTTCCGCCTGTTCAGTTCGCCCTCCGAGGCGCTGAAATTTCTCAATGGCCGTACGCCGCACGACCGCGCGGCGGAGCCTATCTTCAGCCCCTATCTGGACCGTACTGAAGAAAACGATGCGCACCAGGTCATCGCCATGCGCGTCGACGCGATACGTAGTCTGGTACATAACGCTTCGCGCTTCGAGTCGGTTTCGGTCGTGGTGGTCGATTACGACATGCCCGAACTCAACGGCATGGAGTTTTGCCGCCGCATTACCGACCCGTCGATCAGAAAAATCGTGCTGACCGGCAAAGCCGACGAGCACGTGGCCGTAAAGAGCTTCAACGAAGGGCTGATCGACCGCTTCATCCGCAAGCACGAAGTCGATGCGGTGGAAACGCTGAACCAGGCGATCGACGATATGCAGCGCGCGTATTTCGACCGCTGCTGCAGCACGGTGCTCGACGCACTCGCCGTTTCCGAATATGCATTCCTCAAGGATCATGCGCTCGCCGCGCACGTGAAGGGCATTGCCGATTCATTGGGCATCGTCGAGCACTATCTCTCGTACCAACCGCATGGACTCCTGATGTTCGACGGTGTCGGCACCGCGTATCTGCTCGTCATTCACACCGACGAATCGCTGCGCGGCGTGCGCGAGATCGCCGTCGAACAAGGTGCGCCCACAAGCTTCCTCGCGGAGCTCGACAGCCGTCGCAGCCTGCCTTATTTCTGGCGCACGGAAGGCTATTACCCGTCACAGTGCGCGGAATGGCAGACGTATATGCACCCCGCATCGGAATTTCACGGCGACCGCCGCTATCTCTACGCAGTCGTGAAGAAGCCGGCGGGGCTCGCGCTCGACAACGTGCTGCCCTACGACCGGCATCTCGACCAGCTGGACCGCGAGATCCAGGCGGCGTGGGACTCGCCCTGATAGTCGGGTGTGCCCCACGCTCTCCCTGCCTCGCTCCACGCCACCTCAACCGCGCGCGGTTCAGGCCGCCACGGCCACCATCGGCATGTTCACCACGGCCTGCGGCAGACGTACGCGCGCACGGCCCGCGTTGCGTTCGTTGCGGCGCGTGGACGGCCAGTTCCACATCTGCACCTCGTCGCGAATCTCCGCGCACACTTCGACGAGGCGCTCCAGTTCCTCCTCGCACAGCGCCGCATTGAGCGAGAGCCGCACGAGCGAGCGGTTCTGCGCCGTGGCGGGCGCACAGAACACCGAACCGAAAATGCCGCGCGCTTCGAGCGCGTCGCGCAATACGATCGTCTGCGGCTCCGGCCCGGCTTCGAGCGCGATGATCTGCGTTTCGCTGCCGTTCAGGTTGTAGCCAAGCTCGGCCAGCCGTGAGCGTACGTACCGCGCGTTGGCCGCGACGCGCGCGCGCCGCCAGTCTTCGCGCTCGATCACGTCGAGCGTGGCCGCGAGACCCGCCGTTTCGTGCGGCAGCAGCGTCGAGCTGAAAATGGCGGGCAGCGCCTCGCATTTGAAATACTCCTGAAAACGGCGCGAACAGCTGATGATGCCCGCGCGCCCGGCAAACGCCTTCGCAAGACTCGCGGTGCGGAAATGCACGCGGTCGATGAGCCCGAGCTCGGCCACCATGCCTGCGCCATGGGGACCGTGCGTGCCGAGCGAGTGCGATTCGTCGACGACCAGCACGCAGTCGTGCTCGGCGCACACCTCGGCGATCGCCGCGAGCGGCGCCACGCTGCCGTTGGTGCTGTACACCGAATCGACGATCACGATCCCGGCCCCGTAGCGCTGGATGCGCTGCTCGAGGTGATCGACATCGTTGTGGAAGAAACTAATCGCACGCGCGCCGGCGCTGCGGATGCCTTCCCACAGCGACATATGCGCCATCATGTCGACGTACACCGGCGTCTGCGCATTGGCGATCGACTGGATCAGCCCCGTATTCGCGGCAAAACCCGACTGGCACAACACACTCGCTTCGGCCCCCATGTACGACGCGAAGCGGTCTTCGAGCGCGAGTTGCGGGCAGTCGTCGCCGTGGAGGAATACACCCGACATCAGGAGCCCGTTGCCCTCCGAGCGGATACTCATGCACATTGCATCGAGAATCTCGGGATGGCGCGCAATCGAAAGGTAGTCGTTACTCGAAAGGTGCAAGGCATCCGCATCGGCAACACGGCCCTTCATGATGTGGCCCCCGGCCCAGCTTTCCTGCACGCGCTCGGTGTAGTAGCGATCGACACGTGCGGCGAGGAATGCGGGCAATGCCGCGTCGTTGTTATGTGCGTTACGCCAGTTGCTGCCAACTTTCATCTCAGGCTCCTTGTGGTTAAAGGCCGGCCCCGGAGGCGACTTGTCTGGTCAGGGAGGATTCCGAAAGGCAGGCCCGTAATGTGCCCGCAGCGAAACGACACGCGCGATGAGGCCTGACGTGCGCATTCCGGCAGCGGACTTTTGAATGTGGGTGATGCAATGACAGGCGAGCGCGTGAGTCGCGGCGCGCGGCGGGGAGCGGTCACGGCCGGCGGCGCCAGAGCGCGCTTGAGAGCGGAGCGAATTCGAAAACCAATGCGGGCGCGGGGCGCCGGGAGCAGGCGCCTTCCTATCCGCACGAATCCCGCTTCGCGTGATCGCCACTGGTTACAAGGGAAGAAACGCCCGCCCGAAAATTTTTGAGGCGCGCCACGCAAGCCACCTGGACCATGCACGTCATGCAGCGAAAGCGCCTTCACGCTGCACGCAACGTCAGTCGCGCCATTGATAATTATCGTTTAAAAACAGCGCTGTTAAGGCTTTCGCAGTGCGCAACTATGCGTAGCGCATGGAGTTTCGATAAGGTTTTTCCGTCGCGCCGCGCATGAGCGCGAGCGTTGATTCACCACGCATAGATTGCGCGAAGGAGACCGAAAGGATCGTCAGATGGCCACGACGCGGTCGCGCCCGCGTGACTTGGCGACATAGAGCGCGGCGTCGGCGCGCGCCATCAACGTGGCGAGCGAGTCTTGCGCCTGGAGTTCGTCCACGCCGGCGCTGAACGTCAGGCCGTCGTGGGCCTCCTGGCCAGATTCGCGGGCGTGCGCGTCGGCGCTGCGGCGCACGGAGAGCGTCAGCACGCGCAGTTCATCGAGACGCGTCACGACATCGTCGCGGCTCATGCCCACAAAGAGCAACGCGAACTCCTCGCCGCCGAGGCGGCCAAACACGTCCTCCGGGCGCACGCCGCCCTTCACGACGCGGCAGAACTGCGCGAGCACGCGGTCGCCTGTGGCGTGCCCGTAGCGGTCGTTGATCGACTTGAAGTGATCGATATCGACAATCGCGAACGCGACCCGCTGGCCCTTCTCGCGCGCAGCTTCGAGCGACGCGTTCGCTTGGGCGAGAAAGGCGCGGCGCGTGAGCGCGCCGGTCAGCTCGTCCTGGTTCGCGAGGCGTTCGAGCCGTTCGGCCATGCGATCGTGCGCGAGCAGAACCATGCCGATCGAAAGCGAAGGCAACACGAGAATGCCGAGTGCGAGCCATGCGACGTTGAGCGGCGTGAAGTCGAGCAGCCCGTACTGCTTCACGAAGCCGCTGCCGTACATCACCCCGCGCAGCGCGTGCGCGAACGCGCCCAGCCAGGCGGCCAGGGTCACGAACCGGTAGCTGTAGACGGGGCGCTCAGGCGGGCGGCAACGCAGTGAGAGCCAGCCGAGCGACGCGTAGATGGCCGCATGAAATGCGGAGACGACGGCCACGCGCGCGCCGAGACTGGGCGTCACCCAATACCACCACACAATACCCGTTGCTAGCGCAACGGTTCCCGCGTAGGCGAGCGGCACACGCGGCTTGAGCCCGAAGAACTGGCGGCAGCCCTCGAGCAGGCGCACCACGGCGAGCGCCAGCAAGGTATTCGAAACGAACACGGTCAGGATGGGCAAGCCAAGCCGTTGCAGGCCCGCAAGCAGGAGCGCCACGCTCGCCATCAAATAGGCGCCGATCCACCGCCCTACGCCGGGAATACCCGCAGGCCGCAGCGAGCCGAGAATGGCCAGGCTCATGATGCTCGACAGCACCGTGACGAGAAGGATATTGACCGGATCTAGCATGTACGGCGTGGTCTGAAGATATGCCTGAGTTTACGGCATCAATATGAAAAACATTCGCCCTGGCCCCGTGTAGAGGTTTTATTCAAGACCGGATGGCTGGCCGGCCGAAGCGCGGCTGTGACCCCGCGTAGTCAGACAAAACCCTGAATCCTCCCGACTCTATCTGGACTACGAATCGTAACTTTCTCGCGGCAAGCAGGAAAAACCCGCCGCGCCCTCCCGGCGCTTGACGAACGCCCCAAAGCACCGCGACCATGCCTGAGACGCCACGACGTAACAGGAGCCATGTCATGACCCAACATGCGTTGTATGTCGAGCTGCACGCGCAGCCCGGCAAGGAAGAGGAACTGGCGGCATTTCTCGCGAGCGCGAAGCCGCTGGTCGATGCAGAGCCCGGCACGCCGGCCTGGTTCGGCGTGCGCTTCGACGCCACGACGTTTGCGATCTTCGATGCATTCGACGACGAAGCCGGCCGCAACGCGCATCTGAACGGCCAGGTGGCCGCGGCATTGATGGCGCGCGCGGGCGACCTGCTGGCCGCGCCGCCCCAGATCCGCCGCGCCGACGTGCTCGCCGACAAGCTTCCCGCCTGAACGGCCGCCAGATTGCCCAAGCGAACGTGCGCGCGTCCACGTCCTTGCCTGCCCGTAAATGGCGCACGCACAGGTAAAAGGCGCCAGGAACGGCATCTGCGGGAGGGGTCGTGATCTTCGAAGGAGAAGCCGATGAAGCCTGCTTCCGCTTGCGAGACAACACGAGCTGACACCCCGGACCAGGCGCGTTCGAACGCAGAGGCGCTGAGCGAGCGGGTGCTGCACGCCCTCGAACGCGTCACCTGGCCTGCGCACCCCGCCACGCTGATCGAAAGCGCCGAGCGCAGCGGCGCGCCGCGCGACGTGATCGACGCCTTGCGCCACCTGCCCGACGAGGCGTTCGGCAGCTTTCCCGAAGTCTCGGCGCTCATCGTCGCGGCGCAACTGGGCGCGCACGACTCCGCCGCCCAACGGGGCACGGCGACGCCAGGATGACGACCGAAACCGAAACGATGCCGGTCGCGGAGCTCGATTGCGCGGCACGGGAACAGAAATTGCACTTTGCGGGACGGCCGTCGGACATCCTCGGCCCGTCGCGACGCGTTCGCGAAGAACAAAGGCACAGCCGCCACGATCGGCCGGGCCGCTCACGCAAGAAACGTATGGCAACCGTATTACTAGTCGACGACGACAGCAACGCGCTCGACGCGCTCAAGGAACTGGTCGGGCAGGAAGGTTATCGGGTCAGAACCGCCGCAGACGGTTCGGATGCGCTGCAAAGCGCGCTCGCCGACCCTCCCGATGTCGTGATCTCCGACTGCATGATGCCGCGCATGGACGGTCTCTCCCTCATGCGCGAAATGAGGCGCAGCAGCAAGCTCGCGGGCGTGCCGCTCGTGCTCGTCTCCGCGCTCGTCACCCTGCCCCCCGACGCCGACGTCGTGGGCTTCCTGCGCAAGCCCTTCGCGGTTTCGCAACTGCTCGACATCCTCCACCGGGTCGCCACGCCCTGACAAGCTCGAGCCTCCTGCCTCCTACACGGCATGAACGATTTACATCGTCGTTGTAGCGACTGACGCGACTCCGGGGCGCGCAACGCGCCCATTCGTGGGCGCTTCCTTGATTCGGGATCCTGACCGGTTCCCGATCGATAGCCGAGGCACGCCACGGCATGACCGATGCTGTGGAATCGGCGTGGCCGGTCCATTTCGGGCCGGCATGGGATCGAACCCTCAAGCCGCACCGCGCCGTGATGCGATGCGCATATTCAAGGGAGGTCGAAATGAGCGAATACGCAGGCCGCTCGCACGACGAGCGCGTGGCGCAACGCAAGCGCGAGAAGAAGGGGGCCACGGAGCCGCCGGGCGGCGATATGGCCGTGCACGGCACCGAGCCCGACGCCACCCACAGCAGCGGCGAACTCTCGGAGCAAGGCAAGGAAGTGTGGCGCAAAGGCGCGGGCCTGGACGGCGGCGGAAAGAGCAACTGAATCTTCCTTCACGCCACCTCGACCGCCAGGGCGCATGGTTGCGCCCTCAACTTCTGCAAGCTTCTGGATAACCGGCGCGCGTCGCGCGCGGGAGACCCCCGGCGTGCGTATTTCATCATGAACAAGGAGAACATCATGACCTACTCGCAAACCCCAATCGGTTCAGCGTCGCCCGGCGGCGAAGGTGCACGCGACGGTGCACGTATTGTCGGCCGCGACCAGGCGGCCAAGCGTGGTCCCGGCCCCGACGTGATGGCGGCCAGTACGCTGGACGGCGACCGCGTGCTGAGTTCGGACGGCGACGAAGTCGGCAAGGTCAAGGAGATCATGCTCGACGTGGAAAGCGGCTGCGTTGCCTACATGGTGATGTCGAGCGGCGGCTTTCTCGGCATTGGCGACAAACTGCTCGCGGTGCCGTGGAGTGCCCTCACGCTCGACGCGGCACGCAAATGCTTCGTCATCGCACTCAATTCCGAGCGCGTGAAGAACGCGCCGGGCTTCGACAAAGACGAGTGGCCTTCGATGGCCGATCGCACCTGGGCCAGCTCCGTGCACCAGTACTACGGCCGGGAGCCGTACTGGAGCGACGACGCCGCGAGCCTGCCGCTGGACCAGCCGGGGCGCGAGCCGCCGGAGGCCGGCGGCGTGAAGCTCTGACGAGCGCGCGTGCGCATCCACAACCGTTCATCGGGCGCCCGCGGCGGCGCCAACGTGTCATGCTAATGGTCGCGAGCACAACGACAACAACGCGAACACACCATGACTTCGATGGACCGCCGTGATTTCCTTCGCGCCGCCGCCGCGGGCGCGACGCTCAGCCTGGCTTCGCCCGCCATCCAGCGGGCGCTGGCCATTCCCGCAAACAACGCAACCGGAACGATTGAAGACGTGCAGCATATCGTCGTCTTCATGCAGGAAAACCGCGCGTTCGACCACTACTTCGGCACGCTGCCCGGCGTGCGCGGCTTCTCGGACCGCATCACGATTCCCCTGCCCGACGGCGCCGACGTGTGGCAACAGAGCGACGGCACACGCACGCTGCTGCCGTTCTACCTCGACAGCCGCAAGGGCAACGCGTTGCTCGCGGGCGGCGCGCACAACTGGGCCGACGCCCACGAGGCCTGGGACCATGGCCGCATGACGCATTGGCCCAAGTTCAAGGGCGACGCGTCGATGGGCTATTTTCAGGCCTCCGACCTGCCGTTTCATTTCGCGCTCGCCAACGCCTTCACGATCTGCGACGCCTACTATTGCTCGCTGCACGGCGGCACCAATTCGAATCGGCTCTTTCTGTTCACCGGCACGAACGGCCCCACGGCCTCGCCTTATGCCGTGGTCGACAACAATGGCTGGGACAACATCGGCGCGCCATCCACGGGCCTGAAATGGACCACCTATCCCGAACGCCTGCAGGCCGCAGGCGTGACGTGGAAGGTGTACGAAAACCAGCCCGATAACTACACGGACAATCCGCTCGTCGGGTTCGCGAGCTATCGCAAGGTGCTCGAAGCGATCGAAGGCTCGCCCAACGTGCCGTGGACCCAGGCGCTCGACGCACGCGAGCCGCTCTATAAGGGCGTCGGCAATACGATGCCCGATGGCGGCTTCCTGCAGGCGCTCAATGACGACATTGCGGCGAACCAGTTGCCTCAGGTGAGCTGGATCATCGCGCCGCAAGCCTATTCCGAACACCCCGCCGTTTCGACGCCAGGCCAGGGCGCGTACTACCTGCAGAAGCTGCTCGAAGCGCTGACGCGCAACCCGGACATCTGGAGCAAGACCGTGCTCTTCGTGAACTTCGACGAGAACGATTGCTTCTTCGATCACATGCCGCCGCCTTGCCCGCCCTCGCCCGTCAAGGACGGCAAGTACGCAGGCAAATCCACGGCCACTACGCGCCACGAATACTTCACCATGCGGAACCCTCCCGGCGACGGCAAGCCGGTCGCGCCAGACGGCTTGCCGTTCGGGCCCGGGCCGCGCGTGCCTATGATCGTCGTCTCGCCGTGGAGCACGGGGGGCTATGTAAACTCCGAAGTCTTCGATCACACGTCGGTGCTGCGCTTCATCGAAACGCGCTTCGGCGTGCGCGAACCGAATATCAGCCCGTGGCGGCGTGCGGTATTCGGCGATCTCACCTCGGCATTCAACTTCAGCACACCGAATGAAAAGCCGGTACAGGCGTTTTCCGCACCGACGAAGGGGGAGGCCGATGCGCTGAACAAGCAGCAGAACGCGCTCAAGCCCGTGCCCGTGCCACAGCCCGACACGCAGACCATGCCGCAGCAGGCGCGCCGGGCGCGTCCTTCGCGCGCCCTGCCGTACCGCCTCAACGTGGATGCGAGCGTCGACGGGCGTCATCACAAGGTTCAACTGGCGTTCGGCAACGAAGGGAAAGCCGGCGCCGTCTTTCACGTGTACGACGCGCTTCACCTCGACCGGTCGCCGCGCCGCTACACCGTCGAAGCCGGCAAGACACTGCGCGACACGTGGACGCCCAGCGCCGCCGACGGTGGTGCGTACCGCCTGTGGGTGCTTGGCCCGAACGGCTTTCATCGCGCCTTCGAGGGCAACGTGCGCGCGGCGGCGCATGGCCCCAATCCCGAAGTGCGCGTGCGCTACGACACCGCGAGCAATGCACTCGAGCTGAGCATCGCGAATCGCGCGAGCGCGGCTTCGAACGTGAGCGTGGCGGCCAATGCCTACCGCAGCGACGGGCCCTGGACTTACGCGTTGCGCGCCGGCGAACAGGTGCAGTCGAACTGGGCGGTCGCGGATTCGGGCGGCTGGTACGACTTCACGCTGAGCGCGGAGAACGGTGTGATCCGGCGCTTCGCGGGCCGTGTGGAAACCGGCAAGGACAGCGTGAGCGATCCGGCAATGGGTGCGTGAGGCGCCTGAGAAACATCCGGAGCGCCTGCGCAGTACACTGCCCGTTCCCTTCACGATGGCCGCGCGCGACGCTGCGTCCGGAACGCTCAACACACGTTCAACACGCGTTCGGAAGCGCGGCCAGCCTTCCCCCCTCAAGGAGCCCGCATGAAAATCGATCTGACTGGAAAACTCGCGCTCGTCACCGGCTCGGCTGCGGGCATCGGTCTTGCCGCGGCCAAAGGCGTCGCGCTCGCGGGCGCCGACGTGATCGTCAGTAGCCGTCACACCGAAAACGTGCACGAAGCCGAGGCTGCGCTGCGCACCGCTGCGCCCGGCGCGCGGGTGCAGGGCTTCGTCGGCGATCTTTCCAGTGCGCAGGGATGCGACGCCCTCGTGAAGGCGCATCCGCAGGTGGACATTCTCGTGAACAATCTCGGCGTGTTTCAGCAGCAGGACTTCTTCGAGATTCCCGACGCCGAGTGGCTGCGTTTCTTCGAAACGAATGTGATGTCGGGCGTACGTCTCTCGCGCGCCTATGCGAATGCCATGGTCAAGCGCGGCTGGGGGCGTATCGTGTTCATCTCGTCGGAATCGGGCTTGAACATTCCCGCCGACATGATCCACTACGGCATGACGAAAACCGCGCAACTCGCGCTCGCACGCGGCCTCGCCAAGCGACTTGCGGGTACGGGCGTCACGGTCAATTCGGTGCTGCCGGGCCCGACACTCTCCGATGGCGTGACGCACATGCTCAAGGACGAAGTGGCCGCTTCGGGCAAAACCGTCGAGGAAGTCGCCGCTCAGTTCGTGCAGACGCATCGCGCCTCTTCCATCATCCGGCGCGCGGCGAGCGTGGAGGAAGTGGCGAACATGATCGTCTACGCGTGCTCGAAAGAGGCTTCCGCAACCACGGGCGCGGCCTTGCGCGTGGACGGCGGCGTGGTGGATACGATCGCGTGATGCCCCCGGCTGCAAGCCTGCTTATTTAATTCGCAATACGAATGACTGGAACACTGCTGTCGAATACAAAAATGCAGCCCGCGCGGGCGGGCTGCGATTCGACTGCAACCAGCGTGGCTCGCCAATTAACCCCTTCTCACGACGCCAAGCAGCAACGTGACGAGGAAAATCACGAGGAAGATGAAGAACAGGATCTTGGCGATCGATGCCGCACCCGCCGCGATGCCGCCAAAACCGAACACGGCCGCGATGATCGCGATGATAAAGAAAATGACAGCGTATTGAAGCATGACGTCCTCCTGCATCCGTTGCGAACCGGCTCAAGGGTGGTCGCCGCGCCCCGGCGCCGCGTGCGGTCGCCTGATGCCCGGCATCTGGGTTGAGCAGGACGGATCTACGTGCCCGCCCCTGCAGGATCATTACAGCAAGCGCGGTGCCCGAGACCGGGCAGGTATCCCCGGAAATCGTGTGACGGAATGACGTTGGAAGGATGTTGGCAAACACGCGCGCGCTGGAAACGCGCGCGCCGTGATGCGTTACGCCACTTGCGGATGCCAGCCGGCGCGCTGGAACGCCGTGGCGAAGAAGAGCACCTGGTAGCGGATCGAGTTCGACCAATAGGACCACGTATGGCCACCTGGACGTTCCGCGTAATCGTGAGGCACGCCTAATTCAACGAGCTTTTCGTGCAGCGTCCGATTCGATTGCACGAAGAAGTCGCTCACGCCGCAGTCGATGGTGAGCGCGATATGGGCGTGTTCGAAGTCCTGCGCGCTATCCACGATCGCATTGCTGTTCCAGAACGACGCGTGCCGCGCAGGATCGCCGAACACGTGATCGATGCCCGGCTCGTCTTCGCAGTTGCGCGGATCGACGGCGCCGCTAATGCTGCCGGCCGCGCCGAACGTCTCCTGCCGGTCCAGCGCGATGCGCAGCGCGCCGAAACCGCCCATGCTCAAACCCGTGATCGCGCGCGGCGATCGTGCGGAAATGCGTGTCGATATACGACACGACTTCGCTGCCCACATATGTTTCGTAACGGCTGCCCCGATCGAACGGGCTGTCGATATACCAGCTCTCGTGACCGCCGTCCGGCATCACGAGCACCACGTGATAACGGTCGGCGAGCTTGCCGATGCGGGTGTTGGAGGTCCAGTCGGCATAACTGCCGCCCGAGCCGTGCAGCACGTAGATCACCGGAAAGCGCGCGGCGTGGTTGCCGCGCGCGTAGTCGTCGGGCAAGACGACGGTCGCGTCGAACGAGCGCTGCATCGCGGCGCTGGGAATCGAAACGACACGCGTCTGGTAGGCCCAGACGGGAGCACTGAGAAGCAGCGCCAGAACGAACCAGCATGCGCGGACAATAGCCATGAGAAGTCGCTCTTGTGTTGACTGCCACGAAAGACAACTGCTTTCGTGGACTCTAACAAGGGCCACTTACAGCCAAATTTCAGCGTGCCATACGAATGGCTGGCGAGCGTGTGAGAACCCATATGGTGGGAGATGAAACCCCGCGCGCCGCATTTTCGAGAGAGCCCTCTATCTCACTGAGTCCGCTGCGCAGACTCCGCTGCGCAGGCCAACGATCAATCGCCATTGCGCCGCCTGCGCCGCAGCCGTCCCTCAGGCTCGCCCTCATGCAGCAAACCCTTTTGACGCGCCGTGAGCGGATCGGTCAAACACGGCTCCGCGTCGAGTTCCTGTTCGAAACGCTCCCACATGCCCGCAGGCGTATTCGCCGTGCCGACGCGCGTGCCGATCGTGAGCCGGATCTGGTTCGCCCTGCTGATGGTGGAGCGCAACCGGTGGATTTCCCATAGCAACCGCAATACGACGGGCAAGGGATTCCGGTCGTAGATTTCAGCCAGTTCCGCCGCCGTGAGCGGAGGGAAGTGACGATGATCCCGTCCCATTTTCCGCCCCAAAACACTGTATATTTATACAGCCTATCACATGTCAGAATGATTCTTGAAGGACGGGACGGAGAGACGACCATGTGCACGAACTACGCCGCCGCACGCCGTGACTACCTCTTCCGGCACTACGGCGTCCTGCCGCCGGACGACCCGTGGCGCGACGAGATCTTCAAGGACTATGCCGCGCCGGTGATCCGCCGTGCGAGCGCGACGCACAATGCGCCCGATGCACGCGAAGCCCTGCTTGCGACGTTCGGCATGGTGCCGCGCAAACAGATTCCGCCCGGCGTGAAAGTGTTCGACACGATGAACGCGCGCGCCGAATCGGTGGGTGAGAGGCGCAGCTTCAACGGCGCGTGGAAGAACCTGCAGCTGTGCCTGATTCCGTGCGAGGCGTTTTTCGAGCCGAGCTACGAGACCGGCAAGGCGGTGCGCTGGCGCATTGGTCTTGCCGATGGCGCGCCGTTTGCCATTGCCGGCATATGGCGCGAGTGGGACGAAGGCGAGGCCGGCAAGGCGTACTCGTTCACGATGCTCACCGTCAATGCGAACGATCATCCGCTCATGAAGCGTTTCCACAAGCCCGGGGACGAGAAACGTTCCGTGGTGATCGTGCCGCCTCCGGAGTATGAGAACTGGTTGGCGAGCCGTTCGATGGATGAGGCGAGGTCGTTTCTCAATCTTTATCCGGTGGAGGGGATGGCGGCCGAGCCCCAGCCCCTGCCCCCGCGCGCGACCCCGAAGCCCGATTCGAACGGCCAATAGCAAACGACCCGGAAAAACCGGGTCGTTTGGCATTCCTCGTCAATCAAACCAGCAGCGTGAATCAGAAGTTGAAGTTATCGATATTCGAAGCATCGAACGTCGTGGGCGGCCCGAGAATCACCTCACCGCTCTTGCCGATCGTGCGCTTGCCCAGCTTGCCCGCGTCAAACGACTCGCCTTCCTTGCCCGTGATCGTGCCCGAAGCAAGATTGGCCGCCGCATACGCGGCGAGATAGCCGAGTGCACCCGGATCCCAAAGCTGGAACGCCTTCACGGTGCCGTTCTTCACGAACGCGCGCATCTGGTTAGGTGTGCCGAGGCCCGTCACCGCCACCTTGCCCTTGCTCGGCGACGAAGAGATATAACGCGCCGCCGCCGCGATGCCGACCGATGTTGGCGCAACGATTGCCTTCAGGTTCGGATACGCCTGCAGCAATCCTTGCGTCTCGACGAAGGACTTCTGGTCGTCGTCGTTGCCGTAGGCGATCTTCACGAGCTTCATCTTCGAATACTCGGGCTTCTTCAGCTCTTCCTGCATCCACTTGATCCAGGTATTCTGGTTCGTCGCGTTGGGCGTGGCCGAAAGAATCGCGAACTCGCCCTCGCCGCCCATCAGCTTTGAAACGAGCTGGATCTGGCCGCGGCCAATGCTCTCCGCGTTCGCCTGGTTCACGAAGATCTGCCGTCCTTCGGGCGCGGTGTCCGAGTCGAACGTGACGACCTTGATGCCTTGATCCATCGCGCGCTTCAAATACGGCACGAGCGCATTCGCATCGTTGGCCGCGATGACGATCGCGTCCTGATGCTGCGTGGTGAGCGTATTGATGTACGAGACCTGCGAGGACGCGCCCGCGTCCGAAGGCCCGACCGCCTTGCCCTCGCCCTTGAACTCCTTGATCGCGTCCAGACCGCCGTTATCGGCGATCACCTCGTAGGGGTTGTTGATCTGCTTGGGCACGAACGCGATCTTCAACCCCTCCTTGATGCCGGCCGCATGCGCCGCGACACCGCCTCCCACTAGCATCGCGCACAGCAAGGCCGTGCACACGTGACGTACTGGCTTTCTCATGAATCGTCTCCTCGATGGGTACCGGACGCGTCCGGCTGATTGACTGCCTCTTTACTTCTTTGCCTTTCTTCACACCACGTTCACGCCGTCCGTGCCAGCGCACGCCGGTCGCGCATCGAGCGCCAGCGCGCGGCGAGATTCGGGATCAGCACCGAAGCCAGCAGCAGCGCCCCGGTCACGATCGTGAGCGTTTCGCTCGACACATCGACGAGCGTGAGCGCGTTCTTCAGCACACCGACGATCAGGAGCGAGAGCAGCACGCCATACATCGACCCGCGCCCGCCGAAAATACTCACGCCGCCAAGCAGCACCGCCGCGATCACCGAAAGCTCGAAGCCCTCGCCGTTGTCGCCGCGCGCGCTCGTGAAGCGCAGCGTATAGACGATGCCCGCGAGCGCGCTCATGACGCCCGAGAGCACGAAGAGGCGCAGCTTGATCTTCGGCACGTCGATGCCCGAGAACGAAGCGGCCGTGCTGTTCGCACCGATCGCGAAGAGGCTGCGGCCGAACGCCGTGGCCTGCAGCCATATCGTGAATACGATGGCGCACGCCGCGACGATCAGGAACGGCAACGGGATAAACGTGCTGCCCAGGTTGCTCATGCCGAAGAGCGTATAACCCGGCGGGAAGTCGGCAATCGCCTGGTCGCCGAGCAACACGTAAGCCAGCCCGCGAAAGAGCGCGAGCGTGCCGATCGTCACGGCGAGCGAAGGCAGATTGAGCTTCACGATCACGAGCCCGTTGAAGAGGCCCGCGAGGCCGCCCGCCACGAGCACGAGCGCCATGGCGACCGGCATCGGCAAGCCCATGTGCCAGAGCACGCCCAGCAACGCGCTCGAAGCGCCGAGCACCGAGGCCACCGAAAGATCGATTTCGGCGGCGACGATGATGAGCGTCATCGGCAAGGCCATGAGCGCGACTTCGGTGAGGTCCGCAAGCACGTTGCTGATGTTCGCGCCCGTGAGGAACACGGGCGAGAGCACGCGCCCCACCACCAGCGATGCAATGAGAATGACGACAAGCAGCGCTTCCCAGCTGAGCGGCAAGCCGGGCTTGCGCGTGAGCAGCGCGGCGTCGGGTTTCGGGGCGTTCTTAGCCATGGTCGCGTTTCCTCATCATGCGTTTTGCCACGGAGCGGGCGAGCAGCGTATCGGCGGCGATGGCGGCCACGATCAGCGCGCCTTGAATCGCCTGTTCCCAGAACGGCGAGACGTGCAGCACCACGAGCGCGATGCTGATCACGCCCAGCACGAGCGCACCGAGCGTCGCGCCGAGTATCGTGCCCACGCCGCCCGTGATCGCCACGCTGCCGACCACGGCGGCCGCGACCACCTGTAGCTCGATGCCCTTCGCGGTGCTCGCGTCCACGGTGCCGAAGCGCGCGAGCCACAGCGCGCCCGCCAGGCCCGCAATCGCGCCGCTGATCAAGAAGCCCGTCGCGACGCGGCGCTCCACGTTGATGCCGGCAAGGCGCGCCGCTTCCGGGTTCGAGCCGATCGCGTAGTACTCGCGGCCCGGCCGGAACTGCTTGAGATACACGGAGAGCGCGGCAAGCAGCACGATCGCAATGAGCGCCAGCACCGGAATGCCGAGCACCGTGCCTGTGGCGAGCCGTGAAAACGCGTCGGGCAGGCTCGTGGCGTTGATCTGGCCGCCATGCACCCACGCGTAGTCGGCGCCGCGGAAGATGTAGAGCGTCGAGAGCGTCGCGACGAGCGACGGCACGCGCCCCACGGCCACGAGCAGCGCGTTGATCGCGCCCGCCACGAGTCCGATGGCGAGCCCCGCGACCAGCGCCACGAGCACGGGCATGTGCGGGAACGCCACGTAGAGACTGCCCACGCCATAGGCGCTGATGCCGACCGTCGAACCGATCGAAAGATCGATATGGCGCATCAGGATCACGATCGTCATGCCCGCCGTGAGCAAGCTCACGATGGAGACGTTGAGCAGCACATCGCGCAGATTCTGCAGGTTGAGGAATTGCGGCCGCGCGAGCGCCGTGCCGCCCACGATCAGCAGCAGCACCACGAAAAGCGTGGTCTCGCGGCTGCGCGCCAGCGCTTCGGCCAACGCCCCCGCGTTGCGCCGCTGCGGGCGCGGCTCGCCGCCGTGCAGGGGATGAGGAGAAGTGGAATGGCGCATCATGCGGCGTGCCCCAGATGAATGTTGGTTTCGCCGAGCGCGGCGCTCATGATGCGCTCTTCGTTGGCGTCGGCACGGGCGATGTCGGCGGTGATGCGGCCTTCGTGCATGACGAGCACGCGGTCGGCCATGCCGATCACTTCGGGGAGTTCGCTCGAAATCATCAGCACGGCCATGCCCTCTTTCACGAGTTCCGCGAGCGCGCCGTAGACTTCGGCCTTCGCGCCCACGTCAATGCCGCGCGTCGGTTCGTCGATGATGAGCACCTTCGGCCCGGTGGCGAGCCACTTGCCGAGCACCACCTTCTGCTGGTTGCCGCCCGATAGCGTGCCCACCGGCGCGTTCAGATCGCTCGCCTTCAGGCGCAGGCGCTTGCCCCACTGCCCGGCCAGCTGCACTTCGCGCCCCGTGGAAATGAGGCCGAAGCGCACGAGTCGCCCGAGCACCGTGAGCGAGGCGTTGCGCGCAATGCTCAGTTCGAGCGCGAGACCTTGCTGACGCCGGTCCTCGGGCACGAGCGCGAGGCCTGCCTTCACGGCGGCAGCGGGCATGCCGGACGCCAGCGGCTTGCCCGCGATCTGAACCTGCCCCGCGTCGCACGGATCGATGCCGAATATCGCGCGCGCCACCTCGCTTCGCCCCGCGCCCACGAGTCCCGCGAGCGCGACGATCTCACCCGCGCGCACGTCTAACGAAATGTCCTTGAATACGCCGCGACGCGTGAGGCCGCGCACGCGCAGCATGACTTCGCCCGGTTGCATGTCCGCCTTCGGGTAGAACGTGGCGAGGTCGCGCCCCACCATCTTCGCGACGATGTCCTGGGTCTTGAGCGTGGCCGTGGGCGCGTCGAACACCTTGGCGCCGTCGCGCATGATCGTCACGTGCTGCGTGAGCGCGAAGACTTCTTCGAGCCGGTGCGTGATGAAGAGAATCGCCACGCCGCGGTCGCGCAGCGTGCGCGCGATCGTGAAGAGCCGCTCGACCTCGGGCAGCGAGAGTGCGGCCGTGGGCTCGTCCATGATGAGCACGTTCGCGTTGAGCGACAGCGCCTTCGCAATTTCGATCACCTGCTGGTCCGCAATCGAAAGGCCGCGCACGAGCCGCTCGGGCTTCAGTTCGACGCCGAGCGACTGGAGCAGGGCCGCGACCTCGCGATGCATCGTGTCGTAGTCGATGCGGCCCACGCGATCCACGGGCTGACGCCCCATGTAGATGTTCTCCGCAATCGAAAGATCGAAGAACAGTGTGGGCTCCTGATAAATTACCGCGATACCGGCGTCGCGCGCCTGGGCGGGCGTCGCGAACTCGCGCTCCACGCCGTCGATGCGCATTTCGCCGCCATCGGGCTGATACACGCCCGCGAGGATCTTCACGAGCGTCGACTTGCCCGCGCCGTTTTCGCCGAGCAGCGCGTGCACCTCGCCGGGCATGAGCCTCAAGCTGCCGTCGATGAGCGCGCGCACGCGCCCGAACGACTTGCTCGCGTTACGCAGTTCGAGCCGCGGAGTGTCATCGGCCCTGATTTTTGCTTCTGCTTCCACGCCTGTCTCCATGTCGTTGCGCGCACGCTCAAATGCGGTAGATACGTTCCGCGTTGCCGCGAAATAGCGCCATGTGTTCGCTCTCGCTCGCGCCGCTCACGATCGACGCGTACGCATGCCAAAGCTTCGAATAGCTGCCGAACAGGCGGTCGACCGGAAAGTTCGAGGCGAACATCGCGCGGTCCGCGCCGAATGCGTCGATCGTTTCCAGTACATATGGGCGCAGGCTTTCGACGCTCCACGCGTGATCGAACATCGCCAGTCCGCTGATCTTCACGGCCACGTTCGGGCATGCCGCGAGCAGGCGCAGGCCGTCGCGCCATGCGCGGTAGCCCGCCACGCTGTTGCGGTCGACGAACATGCCCGCGTGGTTGATCACGAGCTGAATGCCGGGATGCATACGCGCGAGTGCGGCGGCCTCCTCCATCTGCGAGGGATAAAGCTGCAGGTCGAACGAAAGACCGTGCTTCTCCAGCAGCGCGAAGTTCTCGCGCCACGTGGCCTCTCGCATGTAATGCCGCCCCACGTAGTCGTAGAGCTTGTTCTCGTGAACGTTGAGAATCTGGCGAATGCCGCGCGTACGCGCAAACGCCGCATGCGCCTCCAGCACCGCGGGCGCATTGGACGAGCTGAGATCGCAGGCCGCGACGATCGCGTCGGGCCACGCATGCGCCTCCCCCGCGTTCGCGGCAATGTCTGCGAGCCCTTCCAGCCAGCGCGTTTCCTCCACCGGATCGTCCGGATCGTGGTTTGCTTCGACGTGTACGACCTTGAGCACGTCGATGTCGCCGGCCTCGCGCAACAAGTCGGCGGGCAGATAGTTGTGCTTGAGTTCGCGCGCGTCACCGACGAATGACGTGCCCGGATTCGCGAGCCACGGGTAGTGATGCGTATCGAGATTCCAGAAGTGGACGTGCGGATCGACGACCTGCATGGCATGTTCCTCGCGTGAGCTCAAGGCAAATGAAAGACCTGCACGAGCGGCTGTTGCAGCGGCACGTTGTGTGCATCCGTCTGCATGATGTCGGCCATGCAATCCCACCATTTGCGCATGATGGGCAGCTCGGGCAGCGCGTCCATGGTGTGATCGTCGCGGCGTTCGAGCACGGCAAAGAGGTGATGCGTCGCTTCGTCGAGAAAGATGCGGTAATTTTCGACGCCCGCATCGCGCAGCGCGCTCGCCAGCTCGGGCCAGATTTGGCGGTGACGCCGCTCGTATTCGTCCCGCTTGCCGGGATCGAGCTGCATGCGAAACGCCATTGTCTCCATGATCGTGTCTCCGTCCAGCCTTGTTACGTCGTGCGCTTATGCCGCTTTTGTGACCAGGGGCACGCGTTGCCTCGGTATTTGCCCTGGCTTCGCGGCGGCCCAAAGGGGCTAAAGGGCACGCGTTTTTTACGTGGTTAGCTGCGTTGTGATCCGACTATAATTCCCGCATCGATAGCCAACCAATCCGATGTTGGGATCGGGCGATGCACAAACCGGATCGCTCCATGAACCATCACACTTCCGTCGTCGCACTCGTCAACCGGCTCAGATTCAAGCACCTTGCCCTGCTCGTCGCGCTCGACGACGCGCGCAACGTTCATCAGGCCGCCGACGCCATCAACGTGGCCCAGCCCAGCGCGAGCCGCATGCTGAGCGACATCGAGGAAGCGTTCGGCTTCCGGCTCTTCGAGCGCAACGCGCGCGGCATGCAGCCCACCGCGCTCGGCGTCGTCACGCTCGCCTACGCGCGCCGCGCGCTCGCCGAACTCACGCGCTTTGCCGAAGACCTCGACGTGAAGCGTCGCGGCGGTCACGGCCAGCTCACCGTGGGCGCGATCATGGGCGCCGCGCCCGACTTGCTCGCGCAAGCCGTCGCCACGCTCAAGACCGAACGGCCGCTGCTGCACGTGCGCATCCTCGGCGAAACGAGCGACCAGGTCGTGCAGTTGCTGCATCGCCGCGAAGTCGATCTCGCCCTCGGGCGCCTCACCACGCCGCTGCAGCACAACGATTTCAGCTTCGAGCCGATCGCGCGGGAAACCCTCGTGCTGGTGGTGCGCGCGCGCCATCCGCTTGCGCGGCGCGAACAGGTCACGCTCGCGGAACTGATGAACTGGCCATGGGTGGCGCAGCCCATCACGAGTCCCGCGCGCGAGTTGTTCGAAGGCGAACTCGCGCGCGCCGGTCTCGGCACGCCCGCCAATCTCACCGAGTCGGCCTCGATCTTCGCCACGCTGCAACTGCTCGAAAGCTTCGACGCCGTGGCCATGCTGCCCGAGCCGGTCGTGCGCGACCATGTGCGCGGCAAGCTGCTCGTCGTGCTGCCGCTCGAAATCGGCAAGAGCCTGCCGGGCTACGGCGTGCTCACGCGCAAGAACGAGCCGCTTGCCGAGCCCGCCGAGCATTTCGTCGGCTTGCTGCGGCGCTTTTCGCAGCCCTTCAAGATGGACGATATCGCTCACGATGGTTCGCACGCGGCCGTGCTCGCTCCTCATTGAAACGCGTGGCCCATGGCTCACTGCAGATTCACGAATAGCCCGCCGTCCACGAGCAGCGCGGCACCCGTCACGTAGCGCGCGCGGTCCGAGGCGAGAAACACCACGCATTCGGCCACGTCTTCGGGCGCGCCCAGCCGCCCGAGCGGAATACGCTTTTCGAAGTAGGCGCGCTTGCCTTCGTCGCTCAGGTCTTCGGCGTTCAGGTCGGTGGCGATGGTGCCCGGCATCACCGAATTGCAGCGTATGCCATAGGGCCCAAGCGCAATCGCGCACGACTGCATGAGCGAATGCACGCCGGCCTTGGTGGGCGTGTAGTGCGTCTGCATGCCGCCGCCCACGAGCGCGCTGATCGAACTCGTCGCCACGATCGCGCCGCCCGTGCCCTGCTCCTTCATTTGCCGCGCAACGGCCTGGGTCACGTAGAACGCGCCGTTCAGGTTCACGCCTATCGTGCGTTCGAGCACGGCGGGCGGCATGTCGAGAAACGAGTGGAACGGGCAGATACCCGCATTGCTGGCGAGCACATCGACCTTGCCGAAGCGCTCCACCGTCTGGCGCACGAGATCCACGCCCGTTTGCGGCGCGGCCACGTTGCCTTCCAGCGCGATCGCGCGGCGCCCTAGCCGCTCGATCTCGTCCAGCACCTCGTCGATCGCCGAGCGGCGGCCGTACGAGGCGTCGTTGTCACCCCAGTAGTTGATCGCGATATCGGCGCCCTCGCGGGCGCTCGCAATCGCAATGGCGCGGCCAATACCGCGCGAACCGCCGGTGACGATCACCACCTTGTCCTTGAGCAGCACGTGTTTCTCCTCGTCGCTTGTGATGAGCCTCGATTGGTGCGCGTTCGGCGCGCTCAGTGCGTGTATGGCCGCGAAAGTTTGCAGTCCGGATTGAGCCGCACGCCGAAGCCCGGCGCGTCCGGCACCTTGAGCCGTCCTTTCACCGGCACCGGTTCGTCGAGCAGCAGCGGCGTGAACATCGGCACCACCTTGTCGGCCTTCGGCGCCATCATGAGAAATTCCGCGAACGGCGAGTTATGGCGCGTCACGACGAAGTGGTAGCTGTACACCGAGGAGCCGTGCGGCACGACCAGCACGTTGTGCGCGTCGGCGAGCGCCGAGATCTTGATGAGTTCGGTCATGCCGCCGCACCAGTTCACGTCGGGCTGGATCAGGTCGCAGCAGCCCATTTCCAGCAGCATGCGAAAGCCCCAGCGCGTGGCCTCGTGCTCGCCGGTAGAAACCATCATGCCGCGCGGCACGTTGCGGCGCAGTTCGGCATAGCCCCAGTAGTCGTCGGGCGGCAGGCATTCCTCGATCCACTTGAGGTCGTACTCTTTCGCGGCCTGGGCGAGGCGCGTGGCATAGCGCACGTCGAGGCTCATCCAGCAGTCGTACATGAGCCAGAAGTCGTCGCCCACGCGCTCGCGCATCGTGGCGAGCAGTTCGATGTTCTTTCTGAGGCCCTCCTCACCTTCGGCCGGACCATGCAGCAGCGGCAGCTTGCCGCCGATGAAGCCCATTTCCTTCGCGAGATCGGGGCGCGCGCCGGTGGCGTAGAACATCAGCTCGTCGCGCACGGGGCCGCCGAGCAGCTGATACACCGGTTCCTTGCGGATCTGCCCGAGCAGGTCCCACAGCGCGAGATCGACGCCCGAGATGGTGTTGAGCACGACACCCTTGCGGCCGTAGTAGAGCGTGGCGTAGTACATCTGATCCCACATCTTCTCGATGTCGGTCACACGCTGCCCTTCGAGAAAGCGCGCGAGATGCTTCTCGACGATGAACGCACCAATCTCGCCGCCCGTGGTCACGGCAAAACCCACGGTACCGTCGCTCGCCTCCACCTCCACGACGAGCGTGCCGAGCACGTCGATGCCGAACGAGCGGCGGCTCTGGCGATACTCGGGATAGCGCGCCATCGGCGTGGAAATATGGTCGTCGATCCAGTGGCCGTCGGGTTGATCGTGATAGTCGGCGCCGCCGCCGCGCACGGTGAAGGCTCGCACGTGTTTGATGGTTGGCATGGCCATGTTACGTAGCTCCTGGGTAAAGGATTAGCGCGCGCGCCGCACGGGCGGCTCGAACGAGCGAGCCGTCGGCGTCACGGCGCGCGGCGCGACGACAAGAATGAGCAGCGCGGCGGCAATGCTCGCAAGGCCGAGCAGTTCGAGGCCCGCCGCGTGGGAAGCAAAGTTACGGTCGGCGGCGGCGCGCAGCAGCGGCGCGACGAAGCCGCCCAGACCGCCGAGCGAATTGATGAGCGCAATGCCGCTGGCCGAGGCCGCGCCCGCGAGATCGCGCGCCGGGAAGGTCCAGAAGAGCGGCTGCGCCGCGATGAAGCCGCTCGCCGCGCAGCACAGGCCGAGCATCGCGACGATCGCGCCCGCGCTGCCGCCAAGGCCTCCCGCCAGGCCCGAGACGGCGATGCCGACACCCGACATCACGAGCAGGCGCGCAGCCCATGCGCGATGGCCTCCGAGGCGGTCCGCACGGCGCGGCACGATCCACGTGA
Organism: Paraburkholderia nodosa DSM 21604; assembly: GCF_000519185.1. GTDB lineage: Bacteria > Pseudomonadota > Gammaproteobacteria > Burkholderiales > Burkholderiaceae > Paraburkholderia > Paraburkholderia nodosa. The sequence goes on along the minus strand of NZ_JAFA01000004.1, from coordinate 297,660 downwards.
GCGCCACGGCGCACAGCCAGGGCACGGCCGCGAGCAGGCCCACCTTCAAGCCCACGGATGCGCCCACGAGCGAGGCCACCTGTTGCGGCAGAAAGAAGATCACGCCGTACACGCTCATCTGGATCAGCGCATAGATGCCGGCATAGGCAAGCACGCGGCGGTCGAGCAATGCCGCGAGCGCATCGCGCGGGCCGTGTGCGGCAGCTTCACGCGCGTCGAGCTGGATCGCGCCGGTGAGCGCGCGGCGCTCGTCGGGGGAGAGCCAGCGCGCGTCCTCGGGCTTGTCGACGAGGTACCAGAAGGCCCACACGCCCACGGCCGAGGCCAGGCTCCCTTCCACGAGAAAGAGCCACTTCCAGCCCGCCAGCCCGAAGGTGCCGTGCATCTCGAGCAGAAGTCCTGACAACGGGCCGCCGAAGATGAACGCCAACGGCGCGCCGAAATAGAACACGCCGATGGCGCGCGCCCGCGAGGACTGCGGAAACCACTGCGTGAGGTAATAGATGATGCCGGGGAAGAAACCCGCTTCGGCCACGCCCAGCAGGAAGCGCAGCACATAGAACGAAGTGGGCGACTGGACCCACGCCATCGCCGCGGAAATCAAGCCCCACGTGACCATGATGCGGCACATCCAGATCCGCGCGCCCACGCGGTGCAGCGCGAGATTGCTCGGCACTTCGAAGAGCGCGTAGCCGACAAAGAACACGCCCGCGCCGAACGCGAATGCCGCGTCCGAAAGACCCGTATCGTGCAACAGCGCCTTTTGCGCGAAGCCGATGTTCGCGCGGTCGAGAAACGCGAGCACGTACATCAAGAGCAGGAAAGGCAAGAGGCGGCGCATGGCCTTGCGGCCCGCGGCTTCTGCCAGCATAGGTGCCAGCTCAGGTTCCAGGGTAGGTGCCTCGATCGACATCGATGTCTCCTGTCGGCGCTCTTCTATTACCACCGCGCCGTTATCGTGATCCCGCGCGCGCTGTCCGGCCGATGCGCGCGGGTCGTGCTTCCCGCCTCAGTACGTCGCGCGCCCGCCCGAAAGATCGAACACCGAGCCGGTACTGAACGCGCAGTCTTCCGTCGTGAGCCACACGATCATCGAAGCCGCCTCGTCCGGCATCAGGAAGCGGTTCATCGGGATCTTCGCGAGCATGTAGTCGATATGCTGCTGCGACATCGAATCGAAGATCTCGGTCTTGGCCGCCGCCGGCGTCACGGCGTTGACGAGCACGCCCTTCGTGGCAAGCTCCTTGCCGAGCGACTTGGTCAGGCCGATGAGCCCGGCCTTCGATGCACTGTAGTGCGAAGCATTCGGATTGCCTTCCTTGCCCGCCACGGAGGCGATATTGACGATGCGCCCGTAGCCTTGCTCGATCATGCGCGGCACCACGGCGCGGCAGGTCAGGTAGCTGCCGATCAGATTCACTTCGATCACGCGGCGCCACACGTCCACGGGCAACTCCCACGTGAGGCCATTGCCGCCCGTAATGCCCGCGCTGTTCACGAGTGCGTGAATCGCGCCGTGCGTTTTCACGGTTTGCTGTGCGGCTGCCTCGACCGAGGCTTCGTCGGTCAATTCGACCTTCACCACCGAGACGTTGCCCAACTCCGCCAACTCGGTGCGCGCGCGTTCGAGCCGTTCGGCGTCGATGTCCCAGAGCGCGACCGCCGCTCCCGAGCGCAGTGCCCGCTGCGCCACGGCATAACCCAGACCGCGCGCGCCGCCCGTCACGACCATCACGCGATTGTTCAGATCCAGTTGATTCATTGCGCCTGCCCTCCTTGTTCCGCCACGAGGCGTTGCTGTTGTTCGCCCAGGCCGCTCACGCCCAGCCGCATGGTCTGTCCCGCGCGCAAATAGATGGGCTCCGGCTTCTGCCCCATGCCCACGCCCGGCGGCGTGCCGGTCGAGATCACGTCGCCGGGCTGCAGGCTCATGAACTGGCTGATATAGGAAACGAGCGTGGCCACGTCGAAGATCATCGTGCGCGTGTTGCCGTTCTGGTAGCGCTTGCCGTCGACTTCGAGCCACATGTCGAGCGCCTGCGGGTCGGCGACTTCGTCGCGCGTGACGAGCCAGGGGCCGAGCGGCGCGAAGGTGTCGTAGCCCTTGCCCTTGTCCCACTGGCCGCCGCGCTCGATCTGCCATGCGCGCTCGGAAACATCGTTGACCACGCAATAGCCGGCCACGTAGTCGAGCGCGCGCTCGCGCGGTACGTTGCGCGCTGCTTCGCCGATCACCACGCCCAGCTCGACTTCCCAGTCGACCTTCTTCGCGCCCGGGGGAATCAGCACGTCGTCGTTGGGGCCGGTGATGGAACTCGTTGCCTTGAGGAAGAGCACGGGCTCCGTGGGCACAGGCATGTTCGATTCGGCGGCGTGGTCGGAATAATTGAGGCCCACGCAGACGATCTTGCCGACGCTGCCCACGCAGGGGCCGAGGCGGGTGTTGGCGGGGACGAGCGGCAAGGTGGCGAGATCGTATCCGGCAAGCTGGCGCAGCGCGGCCGCGCCCAGACCTTTGCCCGCCACGTCCGGCGTGACGCCGGAGAGATCGCGCACGCGCTCCTCGTTATCGATCACACCCGGCTTTTCAGCTCCCTTACTGCCCCAGCGGACCAGCTTCATGCGGCGTCTCCTGATATTGGAATGGATCGTTGACAGCCAATATAGGTGTGCCGCGATAGCCGAACAATCCGAAAGCCGCATGAGGCGATAGCGAAACCGGATCGCGCCCTTTGCAGTGTTATGCGCCGTGGGTATACAGACGAACAAAAGCCCGCGAACGCCATGGCGTACGCGGGCTTGGTGCACTGCAACGCACCTGTCTCGCAGGCGCGGTATGGGTCAGCGCAGTCAGTGCATGGCGTGCAGGTAGTGATAGAGACCGGCCGCAGCCGCACCGCCGGCAAGCGGACCGAACACCGGAATCCACGCATAGCGCCAGTCGCTGTCGCGCTTGCCCGGAATCGGCAGCAACGCATGCATGATGCGCGGCGAGAGATCGCGCGCCGGGCTCATCGCGTAGCCGGTCGGGCCGCCGAGCGAAATGCCGATGCCGAGCACGAGCAGGCCCACGGGCAGCGCGTCGAGTGCGCCGAGTCCCACCTGCGGCGACGCCAGATAGAGCACGCCGAGGATCAGCACGAAGGTGCAGATTGCTTCCGTCAACACGTTGTGGCGCTTGCTGCGAATAGCGGGCGCCGTGCAAAACACCGCGAGCTTGATATCCGGGTCGGCTTCGTTCGCGAAGTGCTGTCGATAGGCAAGCCAAACGAGCAGCGCGCCCGCCATGCCGCCGAGCATCTGCGCCGCGATATAGCCGCCGACCTTCGACCACGCGAACTTGCCCGCGAGCGCGAGGCTGATCGTGACGATCGGGTTGAGGTGCGCGCCGCTGAACGAGGCAGTCACGTAGACCGCCACGAACACGGCCATGGCCCAACCCATCACGATGACGATGAGGTCGGCGCCCTTGCCCTTCGTTTTTGCCAGCAGCACGTTTGCAACGGCGCCGTTACCGAGCAGCACGAGAATGGCCGTGCCGATGAACTCCGCAATATAGGGTGACATGATTGTCGTAGTCTCTCTCTGCCCGCGCGGTGCATGCGCACGAAGCGCATGCCATCCCGCTGCGGGTTATGTTAATTAGTTATGCTTGTTTGTTGAAAAGCTGACTGCGTTGCTCAGTGCGAGTCGTCCGCCCAGGCCTTGGCCGCACGCACCGCACGCTGCCAGCCCGCGCGACAGGCGTCGACCTGCGCGGCCTGCATCGACGGGGAGAAACGGCGGTCGAGCTTCCACTGGCTCTGCAGTTCGCCCACGTTCTGCCAGTAGCCGGTTGCGAGGCCTGCGAGGTAGGCCGCACCGAGCGCCGTGGTTTCGGTGATCTTCGGGCGCACCGCATCCACGCCGAGCAGATCCGCCTGGAACTGCATGAGCAGATTGTTCGCGCTCGCGCCGCCGTCCACGCGCAGCTCGCCCACGCTGATGCCCGAATCCGCCTCCATGGCCGCCAGCACGTCGAGCGACTGGTACGCGATCGAGTCGAGCGCCGCGCGTGCGAGATGGGCCGAGGTCGTGCCGCGCGTCACGCCGAACAGCGTGCCGCGTGCGTGCGCGTTCCAGTGCGGCGCGCCGAGGCCCGCAAACGCCGGCACGAGGTACACGCCGTCCGTGTGCGGCACGCTCGCGGCGAGCGCTTCGATTTCCGGCGCGCTCTTGATGATGCCCATGCCGTCGCGCAGCCACTGCACCACCGCGCCGGCGATGAAGATGCTGCCTTCGAGCGCATAGTTGACTTCGTCGCCGATCTGCCACGCGATCGTCGTGACGAGGTTGTTCTTCGACTCGATGGGCTGCGTGCCCGTGTTCATCATCAGGAAGCAGCCCGTGCCGTAGGTGTTCTTCACCATGCCCGTGCTCGTGCACATCTGGCCGAACATCGCGGCCTGCTGGTCGCCCGCGATGCCGGCCAGCGGAATCTTCGAGGCGAACACCGTGGTCTTGGTCGGACCGTAAATTTCGGATGACGAACGGACTTCGGGCAGCATGCTGCGCGGAATTTCGAGGGCGTCGAGCAACTCGTCGTCCCATTGGCGCGTGTGAATATTGAAGAGCATGGTGCGCGACGCATTCGTCACGTCGGTCACGTGCAGTTCGTGCTTCGTGAAGTTCCAAACGAGCCAGCTGTCGACGGTGCCGAACGCGAGCTTGCCTTGACGCGCTTTTTCGCGTGCGCCGGGCACGTTGTCCAGAATCCAGCGAATCTTGGTTGCCGAGAAGTACGAATCGATCGGCAACCCCGTCTTCGCACGCACTTTCTCTTCGAGGCCGCGCGCCTTGAGCGAATCGCAGAAGTCGGCTGTGCGGCGGTCCTGCCACACGATGGCGTTATAGACGGGATGGCCCGTCTCGCGGTCCCAGACGATCGTCGTCTCGCGCTGGTTCGTAATGCCGATCGCGGCGATGTTGGTGCCGTTCATGCCGGCCCGCGTCACGGCCTCGGCAGCGACGCCCGCCTGGGTCGACCAGATTTCCTGGGGATCGTGCTCGACCCAGCCCGGCTGCGGATAAATCTGTTCGAACTCCTTCTGGGCAACCGAAACGATGTTGCCCTGACGATCGAATAGCATGGCGCGCGAACTCGTGGTGCCCTGGTCGAGCGCAAGAATGTACTGTTCCTGCATGTCTCTCATCTCCGTCTGTACTAGTTGTGATAACGCGCCGCGGGGACGGCGCGTGGGGGTACGTACCTTACCTTGCGTGATGCCGGCGAACTTCAGTGCTGCGCGGTCGCCATCGCGCTTGTTGCGGCAAACCAGTGATCGATTGCGGCGGCCACGCCATTGAGCGTGCCCGGCGCGACATGGAGGCCCAGCTTCGAGCGGCGCCACAGCACGTCTTCGGCGCGCGTGGCCCATTCGGCGTTGCGCAGGTAGCGCAATTCGGCCTCGTAAATGCCCGGCGCGACTTCGGCGCCGAGGTCCGCGAGCGATTGCGCATTACCGAGAAGTCGCTCGGCGCGCGTGCCGTATGCGCGTGCGTAGCGGCGCGCAAGCGCGGCGGGAAGCCACGCATGGCGTCTGGCGAAGTCCTGTGCAAAGGGCTCGAAACGCGCGTTCGCGATATCGCCGCCGGGCAGCGGCGCGCCCGCCGTCCACGAAGGCGCGGCGTGGTCGAGCACGCGGCACAGCATGTCCGAAGCTTCTTCCGCAAGCTTGCGGAAGGTCGTGATCTTGCCGCCGAACACCGAAAGCAGCGGCGCGCCAGCGGTTTCGTCGAGTTCGAGCTTGTAGTCGCGCGTGACGGCGGACGCATTCTCCGCGCCCTCTTCCTCGAGCAGCGGACGCACGCCCGAGTAGGTCCATCGCACGTCGGCGGGAGAGATCTTGCGCTTGAAATAATGATTGATCGACTCGCACAGATAGCGCGTTTCGTCGCCGTCGATCGAGACCTTCGCGGGATCGTTGTGATACTCCACGTCGGTCGTGCCAATGAGCGTGAAGTCGTGCTCGTACGGAATCGCGAAAATGATGCGCTTGTCCGGGTTCTGGAAGATGTACGCGTGGTCGTGATCGAACAGGCGCTTCGTGACGATATGGCTGCCCTTCACGAGCCGCACGCTGTGCTGCGCACCGCGCCCGAGCGCACCATGCAGCACCTCGCCCACCCACGGGCCGGCCGCGTTGGCGATGGCGCGAGCGCGCACGTCGAAGGTGCTGCCGTCCGGGCGGCGCAGGAGCGCCTGCCATTCGCCATCCGCGCCGTTCGTGGCATTCGTGCGCACGGCGGAAACGAGCTTCGTGCGCGTGAGGATTTGCGCGCCGCGCTCTTGCGCGTCGAGCGCGTTGAGCACGACGAGGCGCGCGTCGTCGACCCAGCCGTCCGAATACACGAAGCCGCGCTGGATCGAGTCGATGAGCGGCTCACCCGCCGCATGGCGGCGCATGTCGATGCCGCGCGAGCCCGGCAGCAATTCGCGCTTCGCAAGATGGTCGTAGAGAAACAGGCCCATGCGAATGAGCCAGGCGGGACGCAGATTCGGCATGTGCGGCATGACGAAACGCAGCGGCCACATGATGTGGGGCGCGGCGCGCAGCAGCGTTTCGCGCTCCTGCAGCGCCTTGCGCACGAGCCCGAATTCCTTGTACTCGAGATAGCGCAGCCCGCCGTGAATCAGCTTGGTGCTGCACGACGAGGTATGCGAGGCGAGATCGTCCTGCTCGCAAAGGAGCACCGACAACCCGCGGCCGGCCGCGTCGCGCGCGATGCCCGCGCCGTTGATCCCGCCGCCCACGACGAGCAGATCGTACCGGTTCTGTTGAGTCACCCTGCTGTGTCCCTGAAAGAAAAACGAACCTCGAAATGTTCGAATTCGAAATTTATCGAACACGAACGAAAAAGTAAAGGTTCGATTTAAGGGGAATTGATCGAAAGCAGTGCGTAAACGAACATTCATCGAACATGTTTCGAACGTTCGGCAGGTGCGAATGAAAACGGGGCGCGAGCGCGTTCCGGGCCAGACAACGTCCCGCCCACGCGCGAAGCGCGCCGGACTTCAGATCGGAAATAGAGAGACCGCGCGGACGACGCGCTCAGAACAAGCGCGGACGACAATCCCGCGGCTTACGCGGCGATGTGAACCTGCGTACCCGCTGCGAGCACCGCCTCGTTCATTTCCTCGGGCAGCGGCTGGTCGGTGAAGAGCGCGTGAATCTGGCTCAAATGCCCCTGGCGCACGAGCGCCGGGCGGCCGACCTTCGAATGGTCGGCCACGAGGTAGACCGTGCGCGCATGCTCGATGATGGCCTGCGCCACGCGGACTTCGCGCGTGTCGAAGTCGCGCAGCGTGCCGTCGGTCTCGATGGCCGAGGTGCCGATGATCGCGTAATCCACCTTGAACTGGCGGATGAAGTCGATGGTGTGCTCGCCGACGATCCCTTTGTCCCAGGGCCGCACGACGCCGCCCGTGATCATCACTTCGCAGTCGGGGTAGCCGCTCATCACGCTCGCTACGTTGAGGTTGTTCGTGACGACGCGCAGGCCCTGATGATGATTGAGTGCGCGCGCGACTTCCTCGGTCGTCGTGCCGAGGTTGATGAAGAGCGATGCCTGATCGGGAATGTGCTGGGCTGCAAGGGCCGCGATGCGGCGCTTCTCATCATGGAACATGTGCTGCCGCGCACTGTACGAGACGTTCTCCGAACTCGTGGGCAGGCTCGCGCCGCCGTGATAGCGGCGCAGCAGATTCATGTCGGCGAGCCAGTTCACGTCGCGGCGAATGGTTTGCGGCGTGACGTCGAAATGCGAGGCGAGATCGTCGACCGTGACGAAGCCGTCGCGTTGCACCCATTCGAGCATTGCCTGCTGGCGCGCGTTCAGGGTGAGGCGAGGATCTCGTGTCATTGGCTCGTTTGGCATGCAAGTGAGGACCGACCTATTGTAAGGGCTTGCCCACCCGATTCAGGAGAAAGCCGATGCATGCCGTACGCAAATGGATAGCAGGCGCCGCCGTGATCGCCGTGACCGCCATGCTGGCCCCGCTGCTGGCCCCCCTGCCCGCCGCCGCGCAAACGAACCCCGGCGCGACGCCCCCCGCTGCGCCCGCCGCCTCCGCCACACCCGCTGGCGACGGCACCTTCCTCCTGACGATCTTCCTGAAGCACGACGAGTCGAAGCCGCTGCCGAAGATCAATCAGCAACTCGCGGAGCAGGGCTTCTACAAGGCCTTTCCGCCGCCCGGCATCGAAGTGGTCTCGTGGTACGTGATGATGGGGATCGGCCAGGTCGTGACGCTGCGTGTGCCCGCCGACCGGCTGCGCGAGGTGAACCGCGCGATCGAGCAAACCGCGTGGGGCGGCTATCGCACGGAGTTTTATCCGACCTACGACTACAAGGCGCTCGCCGAGCAGGCGCGAGCGCGCAACGGCAAATAGCGGCCGGTGATGGCGGGCAAGGGAGCGCGAGGGATTCACGGGCCGCGGGCGCCCCCAGGGCTCCCCCGTAGCTTCCGTTAAAATGCTGCGCTTTCCCTTTTCACCCGCCGCGCCCGATGCAATCCGCCTCATCGACCTCGCCCGCCGCCACCCGCGGCGCGCACGACACCGAACTCACCCACGACCTCGTCTACGGCCCCAACGACCGCCCCGCGCCCACCATCGCCTTCGTGGCCGCGCTTCAGCATCTGCTCGCGATCCTCGTGCCGATCGTCACGCCGGGGCTCCTGATCTGCCAGGCGCTGGGCGTCTCCAGCCGCGACACCACGCTGATCGTCTCGATGTCGCTGGTGATTTCCGGCATCGCCACGTTCCTGCAATGCAAGCGCGTCGGGCCGCTCGGCGCGGGGCTGCTCATCGTGCAGGGCACGAGCTTCAACTTCGTCGGCCCGCTGATCGCGGGCGGCAGCCTGATGGTCAAGCAGGGCACGCCCGTCGAAACCGTGATGGCCGCCATCTTCGGCGTCGTCATTGCGGGCTCGTTCGTCGAAATGGCGGTGTCGCGCATCCTGCCCTTCATCAAGCGCCTCATCACGCCGCTCGTCACCGGCATCGTCGTGCTGCTGATCGGTCTCACGCTCATCAAGGTCGGCCTCATCAGCATGGGCGGCGGCTATGGCGCCATCGCCAAAGGCAACTTCGCGAGCGTCCAGAACCTCACGCTTTCGGGCCTCGTGCTCGGCACCATCATCGTGCTCAACCGCGTGCCCGTCGTCTGGGTGCGCAGCACGGCGCTCGTCATTGCGCTCGCCATCGGCTACATCGTTGCGGGCGCAATGGGTCGGCTCGACTTCACCGGCGCGCGCGAAGCCGCGCTGTTCCAGATTCCGACCCCGCTGCATTTCGGTCTGGGCTTCTCGTGGTCGCTCTTCGTCCCCATGCTGATCATCTACCTCGTGACCTCGCTCGAAGCGATCGGCGACGTCACCGCCACCAGCAAGGTGTCGAAAGAGCCGGTGGAAGGTCCCGTGTGGATGCGTCGCATCAAGGGCGGCGTGCTCGTGAACGGCTTCAACTCGCTGATCGCGGGCTTTTTCAACACGTTTCCCAGCTCCGTGTTCGCGCAGAACAACGGCGTCATCCAGCTCACCGGCATTGCCAGCCGCCACGTGGGCCTCTGGATCGCGGGCATGCTCGTCGTGCTGGGCCTCTTCCCGCCCGTGGCCGGCGTGCTGCAGGCCGTGCCCGAACCCGTGCTGGGCGGCGCGGCCATGGTGATGTTCGGCGCGGTGGCCGCTTCCGGCATCAACATCCTCGCGGGCACGCGTCTCGACCGCCGCGCGCTGCTCATCATCGCGGTGTCGCTGGCGCTGGGCCTGGGCGTCTCGCAGGTGCCGGAGATTCTGACCAGCCTGCCGCATGCGCTCAAGAACGTGCTGGAGTCGGGCGTTGCAACGGGCGGCATCTGCGCGCTCGTGATGAACTGGTTCCTGCCGGAAAAGCCGTAACCCTGCCGGGCGTGTGGCCCCGATACCGGACCGCACGCTTTTTCATTGACCATGATTTCCAATTTACTGGATAATGACTCCATCATCTTGGAAACAGGCTCAATGGACACCCCGACCGACGCCGGCATCAACGAGCGCATTGCCCGCTGCGTGCGCGACCTGCGCGCCACACGCGGCCTGACGCTCGACGCGTTGGCCACGCGCAGCGGCGTGAGCCGTTCGATGATCTCGATGATCGAGCGCGGCGCCGCCAGCCCCACGGCCGTGGTGCTCGAAAAGCTCGCGGCGGGGCTGTCGGTTTCGATGGCGAGCCTGTTCGGCGCAAGCGGCGAGAGCGCGCCCGCCGAGCCGCTGGTGCGCCGCGCGCAGCAGGCGCAGTGGCGCGACCCGCAGTCGGGCTATACGCGCCGGAGCGTGTCGCCGCCCAACTGGCCTTCGCCGATCCAGCTGGTCGAAGTGGATTTCCCGGCCGGCGCGCGCGTAGCCTACGAAACGGGCAGCCGCGAGACTGTGATTCACCAGCAGGTCTGGGTGATGGAAGGACGGATCGACGTGGAGCTGGGCAATCAACGACATTCGCTTCATGCAGGCGATTGCCTCGCCATGCGGCTCGATCAGCCGCTCATCTTCAGCAATCCAGGCTCGCAGGCCGCGCACTACGTCGTCGCGATTTGCGACGTGAGCGGTATCTGAACCCGCGTCATTCGCCGATCTTCCACCTTGTTCATTTAAAGAGGATTCCCTATGAATTCGAACTCACAGAGCGATGGCGTGCGCTTCATCGATTGCAACGAAGCGGACCATGCGTCGGCGATTCTCGAGATCCTCAACGACGCGATCGTCAATTCAACGGCGCTCTACGACTACAAGCCGCGTCCGCCCGAGGCAATGGCCACGTGGTTCGGCACCAAGCGCACGAACGGCTTTCCGGTCGTGGGCGCCGTAGACGAGGCCGGCACGCTGCTCGGCTTCGCGAGCTGGGGCACGTTTCGCGCGTTTCCCGCCAACAAGTACACGGTCGAGCACAGCGTCTACGTGCACCGCGACCAGCGCGGCCGTGGCCTTGGCGAGCGCCTGCTGCTGGAGTTGATCCGCCGCGCCCGCGAGGAACAGATTCACGTGCTCGTGGGCTGCATCGACGCCACCAATGCCGGCAGCATCGCGCTGCACGCCAAGCTGGGCTTCACGCACTCGGGCACGATCAAGGAAGCGGGATTCAAGTTCGGACGCTGGCTCGACGCCGCGTTTTACCAGCTCAATCTGGCGATGCCCGCCCCGCCGGTGGACGGCTGAGGCGCGCGCGCCCGGCGCCTCAACGTGCGCTCGAGCGGGCCGCAGCCGCCGTCATGGCACCGCGGATATGGCGCGCTCGCAGCGGTGCACGGGCCGCGCGCTTCGAAGCGCACGCTGCGCGCGTGGCACGCAGCTTCGCCTGACTGCGGTTGCGGGACTCGGCCTCGCGCGTGGCGCGCCGCGCCTGCCTGCGCACGACGAGCAGCACGCAGCCTATTGCCGCGACCACGGCCACGCGAAACGGCGACGACTCGAAGGCGCGTTCCGGAACGTGCAGCAGGAGAATCGAAATGAACACGGCGACCTGAATGAGGATCGCCGAAAGCGAAGCGACGAACAGGTAGGCGTGCAGGCGATCGGTCGGCGGCTTCATGGGGCTGCACTCCAGAAAGTTGCGCGGACAACGATATCCAGTCTGGCTGGGTCCACCCTACGCCTCGAGAATGTCAAGCGCATGGCAATGCGCGACGCTGGGCAGAGGTATGAGATCGTGCCTGCTCCAAGCTGAAGAGAACCTTAAGGGAAGGCGCCTGCGAACACGCTTTATTCGTCGGACGATAATCCTTTGCGCACCCTGCCAACCAACACCTTTCAGCACCTTTCGTCTTGCCTCGATTCGTGCGCAATATGACAAGGTCTCTTCCCGTTCATACCGTGCTTACGTAAGGTTGACTTAAGCTCGCGCGCCGTACGCTTGAAGGTTGTAATCCGTACGGCAATGCAGTCATGAATCGCACTTATGAATATCGCGGCTACGCAATCCGCGTTGGCGTCGAAGCGAATGGCACGATCCCGCTCGAGCGCCTGGAAATCGAACGGCCTCGCTATGCAGCGTTGGTAAGCATCGCGGCGATCGACGAGCGCGCCTCGCCCTCGCCCCTGAAAATCGACAACGCCGCCGGGCTGCCCTTCCACTCCGATATCGACGCCTTGATGGGCGGCTACAGCGCGGCCTGCCGCCTGATCGACGAACAGCTCGCCGATACGCCGGCCTGACCGAAAAGAAAAAACGCGCGACAGCCAGAAGCCATCGCGCGTTTTTCATCGGGACGCACTGCGTGCGTCCGGTGCCTGCACTCAGTCGCGGTTCGCCTGCAACACGGTCAAGGCGGCCATGTTAATGATGCGTCGCACCGTCGAGCTCGACGTCAGCACGTTCACCGGCGCATTCACGCCCAGCAGGAACGGCCCGACCGCCACATTGCTGCCCGCACCCGTCTTGAGCAGGTTGTAGGCGATGTTGCCCGAGTCCACGTTCGGACACACGAGCAGGTTCGCCGCGCCCTTGAGCTTCGAATGCGGCAGGATGCGCAGGCGCAGGGCTTCGTCCAGCGCGCAGTCGCCGTGCATTTCCCCATCGATCTCCAGATCGGGATTCTTTTCCGTCACGAGCTTGAGCACTTCGCGCATCTTCGTGCCCGAAGCCGAGCTGCCCGAGCCGAAGTTCGAACGCGAGAGCAGCGCGACCTTCGGCTGCAGATTCAGCCATTCCATCTGGCGTGCTGCAGCCAGCGTGAATTCGGCGATCTGCTCGGCGTTCGGGTTGTCGTTCACGTGCGTGTCGACGATCGCGACCGTGCGCTTGTCGAGCAGCAGGATGTTCATCGCCGCATACGTATTCGCGTTGCGCTGCTTGCCGATCACCTCGTCGACGAAGCGCAGGTGGTCGTGATACGCGCCCACCGTGCCGCACACCATGCCGTCCGCGTCGCCCAAGCGCACCATCATCGCGCCGATCAGCGTGAGGCGGCGGCGCATTTCCACGCGCGCCATCTCCTTCGAAATGCCGTCGCGGCAACGCAGTTCCCAATAGGTCGTCCAGTACTGGTGGAAGCGCTCGTCGTACTCGGGGTTCGTGACTTCCACGTCTTCGCCGAGCTTCAGGCGCAGGCCGAACTTCTCGATGCGGGCGAGCAGCACTTCGGGACGGCCGATCAGGATCGGACGCGCAAGCTTCTCGTCGACGATCACCTGCACCGCGCGCAGCACGCGCTCTTCCTCGCCTTCGGCGAACACGATGCGCGACTTGCTGCCGTCACGCACGAACTGCTTCGCGGCCGCGAAAATCGGCTTCATGAACGCGCCCGAGTGATACACGAACTGCTGAAGCTCGTTCGTGTAGGCGCCGAAGTCGTCGATGGGGCGCGTGGCCACGCCGTCTTCCATCGCCGCCTTCGCAACAGCCGGCGCGATACGCACGATCAGACGCGAGTCGAACGGCTTCGGAATCAGGTACTTCGGACCGAAGCGCAGATCATAGGCGCCGTATGCGGCCGCCACGGAGTCGTTCAACTCTTCTTCCGCGAGCGTGGCGATCGCGTGCACCGCTGCGATTTCCATGTTGCGCGTGATGGTCGTTGCACCCACATCGAGTGCGCCGCGGAAGATGTACGGGAAGCACAGCACGTTGTTGACCTGGTTCGGGAAGTCCGAACGGCCCGTGGCGATCACCGCGTCCGGACGCGCTTCGAGCGCGACCTCGGGGAAGATTTCCGGCGTGGGGTTGGCGAGCGCGAGAATCAGCGGCTGGTCCGCCATCTTCTTGACCATCTCGGCCTTGAGCACGCCGCCAGCCGACAGGCCGAGGAACACGTCCGCGCCTTCGATCACGTCGGACAGCGAGCGCGCCGAGGTGTCCTGCGCGAAGCGCTCCTTGTCCGGGTCCATGAGCGTCGTGCGGCCCTGGTAGACCACGCCGTCGATGTCGGTCACCCAGATGTTCTTGAGCGGCAGGCCCAGATCCACCATGAGGTCCAGACAGGCCAGCGCCGCCGCGCCCGCGCCCGAGGTCACGACCTTGACCTTCGAAATGTCCTTGCCGATCACTTTCAGGCCGTTCATGAACGCGGCCGAAACGGTGATGGCGGTGCCGTGCTGATCGTCGTGGAAGACCGGAATCTTCATGCGCTCGCGCAGCTTGCGCTCGACCGTGAAGCAGTCGGGGGCCTTGATGTCTTCCAGATTGATGCCGCCGAAGGTGGCTTCGAGGCTCGCGATGATGTCCACGAGCTTGTCCGGGTCGCTTTCGGTGATTTCGATGTCGAACACGTCGATGCCGGCGAACTTCTTGAAGAGCACCGCCTTGCCTTCCATGACCGGCTTGGAGGCCAGCGCGCCGATGTTGCCGAGACCCAGCACGGCCGTGCCGTTCGTGATCACGCCCACCAGATTGCCGCGCGCCGTGTAGCGGAACGAGTTCTGCGGATTGTCGACGATCTCCTCGCAGGCCACGGCCACGCCCGGCGTATAGGCGAGCGCGAGGTCGCGCTGGGTGACGAGCGGCTTGCTGGCCGTCACCGAAATCTTGCCCGGCGTGGGAAATTCGTGATATTCGAGGGCGGCCTGACGATCGGTCTTGTTCATGTTCCTCACTCTGATGGTGTGCCCCACGCACGGAAGGCGCGGCGGTCATGTTCGAATGAAGCGATTCTAGAGAGCCCTCATAACCTGCTCATTTTGATTTAGTATGGGGCCATCATTTTTTGGTAATACCCTGGGGAATCGTGTCTTTCAGCATTGACGACGTGACGAGGCGGTTGAATACGCGCCTGAAAATGCGCCATCTGGTCCTGCTCCTGCAGATCCGCCAGCACGGCTCGCTCACGCGCGTGGCGGAACACATGGCGACGAGCCAGCCGGCCGTCACCAACGCGCTGGCGGAAATGGAGAGCATGTTCGGCGCGCCGCTCTTCGACCGTACGCCGCGCGGCATGACGCCCACGGCGCTCGGCAACGTGGTACTCGCGCGCGCCCAGGCCATGCTGCACGACCTCGACCACCTCGCGCGCGACATCGAAGCCGTGGTGGCCGGCCACGCCACGCGCGTGCACGTGGGCGTGATTCCGTTCATCTCGGGCCGCACGCTCGCCGCCGCCATTCGCCTCACGCAGTCGCGGCTGCCGCAACGCGTCACCATGACGATTCACGAAGGCACGAGCGACGCGCTCCTGCCGCAGCTGCGCGACCATACGCTCGATATCGTGATCGGGCGCGCGTCTTCGGCGGTCGATGTCTCGCAGCTGCGCTTCGAGGTGCTGCATCAGCAAAAGCCGCGGCTCATCGCCAGCCGCCGGCTCGCGGCGCGCCTCGCGCGCGGCAAGCTCGACTGGGAAAAGCTGGTCGAACTGGACTGGATCCTGGGCGCGCCGCATACGCCCATCCGCGAGCAGATTTCCGACCTCTTCCTGCATGCGGGCGTGGCGCCGCCCGTGCCGATCGTGGAGAGCTACACGTCGCGGCTGATCGGCGAGATGATCAGCACGAACGAGAACGCCGTGTCGATCGTGCCCGCCGATATTGCCGAGGAACTCGTGCACTTCGCGGGCGTGGCGATCGTGCCGTACACGCTCGACTGGACGCTGCCTCCCGTTGCGATGTTCACGCGCGCGGGCGTGCTGCGCGATGTCGACGCCACCTTCGGGCAGTCGCTGCGCGAGTTCTATCAGGAGGCGGAAAAAGCGCGGGGCTAAGCCGTTTCCTGCAGCTCGCTTTCCAGCTCCTCCAGCTCCAGGCCGTGCGTACGGTCGTGGTCGAGCAGTTCGCGCACGAGTTCTTCCAGCGTCATGCGGCGTACACCGTCGCGCAGCCCGCAGCGCAAACGCTGCTCGGGCGTGAGGCGTTTGAGCGAGGCGCAAAGACGGCGCCGCCCTTCACTGAACTCGCCCATTGCGGCGACAAGATCCTGCTTCATGTATTCGCGTTCTTCCGCGAGCGCCGTGCCGTTCACCGATGCGATGTCCGGCAGCTGAGCCTTGCGTACGACGCTGAACCGTTCGGCGAAAACAGCGTCGAGATCGCGCAAATGGCATGCGTGTTCGACCAACGAGAAGCCCGTGCCGCCTGGCCGGCGCGCCCATAGATTGATGGGCACGCGCTTGACGAGCGCCGCGAAGCGTTCCGGCATGGTTGCGAGCGCTTCGATCACCGCTTCGAACGGCAGGACGACCGGCTGCGCGCTGAACACCGCGCCATAGCTGAACAGCGCCCCGCTCACACGGCCGCGCGCCTGCGCGACTTCGTGGCCGTGGCGGCGCATCACCTCGGCCACCAGCGCGCCGCAGTACTGGCGCGCCGTGGTGTCTTCGCCGATTTCCGGAAACTTCAGCGCGATTTCCTCGGCCACCGCGGCAATCGCCGCCACGCCGACGCGCGAAAGCACCGCATATTCCACATAGCGCCCAGGCGCGTCGATCAAGGCTTCCAGCTGGCTGGCGAGCGGTGTCGCCTTAAAACGGTCGAAGCGTGAATGCACGTTGCCTCCTAATAGCTCGAATCGTAACGTATCAAAACGATACGTTACAAAACGCGAAGAAGCAAGCGATCAAACGCAGACGGGGGCGAACTCAATCACTGCGACGATTTAGGTGTTTACCCGTAATCGTATTGTCAGCTGGTTATCGGTATGCCGATAATGCTCTCATGGATGTGAAAACTGCAGTGCGCGTCTTCGACGTGATCAACCTCTTTGCCGAAGTCCGGCAACCAATGATCTACAGCGAGATTGCGCGTCGAACCGAGATCCCGCTGTCGAGCTGCCACGCGCTGTTGCAGACGATGGTGGCCAAAGGCTATCTGTACGCGCCGGGCGTGAAAGCGGGCTATTACCCCACGCAGCGTCTGCTGCACGTGGCGCGCGACATTTGCAGCGAGGACCCGCTCACGCTGATGTTCCAGCCGCTGCTTTCCGCGTTGCGCGACGCGACCGGCGAAACCGCTGCGCTCGCCACGCTTGCGGGCAACCGCGTGGTCTATCTCGACGTGATGGAGTCGCGCCAGAAGATCCGCTACAGCGACGAGCCCGGCGGCTTCATGACCATTGCGAGCGCCGCGGGCAAGGCGCTGCTCGGCGCGCTCGCCCCGGCCGCGCGCCGCAAACTGCTCGACAGTTGCGAGCCGCAGTTGCGCTCGGCCAATGGCGCGGTGATCGACCGCGGCGCGTTCGAGCGCGACGTCGAGCAGGGCGTGACGGACGGCTGGCATCGCTCGACGGGCGAGAGCGTAGAGGACGTAGCCGGCCTCGCGCGCGGTTTCCTGATTCATGGCGAGGCGTTTGCGCTCGTCATCGGCGCACCCAAGGCGCGTCTTCTCAAGAACGAGCAGAACGCCGTGAAGGCGCTGCTCGAGGTGTACGCGCAAATCCCGCCAACGCTGCTTGCCGCGTGAGGCACATCAAGCGCCTCGGGCGCTGAATGCAGCGAGGCGCGAAACGCGGAATTCCTGAAGTGGAGGGTTAAGCATGCGTTGGAAGAACCGGCCGGAAGGCTCGAACTGGGGCGACTTCGGTCCTGACGATCAGTTGGGCCGCCCCAATCTCATCGGCGCCGAGCAGGTGCTCAAGGGCGCGCAGGAGATACGCGCGGGTCTCACGTTCACCCTTTCGCTGCCGCTCGACTTTCCCGGCGACAGCAAGCTCAACGTGCGCCGCCATCCGCCGGTGCTGCGTCCCACCTTCCGCGACGGCCTGCCCTATGTGAACTTCCCGTTCGCGCGGAACGTTGCGGGCGCGACCGACGTGGTGAGCGACGACCAGGTGCTGCTCTCGCTCCAATACTCCACGCAGTGGGATTCGCTCGCGCACGTCGGCGCGCGCTTCGACGCCAACGGCGACGGTGCGGCCGAGAGCGTCTACTACAACGGCTATCGCGCGAACGTGGACGTGGTCGGCCCGATGGAATATCGCGCGGAAGACAACTTCGCGCCTCACGCGTGCGGCGGCGAGCATAGCCATGCCGATGTGCTCGGCATCGAGCACCTTGCCGTCAAGGGCATGCAGGGCCGCGGCGTGCTGATCGATTTCGCCGCGCATTTTGGCCGCGAGTTTCGCACCGTGGGCTACGACGACCTGATGCGCGTGATCGAGGCCGACAGCGTGGAAGTCGAGCGCGGCGACATGCTCGTGCTGCGCACCGGCTTCGCGGAGATGGTGCTCGAAATGAACCGCCAGCCCGACGAAGCCGTGTTGTCGAGCCACTGCAGCGCACTCGACGGGCGCGACGAGCGCCTGCTGCAATGGATCAGCGATTCGGGCATCGCGGCGCTCGCGGCCGACAACTACGCCGTTGAACGTTACCCCGCGCGTGCGGCCTCCACACCCGGCGACCACCCGCTCATGCCGCTGCATCACCACTGCCTCTTCAAGCTCGGCCTGCCGCTGGGCGAGCTCTGGTATTTGCGCGATCTCGCCCAGTGGCTGCGCGAGCACCAGCGCTCGCGCTTCATGCTCACCGCGCCGCCGCTGCGGCTGCCGGGCGCCATGGGCTCGCCCGTCACGCCTGTCGCGACGGTTTGACGAACTGATTCGTTATCCTTTGTTTTATCTGTATTCCTGAAAGACATGGCTAAAGAAAGAGTCCTGATTACCGGCGGCGCCGCCGGCATCGGCGCCGCGTGCGCCGCACGCTGCGAGGCCGACGGTTACGAGGCCGTCGTGATCGACCGCGTGGGCGACGGCATCATCGCCGATCTCTCCGACACCCGGGCGACGGCAGCGGCGCTCGCCCTCGCGCTGGAAGGCGGCCCCATCACGCGCCTCATCAACAACGTGGGCGTGGTCGTGCCCAACGACGCCGAGCACCAGTCGCTCGAAGAACTCGAACGTGCATGGGCCCTCAACGTGCGCTGCGCGCAGCAGTGCATGCAGGCGCTGTTGCCCGGCATGAAGGCCGCGGGCTTCGGGCGCATTGTCAACATGTCGTCGCGCGCCGCGCTTGGCAAAGAGCTGCGCACGGCCTATTCGGCCACCAAGGCCGCGTTGATCGGCATGACGCGTGTATGGGCGCTCGAACTCGGCGCGTTCGGCGTGACCGCGAACGCCATTGGCCCGGGCCCGATCCGCACCGAACTGTTCGACCGTGCCAATCCGCCTGGCGCGCCGCGCACCGAAGCAATCATCAATGCCGTGCCGGTCAGGCGCATAGGCACGCCCGACGATGTCGCGCACGCGGCCTCGTATCTGCTCGACGCGCGCAGCGGCTTCGTCACCGGCCAGGTGCTCTATGTGTGCGGCGGCATGACCGTTGGCGTCGCGGGGGTTTGAAGATGGCAGCCCCCGAAACGCCTGCGCAAGCCTGCGAACCGCGCCGCGCCGGCATCGTCGGCGCGGGCAGCATTGGCGTGGCGTTCGCGATCTGCTTTGCGCGGGCCGGCTGGCGCGTGCGCCTCTACGATCCCGACGCTGCACGCCGCGCCGCCGCGCCTGACGAGATTGCGCTGCGCCTCGACGCGCTCACGCAATTCGCCCTGCTCGACGAAAGCGCGCAGGCAATCGCCGCGCGCGTCGCGATCGTCGAGACGCTCGAAGCCGCGGTGGCGCAAGCCGACCTCGTGCAGGAATGCGCGCCCGAGCGCGCCGAACTCAAGCGCGAGATCTTCGCGCAGCTCGACCGCGCCGCGCCGCCCGAAGCGATCCTCGCGAGCGCTTCGTCGTTTCTCGCCGCTTCGAAATTCGTCGACGCTACGCTGCCCGGCCGCGCGCGCTGCCTCGTCGCCCATCCCGGCAACCCGCCCTATCTCGTGCCCATGATCGAGGTCGTGCCCGCACCGTTCACGTCCGAAGCGGCGGCCGCGCGCGCGATCGCGCTCTACGCCGAAGCGGGCATGAAGCCCGTGCGCGTAAAGCACGAGGTGGAAGGCTTCATCTTCAACCGCCTGCAAGGCGCCGTGCTGCGCGAAGCGTATTGCCTCGTGCGCGACGGCGTGGCGTCGGTGGAAGACATCGACACCGTGATGCGTGAAGGCCTCGGCCCGCGCTGGTCGGTGATCGGCCCGTTCGAGACCGTCGATCTGAACACGCGCGGCGGCATCGCCTCGCATGCGCAGAAGATGGGCCCTTCGTACGCACGCATGGGCGCCGAACACGGCCAGCACGACCCGTGGACGCCCGAACTCGTCGCCCAGGTCGAGGCGGCGAGACGCGCGGCGTTGCCGCTCGATCAATGGGACGAGCGTGTGGGCTGGCGCGACCGCCAGCTCATGCAGCTCGCCCGCCATCGCAAGACCCAAAGCCACGACGACTCATAAGCGCTTCGAACGCACGCGCTGAGAGCCGAAGAGACCCGACAACTATTACGATTCAATCAGAGACACTTCCATGCAGAAAGTCACCGCTTTCTTTACCGAGCTGATGCGCCGGTATTTGCCCGATCCGTTCGTGTTCGCGATCGGCCTCACCTTGCTGACGATGGCCCTTGCCGTGATCGTGCAGGGGCAAGCCGTCACGGCCCTCACCACGAGCTGGGGCAAGGGCTTCTGGGCGCTGCTCGCGTTTACCACGCAAATGGCGGTGATTCTCGCGATGGGCTACGTGCTGGCGACCGCGCCACTGACCGACCGCTTTCTGAACCGCGTGGTGGCGCGCGTGAACGATCCGCGCATGGCGATCGTCGTCGCGACGCTGGTGGGCGGCATCGGCAGCTATCTGAACTGGGGCTTCGGCCTCGTGGTGGGCGGTATCGTCGCGCGCAAGCTCGCGCTGCGTGTGAAAGGGGTGCACTACCCGCTCATCATCGCTTCGGCGTATAGCGGCTTTACGCTCTATGGCCTCGGGCTTTCGGCCAGCATTCCCGTGCTGATCTCCACGAAGGGACATCCGCTCGAAGCGCAAATGGGCGTCATTCCGCTCACCGAAACGATTTTCTCGCACACCATGCTCATCACGAGCCTCGTGACCATCCTCACGCTGCCGCTCCTGAACGCATGGCTGCACCCCAAGCCTGGTCAGCCGATCAGGGAAATCGATCGCGCCCGGGAAGATAAGCAGCAGAAGGCGGCCGCGCTCGGCGTGGATCTCGACGAAGGCAACACGCTCGCCAACCGCCTGAACAACAGCCGTATTCTGAGCTACGTGATCGGCCTGATCGGCATGGGCTATGTCGCGCTGCACTTCGTGCAGGGCGGCTCGATCGACCTGAACCTCATCAACTTCTTCATTCTGTTCCTCGGCATCCTGCTGCTCGGCACGCCGATCCGCTATGTGGAGAAGCTCAACGAAGGCATTCGCACGATTAGCGGCATCATTCTGCAGTACCCGTTCTATGCGGGCATCATGGCGATCATGGCGTCTTCGGGTCTCGTCAATACGTTTTCCGAAGCATTCGTGAAGATCGCGACGCCGGCCACGCTGCCGTTCTGGGGCTTGATCAGTTCGTTCGTCATCAACTTCTTCGCGCCTTCGGGCGGCGGCCACTGGGTCATTCAGGGACCGTTCATGATCGAAGCGGCGAAGACCATCGGCGCCTCCGTGGGCCATACGTCGACGGCCGTGATGCTCGGCAACGCATGGAACGACCTCGTGCAGCCGTTCTGGATTTTGCCCGCCCTCGCGCTTTCCAAGCTCAAACTCAAGGACATCATGGGCTACACGGTCATCATGATGTTCTGGATCGGCATCGTTTATTCGGTTGCGATTCTCGCCTGGGGCTGACCGGAACTTATACGCGGCCTTCCCTGAACTACCCCCTCACTGGAGACCATTCATGCTGTATCTCGTGCACATGCAGGTGCAGATTCCGCACGGCACCGACGCCGCCTTCGCCGACGCCCTGAAAGCCGAGGAAAAAGCGTTTTCGCAGAAGCTGCAACGAGAAGGCAAGTGGCGCCACCTGTGGCGCGTGGCCGGCGAATACGCGAACTACAGCGTGTTCGACGTCGAGTCGAACGACGAACTCCATACGCTGCTTACCGCGCTGCCGCTTTTCCCGTTCCTGAAGATCAGCGTGACGCCGCTCGCCCAGCATCCGTCGGCCATCGTGCCCAACTGAGAGGAACGCGCCATGCCTTTTCTCATCGAGACGTTCGACAAGCCCGGTCACGCCGAGGTACGCGCGCGCGAGCGCGATGCACATCTCGAGTTTCTCGCGCACAACAAGGCGCTGTTGCTGGCCTGCGGCGCGAAGCTCAACGACGACGGCAGCGGCGCAGGCGGCGGCATCTATATCGTCGACCTCGAAACGCGTGAGGAGGCCGAGCGCTTCATCGCGCAGGATCCGTTCACGCACGTCGGGCTGTTCGAGAGCGTGAAGATCGTTCGCTGGCGCAAGGCCTATATCGACGGAACCTCCTACCTGTAAGCGCAAAGCGCCTGCAGTCCCGCGACCAATCAGTTCGTTTTCGACCCTCGACGGCGCCGCGCTCCCCTGTGCGGCGCCGTGTTGGCCCGGCGTGTGCCTGCGCACGCCGGGCCGTTTTTCATTCCCGCGCGGTTAGGCGCCCCTGCTGCGCGCCCCGTGCTGGGCACATCGATTGCTGAGCAGGTACGCCGTCAGTCCATCAAGCAGCGCGGCCCATGTGGCGGCGCCTTCACGCGAAGAGGAAACCGATCATGCTAAAAATGGCCCTGTTCTTTGCCGTGATCGCCGTGATCGCGGCTCTGTTTGGCTTCACGGGTATTGCGGCCGGCGCGGCCGCGATTGCGAAGATCCTGTTCTTTATCTTCGTGGTGCTGTGCGTGGTGTTCCTCGTGATCGCCCTCGTGGTCACGAAGAAGATCGTCGATTGACCGAAGCGCAAACGACGCCCGGGGCGCCGACGCCGCCCCGGGCCCCATCGGGCCGCGCCCGCGTACTGAAAGGCGCGGCGCCTATGGTTGACTTCTCAACCACATATCGCAACCGGCTTTTCTCATGAACCGAACGTATCAAGAACCTAAACGAAGTTTCATTTTACGGGCCATTTTCGACACGTTTGCGTAATCGCCCTCGCCTAAATTTCCGGTTCCGCCACACACGAAGAATCCTCCTTCTCTACGGAACCGAAATGAAAAAAACGTTGTTGAACCTCCTCGCGCTCGCGGCGGCCGCCGCTTGCACGAGCGCTCACGCACAAAGCAGCGTTACGCTCTACGGCACGGTCGATGCGGGCCTCGACTACGTCAGCAATCAGAAGTCGTCCACGGGTCATGGCACGACGTGGGGCATGCAGTCCGGCAACGTGAGCACGAGCCGCTGGGGCCTGCGCGGCACGGAAGACCTGGGCGGCGGGCTCAAGGCGATCTTCGACCTCGAGAACGGTTTCTCGGTCGTCAACGGCAAGGGCTCCAACGGCGGCTATCTGTTCGGCCGCCAGGCATGGTTGGGCCTCTCCAGCGACCAGTACGGCACGCTCACGCTCGGGCGCCAGTACGACGCGCTCGTGGACATGATCGCGCCCATGTCGGCCACGGGCTCGGGCTTCGGCGGCAACATCGCGATGCACCCGTTCGACAACGACAACCTCAACAACGACGTGCGCATGAACAACGCCGTCAAGTTCCGCAGCGCAACCTACGCGGGCTTCCAGGTCGAAGGCGCCTACGCGTTCAGCAACCAGGGCGGCGGCTTCGCGAACAATAACGCCTACACGATGGGCGCTTCGTGGAACGGCGGCCCGGTCAACCTGGCCGTAGCGTACTTCCAGGGCAACGAGCCCGGCTCGACCACGAACGGCGCACTGAGCGCCGGCAGCGGCACCGACAACGATCCGATGTTCGTGGCTGCACGCACACGCACGCTCGGCGCGGGCGGCAGCTATACGATCGGGCCGGCGAAAGTGGGCCTCGTGTTCACGCGCACGATGGTCGCCGAGCCCACGCAAATCGCCCAGGGCGGCTCGCTCAATACGTTCGACGCCGACTACCTGACGTTCAATAACTTCGAAGTGAACGGCCGCTATGCGCTCACGCCGCAACTGAGTCTGGGCGGCGCCTATACCTATACGGACGGCTCGGTGAGCCGCGCGCAAGGCAACGCGTCGCCGCACTGGAACCAGTTCATGCTGCAGGCCGACTACGCGCTGAGCCGCCGCACCGACGTGTATCTGGAAGGCGTCTATCAGCGCGTTTCTGGCGCGCAGGGCATTCCGGTGCTCGGCAATGCGTCGATCTACAACCTCGCGGCTTCGTCCAGCAATACGCAAGCGGTCGTCGCGGCAGGCATGCGCCTGAAGTTCTAAGCCCATGCTTAACGGGTAGACGCGCAGTAACAGCGGCGTAACAGCGGGTCGCGCGTAATGAGCGCGGCCCGTCGTGCTGCGTAAAATAAGGGCAATGTCATCGCCGGGTCATGCAAGCGCGCCATCGTTGCGCAGACACTCACCCTGCGATGCTTGCGCCCGCGCGCGTCAGTCATGCAAGTCCGCCAGCGCAGGCTTCGCCCTCTGCTCCCGAGGCGAGACGACATGACGAAAAAAGACATCCCCGAGAATGCATCCACCGAAAGCGGCGCCAGTGTCTCGCGCCGCGGCTTCCTCAAGCTCGCCGGCGCGTCCGGCTTCGCGAGCGCGGCGTCGGCTTTCGCGGGCAGCGCGAAAGCCGACGCCGCCACTCCGGACGGCACGCCCGAGCAGATCCACCTCACCTGGGGCGAAGACCCGACACGCGAAGTCGTCGTTTCGTGGGCATCGCTCGCCTCCTCCACGAATCCGCGTGTGATCTACAGCGCCGATCGCGGCAAACGCGAGACGGTGCACGCCGTGCAACGCACCTATACCGACGGGCTCACCGGCGGCGTCGTGTTCACGTATCACGCGCGGCTGCGCGGTCTGGACCCGGCGACGACCTACCGCTACGAAGTCACCGCCGATAACGACAGCCACGCGAGCAGCCCGTTTTCTTCGAGCTTCGCCACGGCGCCGCGCGGGCGTGCAAAGTTCCGCTTCACGAGCTACGGCGACCTCGCCACGCCGAACACGGGCTGGGTGCTGTCGTCGCCGCAAAGCCGCTTCGCCGTCGAGGCCGTAGAGCGCTTCCAGCCGCTCTTTCATCTGCTCAATG
The DNA here is from genome assembly GCF_000519185.1 of Paraburkholderia nodosa DSM 21604. Classification (GTDB taxonomy): domain Bacteria; phylum Pseudomonadota; class Gammaproteobacteria; order Burkholderiales; family Burkholderiaceae; genus Paraburkholderia; species Paraburkholderia nodosa. The sequence goes on along the minus strand of NZ_JAFA01000004.1, from coordinate 272,683 downwards.
GCGACCTCTGCTACGCGAACCTGAATCCCGCGCACCAGACCGATGTGTGGCGCGACTTCGGCAACAACAATCAGACGTCGTCGGCAAATCGTCCGTGGATGCCGTGCCCCGGCAATCACGAGATCGAGTTCTACAACGGCCCGCAGGGTCTGAATTCGTATCTCACGCGCTATACGCTGCCGCATAACGGCACGCAGTTTTCGGGCCGCTGGTACAGCTTCCGCGTGAGCAACGTGCTGTTCGTCTCGCTCGACGCCGACGACGTGGTCTACCAGGACGCCGCCGCGTTCGTGGCCGGCCCCTTGCCGCTCGTGCCTGCCGCGAGCACGGGCAACGCGCCGGTTCAGCCGGGCACGTCGTTCTATGTGCGCGGCTACAGCAACGGCGCGCAGACGCGCTGGCTCGAGCAAACCCTGAAGCAGGCGAAGGACGACGACGATATCGACTGGATCGTGGTGCAGATGCACCAGGACGCGCTCAGCTCGTCGAAAACGGGCAACGGCTCGGACAAGGGCATTCGCGAAGCGTGGCTGCCTCTGTTCGACCGCTATGGCGTGGACCTCGTGGTGTGCGGCCACGATCACGACTACGAGCGCAGCTACCCGGTGCGCGGCTGCAATCATCACGCGGGCGTCGATGCGAAGACTGGCGCGAGCGTCGACACGCTTCAGCCGCGTCCCGTCACGCACGCCGAGGGCGCGGGCAACACCTTCGACACGAGCCACGGCACCGTCCACCTGATCCTGGGCGGCGGCGGCACGAGCGCGCCGCTCGACGTGTACGGCGTGGACGCCGGCAATGGCAATCCGCAGGCCCAGGTGTTCACGAAGCCCAACCACCCGGTGGCGGGCACGACCGCGGGCACCTTCGCGCGCCCCACGGCGGATGCGCTCGAAGACGCGATCTGGTCGGCGCAGCGCGATACGGGCACGGGCTATGGCATTGCGGTGTTCGACGTCGATCCCGGCACGCACGGCGGCAAGACGACGATCACCATGAACTACTATCACGCGCCCGGTGCGGATCAAACGCCGACCGGCAATTATGAGTTGTTCGAAACGATTACGCTGGCGAAGTCACGCTAAGCGAACCACGCGGGGCGCTTGCGCCCCGCTTCGAATTCAGACTGCGAGCGCGGCTTCTTCCACTTCCCGCACCACGACCGCACCGCTCGCCAGCCGCCGGTAGCGCGACAGCGCCCATAGCGGAAAATAGGCCGTGTACCCGTGATACTTGAGGTAGTAAATGCGCGGGAACCCCGGCGCATTATGCGAGCGATGCCACCAGAATCCGTCTTCCTGCTGCACGGATAGCAGATACGCCACGCCGCGCCGTACCGATTCGGATTCCCAGTCACCGAACGCCATTTGCGCGAGCAGCGCCCACGCGGTGAAGTTCGACGCGCTTTCGCCGCCGTTGGTGCCGGCAAGGCGCGGGTCGATATAGCTGTCGTTGGTCTCGCCCCAGCCGCCATCGGCGTGCTGGCGTGCACGCAGCCACGTGAGCGCGCGTGCGATGTACGGCTGCCTCGGGTCCTCGCCCGCGAGCGCGAGACCTGCCAGCACGCTCCACGTGCCGTAGATATAGTTGGTGCCCCAGCGGCCCCACCAGCTGCCGTCGGCTCGCTGCGTGGCCTTCACGTACGCGATGGCGCGCGCAAGCGCCGCCTTGTCCTCGGCGCGGCCAGTTACGCCGAAGCACAGGAGCACGCGACCCGATACGTCTTCGGTTGGCGGGTCGAGCAAGGCGCCGTGATCCGCGAACGGGATCGCGTTCAGATAGAGGCGGTCGCAATCGGCGTCGAAGGCCCCGAAGCCGCCGTTGCGCGATTGCAGGCCGCGCATCCAGTCGAGCGAGCGCGCGACACGCGCCGCATACGGGTCCACGCCCGTCTTGCGCGCCTCCCCGCGGCCCCGCCGATGGAGCATGGCGGCGACCACGGCCGTGTCGTCGATGTCGGGATAGTACGGGTTCTCGTACTGGAAGGCCCAGCCGCCAACCGGCGTGTCGGGCTGCGCGTTCTCGATCCAGTCGCCGCGCACGTCGTCCACCTGACGCCCGGCGAGCCAGTCGTACGCGCGCGCAATGCGCTGCTGGAGTTCCAGGTCGCTGATCGCGGCCGACGCCGGATCGGCGGGCACGACCGTGCGCGCCTGCTCGAGCGCCATCGTGCTCCACGCCGTGTCCCACACGGGCGAGAGACATGGCTGGCAATACACGCTGCCGTCCGGGCGCTCGACCAGCAGCTTTTCCAACGCATTCTCGCAGTCGCGGCGCAACGGATGATCTTCAGGATACCCAAGCACCTGCATCATCTGGTAGCTGTACACGATAGGCGGAAAAATGCCACCCATGCCGTCCTCGCCGTTCATGCGCTCGGCGCACCAGGCCTCGGCGTATTTCATGGCGCGTTGGCGCAGCGCGCGCGGCAGCAGCGGCTCGATATGGCGCAGCGCCCGGTCAGCCGCGAGCAAGAGCCGGCGGACGCCCTTGCCGCGCGCAAAGTATTCGCGCTCCTCTTCGGGGGGCGTCACGAACAGTTCGGCAATCGATACGTCATGCGGATTGGCCGCGCGCGCCTTCAGCGAACAGAGCGCGAGCAGCGGCACCATGGTCGTGCGCGCCCAGTAGGCGACCTTGTACATCGAAATCGGCACCCACTTCGGGAACAGCACGAATTCGACCGGCATGAACGGCGTGGCGCGCCACGGCACCTGACCGAAGGTGGCGAGCAGAATGCGCGTGAACACGTTGGACTTCGCGGCCCCGCCGAGCTTCAGAATGGTCTCCCGCGCGCGCACCATGTGCGGCGCGTTCGCCGAATCCCCTGCCGCCTTCAGCGCGAAGTACGCCTTCACGCTGCACGAGACATCGGGCGCACCATCCACGTAGAGGTCCCATGCGCCGTGCGTTTGCAAACGCTGAATGGCGCGCAGATAGCGCGCCATCTTCTCCTGACGCACCACGTCGATCTTGCCCATGAAATGCATCATGAGGATGTATTCGGCGGTGATCGTGGCGTCCGACTCGAGTTCGAAGCACCAGCTTCCATCGGCGTCCTGCTGTCGCACAAGCGCCTCGCGGCCGCGAACGATCGAGGCGTCGAGCGCCGCCATGGCGGCTGCGGAGGCGGTAAAAGGCGGGTTGGAATTTTGCATCGGCGGATCATACCATCCGTACGGAATGTTTAGCAGCGACGCCTGCAATGGTATGATCGCCGCCATGAAAGACTCCTCCGTCAAGGCGCCCGCGCGCGCGACAAGGCGCAGCGCGAAGGCGGCTGACGCAGCGGCCCCCTCGGCTCCACCGGCCTCCTCGGCCCCGAAGCCCCCTTCCCCACGCAAGGACGCGGCGCCTGCCGCCGGCACGCGACGCAAGAAAGCCCCGGTTCAGGTGCGCGCGCAGTTGCTGCAAGCGGCTTCCGATATCGCCACCGATCAAGGCGTGCCCGCCGTGACGCTCGACGCCGTGGCCGAACGCGCGGGCGTGACCAAGGGCGCGCTGCAATATCACTTCGCCAACAAGCAGGGCTTGCTCGATGCCCTCTTCGAGCAGACGCTGACGCGCTTCGAGCAGCAGATGCACACGCGCATCGACGAAGGTGTGGCGCAAGGCGCGCCGAAACACGGCGCCGCCGCACGCGCCTACCTGCACACCACGATCGACGAAACGAGCCCCGCCGCCAGCACCAACGTGCTGCGCGTGCTGGTGGCCGCGATGATGACGGACCCCGCGATTCGCGAACGCTACGCCGCGCCCATGCGCAAGTGGACGCGTCCCGACCCGCTGCCGCTCGAAGCCGCCGCCCGCCTCATGATCTGCCGGCTCGCGGCGGACGGCCTGTGGATCTCCGACCTGCTCGGCTACCAGAACATGCCGCCGCGCCTGCGCGCCGAAGTGGTGCGCCAACTGGAGCAGCTGGCGCTCGCCAAAGGGTGAACGGCGGATAAAGAAAGCACGCGCCAGGGTTCCCCCCGAGCGCCGCGCATTCACGCCCGGCGCACTATGCCGAAATCGTCACCGCGCATGGGTCGTTCGAGCAAGACGGCCAAAATGGCGCGACCTACGATTGTCGGCATGAAAACCCTGACCGTTATCGACTCCCACACGGGCGGCGAGCCCACGCGCCTCGTGATCGCCGGCGGCCCCGAGCTGGGCCACGGCCCGCTCGCCGAACGCCTCGCCGTTTTCCGTCGCGACTTCGACCGCGTGCGCGCGGGCGTCGTGAACGAGCCGCGCGGCTCGGACGTGATGGTCGGCGCGCTGCTATGCGAGCCGCATGATCCGTCCTGCTCCGCCGGCGTGATCTTCTTCAACAACGTCGGCTTTCTCGGCATGTGCGGGCACGGCACCATCGGCCTCATCGCGTCGCTCGCGCATCTCGGGCGCATCGCGCCCGGCCTGCATCGCATCGAAACGCCGGTCGGCAACGTCGAAGCCGAACTGCACGCCGACGGCAGCGTCACCGTGCGCAACGTGCCCGCGTATCGCTACCGTCAGGCCGTACCGCTCGACGTGCCCGGCTACGGCCGCGTGCATGGCGACATCGCCTGGGGCGGCAACTGGTTCTTCCTCGTCGCCGATCACAACCTGACGCTCGAAGCACGCAACGTCGAAGCGCTCACCGAAGCCACGTGGGCCATGCGCCAGGCGCTCGAGGCGAACGGCATTACGGGCGCGGACGGCGCGCCGATCGACCATATCGAACTGTTCGCGCACCCGGACGTCGCGGGCATCGACAGCCGCAATTTCGTGCTGTGTCCCGGCAAGGCCTACGACCGTTCGCCGTGCGGCACCGGCACGAGTGCGAAGGTCGCGTGCCTCGCCGCGGACGGCATGCTCGCGCCCGGCGCGCAGTGGCGCCAGGAAAGCATCATCGGCAGCGTGTTCGAAGCCTGCTATGAAATCACGCCCGAACTCCCCGCGGGCCATGTGCGCCCGAGCATACGCGGCAGCGCGCATATTAGCGCGGAGTCCAAACTGATTTTCGCCGACGACGATCCGTTCGCGTGGGGCATTCCCGCGTGATGCGGGGTTCGAGCGGTCAACACGATGTCGTCGTGATCGGCGCGGGCATCGTGGGCGCGGCATGCTCGCATGAACTCGCGGCGCAGGGTCTGAACGTGCTCGTCATCGAGCGCGCCGGCGTTGGCGGCGGCGTGACGGCCGCCGGCATGGGCCACCTCGTCGTGATGGACGACACGCCCGCCGAATTCGCGCTGAGCGCGTGGTCGCTGGCACTGTGGCACGCGCTGGCTCCCGGTCTCGACGCGCGCCATGCGTTCTTGCGCTGCGGCACGCTCTGGGTCGCCGCCGACCAGGAAGAACTGGCGCTCGCGCAGACGCGCCAGCAGGCCCTGCAACGCCAGGGCGTGGCGTGCTCGATGCTCGACGCGCGCCAGTTGCACGAAGCGGAACCGGGTCTGCGCAATGGCCTCGTCGGCGGCATGATCGTCGACAACGACGCCGTGGTCTACGCGCCGGCCGTAGCGGCATGGTTGCTCGAACAGCCGGTCAGCGGCCGCTTGACCCGGCGCACGCAAACTGAGGTCGCGCGTATCGACCGCGCGGGCGTGCACCTCGCCGATGGCGAGATCATCGGAGCGGGCGCGGTCTTGATCGCGAACGGCCTGGCGGCGCTCGATTTGCTGCCACGCCTGCCGCTCCAGGCGAAGAAGGGACACCTGCTCATTACCGACCGCTATCCCGGCACGATTCGCCACCAGATTCTCGAACTCGGCTATATCAAGAGCGCGCACAACGCGAGCGGCACCTCGGTGGCGTTCAACGTGCAACCGCGGCCGACCGGGCAATTGCTGATCGGCTCGTCGCGCCAGTTCGACAGCACGGATCCCGCCGTCGAGCCGGCGATTCTCGCGCGCATGCTGCGCCGCGCCACCGAATATCTGCCGCAACTGCCCGCGCTCAATGCGATTCGCGCATGGACGGGCTTTCGCCCGGCATCGAGCGACGGCATGCCGCTGATCGGCCCCGCGGCCTCGTTCGCCGATGACGACAGCCATCCGTCCACGTGGCTCGCCACCGGACACGAGGGCCTCGGCGTCACCACGGCGCTCGGCACCGCGAAGCTGATTGCCGCGCAGATGCTCGGACGCGCCGCCGAGATCGACGCGACGCCGTATCTCCCCGCGCGCTTCGCTGCCCAGGGGGCCGTGCATGCCTGAATCGAATACGACGTTGACGATCGATGGGCGCAAAGTGGGCGTCGCGCCGGGCAGCTCGGTTGCAGCCGCCATCGCCATTGCCGCGCATGCAGAACACGCGGCGCCCGTCACGCGGCGTTCGGTGAGCGGCGCACTGCGCGGGCCGTTGTGCGGCATGGGCATCTGCCAGGAATGCCGCGTCACCATCGACGGCGTGCCGCATCGGCTTGCCTGCCAGACGGTTTGCGTCGCGGGCATGAAGGTCGTTACCGGGAATGCAGCGCCATGAAGTTCGATATCCTGATCATCGGCGCCGGACCGGCCGGATTGAACGCCGCGCGCATCGCCGCACAGGCGGGTGCGAGCGTCTGCATCGTCGACGACAATGCGCTGCCTGGCGGCCAGATCTGGCGTCAGGGTCCCGGCCATCGTGCCACTGGCCCCGCGCGCGCCGTGCTCGACGCCCTCGCGGCGCGCACCAGCGTCACGCTGCTGAGCGCAACCCGCATCGTGCAGGCGCTCCCCGGGCGGCAACTGCTCGCCCAGTGCCCCGACCGCGCGCTCACGCTCGCTTACGGCAAGCTCATCGTCGCCTCGGGCGCGCGCGAGCGCTTCCTGCCCTATCCCGGCTGGACCTTGCCGGGCATCACGGGCGCGGGAGGCTTGCAGGCGCTCATCAAGGGCGGCATGCCCGTGCGCGGCGAACGCATCGTCATCGCGGGCAGCGGGCCGTTGCTCTGGGCCGCCGCCGTGACCGCGCGCCAGCATGGCGCGACGATCGCCGCGATCGTCGAGCAGGCGCCGCCCCAGGCGGTGCGCCGCTTCGCGGCGGGCCTTGTCCATACGCCAACGAAACTCGCCCAGGCGCTGCGCATGCGCTTCGATCTGCGCGCGACGCCTTACTGGTGCGATGCGTACGTTGCCGAAGCCATCGGCACGACGCGCGTGACGCAGGCGCGCGTGCGGCGCGGCAACGACGACGTACTGGTCGATTGCGACCGGATCGCGTGCGCCTATGGCCTCGTACCGAATACGGGCCTCGGCGCGGCGCTGGGTTGCCGCCTCGACACCCATGCGGGTTCTCCGGCCATCGCCGTGAACGAATGGCAACAAACCTCCGCCGAAGGCATTTACGCGGCCGGCGAATGCACCGGCGTGGGCGGCATGGAACTCGCGGCGGTGGAAGGACGCATCGCGGCATACGCCGCGCTCGGCGACCACGCGAACGCCCGGCACCTGTTCGCCGAACGCGAGCGTTACCGCCGTTTCGCCACGCGCCTGCACGCAGCGTTCGAACTCGCACCCGCGTTGCGGGCGCTTCCGCAGCCCGACACCGTGTTCTGCCGTTGCGAGGACGTCGCCTTTCGCGACGTTGCGCGTCACGCCTCGTGGCGCGACGCCAAGCTGCAGACGCGCTGCGGCATGGGCCCCTGCCAGGGCAAGATTTGCGGCGAGGCGGCCGCGTTCTGTTTCGGCTGGCCGCAAAACGGCCAGCGCCCGCCGTTCTCGCCCGTGCGCATCGACACCTTGCTGCACGCAGAAACGACGGAATAGCGCCACACGGGTTTTTTGTTGCAGATGCGCGCGCGTGCGCAAATCGGCACAATGGCGGTTTCCGCCGATCCCGCCCCAAGCGCCTCGCGATGCCCGAACTGGTCCTGCCCGCCGCCCTCGAAAACGCCACGTTTGCGCAGATGGTCGCGCATTTCACCATGCTCGAACCGCTGTTCGACGCCATGCCCGACGTGGTGTTCTTCGTGAAGGACCACGAGGCGCGCTACGTGATCGCCAACACCACGCTCGCCGCGCGCTGCGGTTTCAAGGAAAAGCGCGCGCTGCTCGGCAAGACGGCCGAGCAGGTCTTTCCCTCGCGCTTCGGCCACAGCTATACCGCGCAGGACCAGGCCGTGGTGCGGCTCGACAGCAGCCTCATCGACCAGCTCGAACTGCATCTGTATCCGGGCCGGCAGCCGGGCTGGTGTCTCACCTCGAAAGTCCCGTTGCACGACGCGTGCGGCCGCGTGCTGGGCGTGGCGGGCATTTCGCGCGACCTGCAGGCCGCCGAAGGCACGCATCCCGCATACCAGCGGCTCGCGGTCGCCGCGAAGTACATCCAGGACAACTATGCGCAACCGCTCAAGCTCGCGCACCTGGCGAAGCTCATCAATATGTCGGTGGCGCAGATCGAGCGCTACTTCCACAAGATCTTTCACCTCACGCCCCGCCAGATGCTGCTGAAAACGCGTCTGGACGCGGCCTCGGTGCTGCTCGCGAGCGACCTGAGCATCACCGACATCGCCACGCAGTGCGGCTATAACGATCACAGCGCGTTCACGCGGCAATTCAAGGCCACGGTGGGCGTCACGCCGAGCCAGTATCGTGCGCTGCTGCAAACGCCCGAAAGCGCGCAAACGTCCGGCGCTTGAGCCTCGCGCCGGCGTGCCCAGGGTTGCCCCTGGGCCGCTTTAAGAAAGCGCCGGACTATGCAGATTTCGTCTTTTTGAGGCGCGAAAGGCCCCAAGCGTCAAACGATCTGGACAGCGATACTCCACTCATATTCAACAGGTAGCGGCGCGAGCCGCTACGCATTCAAGGAGTGAGTCACAGTGAGCGCTATCCAGTGGAGCGGGGTGTTTCCCGCCGTCAGCACGCAGTTCAAGGCGGACTTCTCGGTCGATATCGACGCCACGCACCGGGTGGTGAGCAATCTCGTCAAGGACGGCGTGTCTGGCCTCGTGGTGTGCGGCACCGTCGGCGAGAACACGTCGCTCGCGACGAATGAAAAGATTGCGGTGATCGAGGCCGCGCGCGACGCGGCAGGCGGCAAGGTGCCGGTGATCGCGGGCATCGCCGAATTCACCACCGAGTTCGCGCGTCAAACCGTGAAAGAAGCGGCGCGCGTGGGCGTGGACGGCGTGATGGTCATGCCGGCGCTCGTGTATTCCTCGAAGCCGCACGAGACGGCCGCGCATTTCCGCGCCGTGGCGTCCAGCACCGACGTGCCGGTGATGGTTTACAACAATCCGCCGATCTACAAGAACGACGTGACGCCCGACATCCTGATCGCTCTTCAGGATTGCGAAAATATCGTCTGCTTCAAGGATTCGTCGGGCGATACGAGCCGCTTCATCGATCTGCGCAACGCCGTGGGCGACCGCTTCGTGCTGTTCGCGGGCCTCGACGACGTGGTGGTCGAAAGCGTGGCCGTGGGCGCGCAAGGCTGGGTCTCGGGCATGTCGAACGTGTTCCCGAAGGAAGGCGAAACGCTGTTCCGTCTCGCGAAGCAAAAGCGTTTTGACGAAGCGCTCGCGCTCTACCGCTGGTTCATGCCGCTGCTGCACCTCGACGCGCGCCCCGACCTCGTGCAGTGCATCAAGCTGTGCGAGGAGCTGGTGGGCCGCGGCAGCGCGACCACGCGCCCGCCGCGCCTGGCGCTCGAAGGCGAAGCGCTCGCGCATGTGAAGGCCGTGGTCGAGAAGGCGCTCGCCACGCGCCCCGCCCTGCCGGACGTCGGTCTGTAAGCGTTACGAACTCAGCGCGCCTCTCTCCCAATCTTCATTCGAATCACCGAAACCGGGCCACGTTGGCCCGGTTTGTTTTTTTACACGGGATGCCATGTCCACCACCATCGTCCTCACGCTCGACGAAGTCTTCACGCTCTCGCGCAACGTGCTGCTGCGGCACGGCATGTCCGAGGCGCACGCCGATGCGATCGCGCGCGTGATCACGCAAGGCCAGCGCGACGAATGCCATTCGCATGGCATCTATCGCCTGCTCGTCTGCGCACGCTCGCTCAAGAGCGGCAAGGTCGATGCACGCGCCGAACCGACGCTGCGCGATATCGCGCCCGGCGTGCTGGCCGTGGACGCGCACTTTGGCTTTTCGCTGCTCGCCTTCGAAACCGGCCTGCCCGTGCTCGCGCAGAAAGCGCGCAGCCAGGGCATCGCGGCGATGGCCATCAACCGCTGCTTTCATTTTTCGGCGCTGTGGCCCGAGGTCGAAGCCATCGCGGCGCAAGGGCTCGTGGGCATCGCCATGAATCCGAGCCATAGCTGGGTCGCGCCGGCCGGCGGCACGCGCGGCGTGTTCGGCACGAATCCGCTCGCGTTCGCATGGCCGCGCGAAGGCGGCCTGCCGTTCGTGTTCGACTTCGCCACGAGCGCGATCGCGCGCGGCGACATCGAATTGCACGCGCGCGAGGGCAAGCCCATTCCGCCGCATTGGGCGCTCGACCGCGACGGCCAGCCCACCACCGACGCCCGCGCCGCGCTGGACGGCGCGATGCAGACGTTCGGCGGCCACAAGGGCTCGGCGCTCGCGGCCATGATCGAACTGCTCGCGGGCGCGCTGATCGGCGACCTCACCAGCATGGAGTCGCAGGCCTTCGACGGCGGCGCGGGCGCGAGCCCTTGCCATGGCGAACTCGTCATCGCCATCGATCCCCGGCGCTTCGGCGGCGACGGCTACGCAGCCGGTCAGGCGCGCGCCGAGCGGATGTTCGCCGCCATCACCGCCCAGGGCGCGCGCTTGCCGTCGCAGCGCCGTTTCGAGGCACGCGCGCGCAGCGAACGCGATGGCGTGAAGGTGCCGCGCGCGCTCTACGACGACGTGCTGAAACTCCTCGACTGATTGCCAGGCTCCCTTAAGCGTGCCGCTTAAGCACCGGTTAAGCCGGGATGAGCGACAATATAAGGCTGAAATTAGGGGAGCGAGCGATGCGCCTGTTGCTGGTGGAAGACGACGAAATGATTGCCGAAACGGTGCTCGACTCGATGCGCCGCGAGGGTCATGCCGTCGACTGGGCGCGCGACGGGCGCGAAGCGGAGCTTTCGCTCGACAACGACGTGTACGACCTCGTGCTGCTCGACCTCGGGCTGCCGAAGAAGGACGGGATCGAGGTGCTCAACGGCTACCGCCGCAAGGGCGGCGAAGCGGCCGTGCTGATCCTGACCGCGCGCGACTCGGTGACGGACCGCATCGCCGGGCTCGACGCCGGCGCCGACGACTACCTGATCAAACCCTTCGATCTCGACGAGCTGGCCGCCCGCACGCGCGCCATGCTCCGCCGCCGCACGGGCCAGAAACAGCCGGTTTACACGCACAGCGGCCTCGCGCTCGACCCCGCCGCGCACGAGGTGACGAAAGACGGCGAAAGCGTCGCGCTCGTGCCACGCGAATTCGCGCTGCTGCGCGTGCTCATCGAGCAGCCCGCGCGCGTGTTCACGAAGGCCGAACTCGAAGAGCGCATGTACGGCTGGGGCGAGGAAGTCGGCAGCAACGCGATCGAGGTGCATGTGCACAGCTTGCGCCGCAAGATCGGCACCGACCAGATCGTGACGGTGCGCGGCGTGGGCTACCGGCTCAAGAGATCGGAATGAATTCCATCCGCCGCCGCCTGCTGGGCTGGCTCATCTGCGGGTTCGCGGCCGCTTCCCTGGTGGCGGGCTTCGGCATTTTTCACAGCGCGCGCGAAGAAGCGGGCGAGCTGTTCGATTACGAGCTGCACGCCGTGGCGCTTTCCATGCCCGTGAACGCCGCGACGGCACGCGAGGTCGAGCAGTCCGGTCCCGGCTTCGACGAGATCGCCGACGACCGCATTCTCATCCAGATCTGGGATCACGACGGCAAGCTGGTTTACCGCTCGCAGGAAACGCCCGTGCTGCCGCGCCAGGCCACGGGCTTTCGCACGATCGAGCACGACGAGGTGCATTGGCGCGTGTACGGCCTCGCGCAAACGGACCGCTTCGTTCAGGTCGCGCAGCCCATTTCCGTGCGCGACGGGCTGGCGCTGCACCTCGCGCTGCATACGTTGTGGCCGCTCGCGCTGCTCGTGCCGGTGGCCATCGTGCTGCTGCTGTTCGTGGTGACGCGCGGCCTCGCGCCGGTGGGCGCGTTGTCGGCGCTGCTCGCTTCGCGCTCGGTGCATGAGCTGGAGCCGTTGCGCCTCGATGGCTCGGTGCCCGTCGAACTGCGCCCGCTCGTCGTCGCGCTCAACGACCTGCTGGACCGCCTGAATACGGCCTCGCAGGCGCAGCGCACCTTCATCGCCGACGCGGCGCACGAGCTGCGCTCGCCGCTCGCCGCGCTCAAGCTGCAATGGCAGGCGGCACTGCACGACGGCACGCTCAACGGCGAGCCGCGCACGCTCGAGCGCATGCAAACGCGCCTGAACCGCACGATCCGCCTCGTGCAGCAATTGCTCACGCTCGCGCGCGAAGATGCGCAAGCGAGCACGCCGGCGACTGTCGTGAGCCTGCGGCGGCTGGGCGAGCAGGCCATCGGCGACTTCTCGCTGCTCGCGGAGGAGAAAGGCATCGACTTGGGCCTCGAGTCGCGGCCGCCCGTGACGCCCGAGTGCATCTGCAACGTGCACGCTGACGCGCACGGCCTGAACACCTCGCTGAACAACCTGCTCGACAACGCGATCCGCTACACGCCGGCAGGCGGCAAGATCGATCTCGTGCTCACGCGTTCGCAGGACACCCTCGGCTTCGAAGTCATCGATAACGGGCCCGGGATTCCCGAAGCCGATCTCGAGCGCGTGCTCGACCGCTTCTTTCGCGGCGATCACGCCCAGGGCACGGGCAGCGGGCTCGGTCTTTCGATCGTGGCGCGCATCGCGCAGCGTCAGGGCCTGACGTTCACGCTGCGCAACAACCCGGGCGGGCGCGGGCTCACGGCTGCGGTGAGCGGGCTGCCGGCACACGACAGCCCCGCCGCCAACACGAATGCGCCCGCCAGCCGAACCGCGCGGGCGACGAGTGATTCGGCTTAGGGCCTGTTCACACTAATTACAGGCCCTAAGGCGCAGCCGCGCCCTGCACCAGTTCCAGCACGCGATACGCGAACCGCACGCGCGACTCGGTGGGGTGATTGCGGTTGGCGAGAATGACGATGGCCGTCTTGCGGGACGGCTCGAACGCCAGATAGCCGCCAAAACCATTGGTTGCGCCCGTCTTGTCGAGCAACGCATCGGGCTGGGGCGGCAGCGGCGGGATCAACGCCGTGGCCGGGTTGTCCTCCAGCACCATGAGGTTCGCGTTGCCTTTCACGAGATCGTTCAGGCCCACGGGCTGCGCGTACTGCTCCCATACGAGGTCCTGAATGAAAGGACCCGTGCGGAAATAGCCCACATGCGTGGCCTCCAGCGCGCGCTGCAACTCCGGCTCCACCTCGACCTGACCCAGGTTCGCTTCGAGAAAGCGCAGCATGTCGCGCGTATCCGATTTCACGCCGTAGGCTTCGTCGGCGAGCACGCCGGGATTCAGCCGCACCGGTGCGTTCTTGCTGTTGTAGCCCTGCGCATAGGCCGCGCGCTCCGCAGCCGGCACGCGAATGAACGTGTGTGCGAGCCCTAGCTTCGGAAAGAGCAGTTTCTCCACCGCATCCGCATAGCTCATGCCGAGCTGCTGCGCCGCGATGCGCGCAAACATGCCGATGCTCGGGTTTGCATAGGTGCGCTGCGTGCCCGCCGGATAGCGCGGTCGCCATGCCTTGAGCCACGCCGTCAGCTGCGCGTCGTTCGTGACTTCGTCAGGCACCTGCAGCGGGAAGCCGCCGCCCGTGTGCGTGCCGAGATTGACGAGCGTAAGCGCGCCAAACGGCGTGCCGCGCATCCCGGGCAGATAGCTGCTCACTGGCGCGTCGAGCGAGAGCTTGCCGGTCACCTGCGCCCACCCGGCGAGCGCGGCGGCGAACGTCTTGCTCATCGAGCCGAGTTCGAACAGCGTTTCGCTCGTGACCGGTTCGCCCGTTTCCTTCGATGCGACGCCGAAGTTGTAGAAGCGCTCCGTGCCGTTCACGGCGACCCCGATCGCGAGACCGGGGATGCCGTTCTCGCGCATGAACGCAAGCGCGGCTTCGCGTATGGGTGCGTCGCTGCCGGTGGCGGGTTCGGCGGCAAAGGCGGGACTACTGAGGGCGATGGCGAACAACAGGGCACCGGCACAGCCCCTGACGAGTGAACGAAGCAAGATCGCCTCCTTACGCGCTGCGCAAAGCCGTGATCTTACCCGGTCTCTGCGCAACGGCCTCCGGCAAGGCGACCCCGTGCTTGCCAACTTACTCGGCATACTCCGGGCTGCGTTGCAGTTCACGCACCGCGCCAGCAGCCTGCTCTTCGCGCATGCGCGGGGCATGAACCGGCGTAACGGATTGCCGGCGGCCTTGCCCGCGCGCGCCGCCGCGCACGAAGCGGCGCCCTTCCCGGCCATACACGGCATCCGGCTCGGGGAAGATCGTCAGCAGTACGATATAGATCATGCCGCCCACCGCCAGCGAAACCGGCACGCTCAGATCGAGGCCGCCCGCCAGCGAGCCAAGCGGACCGACGAATTGCCCCGGCAGATTCACGAACGCAAGACCGAGAAACGCCGCCGGCAGCCAGGCACCCATCGCGCGCAGATTCCAGCCGTGCGTGAACCAGTAGTGCCCGCCACGGCCGCCGCGATTGAAGACCTGGAGATCGTCGGCGAGATAGTGGCCACGGCGCGTCACGAAGCCAATCACCATGATCGCCATCCACGGGCAGCTGAACGTGCAGATCAGCGTGGAGAACGTCGAGACGCTTTCCACGAGATTGAACGCGAAGCGCCCGACGAAGATAAAGCCGATGGCCAGCGTGCCGATCAGCATGGTCGCGCGCACGCGGTTCAGGAGCCTCGGGAACATGCTCGACATGTCGAGGCCGGTGCCATAGAGCGCGGTCGTGCCGGTGGACATGCCGCCGATGATCGCAATGAGGCACGTAGGCAGCAGGAACCAGCGCGGCGACACGGCCAGCAGTCCGCCCACATAGTCGTTCGAGGCGATATAGCTCGGCGCCTTCGTTGCGATGAGCGTGGCCGTGACGAGGCCGAAGAAGAATGGCACGAAGGTGGCGATCTGCGCGGCGAACACGGCGCCCATCACGCGGTGGCGCGGCGTGTGCTGCGGAATGTAGCGCGCCCAGTCGCCGAGCGTCGAGGCGAACGACACCGGGTTGCTCAATGCGACGAGCACGGCGCTCACGAAGGCCACCCAGAATCCCGCGCCGCCTTCATGCAGCGTGCCGGCATAGTTGGGATCGAACGCGCCCGCAAACGCGAAGGCGCCCACCACGAACATGAGGCTCGCTGCCCACACGGCAATCTTGTTCACCCACAGCATGAAGCGAAAGCCGTAGATGCACACCACCACCACGAGCACGGCGAACACCATGTAGGCCGAGCTGAGCGTCCAGGTGTTGACCGGCACGCCGACCATGTCGTGCGCGCCGCCCACGAGTGCATCGCCCGAACTCCAGACGGCAAGTGCGAAGAACGCGATCGACGTGAGCAACGCGAGGAACGAGCCCACGATCCGCCCGTGGATGCCGAAGTGCGCCCCCGACGAAACGGGATCGCTCGTGCCGTTGCGCGGACCGAACAGGCTCATGGGCGCGAGGATGCAGGTGCCGGCGAGCACGCCGAGCACGATGGACCACACGCCGGCCTTGAACGAGAGGCCCACCAGCACTGGAAAGCTGCCCAGCACCGAGGTGGAGAAGGTATTGCAGCCGCCGAACAGCAGCCGGAACAGATCGATGGGCCGCGCGTAGCGCGAGGCATCGGGAATGCGTTCGAAACCGAATGTTTCGATCTGGGTAATGCTGTTGTCGCTCATTGTCTCACTCCTTGCCGCGCCGATCTGGTTGTTTTTGCAAACAACCGGTCAACGCACTATCAACGTCTCTCGCCCACTTTAATCGATCGCGGCGGGCTAATTATTCTGCATTCCATACGTTTACATCTTGCGCAGCCAATGTATGGCGCGCAGCGCTTCTTTCATTCGACCAGCGCTTCGGGCACGGCGGCATGCTGCCCATAGACGCCCAGCAGATCGTCGCAGAACGCGCGCACGATGGGCTTTTCCGCGGCGCTGCGCTTGACGGTCAGATGCATCGGCACGTCGAAGCCGAACGTGGTGCGCCCGAGCGCCCTGATGAGGCCGCGCTGCTCGAACGGTTCGGCGTGATGCGCGGGCAGATAGCCGATATGGCTGCCCGACAGGATCAGGACCGTGGCGGCGTCGATGCTGTCGGCAATCGCCGTCACCTGCCGGTCGCCGATACCGGCAAGCTCCTCCGGTATCGAATAGCTGCGCCAGACCCAGTCGTGCTCGCGCAGGTCATCGACGTTGACGTGCGGAGCACTATGGAAAAGCGCATGCCCGCGCCCGCAGCACAGCACCTGGCGCTCGCTGAACAGCTCGGTGTAGTCGAGCCCCGCCACGCGATGCCAGAAGTAGCCGATCGCAATGTCGAGGTGGTTGTTGACGAGGCTTTCTTCGAGTTCCTGCGGCGCCGCAACCTTCATCGTGAAGCGCACGGCCTGGTCGCGTTGGCGGAATGCGCCGATCGCTTCCGCGAGCCGCGCATTCTCGACGTGCGAAGCCTGGCCTATCAGGCCGATGCCGAGCGTGCCGACGAGTTTTCGGTCGATATCGCGCACCCGCGCAACGAACTCGGTGGTGGCCGCAACGAGCGCACGCGCCGAGGGCACGAAGCGTTCGCCCTTCGACGTGAGACGAAAGCCGCCGCGCCCGCGCTCGCAGAGCTTGAAGCCCACGCGCGCCTCGAGCGCCGAGAGCTGCGTGCTGATGGTGGACTGCCGCACGCCTAGCGTCGCTTCGGCCGCGGTGATGCCGCGCGCGTCCACCACGGCGAGAAACACGCGGATCAGCCGCAGGTCGAGATCGGAAGTATTGGAGAACATGCCGCTCATCCCTCACATCGGAAAGCCCATCGCCTTGATACCCTTGATCCACGCGCGCTTCCAGCCGCCTTCGGCGTCGGCGCCGTCGAACGCATGGAACGTGACCTTGGCGGCCAGCCAGCGCGCCGGCTCCGGCGGGATATAAGTCGGGCTCTGGTTGGCGATATCGAGCGCGCGCTCGGGGCTGTTGCGGTCGAACAGGATATTCAGGCCCATGAACGCGCCGAAGCGGCTCGCCGCCACGCCAAAGCCCGTGTAACCCGCCACGAAAACGGCCTTGTCGTTCAGATAGCGCTTCGCGAACACGGAGCCGCGCGAGCAGTAGTCGATCGGTCCGCCCCACGCATGGGAGAAGCGTACGTCGGCAAGCTGCGGGAAGGTGCGGTAAAACGCCTGCGCGAGCCGATAGTAGGTCTCGGCCTTCTGGTCCTGCGGGGGATTCGGATCGCCGTCGAAGTGATAGCTCACGAGTCCGCCGAAGATGATGTTGTTGTTCTTCGTGAGGCGGAAGTAATTGAGCTGCGTGCGCGTGTCGTAAATGCCCTGGCGATTCTTCCAGCCAATACGCGCGAGCTGTTCTTCGGTGAGCGGCTCGGTGGCGAGCACGTGGTCGCGCACCTGCAGCACGCGCCGGTTGATATCAGGAATGCCAACCTTTGCCGTACCGCTGCCGAACACCACGCGCGGTGCGCGCACGCTGCCTTCGGGCGTCTTCACGTAGACAGTCTGGCCTTCGTCGATGACATCGATGAGCGGCGTGTGCTCATAGAGCTTCACGCCGAGCGAAAGCGCCGCGCGCTTGAGGCCCCACGCAAGCTTGGCCGGATGCACGATGCCGCTGCGATTGCGCGACCACAGCGCGCCGGCGAACAACGGCGAATCCAGTTGCGTGCGCGTCGCTTCGCCATCGAGCAGAACGACATCGTGCCCGTAGCGTGTGTGCAGCTCGTAGTCGCCGCGCAAGTGCTCGATATGCTCGGGATCGACCGCCACCGTCATCTCGCCGTTCCATTCGATGTCGGCGTCGATGTTGTAGCGCTTGAGCGTTTCTTCGAAGCCGTCGAGATTGTGATGGCCGAATTCTTCGAGCTGCGCAATATCGTTGGGGAATACCCGCACGGCATTGGGCAAGCCATGCATCACCGAAGTCGAGATGATGCCGCCCGCGCGGCCCGACGCGCCGTGCGCGACTTTGCCCGCCTCGATCAGCACGACATTCAGATGCGGCATCTGCTCCCTGGCCTGCACGGCGGCCCAGAGCCCCGTAAAGCCGCCGCCGACGATCAGCAGATCGGCCTCTACGTTGGCGGTGAGCCTGGGTTCGGTCGGCGGCTCGGCCGGGTTGTCGAGCCAGTACGGAAAGAACCGTGTGCGCGAAAGCGCCTCTTGCACGCTGAGCGTGACGCGCCGGCGCGATTCGATTTCAACTTCTGCAGGGGTACTCATGATTGGCTTCACTGCACGAAACGGGAGAAACAAAGCCACCTCCCGTGGGAGGCGGCTCGCCATGGTCCTTAGGCCTGTTCGAGCACGACGTAGAACTTCTTCGCGTCCTCGAGGGTTTCCCAGCGGCCTGCAAAGCCGGCGGGCAGGAGGTAGCCCTGGCCCGCCGTGAATTCCTTGCGAGCGCCGTTCGCGTCGGTCAGGGCGATCTTGCCTTCTACGAGCCATACCGCTTCGTCGGCGGTCGTGGCCGGGAAATCCACCGCGCCGACCTTGCCTTCCCACCAGCCGATCACATAGTTGTTGTTCTTGCCGACCGTGGCACGCCAGTCGCTTTCGTCCATGCCATACTCCAGCCTGGTGAATTCGCCGATGCCAGCGCCCAGCGGCACGATGTCCTGAATCAGTTTGCTCATTTGCGTCGCTTCCGGTTGATTGAGTGACGCCAAAGTTACCGACTGGCGCGGCCGCGGTATGCCCCCCCTCAGGGGGGGCAAGCGATGTTTTGCTGCCTGATTTGGGCTTTTTTGGCGGCCAATAGCCATCGGCTATAATGAATCAGCCATCACGAATGGGCGCGCCATGCTGCTCAACGTCCCCCCGCTCAACCGCGATCATCCGAACTTTCCGCTCTCGTTCAAGACCCTCGGCAACGTGATCGAGGCCGTCGGCACGCCCGATTTCGTGCCGCGTCTTACGCTGCTGCTCAACGAGGTCGTGCCCGTCAATGTCGTGCATATCGAGCGCTCGCGCGCGGACAGCACGATGCCCACGGGCTTTCGCGGCGAATGGATCGGCAGTGGCGGGGTCGGAATGGATTCGGGTGCGATCTCGGACGTGATGACCCTGTATTACGACCGCTTCTACGAAAGCGATCCGCTGTTCGCGGGCATTCGCGGCAAGCTCGGCACGATGCTGGTGGTGCGCGACATCGGCGCGATACCGCCGGGCGAATTCCGCCAGCGGCTCTTCGACGAGGCGCGCATTGCCCACGAATGCGTGCTCGCACGCGGCACGCGCCACGCGCAGGACTCCATCGCGCTCGAACGCGGGCTGCGCGAACCGCCGTTTACGCTCATGGAAATGAACCGTTTTCGCGGCGTGAGCGAGTTTCTGTTTCCGCTGCTCGAACTGCATGCCTCCACGAGCGCGGCCCGGCGCATTGCCCATGCGGCTCCGTTCATGCATCCGCTCGCGCAGTTCGACGCGCGCATTGCGGCAGACAACGTGCGCCTTTCCAAACGCGAATACGAAACCTGCGCGCACCTCATCACGGGCAAGACTGTGCCCGAAGCCGCGCAGATCCTGGGCGTGCAGGTGGCTACCGCCGAGTCGTACGTGAAGCGCGCCTTCGCGAAGCTGGGCGTGCGCACCAAGCGCGAGTTGATCGCCTGGGGCCACGCCGCGGTTTAGCCACGGTGTCTAGTCACGCTGTTTAGTCAATTAAAAGCTCACATACATCGATTTTCATCGATGTAAACATCTCAACTTCAATATTTGGCCGCGCGGGATCTCCCCTACCATCGCCCGATCGATTTGACTCTAACGATCGGAGACACACCAGATGGAGCGCCAGTTCAACCAGCCGCAGGGCGGCAACGAGATGCCGCGGTTCGGCGGCATCGCCACCATGATGCGCCTGCCGCAGGCCGAGACCACCGAGGGCCTCGACGTCTGCTTCGTGGGCGTGCCGCTCGATATCGGCACCTCGAACCGTTCCGGCGCGCGCTTCGGGCCGCGCCAGATCCGCTCGGAATCGGTGCTGCTGCGGCCGTACAACATGGCCACGCGCGCGGCGCCGTTCGATTCGCTGCAGGTGGCCGATATCGGTGACGTCGCAACGAATCCGTACGACCTGAAGGATTCGATTCGTCTGATCGAAGCGGCGTACGACCGCATCGTCGAAACAGGCTGCCGCCCGATCACGCTCGGCGGCGACCACACGATCGCATGGCCGATCCTGCGCGCGCTGCACAAGAAATACGGCAAGGTCGCCGTCGTCCACATCGACGCTCACGCCGACGTGAACGACACCATGTTCGGCGAAAAGATCGCGCACGGCACGCCGTTTCGCCGCGCCGTCGAAGATGGCCTCCTGCAATGCGACAAGGTCACGCAAATCGGCCTGCGCGGCACCGGCTATCACGCCGAAGATTTCGACTGGTGCCGCAAGCAGGGTTTCACCGTCGTGCAAGCCGAGGACTGCTGGAACCGCTCGCTCGCGCCGCTCATGGAAGAGGTGCGTGCTCGCGTGGGCGACACGCCCGTGTACCTGAGCTTCGATATCGACGGGCTCGACCCCGCGTTCGCGCCCGGCACCGGCACGCCCGAGGTGGGCGGGCTGACCGTGCACCAGGGCCTCGAAATCGTGCGCGGCATGAAGGGGCTCAACGTGGTGGGCGCCGATCTCGTCGAAGTCTCGCCGCCGTACGACCAGGCCGGCACGACCGCGCTCGTGGGCGCGAATCTCGCCTTCGAAATGCTTTGCATCATGCCCGGCGTGGCTTACCGCTAGGGCGCGAGGAGACACATCATGGCTACCAATACCGAACGTCAGATCGACGGCGAGGCCTTTGTGCTGCCCGCCGCCACGATTGCGGGCGCAACTTTTTGCGCTGCGGACAGCGAAGTGTGCTCGCGCATCTGCAACGCGGCGACGGGCGCAACGATCGGCTGGCAGGAGCACGCCACGGCGGAGATGGTCGATCGCGCCGTACACGCCGCGCACGATGCGCTCATCGCGTGGCGGCACACGACGCCCGCCGCGCGCGGCAGGCTGCTGCGCAAGATCGCCGAGTTGCTGGAAGCCGACCGCGCACGCCTCGCTGCCATGCAGATGCAGGTGAGCGGCAAGCCGCCGTTCGAAGCGGACCTCGACGTGAGCGACGCCATCGCGACGTTCAACTACTACGCGGGCCTGTGCGAAGACGCGTCGATGTTCGCCGCGGAACCGGTCGCGCTACCGGACGATGCGCTGCTGGCCGAGCGCTTGCACGAACCGGTGGGCGTCGCGGCGCTGATCGTGCCGTGGAATTTCCCGATGGTCACGACCGCATGGAAACTCGCACCCGCGTTGGCCGCGGGCTGCACGGTCGTCATCAAGCCTTCGGAACTCACCTCGCCCACCGAGCACATGCTCGCCGCAATCGTGAGCGAAGCGGGCGTGCCGGATGGCGTCGTGAACGTGGTCAACGGCGGCGGCGAAGTCGGCGCATGGCTGACGACGCATCCGCTCGTCGACAAGATCTCGTTCACCGGCAGCACGGCGTCGGGCCGCAAGGTCATGCGGGCCGCCGCGCAGGACATGAAGCGCCTCACGCTCGAACTGGGCGGCAAGTCCGCGCTGATCGTGCGCGAAGACGCCGACGTGGTGCAGGCCGTCTCGCTCGCGGTGGGCGGCGCGTTCACCAACGCCGGCCAGATGTGCTCGGCCACCGCGCGCATCCTCGTGCACGACAACGTGTATCGCAAGTTCATGGCCGCATTCGAGACAGCGGTGCGAGCCATCGTGGTCGCGCCGCCTCAGGGTGCGGACGCGGCGATGGGACCGCTCATCAGCGCGGCGCAGCACGCGCGCGTGGCCGCGCTCGTGGCGCAAGGCGTCGAGGCGGGCGCGCAGATCGCGTTCGCGGGCCAGCTCGATCCCGCATGCGCCGATGGCTTCTTCATGGCGCCCGTCGTCATCGCGGAACCCGCGGCGGACAACGTGCTCTGGTCCGACGAGATCTTCGGACCCCTCGCGTGCGTGAAATCATTCCGTTCGGATGACGAAGCAATTGCCCTCGCCAACGATACGCGTTACGGACTGGTCGCCACGGTCGTCACGAGCGACGCAAAGGCCGCGCGACGCTACAAGGCACAGCTGCGCGCCGGGCTCGTCTGGGTCAACACTCCGCAACTGATCTTTCCGCAAGTGTGCTGGGGCGGCTTCGGCCTGAGCGGCATCGGCCGCGAGCTGGGCGTGGCCGGCTTGCGCAGCTACCAGGAATTGCGGCACACGGTCGGCCTGCGCGCCTGACCGCTTCATGCCGGCTTCATGCCCCGCCTCGCGCGGGCTGGATCGCGGCCTCGCACGCAAGGTGCGCGGCCGCGACGCTTTGACGGGCGGCGCGGCCGTAGGCGGCGCGGCGGGGGTGGCGGCTCGCGTGGCATAATTCCCGCACTATTTCCGCCACTTCACGCCGTGCGCCGATTCCATCTCAGGCTGGGCAGTCTACTGGGGACGCTTGCGCTCCTCATGGCGACGCTCGCGCCCGTGGTTTCGCACCTGCTTGCCGCCCAGGCCATGCAGACGGCACCCGGCACGGTGGAACGCGCGCCCTGCGGCATGCCTTCGATGGAGCGCCACGTGCACGGCGCGAGCGGCGCAGCGGGCGCGCACGCCACGAACGCGACGTCCGGCGACATGCAGGACTGCGGCTATTGCAGCTTCTTCGCGCACCTGCCCGTCGTGTCCGGCGTACCCGTGGCGCTGTTCGTCGTCGGCCGGCTCGTGCAGGCGCGCATCGCGGCGCAGTTCGAAAGCGTTCGCCTCGTCGCGCCCGCGAGCCACATCCACGCACGCGCCCCACCCCTGTCCTGACTGGATCGACCCGGCCAACCCCGGACGACGCGCCCAGCGTGTCGCCGGGCCTGCACGCGCGCCGCCCTGGCTCGCGCGCGTGCCTCGCTCCTCGACAGGACAACTCATGTCTGACCAATCGCCGTCCAGCCGCATGGCGCTGGGCGAGCTTGCCCCCATTCGCGCACTGACCCGGCTCATCGGCTGCGCGCTGCTGCTCGGATCGTGCGCGGCCCATGCTCACGCCATCGCGGGCGACCGCGTTTTCCCCTCCACGCTCTCCGTCGACGACCCCGGCGTCGGCGACGAAGCCAACCTCGAATTCGGGCACCAGCGCGTGCCGGGCGACGCCGGCGACCAAAGCATCAACACCTACAGCTTCGAGTACGACAAGCTCATCACGCCGCGGCTGGCCTTCTCCGTGGACGGCAGCTACGTCATGCAGAACAACCCCACCGCGCGCGGCTTCGACAACTTCGGCGTGGGGCTCAAGTACCTGCTCTACGTGAACGACGCGCATGAATTCATGACCTCGGTCGGCGTGAACGCCGAACTCGGCGGCACCGGCAGCCGCGCGATCGCCGCCAACTTCTCGACGATCTCGCCCACGGTCTTCGCCGGCAAGGGCATGGGCGATCTGCCTGACTCGCTCGCATGGCTGCGGCCCATCGCCATCACGGGCGAAGCGGGACCGTCGTTCACGACCGGCGGCGGCCAGCCGAACTCGTTCGACTATGGCTTCACGTTCCAGTACAGCCTGCCCTACCTGCAGCAGCACGTCCACGACCTCGGCATGCCGCAGCCGTTTTCCAACCTCATCCCGCTGGTCGAAGTGCCCCTCTCGCGCAGCCAGGGGCAAACGACCGGGACCGTCAACCCCGGCTTCATCTGGATGAACCGTTACGGCCAGCTCGGCATCGAAGCGCAGATCCCGATCAACCGGGCGAGCGGCTCGCACGTCGGCATCCTCGCGCAGGTGCACATCTTCTTCGACGATGTCGCGCCGCGCACGATCGGCAAGCCGCTGTTCCAGTAAGCCCGCACCTTCACACAGGAATATCGCCATGAAACTTGCTACATTGCGCACAGCCGTCGCCTCGGTCGCGCTGCTCGCCGCCCACCTCGCGTGGGCGCACGCTTATCCGAAGCATCAGGAACCGCCTGCTGGATCGACCGCGCCGGCCACGCTCAACGCCGTCGTGATCGACTTCGATGACGGGCTCGAACCCGCCTTCAGTTCCATCGACGTGACCGACGCGCAGGGCAAATCCGTCATTCGCGACAAGGCCAAGGTCGATGCGGGCAACAACAAGCGCATGTCGGTTGCGCTCAACGCACTGACGCCTGGAAAGTATTCGGTGGTGTGGGTCGCGGTTGCCGCCGATGGGCATCGCACGACCGGACATTACTCGTTCGACGTGAAGTGAACGTGTAACGACGAGATGAGGCCATGCTGCGACTTCTTGCGCTTTCGCAGCGTGGCTCGTTGGCGATTTTCTGGGAGGGCGCCGGCTTACTGCGGCGTGGTGGCGGTAAAGGCTTCGGGCGAGCCGGTCAAGGCGTCGTACAGCTCCCCAACGGGCAAGTCGCCGATTTCGTTATGGATATAGGCGGTAAACGTACGATCGTAGAGCGCGCGCCCGGCGTTGGTTTCCATCGTCATGTCGAAGCCGTTGAGAACCAGACCGGCGATTTCGTCGGCTTCGAGCAGGATGTGTTCAGCTTTCTTTCGTTCCATGGTAGTGCTCCGGTACAGCAGGATCATGCAATTTTAAGGGGAACCGCGCAGAAATGCTGGCAAAAAAAACGGGGGCGATTCGGCTTCGTTCCCGCAATGCGGCATACGCCGATTCATCGAAATGCTTAGTTATCCGATCAATCTCCGAAGCGCCCTCACCATGACGGTTTGGACAACCCGGGCGCGGGCGCACCCTGGGGCCGGCAAGAAATCGAACGGCGGCCCGGCAGGGGCGCATGGCGGCGCGTGCGGGAAAACGCTAATGCCCCGCCCGCCGCCCGCTATCTAGCTGCAAAAAGTGCCATCGAATCTCCCTTTTGTATAGGGACGCGCGTACTCAGGTCAAATATTCTCTCTCCATCGAAGTGTTCCGTCCGGCGTCGGCCCCTGTCCGGGCCCCGACGGCGAATTTCAGGGAGAAGGACGTTGGCTCAGAAAGTGCGGCTCAAACTTGCGGTCGGTGAACACCCGCATACCTCGGCAATTCGTAACGGATCGATCCCCATCGAAGGCGTCGATGCCGAATTCGTCACGGTCCAGCCGCAGATCGGCGCATTCCGCCGCATGGTGCGCGACGTCGAGTTCGACGTCTGCGAACTGGCCCCGACCACCTATATCATCGCTCGCGCCTACGGCGCGCCCTTCGTCGGCCTGCCCATCTTCGTCACGCGCCGCTTCCACCACGGCGGCCTGCTCGTGCGCCCCGAAGCCGGCATCAAGCACCCGAAGGACCTCGAAGGCCGCAAGGTCGGCGTGCGCGCCTACTCCGTGACGACGGGCGTCTGGACGCGCCAGGTCCTGATCGACGAGTTCGGGCTCGATTCGTCCAAGGTCACGTGGGTCGTGGACGACGAGGAGCACGTCACGCAACTCAAGCTGCCCTCGAACGTCGTGCACGCCCCGGCCGGCCGCTCGCTTGCCGACATGATGGCGAGCGGCGAACTCGCGGCGGGCTTCGCGGCGGCGGCCGGCATCGGCCGCACGGGCGCGCCCACGGGCGGCTGGAAGGAAGTCGAGGCCGATTACCCCGACCTGCTGCCGAACGCTGTCGAACTCGAGAAGGAGTATTACGCGCGCACCGGCATCTACCCGATGCACGGCACCATCGTCGTGAAGGACTCGGTGCTCGCCGAGCATCCTTGGATCGCGAAGTCGCTCTACGACGCCTTCGCGCAAGCCAGGCAGGAATGGCTCGCGCGTCTCGACGCAGGCGAGGCCGTAAGCGCCGGGGACAAAAAGTATCTGGAGCTGCGCAAGATCGTCGGCCACGACCCACTGCCCTACGGCATCGAGGAAAACCGCAAGACCATCGAAGCGCTCGAGGCGACTGCATTCAAGCAGGGGCTCACGCCGCGCCGCCTGTCCATGAGCGAGCTGTTCGTCGACCCGCTGGCCCGCTGATCCGCAGGAAGACACCATGATCATCGATTGCCACGGCCACTTCACGACGGTTCCCGCCTCGTTCAGGAACTGGCGCGCCACCCAGGTCGAGTTCCCCAGCGACCCGACGAACGCGCCTTCGCGCGCCGGCGCCTGGGTCAGCGACGAGCAGATCCGCGAAGCCATCGGCAACGGCCAGCTCAAGCTGCAGCGCGAACGCGGCAGCGACCTCACGCTGTTCTCGCCGATCGCCGGTCTTATGAGCCACCATCTCGGCAACGAGCGCACGAGCCTCGAGTGGGCCGAGATCTCCAACGATCTCGTCTACCGCGTGACCGAGATGTTCCCGGACAACTTCGCGCCGGTCTGCCAGTTGCCCCAGTCTCCGGGCGTGGCGCCCGCCAACAGCGTGGCCGAGCTGCGCCGCTGCGTCGAACAAATGGGCTTCGTGGGCTGCAACCTGAACCCGGACCCGAGCGGCGGCTACTGGACCGGCAAGCCGGTGACGGACCGCGAGTGGTATCCGCTCTACGAGGCGCTCTGCGATCTCGACGTGCCCGCCATGATCCACGTGGCCGCCTCGTGCAATCCGTGCTTTCACGGCACCGGCGCGCACTATCTGAATGCGGACACCTCGGTGTTCATGCAGATTCTCCAGTCGGATCTTTTCAGGGACTTCCCAACGCTGCGCCTCGTGATTCCGCACGGCGGCGGCGCGGTGCCCTACCACTGGGGCCGCTACCGCGGCATGTCGCTCGACATGCGCGATCGTCCGCTCGAAGGACTGCTGAACAATATCTTCTTCGATTCCTGCGTGTATCACCAGCCTGGCGTGGAACTGCTCACGAAGGTGATTCCGTCGAGCAACGTGCTGTTCGGCTCGGAGATGATCGGCGCGGTGCGCGGCAAGGACCCCGCTACGGGCCACTACTTCGACGACACGAAGCGCTATCTCGACGCCTGTCCGGCGCTCACCGACGACGACCGCTTCAAGATCTTCGAAGGAAACGCTCGCCGCGTCTATCCGCGACTCGACGCACGGCTGAAGGCGCGCGGCCAATGATTTTCGCTCCTCCTGCAGGCAATCGAAAAACAACCGGGACACCCATGCCATCCCCAATCGTTGATATTCACCCGCACATCATTTCCGGCAACGAAGACCGCTATCCGCCCGCGCCCCTCTTCGGCAAGCGCTCGGAGTGGTCGCAGGAGCGCCCCACCACCGTCGAAACGTTGATCGCCGCGATGGACGAAGCCGGCGTCGGCAAGGCCGCCGTGGTGCATTCGTCGACCACCTACGGGTTCGACAACAGCTACGTGGCCGACAGTTGCGCGCGCTACTCAGATCGCCTCGTGGCCGTGGGCTCCGTGGACGTGCTGCAACCCGACGCGCCGCAGCGCATTCGCGAATGGGTCGAGCGCGGTCTCGAAGGGCTGCGCCTCTTTACCGGTGGCAGTACGAAGGAATTCGACCCGAGCGAGCTGGACGATCCGCGCGCGTTTCCCGCGTGGGAACTGTGCGCGGACCTCGGGCTGCCGATGTGCATCCAGACGGGTCCGGTCGGACTGCCGCAGATCACGGCGCTCGCCAGGCGCTTTCCGGGTGTGCCCATCATCCTCGACCACCTTGGCCGCCCCGATGTGACCGATGGTGCGCCGTACGCGAAGGCGCAAAGCCTCTTCGACCTCGCGCAGTACGAGAACATTTTCCTGAAGCTCACGCCGCGCATTTTCGGCGACGTGAAGAAGGAACGGGCGAGCGCCGAGACGTTTTTCCCGCGCGTAGTCGACGCCTTCGGCGCGCAGCGTATGGCGTGGGGATCGAATTTTCCCACTTCGCCGGGTACGCTACAGGACATCCTGGCCACGGCGCAGGCAGGGCTGCAATGCCTGAACGCGGCAGACCGTGCGTGGATTTTCGGCAAGACAGCACTCAAGCTCTATCCGGCTCTGGTCTGAGCCGACGCCGCCAACCGGCGGTCATTGCGGTCGGGCGGCACGCAACCTGCGCGCCGCCAGGCCATGTAACAGAATCGATTGAGGTAAGAAAAAGCAGATGGAGACGAGCAAATCAGAACGATCGAGCGTCGTGAGCAACTGGGGCGTGCTTGCCCTGCTCGCGATCGGCGTGTTGACGTCCTTTATCGACCGCACCAGCATTTCCAGCGTCCTTGCGGATAGCCACTTCATCCGGCACTTTGCGCTGACCAACGTCGACCGCGGCTGGATCAACTCCGCGTTCTTCTGGTCGTATGGGCTCTTTCAGGTGCCAATGGGCTGGATCTCCGACCGCTACGGCGTGAAATGGCCCTATGCGATCTGCTTTGCGCTGTGGTGTGCGGCCACTGCGCTGATGGGCGCCGTCACGACGATTGCGGGCCTCGTCGTCATGCGCCTGCTCGTCGGCATTGCCGAAGCCATCGTGATCCCGGCCAGCTACCGCTGGATTCGCAACAACTTTCACGAAAGCCAGAGCGGCCTCGCCGTGGGCATTCTCGCCATGGGCAACAAGTTCGGCCCGGCAATCGGCGCGCCAGTCGCCGCATGGTTCATCGTCAACTATTCGTGGAAGGCGATGTTCGTCGCCACCGGTCTCGTCGGGCTGCTCTGGCTCGTGCCCTGGCTGCTCCTCGTGCGCAACGACCTGCCCTCGCGCGACTCCGTGCGCCAGGCCGATCGCAGCGCCCGCACGGTCAGTTTCGGCAGCATCCTGTCGAGCCCGGTGGTGTGGGGCGGCATGATCACGAACTTCTGCTACGGCTATTTCACGTTTTACTGCATGACGTGGATGCCCGCCTACCTTGTCGAGCAACGCGGCCTGTCGATCGGCAAATCGGGCATCTTCACGTTCTTCAGCTTCGCCGGCATCGCGATCGTCGCGGCCATCGCGGGCTGGGCGGCGGACCGCATCATCGCGCGCGGCGGCAATGCGATCTTCGTGCGCAAGGCGTTCATCATCGCGGGCTTCGTTGGCGGCTGCACAGTCCTGCTGGGCGCCTACGCGAACACTCTCGAAGCCGCCCTCTTCTGGAACGTGCTCTCGCTTTCGCTGCTTGGCCTGACCACCGCGAACAATCTCGTGCTCTCGCGCCTCACCTTGATCCCCAAGCAAACCGTGGGCCTCGTGACCGGCGTGCAGCAGGTCGCGACCAGCCTCGCCGGCGGCGTGGCCGCAAGCCTCTCGGGCTGGCTGCTGCATGTGGGCGGGAGCTACGACCTGCCGATGATGGTGATCTTCGTGTTCCTGCTCGTGGGCGCGGCGGCCACGGCGACCCTCTATCGCCCCGAGTGGGCGCCGAAGGTCAGCGAGCCGCAGCGCGAACTGCGCGAGGCGTGATCCGCAGGGCAAGCGAACCATCGTAGTCCAAAGCAAAGCAACGGTGGCGCCCGCCTGCGAGCGCCTGCGACCTAAATAACGCCAACGGCCCTCCGTGGCGACCGACTGTAAAACTGGAAACAACATACATGGCGAAGATCGTATTCGGGATGGCGGTGCCGCATAGCGGCATGCTCGGCCAGGCACCGGAAGACTGGCTGAAGAACGGCGAGCGCGACCGCAACAATCCGGAATTGTGGTTCCGCAACCGGACGTGGACTTACCCCGAACTCGAGGCACACCGCGAGGCCGCGTTCGCGCCGTTCCTCACGCTCGAAGAGCGCACCGCGCGCGCCGCGCGCTGCCGTGTCGCGCTCGACAAAATGGCGGCCGCGTACCGCGACGCGAAGATCGACGTGGCGATCATTCTCGGCAAGGACCAGAAGGAGATCTTCACGGAATTCTCGCCTTCCATCGCGATCTTCAGCGGCGAGGAAGTCCATAACGGTCCGCCGCAGCGATCCGTCTACGCGCCCGACCATCATGTCACGCACGATTGCCACCCGGAACTGGCCGCATACCTGATCAACCACTTCCAGGCGAACGGCTTCGATCTCGCCGATTTGTTCGCATGGCCCGACAACGTGTGGATGAAACCGCTCCCGGATTACCCGGTCGTGCCGCACGCGTATAGCTTCGTCTATCACCAGATCATGGACGACAATCCGCCGCCGCACGTGCCGATCATCATGAACTGCTTCTACCCGCCGACGCAGCCTTCGATGTCGCGCTGCATCGAGTTTGGCCGCGTGCTGCGCGATGCGATCACGGCCTGGCCCGAAGACGTGCGTGTGGGCATCTTCGCCTCGGGCGGACTCTCGCACTTCGTGAACGACGAGGAGTTCGACCACCGCATCATGAAGATGCTGGCAACTTACGACTACGACGGCCTCGCCGCCGTGGACGATCGCTCGTATCAGTCCGGCACCTCGGAAATCAAGCTCTATGTGAGCGTGATGAAGGCGGTGCAGGAGACCGGCGCCGAGATGACGCTGGTCGATTACGTCCCCTGCTGGCGCACGCCCGCCGGCACCGGCGAGGGCATGGGCTTCATGTACTGGAAAGCGGACGAGTGAACCAGACGCGCCGCCCTTTTTACTTCCGTGGATGAGAGACAGACCGATGAGCAACACCCGCCTGAACGGCATCATTCGTGCGTTCGAATCCGGCAAGCCCGCGTTCGCCGCATTCGCCAAGCTCGACAAGCAGACCGCCATCGAGATGAGCGAGGCGCCCTACGACGGCATCGTGTTCGAAATGGAGCACAACCCGTATGACGTCGCCGCGCTCGGCGACGCCATGCAGTACATGCTCAACCGCAAGCAGATCGCCGAGTCGGGCACCGTCGCCCCACGCGTCACCCCCATCGCGCGGATTCCCGCCAACGGCGCGGAGATGAACCAGGCCTTCGCCAAGCAGGTGCTCGATCGCGGCACGTACGGCGTCGTGTGGCCCCACATCGCCACCGTCGAGCAGGCGTATAACGCGGTGGCCTCGTGCCGGTACGCCCGCCCGAAACACGCACCGCTCTACGAGCCCAAGGGCGTGCGCGGCGACGGCCCGGCCAATGCGGCGCGCTACTGGGGGCTTTCGATGCAGGAGTACTACGAGAAGGCCGACGTATGGCCGCTCGCCCCGCACGGCGAGATCCTCGTGGGCCTCATGTGCGAAAGCACGCAGGCGATCGAGAACCTCGACGACATCCTCGCCAATGTGCCGGGCATCGGCTTCATCCTGATTGGTGAAGGCGACCTCAGCCAGGAACTGGGCTTTCCCCGACAGTACGAACACCCGGAAGTGCTCGACGCTATGCGCCGGATCGTCGAGACCTGCCACAAGCACAACGTCGTGCTCGGCAATCCGCACGTGACGGCGAAGAACCACCAGCGGCTCATTCAGGAAGGCTATCGCTTCCTCATGTCGGCGCCCACGCGCAGCTACGGCGTGGTCGGCACGGCACGCGAAATGGCGGGCTACTGATCCGCCTGCGGCACGGCAGCCTTCGAGGCGCGAACGTCAAAGATTAAGGAGTGCAACATGTCCACGGCAACCGAAGTGCCCACGCTGCGCTGTTCGACGATGTGACCGGCAGCCTGGGCTGAGGACCCACCGGGGCAGCGGCGTCAGCAATGACTGTGGCATGGAATCTGAACGATCTAATTAGGTTTACGAATTATTTCAAACGATGGAGGCGAACGCCCCCGCGCCTACGGGTCAATGAGTGCAATAACGATAAGTAACGTCGGAGACAAGAATGAAGAAAGTGTTGGTAGTGGCATCGGGCATCGCGTCGGCCTGCCTGTTTAATACCGCTCATGCGCAGTCGTCCGTCACGCTCTACGGCGTGATCGACAACGCCGTCGAATATCAGAACGGCGGCGCCGGCGCCGTCGTGCGCGCAACCTCGGGCGGCCTGTTTGCGAGCCGTTATGGCCTGAAAGGCAGCGAGGATATCGGCGGCGGACTGCACGTCAACTTTCAGCTCGAGCAGGGTTTTTCCGCCATGACCGGCGCCGTCGCCAATTCCGCGGAAGCCTTCAACCGCCAGGCATGGGTGGGACTCTCGGGCGGCTTCGGTGAAGTGCGATTCGGCCTGCAAAACACGCCGCAGTATATTTTCCTGAACCGGGAACTCGATCCGGTCGCGGTGATGAGCATGGGCTCGCCCATGCTCAACTTCAACTCGCTGACCATCCGCGTCAACAATGCGATCTCCTACTTCACACCGACGGTCTATGGGCTGAGTGCGCAGTTCATGGTCGCGATGCGCGACGCCACGACCAAGCCGAGCAACGGGCTGCAGTTCTACAACGCGGCCGCTCGCTACGAGAACGGACCGTTCAGAATCGCGGCGGGTTACGAGCAGGCGGACAACGCCACCGGCACATCTACACTGAAAGTGTTCAACGCGGGGGCGTCGGTCGGCGTCGGCCCGGCGCGCTTCTATCTCGCGTACCACACGGAGCATCAGACCGACAACAGCATCAAGCGCGACGTGTATGAAGGCTCCGGTTCCTGGAACTTCAGCCCGGCGGACCAGCTCGCGCTGATGTACGGCTACGTACACGACCGCACCGGCAAGGGCAACAACGCCCAGCAGATCGGCATGACCTACGAGCACTATCTGTCGAAGCGCACGACACTGTACGCGTCGGCCGGGTTCATCAACAACCGCAATCAGGCGAGTTTCACGCTCAACGGCACCGCATATGGCGGGGTCACGGTGGCGCCGGGCTCGAATACGCGCGGCGTGATCCTTGGCATGGTGCAGACCTTCTGATGTCAGGGTGGGATCGACGCCGGAAAGTTCCGGCGCCGGTCTCGGGGTATATCGCCATTCGCCTGGCCGCCAACTCATGAAAAAATATGACGATATCCACCGCCCCTTTTTCGAGGGGTAAACCGAGAAATTCGCACGCGTGCCCAGCCTGAAGGTGCAGCGTTCAGGCGAAATTCCAATCGCAATGGCGGCCCCGCCTGAACGGCCGTCCAGGAGACCGCATGGCACACGGTGCAATGATCAGCAAACCCCTGCGCAAAACCACCGGTGAAAGCCGGTTGACCGCGGTTCCCAAGGTTCGGCTCTACGTCGAGCGGCCCGAAGAGGAAAACTGGTTTGTGCACGTCGGCCACGTGACCGAACGCGGGCGCTGGCGCACCGAGCCCCACGCACATCCGGCCTACGGGCAACTGATCTTCGTGCGCAACGGCCGCGGCGTCATGAATCTGGAAGGCCGCAGCGTGCCGTTCGAAGGACCCTGCGCGCTGCTGGTGCCCACCGAATGTATCCACGGTCTCGACTATGAAATCGATGTCGACCGGTGGGTCGTCACGATAGAAGTGTCCTATCTCACGCAGGTCAACGCGAAGCTTCACGAGTTCATCGCGCTCTGGTCCTCGCCACGCATGATTCCGCTCGCGCATAGCGCCGACGCCGCCAGCGAGTTCTACACCCTGATTCAGCGCCTGAAGCAGGAAGTGGAGTCCGACGCGGTGGGCCAGGTCGCCGGAACCGAAGCCTTGCTGACGATGCTGCTGTTGACGCTGATTCGCGAAGCGCGCCTCGAGCAGACCGTCAGCGACAGCGCGCCGCGCCACGACGTGCGCCTCGTGGAGCGCTTCCGCAAGCTGATTGACGAACACTACCGCAGCAATCTGCCGCTCCAGGAATACGCTTCGATGCTTGCGGTGTCGCTCGTGCAGTTGCGCGCCGCATGCGCCTCCGCCGCGGAAAAAAGCCCGACCAAAATGATTCACGCGCGCATTATCACCGAAGCGAAACGCGAACTCATTTTCGGCGACATGTCGGTGGAGCAAATCGCGTTCTGGCTGGGCTTCGCGGACGCCGCGTATTTCACGCGCTTCTTTCGCCGGGAAGTCGGGCAGGCGCCAAGCCAGTTTCGCAGCGACGCGCGGCGATAGCTTCGAGCTTTCGCGGCCAGAGGCGCGTGCGGCAATTCCTTTCCGCACCTTTCCCCTTGCGTCGCACGCCGCCGATCTCGCACCGGTATCTTCCCTGGTTCCACTGAAAAGTGCCAGCGAATCCCGCTTTTGTGCAGGGACCCGCCCGGGCGCTGCGAATACCCTTTTCGCGTTTTCCGGTTTTCCGCTTCCCCGTTGCAGGAAGGCGGCCAATGCTTCACTCCCACTCTTACCCCGGGTAATTCGAATATGGCGCAACTCGTGAAGCCCGCGCGCACGGCGCGGCACACCCTTCTGGCCAGTCTTGCCGCATGCGCGTTCTCTGCGCAAGCGATGGCCGCGACCGAACCGGCGACCGCCGGCACGGAATACGTCTACGTGGGCACGCTGCACCAGCAAATCAGCGCCTTGCGCTTTGACGTGACCACCGGCGAACTCACCCCCATCGGTTCGGTCGCGCAAGGGCTCAAATCCACGTGGGTCGCCGCGCATCCCGTATTGCCCGTCCTGTACGCCGTCGACGACGACCGCGACAAGGAAGGCAGCATCACCGCGTACGCAGTCGATCGCGACAACGGCTCGCTGGCGCGCATCAACGACGTCCTCACGGGCGGCCGCGGCACCACGTTTTTGCGCTTCGATACGCCGTCCTCCACGTTGCTCGGCGCGAACTACAACAGTGGGTCCGTATCGAGCGTAGCGGTCAATCGCGACGGCAGCGTCGGGACGCTCGAATCGACGATCGCGGAGACCGGCTCCGGCCCGAGCCCGCGTCAGACCAGCGCGCACGCACACGGCGTCACGGTCGATCCGTCCGGCCACTACGCCCTCGTTCCCGACCTCGGCTCCGATCGCGTGTTCATTTATGGTTTCAACCGAGAGACCCATGCCTTGACGCAACTCGACGGCGACTCGCCGCGTGGGTTCGTCGCGCCCTCGGGCAGCGGCCCGCGGCGCGTTGCATTCGGTGCATCGGGAGAATATGCGTACGTGCTCACCGAGCTCAGCGCGGAACTCATGGTGTTGCGCTGGGACGCGTCGAAGGCGCAGTTGACGCTCGTGCAGTCACTGCCTGTCAGCAGCGAAGGGTTCGCCGGTCAGAAGAGCGGCGCCGAAATGGCGCTCAGCCACGACGGGCGCTTCGTTTATGTCGAGGACCGTGGCGAAAATGCATTGGTCGTCTATCGCGTGAACGCCGCCACCGGAAAGCTCGCCGAAGTGCAGCGCACGCCCTCGGGCGGCGACAAACCGTGGGGCTTTGCAATCGATCCATCGGGCAAGTGGCTGTTCGTCGCCAATCAGCGCAGCGGCAATGTGAGCGTATTCCGCATCGATCGCACCACGGGCAAGGTCTCCGCTAGCGGGCAGTCGGCCGATGTCCCCGATCCCACCAGCGTTGCGTTCGTGAAATAACGCCATGCATCGCGAGTGGCGCCGCGTCGTGGCGCCGCCGTTCGCTCCTCAAAGGTTCCTCAGAGCCTGAATTGCGCAACGCAGTCGACAAGATTGGCAGCCTGCTGTTTCAGGCTCTCCGCGGCGGCCGCGCTTTCTTCGACCAGCGCCGCATTTTGCTGCGTGGTTTGATCCATCTGGGTGACGGCTTCGCCGACTTGCCCGACGCCGGTGCTCTGCTCCGCACTCGCATTGCTGATCTCCGCGACGAGCACGCTCAGGCGCTGAATCGCCGCAACAACCTGCGTCATCGTCGCGCCCGCCTCGTCGACGAGTGCGCTGCCTTGATCGACACGCTCCACGCTCGACGTGATCAATCCACGAATTTCGTGGGCGGCCTGCGCGCTGCGTTTCGCAAGCGAACGCACCTCCGTCGCGACGACGGCAAACCCCCGGCCCTGCTCGCCCGCCCGCGCGGCTTCCACCGCCGCGTTCAACGCGAGAATATTGGTCTGCGCCGCGATGTCGTTGATGATGCCGATGATCTCGCCAATCTTGCGCGAGCCCTCGTTGATGCCCTTCATCGTCTCGATCACGGACTCGACAACGTTCCCCCCTTCGACCGCGATCGACGATGCGCCGGTCGCCAGCTCGCTGGCCTCGAGCGCATTCGCGGCGTTCTGCTTCACGGTGGCGCTCAACTGCTCCATCGAGGCCGCGGTTTCCTGCAGGGCGCTCGCCTGCTCCTCGGTACGCTGGCTCAAATACGCGTTGCCTGACGCGATTTGCGCCGACCCGGTCGCAATGGCGTCGCTGCTCGTGCGCACCTGCTCGACGATACCCGCGAGCGCCGCCGTCATCGCGTGCATGGCGGCCATGAGGCTGTCGGTATCGCCGGGGCGCAGATGCAAATCGACGCTGAGGTTGCCCCTCGCGATCTGGCGGGCGGCCTCGCGCGCGTCGTCAGGCTCGCCACCCAGCTTGCGTGTGATCGCGCGCGAGAATGTCAATGCGGCCGCAACCCCTGCGAGCACGATGATCGCCATGACGCTCACGCTCGCAATCATGGCGTGTCTTTGCTTCGCTTTCGCAAGTGCTACGGCGGCGGTCGTCTGCGCTACGATTGCCTCGCCCGATTCGCGCAGCGTGATGGCGGAATCGCGGTCGATGCCGTCAATCGCCCGATCGCCGACGGCGATATCGAAGCCGGAAGCTTCGAACTTTTCGAGCGCCGTGCGAAACGAAATGCCCATCTGCTTGTGCAACGCATTGAAGCGCTCGATTTTCTCGCGCGCGTCACCGGGCGGCAGTTCGCGTGCAAGCTTTTCCGTTATGGCCTGAGCCGTCCCCTCGTATTTCTGGAATGCGCCCCAGTACTTCTTGAATTGCTGGGGGTCCTTGCCTCGCACCAGAATATCCTTGCCGTTCTGCACCTGGTTCTTGAATGCGACCAGCGCATCGTCGACCTCGCGCGCTTGGGCATCGTCGACCGAAACGAGCCGCTCATAGGTGTGCGCGGCATGGTTCATCTGCAATACGCCGAATAGCCCCGCCCCCGAAGCGACCAGCAACGCGGCGCCCAGCGCCAGCGGAAGTTGATGGACAAGTTTCATGTATCACCTTGTAAAAACCCCTTTTTTTAAGGGGATTGTCTCCACTGTCGAGAGTAACGGACAATTGAGGCCGTGCCTTTGGACGAAAGCGCGATTCGCCGGGACATTCATTCGCGAGCCATCGCGTGCCTCATTTCATTTTCTAGTGCAAAGAGTCGAGCATTCATGAGTCAGTCATCTTCGCAGTCATCCCTTCCGTTCCTGCCGTTCGTGCGCTCCGAAATCGACGAGGACACCATCCAGGGCGTCGTCGACGTGCTGCGCTCCGGCTGGATCACCACCGGCCCGCAGAACCAGACGTTCGAAGCCGCGCTCTCGGAGTATTGCGGCGGACGCCCCGTGCGCACCTTCAACTCGGGCACGGCCACGCTCGAAATCGGTTTGCGCATTGCCGGTGTCGGCCAGGGCGACGAAGTCATCACTACGCCCGCGTCGTGGGTTTCCACGAGCAACGTGATCTACGAGGTGGGGGCGACGCCGGTGTTCGTCGACATCGATCCTGTTACGCGCAATATCGACCTCGACAAGCTCGAAGCCGCCATCACGCCGAAGACCAAAGCCATCATCCCGGTCTTTCTCTCGGGCCTGCCCGTCGACATGGACCGGCTCTACGCGATCGCCCGCCAGCACAAGCTGCGCGTGATCGAGGACGCCGCACAGGCGTTCGGCTCGAGCTGGCACGGCAAGCGCATCGGCGCGATCGGCGACATCGTCTCGTTCAGCTTCCACGCCAACAAGAACCTCACGTCGATCGAAGGCGGCGCGCTCGTCCTCAACGATGAAGCCGAGGCCGTGCTCGCGCAGAAGTACCGCCTCCAGGGCATTACACGCACGGGCTTCGACGGTATGGACTGCGACGTGCTTGGCGGCAAGTACAACCTGACCGATGTCGCCGCGCGTGTCGGACTTGGCCAACTCAGGCACATCGAGCGCTTCACGGCGCACCGGCGCGCACTGGCGCGAGCGTACTTCGCACGCCTCGAAGGCGGCGCGGCGGTTAAGCTCGGTGTCGGCCTGCCGCTCGCCGATTTCACCAACAGCAACTGGCACATGTTTCAGATCACACTGCCACTCGACAGGCTCACCATCAATCGCGCCGGCTTCATGGCTGAATTGAAGGAACGCGGCATCGGCTCGGGCGCGCACTATCCGGCCATTCATCTTTTCTCGCTCTACCGCGAACGTGGTTTCAAGGCGGGCATGTTCCCGCACGCCGAGCGCTTCGGCGCAAGCACGGTCACGCTGCCGCTCTTCACGCAGATGACCGAAGCCGACGTGGCACGCGTGTGTATTGCGGTGAACGAAATTTGCGAGAAGTTTGCCAGGTGAGTCGCGCATTCAGCGAACCTGCTGTGCATTGAAACGGCGCAAAGAACGGGCGATACGGCTATACAGTCGCATCGCCCCTTCACAAGCCGGCTTGACGGCTTTGCGTTACTTCGCGAACGGCAGCCGCCGCGCCCGCCTGTTACACGGGCGCGACGGGTGCGCCATCGACCAGACGCCAGACAGCTAGCGGATTGGCTGCCTGCAGTGCGTCGGGAAGCAAGCTATCCGGCAAGTCCTGATAGCAGACAGGACGCAGGAAGCGGTCGATCGCTGCGGCCCCCACCGACGTAAACATCGAATTCGAGGTCGATGGATAGGGGCCGCCGTGAACCATCGCATGGCAAACCTCGACGCCCGTCGGGAAGCCATTCGCCAGAATGCGTCCGGCCTTGCGTTCGAGCGCGGGCAAGAGGCGCTTCGCATCGGCCAGGTCCGCCGCGTCGATTTGCAGCGTGACGGTAAGCTGTCCTTCGATATGCTCGACGACTTCGAGCAGTTCGCCGAAATCTCGCGCACGAATCACAACGGAGGCCGGACCGAACATCTCGGCCTCCAGTTCCGGCGAGGCAAGCAGGCGCGCCGCATCGGTCACATAGAGCGCCGCCTGCGCGGCGTTCGGGCGCTCACCGGCGGGCTCGCCCTCGGCCGCCTTCGTCACGCCCGCAACCGCGCCCGTGCTTTGCCTGCCGCTGCAGTAGGCATCGAAGATGCCAGGCGTCAACATCGTCTGGGCCGGCTTCGAGGCCAGCGCCGCTCCCGCCGCCTCGATGAAACGGTCGAGGTCCGGACCATCCACGGCGAGCACGAGGCCCGGGTTCGTGCAGAACTGGCCGGCGCCCATGGTCAGCGAATCGGCGAACGCCTTGCCGATCGCCTCGGCCCGGTTCGCGAGCGCGTGCGGGAACAGAAAGACCGGATTGATACTGCTCATCTCCGCATACACGGGAATCGGCTCGGGACGCGTGTTCGCGAGCCGCATCAGCGCGAGTCCGCCCTGCCGCGAGCCCGTGAAGCCGACCGCCTTGATCGCCGGATGCGAGACCAGCGCTTCACCCAGCTTGCGACCGGCGCCGAACAGCAGCGAAAACGTGCCCTCGGGCAAGCCCTGTTCCTTGACGGCCTTCTGGATGGCGCTGCCTACGAGCTTCGACGTGCCCAGGTGCGCGCTGTGCGCCTTCACGATGACGGGTGCGCCCGCGGCCAGTGCGGATGCCGTGTCGCCTCCCGCAACCGAGAATGCGAGCGGGAAGTTGCTCGCGCCGAACACAGCGACCGGACCCAACGGCACTTTTGCCAGGCGCAGATCCGCACGCGGCAGCGGCTCGCGCGCAGGCTGCGCATGATCGATCGTGGCGGCGAGAAAGTGACCATCCCGCACGACTTTCGCAAACAGACGCAACTGTCCGACCGTGCGTGCCCGCTCGCCTTGAAGGCGCTGTGCAGGCAAACCCGTCTCGGCTTGCGCGCGTTCGATCAGTTCATCCCCGAGCGCGAGGATATTCTCCGCAATGGCCTCGAGAAAAGCCGCGCGCTGCGCGAGCGGGGCATTTCGCCAGGAGTCGAAAGCAGCGGCTGCCAGCGACGCTGCGCGATCGACCTCCGCGCTGCCGCCCATCCCGAACACCGGGTCTGCGATTTCCGAGTTGCTGGCCGGATTGAATGCCCGCTGCTCGCCCTCGGTGCCTCGCACCGAAGAGAAGCCGATAAGCATGTCGCCATTCATAGTCATGTCGATTTCCTGGAACGCGTTGTGTGTAATTGTTCTTCGCCATGGCGCCTGCACGGCGGCTAGTTGAATAGCCAGTTAACTGCGGGCCGGACAATGGGAGGAGGATAGACGCACCATGAGCCGTCATGGTGTCGGAAGAAGACGATCGCGAACGTTCCAGACGAACGTGCGACTTCGACCTGTACGGCCCGCCATGGCATTTTCGTCGAGCGACAGGGTCGCGTAACGCTGAGATTTTCCCCATTTCCAAACCAGTCGTTGACCAGGGCGCGAAGGGATGTGTGCTGACCGCTCATAAGCGTCTCCGAGCTTCGCGGACGTGTTGGCGAATCCACAAAGCTTTACGCAGCATTTTCGTTCGTGCGCCAACATCGAACGACCCGATCTGGCTTGCTTCAACTGGGGAAGGCAGGACGGCAGGGTCATCATCGGTTGCGGGCCGCATATCGTCCATTGAAGTTAATCGTTGAACGTTTAACCGAAGGGTTAATGCACGGCACTGTCAATGCAGCGTTTCGCGCCTGGCCAGCGGCTTGAACAATTGGCTCCAGGCGGCGCTCACGAGAATGGTCGCGCATCCGCCGAGCACAACCGAGCCAACCGCGCCAAATGCCGTAGCCGTCAGACCGGATTCGAATTCGCCGAGTTGATTGCTTGCGCCAATAAAAAGCGTGTTCACGGCCGCGACGCGTCCGCGCATGCGGTCCGGGGTCTCCAGCTGAACGAGCGTCTGGCGAACGACCACGCTAATCGTGTCGGCACCGCCCGAGATCGCCAGCAGAAGCAGCGAGACGGGAAACGAACGGGAAAATCCAAACGCGGCAATGGCGGCGCCGTAGACCGCGACGGCGATCAGCAGCTTCCTGCCCACCCCCCTGCCGATGGCGCGCCGCGACAGCATGAGCCCGACACAGAGCGCGCCCACGGCAGGCGCGCAGCGCAGCAAGCCCAGACCCTGCGGCCCGACGTGCAGAATCTCTTTCGCGTAGACCGGCAAGAGCGCCGTGGCGCCGCCAAACAACACCCCAAAAAGGTCGAGCGAAATCCCGCCGAGCAAAAGCGGATGGCTCCAGACGAAGCGCAAGCCGGCAAGCACGGTCTCGGCCGTCACGGGCTCGCGCGGCGGCGCCACGTGGTCGTAACGTATCAGGGCATACATCGCGGCACTCACGCAAAAGAGCGCCGCGCAGGTGAAATAGAGCGCCTTCACGCCGGTTGCGAACAGCAAGCCGCCCAACGCCGGTCCCGCGATGACACACACCTGCTGCACGACGGTGCTGAGCGCCATCGACCTGGCCAGCAGGCTCTGCGGCACGAGCATCGGCAACAGCGCCTGTTGACCCGACATCTGAAACGGCCGGATGGCGCCAAGCACGAGCGAGAGACCCAGCAGCAGTTCGCGAGTCACTGCGTGCGTCATGGAAGACACGGCGAGCAAGGTGCCGATAGCCGCCTGGGCCGCGAGGCAGATCGCGACAAGTTGGCCGCGATGCATGCGATCGGCGCAATGCCCGGCGACCAACGTCGTGGCGAGCCCGGGAATGAACTGAAAGAGTCCGACGAGACCGAGATACCAGGCACTCGATGTGAGGTCGTACATATGCCAGCTGATCGCGAGCATGAGCATCTGCTGGGCGGTGATGGAACCGACGCGCGCAATCAGGAAGCGCGTGAGCGATGCGTGCCGCAGCAAGGGCATCATGCCGGTCGACGCCTCCAGCGCCGGCGGGGACGTTTCGTTAGCCTGGCTCATAAGGACTTCCCGCCTTGCACGTGGTTCACGCGCAGGTGATTTTTAAAGACTTCTTCTGGCATAAAGCCGAGGCTACGGAAGGCCGGTCCTCACGAATCCGTGTGGTATTGACCGGTATCCGGGTGCTGCGCTTCACGCTCGCTCTCGCTCTCGTTGACTTTCGGCGCCCACTTCCGCTGGAGCAACACCACGGTGCTCGTCGCGCCCAGAATGAGGAACGCAAAAATGGCCAGCATGGGCAGCGTGTAGCTGTGCCCGACGTGAAGCAGCCAACCGGAGAGACTGGCGGATACGCCACCCGCAAGACTGGTGGCCACCTGCTGCAAGCCCGTATTCAGGCCCACCGCCGGTTTGGGAATCAAGGTGAGCTTGACGAGCGCGAGGTTGTTCGCGGTCACGAGGCCCAGCAGTGAGAGAGAAACGATATTCCAGAACAACGCCATTTGCGGCGAGCGCGAATAAGCGCCCATTAACACGGTCGTACCGCTGATAAAGCCGACTACGATAAACGACTTGCGCACCACGACCGCGTCATGGCCTCGCGCGATCAACCGGTCCGCGGCCCAACCCGCCAACGCGGCCACGACTGCAATGCCGGCAAAGCTGAAGAACGTATACAGCCCCGACTGCCGCAGCGAGAGCCCGCGCTGCTCGACCAGATACGCCGGCATCCACGTCATGCAATAAAACACGAAATAGCTGTAGCAGAAGTTGGTGATCAAGCCGCCCCACACCACCGGGCTCGACAGCAGATTGCCAAGCGGAACCGAGGCCGCCCGGCGCTTCGCCACGGCAAGCTCGGCTCTCGACGGGAAATCGTTGTTGAGCATCAGTTGCCATGGCACCAGCCACACCAGGCCAGCAAGCCCTGTCACAACGAACATGGTCTTCCACGAACCGATAGCGATGAGCCATGCCGCGATCGGCGCACCGAGCGCGGGGCCCATCTTGCCGCCAATCGAGTAAATGCCGAGCGCCGTGCCCTTGTGCGCCTCGTCGAAGTGATTGGCGAGATAGCGATAGGTGGCGGGCACCACCACCGCCTCAGCAACGCCGATCAAGAGGCGCACGAGGATCAGCGCGGAGAGCGTGGTCACGACACCCGTTGCCGCCGCCGCAAGGCACCACATCAGGAAGCAGAGCGTATAGGGCCATTTCACGCCATAGCGGTCGACCACCCAGCCCATCGGCATCTGCAACAGCCCGTAGGACCAGAACATGGCGGAGCCGAGCCAGCCGCGCTCGACGTGCGTCAGCGCGAACTCGTGCACGAAATGATGGTCCGCGAGCGCCGCCGACATGCTCGTTCGGTCTACGAAGGAGATCATCAGCCCGAGCGCGAGCAGCACAAGAATGCCCCAGCGATTCTCCGGGCGCGCCGCTTTTCGTACTGTGATCTCCACGCGTCGTCTCCGATGACTTCCGGGCTCAGCCCAGGCTGCCCGTCACGTCGTCGAACAACTCGTCGACCGTGAGACGGCGCGGAATGATCTTCTGATCGAGCGCCCAATCGACCGCCAGTTGCAGCCCCTTGCGGTTCGCCTCCAGCCCGATTGGCGGGAAAATGGCCGGCACGCCTTCGGCGAGCGAGCGGCTTTCCACGACCATGCGATACAGCTCGCGAACGATGTCCGGGCGCTCCTTCGACAGATTTTCATGCACCACGAACATGTGGTTGATCGGCACGACGCCCGCGCGCGAGAACCAGTCCTTCGCGGCGGCATGCGCGTCCGGCACCAGCGTGCGCACGCGTTCGTCCTTCGGCATGTCTTCGCCGAGCAGCGCGGCCGCCAGCTCGCCCTTGAGCATCATCTCCGGAATCGACGATCCGGCCGGCAAGCGCTGGCAGTTTTGCGGATCGCTGTACTCGGCCAGATGCCCGTCGCCCAGCGTCATCCAGGTCACCTTGTCGAGATCCACGCCGTATTCATGGCGCAGGATGCCGCGAATCCAGAGCGCGGTCGTTTGCGTATAGGTGCGCACGCCGACCTTCTTTCCTTCGATATCCTTGGGATCCAGATGGCCGAAGTCGATGTTGTAGCCCGCGCAGTGATGCTGGAAACGCCCCGAAATCGGCGTCGGCAGCAGGACATACGGCTTGCCATAGGCCTTGGCCTGCAGGAACGTGACGATCGCGAGCTCGCCCGCGTCGAACTTGTTCTCGCGCACCATGGCCTTGAAGCCGTTGTGCGCCGGGGTCGGCCCGCAGAAGTCCAGCGTCACGAGATCCGACGCCACGCGCCCGTCGCGCATTGCCTTCGTCACTGCGTATTCAGCCAGATTGGTGCGCAACGTCGGCACGCCAGTCAGCGTCGTTGTCATGAATGATTCTCCTGATGCTTGTTTTCTGAAATCGCGAATGAATGCCGAACCGAAGCCGGATTACAGCCGGACCTCGATGAGGCACGGACCCGGCTCGCGGGTCGAATCGGCCATCGCCTTGTAGAAGTCCTCGGCCGTCTCGACTGCCTTGCCCGGCACGCCCATGCTTTTCGCCATCGCGAGCCAGTCGATGCGCGGCTTGTCGATGTCGATCATGGAGAGCGCGCGTTCTCCCGGCGTGCCCGCGCCCATGTTGGCGTACTCGGCCTTGAGAATCGCGTAGCTGTTGTTGGCGAAGATGATCGTCGTGACGTTCAGTCCTTCGCGCGCCTGGGTCCACAGCGACTGGATCGTGTACATCGCGCTGCCGTCGCCGACCATGCAGAACACGCGCCGGTCCGGGCACGCGAGCGCGGCGCCGGTCGCGACAGGCGTCGAATAACCAATCGAGCCGCCCATGTTGTTGATGAGATCGTGCGGCCGCGCGCCCATGGTGAGGCTCATCGATTCACGGCCCGTGGTGAGCGATTCATCGACGACGATGCAGTGCTCGGGCAACGCGGCTGCCAGCGCATGAGCGATGCTCGTGGGATTGAGCGCGCCCGTCGGCACCGGCGTTTCGATACGCGGCTGCACGAGCGCTGTCGCATCGGCGGCGCCCA
Source organism: Paraburkholderia nodosa DSM 21604 (assembly GCF_000519185.1). Taxonomy (GTDB): domain Bacteria; phylum Pseudomonadota; class Gammaproteobacteria; order Burkholderiales; family Burkholderiaceae; genus Paraburkholderia; species Paraburkholderia nodosa. The sequence goes on along the minus strand of NZ_JAFA01000004.1, from coordinate 228,066 downwards.
GCGCCTGCAGCAGCATGTCGAAGGCGAGTTCGCTGTCTTCGTCAGCCTCGACGAGCGCGTGCACCAGCGTGCCCTCGGCCTTGAGCAAACTCGGCTTGTCCGGGTAGGCGAAAAAGGCCACCGGCTCGGTGGTCTCGACCGTGACGATGTGCTTGAAGTCCTCGAGAAACGCCATGGCCTGCGGCACCGCGTACGGAATGCGCGCAATGGGCACGCGTCCCGCGCCGCGCTCGATGCGTGCGGAGAAGAACTGCGATCCCAGCCGCGCGCCGGTGGCCGCGGCCACACGGCCGGCCTTCTCGAGCGGCGCGCCGCGCGTCGCCTTGTTGGCGAGAATGAACAGCGTCGGCTCGCCGGAGCGCAACACCCGCGCGACATGTTCGATACGCGCGGCGCCCGGCGTCTTGCGACGCGTCACGGCCGCAGGCGGCAGCACCGGCTCCGCTTCCGTGCGCTGCCACGAGGTATCGCCCGGCAGGATCAAGGTGGCGATCTGCCCCGGATGCTCGCTGGCCTTGGCCACGGCTTGCGCCGTGTCCCAGGCGATGGTGTCCGCCGATCCGGCGCGGCGCACCCAGTGGCTCAGCGGGCGCGCGAGGCCCTCGATATCCGAGGTGAGCGGCGGGTCATACTTGAGGTGCGACACCGAATGCTCGCCGACGACATTGACCATGCCCGACGACGCACGCTTCGCGTTGTGGATGTTCGCGAGGCCGTTCGCAAGACCGGGGCCCAAGTGCAGCAGCGTCGAGGCCGGCTTGTCCTTCATCCGGTACCAGCCATCGGCGGCGCCGGTGGCCACGCCCTCGAACAGGCACAGCACGCTGCGCATCCCCGGGTTGTTGCCGAGAGCGGCCAGGAAGTGCATCTCCGAGGTGCCGGGATTCGCAAAACAGATGTCGACGTCCTGATCGACCAGGGTCGCGACGAGACTTTCGGCGCCGTTCATCAGTAGCCTGCCATATCGCGAGCGAGACCGACCACGCCGTACGTGCGCTGCGGCGCCGACATCAGGAAGCGATAGCCCTCTTCGGAGAGGCGCCGATGATTTTTGGCCGTGACGTGCGGGTGGCCCACGATCACATTGTGCTTCTTGCAGGTCTCGACGATCTGGCGCATGGCGTCGATGACTTCGGGGTGCTCGTACTGGCGCGGAAAGCCCAGTTCCTGGCTAAGGTCGCCTTCACCGATGAGGATGAAGCCGATGCCGGGCACATTCGCGAGCATGTCGTCGAGGTTCTCGATCGCCTGGGTGCTCTCGCACATCAGTCCCACGAGAATCTCGCCCTCGGGCACGAGCGGCCACACGTCGGCCTTCTTGTAGTAGTCGGCCATGCTGAGGCCCCAGTAGCGCGCCGCGTTGGCCGGGCCGTCGCCGCGCACGCCCTTCGGCTCATACAGCGGCGCGTTCTTCGGCCGTGCATAGCGGCAGGACGCCACCGCGTTATAGGCTTGCTCGACCGTCGCCACGTGCGGCCAGATCACGCCGTAGGCGCCGCGATCGAGCACCTGCTTGGCGAAGCTCTGGTTCATCTCCACACCGTTGGCGGGGATGCGCGCGATCGGCGTGACCTTCGGCGCCACCGATGCGGACTCGGCGATCTGCTTGCGGCTGAGCATGTATTGCAGCGCGTCGCCGAGCGCGGCCACGTCGTACGGATTGTGCTCCATCTCGAAGACGATCCCGTCATAGGGCGAATCGCTCATTTCGATGGCGCTCTGCTTGTCGAGCTTGGAGAAGGCGGCATGCGCGGCCTTGCCCGACTCGAACGCGCGGATGATGCTGTTCAGACGATTGGTGGACATGTGAATCTCTCTTTTTCTCGCTGCGCGGCGCCGCTGCGGTCGCGGCGCGCGCGCTGTTGGCAATGTTCGATCAGCCCAGGCCGGGGTACAGCTTCTGTGCGGTCTTGCCGAAAATCCAGGCGCGGTCTTCCGCGCCGAGGCAGGCGAGCCCGTCTTCCGCCGTTGCAAGAATCTCCGCGAGCGTGCCGGGCGAGGTCGGGAAATTCGAGCCCCATGCCATGCGCTGCGCGCCGAAGGCTTCGACCACGCGCGGGAAGAACGTCTCCGCGCTGGCCTTTTCCTTTTTCACGTCACCGAAAATGCGCGGCGTGAGCTTCATGTAGAGGTTCGGCAGATCGGCCAGTGCGAAGAGGCTCGCGGCATTCGCGTACGGTGCGCCGTCGAGCACATCGGGACGGCCAAGGTGGTCGAGAATGATGTTCACGCCCGGAAACGTCTCCGCCAGCATGCGCACCTGGGGCAGACCGATCGGCCCCGTCTGGATGCACATCGGCAACTGCAGTTCCGCGAGCATTTCCCATGCCTTGAAGGACCTGGGGTTGTCCAGCTCGCTCGGATCGAAGTCCTTGGTCGAGCCGCCGGTGAAAATGCGCAGGCCGGCAAGACCCTTGTCGGCCCAGCCCTTGATCACGGCAGGCACGTCGTCGGCCAGCATGTCCACGGAACCCACGGCCACGAGCCGGTCCTTGTACTGGTTGCAGCCGTCCACGACGTAGCGGTTGTCGAAACCGTAGGTCGTCGACGAATGGACGACAGCAGCTTTGGAAACGCCGGCTTCGTCCATGGCCTCGATCAGCGCCTCGACCGTGTTGGGGCGCTCCTGTGACCAGTCCGAGCGCTTGCCGAACAGCGGCGCGGGTGGGTAGCGCTTCTCATCGTCCGAGATGATGTGAGGATGAATGTCGATGAAGTTCATGATGTCCGTTCAACTATCGGCTTCGTTACAGACCCTTGGCCTTGAGGTGCGCGTCGAGGCGCGGATAGACGCGGCGCGCATTGCCCTCGAAAATCGCGTGGCGGTCGGCGTCGCTCAGTGCCGTGCAGGCGTCGACGTAGCGCTTGGTGTCGTCGAAGTACTCGCCGGTGTCCGGATCGCGGCCGCGCACGGCGCCGATCATTTCCGAGCCGAACAGCACGTTGCTCGTCGGCACGACCTTGGTGAGCAGCTCCACGCCTGGGTGGTGATACACGCAGGTGTCGAAGAAGATATTGTTCAGCAGTCCTTCGAGCGGACGGTCCATCATCTCCAGCGACATGCCGCGGTAGCGGCCCCAGTGGTAAGGCACCGCGCCGCCGCCATGCGGAATCACCAGGCGCAGCGTTGGGAAGTCCTTGAACACATTGCCCTGCAGCAACTGCATGAAGACGGACGTATCGGCGTTCAGATAATGCGCGCCGGTGCCGTGGTGGCACGCGTTGCACGAAGCGGCGACGTGGATCATGGCCGGCACGTCGAGATCGCACAGCGCCTCGTAGAGCGGATACCACTCGCGGTCCGTCATCGGCTTGCCGGTCCAGTAGCCGCCGCTCGGGTCCGGATTCAGGTTGCAGCCGACGAAGCCCATTTCCTCGACGCAGCGGCGCAGTTCGGCAACCGAGTTCTTCGGCGGCGCGAGCGGCGACTGCGGCAACTGGCAGACGGGCACGAAGTTGTCCGCGTAGATGTCGCACACGCGGCGCACGAGGTTGTTCGAGACCTCGGCCCACTCGAGGCTCGTGCGTTCGTTGCCGAGGTGGTGGCTCATCAGGCCCGCGATGGGCGAGAACAGCGTGAGGTCGCCGCCGCGCTCTTTCTGCAAGCGCAACTGGCCGTTGCCGACGCCTTCGCGGATCTCGTCATCGCTGACGTGCGCGCCCGAAAGCGGCGGCGCGTTGGCCGGATCGTTGGCGGCGGCAATCTGCTTTGCGCGCCAGTCGCGGAACGAGGCAGGAACGGTCGTGAAGTGACCGTGGCAATCGATGATCATTTTTTCTTCCGTGTGCAGTTCAGCGCAACTTTCAGGCGCGGGGATCGACGAACAGCTCGCTCATGCTCATGCGGCGCGGCGTGAGGCCCTGCTTGAACGCGGTCGCTTCGAGCGCTTCGATGGTCTTGCGGTTTTCCTCGATGCCGTAGGGCAGCGGGTCGCGGCCAACGATCTTTTGCAGTTCTACGTACTTCTTGTTCTTCTTGTCGGTGAGTTCACCCGCGTCGAGCTTCGCGAGCCAGTCGTTCTTGGCCTTGTCGAAAGCGTCGTAGATCGATTTGGCCACCCACGGATGCTCGGCCAGCACCGAGTCCTTCACGACGATGGTGCCGTGCATCGGGTAGACGCCGGTGCGCGCGTAGTACTCGGCTTCGAGTTCGTCGGCGTTCGGGAACAGGTCCGGGTAGTTCGCCTCGACTTCCTGCCAGCCGCCCGTCGGGTCGCCGGTGCGACCGATACCCGCATTGCCGTGAAAGCCCGCAACGAGCTCGCCCTTGGCCATCATCTCGGCGAGCGACGTGCCGGCCGGCGCGTGAATCACGTTCGGCGGCAGCTCGAGTTGCGTGACGTGCTCCTCGTCGTCGACCACCCACGTGACTTTCGAGGAATCGAGATCGAATTCGTCCATCAGGACCTGACGCGTCCATGCACCGGTCGTCACCGAATAGGCGCGCACGCCGACCTTCTTGCCTTCCAGGTCCTTGGGCGTCTTGATGCCGGCATCCGGACGCACCAGCAGCCCGGAGTGATGGAAGCGGCGGACCACGAAGATCGGCAGCGCAACAAAAGGCGCCCCATAGGCGCGCGCGATGATGTACGTGGTCGGCGCCAGTTCGCACACATCGAATTCGACATCGCGGACCATGCGGCGGAACGCACCGATCTGCGGGTGAACCGTGATGAATTCGGCGTCGACGCCTTCGATGGGAATGGACCCGTTACGGATGGCAGCGGTGTGCGGATGCTCGGCGATCGCGAGTTTGAGGTGGACTTTCTTGGTCAATTTAGTCTCCTTGGACCTGGACAATCGATTCAACCTGCTTCGCGTCGCTGTTGCATGCCCACTGTGGGAAAGCGGCGTGGCTGCTCAGGTGATCTCGTTGGCTAGATGATCTTTCCGCGCTGGTTTTCCGTCTATTGAATTAACCTGCGGGTGAGTTAACCATTCGGTAAAGGCCCGGGCGAGCGCCATGGCTGGATGCCGCGACGGGCCTGGATTGACAGGATGAATGCGCCTCGAGGCACGGCTTCAGGCTTGAGGCTTCGGTTATGTTGAGCGAATGGCTAAGGGCGGTTTTTCAGGCCGCTCAATGCGTCTCGGCAGGCAACTGTGGCCGCCCGGGCTTAACTGACTGCACCGCCGCCCGCGCGGCGGTCCCAGCCCCCGTTCTCAGCCGCTCAGCGGTCTCCTCGAGGCATGACACCATGAGTTGAGCGCTGGGCGTCAAGCCGCGATTGCGATTCCACAGCACGCCCGCCGGCCGCAGCAGGCGGGGCAGGCTCAACGGCAGCGTATGAAGCGGCTGGGCCGTGTCGCCACCCGGCGCGCCCGCCATCACCGCAATGAAGTCCGAAATCTGCAGATGCGCGCGCGCAACGTGAATCGAGAGCGTTTCGATGTAGTTGTTGGTCAACGGCACATCATGCGCTTCGAGCACGCGCTCGAGCGGGTCGCGCAGTATCGAGCCGAGCGGCGGCAGTATCCAGGGAAAGGGACGCAGGTCCGACCAGGTCAGCGTCTTCCTGCGCGCCAGCGGGTGGTGGCGGCCCGTCATCAGCGTCACGGGCTCCTCCAGCAGTTCCTTCTCTTCGAAGCTGCCGAGCGTATCCGGTGGCGGCAGACGGCCCACCACGAGGTCGAGATGGCCTTGCCAGAGTTCGGGCAGCAACAACGCGGTCGTGCCTTCCGTGACCATCACGTTGGTGCCCGGCGAGCGCTGCTTTAGCAGGCTCAACGCCTGCGGCAGCAACACCGAGGCCGAGGCGGGCAGCATGCCGATATGGATCTTGCCTTCGGTTCCCGAACTCAGCGCCTTCAACTCGTCGCGGGCCTGATTCAGGATGGTCAGCATTTCTCGCGCGTGGCGAATCAGGCAATCGCCGTACTGCGTGGGAACGAGTCCCTGCGCCGTTCGTGCAAACAGCGTGAGGCCGAGACCCCGTTCGAGTTCGGCCAGTGACTTCGAGACGGCAGGCACGGTCACATGAGTGACATCGGCCACCTGGGTCAGGTTGCGGTATGTGTCGATCGTCACGAGCAGGCGCAGGTGCCGCGCCTTCAGGTTGATCTGCAGGTACCAGTCGAGAGCGGACACGTCGTGTACCTCCGCGGTTTCACCAGCTCGTTAAGGCAGCATGCCAGGGCGGCGCAAGCCGCTGAGTGCGTTCGCCGCCGGATCCTTCAGGTCAGTCCCTGGGCTCGAGCGCGTGCAGCATCATGCCAAGCGAAATCGAGGTGAAGTAGCCCACGGTGACCAGCAGTTCTGCAATCACCGCACGGCCCAGCCCGGCGTCGTAACGGGCGAAACGCGTGTCGTCGATCGCGCCGCCCGCGAGGATGTCGCAGACCGCCTCGCAGACGAGTCCAAAGCGATCGTCGCCCGCCTCGGGCCGGCGCTTCTCCAGAATCGCCGCGACCACCGCCTCGGGTACGCCTGCCTTCAACGCATGCCGGCGATGATTGGCGATCACATAGGGCGCATTCCAGAAAACGGCCGTCGACAAAATCGCCACCTCGCTTTCCGCCTCGCTGAGCACGGGCGAACGATCGACGTGTGTGCCGATGATCTCCATCCCGGCAGCCAGGTTCGGGTTGTGCAGCCAGATGTTGAACGGCGTGGGGATGCGCCCCCGCCCTTCGCCCAGCCGCGCAATGACCTTCTTCTGCTCGTCCGTGGCCTTATCCGGATCGATACGTTCGAGTCGGTTCTTCGTCATTCCATTTCCTTCCATGTTCAATCTGTATTCGCGGCGTGCCGCGCGCTAATGCTCACAATGGCTCGTAGAGTCTTCCGCGAATCAGGAGCACCCCGCATGTGCGACAAACCCATCGAATCTCGTTGTCGCGCGTGCGCCAAAGAAAACGGAAGTAGCACTTGTGCACGGCGCCCTCTCGCATCGTCTCGATTGCCGCTTTAAAAGAGGCTGCTCGGCCAGGGGAGATGGATGATCTGGTCGAAAACGCCGTAGATGAGCGCCGTCACGCACGCCGCGAGAATCAGGCTGAGCTTCCAGGATTCGCCGCCCTCTACGCGCATGAACGCCACGATCATGATCGGCACCGTGGGGATCATGCCGATCAGGGACATGCACACGAGAAACGCCACGAACCAGCCGAAGAACCGCGCGGCCCGGATCAGCGTGACCTTGTTCGAGAGCTTTTCGCCGTGGTCGCTCGACACGTCCATGTGGATGCCGCCACCGGCCTTTGGCGCGCCTGCCTGCGCCGGAATGACGAACACTTTGTAGGCAAGACTGAGCGTGCCGGCGATGACGAGAATGCTCGCGATGACCGTCGGCCCGATTCTCGCCATCAGCAGCCAGCTCTGCGCCGTCACCAGCATGTAGAGCCCGATGCCGACGAAGAACACATAGACCAGGTCTTCGAGCTTCAACACGATCTTCCCGCTCGGCCGCATGCGCGCGAGACCGCCGCTGCGCAGCGCGTTGAACAGGGGCTTGAAGAAGACCAGCGCGGCGAGCGTGAGAAGCACCATGACGACCGGGCGCGTGACCCAGTCCGTGCCGTAGCGCACGAAGGAGATCGTCATGTAGCGCTCCATCAGCGTACCGAGCACGAGACCCAGGATCAGCGGCGGCCGCGCCCACCGCAGGCGCTTCATGGTCCAGCCGATCACCCCCGCGATCAGCAGAACGAACAGATCGCCCCAGCTGCGCGAGCCCTGGAAAGCGCCGACGTAGATGATCGGCATGATGACCGGAAGAATGAGCGTGTAGCGCAGCGTCGAAATCTTCGCGAATTGCCCGCTGAGCAAAAAGCACAGGCCCGCGCCGAAGATATTGGCTAGCGCGATGGACCACACCATCGAATAGGTAAAGTCCAGGTGCTTGGTCAGCATGTCGGGGCCGGGAATGAATCCGTGCACCATCATCGCCCCAAGCAGGATGGCCTGCGCGGCACCGCCCGGCACGCCGAATGAAAGCATCGGCACGAGGCTGCCGCCTTCGCGCGCGTTATTCGCCGCTTCCGGTGCGATCACGCCGCGCACGTCGCCGGTTGTGAAGGATTCCTTCGCACCCTTCGAGGTCTGCAGCGCGTGGCCGTAAGCGATCCAGTCCGTCACCGCGCCCGTAATGCCCGGTACGACACCGAGAATCGCGCCGAGCCCGCCGCAGCGCAGGACGAGGAACCAGTTGCGCAGACTGTCGGTCACACCCTGCCGCATGCCCTCGCGCGAACTGAATTGCACGTTGTCGGCGATTGCGGTACGGCGGATGGCGAGTTCGCACAACTCGGGCAGCGCGAAGATGCCGAGAATGATCGGCACCAGCGGAATGCCGTCCTGCAGGTAAAGGAGGTCGCCCGTCCAGCGCATTTGTCCGGTTTCGACATTGGTGCCGATCATGCCGACGAGAATGCCGAAGCACGCAGCGACCACGCCCCTGAGCGGCGCGTTGCCCGAGAGCGCCGACACCATCGACACGCCGAATATCGTGAGCCCAAGCATTTCCGGGGTGCCGATCGAGAGTACGAACGGGCGCACCAACGGCAGCGAAATGGCCAGGATGATGGCGCCAATCAAACCGCCCATCAACGAGGACATATAGCAGGCGCTCAACGCGCGCGACGCTTCACCGCGCTTTGTCATGGGCAGCCCATCCAGCACGGTCGCCTGTGAAGCGGCATGGCCCGGCACGCCGAAGAGCACGGCGGGAATCACGTCCGAAGTCGTGATGACCGACGCCATGCCGAGCAGCATGGCGAACGCCGCATACGGGTCCATCGTGTAGGTGAACGGCACGAGCAACGCAAAGCCCGTCAGCCCTCCAATGCCCGGCAGCAAGCCGATCGCCAGTCCGACCACGACGCCGAAAACGAGGAAGATCAGACGGTTGAATTGCAGAAGCGTCGACAGCGCATGGCCTGCTGCCATTACCGTTGCGTCGTTGAAAAATTCCATGCGTCATCCTGATGAAATGGCCGGCTCGATCGGCTCAATCGGCTCGTCGGCCCGGGTTGGCGAGCCAGCGAGCGTCGAAGCCAGGGGGCATCGAAGCGGGTGAAGCCGCCTGAAGCTTCGACGTCGTTACGCGTTCAGTCGGCAAGCGACGGATACAGAACCTTCGCCGTGCGGCCCCAAACCCATGCGCGCTCTGGCTCGCTCAGCGCCGCAAAACAGGCGTTGCCCTGCTCGATCAGCTTTTTCAGCGGCCCTGCGGAGGCCGGATAGTTCGAGCCAAAGGCCAGGTGATCCGCGCCGAACACCTTCACCAGTTGCGGGAAAAACGCTTCCGCCCCGCCCGGCGCGGCCTGCGCGAGATCGAACGTTTTCGGCGTGATCTTCAGGTACACGTTGTCGTACTTCGCCAGATCGAACAGCGCCGCGCAGCGCGCGTAGGGAGGGCCGTCTTCGAGATCGGGCCTGCCGCAGTGATCGAGCGCGATCTTCACCGTGGGAAAACGCGTGGCCAGTTCGGCCACCATCGACAAGCCGTCCGGCGTGGTCTGCACCACCATGGTCATGCCGATTTCGGCGCAGCGCTCCCAGATCGGGAAGGTCGCAGGATCGACGAGCCAGCTGCCATCGGTCTGATGCGTCGCGCCGCCCGTGAAGAGCCGGATGCCGCCCATGCCGTTGGCCAGCCAGTGATCGAAAGTCTTCAACGCATCGGGCGCCATCACGTCGAATGAGTAGACACCCGTGAAACGCGTCGGATCTTGCGCCACGCTGTCGGCCACATACGCGTTGTTGTGGCCGTAAGTCGTCGACGAATGCACGATTGCCGCCTTCGCGACGCCAGCCTCATCCATCTCGGCGACCAGCTGCTCGAACGTGACAGGACGCGTCGCAGACCACTTCGAGCGATGCCCGTGCTGGGGAGCGACAGGATAACGAACCGTATCCGTCGAGATGATATGGGGATGAATGTCGATGATTTCGGGTGTCATGCGATTTAACCTCTCGGTGAACGACTGTCACGCACCCGCAGCAGGTTCATGACATTCTCTGTTTCGGTGCGTTCAGTGCGAACTGAAAATGAGCTTGCGTGCGCTCTCGATCTGCGGTTCGGGCGTCGCGTACAGCTTGCTGACGATCTGTTCAACCGCGCTGCCGTCGATCGGATCGATTGGGTAACCTGAACGTTTCATGGCCGCGATGAACGCGGGATCCGCGATCGTCTTCGCAAAGGCCGCACGCAGCGCATCCAGACGATCCGCAGGCACGCCCTGCGGCACCGCGATCGGCCGTCCCGCATCGAATGGCAGCAGGAACAGGTTAAACAGCGCCTTCACGTCGGGATTGGTGATGTAGGTGCTCAGGTTGGGAACATTGGCAAACGGCGCCGGACTGCTCCAGCCGAGATGCAGCAACACCTTCATCTTGCCGTCGGCGAGCATGCGCACCGGCTCGCCCTGCTGCAGGCCGTCGATCGTCGAGGCCCAGCCGTCGACTTCGCCGCGCTGCATCGCGAGATACACTTCACCGCGCCCCGTGTAGCCAGGCACGATGCTCATCTTCGCGCCCAGGTACTCGTCGAGCAGCGCGGGCAGTGTCCTGTCCTCGTTCGCGAAGCCCGTCGCGCCGATATACATCTTCTTCTTCGTGAGATCGTCCGCCGTGGTGACGCCGGAGCGCGTCATGGAAACGATGCAGTACTCGACCTTGTTGAGACTGCCGAGCCACCGCACCTTGCGCGGATCGAAGCGGTTCTGTCGCGGATCGAGCAACGGAATATAGAGGTTATTGCGCTGCAGGAAGCCGATCACGGTGCCGTCATTCGGCTGTCGGGTCTGAAGCGATGCGGCCGCAACCATCCCGCCTGCGCCCACCACGTTCATCACCACCGCGCGGGGCTTGCCGGGAATGTAGTTCACGAAGAAACGCGCGAACTGGCGGGCGATGATGTCGGTCGGCGTGCCGGCGTCGGCGCTCACGACGATCGTCAGGATCTTGCCGTGATAGAAGTCCTCGACCGATTGACCATATGCGGGTCCGGCAATCGCCATCGCGGCAAAACAAATGAGCGCCGCGCAAGCGCGTATTGCGGTCGTGAACTTCATGGTCGTCCCTGTCTCCGGTCATGTTTCGCGATGCGCCGTCGTGGCAAGCCTGAGACCATTGCAGTCCCTTAGCGTGAATCGCGACGTCTGCGTTCAACAATCGAGTGAACGCAGTGAAATTCTGCCAGCCCGCCGACAGGGGGTGAATTGAGAAAATATGCCCGAGGTTTGAGCAAACGGTTAAGGCTTGCGAGGGGTTAAGGCTGGGGGCGCCCGCATGGGATTGCGGGCGGAGGGCACGATCGTTCGAAGACGCTTACTGCTCGCCGTGGCTCTTCGCGGCGAGATGCTGTGCGGCCTCTTCGAGGCACGACACCATGAGTTGCGCGCTCGGCGTGAGGCCGCGATTACGGTTCCACAGCACGCCTGCCGGGCGCAGCAGCCGCGGCAAGCCTAACGGCAGCGTATGGAGCGGCTGGGCGGGGTCGTTGGCGGGCGTGTCGGCCATCACCGCAATGAAATCGGAGACCTGCAGATGCGCGCGCACGACGTGAATCGAAAGCGTTTCGATGTAGTTGCTCGTGAGCGGCACGCCATGCACTTCGAGCGCGCGCTCCAGCGGGTCACGCAATATCGAGCCGGGCGGCGGCAAGATCCACGGATAGGGATGCAGGTCCTCCCACTTGAGGTGCTTCTTGCGCGCCAACGGATGGTGGCGCCCCGTCACCAGCGTCACGGGTTCCTCGAGAAGCTCCTTCTCCTCGAAGCTGCCAAGCGTATCGGGAGCCGGGAGCCGGCCCACGACCAGATCGAGCTTGCCTTGCCAGAGTTCGGGCAGCAGCGAGGCCGTCGTGCCTTCGATCACCACCACATTGGTGCCGGGCGAGCGCTGCTTCAAGAGGCCCAGCGCCTGCGGCAACAACACCGAGGCGGAAGCCGGCAGCATGCCGATATGCACCTTGCCCTCGGCGCCGGAACTCAGGGCCTTTAACTCGTCGCGCGCCTGATGGAGGATGGTCAGCATTTCCCGCGCGTGGCGAATCAGGCAATCGCCGTAGGGCGTGGGCACGAGGCCTTGCGCGGTGCGGGAAAACAGCGTGAGTCCGAGCCCACGCTCGAGTTCGGCGAGCGCCTTCGAGACGGCAGGCACCGTCACATGGGTAACATCTGCCACCTGTGTGAGGTTGCGGTAGGTATCAATTGCCGCGAGAAGGTGCAAATGCCGTGCCTTCAGGTTGATCTGCAAGTACCAGTCAAGCGCCGACACGTCGCATACCTCTCCCCGTTTTACGATCTGGTTAAGCCTGTGGCCATTTTACTCAATTGCCGCACGGTCGGGTTCGCAGGCAGGATCACGCTGCGCGTCATTGCGCATATGGCATTCCCTGTCTTTTGCCGCGCCGGCGGCGACTCTCGAATCCATCACAACGACTAGCCGGCTCAACCGGCATAGGGAGACACCTGATGACGCAAACCCTCACTCGACGCGGCTTCTTGCGCAGCGCCGGCGTTCTCGGCCTGAGCATCGCTGCCGCCGGACTCGCCGCGCCCTATATCGCGCGCGGCGCTTCCTCGCAGCTCCGGATCGTCAGCAACCCTGGGCTCGAGAACGCCACGCTCAATGCGTTGATGGACGAATTGGGCTATTTCAGGCAATTCGGCGTGAATGCGCTGATCGCCGAGATGCCCGGCGCAACGGGCCCCTTCAATACCATCGCAGCCGGCGACGGGGACCTCTGCATGGTCTCCGGCTACAACCTGGTGTTGTCGCGCATCGCACGAGGCGCGAACGTCAAGATCGTCGGCGCAGGCATGAAGCAATGTGCACTGACGGTCTTCGCGAGGCCAGCGGGCATCCATACGCTCGCCGACCTGATGGGCAAGACGGTTGCTGTCGGCCCGGCTCGCGGCTTGTTGCATTCGCTGATGCTGCAGCTCATGAAAGAAAAAGGGCTCGACGCTTCGCAGGTCATTTTCGTGGATAAAGGCAGCAACGACGCGTGCCATGAGGCTGTCGTAAAGGGCGAAGTCGACGCCTGCTGCTCGAGCATTTCGCATTTGAACGATCGCGACGGGCTCGTGGTGCTCAACGACGCCAACATGTGGCAAGCGCTACCCAGATGCATTTTCCAGACCGCCTATGCTTCGAACTCCGCGATCCGCGACAAGCATGAGGGCATGGTCGCCGTGATGGCGGCCTACGGCGCGCTCTACGAATTCCTGATGTCGCCGGCCTCGCGCGATGCCCTCTTCGAAGCGCGCAAACACGCACAAAAGAAATTCGACAAGGCGTCGGCCCAGGCGATCTGGACGTTCAACGAGACGCAGCGCCCCTACTCGAAAGACCTAACGCTCACCGGCGACGACATCGGCTATCTGCAGGACATGTACATCGGCCTCGGTATCCTGCAGCAGAAGCAGCCGTTCGACGACGTGGCGGACATGTCGGCCGCCAATGCTGCCGCGAAGCTGCACGCCTGACTTCCGGCTTCCCCATAAAAAAGCCCCAAAGACCGGATCGACGATCCGGCCTTTGGGGTTCACTTGATGCAACGGCTCTGCGTGTGACGCGCCCTGCGTCAGAACGTGTGCCGGATACCGGCGATAACGGAGATCTGCGAGCCGCCAACCGGGGGCGTGGGCACGGGGGTAATGGTCGTCGCCGCGAGCGCAAGGTTGCCGTCGTTATGAATATGCTCAGCCGTCAGGTAGAGGAACGTCCGCTTCGACAGCAGATATTCGCCGCGCAAGACGAACACCAGCGCGCTGTTGGGCGAATGATCGTATTTGAGGTCTGCCACCATGCCGTCGACATAAACGAAGGGCGTCACGGGCACGGTACCGGTCACCCAGAACAGGTTGCTCCTGGGTGTCGCGATACCTTCGTCATCGCGCCGGATCCAGCCGACGCCGAACTTGGCGTCCTTGATCTTGAAGTAACCGCCCAACGTGAAGCGGCTGTCCGTGAGTTTCGGCGACGTGAGACCGCCCCAGGTCGCCGAGGTGCCCCCGTAGTTGCGTTCATAGGAAGTGGCCACGCCCCAGAAGTGGGCGTCGTATTTGAGCATTGCCGAATATTCGCGGCATTCGTTTGAAGGCGTGGTTTCGCCGGGGCAATTCGAGGCGGCAGCACTGCCTCCTGCCACGGCGTCGCGGCCGAAGCTATAGTTCACGCCGCCTTCCAGACTGCCGAGGAAAAAGCGGTAGCTCACGGAATTGTCGGCACGCGCATTGGCGATGCCGTTATCCAGCGTGGTCAGGCCTTGTGCACCGGTGCCGAATGGATTGATGAACGAGGTGGCGAAAAAACGCATCGTGTACTGGCGACCGAACGTCAGGCGACCGTACGGCCCGTCGAGACCCACATACGACTGGCGTCCGAACAGGCGTCCGCCCTGCCGGGAAGCGCCGTTGTTCGGCTGAAAGCCGCCCTGCAGATCGAATATGGCCTTCGTGCCGCCGCCGATGTCCTCGATACCGTGAATCCCGAAGTAGGAAGTTGCCGTCCCATCCCCCGTGCGAACGGTTTGAGTGGTCGCGTGCTTACCCTGGGCCACGTTGTTGACGTACTCCACCCCCTGGTCGATCAACCCGTACATGGTGACCGAGCTGGCACCCATGGATTGACTCTCGGCCGCGCTCTCGTCTTCAGCTTGTGCCCACGTCGGCGCAATGCTCATCAGCGCCGCGCAAGCACATATTGCGGTCGTGTACTTCATGATCGTTGCTGTCTCCTTGTATTGGGCCTCGATTCGCCTTGGCAACAAACCGAACTCAGTCATTGCCGCGGTGTGGGCCACGCTTTTAGGTTTCTTTTTAATGCAACGAAATTTTGGCCAGCGCGCCGCTATAGGTCTATTGAGAAAAAAAGCGTCGTGCTTGAGCGAACGGTTAAAGTTCGCGAGGTGCGGGGGGCGTTGTATGGCGATGGAGTCTGAACGCGCGTGCCTGTGCGCGTGTGTCAATCACATCGTCGCACGTACGTTCGTCCTGAATAGATCCGGAGCCAATGAGCACTCCATCCAGTGAATGTGGAATGCATCGCATAGTTATTTAGGGAAACGAATTTTTACCAGTGCATCACCGCCACCCCATCGATGAATATTTCCGGATGTTTGCGCGTAGGGTTAAGGCGTGGCGGTGAAGCTGCGGTAAGCGTGATACCCGCTCATTTCCCGGACTGAACCGTGCCGTCCAGGGACGGACCGTAACCCGCGTTCGCGTCGGCCCGTTGTTGCGCGACGCGCGCCTCGGCACGGAGCAGGCCTTCCGGGCATTCCCCCGTGCAATCGGCGAGCGGATTGTAGCCGGCCTTTTCGAGTTCTTCGAGTTGCGCGCGAACCTGCTCGCGAGTGAGAGGCTCGTTCGACTGCGCGAATGCGAGCGCCGGAACCAGAGCGACGGCGATGACGAAAGCGGCTTTGATCGACAAGTTCATGTGCTTACCCTTCTAACTTTAGGTTGACCGCAGCGTTCGCTGCAGCGACGAAGTTAGTATTCGACACCAGGGTAAATACTTAGGCTATTGAATTAAAACGCCGACGTGTTGAGTCTTTCGTAAAGTCACTGCGGGCGGCGCTCAGACCGTGCAGAGCGCCGCGTGCAGGCTACGAGGTCAGAAGCTGTGACGAATGGCGGCACGCACCACGACCTGGCGGGAAGTGGACGAGAGATCCTGCGCGCCGGGCACATAAGCCTGGTCGAGCGACGAGCCGGTCTTGTCGCCCGCCACGAGCTGGAATGCGCCCTGCAGATACACGTCCGTGCGTTTCGAGAGGTTGTAGTCGGCCATCAGGCCCACGGAGTGGATCGATGGCTTCACGCCGCCTGTCGTCGCGACATAGTGTTCGAGTGTGTAGACATAGTCTGCGCCGACGTAGAAAGCCGGCGTCAGCTGATACTTGCCGTTCACCTCGAAGTTCTGATACCTGAGCGACGTCACCCGGCCGCCGGCGAGCGGCCCCGCCACCGGCTGGATCGTCTCGTCGCCAGTGAGATACCCGACGTTCGCCACAGGCTGGCCGATGTACGTATTGGTGTACGCGAAGCCGACCGTTGCCGACCCAGCCGTGTAGCTCACGCCAGCGCCGAAAATCTGCAGACGCGACGAAGCGAAATTGCCGTCCGCGCCGTTCGTGCTGCTCGCGCCCGCAATCGCGCCGCCCGAGGTCAGCGCGGGGTTGCTGGCGTTCAGATAGGCCGTGGCGATGAGCCAGCCGCCCACCGTGTATTGCGCCCCCACGCTCACCGCGCGGTTGTTCGCGAAGTTCGTGTCGTTGCTGAAACTGTACGTGCCGCCGAACGAGAAGCCGCCGAACGTCGGACTCGCGTATTTGATCGTGTTGTTCAGGCGAAAGGTGTTGTCGGTATTGTCGTTGTCGTAGGGGTGCGAAAACAGATAGCCGCCCCAGTTACCGTTCGCCGTCGTCTGCGCGAGATAGTCCACCACGGCGTCGTACTGACGCCCGAGCGTGAGCGTGCCGTAGCGTTCATTGGCGAGACCGACATACGCCTGGCGTCCGAAGGCGCGGCCGCCTTGTGCCAGCGCCCCGTTGCTCGCATTGAAGCCACTTTCGATCTGAAAGACCGCGCTGTTGCCGCCGCCCAGGTCTTCGGTGCCCTTCAGGCCCCAGCGGCTGCCTTGGGCGTAGCCGCTCGTCATTTCGTAGACGGCGTGACCGCCCACGTTGTTCGTATAGTCAATGCCCTCGTCGATCAAACCGTACAGGGTCACGCTGCTTTGCGCAAAGGCTGGCGCCGTCGCACCGCACAGCGCCATGACACAAACGATCTTCCTCTTTCTCATATGCCTTCCATTTTTATAAGTCATGCTAACTGTCAGGCGAATACACAGCCCTCTTGTCCTCGCCATGGCGGACCGCATGCCTCGCGCCCGCCCTGGTCAATTGCGCGGCCCGTCGGGCGTTATTTCGAACCGTAGATATCGAAGTCGAAGTACTTCTTGTTGATACGCGCGTAGGTGCCGTTTGCGAGAATGTCGGCGAGCGCGCCGTTGAAGGCTTCGCGCAGTTCGGTATCCTGCTTGCGCAGGCCGAGACCGTCGCCCTGACCAAAAAATTTCGGGTCGTCGATGGCCTGGCCCGCGAACGTGAAGTCCTTGCCTTCAGGGCGCTTCAGAAAGCCGTCGCTGGCGGCAATTGACGCCTGAAATGCGGCATCCAGGCGGCCCGACGTCAGATCGGCATAGACCTGGTCCTGGTTTTGATAGGGGACGATCTCCACGCCCGCGGGCTGCCACTTCGCGCGCGCGTAATCTTCCTGACTCGTGCCCTGCTCCACGCCCACGCGCTTACCCTTGAGCGAGGCGGCATCGGGCAGGAGCGGCGAGCCGCGGCGCACGACGAGCCGCGCGGGCGCATTCGAGATCTTGCTCGTGAAGGCGATCTGCTCCGCGCGCTTGGGTGTGATCGTCATCGACGAGGAGATGACGTCGAACTTGCGCGCGATGAGGCCTGGAATCATGCCGTCGAAGCTCGTTTCCACCCATACGCAATGCGCGTTCAGTTGCGCGCACAACGCATTGGCAATGTCCACGCCAAAGCCCGTAAGCTTGCCGTCCGGCGTTTTGTATTCGAGCGGCGGGTAAGTGGGATCGACCGCGAGCCGGATCTCCCGGCCCTTCAGGTCCACCGCGTGCGCCTGTCCCGCCGTTGCCGCCGCAGCGAGCGCCAGCGAAAGCGCCATCTTCCATTGCTTCATTTGCCCGTCTCCTTCGTGTCGTTTCGGTTGTTTCAATTGCTTCGGTGGTTTCTGCGATTTCCGTGGTGCTATTGCAGAATGTGCTCTGCGAGCTTGACCCAGTAGCTCGCGCCAATGGCAAGGCTCGCGTCGTTGAAGTCGTAGCCGGGGTTGTGCAGAGAGCAGTGCTGCGCGCCGTCACCATTGCCGATCGAGAGGTAGCTGCCGGGGCAGCGCTCCAGCATGTACGCGAAGTCCTCGCTCGCCATGAGCGGGCGCAGGCCGTCGATCAGCATCTCCGGGCCGCCCCATTCGAGCGCGACGCGGCGCGCCATCTCGGTCTCGTCGCTGTGGTTGACGAGCACTGGGTAGTCGTGGCGATAGTCGATCTCCACGCGCGCGCCGTAACTCGCGGCCTGCCCCTGCGCCACTTCGCGGATGCGACGCTCCAGCAGCTCGCGCACCGGCGCAGAAAGCGCGCGCACGCTCAGGTGCAGATCGGCGTGCGATGCAATGACGTTCGAGGCGCTCCCCGCATGGAGCGCGCCGACGCTGACGACAGCCTGATCGTGCGGCGCCACGTTGCGCGCCACCACGCTTTGCAGCGCCATGACGATCGAGGCCCCGACCACAACGGGGTCGATCGTCTGCTGCGGGGCGGCCGCATGGCCGCCGCGGCCGATCACGCGGATCGTCACCTCGTCCGCGCTGGCCATGAAGGCGCCGCTGTGAAAGCCGATTCGTCCTGCGGGAAAGCCAGGTACGTTATGCATCGCGAACACGGCGTCGCAGGGAAAGCGCTCGAAGAGGCCGTCCTCGATCATCTTGCGCGCGCCGCCCAGGCCTTCTTCGGCCGGCTGAAAAATCAGGTGCAGCGTGCCGCGCCACTGTGCGGTTTGCGCGAGGCATCGTGCGGCTGCCAGCAGTATCGCCGTGTGGCCGTCATGACCGCAGGCATGCATCACGCCTTCGTTGCCGCTGGCGTAGGGAAGGCCCGTCGCCTCGCGTATGGGCAGCGCGTCCATGTCGGCGCGCAGGCCGAGACTGCCTCCCTTGCCGCGCTCCAGCGTGGCGACCACGCCCGTGCCGCCCACGCCCCGCGTCACGCGATAGCCCCAAGCTTCGAGCTTTTCGGCGACAAGCGCGCTCGTCACATGTTCTTCGAAGCCCAGCTCGGGCTGCGCATGCAACTGGCGGCGCAACGCAATCATGTCGGCTTCGATTGCCGCCACCTCGGGCAAAACCCACTGTCTGCTCAATTCGCCTCCTCAGTCCATTCGTGCATCGTGGAGCGAATCGTATGCAGCGCAAATTCCGGGGAACAGCCAGCGTTTTGTTATGATGACAACCTACCGTTGTCACCCCGCCTCTCGCCGCGCACCCTGACATGAAACTGCACCAACTGGAAGCGCTGGTCGCCAGCGCGGACGCCGGCAGTATTCGCGGCGCGGCCCGTTCGCTCGGGCTCTCGCAGGCGGCTGTCACGCGCGCGCTGCGCGAACTGGAGGCAAACGAGCGCCTGCCGCTCCTGATCCGCGCGCCCGAAGGCATTACCTTCACCGAGCACGGCAAGGTGCTGCTCACGCACGCGCGTATCGTGCTCAATCAACTCGAACACGCGCACAGTGACCTGGAGCGACTGAGGGGCCGCGTGGAAGGCAGTCTCACGGTGGGCGTCACGCCGTGGATTACGCTGACCTTTCTGGCCGAGGCCGTACGGCTGTTTCGCGAGCGCATGCCCGATATCCGTCTGGAACTGGTCGAAGGATTGATGGCCGTTGCCCAGCCGCTGCTGCGCGACGGCAGCATGGATTTCGCCGTCGGCCAGTTGCAGCCCGGCGCGAGCGAGCAGGAGTTCGCATGTGAGGCTGTGCTCACTTACGAATCGTCGGTGATGGTGCGGGAAGGACACCGGAAAGTGCGGGCGCGCTCGATCCACGAACTGCTCGATGAAGACTGGGTGCTGAACTTCGCGCCGGACGGCAAACGCGACCTGGTCGACTATCTGTTCACGCGCCACGGCGCGCAGATCGACGAACGCCGCATCGTGCGCGCGCAGTCGGTAGCGACGCTGCAAACCATGGTGGAGCAGGCCGACATGTGCACGTGGAGCCCGACGATCCTGAGCCACGTGCCGCCGTTCGGAGGCCGCCTGCGTTCGCTCCCGTTGCGCGAGGCGTTCGAACCCCGACAACTGGGCATCGTCACGCGCCGCAACAGCACGCTGAGCCGCGCGGCCGTTGCTTTCATCGAATGTTTGCTGCAGGTGATACGCCGGCACGCACGCTCGGCGAAGAAAGAAGACCTCGCCTTGTTCAAAACCCTGGAGCTATTGATTTAGCGCCTGAGCGTGCGCTCAGGCACGACGACGATCTGGCCTTTACTCGGCAATGCGCTTGAAACTGACGTAGTAGTCGTCGGTGTAGTAGCAGTCGCCGGTCTGCTTGCGCGGTCCACCACATACGACCCGGCGCTGCCCACGATCCGTCATGCCCGGGGTGCGAACCGTGTATGTGTGGTAGTAGCCGCGCGGATGCTTCGGCAGCAATTGCGCGGTGTTACGGAACAAGACGCCGTCGTCCGCATAAGGAAAGGGGCCGCCCGCTTTGATCAACCGCAGAGTCTCGGCCGCTTCTCCCGGCAACTGCTTCATGGTGACGGTACCCAGCGCGCCCGCAACCTGCGCGCCTGATGCGGCAGGTGTGCCGCTTGCGCCCTGCGCTGGCTGACCCGGCGCCTGGCTCGCGGATGCGCCCGACGCCTCGGTGACGTTTCGCGAACTCTCCTTGCCGCAACCGCCAAGGATCGCGCTCAAGGCGACGACGCAAGGGAAAACCCACGCTCTCTTCACGAAACGATTCTCCCCTCGTTGACCAGCACTCGACGAACAGGACAAACGTAAAGGTAGCGCTAATGGCGGAGCGAATCAATGCTTGGCCGGGAACACGCACCCGATACCGATACACGACACCCCGGCAGACGAACGGCGGCCGCCTACACCCGTTCCGATGTAAGCGGCCTGGACTTGCAATCGCATAATGCCTGGATGACGCGGTACTTCAACTGCGTGTTGCTCCGCACTTCAACTGCGTGATTCAACTGCGTGATGCCCTGCTCTTCAACTGCATGCTGCCCTGCACTTCAACTACGAGTTGCCCTGCACTCCTCATTGATTCAACAGCGTGCTGCTTCGACATTAACCGATCAACTCTGCCACCTACGACTACTGCTGCTGGACTGCTGTTCTGCAACGGGTACACGGTATGGTCCAACTCGACCGCAGGAGGGGAATCCTGGGATGGAGCCAACGTCTCGCTCCATGAAAGACAGTGTAGACGTAGACGGGACGAAGCAATTGCCCGAAACGAGCCCAATATCGCGCCGAGTTCGCGCAATTGGGCGGCCTCGCTGTTCAGGCTAGCACTTGCGCTTCGTACCGATAGAACGGGTAGTCCGTATAGCCGATGTGTGTGCCGCCAAAGAACGTCGGGCGGTCGTACGGATTGAGCGACAGCTTGCGACGCAGCCGCTCCGGAAGGTCGGGGTTCGCGATGAAGTGGCGACCGAATGCGACCAGATCGGCATCGCCGGCCTGCAGGATAGCCTCGGCCTTATCACCATCGAAACCGCCGGCCGCGATGATGGTGCCTGCATAGTGCTTGCGAATGAGCTGCGCAGCAACCGGATTCGGATCGGCGCCCTCGTCTTCGACATTGCCGAGAATGCGGGGCTCGATGAGGTGCAAATACGCGAGATTCAGCTTCGCGAGTTCTCGCGCAACATACGTGAACAGGCCGACAGGATCGCTATCCGACATATCGCCCCACGACCCGCTCGGTCCAAGGCGCACGGCAACCTTGTCGCTTCCCCACACGGAAATCACAGCACGTGTGGCGTCCATCAACAGGCGGGCGCGGTTTTCGAACGAACCGCCATAGATGTCCGTCCGCTTGTTGCTGCCGTCCTGCAGGAACTGGTCGAACAGATAGCCGTTTGCGGCATGCAGTTCCACGCCGTCGAAGCCTGCCACGACGCCGCGTGCCGCCGCAGCGCGAAAACTTTCGACGATGCTCGCAATTTCATGTGTCTCCAGGGCGCGATTCGGCGTATTTGGAACCCAGCCGGCGTCCGTATATGCGACGCCCCCGTGAGGCACTTCCGAGGGACCCACGGGCCGGCCGCCGTCGGGTTGCAGCTCCGAGTTCGACTGGCGTCCAGCGTGATACAGCTGCAGGAAAATCTTCGCGCCTTTCGCGTGGACGGCATCGGTCACGCGCTTCCAGCCAGCAATCTGACTATCGTCATACAGGCCAGGCGCACCAAGATAGCCGTTGCCGTCCGGCGCAGCGATGGTGGCCTCGCCGATCAGGAAGCCGCCGGCCGAAGCGCGTTGCGCGTAATACTCCGCCATGAGCGGGCCGGGAATCGCCCCGCTTTCGGCGCGCATACGGGTGAGTGGTGCAAGAACGACCCGGTGCGAGAACGTGTAAGGGCCGACTTTGACTTCAGAAAAAAGCTTGGACATGATTTACCCGAAGAAAGATGAGAAGGCGCGTCGATTACTGGTTGTCCGACGTGACAGTGGCGAAGCCGCAGAGCTTGCTTCGTTCACCGCGACATCGATGGGATAGAGTGTATATGCACACATCGATTAATTTGTCCCGATTCCTTCCAATACTGTTCGCGTATTTCGCAAACAATTCCTCAGCCGTGAAGGCGTTTGCGGGAATCGACCGAGTCGTGTGGTTTGGAAACTTCCGCGCCCTCTCCAGTCGGCATGGCTATTTCAACCAGAAAGGACCAACTAAACATTATTGAAAACTGCTCGCATGTCGCTAGCATTCATCCATCGACTGCCAAATCGAATACGGGCAGCGTTTATCAGGTATTGGCGGCCTCCTGGGGAGACGACGGATATGCGAGTTCTGGTATTGGGTAGTGGGGTCGTCGGCGTGACGAGCGCGTTCTATCTGGCGCGCGCCGGCCATGAAGTCACTGTCATCGACCGCGAGCACGGTCCTGCGCTTGAAACAAGCTTCGCAAACGCCGGGCAAATTTCTCCGGGATACGCGGCGCCGTGGGCGGCACCCGGCGTTCCGCTCAAAGCCGTTAAGTGGATGTTCCAGAAGCACGCCCCACTCGCCATCCGCCCGGATGACGCGGACAAGCAGTTCCAGCTTCAGTGGATGTGGCAGATGCTGCAGAACTGCACGGCGGAGCGCTACGCCATCAACAAGAACCGGATGGTGCGGCTCGCGCAGTACAGCCGCGATTGCCTGATGGCGCTGCGCGCGGAAACGGGCATCCAGTACGAAGGACGAACCGGCGGCACGCTGCAGGTATTCCGGACGCAGCAGCAATTCGACGGCGCGGCAAAGGACATCGCTGTCCTGAAAGAGGCGAACGTTCCCTACGAGTTGCTCACTGCAGGCGAACTCTCGCGGGCCGAGCCGGCCCTCGCCGCGGCATCGCATAAACTGACCGGCGGTCTTCGCTTGCCCGGCGACGAGACAGGCGACTGCCAGCTGTTCACGACCCGGCTTGCCGCTCTCGCCGAGGAGGCCGGTGTGACGTTCCGCTACGACACGACCGTCGATACGCTCGTCGTCGAAGACTGCAAGGTCGTTGGCGTCCGTCACGGAACCAGGCTCATCCATGCAGACGCGTTCGTTGTCGCGTTTGGCGCCTATTCGACGAGTTTCCTGTCCGGCCTCATCAAGATTCCGGTCTACCCGCTCAAGGGATATTCCATCACGGCGCCTATCGTGGACGAGGCACGCGCGCCGGTTTCGACTGTCCTCGACGAGACCTACAAGATCGCCATCACGCGTTTCGATAAACGAATCCGCGTGGGCGGCATGGCTGAAATCGTCGGGTTCGACAAGCGCCTGCGCGAGGCTCGGCGCGAGACACTCGAAATGTGCGTGAACGATCTGTTCCCGGGCGGCGGCGATACATCGAAGGCGACGTTCTGGACCGGGCTGCGGCCGATGACGCCGGACGGCACGCCCATTGTCGGCCGCACCGCCGTGCCCAACCTTTTCCTGAACACGGGCCATGGCACGCTTGGGTGGACCATGTCGTGCGGTTCGGCGCAGCTTCTCGCCGACCTGATTTCAGGCAGAAAGCCCGCTATCGAGCACGATGATTTGAACGTGTTCCGCTACGCCAGGGAGCCGGAGGCCCCGGCGGATTTCGCGCTGGACTAGTCAGTACTGCTGGTGGAGTTGTGAGCGTCGACTGGCGCTCGCCTTTGGATCAGTGCGAAGACGGGGCGAACGCTTCGAAGTACATGCGCTCGAGTGCGAGCGTTATGCCGAACTGCGAAGTTTGCCGCAGTCCATTGGCGCCACAGAATTGCAGCTCTCCGCGCTGGCCGACAACAATGACCTCCTGGGCGCCGCCCTCCAGGTACGCCCTGACCCGCGCGCCGATGTCATGCGCAAACTTGCGGTCAAGGAGCACCTCGACGCACAAATCCGGCACAAACGGAACGGGATCGTCCCGGTCAAACCCTTCCCACTTTTCAGGCGGCATCCAGACGACGTCAGGTACGCGGATGCCAAATGACGGTGTCGCTACGGCAACCGACATTGCGGCCACGTGACCAATCTGCTCGGCGATCTGGCAGTACACGTCGGTGAGAACAATCTGGCGCCGTGCCGAGGGTTGAGGATGCGGCACCGCTTCACCGCGGCCATCGAGTTCACAGCATTCCCACGCCCCGGAATCAGCGCTGGGGTGCATCCGACGCCAGGTCGCTACCAGCCCGTCCTGCTCGAGAAGAGTCGACACAACCACAAGCCTCCGATAGGGGAATTATCTAAGGGTATTCCCTTTGTCGATTGCTGAAAAGCCATTGTTTCTGTGCATCGCACCATAGACAACGCAATATGCATGGATTCGATTCTGCACCGTTATCGGTGCCATATCTGGAGGTCTTGCGCCAGAGCCACATGGTGACATCGCGGCCGAATCTGACTGGCAATCGTCTTTATTGTGCAACGCATCAACGTCACCACAAAGGGTAATATCGGAGTTTGGTATTGAGTTCTTGCCGAAGTCGCGTTCTGCGCGCGCGTCGGTGAAGTGTTACCGTAAGGGTTTGTCGAGTGCGCCCCGGCGCTTGAACACGAGAAGTGCAATGGAAATCGATGCGGAGACTTTCCGGCGACTGCGCCGTCTCGCCCCCGTCGTTGACGACGTACTCAACGCCGGGGAAGTTGAACATGCGGGCCAGGCTGTGAATCTCGCGGCACTCGCGCAACTATGCTCGACCCTCTTCGACGCTTACTGCTCGAAGCATCCCGAGGAGACCGCGCAAGCCAACATCGACATGCTCGAGTCGCAAAAGTAGCGGCCGGCGGCGCCAGGGTCACTGCGCTCGCGGATGCGCCAGGCCCGCTTCCTCGATAATCTGCTCGTATTTTTCCGCGCCGACTACGTCGCGGTACTCCTGCTTCAGCCGGATGAGCGCCTGCGCCGTTCTGGAAATCACACCGCAAACTTCCAGCTGCTCAGCGTGCACCAGGGCCTGCCCCAAAGTCATGGCCACGTCAGTATTCCTTATTGCAGTTGAACAGCCATCAGGTCGTTGACGAACGTGGGCTGGGCGGAAGCGAACTCCATCAGGTTGAGGAAGCCCTCGCTGAGCGCAAACGCCTCCAGCGCATCCTTGCCGCTGTCAGCCTTGATGCGGCCGTAGCTCTCGACCATCTTCAGGTCGGTAATCAAGTACACCATCTCAACCTCTTTCTGTCCGGGGTGCCTGGAGTCGTTGTCCACTCAAGGATTCTTTCGAAGAGTACGTAGCGTCACTTAAATCGAGCTTAAACAACGCCGACAGGACGAAAGCCTTGCCGGGCCGGCAATTTAAAAGCGCACGCTGCCGCCGCGGCGGCTGACGGCACGCCATCGTCCATGAGAGAAGTTAAGATGAGAGCGAGACAGGCAACGGCTCCCCTCTTCAGGCACCAGAAAGATGGAACGAGAGACATACAAAGGCTACGACTTGTGGGGTCACGCCATCGCGCAACAGGCAGAACTGCTGACGCCAGAGCGCTACGCGGGGGGCGGGACCATCATCCAGGGTAACAAGCTCATCTGCACTTCCGGCGTCCTGGATCTGTTCGATTCGGAGGAGGACGCGCAGGACGCGGGAATCGCCTGGGCAAAGGCGTGGGTCGACACGCACGGCTAGCGCGCAGGTTCCCTGGGTACTGGATCCGTGCGTCAGCGTCACAACGCTGCCGCTCAGTCCGCCTCGCTTTTTTGCCAGGTCAAAAGGATCTGCTGCTTCGCCGTGGTCAGCGTTGCCACGTGCTCGCTCAGTTGCTCGCGGATCCGTTCGGTCGGGCCGCCGATCGAGAGTCCGTACAGGTCGCCGCCGAAATCGAGAGCGACAGCCACCGCTGAAAGCTCGGGCGCACTCTCGCCAATATTCGCGTACCAGCCTCGCTCGTGCGCCGAACTGACCTGATCGATGAACGTGGCGCAGTCGGCAACCGTGGCAGCCGTGAATCGCTCGAAATGGAGCTTTGCGCAGAGTGCTTCGCGTGTCGACGCATCGAGTTCGCCACAAATCACCTTGCCAATCGAGTTCGCATGCAACGGGCGCAGTGACCCGGGCGCGCATGCATAGCGCACGGCCTTCTCCGATTCGACCACGTCGAGATAGATGACCTGCGTGCCATGGATCTTGCCGAGCACGATGGTTTCTCCCGTCGCGTCGCGCAGTTCGACCAGCCGGGGATGCAGCATTTGCACCACCGGATCGACGGCATTGATCGCGTTGGCGAGCAACTGCAGACGCCGCGTGGGATAGTAGCCGCCCCGCTTGCGCACTTCGTAGAGATAGCCGCGGCTCACGAGCGTGCGGGCAAGCGCGAGGCAACTCGACGACGGCACCTCAAGAAGCCGCGCCATTTCGGCAAGGGCCAGCGGCCTCTGTTCGGCGGCGAAGAGCTCGAACAGGTCGAGCGTGCGGGCAACGAGTTTGACGTCCATGGGTCGGGCGTGGGTCGGGCATTTGATCGCAAGGCGGCGCGATGCCCCTTGCACTGTTCAGTAAGACTTCGGCAGCCCGAGCACCTTTTCCGCGATGAAGCACATGATCATTTGCGGGCTGACGGGCGCGAGCCTTGGAATCATACACTCCCGCAAATAGCGTTCGACGTGGTATTCCTTCGCGTAACCCATGCCGCCCAGCGTTGCAATGGCCGTCTGGCATGACTGGAACGCGGCTTCGGCCGCAAGGTATTTTCCGGCGTTGGCTTCGGCGCCGCACGGCTCGCCTGCGTCGTACAGCGTGGCGGCCTTCATCACCATCAGGTTCGCGGCCTCGAGCGCCATCCACGCCTGCGCGAGCGGATGCTGGATGGCCTGGTTCTGCCCGATGGGACGTCCGAACACGACACGATCCTTCGCATACTGCGTTGCGTGGCGCAACGCCGCCTGGCCGAGCCCAACCGCTTCCGAGGCGATCAGGATGCGCTCGGGATTCAGGCCATGCAGCAGATAGTGGAAGCCCTTGCCCTCCTCCCCAATGCGGTCGTCCACCGGCACGCGCAGGCCGTCGATGAAGAGCATGTTCGAATCGACGGCCTTGCGGCCCATCTTCTCGATCTCGCGGACTTCGACGCGCGTACGGTCGAGGTCGGTATAGAAGAGGCTCAGACCATCGGTCGGCTTCGCCACCTGGTCCAGCGGCGTCGTGCGCGCGATGATGAGCATCTTGTTCGCGACCTGCGCCGTCGAGATCCAGATCTTGCGGCCGGTGAGCACGTAGTGATCTCCGTCGCGCACGGCCTGCGTTTTCAGGTGCGTCGTGTCGAGGCCGGCGTCGGGCTCGGTCACAGCAAAACACGCTTTGTCGCGGCCCTCGATGAGCGGCGGAAGAAACCGCCGCTGCTGCGCTTCGCTGCCGAACACCTGCACCGGATTGAGTCCGAAGATGTTCATATGCACGGCCGACGCGCCCGAAAGCCCCGCGCCGGACGCGCTGATCGTGCGCATCATCAGCGCCGCCTCGGTCATGCCGAGCCCCGAGCCGCCGTAGTCCGGCGACATCGCAATGCCAAGCCAGCCGGCATCGGCGAGTGCGCGGTGAAAGTCGTGCGGGAAGCCGCCTTCGCGGTCGCGTTCGAGCCAGTAGCTGTCGTCGAAGCGCTCGCAGATCTTTTCGATTGCGGCGACGATCGACTGCTGGTCTTCATTGAGGTTGAAATTCATGCGGACTTCCTCTCAAGGCATAAACGAAAACGGTGTTACAGCGGGAACACGCCCACCAGCACCGCGGTGAACACCATCAGCACCGTAGCGGCGAACAGGAATGGAATCGTGAACTTCTGATGCTCGGCGAGTTCCACGCCCGTCAACCCGACGATCAGGAACGTGGCCGGCGTGAGCGGGCTGACGGGAAAGCCGGTGGTCATCTGACCGAGGAGCGCCGCCTGCGCCATCTGCACGGACGGCACGCCCAGCATTTCCCCGCTCTTCGCCAGAACCGGCAGGATGCCGAAGTAAAACGAATCGGGGTCGAAAAGCAGGCTGAGCGGCATCGAAACGAGTCCCAGCACGAATGGCATATGACGGGCGTGATCGGCGGGCACATGCTGCACGACGACGTCGGCCATGGCATTGAGCATGCCGGTGCCGGTCATGATGCCGGTGAAAGCCCCCGCCGCAAGCAGCACGCTCGCCATCATCAGGGCCGCCTTCGCATGCGCGTCGACGCGTTCGCGCTGCTGGTTCACATCGGGATAGTTGATGACCAGCGCCAGCACCGTGCCGATCATGAACATGACCATGGGATCGACAATGCCCGACACGAGCGTCACGAGCACGACCAGCGTCAGCACCAGATTGATCCAGAAACGCTCAGGCCGGCGCAGCGCGAGTTCCTCCGGGGTGAGCACGCGCGGCGTCGCGGCAATGCCGGCCGCATGTTCGCGTGTGAGACCAAGACGCTTTTCCTCGCGCTTGCCGAGCACGTAGGCCGTGCCGAACACGAAAACCAGACCGACGATCTGCACGGGAATCATCGGATAGAAGATCACGGTGCCCGGAATATGCAAGGCCGCGGAAGCGCGCAACATGGGCCCGACCCAGGGAAGGAAGTTGACGCCCGCGGCCA
Organism: Paraburkholderia nodosa DSM 21604; assembly: GCF_000519185.1. Classification (GTDB taxonomy): domain Bacteria; phylum Pseudomonadota; class Gammaproteobacteria; order Burkholderiales; family Burkholderiaceae; genus Paraburkholderia; species Paraburkholderia nodosa. The sequence goes on along the minus strand of NZ_JAFA01000004.1, from coordinate 199,277 downwards.
TCGAGGCGACGCACGCGAGAATCCGGCGGTCGAGACCGAGGCGGGTATAGAGCGGCATCATCGCGGGCAGCGTGACGAGGAACGTGACGGCGCCCGACCCATCGAGGTGGATAAGCAGCGCAAGCAGTGCGGAACCCATGACAATGCGCGGAGGATGGCAGCCCACCACGCGCAGCACGCCGTTGATGATCGGGTCGAGCATTCCCGCATCAGTCAGGATGCCGAAGAAAAGAATCGCAAAGACGAACATGCCCGCAACCGGACCGATGTTCTGCACCCCGTGAACGATGAACTTCGCGGTGGAGAGCCCGAATCCCGCAGCGAGCGCGGCGACGATGGGCACGGCGATCAGTGCGACGAGCGGCGAGAGCCGCTTCGTGATGATCAGCGTGAACAGGGCGATGATCGCGAGCGTTCCGATTAGCGCGAGCATGAACCGGTCTCCCTGTGCGTGAGGCTGCTTGCCTCGTGGGTAAGTGCCATTTCAGTCTCCTGCGCGGCGTTGCGTGCGCCGCCGTTGTGGTGATGTCCGGCCGCCTGTCGATGCGCTGGCTAGGTCTCGCGTGTCCGCTCGCCGAAGACCTGCGCCGCGTGTTCGTCGAGTGCCGGCGGCGCGCTCCGGTAAGTGGCCGGCGTGCGGCCCAGCTTGATCGGCGATGCGATGCCGCGGTAGGTCCCCATCTCGACCTTCATTGCGCGGTGGTCGACGTGGGGATGCGCGAGCGCCGCCCCCACGCCAAGCACCGGCGCACATGGCACGCCGTGGCGCACGAGCAGGTCGGCAAGCTGTGGGCCATCCCAGCCGGCGAAAGATTGTTCGAGTTCCGCGCGCAGTTCGTTGCGGTGCTGGCTGCGCGAGCGATTGTCGGCAAAGCGTGGGTCGTCGGCGAGGTGCGCTACGTCGATCAGCCGGCAGAGCGCCCCGAACTGCGTGTTGTTGCCGACCGCGAGGAAGATGTCGCCGCTGCCGGTGTGGAACATGTCGTAAGGCGTGATGTTCGGATGGGCGTTGCCGGTGCGCTGCGGCTCCTTGCCCGAGTAGAAGTAATTGGGCGTGTGCGGATGGAGGATCGAGAGCGCGCAATCGAACAGCGTCGATTCGACGAACTGGCCGCGCCCGCTAACCTCGCGCTCGCGCAACGCCATCAGGACGCCGAGGGCGGCATTGAGCCCCGTCACGAGATCGACGATCGGCACGCCGACGCGTAGCGGCGCACCGCCTGCCTCGCCGTTGACGCTCATGAGCCCGGTCATCGCCTGGATCGCCGCGTCGTAGCCGGGCAAGGCGCCGAGCGGACCGTCCGCGCCGAAGCCGGACACGCGGCAATGCACGAGGCGGGGAAAGCGCGTGGCGAGCACGGTGTCGTAACCGAGCCCCCATCGCTCGAGCGTGCCGATCTTGAAGTTCTCGACCAGGACGTCGGCCGTTTCGAGCAGTGCGAGCAGCCGTTCGCGCTCCGCAGGCTGTGTGAGATCCAGCACGACGCCCAGCTTGTTGCGATTGACGCCCTGAAAGTACGACGCGGTCTCGCCATCGAACGGGGGCCCCCAGCCGCGCGTTTCATCGCCGCCAGGCGGCTCGATCTTGATCACTTCCGCGCCATGGTCGGCGAGAATCTGCGTGCAGTATGGGCCGCCGAGGACACGGGACAGGTCCACGACGCGCAAGCCGTGCAGCGATCCTGTCGTTGAAAGTGAAGGAATGTCCATTTTTATCTGCACTACTTATTGATTGGAACTGAAATCGCGCAATCACCCATGCCGGTGCGGCCGGCTGGTGAACAGCCGACAGGTATCCAGCAGTGGAGAACCGTAACGTCGTGCGTACCGGCTCAACGCGAGTGTGCGCATTGAAATTCACCGCAGTGAATGAATATTCACACACAGGAATATGCGAGGTCAAGCCGGATCCCAAAAAGCCGCCCCAGGAATGTCCCTGGTGCTGGATGGCCAACGGCCGTCGCCCTGCCGGCTCTTATCGGCGGCAGGGGTGAGCCCGGGGAGAACAAGGCAGAAACGGAAAGGCGAGGGAAAAGGTCGATCCGACCAGATGAGAGGAATTCTGGAGCGGTCAGGGTTTTGCGGAGCGAGAGTCTGAAGCAGCATGTGCATCCAGCAATCGCTGAAACCCTTGGTGGGCCGGGTGGGGTTCGAACCCACGACGTCCTTTCGGAGGCGGATTATGAGTCCGCTGCCTGCAACCAACACGGCGTCCGGCCCACGAAGCTACGAAGCGTAGCGACAAACGAAACTACGATGACGTGTCAACAAAAAAGCCCGGTCTACCCAAAGGCCGGGCTTTTCGACGACAGGCCGACATACTACACGAAAGCGGGTCGGCCTGGCCATCGTGCACGTGACTTCCGTGCATTAAATCTAACCAGACTCAATTCCCTTCGAGGAACGACTTGAGCTTGTCCGAGCGGCTCGGGTGGCGCAGCTTGCGCAGCGCCTTCGCTTCGATCTGGCGAATGCGTTCGCGCGTCACGTCGAACTGCTTGCCCACTTCTTCGAGCGTGTGATCGGTGCTCATCTCGATACCGAAGCGCATGCGCAGCACCTTCGCCTCGCGCGGCGTGAGCGAGTCGAGCACATCCTTCACGACGTCGCGCATCGAGGCGTGCAGCGCGGCATCGGCAGGCGCCACCGTGTTGTTGTCCTCGATGAAGTCGCCCAGATGCGAATCGTCGTCGTCGCCGATCGGCGTTTCCATGGAGATCGGCTCCTTCGCGATCTTCATGATCTTGCGGATCTTGTCCTCCGGCATTTCCATCTTCTCGGCGAGCGTTGCCGGATCCGGCTCGAGACCGGTTTCCTGCAGGATCTGCCGCGAAATGCGGTTCATCTTGTTGATCGTCTCGATCATGTGAACCGGAATGCGGATCGTGCGCGCCTGGTCCGCGATCGAGCGCGTGATGGCCTGACGGATCCACCACGTCGCGTAGGTCGAGAACTTGTAGCCGCGCCGATATTCGAACTTGTCCACCGCCTTCATCAGGCCGATGTTGCCTTCCTGGATCAGGTCGAGGAACTGCAGGCCACGGTTCGTGTACTTCTTCGCAATCGAGATCACGAGACGCAGGTTCGCCTCGGTCATCTCGCGCTTCGCCTGGCGTGCCTTGAGTTCGCCGGCCGCCATCTGGCGGTTGGTTTCCTTCAGGTCCTTGAGCGGCAGCACCACGCGCGCCTGCAAATCGAGCAGGCGCTGCTGCTGTTCGCGGATGGCCGGAATGTTGCGCGAGAGGATGCCGCTATACGCATGGCTCTCGCCGACGATCTTTTCCGACCACTCGAGGTCGGTTTCATTGCCCGGGAAACGTGCGATGAACTCCGAGCGCGGCATGCCGCACTTGTCGACGACCGTGTGAAGAATCTGGCGTTCGACCTGGCGCACTTCGTCCACCTGCGCACGCAGCGTGTCGCACAGGCGCTCGACGGTACGCGCCGTGAAGCGGATCGACATCAGCTCGTTCTGGATGGTTTCCTGCGCCTTGAGGTAAGACTTCGACTTGTAGCCTTCCTTCTCGAACGCGCGGCGCATCTTGTCGAACCATTCGCTGATGAGGGCGAACTTTTCGAGCGAGGCACGCTTGAGGGCTTCGAGCTGTGCCGCGTTGGCCGTCGCCTGCGCCGCGCCGTCGTCCTCCTCCTCCTCCTCTTCTTCTTCCTCTTCCGCTTCTTCCTCTTCGTCCTCGTTTTCGATCTCTTCCGCTTCCTTGGCGTTGAAGCCGTCGGTGTCTTCAGCGTTGGGATCGATCAGGCCGTCGACGAGTTCATCCACGCGAATCTCGTCGTTCGCCACGCGCTCGGCCATGGCGAGGATGTCGGCAATGGTGGTCGGGCAGGCGGAGATCGCCATGACCATGTGCTTGAGGCCGTCTTCGATGCGCTTGGCGATTTCGATTTCGCCTTCGCGCGTGAGGAGCTCGACCGTGCCCATTTCGCGCATGTACATACGCACCGGGTCGGTCGTGCGGCCAAATTCGGAGTCGACAGTGGAGAGCGCGACTTCCGCTTCCTCTTCCACTTCGTCGTCCGAAGAAGCGTTGGGTGCGTTGTCGTTGAGCAGTAGCGTTTCGGCGTCGGGCGCCTGCTCGTAGACGGCCACGCCCATGTCGTTGAACGTGCTGATGATGCCTTCGATCGCCTCGGTTTCCGTGAAGTTGTCCGGGAGGTGATCGTTGATTTCCGCATAGGTGAGGAAGCCGCGCTCCTTGCCGAGCTTGATGAGCGCACGCAGCTTCGTGCGCCGCTCCTCGAGCTCCTCGACGGTGCCGGGCTGCGACGACGCGAACGCGTCTTTCAGCAGCGCCTTTTCCTTCGCTCGCCGGTCGCGCGCACGGGTGGTCTTTTCGACCTTGCCCGCGGCGGGGGGGCTGTCTTCGCTCTGGTTTGCGTCGTCATCGACGGGTACTTCATTCAGCTTTTTCGTCATGGAGTTCGCCGTACCGGCTAGTGTCTCGACTCGCGGCTGCTGGACAACAGCCTCTTGAACCGTGGATGCTTGAGCCTCGCGCTCTGCCGCATCGTCCTCGACGGCAGGCACTTCCCTTGCACTTCTCGAACCGGACCGCTTCGTTGCCGGCTGCGTAGCGGCTTTCGCCGCACGGACAGGCGCTGCTCGCGCAGCCGAAACAGTCATCGACCTCTTCCGGGTAGCCGGTTCAGAACGGTTGGTGGACTCACTGCCCGACGACCGGGCGGAAGAACGGGCAACTGTGGTCGCTGTGACCTCGCTGGTCGGCTCCGTCGAGCCCTTGCCTGTTGCCTTTTTTCCGCCTGTAGTCTTTGCCATTGCCATTCCGCCCCTTGCTGGAAAACTGGACATTCACGGATTACCCCAACCCATTATGCCCACCCGGAAAAAACAAAAACAAACCGCTGAAAACCTGTTATTTTACCACGCAGGGCAATAATCCCCCCGCGCGGTCCTTCCCTTACAAACCGAGCTGACGTTTCATGTCAGCCCGCGTCTGATTCAGTGACATCAATTCGGCAAGTTCCTCAGGCGTATGTCGCGACTGCCGCGAAAGCGCGTCCAGGCGATCGCAACAGGCGTCGTACCGCATTTTCAGGATTGCCGCCGTCAATTCTTCGCTCACGAGCCGCTCCTGCTCGCGGCGCTCCTCCACCGCAGCGCCATCTTCCGGATTTTTCATCAGCAAATCCCGAACGTTTTCATCATAGTCCAGAATTTCGCGAAAAATCTCCTCGAAGGTTGGAGCATTGGCCCCATTTCTCAGCAGGTCCGAAAGCAGCTGAAATTCCACCGAGTCGCCCAGTGCCCGCGCGTGAGTGGTCACTTCCTCGAACAACTCGCCGTGGCGCGTCAGTCCGATCAGCGCCTGTTCGGACTCTTCGTCCAGTTGCAGCACGATGCGCGGGTGCATCACGAGGTTGCGCAGCGCCTTGCGCTCGATACCGGTCACAAGGTGCCGGTCCTTGCGTGCGGGCGCCTGGCGCGCCGCCTGGGCAATGCGCGAGTCGATTTCGCACAGCGCGGCCACTTCCTCGAACGGCACGTCCAGGCGGTCCGCGAACATGTGCATGATCTGCGCCCGCAGGGCGTTCGCCGGCAGCGCCTGCAGGAGCGGCTTCGCGTCGAACAGCGCCCGGGCGCGCCCTTCCGGCTGGTCCAGCTCCTTGTCCGCCAGCACCTCGTTGAGCATGAACTGGGACAGCGGCATGGCCCGCTCGACCTGCTCCGAGAACGCCTCGGTGCCGAATTCGCGCACGTAGCTGTCCGGGTCGTGCTCCTCCGGCAGGAACAGGAAGCGAATCGTGCGGTTGTCGGCCGCGTGCGGCAGGCACGCGTCGAGCGCACGGCGCGCGGCGCGGCGGCCCGCCGAGTCGCCGTCGAAGCTGAAGATCACCGTGTCGGTCTGACGCATCAGCTTCTGCACGTGGATCGGCGTGCACGCGGTGCCGAGCGTCGCCACGGCGTTCTGGAAACCCAGCTGCGCGAGCGCGACGACATCCATATACCCCTCGACCACCAGAACATAGCGCTGTTCCCGGATCGCGAGGCGCGCCTCGAACAACCCGTACAGTTCGCTGCCCTTGTTAAATAGCGGCGTTTCCGGGGAATTCAAATACTTGGGCTCGCCGCCGTCCAGCACGCGGCCGCCAAAGCCGATGACCTGGCCCTTGACATTGCGGATCGGGAACATCACGCGATCGCGGAAACGGTCGTAGCGGCGCGACTGGCCTTGCGCGTCCTGCTTTTCGCTGACGATGACGAGGCCCGCCTCGACCAGCGCATCGTCGCGATAGTGGGTAAACGCCGTTTCGAGGTTCTGCCATCCATCGGGCGCGTAGCCCAAGCCGAAGCGCGCGGCGATTTCGCCCGTGAGGCCGCGCTTCTTGAGGTACTGGATGGCGTTGGTCGCGCTGCGCAGCTGCTTGCGGTAGTAGTCGCAGGCGGTCTGCATGACGTCGGAAAGCGCGGTGGTAACGGCCTTCGAGGCAGCCGGAGCATAGCCGCCCGCCGCACCGGCCCCACCGCCGCCACCGCGCAAGGGCGAAGGCTCTTGCGGCACGGTCAGGCCGACCGACTGGGCGAGTTCGTTGACGGCCTCGGGGAACGTCAGCCCCGCATGCTCCATGAGGAAGCCGATGGCGGTGCCGTGCGCGCCACAGCCGAAGCAGTGATAGAACTGCTTGGTTGGACTAACCGTGAACGAAGGGCTCTTCTCGTTGTGGAACGGACACAAGCCCATGAAGTTCGCGCCGCCCTTCTTGAGCTGCACGTAGCGACCCACCACGTCGACGATATCGACGCGGTTCAGCAGGTCTTGCAGGAACGAATGCGGAATCATCGAAGCGAGCGCGCTTGGGCAGCCGGGGCTCGCGCGGCCCGATACGTGACATGCGCGTGACATACGCGTGACGTACGGGCCTCGCGGCGTCGCCCTTGGGCCGGGCCGGCGCCGTGTGCGAGCCGGGTGCGCTTACTTCGAGAGCGCGGCTTTGACGAGCCCGGACACGGCCGTCATGTCGGCGCGCCCGGCCAGCTTCGGCTTGAGCACGCCCATCACCTTGCCCATGTCCTGCGGGCCGGCTGCGCCCACCTGCGCGACGGCGGCCTGCACCTCGGCGGCGATCTCGGCGTCCGAGAGCTGCGCGGGCATGTAGGCGGCCAGGATGGTCAGCTCGGCGGCTTCCTTGTCGACGAGATCGGTGCGGCCCGCGGCCTCGAACTGGCTGATCGAGTCCTTGCGCTGCTTGATCATCTTGTCGATGACGGCGGTGATGCCGGCGTCGTCGAGCGTCACGCGTTCGTCGACTTCACGTTGCTTGATAGCGGCGAGCAGCAGACGAATCGTGGCGAGGCGTTCGCTTTCGCGCGCGCGCATCGCGGTTTTCATGTCGTCGTTGATCTGGTCTTTGAGACTCATCACTCACCTGAATTACGTTGGGGTTGCTGGAATGCAAAAACCCGCCTGGAAACGCTTCCAGGCGGGTTGGCGCAAATTCGACATGGTTGCGACCACACCAGAGGACAGCGGCGGCCGCGTTGCGCGATGTAACCAGAGGCCGCGGACCGGCTGTCCACGTCGCCGCGAGATTTACGCGAGGCCCACGCTGGAACTGCGCGGCCACGCGCCACGGCGACGCCGGAATCAGTACAGCTTCTTCGGCAACATCTGGCTGCGCAGACGCTTGAAGTGGCGCTTCACCGCCGCCGCCTTCTTGCGCTTGCGTTCAGCCGTGGGCTTCTCGTAGAACTCGCGCGCGCGAAGTTCGGTCAACAGACCGTTCTTTTCGATCGTGCGCTTGAAGCGGCGCATGGCGACTTCAAAGGGTTCGTTTTCTTTTACGCGGATGGTCGTCATTTTCCAATAACGGATCGGGGGTAAAGAGGCCTGAGTATAGCAGTTCCGGATTTGGGCATTGCGTGCCGGTTCGGGGGGAAACCCCAATTCCGGCAACCGGGCCGACCGCCCCCAGAGCCTTCCCCGGCGGGGCTGCGCAGCATCACGCAGCGCCCGGCCCGACCAGCAGCAACGGCAGATGTGTGATCTCGATGGCGCGCTGGGCGACGCTGCCGAGCAGCCAGCGCGCGACGCCCCGCCGGCCCTGTGTCCCAAGCGCGACGAGATCGGCCTGCCAATCCTGCGCGTCGCGCAAAACGGTGTGGGCGATGTCGTCGCGCATGCGCCCGGTGGGCACGAGGGCCGTTTCGTAGGCACGGCCTGACGCGTCGAGTTGCGCGTGCGCGCCCGCGAGCGCCTTGCGCCCAAGGTCGGCGAGCGCATCTTCCAGCACCGAGCCCGGCACCGGGTCGCCGGCCACGCTGCTGCGGTCCACGACATAAACCGCGCGCAACGTGGCTTGCGGTTCGGCCAGCCGCAGCGCCGCGTCAATCGCCTGCGCCGAGGCCGGACTGCCGTCCGTCGCCAGCAGGATACGGCCGAGCGGCGCGTGACCGTTCGCTTCTTCGTACTCCACGGGTACGACCAGCAGCGGACAGGGCGCGCAAACGGCGAGCGCCCCCGAAACCGAACCGTCGACCCAGCGCTTCATGCGCCCCTGGTGCCGCGTGCCGACGATCAGCACGTCGGCCTGCCAGTCGCGCGCCGCGTCGGCTAGCGCAGGCACGACGGCGCCGGCCTCGGCGGAGAGGCCGACCACCTGCCCTTCGACCAGGGCGGCTTGTCCATTGAACGCCGACATCGCGTGCTCGAGCGTGCGCTCGGCGGCGTGGAGATATTCGTCGCGCGCCGCGCTGAGCGCGTCCGACATCCACGCATCGCCTGCGGTGTAAGCGCCGCCGGCATTCCACGCGCCCGGCGGTTCGGCCGCGCACACGATACGCACCTGGGCGTCGCGCGGCACCACACGCGACGCAAAACGCAGTGCCTGCGTCGATGCCTTCGAATCGTCCGCGGCAATCATGATTCGCCGCAGTGGCCCGCGCATTTGCACGCTGTGCTGCTGTTCCTCTCGATTCACGTTTCGTACCTTTTCCTCGTGGGTCAGGCATTCAAGCGTGAACCTCGGACGCCGAGCCAACAATGACAGGGGTCAACCGCGAGAGAGTCGGCAGGGCGTATCGGTCAGAAAATCAGCCTGCGCCCAGCGAATATTGGGCGGCGGCCTCCCCGGCCGCAACGCCCGAGGCCCACGCCCACTGGAAGTTATAGCCGCCAAGCCAACCGGTCACGTCCACGGCTTCGCCCACGAAATAGAGGCCCGGCACGCGCTGGCTCATCATCGTCGCCGAGGAGAGTTCGCGTGTGTCCACGCCGCCGCGCGTGACCTCGGCCTTCTTGTAGCCTTCGGTGCCTGTGGGGGTGAGCGTCCACTGGGAGAGCCCTTCACCGATCTTGCGCAACGTCTTATCGGGCAGATCGGCGATACGCGCGTCGGCCTTCACCTGATGCGCCTCCAGCCACACATGCGCGAGGCGCGCCGGCACCCATTCAGCGAGCAGGTTGCCGATCTGACGTTTCGTCGCGCCCTTGGCTTCGATCATTGCCGCCGCCGGATCGTGCTCGGGCAGCAGGTTCACGCGGATCGGCTGGCCGGGCTGCCAGAAGCTCGAAATCTGCAGGACGCCGGGACCGGACAGGCCGCGATGCGTGAAGAGCAGGTCTTCGTCGAACGCGCCGCCGGTCTTGCGCTCGCCCGTCGTCACGTGAACTTCGAGCGATACGCCCGCGAGCGGCACATAGGGCGCCCACTCGTCCTGCGCGAACGTAAGCGGCACGAGCGCGGGGCGCATGTCGATGAGCTTGTGGCCGAACTGCTTCGCGATGCGATAAGCGAAGTCGGTTGCACCGATCTTCGGGATCGACAGTCCACCGGTCGCGATCACGAGCGCTTTCGCGCGTATCTCGCCCTGCGGCGTGCCGAGCGTGAAGCCCGCGCCGTCGGCATGACTCACCGCTTCCACTGGCAGCGGCCGGCGCCACGCCACCTGGCCCGCGTCGCACTCGGCGCGTAGGACGTCGATGATCGCGTCGCTCGACTGGTCGCAGAAAAGCTGGCCCTTGTGCTTTTCGTGCCAGGTCACGCGATGCTGGCGCAGCAGCGCGAGGAAGTCGCGCGGCGTGTAGCGCGCCAGCGCCGAACGGCAGAAATGCGGGTTGCTCGAGAGATAGTTGGCGGGGCTCGCGTGCAGGTTCGTGAAGTTGCAGCGCCCGCCGCCCGAAATGCGGATTTTTTCCGCGAGGCGCGGCGCGTGGTCGATCAGCGCCACGCGGCGGCCCTGCTGGCCCGCCACCGCCGCGCACATCATGCCGGCCGCCCCTGCGCCGATCACGGCGATGTCGAAAGATTCCATGGCGCGCATTCTACCTGCGCCGCGGCGGGGCTTGTCCGCGGGGGGCTCCGCTTGCCGCCCTCAACCGGCTTTGACGCGCGCTGCTATACTTTTATGCTCCGTTAATTCTTGATTTAGCGACGGTTTTTGGCGGCTCGCGCCGCGCGATACCGTTGCCCTGCCCCACATCATGCTCGTTCTCGGCATCGAAAGCTCCTGCGACGAAACCGGCCTCGCGCTCTACGACAGCGAGCGCGGCCTGCTCGCGCACGCGCTGCACTCGCAGATCGCCATGCACCGCGAGTACGGCGGCGTCGTGCCGGAGCTTGCCTCGCGCGACCATATCCGCCGCGCGCTGCCACTGCTCGAAGAAGTGCTCGCGAAGAGCGGCGCGGCGAAAAGCGACATCGACGCCATCGCGTTCACGCAAGGCCCCGGCCTCGCGGGCGCGCTGCTCGTAGGCGCCAGCATCGCCAATGCGCTCGCCATGGCCTGGAATCGGCCGACCGTGGGGATTCACCACCTCGAAGGGCATCTGCTTTCGCCGCTGCTGGTCGATGCGCCGCCGCCGTTTCCGTTCGTCGCGCTGCTCGTGTCGGGCGGCCATACGCAACTCATGCGCGTGACCGACGTGGGCGTCTACGAAACCCTCGGCGAGACGCTCGACGACGCCGCCGGGGAAGCCTTCGACAAAACGGCCAAGCTGCTCGGCCTGGGCTATCCGGGCGGCCCGGAAGTCTCGCGCCTCGCGGAGTTCGGCACGCCAGGCGCAGTCGAACTGCCGCGTCCGATGCTGCATTCGGGCGATCTCGACTTCAGCTTCAGCGGCCTCAAAACGGCTGTGCTCACGCAAGTGAAAAAGCTCGGCACGAATATCTGCGAGCAGGGCAAGGCCGACATCGCGCGCGGTTTCGTCGATGCAGCCGTCGAAGTGCTGGCCGCGAAATCGCTCGCCGCGCTCAAGCGCACGCAGATGAAGCGCCTCGTGGTGGCGGGCGGCGTGGGCGCGAACAAGCAGTTGCGCGAGACGCTTTCGGCGGCAGCGCAAAAGCGCGGCTTCGAGGTGCATTACCCGGACCTGTCGCTGTGCACCGACAACGGCGCGATGATTGCGCTCGCGGGTGCGCTGCGCCTCGCGCGCTGGCCCGAGCAGGCCACGCGCGATTACGCGTTCACGGTGAAGCCGCGCTGGGATCTGACGTCGCTCGCGCAGCAGTAATCCGTTTGCCGCCGCAGACGTAAAAAAGCCGCCCTGAGGCGGCTTTTTTGTTGACGGCGCAACCGGGCGGCCAGCTTTACGCCGCGCGCTTGTCGTGCTCGATCACGGCGTAGGCGCTGTGATTGTGGATCGACTCGAAGTTTTCGGCTTCGAGCGTATAGGCGATCACGCGTGCGTCGGCGTTCAGTCGCACGGCCACGTCGCGCACGAGGTCTTCGACGAACTTGGGGTTCTCATACGCGCGCTCGGTCACGAACTTCTCGTCCGGACGCTTGAGCAAGCCCCACAGCTCGCACGATGCCTCTTCTTCGGCGATGCGAATGAGGTTTTCCACCGGCAGATCGCCTTCGAACTCGACGTTCATCGTCACGTGCGAGCGCTGGTTGTGCGCGCCGTATTGCGAGATCTTCTTCGAGCACGGGCACAGGCTCGTCACGGGCACGAGCACCTTGAGGAACAGGCGCGCTTGCCCGTTGCGCACGTCGCCCGTGAGCGTCACTTCGTAGTCCAGCAGACTTTCCACGCCCGACACCGGCGCCACTTTCTTCACGAAGTACGGGAACGTCACTTCGATACGGCCCGCCTGCGATTCGAGCTTCGTGAGCATCGCGGCCAGCATCGCGCGGAACGTGGCGGGCTCAAGCGGCGCCTTGTTCTCTTCGAGCAGCGCGACGAAGCGCGACATGTGCGTGCCCTTCTGGTCGGCCGGCAGATGAACGTCGAGATTCCACGTGCCGACGCTCGGCTGGACGTCGCCCGCGCCCGTCTTCACCGTGAGCGGATGGCGCACGGCCTTCACGCCTACGCGCTGGATCACGATCTGACGGGTATCGACGGAGCTTTGGACGTCCGGCATCACGAAGGCCGGGTTCATCTGATTCATGTTCTTATCCTCAAGCCGCGCCGTACGTGGCGCGCAAATAACAAACGCCGGCATGAGCCGGCGTTTGCTGGCGGAAAGCCGGGTAGGAAACCCGCCCGCCAGTTCAAATGTGAATTGGGCTGCCGCGAGGCGCCAGGCAAACCATAGCGACCTCAATCGACCTTACGCGACGCGCATCACCGACTTGCCGGACACCGCCTTGTCGAGAAAGCGCTCGCGAATCGACTTCGCGATCCCTGCTGCGTCGAGCCCACAGCCCGCCAGCAGCTTCGCCGGGTCGCCGTGGTCGATGAAGCGGTCGGGGAGGCCCAATTGTAGTACGGGCTTGATAACCCCACTTTCAAGGAGGGCTTCCACGCAGGCCGAACCGGCGCCGCCCATGATGCTGCCTTCCTCGATGGTCACGAGGTAATCGTGCGTTTCGGCGAGCTGCTTCACGAGGTCCGCGTCGAGCGGCTTCACGAAGCGCATGTTCGCCACGGTGGCGTCCAGTTCCTCGGCTGCCTTGAGCGATGGCGCGACCATCGTACCGAACGCGAGAATCGCGATACGGCTGCCTGCCGGCGCCTTGCTCTCGCGGCGGACTTCGCCCTTGCCCACCGGCAGCGCGGCCATCTGCTTGACGGTCGCCACGCCCGTGCCCGCACCGCGCGGGTAGCGCACGGCCGTCGGGCAGTCCTGCTGGAGCGCCGTGTAGAGCATCTGACGAGATTCGTTTTCGTCGGACGCCGCCATGATCATCATGTTCGGGATGCAGCGCATGAACGCGAGATCGTATGCGCCCGCGTGCGTCGCGCCATCGGCACCGACGAGGCCCGCGCGGTCGATCGCGAACACGACCGGCAGATTCTGCAGCGCCACGTCGTGAATCAGCTGGTCATACGCGCGCTGCAGGAAGGTCGAGTAGATCGCGACCACGGGCTTCAGGCCCTCGGCCGCGAGACCGCCCGCGAACGTCACGGCGTGCTGCTCGGCGATGCCCACGTCGTAGTAGCGGTCCGGGAAGCGCTTTTCGAACTCCACCATGCCCGAGCCTTCGCGCATGGCCGGGGTGATGCCGATCACGCGCTGGTCGAGTTCGGCCGCGTCGCACAGCCATTCGCCGAACACTTGCGTGTAGGTCTTCTTGGCGGGCGTTGCCGACGGCTTGATGCCTTCGGCCGGGTTGAACTTGCCGGGACCGTGGTACAGGACCGGGTCGGCTTCGGCGAGCTTGTAGCCCTGGCCTTTCTTCGTCACGACGTGCAGGAATTGCGGGCCGCGCAGTTCCTTGATGTTCTGCAGCGTCGGGATCAGCGAATCCAGATCGTGGCCGTCGATCGGCCCGATGTAGTTGAAGCCGAATTCCTCGAACAGCGTAGCCGGCACGATCATGCCCTTCGCGTGCTCTTCGAGCTTGCGCGCGAGGTCGAGCACCGGCGGCGCATGGCGCAGCACGCGCTCCACGCCCGCGCGTGCTGCGGCGTAGAAGCGGCCCGACATGAGGCGTGCGAGATGGCGATTGAGCGCGCCAACCGGCGGCGAAATCGACATGTCGTTGTCGTTGAGGATGACGAGCAGCGGCACGTCGTCTTCCACGCCGCCGTTGTTCAGCGCCTCGAAGGCCATGCCGGCCGTCATCGCGCCGTCGCCGATCACGGCGATGCCCATGGCGTTGTCGCCCTTGAGCTTGCTCGCGACGGCCATGCCGAGCGCCGCCGAAATCGACGTGCTCGAGTGCGCGGTGCCGAACGTGTCGTACGGCGACTCGTCGCGTTTCGGGAAGCCCGAAATGCCGCCGAGTTGACGCAGCGTCGACATCTGGTCGCGGCGGCCCGTCAGGATCTTGTGCGGATAGGTCTGATGGCCCACGTCCCAGACGATGCGGTCGCGCGGCGTGTCGAACACGTAGTGCAGCGCGATCGTCAGTTCGACCGTACCAAGGTTGGACGACAGGTGGCCGCCCGTTTGCGAGACGCTCTCGAGAACGAAGGCACGCAGTTCGTCGGCAAGCGGTTGCAACTGGCGGCGATCAAGGCGGCGCAAATCCGCCGGGTCGTCAATGGTTTTCAGCAAGTCGTACATCGTCGTTCCATTGTAGGAAAACTGGCGCTCCCGCACTTTTTCTGCGCATTACTTCCGTTTCATGCGCGTGGGCGGGTTGCGCGGTCAGCTCACCCGGTTCACCACCAGGTCAGCGAGTTCGGCGAGGCGCTGAGCGCGCGCGCCGAACGGTTCGAGCGCCGCATGCGCGTCGGCGCGCAACTGCTGTGCGAGCGCACGCGAGGCATCAAGACCGATAATCGACACGTAGGTCGGCTTGCCGTCCTTCGCGTCCTTGCCCGCGGTCTTGCCGAGCGTTGCGGAGTCGGCGGTGACGTCGAGAATGTCGTCCACCACCTGGAATGCGAGGCCCACGGCCGCCGCGTACCTGTCGAGCGCGGCAAGGCTTTCCGCCGAAGGCGTCTCGCCCGCCAGCGCGCCCATGCGGACCGCGGCGCGCAGGAGCGCGCCGGTCTTCAGGCGGTGCATCGTTTCGAGCTGCTCGCGGGTAAGCGAATGGCCTACGCTCGCGAGGTCGATGGCCTGGCCGCCGGCCATGCCGATCGAGCCGCTGGCCAGCGCGAGTTCGCGCACGAGCGATGCCTGGTGCTGGGCACCGAGCACATCCGAGGTCAGCGTGATGAAGGCCTGCGACTGCAGCGCATCGCCCACCAGCAGCGCCGTCGGTTCGTCATATTTGACGTGTACGGTGGGTTTGCCGCGACGCATGTCGTCGTCGTCCATGCACGGCATGTCGTCGTGCACGAGCGAGTAGACGTGGATCATTTCGAGCGCACAGGCCGCCGCGTCGAGCGCTTCCGGCGTGGCGTTCGTGAGTTCGCCGGCCGCGTGGCACAGGAGCGGACGCACCCGCTTGCCGCCGCCCATCACGGCATAACGCATGGCGTCATGCAGCGGCGCCGGCAGCACGTCGGCAGCCGGCAAATAGTGATCGAGCGCGCTTTCGACCCGGTCGAGTACCTGCCGGGTCCATTGGTCAAATGTCATAGATCGTCGTCTCCGCCCGCTGCGGAGTCTGTCGTATTGAGGGGCACGGGCCGCAGCGTCTCGCCGTCGAGCACGCGCACCTGTTGTTCAACCTTTTCGAGCTGCTGCTGGCAGAACCGCACGAGCGCCGCGCCGCGGCGGTAGGCTGCCAGCGATTCTTCCAGGCTCAGGCTGCCGCCTTCCATGCGTGCAACGAGCCCGTCGAGCTCCGCAAGCGCCGCCTCATAGCTCTCGGGCAGGGCTTCGCCCTCGGCCAGCCCGGCTGCGCTTTCGCCCGCGCCAGCGCGGTCTTTTGTTGCGGATTTCGCCATGAGTCGTAGCCAGAATGAAACAAGGCGGACATTCTACGGCAAAAGGTCCATTTCGACCCGCTCCCCGGCTTGTGTGCCCTCTCGACCACACGCTCGGGGTCAGTACAAATCGGTTCCTGACGGCCCGATTACCCGTGCATTTGTCTCATATTTCCTGAATTCCTGCCGTCTTTCCGGTGTAATTTTGGCAAAAATCAGTCACTTAGCTACCCCATGAGGGGGTAACCGGGTATAATCGCCGGCTCCCTAAATCGAATCTTCGATGGTTGGGTTGTTCACTGCTTTCACGTCTTCATCGGGAGTGGGAATGTCCAATCTGAGCAATGCATTGCAGCTGAAGTCTATCCACAGCCAGCTGCCAGTCACCGCTTATTTTGACGAAGCGCTACTCAAGCGCGAAATCGACACGCTTTTCCAGAAGGGTCCTCGCTACGTCGGGCACGAACTCATGGTGCCCGAGGCGGGAAACTATTTTGCGCTGCCCGGCGAAAAAGAAGGCCGCGTGCTCGTTCGCAACCAGAGCAACGAAATCGAGCTGCTCTCGAACGTGTGCCGGCATCGCCAGGCCATCATGCTAAACGGTCGCGGCACGGCAGACAACATTGTATGTCCGCTGCATCGCTGGACCTATGACCTCAAGGGCGAACTGCTCGGCGCACCGCACTTCGCGGACAAGCCGTGTCTGAACCTGAACAGCTCGCCGCTGCAGAAGTGGAACGGGCTGCTGTTCGAATCCGCGGGCCGCGACGTCGCGCGCGATCTCGCACGCCTTGGGCCGGCGAAACACCTCGACTTTACGGACTACATGTTCGATCACGTCGAGGTTCACGAGTGCAACTACAACTGGAAGACCTTCATCGAGGTCTATCTGGAAGACTATCACGTCGTGCCCTTCCACCCGGGCCTCGGCAACTTCGTCTCGTGCGACGACCTCCAGTGGGAGTTCGGCGAGTGGTATAGCGTGCAGACGGTCGGCGTGCACAAGCACCTCGGCAAGCCGGGCAGCCCGACGTACCGCAAGTGGCACGACGAAGTCCTGCGCTTTCGCAACGGCGTGCCGCCCGAGTTCGGCGCGATCTGGATGGTGTACTACCCGAATCTGATGATCGAGTGGTATCCGCACGTGCTCGTGGTCTCGTGGCTCATCCCGCAGGGCACGCAGAAAACGACCAACATCGTCGAGTTCTATTACCCCGAGGAAATCACGCTATTCGAGCGCGAATTCGTCGAGGCCGAGCGCGCCGCCTATATGGAAACCGCCGTCGAAGACGACGAGATTGCCGAGCGCATGGACGCCGGCCGTCGTGCGCTCTTCGAGCGCGGCGTTTCCGAGGTCGGCCCGTATCAGAGCCCGATGGAGGACGGCATGCAGCACTTCCACGAGTTTCTGCGCCGCGAGCTGGGACCGCTCTGACGCACGGCCAGGCGCGAGCCTCGGGCAACTCGAACGCATCACGGAAAGACGGGCTTAGGCCCGTCTTTTTGTTTAGACTGACGGCACCGGGCCGTCGCATAGCGAGAGAGGGCGGCCTTGCACGATTCAAGGAGCCGTCATGCCCCACACGCACTACACCACGCTGATCTCGGCCGCCAATCTGCACGAACGCCTGACCGCCGCGCCAGGCAGCGTGCTGGTTTTCGACTGCCGCTTCGATCTCGCCGATCCCGCCGCGGGCGAGAACGCCTATGCGCTCGGCCATCTGCCCGGCGCCCAATACCTGCATCTGGACCGCGACCTCTCGGGCCCGAAGACCGGCAAGAACGGCCGCCATCCGCTGCCCGACCGCTCGGCGCTCGTCGCCACGCTCTTGCTGCGCGGGCTCAACGAAGGCCAGCAGGTCGTGGCCTACGACGCGCAAAGCGGCGCCTACGCCGCACGCCTGTGGTGGCTCCTGCGCTGGCTCGGCCACGACTCGGTGGCCGTGCTCGACGGCGGCCTCAAGGCGTGGGAGGCGGCGGGCTTCCCGCTCGTGCGCGACGTGCCCGCGCCCGCGCGCGGCACCTTCAA
Organism: Paraburkholderia nodosa DSM 21604; assembly: GCF_000519185.1. GTDB lineage: Bacteria > Pseudomonadota > Gammaproteobacteria > Burkholderiales > Burkholderiaceae > Paraburkholderia > Paraburkholderia nodosa. The sequence goes on along the minus strand of NZ_JAFA01000004.1, from coordinate 181,559 downwards.
GGCGGCCGCACCGCTCCAGGTGACGGTGGACGCGCAGGCCATCGTCCGCAATCTCGCCACGCACGAACTCACGGTCGTCGACGCCCGCGCCGCCGACCGCTATCGCGGCGAAAACGAAACGATCGACCCGGTGGGCGGCCATATTCCTGGCGCGCGCAATCGGTTTTATCAGGACAATCTCACGCCGGATGGCCGCTTCAAATCGGCGCACGCGCTGCGCGAGGATTTCACGGCGGTGCTGCCGGGCATCACGCCCGAACACGTGGTCCTGCAATGCGGCTCGGGCGTGACCGCCTGCCACAATGCGCTCGCGATGGAGATTGCCGGCCTGCACGGCGCGGCGCTCTACCCCGGTTCGTGGAGCGAATGGAGCGCCGACGCGTCGCGGCCGGTCGCGACGGGCCCCAACCCCTGAGCCGGGAGTCCGGAAACGGGCACGGCGTCACATCACGCCGTGCTCCTTGAACCAGGCAAGCGCGCGCTTCCAGCCGTCTTGCGCATCGGCCTTGCGATAGCTCGGCCGGTAGTCCGCGAAGAACGCGTGGCCCGCGTCGTTGTACACGACGATTTGCGAGCTGCGCCCGCCCTGCGGGCCCTGTGCGATGGCGGCCTTCATCTGCTCGAGCGAGTCCTGCGGGTTGCCTGGATCCTGCAAGCCATATAACCCGAGCACCGGCACTTGCAGGTTGCTCGCGAGATCGAGCGGATTGCTCGGCGCATTCGGCGTGTGCGGGCCCGCCACGCGCCCGTACCACACCACCGCCGCCTTGATGTGCGGGTTGTGCTCCGCGTAGAGCCACGCATAGCGCCCGCCCCAGCAAAAGCCGTTGACGCCCACGCGCTTCGTGTCGCCGCCATGCTCGCCCGCCCAGGCAATGGCCGCGTCGATGTCGCCCATCACCTGGGCGTCGGACACCTTGCTCGCGATGTTCTCGTTGATCTGCTGAATCGTCGGGTACACGGAGGCGTCGCCCTGGCGCACGAAGAAATCCGGCGCGATGGCCAGATAGCCGAGTTTCGCAAAGCGCCGGCACACATCGGCGATATGCTCGTGCACGCCGAAAATTTCGTGAATCACGATGATCACCGGCAAGTGCGTCTTGCCGCGCGGCTGTGCGCGATACGCCGGGATGAGCGTGCCGCCCGACTGGAAGCCGATCTCGCCGGCTTCGAGACCTTCGCTGTCGGTGTGGATGGTTTGCGCGGAGACGGGCAGCACGGCAGCGGCGAATCCGCCGCCGAGCGCCGCCTTGATGAAGGTGCGCCGATCGAACGGCACGTGCGGGACGAGGCTATCGACTTCGGGTTTCAGCATGCAGCGCTCCTTGAAGATCAAACAGCGGAAACAGGCAGAATAGCGCCGCGCCCCGGCCGCAAGCGCCGCTCGATGTAGCCGCTCAGTGCAGCTTCACGCGCGGCAACGTCGTGCGGCGCAGCCAGTGCGCGAAGGTATCGAGCACCATGCGCGCGTAGCCGTGCAGCGCCGCGATGTGCAGCCGGTACAGCGACATGTACATGAAACGGGCAAACAACCCTTCGATCAACATATTCCCGCCGATCAGCCCGCCCATCAGGTTGCCGACCGCGCTGAAGTGGCCGAGCGACACCAGCGACCCGAAGTCGCGATAGGTGAACTCCTCGAGCGGCTTGCCGGCGAGCAGATTGCCAAGCGACTTGAACAGGAAAGTGGCCTGCTGGTGCGCGGCTTGTGCGCGCGGCGGCACACCGCGCTCGTGACCCGGCCATTCGCAGGCCGCGCAGTCGCCGAGCGCGAAGATGTTGTCGTCGAGTTCCGTTTGCAGCGTACGGCGCACGATCAGCTGGCCGAGCTTGTTGACGGTGAGGCCGTCGAGCCGCGAAAGCACAGCTGGCGCGGTAATACCCGCCGCCCAGACCGTGAGGTCCGCGCGCAGGTTCTTGCCGCTCGCGGTGCGCACGACACCAGGCGCCACTTCGATCACGCGTTCGCTCGTCAGCAGCTTCACGCCGAGCTTCTGCAGCAGCTCGCCCGTTGCCGACGAAACGCGCTCGGGCAATGCAGGCAGGATGCGCGGGCCCGCCTCGATCAGCACGATGCCCACGTCGTGGCGCGGATCGAGCTTGTGCAGTCCATAGGCCGACAGCACCTGCGCGGTGTTGCGCAGTTCGGCGGAAAGCTCGACGCCCGTCGCGCCCGCGCCGATGATCGCCACCTGCACGCGCGGCGCGGCGCCGGCGTCCATGGCCGGCGCGAGGTCGTCCGCCGTCACCTCCGCCGCGACTTTTTCGGGCGCCTGATGTTCGGCGCGCATGCACGCGGCGATCAGGCGCTTGCGAAAGCGCTCGGCCTGCTCGACGGTGTCGAGCGCGATGGAATTCTCGGCCGCGCCCGGCACGCCGAAAAAGTGCGTCGTGCTACCGATTGCGAGCACGAGCGTGTCGTATTCGAGCACGCGCTCGGGCAGCATTTCCGCGCCGTCTTCGTCGAGCACGCGCCCGAGCGTGATGCGCTTCGCCGCGCGGTCGAGCGCGGTCAGCTCGCCCTGCTGGAATTCGAAGCCGTGCCAGCGCGCCTGCGCTGGATATTCGAGCTGATGCGTGAATGGATCCATGCTGCCCGCCGCGACTTCGTGCAGGAGCGGTTTCCAGATATGCGTTGGATTGCGGTCGACCAGCGTGATCGATGCCGCTTGCGGCTTGCCCCGCTTCGCGCGCGCTTCGCCGTAACGATCGCCGAGCCGTGTTGCCAGTTCCAGCCCGCCTGCGCCTCCTCCCACAACGATAAAGCGATGCATAGACTCTCCGTGCATGTCGAAAGGCGATAGAAAGGCCGATGCGTCGACAACATACGTGCGAGGCACCGGCCTTCAATCAAGTCATTGTCGGCTGACGGAGCGCGCGGCGGCAACCCTTGCGGCGCGCATTCGCGACATCACGCACGCGAGGCTTGCCTTATCGCACGCGTGCAGTTACGTCCTGGTTACGGCTTTTGCGGCGCTGCGCATTCAGTATGTACTTAGTAGAGCTTCACTAAGCGCTTCGACGCGCCTTCAGTGTGCCTCTTCCCAGTTCTCGCCCACGCCCACTTCGGCGACGAGCGGCACCTTGAGCTGCGCCACCGAGCACATCAGCTCGGGCAAGCGCTTGCGCACTTCGGCGAGTTCGTCGCCCGGCACTTCGAGCACGAGTTCGTCGTGCACCTGCATGACCATCTTCGTGCCGATCTTGCGTTCGTCGAGCCATTTCTGCACCGCGACCATGGAAAGTTTGATCAGGTCGGCGGCCGTGCCCTGCATGGGCGCGTTGATCGCGGCGCGCTCGGCGGCCTGGCGGCGCGGACCGTTGCCGCCGTTGATCTCGGGCAGCCACAGCCGGCGGCCGAATACGGTCTCCACATAGCCGCGCGACTTCGCGTCCATGCGCGTTTCGTCCATATAGCGCGCCACGCCCGGATAGCGCGCGAAATAGCGGTCGATATAAAGCTTCGCCGCATCGCGCGTAATGCCGAGATTCGATGCGAGCCCGAACGCGCTCATGCCGTAAATCAGGCCGAAATTGATGACCTTGGCGATGCGCCGCTGGTCCGCGCTCACTTCGAGCGGCGTGACGCCGAACACTTCGGAGGCCGTGGCGCGGTGAATGTCGTCGCCGCGCGCGAACGCCGCGAGCAGCGACTCGTCGCCCGAGATATGCGCCATGATGCGCAGTTCGATCTGCGAGTAGTCGGCGGAAACGATCTTGTGCCCCGGCGGCGCGATGAACGCCTCGCGAATGCGCCGGCCTTCGCCCGTACGCACGGGAATGTTCTGCAGATTCGGATCGTTCGACGCGAGACGGCCCGTGACCGCCACGGCCTGCGCGTAGTTCGTGTGCACGCGGCCCGTTTGCGCATTCACCATGCGCGGCAGCTTGTCGGTGTACGTGGACTTGAGCTTGGCAAGACCGCGATGTTCGAGCAGGATCTTGGGCAGCGGGTAATCCTCGGCGAGCTTTTGCAGCACTTCTTCGTCGGTGGAAGGCGCGCCGCTGGGCGTTTTCTTCACGACCGGCAGTTGCAGCTTCTCGAAGAAGATCTGGCCGATCTGCTTGGGCGAGCCCAGATTGAATTCGCCGCCCGCGAGCGCATACGCTTCCTCTTCGAGCGCGATGAGCCGCACGGCGATTTCCGCGCTCTGCTTTTCGAGCCTTTCAGTGTCGATCAGCACACCGTTGCGCTCCATCTTGCGCAGCACGCGCGACGTGGGCAATTCGATGTCGCGATACACGTAATCGAGGCCCTTCTCGGGCGCGATCTGCGGATACAGCGCGCGATGCAGTTGCAGCGTGACATCGGCGTCTTCGGCTGCGTATTCGGCGGCCCGTTCGAGCGAGACTTCGTCGAAGCCGATCTGCTGCGCGCCCTTGCCCGCCACCTCTTCGTACTTGATCGTCTTGATGCCGAGATGGCGCAACGCGAGGCTGTCCATGTCGTGGCTGCGATGCGATTCGAGCACATACGATTCGAGCAGCGTGTCATGCTCCACGCCGTTCAGCTCGATACCGTAGTTCGCCAGCACCTGCTCGTCGTACTTCATGTGCTGGCCGACTTTCTTGTGCTTCGCGCTTTCGAGCCAGGGCTTCAGGCGCGCGAGCACTTCGTCCTGCGGCAGTTGATCGGGCGCGTCCGGACCGCGATGCGCGAGCGGCAAATAGGCGGCCACGCCAGGTTCCGTCGAGAACGACATGCCGACGAGCTTCGCGACCATCGGATCGAGCGCCGTGGTCTCGGTGTCGAACGCGGTGAGTTCGGCGGCTTCGATCTTCCTGAGCCACGTGTCGAACTGCGGCCACGTCTGGATCGTTTCGTAATGGCGCGGAGCATCGACGAACAGCGCGGGCTGCACGATCGCGTCTTTCTCAGGCGCGTCGCCTTTGGTCGCAGCGGGCACCGTCTCGCTCTGCTGACTCGCTTCGGTGACTTCGCGCAGCCAGGTCTTGAAGCCGTGGCGCGCGAAGATATCGCGCAGTTCTTCGCGCGCTTCGGCTCGCGTGGCTAGCGACGCTTCGATCGACTCGAGATGCGGCGTGAGATCGCAAGCCGTTTCCACCGTGACGAGCTTTCTCGCCATCGGCAGGAAGTCGAGCGCGTCGCGCAGATAGCCGCCCACGGCGCCCTTGATTTCATCCGCATGCGCGATCACGCCGTCGAGCGAGTCGTATTGCGTGAGCCACTTCACCGCCGTTTTCGGGCCGCACTTGTTCACGCCCGGCACGTTGTCGACCGTGTCGCCGATGAGCGACAGATAATCGATGATGCGCTCCGGCGGCACGCCGAACTTCGCGATCACGCCTTCGCGATCGAGCGTTTCATTCGTCATCGTGTTGATGAGCGTGACGTGGTCCGTCACGAGCTGCGCGAGGTCCTTGTCGCCCGTGGACACGATGACCTTCATGCCGAGCTTCTCGGCCTCACGGGCGAGCGTGCCGATCACGTCGTCGGCCTCCACGCCTTCGATCATCACGAGCGGCCAGCCGAGCGCGCGCACGGCCGTGTGAATAGGCTCGATTTGTGCTGCGAGCGGCTCGGGCATGGAAGGCCGGTTGGCCTTGTACTCGGGGTACCAGTCGTCGCGGAACGTCTTGCCCTTTGCATCGAACACGCACGCGCTATACTCTGCCGTAACGTCCTTGCGCATGCGACGCAGCATGTTGATGATGCCGTATAGCGCGCCCGTGGGTTCGCCGTCAGGACCGCGCAGATCCGGCATCGCATGGAAGGCCCGATAGAGATAGCTAGAACCGTCGACCAGCAGCAGGGTCTTACCTTCCAGCTCATTTTGTAGCTTCGTTTCCACGCGTAGTTCTTCAGGCATTATGGACAAGAGAAAAGTGATTCCGAGTCTGCGTTCACTCGCAGATCAAGAGCGCGCGACGGCCAAGAAGGCACGCGCATCGTGGCAGATGTTCACGATTATGGCAGAGTTTATCGAGGCGACCGAGTACCTGTCCGAGATCCGGCCAGCGGTCAGCATCTACGGTTCCGCCCGCCTGAAACCGGAGTCGAAGTACTACCAGCTCGCCAGCACCATCGCGCGCAAGGTGTCCGATGCGGGCTTTGCCGTGATCTCCGGCGGCGGCCCCGGCATCATGGAAGCCGCGAACCAGGGCGCGCATGCGGGCAAGTCGCCTTCGGTGGGCCTGAACATCGAGTTGCCGCACGAGCAGTCGGGCAACCAGTGGCAGGACATCTCGTTGCGCTTCCGCCATTTCTTCACACGCAAGGTCACGTTCGTGAAGAACTCGGACGCCGTGATCGTCATGCCCGGCGGCTTCGGCACGCTCGACGAACTGGCCGAAGTGCTCACGCTCATCCAGACGAAAAAGTCGCGTCACGTGCCCATCATTCTGGTGGGCGCCGAATTCTGGAAGGGCCTGCTCGACTGGTTCCGCTCGGCGCTGGTGCCCATGGGCCTCATCAATCCCGAAGACATGGACTTGATGCAGGTGATCGACGACCCGGACCAGGTGCTCGAAGCCGTTCTCAAGTTTTACGAAGATGCGGACACCGCCGAAGATACCGGCAAGGAGCACCCGGCGCGCCGCGACCGCGACTCCGACGAAGACCGGATGTTCTACCTCTGATGCATCGCTTGCGGCGCGGCGTGCGGATGGCCTGCGGTTAATGTTTCCGTAGGCCTGCGCACCGCTCGCGCCTCAGCGCATCGCTCCCCTCATGCTTTCTCCGCGCTTGCGGGCACGCCGGACGCACCGAGCGGCGCCCGCGCGCTCGCCTGCTCTTCCAGCCAGCGGCAAAACTGCGCGACCAGCGGCGCTTGCGCCACCTCTCGGCGCGCCACCCACCAGTAGCCGCGCGCGTCGAGATGCGGCCCCGCGAGCGGGGTGACGAGACGCCCCGACGCGAGCTCGTCGTCGAGCAGCGGCAGCGGGCCGAGCGCAACGCCAAGACCATCCACGGCGGCCTGCAAGGCCAGATAGAAGTGGTCGAACGACTGCTTCTTGCGGCATTTGGCTTTCACGCCTGCAGCCGCGAGCCAGGTGCGCCACGCATCGGGCCGCGTATCCGAGTGCAGCAGCACGTGGCGTGCGAGATCGCTCGCCTGATGAATCGGCGCGCGTTTGAGCAGCGCCGGACTGCACACCGGCAGTTCCGTCTCGTCGAGAAAATGACCGGCCTCGCAGTCGGGCCAGTGGGCCGGCCCGCGCCGCACGGCCACGTCGAAGCCTTCGAGCGTCTCGACCGGCGCGTTCGAGGTCGACAGGCGCAACTCGACGTTCGGCGCGAGACGCTGAAACTGCGAGAGCCGCGGCAGCAGCCATTTCATCGCGAAGGTAGGCAGCGCGCTCACGCGCAGCACGTGCACCACGCCCGTGTCGCGCAACTGGCTGGTTGCGCGCGCGATGTCATCGAATGCCGACTGCACGGCGGCGAGGTAGCGCCGCCCGTCCTCGGTCAGCGCGACCCGCTTGCCGTGCCGGTGAAACACCTGCACGCCGACCCACGCCTCGAGCGCGGCCACCTGCCGGCTGATGGCACCGTGAGTCACATTGAGCTCGCCCGCCGCAGCGGAGAAGCTATTGTGCCGCGCGGCGGCTTCGAACGCGCGCAGCGCGGGAAAGGGAGGAAGGGAGCGTGCCATGCTTGTGAGTGTAGGTCACAAGAGCGCGCCATAGAAATCGTTTTGCCGTGCGCGCGATTGGGCTTAATCTCCGAACTTGCCTCAGAGGTCCCTTCCATTCATGAAACAACCCATCTCATCGCCCGCCGCTGCCGGCCATGGCACGGCCGCCGGCCTCCACACGCCGACGGTGCGCGATCTGTTCCTCGGCTTTCTCGGTCTCGGCTTCACATCGTTTGGCGGCGCACTGCCGTTGGCGCGCCGCACCATCGTCGAGCAGCGCCGCTGGCTCACCGCCAGCGAGTTCACCGACCTGCTCGGCCTCTGCCAGTTCTTGCCGGGCGGCAACGTCATCAATCTCTCGGTCGCGCTCGGCATGCGTTTTCAGGGATGGCGCGGCGCGCTCGCGGGCATCCTCGGCCTGATCGCGGGTCCGTCGCTCGTCGTGATCGGGCTTGGCGTGCTCTACGAGCGCACGCAAGACGACCCGCACGTGCGGCATCTGTTCGTCGGGCTCGCCGCGGCGGCCGCCGGGCTGCTCGTCTCGATGGCCCTGAAAATCGTGCTGCCGCTGCGGCGCGATCCCGCCGCGGCCGTCGTCGCCGCGCTCGGCTTCGTGGCCATCGCCGTGCTGCGCACGCCGCTTTTGCCCACCATGCTCGTGCTCACGCCAGTCGGCATCGCGCTCGCGGCCCGCGCGGCGCGCAAGGAAGGAGGCTCGCGATGAGCGCCACACTCGTTGCGCTCGCCGGGATCTTCGGCCAGCTCTCGCTGCTCGCTTTCGGCGGCGGCAACACGATCCTGCCCGAGATGCAGCGTCAGGTCGTCGAGGTCCACCACTGGATGCCCGCGAGCGAGTTCAGCGCGCTATTCGCGCTCGCCCAGGCCGCCCCGGGCCCGAACATGATGGTCGTGACGCTGGTGGGCTGGCACGTGGCCGGCTGGGCAGGCATGCTGGTCACGTCGATTGCGAAGTTCGGGCCGTCGTCGCTCGTCACGATCGCCGCGCTGCATGCGTGGGATCGCTTCAAGGACCGCCCGTGGCGGCGCATCGCGCAAAAGGGGCTCGTGCCGGTGACGGCGGGCCTCGTGGCCGCGAGCGCCGTGCTGATCGCGAGAGCCTCCGATCCTTCGTGGATCGCCTGGGCGATTACCGGCGTGTGCGCCGTGCTCGCGTTTCGCACGAAGATTCATCCGCTGTGGCTGCTTGGCGCGGGGAGCCTGATCGGGTTGACGGGGTTCGGGCAGTAAACGACCGCCAGAAAATGATTCGGCATCCGAATTTATGCAAGGCAACAGCGCAATTCGACAGACTGGCCGGCGCACACCATGCGCCAGCCAGCCATAAAGCGTCTACTGAAACGCCACCTCCGCAAAGCTGCGCAATTTCCGGCTATGCAGCTTGTGCAAGCCGTTCGTGCGCAGAATCTCCATCGCCTTCACGCCGATCTGCAGATGCTGATCGACCTGCGCGCGATAGAACGAATCGGCCATGCCCGGCAGCTTGAGTTCGCCGTGCAGCGGCTTGTCGGAAACGCACAGCAAGGTGCCATACGGCACGCGAAAGCGGAAGCCGTTCGCGGCGATGGTCGCACTTTCCATGTCGAGCGCGATCGCGCGGCTTTGCGAGAGGCGCTGCACCGGCTCGCGATGATCGCGCAGCTCCCAGTTGCGGTTGTCGACGCTCGCCACCGTCCCCGTGCGCATCACGCGCTTGAGTTCCACGCCGTCGAGCTTCGTGACCTCCGCGACCGCACGCTCGAGCGCGAGCTGCACTTCGGCGAGCGCCGGAATCGGCACCCACAGCGGCAGATCGGCGTCGAGCACGTGATCCTCGCGCACGTAGCCGTGCGCGAGCACGTAGTCGCCCAGGCGCTGCGTATTGCGCAAGCCCGCGCAGTGGCCGAGCATGATCCACGCATGCGGACGCAGCACGGCAATGTGATCGGTGATTGTCTTCGCGTTCGACGGTCCCACGCCGATGTTGATCATCGTGATGCCGCTGCCGTCCGCACGCTTGAGGTGATAGGCCGGCATTTGCGGCAGGCGCGCCGGCACCGTGCCTTCGTCGTCCTGTTCGCCCAGGTTCGCGTTGTAGGTGACCACGTCGCCGGGCTCCACGAACGAGGTGTATTCGCTGCGATAGTTGCGCAGGTCGGCGTCGTCCGTATGCGCCATCATCGCGCGGCCGAGCTTCACGAACTCGTCGATATAGAACTGGTAGTTCGTGTAGAGCACGTAGTTCTGCACGTGCGTGGGCGACGTGGCTGTGTAGTGCTTGAGCCGGTGCAGCGAAAAGTCCACGCGCGGCGCGGTGAAGAGCGCAAGCGGATGCGGCTCGCCCGGCTCCGGCTCGTAGGTGCCGTTCACGATGCGGTCGTCGAGCTGCGCAAGATCGGGCGTATCGAACACGTCGCGCATGGCGAAGAGGCGCTCGCGGTCGAGATCGCCTTCGAGGTGGATGCCTTCGGCGAACGCGAAGTGCACGGGAATGGGCTGATCCGATACGCCCACTTCGATGCCCACATGATGGTTCTTCGCCAGCAGACGCAACTGCTCGCGATAGTAATTGCCGAAAAGGTCGGGCCGCGTGACGGTGGTCTCGAACACGCCGGGGCCCGCGACGAAGCCATACGAGCGGCGCGAGTCGATATGCGTGTTGACGTTGGTGCGGATGCGCACGAACGGGTAGCACGCGCGCACGCGGCGCTCGAACGCCTCGCCGCGGCGATAGCGCGCAAACGCGTCCCGCAGGAACGACGTATTCGCTTCGTAGATGCTCGAGAGGCGCGCCACGGCGTCGGCGGCGTCTTCGAAAAATTCGTCCGGGAAGTCGTGCGCCGGCGTCATGAGGGGCCGCGGGTAGCTATCGTTGTTCATCGTCGTTCGCCTCTCCGTTTGATGGATCCACATTACCACGGAAGGTGCGACTTTCTGGCGACGGACCTCGCCGCGCCCAGGGCTTTTGAAGCCCCCGCCGGGCGAGCGCTGCGGGCGCCGCGCACCGCCCGCCGGGCGCGGGCCGCAGCGCTTGCGCGACATGGGGTATAGCGCCCGGATTTGCTAGAATTGGGGCATCCATCGGAGAAAGACCATGAAGTCGCACCTTCTTGCCGCCGTCGCGGTGACGCTCGCTTTCAGCGGGGTCGCCATGGCCGCGCCGGCCGACGACGCAAAGACCGCCGTCGAGGCACAATCCGCGCAGTCTGAGAACGAACGCGCGGGCCTGCCCGATCTGGCTGCGATCAACAACAAGCCGGCCGCACGCGTCACCTCGAAGGTCAACATCAACGACGTGCCACGCGTGCCCAGCTATCACGAAGTGAGCCCGAACGGCACCGAAATCACCGAGTTCCGCGACAAGGGCAAGCCCGTCGAGATCAACGTGCATTCGAACTTCGGCACGCGCTACACGATGAGCGCGAACCCCGACACCTCGCCGCAAGTGCGCAACAACGGCCAGGCCAGCACGCGCCTGCCGTCGATCAACCTGCATTACTGAGCCATCCGGGCGCGGGCATGCCTTGATGGGGCATGCCCGCGCCAACGCCATGTGCGCCGCCCCATAAGCCGGGCCGCGGCCATCGCGCTTGAGCCGGACACGCCTGCAAGCCCCTCGGGCAGCATCTCGCAGCGTTCGCCGACCCGCCATTACCAATCAACCGACCTTCTTGCATGGCCGTCTTCACCGCTGTCACCGACCAAGAGCTTGCCCAATGGCTGCACGACTACGATCTCGGCGATGTCGTCGAATTTCGCGGCATCCAGTCCGGCATTGAAAACAGCAACTTCTTCCTGACGACGACGCGCGGCGAATACGTGCTGACGATCTTCGAAAAGCTGACGGCCGAACAACTGCCGTTCTACCTCGACCTGATGCGGCATCTCGCCTCGCATCGCGTGCCGGTACCCGACCCCATGCCGCGCAAGGACGGCGCGCTCTTCGGCCTGCTGCATGGCAAGCCCGCCGCCATCGTCTCGAAGCTCGAAGGCAAGCCCGAACTCGCGCCCGGGGTGGAGCACTGCGCGGAAGTGGGCCAGATGCTCGCGCGCCTCCACCTGGCGGGCCGCGACTACCGCGGCGACCAGCCGAATCTGCGCAGCCTTTCGTGGTGGGAAGAAACGGTGCCGGCGGTGCTGCCGTTTCTGGACGACGCCCAGCGCACGCTCCTCACGAGCGAACTCGACCACCAGCGCGCATTCTTCGGCTCGGCCGACTACGCGGCGCTGCCGGGCGGTCCGTGCCATTGCGACCTGTTCCGCGACAATGCGATGTTCGCGCACTCGCACCCGGCGCCGGGCCACGAAGTTCGGCTAGGCGGCTTTTTCGACTTCTATTTCGCCGGCTGCGACAAGTGGCTCTTCGACGTGGCCGTGACCGTGAACGACTGGTGCGTCGACCTCGCCACGGGCAAGCTCGACACCGCACGCGCCGACGCGCTCTTGCGCGCCTACCAGACCGTGCGCCCGTTCACGCCCGAAGAAACGCGGCACTGGATGGACATGCTGCGCGCAGGCGCGTACCGCTTCTGGGTCTCGCGCCTGTATGATTTCCACCTGCCCCGCTCGGCCGAACTGCTCAAGCCGCACGATCCCGGCCACTTCGAGCGCATTCTGCGCGAACGCCTCGCCGGCAGCGAGGCGGGCTCCCTTCACGCCTTGCCCCATCGCCCATGCAACTAATCGAAGTCTCCGCGAAGACGGGTTACGTCTGGTTCCGCCAGGGTATCTGGTTGTTCCGCCGCAATCCGCTCGCGTTTCTTACGCTGTTTTTCGCCTATTTGCTGGCGATGACGCTGATCTCCGCCATTCCCGTGATCGGCGGCGTGCTGCCGCTGCTGTTCGTGCCCGGCGTGGCTGTCGGCTTCATGGCGGCGTGCCGTGACACGATCGCGGGCAAACCGGTGTTCCCGACCATTCTGATCGACGGCTTTCGTTCGTACGGCAGCAACGTGGCGAAGCACCTGCTGGCGCTCGGGGCGATTTACGTGGTGGCGATGCTGCTGGTGCTGGCCGCGTCTGCGTTCGTGGACGGCGGCGCGCTATTGCGGCTGATGACCATCGGCGGCGACCTCGACGCGCAAGCGCTCGCCAACAGCGACGTGCCGCTCGCGGTGCTTGCTTCGCTGCTCTGCTACGTGCCGGTGTCGATGCTGTTCTGGTTTGCGCCCGTGCTCACGGCGTGGCACGACGTGCCGCCCGTCAAGGCCATGTTCTTCAGCATCGTGAGCTGCTGGCGCAACAAGGGCGCGTTCATGGTGTACGGGGCGCTGTGGTTCGCGGTCTCGACTGTCGTATCGATCGGACTGTCGACGCTTCTGCGCGCGCTCGGTGCCGGCGACTTCACGATCGCGATCCTGATGCCAGCGCTCATCATCGTGACGACGATGCTCTATTGCTCGTTCTACGCGACTTACCGCGGCTGCTTCGGCGTGCAGGAAAAGCAGGCCGCCGAAATGCCGGACTCGGGCCGCTGAACGGCGCGGCAGTCCTTCACGCGCACCACGCAAAAACGGCGCCTCGGGGCGCCGTTTTCAATGTTGCCCCGTTAGCGGGGCACAGCATTCCTGCTTAGCCGTAGTGGTTCATCCACGACGGGTGGCGCGTGGCCTTCTCGCGATCCATCTTCTGCATGCGGAATTCGAGATCGTAGATGTCGACGGACTGCGCGAGATACGCTTCCTCGCGCTGCTGGCGGCGAGCTTCGGCGGTTTCGGAGAGGAACAGGAAAAGACGGCTGAGCAGGTACATGATTTGGCCCTTCTTTGACGGGCACGTGCCCGCGAATCGAATGAAGCCATTATAGGGTAAACCCTGTTAAGGGTAAACACCTAAGTTGCCCGTAGTCGCTTTTAACCAACGTCCTGTGTCAATTCAGCCTCGTAGGCCTCGTCGAAGGCCTCGCGGCGATGAGCCTCGAAAAAGTCCCAGATCAGCGTGCTCGCGTCCGGTCCCGTCGAGGAATGGAATGGCACCGTGTCGTCGCCGCCGCTCCAGGCGTGGTCGAGGTCCGCCACGCGGCACAGCCGCACGACGCTCGCGCCGTCGAGCTCGTAATCCTGTTCGCGATAGCCGTCCTTGAAGGTCTCGCGCGACACGACGCCCTGACGCACGCCGCGCGTATCCGCAAGACCGTTCAGACGCAGCAGTTGCACCGCGAGCTGTTCCGCGTTGACGGGCGCGACGACGGCGTCCGCATCGCCCTGCACGACGATCGCCGGCATGCCCGGGTGGATGCGCGCGCCCAATTGGGTATCGACGAGCGCCACCGGATCGTGGTGCACGCCGCGCCGCATCACGTCGAGCGCCGAAACGCCGGAGCGTGCTTCACCGAAAGCGGGGCTGGAATGCAGCGCGATGGCGGCGAAACGGCTGGGCGAGCGCACCGCGAGCAGCATCGCGAGCCCCGCGCCCGCCGACAACCCTGCCAGATAGACGCGCGAGCGGTCGAAGCCGTGCTCCTCGACGAGCGAATCGACCAGCGAAACGACGGAAGCCGCTTCGCCGCCGCCCGCCGCGTCGCGCGAGTCGTACCAATGCCAGCATTGGTGCGGGTGCGCGCGTTCCGACTGCTCGGGATACGCCACCGCGAAACCATGGCGGTCGGCGAGCAGATTCATGCGGGTGCCTTCGGCGAAGGAGTCCATCGACTGCTTGCAGCCGTGCAGCATCACGACGAGCGGCATGCCCGCCGTTTTGCCCCCCGGCGGCAAATAGAGCCCGTAGGAAAGCGAGCGCCCGGCATGCTGGTCGTTCGCCGGCACAAGGTGCTCCGCGCGGCGCCATTCGCCCGCGGCCCAGGCGGTCGCCCGCGGACCCACGCGCGACTCGCGCACCGGCGCGCCGCTGCGCGCCTGCGCCGGCGTGACGTGTTTGGCCGCCTGCTCGGCTGCGGCCTGGGCGGCGCGCCAGATTGCCTGCGGCCTGGGCGTATCGATCCCCGCGCCTTTCAGGGCATCGCGGGTCGCCCGGGTCTGGATGGCGAGCAGACGTCGCACGCCACCGGCCCATAGCTTCGTCAGATTTTTCGTCATCTATGGCCTCGTAAAAGGGTCTGACACATCGTGGCGTTTTGCCGCGATCCGTCATTGTGCAACGCACAATAACACCATTTGAACGACGCTGCAGATCGGACCCGTTCGATTCCGTTCTCGTGTGGTTTCGACGACGCACGCCTTCCTCCATGCGAGGCAGCTATACTGGAAGCTCGTCTTACGCGCGTGTCGGCCGGCGAGGCGGCTCGCGCGTTAAGTCGCTATGAAGTAGCGGTTAAGCACCTGCAACCCCAGGATTCTCTTCAGATAGCCGGCAGCGCGGACTCATGCCAGATTTGCCCATTCACCTTTGGTACTCGATTACCAACCTCGGCGGCGCAGGCCTCACCCTGCCGCTCGCGTTGGCGATCGCGCTGTGGCTCATGGTCGGCTACTCGTGGCGCATGACGGCGAGCTGGGTGTTGGTGCTCGGCCTCGCAATCGGCCTCGTGACGCTCACCAAGATCGCGTTTCTCGGCTGGGGCGTGGGGGTAAGAGAACTGGATTTCACGGGGATCAGCGGCCACGCCATGCTGTCCACGGCCGTCTATCCCGTCGCGTTCTTCCTGATGCTGCAAGGCGCGCCGTCCTTCGTGCGCGCCGCGGGCGTGACGATCGGGCTCGCGGTGGGGCTCGCGGTCGCGCTCTCGCGCGTGGTGCTCGACGCTCACTCGCCTTCCGAGGCCGTCACGGGCTGCGTGGTCGGGGCGCTCACCGCGCTCGTGTTCGCGCGCTACTGGTGGCAGGCGCAGGCCCAGCGAATTTCGGCGGCGGTCGTCGCGCTTAGCCTAGCGGCACTGACTATCGCGCTGCACAACGTGCATGTGCCCACGCATCGCTGGGTCACGAACATCGCGCTCACGGTTTCAGGTCACGACCGTCCCTACGTGCGCGCCAAATGGAAGGCCAACCGCGCTAACCGCGCGCCGGTCGCGCCCGTCTCGCAAACCCGCAACGGACTCACCCCGCCCGCGCAGCGGCACGCCTGAACCCGCCTGACTGGCGGCACCCCGCTCGCCCGCCGCTCAGCCGGCCACCCCTAGCAACACGCTCGAGGCCTTGAACACGGCCGTCGCCGCTTGCCCTGCGGCGAATCCCAAAGCGTCCACGCTCGCTTCGGTCACGATCGCGGCGATCACGGTGCCGCCCGGCAAGGCGAGCGTCACTTCGGCGTTCACGGCGCCGTGACGCACGACCTCGATCGTCCCGCTCAGCCGGTTGCGCGCCGAAAGCCGCGCCGCATCCGCCGAGCTCGCGACCAGCACGACCGAAGTCGCCTTCACGAGCGCCACCACGGGCGCGCCCATGGCAAGCCCGAGCGCTTCGGCGCTCTCGTGCGTGATCGTGGCCACGAGGACTTCGCCGCCGGGCAGCGCGATCGACACCTCGTCGTTCACCGCGCCCCGCACGATCCCCGAGACGGTGCCAAAGAGCTGATTGCGCGCGCTCGTGCGCATGGCGAAGCGGCCGAGCACGGCCAGGTCGCGCGCGAACCCGCCAGCGTGTGCATCGTCGCCTTCGGTCGAAACTGCCCCGAGCGCATGCGCCGCGCGCTCGATGAAGCGCTGGTGCTCGTGCTCGATGGCGCGAAACGTCTCGACGAGCCGCAGCGCCCGCGGCGTGAGCGTCGTCCCGCCGCCGCCCTTGCCGCCCGTCGCGCGCACCACGAGCGCCTCGCCCGCGAGATTGTTCATGACGTCGACGGCATCCCAGGCGCCCTTGTAGCTCATGCCGACCGCTTTCGCGGCACCTGTGATCGAACCGGTTGCATGGATGGCTTCCAGCAGCGCAATGCGCGCCGCGCCACCCAGCATCTGCTGGCCGGACTGAAACCAGACCGAGCCACCCAGACCCAGTTCCGGCGCTTCGGCGGGTGGGGACGTGTCAGTGGAACCGGCGTCGGCGTGGCCGGCTCCGGTGGGTGCGGAGTTCGGGTCAGTGGGATTCATCATGCGCAAAACAAGCCAAAACAAGACGAAATGAGCGATGGTTCGGCGTGGTTCGCCATCCGCCAAACCGCCAATCTGCGCCAACGATTATAGAGACGCGCGTCAGGCGCCGCGCGGCACCTTCGGCTCGCCCAGTTCGCGCAGCAGGCGCTCACCCTCCTTCGCGGTATAGCGCTTGACGGCCTCGCACCAGCCGCGCGCGAAGCCGAGCTGATACGGCTCGGCATCCATGCGCTCGAGATAGCGCAGGGCCACTGCGGCGTCGTTGCCGTCGCCGAGCACGCTCTGCAGCCGCGCGAGTGTGCGCGCCACCTCCACGCGCGTGCGGCGCGACGTGAGCGTGGCGAAGAATTCGATGGTGTAGCGCAAATACTTCGCATTGATGCGCGCGCGGTGACGGCTCGCCTCGTCGATGGCCGTGAGCTTTTGCGTGCCCGCTAGCTGATCGTAGTAGCGCCGCACGCGCTTCTTCGCGTGGCGGTGCAGCGAAAACCCGGCGCTGCCGGCGTCGTGCGCGCGCCGCGCGAGGAGGTCGAGCCACTGGAGCCACGCCAGCGCCGCGAGCGCATAGCGCGGCGAAGCCAGCGCCTCGCGCAGCCTAGCGCGCGCGGCGAGCCGTTGCGCGTTTGCCGCGTCGCGAATCGCGTCCCAGCGCCCCGGCTCGACGTCAGCGGCGGCGAGCGCCGGCAGCGTCGATTCGACGAAGACATCGCGGTCGCGCGCATCGCCGAGCAGGCCGCCGAGCCATTTGAGCTCCGGCTCGATGCGCGTCTCCCAGGTCTCGTCGCACCAGCGCGAGAAGATGCGCATGGCGGTGCGCAGCCGCCGCTGCGACACGCGCATCTGATGGATGAACTCGCCGTTCGTGCTGTCGCGCACGCCGGCGTCATTGCCGAACCACTGCGCGCTGATGTTGCGCCCGATCGCCACGAGCGCGGCCTCGGCCGTAGCCGCGCCGGCCAGATCCACGGCTTCGGCCTTGATGGCTTCGGCGTCGCCGGTCACGCTGCCGGCGCTGGCGCGCTCGAGCGCGTCGGTCAGGCGCACGAATGCGGGCAGCGCCTCGATAAGGTCGCCAGCACAGGCAAACAGCGCATCGACGATGGGCCGCTCGTCCTCGCCTTCGGGCCAGGGCGCGCTCACGCGTAACTCGTGCAACTCGTGCAAGGTCGGCGGGGGCGCCGCATCCGCGCGGTAAGTGTCCTGAGCCACCGGTTCTTGCGGCGCTGCCGACGGCTCGTGCAAGTCTTCGTCGAACGTGAGCAGCACCTCGATGCCGTCGCGCGGCCAGTGCCAGCGGCTGCGCGTCGCCACGAGCGTGGCCGATGCAGCGAGATCGTCCGCGCTGCCCAGCGCCTCGCGAAACGGCTCGGGCGCGGCGTCGAAGAGCGCATGCGCGATGCCGTGCGCATCGAGCGCCGCCTCGAAGATCGGTGCGACCACGGTGACCCCCGGCGTATGAACGCGCCGGCTCGACACGACGACGCGCTGCGTGTCGCCGCGCGATTCGACCGCCACGCGCCAGCCGAGCCCCCCAAGGACGCCGCCGCGGTCGAATGCGACCGTCGTCACGCACTCGCGCATATCGGGCAGCGCCACGAGCGGCGGCAAAGCCGCGCACAGGCTGGCGGCCCGCTCCGATGGTTTCGGGCTGGCGTGCGCCCTGGATGCCGCTCCCGTGGCGGCGGCGGCTTTTGCGCTTTTTCTATCCGGCGCTGCCGGGATCACGACATCCAGCACGATTTCCAGAACGCGATCCATGAACGCTCCAGGGTTCTGTGGGTGGGCGCGACGGCTTAGAACAGTGCAAGCGGATGGAGGGCCAGGAACTGCGACGACGCGATCGATGGTACACGCGAGCGCGCCTCGACGCCCCAGGTAACGTCCCTGACCTTCCGGCGACCGGACTCTGATGATGGTCAAGACTGCCACGGCGAGACGGTGGAAAAATAATTACGTTTCAATCTTTCTTATTTTGCCTGTCTGTAAGGAGTGTTGAGTGTTCCCTGAGTACAGAGATTTGATTTCGCGCCTCAAGATCCAGGACGACCATTTCGCCCGGATTTTTCATCGTCACAACGAGCTCGACCAGCAGATCAAGAACATGGAGGCCGGTGTCGTGGCTTCGCACGGCATGGAAGTCGAGCAGCTGAAAAAGGAAAAGCTTCAACTCAAGGACTCGCTCTACCTCATCCTCAAAAAAGCGGCAAACGCCTGAACCCGGCGGCGTCCAGCGCCGGCTGCTAGCGGGCTGGCGCTGGCCATCGGCGCGCCGGCTTTTGCCCCGGCGCCGCCCTGCCAATCAAGCCGCGACGACTATCCCTGCGCGCCATTGCCGCGCGCGCTTCGACGCATCCGCCTTGAATGCGAGTCACTCCGCACGCACTCCCATCCCCCGCATCCGCCGACACCATGCCCAAATCCATCCCCTACTCCGCTTCCGACACCGCCAGCCCAGGTGCGCGACTGCCGCTCGTCACGCCCCACAGCGCCGAGCTGCGCACCGTCGACAGTGCCGTCGAGTCCGCGAGCGAGGCCATCGCAGGCGCAGTCCACGATCTCGTCGCGCGCACTCGCGCCGGGCACAATCCGCCCGCCATGCTGCTCGAGTCGATCGCGGCATTGATGCAAGGCATGTCGCCCGACGAAGCCGCCCAGTTACGCAGCCTGATCCTCGAAGGCAACCCTGCCGACTGGCGCCACTCGCGCACGCGCCACCCCGACGAGGAACTCGCCTCCGGTTGGCGCGAAGGCGGCTATCCGTATCGCAATTTGATGTCGCGTCGCGCCTACGAGCGGCAGAAGTACCGGCTGCAGGTCGAACTGCTCAAGCTCCAGGCGTGGGTGCGCGAAACCGGTCAGCGCGTGGTGATCCTGTTCGAGGGCCGCGACGCAGCCGGCAAGGGCGGCACGATCAAGCGCTTCATGGAGCATCTGAACCCGCGCGGCGCGCGCGTCGTCGCACTCGAAAAGCCCACCGAAGTGGAGCGCGGCCAGTGGTATTTCCAGCGCTACGTGCAGCATCTGCCTTCGGCGGGGGAGATCGTGCTGTTCGATCGGTCCTGGTACAACCGCGCGGGCGTCGAGCATGTCATGGGCTTCTGCTCGCCTGAGGAATATGCCGATTTCATGCGGCAGGTGCCGGAGTTCGAACGGCAGTTGATCCGTAGCGGCATCCACCTGATCAAGTTCTGGTTTTCGGTAAGCCGTGGCGAGCAGCGGCGGCGCTTCAAGGAACGCAAGGTGCATCCGCTCAAGCAATGGAAGCTGAGTCCTGTCGATCTCGCTTCGCTCGACAAGTGGGAGGCGTACACGCAGGCGAAAGAAGCGATGTTCTCGCAGACGGACACCGCCGATGCGCCCTGGACGGTCGTCCGCTCCGATTGCAAGAAACGCGCGCGGCTCAACGCCTTGCGATTCGTGCTGCATAAGCTGCCATACGCGAGCCGGGATGGAGAGGCGATTGGGGTAGTCGATCCGTTGCTGGTGAGTCGGGCGCTATAGGCGGCCTTGCCGATTCACGGGTCTGCGCGCTTCCCCCAGATCATGCGGAGTGCCACAACCGCCGGTCACTCAAAACTTTCCCACGACGACATCCCATACGCGCCTCGCACATCGGGATGCAAAGGCGAGTGCGGATGCAAAGAAGCGAGAGAGATTCACGGTGCGTTGAAGATCTGGCGAGAAAGTCGATGAAGTTCGGACCGGCGACGCCCCTGCCCGCAGGCGGCTTTGCCGTTAGCGCAACTGCTCGACGAGCGCATCGGCGCCCTTGTCGATGCCGGTTTCGGCCGCGCTCAGCGAGCCGAACGCGGCGGGCAGATTCATCGCATTCGGGTATTGCTTCGTCACATAGGCGCGAAGCAGGCGCCCCGACGCACTGTCGTACACCTCCACGGCATACGACACCGAACCGCTAAATGCCCCCTTGCCGCCCCGGATCGCCTGGACGCCGTTATAGAGATTGCCCGCGATGTCGAAATGCATCGCCTGGCCGATCACGGCAGTCGTTTTCTCTGCGCCGGTCAATGTGAGCTTCACGCGCAGCGTCGCGGGCGACGGCTGGGTCGCCAGGTCGAAACGCTTCGATAGTGTGTCGGCAAACGTCTTGTGCATGTAGGCGGCGAGCACGTCCTTGTCCGAGTCCGAGAGGTCGCCGAACTGATTGTCGCCGCCTTGGTACACCGCGACCGGATCGACGATGACCTGCGTATAGCGCGACCAGGGCACCGGCGCCGCATACCGGAATGGCGTCTGCGCGGCGTCGCTATCCCGGTTCTCCTTGAGCTGGGAAGACGAGGCGAGGCTGCTATAGGCAACGGGCTGGACGCCCGCACACGCCGACAACATCAGGAGTACTACGCAAGCCGACGACGTGTGGAGAAGACGGTTGTTGAGCACGAAGGCATCCTTTCAAAAGTTGCCGGATACCGCCTGGCATCCGGCCGAGTTCACGACGAGACGAAGCGTAACATCGGTCTCAAAGGATGTAAACCGTCTATCCGGTTTGTTTACGGGGTGATGCAGGGGTACAATCACGCCCATGGATAACCAGACACGTTCCGAGATTTCCCGCAGAAAGGCGATTGACGCGGCGCTTGCGATCCTGGCCCGCGACGGGGTCGGCGGACTGACATTCGATGCGCTCGCGCGCGAAAGCGGCATCAGCAAAGGCGGATTGCTACACCAGTTCCATAACAAACTGGGCGTGCTGCGCGCGCTGCTGGATCGTCAGCGGGAACAATTCGAGCAGATCTCGCAAGATCACCTGGCGGCGGCCGGCCAGGCCCGCGCAGAACCGGTGCTTTCGGCGCAGATCGCGATTTTCAGGGAGTCCATCAACCAGCCGGACTCTGTCGCGCGCGCCGTGCTCGCGGCCCTGGTCGAAAGCCCGGCGCTGCTCGAAGACCTGAAGGCCCGGGACGCGGCCAAGATGGAAAAGCTGCAGGCCGAGGCCCGCGACCTCGAACTCTCGCTGCTACGCTACTTCGCCGCGAGCGGCATCGCGTTCAGCACGCTGCTCGGGCTTTCGGCCGTGCCCGACGCGCTGCGGGAACGGCTCTTCGACCGCCTGCTCGACGAGAAGAAGTGGTGATGCGGCTGCCTCGCGGGAGCAATCGCGGGGCATGCTGACGGAATCGGCCTCAAGCGCCGCACTCAGGTCGCGTACTGCGCCACCCCATTCCCGAACGACCAGTTCTCCCGCGCGACATCCACGAGATTCACGAACACATCCTCGCGCCTCACCCCCGGATCGCGCGCGAGGTTTTCGGCAATCTGCGCGAACAGCGCCTTCTTCTGATCCTGCCCGCGCGTGTTGCTCACGGCGATCTGGATCATGACCAGATCGTCGCTGCGCTCGATCCCGAGGTAATGCCGGCCGAACACGAAGTTATCGGCATCGTGCTCGGTGATGATCATGAAGATGTCGTCTTCAGGCGCCTTGAACACCTCCATCAGTGCTTGATGAATGCCCTGCGTGAGCGCCTTGCGATACGTGGCGGGCTTGCCTGCGCGAACAGCGATACGAGTGAACGGCATGTCGATCTCCTGCTTCCGTGGGTTTGAGATGACATCAGCTTAGGCGCGATCTATCATAATAAACAGGCATAGATAGATATTTCATCCATTTCCAACTGAAATGAAACCACTGGATCTCGACGCCGTGCGCGCCTTCGTGCTCGTCGCCGAGCTGCGCAGCTTCACGCGCGCCGCCGACGCCCTCGACACCACGCAATCGGCCGTGAGCCTCAAGCTCAAGCGCCTCGAAGCGCATCTGGGCAAGCAATTGCTCGAACGCACGCCGCGCGTCGTGCGGCTGTCGGCTGACGGCCTCACGTTCCTCGCCGCGGCGCGCGACCTGCTGGGCGCGCATGAGCGCGCGCTCGGGGCGCTTTCAGGCGACGAGCGGCGCCTCGCGCTTGGCCTGAGCGAGCATGTTGCGGACGCCAACCTGGCCCGCCAGCTTGCCCAGCTTCGCGTTCATGATCCGGGGCTCGTGATCGAGCTGCATCTGGGACTCTCGGCGCATCTGCTCGCGCAGTTCGACGAGCGGCGGCTCGATGCCGTCATCGTCCGTCAGGAAGAAGGGGAGGCGCCACGCGGCGATGCCCGCCGGCTCTTCGCGGAGCCGCTTGTCTGGCTCGCCGCCCCGCAATGGCAGTGGCAGCCCGGCACGGCGCTGCCGCTCGCGCTGCTCGCCGCGCCATGCGCGGTGCGGGCAGCGGCGATTCGCGCGCTCGACGCCGCAGGCGTGGCGTGGACCGAAGTGTTCGTGGGCGGCGGCGTCGCCGCAGTGGGCGCGGCGCTGGCCGCCGGGCTCGCGATCTCGCCGCTGGCGCGCCGGGTCGCGCCGCGCGAACTGATCGACGTCGGCGCGCGGCTCGGTTTGCCTGCGCTACCGGTTTCGCAAGTCCTGCTTCACTCGCGGGTACGCGAGCCTCGAACCGCGGCAGCGCTGCAATTGCTCGCCTCGGGGCTCGGCACAGGCTAGCTGGCGCTCAGCTCAGGATGGGCGGCAGCGCGTGCGGCGCGGGAATCGCACGCTGGATGCGCGGCGGCGGCGCATCCACCACGAGCCTGTGGCGTGGCGCGGGCCGCACGGCGGCCGGCTTCGGCGCGGGGCGCTTTTGCGTGACGGTTTTGGGCGCAGGTACCGCGCCAGAAGCCGGATGATGGGCGCGTGCCGCCGCGTGTGCCTCGCCGGGCGTGTGCCGTTGCGCCGCGGCGTGGCTCTTCGCGTGCGACAGTTTGCCGGCCTTCGCAACATGGCGCGGGGCGCTCGCATGGGTGGCACCCGTCGCGTGCGGATGGCGTCCGGCCGTGTGCGACACCGCACCGCCGTGCCCGCCACGCGCTTTGGACGCCTGCCCGCCATGCGACTGCTGCCCGGCAGCCGCTCCCTGCCGCGCATGCGCCCCTGCCGTCTTCCCCTGCCCCGATGCCCACACCGGCGCGGCAAAAACCATTGCCGCGACCATCAATACGCCTGCCCGCACCCCGTCTCTCCCCAAATGCCGTCCCAATGTCCGGCGAGGATTATACCGAGTCAAAACTTGCAATAATCCACATATGGACTAATATCTATTAAAAGTTCAATTCAGGACTCGACCACCATGTCACCCGCCACTGCTTCCGTCACTCCGTCGCGACGTCCCCGCGCCGAACCCTCGCTCACCGAAATGTCGGCGGCGGGGCTCAGGGCATTCTTCAACATTGCGCGCGACTGGGACCTGAGCGCCGAAGAGCAGATTATTCTGCTCGGCTCGCCGGGCCGATCCACGTTCTTCAAGTGGAAGCAGTCCCCGCAAACCGCCCGGCTCGGCCGCGACACTCTCGAACGCCTTTCGTTGCTGCTCGGCATCTACAAGGCGCTGCAGATTCTCCTGCCCCAACCCACCTCCGCCGACACCTGGATCAAGCGCCCCAACAGCGCGCCGCCCTTTGGCGGACGGCGCGCGCTCGACCGCATGCTGGCCGGCAATGTGAGCGACCTCGTGGCGGTGCGCCAGTATCTCGATGCAATGCGAGGCGGCTGGGCGTGACGCAAACGAAC
This sequence comes from Paraburkholderia nodosa DSM 21604, assembly GCF_000519185.1. Taxonomy (GTDB): domain Bacteria; phylum Pseudomonadota; class Gammaproteobacteria; order Burkholderiales; family Burkholderiaceae; genus Paraburkholderia; species Paraburkholderia nodosa. The sequence continues at coordinate 157,426 of NZ_JAFA01000004.1, read as the reverse complement.
TGGCAAGACCGCTGGCACAGCGCGCAGCTCACCTGGTCACCTGCGTTCAGAGTGATTCCCACCCGGTTTCCCGCCGTGAACCTGTTCGACCGCGTGGCTTCCGCGGACGACTTCGAGGCGCTCTACGCGCTCGAAGCGCTCACCAACGACCGCCTGCGCACCGAGACCGGCGACCTCGATCTCGTGCCGCGCGAGGAGCGCCGCTTCGGCCCCGGCTACGGTCCGATCATGGCGGCCTTCACGCACCTGAATCCGCAGGGCAGCCGTTTTTCCGACGGCACCTACGGCGTGTTCTACTGCGCGCGCTCGCGCGCCACCGCCGTGGCGGAAACGCGCTATCACTCGGGGCTTTTTCTCGCCGCCACGAACGAGCCGCCCATCCGCCAGCAAATGCGGCTCTATACGGTGATCGCGCATGGCGAGGTGATCGATCTGCGCGAGGACCCCGCGCTCGACCCGGGCGTGCTCTCGCCCGACGACTACACGGCCGGCCAGGCGCTAGGCCGCGCCGCCCGCGAGGCGCGCGCGCCAGGCATTGCGTATCCGTCGGTGCGCGACGAGGACGGCGAATGTCTCGCCGCCCTCAGCACGACGCTGCTGCGCGCGTGCCATCACGCGGCGTATCTGGAATACAACTGGAATGGACACACCATCGACATGGTGTTCGAGTTGAACCGCATCGTATAGCCCGAGCGGCCAACGAGAGACCGGCAGGCGCCAGGCCTCAGGGCAGCACGATCGCGGCCGCGCCGTGCGCAAGCGCTTCGACCTGCGAGACCGACCAGATGCGCGACGTGAGCGCCTCGACCATGGTGAGGCGTCCTTCGGTGATGAACGCTCCGGTGTCGATGAACACCTGCGAGCCGATCTGGCGCACTTCACGCACCGGCGTATGCCCGCAGAACGTGAGCGAGAGCGCATGGCGCGCCGGGTCGCCCGTGCCGAGCACGAGATCGCGGCCCCAAAGCATGCGTTCGCGCACGTCGGAATCGAACTGGCCGCTGTCGAGCGCGGCGTCGTCGCCGAAAAATTCCGCGTGGATGATGTTGAAGCGCTTTTCGCCCTCGCCCACCACGCGCGCGAGCGGCAATTGGCGCAGCCGTTGCGCGTAGTGCACGAGTTCGGCGTCGGGCACGCTCTGCGCCCAGCCGCCGCCGATGCCATACCAGCGATTGCGCGGCATGCGCCCCTCGGCCACGGCGCACAGTGCATCTTCGTGATTGCCGAGCACGGCGTAGAACCACGGTTTGTCGAGCAGAGCAAGCGCCTGTTCGCACTGCTCGCGTTCGCCCCGGTCAACGAGATCGCCCACCGAAAACAGCCGGTCACGCGCGGTGTCGAATTCGACCTCGCGCAAAAGATAGCGCAACGCCTCCACGCAACCATGCAAATCGCCTACTACGAAGTCGCGACCTGCAAGGTTGGCGGCATGGTGCTGCACGAGAGCGTCGGGTGTATGCGTCATCACTTAATCATAGCGCTGTGTGAGTGGGCCATATGAGCGCCAAATATCGTACCGAATGCGATTGCGACAGGCGCGTCACGAGGCAAACTACACGCAAGCGGCGTGCCTGCGCTCACAGCATACGCGTTTGCGGCTGCCAGCGCCGCCGCGAGCGCGGCGCAAAGTCCCGGCGTGACTGAGGCGTTACTGGGGCTGGGCACGCAGCGCCGCAACCTCGCCGGCCGTGAGGGTGGCCCGCGGTTCGCCGAACTGCGTCGTCACGTAGTTGGAAATGGCCGCCACCTGTTCGTTGCTCAATGCATCGCCGAATGCCGGCATCAGCACGTCGCTGTCCTTCGTCTGACGTCTCACGCCGTGCAGGATCACCATCGCGAGATTGTTCGGGCTCGGCGCGCCCGCGACGCTGTTATGGATGAGCGATGGATAGGCGCCTGGCGCGCTTCCCCCCACGCCCTCGCCGGTCCAGTGGTGGCAGCTCGCGCAGTTCGCCACGAAAAGCTGCAAGCCGTTCACGGTCGTGATCGCCGTGCCGCGCAACGCGGTGACGTCGTTCACAGCGGGCTTGCCCCAGGCATCGCGCGGCCGCGTCACGCCGCCCGAAACCGGCGGCAGCGCACGCAGGTAGGCCACGATCGAGCGCAGGTCCTCATGCGTCAGGTATTGCGTCGAGTGCTGGACCACGTCGGCCATCGGGCCTGCTGCGCTGGCGTGGCCCGCGGCAATGCCCGTGGACAGATAGGCGATCAGCGCGTCGTCGCTCCAGTTGCCAATGCCGCTCGTGCGGTCGGGCGTGATGTTGTAGGCCTGCCAGCCCGCTTGCGTCGCGCCCGAGAAGCGCCCGGTCGTCTTGAGGCCCTGCATGAAGTTGCGCGGCGTGTGACATTCCTCGCAATGCGCGAGGCCTTCGACGAGATAGGCGCCGCGGTTGAATTCGGCGCTCTGCTTCGGGTCCGGCACGAAGCGGCCTTCGTTGAAGTTGAAGAGATTCCACAAGATCATCAGCCAGCGCTGGTTGAACGGAAAGCGCAGCTCGTTGGCGGGCGGCGTGTAATGCACCGGCGCGACCGTATTCAGATACGCGCGGACCGCGAGCATGTCCTGCTCGGTCATGCGCGTGAATTCGACGTAAGGAAACGCGGGATACAGCCGCTTGCCGCCTCGGCCGATGCCTTCGTGCAGCGCGCGCACGAAGTCGGTATCGCTCCATTGGCCGATGCCGGTATCGGGGTCCGGCGTGATGTTCGGCGTGTAGATTTTTCCAAACGGTGTGCTGATGGGCAGGCCGCCCGCAAATGGCCTGCCCGGGTCGGCGGTATGGCACGCGACGCAGTCGCCTATGCGCGCGAGATAGGCGCCGCGCTTGATGAGGTCGGGCTTGTCCGCGTCCGCAATGGGCGTCGACGTGTCGTCCCCGCGCGCCGTGGAGATCGGCAGTTCGTCGACGGGACGCGTTTGCGATTCGTGCGACGCGTGCCACGCGATATAGAGCGCGAAGGCGCAGAACAGCGCGGCCGCGATGGCGGCACGCGCGCGTCTCTCTCGCTCGTGATTCGTGGTGGCCGCGGTGGAGGACTTCGCTGTTTTCATCGTCTGGCTCGTATCAAAGCTCGTGGCGCAGCTTGTCGGCCAGCTTCAGCGACAGCGCGGCAATCGTCAGCGTGCAGTTCACCGAGGCGGCCGAGGGCATCACGGCGCTGCTGGCGACGAACAGATTCGCATGATCGTGCGTGCGGCAATCGGCATCGACGACCGAATCGGCGGCGTTCGCGCCCATGATCGTCGTGCCCATGATGTGATTGTTGGGCGCGAACGTGTCGTCGAACGCGATGTCGGTGCCGCCAAAGAGCTGCGCGATCTGCGCATAGAGTTCATGCGTGTTCGCCGCGCTCTTCTTCACGTAGTCGTTGATCGAGTAATAGATCTCGGGCTGTGGAATGCCGAGTCCGTCCTTGTGCTCGCCCGAGGGCAGCACGCGGTTCTGCGGCTCGGGCAAATGCTCGTGGAAACTGTTGATGGTGAGCGTGCGCGACGTGCGCTCGCGTATCTCCCGGTCCAGCTCCGCGCCGGTCAAGCCGTTCTTGATGAGCGCTGCCGCGACGGCCAAGGTGGGCACCGCGTTCGACAGATGCAGTTTCTTCGCGGCATACGCGGAGCGGAACGCGCCGTCGCGGAAGTTCACGACCGAGGTCATCTCCATGGGCCCGCGTCCCGGCCATAGCGGTTCGTTGGCCATGAACGTGATGCCCGTGCCCGGATGATCCATGAGATTGCGGCCCACCTGGTCGGAGCTGTTGCCAATGCCGTGGGCGAACGCGTCGCTCTTCGACATCAGCATGAGCTTGGGCGTCTCGATGCCGTTCGCGGCGAGCACGAAGAGCTTGCCGGTCACACGCGTGCTTCTGCCGCTCGGGTCCTTGTAGTGGACCGCGGTAACGAGCCCTTTGTTGTCGGCCTCGATGCGATAGACCACGGCCTGCGGCACGAGCTTCGCGCCCGCGCGCTCGGCCTTGTCCGCGTGAACCACGCCGTTGTACATCGCACCGATCGGGCAGATCGGCATGCAGTTGTTGTTGCCGCAGCAGGTAGGACGCGCATCGAACGGGCGGCTATTGCGCGCGACCGGCTCGGGCACCACGTGAAAGCCATTCGCATTCAGCACTTGCGAGAAGCGCTGATCCATCCAGGAAAGCGGCAGCATGCTCATTGGATACGGCTTCGCGCGCGGCGAGCCGAGATCGTACGTCGCGTCCGGTCCGGACACGCCCAGTTCCTCTTCCGCGAGCTGATACCACGGCTCCAGCGTCTCATAGGGATAGGGCCAGTCGCGACCCACGCCGTACTGCGTTTTCAAACGAAAGTCCGCTGGCAGCAGCCGCCACGCGGCGGCGGCCCAGTGCCACGTGGTTCCGCCCACGAGACGCAAATATTGTGAGTTGTACGGATAATCGCCCTTCTGCACGAGATACTCGTTGGGCGGCTCGTATTCCGGATGCGGCGCGTAGCTCGCGGACGGATACGGCGTGGCGAAATCGGCCTTGGCGGGCGAGTTGCGGAAATTCTCCACGATCTGCCAGCGCGCGAGGCGCGGCCCCGCTTCGAGCAGCACCACGGAAGCGCCGGCCCGGGCGAGCTGGTGCGCCACCAGACTGCCCGCCACGCCGGAACCGACGACGACCACGTCGGCGGAATGTCCTGTCGCCATTGTCGACCTCATCCTTTGGCTTTCGTTGTGGGGGCCTGGCGCGGCCCGTGATGTGCGTGCCCATTACTCCGCTATTCGCCTGCGGGTTTGTGCTCCCAGTAGAACGGCACGTCGCGGCAATACGAGGGAATCGCGAGCACGTCGTTGACGGGGTCGAACATCAACGCCTTTTCGAAGGCCACCACTTGCACCTTCGGCATCTCGCCCACGAGACCGAGATACCACGCGCGCATGATGTCGCCCACCATCGAGGCGAGCTCCGGCTGATCGGGCTTGAGCGCGGCGGTCACGGTATCGGAGGGCACACCGCCGTGACCTTGAATCCAGGTGTTGAGCGTCGCGACGTTCGCGTCGAACTGGCTGCTCGCGTGGTCGAGCGCGGCATAAACGCGCTTGCCGAGCACGGCGTCGAAGCTCGTGCGGCCAGTGAGGCGCTGCGATAGCTTGATGAAGGCTTCATAACCGCTGCCGGATGCGCTCGCCGGTGTAGCCGCGAAAGCGCGGCCCATGCCGAACGGCGCGCGAGAGCGCCCGGCAGCCGCGAAGGCGAGCAGCGCCGCTGCGCACGTTCCCGAGACGAAACGCCTGCGGCCGGGACGGCCGAGGCGATCAATCAAGGCGGGAAGATCGTGCGGCGCCTGAGACATCCCGTGTTGTGTCACATCTGTCATGGGCACTCCAGATGAGGTCGATCCCGCCAGGTTCCCCTGGCTGGGGGCGAAACACGCTTGCCGCCGGCGCGGGCGGCGCCTGAAACCAGGCCATACGAAAAACGTTTGCTATCGTCGTACAACGCGATCAATGCATATGCACCATCGTTGTTGCGCTGACTGCGAGAGCGCGCTGCCGCGTTGCGCAAGCAATATAGCCCCTTATGGCCCGATAAGACAAACCGAAAGCTTGCATGCCCGGCATAACAGCGAACAGCGGGCCACGGCGGCAGGCCACGCACGGTAGAATCGCCGCAATTGATTGCCAACCCGCGCCAATCCGCGCCACGCCATGAACTTCATTCCGCTGGTACTGCGCAACCGGCCGCACATGATGATCGCCATCGCCGTGGGCGTCGTGCTCGGCTTGCTCGCGCCCGCCTCGATCCATACTTCCGCGCGCGTGCTGCTCGGCTGGGACGCAACGGTATGGACTTACCTCGTGCTGATCTGGCTGCACATGGTGTTAGCAAACGAAGAGAGCGTACGCGCGAACGCTCGCCGCGAAGACGAAAACGCGGGCACCGTACTGTTTCTGATCTGCACCGCGACGGTGGCGAGCATCGTCGCCATCGTCATTGAACTGGGCACGACGAAGGATCTCGGCACGGCCTCGAAAGTGCTGCATTCGCTGCTCACGGGGCTCACGCTCATCGGGGCGTGGTTTCTCATTCCCACCATCTTCACGCTGCACTACGCGCGCGTCTACTACGGCTCCGATCCCAACGAGCCTGCCCTCGTGTTTCCCGACAAAAAGCTCACGCCGAATTACTGGGACTTTCTGTACTTCTCCTTCACCATCGCATGCGCATCGCAAACCGCCGATATCGGCCTGCGCGGGCGCAACGCGCGGCGCGGTGTGCTCGCGCAATCGATTTTGTCGTTCTATTTCAACGTTTCTGTGCTAGGCCTGTGCGTGAACATCGCCGCGAGCATGGTCGGTAGCTGAGCGCGTTGCCTTTTTCACCGCTGCAACGGATACCGGCAATCGCCGCCGGTTTCGCCGCTCGATTCGCCCGCCTTTGAGCCCAGCCTTTGCGAACATGCGCCTGCGCGCGGCGCCGCGCGCCTGGCTCGCTCATGGGCATGTGCCTTGCTCGACTCCCCCGCAAGTCGCCACGCGGCGCAAGCGGTTTGGTTCCGGCCTGCTCTTGCACTACTCTGAACAGGTGCCTGTCACCACGCGCAGCGCGGCACGCTCCGGCAGCCCCCGGGCGGCGCGATCGCATTTCGGCTAACCCCGACTTGCATCCCCTTCGCCTGACGTACCTGGAATACGACCGATGGAACCCCCCCACGCCTATGCGCCGCGGATCTACTTCGTCCATTCCGTCCTGGCAGGACCACTCGACGCGTGGCCGGCGCACATCGCCCGCGCGGCGTCGCTGGGCTTCGATCACGTCCTGGTCGGCGCGCTGTTCGCCTCGGGCGCGTCGGGCGACGACCGCATCGTCGCCGACCATGCGCGCCTGAACGCGGCCTTCGGCAGCCAGCTATCCGCCGACGACGCCGTGCGCGAACTCGCGCTCGCGGCGCAGTCGCGCGGCGTCACGCTGCTCGCCGATCTCGTGCTCGATCGCAGCGCCGCCGACGGCGCGCTCTACGCCGCGCATCCCGAATGGTTCCACCCTTTCGAGCCCGAAGACGCGCGCCTCAACCCACGCCACGGCCATCGCGAAGCCAACGTCGCCTATGCCGATTTCGAGCGCGCGAGCGCGCCGCTCATCGCATGGTGGACGGCGCGCGCCATCGCGCTCGTCGAAGCGGGCATCAGCGGCTTTCGTGTGGATTCGCCGCACCGCACGCCGCCCCATGTGCTGCGCGCGATCTTCGATGCCGTGCGCGCGCGCTTTCCGCAAACGCGCTGGCTCGCCGCGACGCCAGGCCTGCCGCGCGAGGCGCTCGCGCACCTCGAAGGTGCGGGCTTCGACGCGGCCTTCTCCTCGCTGCGCTGGTGGGACTTCTCGTCGAGCTGGATGATCGAGGAACACGCCGCATTGCGCCGCGTGGGCTCGCCGATAACGTTTCCAGAAGCGCCCTATGGCGCGCGCTACGCGCACGACCAGGAAGGCGCCGCCGATGCGCGCGCGCTCGAGCGCGCCTATCGCCGCATGCTGCGCGCGGCCACCGCGCTCGGCACCGGCTGGCTCATGCCGATGGGATTCGAATATGGCGTGGACGAAGCGACCTCGCACAGCGGCAACAGCGCACAGGCGTGGGAAGCCGCGAAGGCGCGCGCGCCCTTCGATCTGAGCGCCGATGTCGCGCACGCCAACGCGCTGCAACGCGAAACGTGGACGCTGCAGACCAACGGTGAACTGCGCGCGCTCAATGGCCCTGGCGCGAGCGTCGCGGCGCTCTTGCGCGGCGACCGCGCGGACCTGCGCGAAGCGGACGACGCCATCCTCACGCTCATCAATCCCGCGCTCGCCGCGCCTGTGCGTGTGGATCTCTCGCGCCTGCTCGACGGCGTGCCTGGCGGCTTCACGCGCTTCGCGCCGCTCGACGCCGAAACGCTTCGCGGCGCACGCCTGCCCGCGCCGCGCGACGCGAGCGCGATCCCCGACGCGTTCACGCTGCCCGCCGGCGCATGCTGGATGTTCCGCGCGCTCGCGAGCCCGCTCGTGGTGCTCGCGCCGCCCGAAGATCGCGGCAAGACGGACACGAGCGGACACAAGAGCGTGCTCGAGGCGATCGCCGCGCCGCGCATTGCCATCGAGAGCGCGCAGCCCTCGGTCGATCACGGCCGCTTCGCCGCGAAGCGCACCGTGGGCGAGCGCTGCGAAGTGCGCGCGGCGATCTTCGCCGAGGGCCACGACCGCATCGACGCCGCCGTGCTCTGGCGCGCCGTCGACGAAACCGCCTGGCACGAGTCGCTAATGACGCCCGTGCCGCCCGCGGGCACCGACCTGTGGGCGGGCCACATTCCGCTCGATCGCGTCGGACGCTACGAGTACGTCGTGATTGCGTGGCGCGACGACTTCGCCTCGCTCGCGGAACATCTGCACAAGAAGCGCGCGGCGAACCAGCCCGTCGATCTCGAGCTGGAGGAAGCGAGCCGCCTGTTCGCGCTCGTGCTCGCCACCGCGGAAACATCGGGCACGGGCGACGACGACCAGAAGCGCACCAACGAAACACTCGACGCCATCGTCAAACGCTTCATTGCTGCGGACACCGAAACACGCTGCGCGATCATCGCCGCGCCTTCGACCGCTACGGCCGTTCGCGCCGCGCGCCATCGCCCGTTTCTCTCACGCGACACGATCGTCAATCGCGTGGATGCGGAGCGCGGCACCGCGCGCTTCGCGAGCTGGTACGAGATCTTCCCGCGCTCGATGAGCGACGACGAATCGCGCCACGGCACCTTCGACGACGTGATCGCGAAGATGCCGCGCATTCGCGAAATGGGCTTCGACGTGCTGTATTTCCCGCCGATCCACCCCATCGGCCAGGCGAACCGCAAGGGGCGCAACAACACGCTCAATGCGCAGCCCGGCGACGTGGGCAGCCCCTACGCCATCGGGGCGGCCGAAGGCGGCCACACCGCGGTGCACCCGCAACTGGGCACGCTCGAGGACTTCTGCCGCATGCTTGCCGCGGCGCACGAGCAAGGCCTCGAAATCGCGCTCGATTTCGCGATTCAATGCTCGCCCGACCACCCGTGGCTGAAGGCGCATCCCACCTGGTTCGCATGGCGGCCCGACGGCACGCTGCGCTACGCCGAAAACCCGCCGAAGAAGTACCAGGACATCGTGAACCCCGAGTTCTACGCGCACGACTCGAAGCCTGATTTGTGGCTCGCACTGCGCGACGCGATTCTGTTCTGGGTGGACACGGGCGTGCGCATTTTCCGCGTGGACAACCCGCACACGAAGCCGCTGCCGTTCTGGGAATGGATGATCGCCGACGTGCGCGCGCGCCACCCCGACGTGATCTTCCTCTCCGAAGCCTTCACGCGGCCGCGCCTCATGTACCGGCTCGCCAAGCTCGGCTTCTCGCAGTCGTACACGTATTTCACATGGCGCGAATCGAAGCGCGATTTCACCGAGTACCTCACCGAACTCACGCAAACCGAGGTGCGCGACTTCTATCGGCCGAACTTCTTCGTCAACACACCCGACATCAATCCGCGCCATTTGCAGACCGGCGCGCGCTCGAGCTTCCTGATCCGTGCCGCCCTGGCCGCGACGCTATCCGGGCTGTGGGGCGTGTACTGCGGCTTCGAACTGTGCGAAGGACGCGCCATGCCCAATTCGGAAGAATATCTGGACTCCGAAAAATACCAGCTGCGCGCATGGGACTGGCATCGCCCCGGCAACATCGTCGCGGAGATCGCCACGCTCAACCGCATCCGGCGCGCGAACCCGGCGCTGCACACGCATCTCGGCATCACGTTCCTCGACGCGCGCAACGACTCGCTGCTGTGCTTCGAGAAGGCCACGCCCGCGCGCGACAACGTGCTCGTCGTGGCCATCAATCTCGATGCCTTCACCGAGCAGGGCGCCGACTTCGAACTTTCGTGGGCAACGTTCCAGCGCTGGCACCTCGACGACCACGCCCCCCTCAATGTGGTCGACGAAATGACCGGCGAGCGCTTCGAGTGGCGTGGGCGCTGGCAGCATGTGCGGCTCGACCCGCATGCGCGCCCGTTTGCGATCTGGCGCATCGAGCCCGCGAAGGGCCTGCCGCGCGAAGAACCGCTGCCTGAACACGCCGACGAGCACATCGAGGGCCATCCCGAACTGGACGCGGACTTCCCGCCCGGAGGAGCGACATGAAACGCGACCCCGCTACGCACGAGCCTGTGGCAACGAACGTGCAGACCGTCACGCGAGACTCGACCGCACACGACCCACACGATGAGGAGCGCGCCACGCAACGGCGCGGCAGGCCGTCAATGCTTTCCGACGACCCGCTCTGGTACAAGGACGCGATCATCTACCAGGTGCACCTGAAATCGTTCTTCGATTCGAACAACGATGGCGTGGGCGATTTCCCCGGCCTGCTCGCGAAGCTCGACTACATTGCCAGCCTTGGGGTCACGGCGGTCTGGCTGCTGCCGTTCTACCCCTCGCCGCGCCGCGACGACGGCTACGACATCGCCGACTATCGCAACGTGCACCCCGACTACGGCCAGCTCGCCGACGTGCGACGCTTCATTCAGGAAGCGCATGCGCGCGGCATCCGCGTGATCACCGAACTGGTCATCAACCACACTTCGGACCAGCACCCGTGGTTCCAGCGCGCGCGCCGTGCCAAGCCCGGCTCGAATCATCGCAACTACTATGTGTGGTCCGACACCGACCAGAAGTACCAGGGCACGCGCATCATCTTCATCGACACGGAGCCATCGAACTGGACGCACGACCCGGTGGCGGGCGCGTACTACTGGCACCGCTTCTATTCGCACCAGCCCGACCTGAACTTCGACAATCCGGCCGTGCTGCGCGAGGTGCTGCAGGTCATGCGCTTCTGGCTCGACATGGGCATCGACGGGCTGCGTCTGGACGCCGTGCCTTACCTCGTGGAGCGTGAAGGCACGAACAACGAGAACCTGCCCGAAACGCATGGCATTCTCAAACGCATCCGCGCGGCCATCGACGAGCACTACCCGAACCGAATGCTGCTGGCCGAAGCGAACCAGTGGCCGGAAGACGTGCAGGAGTACTTCGGCAACGAAGACGAATGCCACATGGCGTTCCACTTCCCGCTCATGCCGCGCCTCTACATGGCGATTGCGAGCGAGGACCGCTTCCCGATTCTCGACATCATGAAGCAGACGCCTGACTTGCTGCCGAGCTGCCAGTGGGCGATCTTCCTGCGCAATCACGACGAACTCACGCTCGAAATGGTGACTGACTCCGAGCGCGACTACCTCTGGAACACCTACGCGAGCGACCGGCGCGCGCGCCTGAACCTCGGCATTCGCCGTCGTCTCGCGCCGCTCATGGAGCGCGACCGGCGCCGCATCGAACTCATCAACTCGCTGCTGCTCTCCATGCCCGGCACGCCCGTGATCTATTACGGCGACGAACTCGGCATGGGCGACAACATTCACCTGGGCGACCGCGACGGCGTGCGCACGCCGATGCAGTGGTCGTCGGACCGCAATGGTGGCTTCTCGCGCGCCGACCCCGAACAGCTCGTGCTGCCGCCGCTCATGGGCTCGCTCTACGGCTACGACGCCATCAACGTCGAAGCGCAAAGCCGCGACCCGCATTCGCTGCTCAACTGGACGCGCCGCATGCTCGCCACGCGCCGCGCGAAGCAGGCGTTCGGGCGCGGCACGATCCGCTTCCTGCGGCCTGCGAACCGCAAGATCCTCGCGTACCTGCGCGAAATGCCCGGCGAAGCGCCGATCCTGTGTGTGGCGAATCTGTCGCGCGCGCCGCAGGCGGTGGAACTCGATCTTTCCGAGTTCGCGGGCATGTCCCCCGTCGAGATGACGGCCGACTCCGTGTTCCCGGCCGTCGGGCAGTTGCCCTATCTGCTGACATTCCCGCCCTACGGCTTCCTGTGGTTCCTCCTGAGCGCGGGCGATCAGCGGCCTTCGTGGAGCCAGCCGACCTCGGAGCAATTGCCCGAGTTCGTGACTGTGGTGATCCGCGAAGGGCAAGCCGGTGCGACGCCCGAAAACGTGCGGCTGCTCGAATCGGAAGTGCTGCCTTCGTGGCTCTCGCGTCGCCGCTGGTTCGCCTCCAAGGACAAGCCACTGCGCGCCGTGCGTCTCGCGGCGCTCACGACGATTTACGGCGCGGGCTTCGCGTTCACGGAGATCGAGGCCGAGCTTGCGGATGGCACGAGCGAGCGCTACGTCCTCCCAATCGCCATTACGTGGGGCACCGAAATCACCACGCCGCTGCACATTCAGCTCGCGCTCTCGCGGGTGCGGCGCGGCCGCACGGTGGGCTATCTCACGGATGCGTTTTCGCTGCCGTGGTTCGCCTACGGCGTGCTGCGCAAGCTGCGCGAGCGCGCCGCGGTGCCTACCGTGCAGCAGAGCACGATCCGCTTCGAGCCGACCGAGCGCCTCGACGAACTCGACTTTGGCGACACGCCGGAAGTGCGCTGGCTCGCCGCGGAGCAGAGCAACAGCTCGCTCGTGATCGCGGAAACCCTCGTGCTCAAAATCGTGCGCCGCCTGATGGCGGGCGTGCACCCCGAAGCGGAAATGAGCCGCTACCTCACGAAGCTCGGCTACGCGAACACCGCGCCGCTGTATGGCGAAGTGGTGCGCGTCGATCCCGCGGGCGTGCCGCATACGCTCATCATCGTGCAAGGTTTCATCGACAATCAGGGCAACGCGTGGGACTGGGCGCTCGACTATCTGCGCCGCACGATCGACGAACTCGCTCTCGCGGTGGACGACGACACGAGCGCCGACCAGGCGCACGAAGAAGAAGCCGTGCAGGGCTACTGCGCGGTGATCGGCGCCATCGGCAAGCGGCTGGGCGAGCTGCACGCGTTGCTCTCGAGACCCAGTGACGACGAAGCCTTCGCGCCCGTTGCCGCGACCCCCGAGGACGTGCGCGCCTGGATAGCCGACGCGAAGTCCATGCTCAACGAAGCGCTCGACATCGTCGCGCGGCATACGGGCGAAGACGAGCAAATGCTCGACGACGACGCACGCGATCTCGCGCGCAGCCTGATCGATCGGCGCAAGGCGCTTGTCGCGAAGATCGACGAACTCGTGCCGGACGACACCAAGGCCGCGCGCATCCGCATCCACGGCGATTTCCACCTGGGCCAGGTCCTGCTTTCCCAGGGCGACGCGTATTTGATCGACTTCGAAGGCGAGCCCGCGCGGGCGCTCGAATACCGGCGCGCCAAGGCCTCGCCGCTGCGCGACGTGGCGGGCCTGTTGCGCTCGCTCTCGTATGCGGGCGCCGCCGCGCAATCGACGCTCGAAAGCGCGCCGCAGCAAGTCGTCGATCGCAAGCGTGCCCTGTTCGAACGCTTCCGCGGCTATGCGGCCGAAGCGTTCCTGAGCCAGTACCGCGCAGCCGTGGCAGAAGGACCGCTTACGCTCGTCAGCGCTTCGCAGGAGCAGGCGCTGCTCGACCTGTTCCTGATCGAGAAAGCGGCTTACGAGATCCGCTACGAAGCGGCCAACCGCCCCACCTGGCTCGCGCTGCCGGTACGCGGTCTCGCGGCGCTGGCGGCCCGCGTGCTCGGGCTCACGCCCACGCAGTCCACGCAATCGCATTCCGGCGGAGGTGGCCATGGTTGAGCGCGCGGCCCAAGCCGGCCTGAATCCCCACGACGCCGACGCACTCGCCGGTGCGTACCACTCCGATCCTTTCTCTGTGCTCGGGCTGCACTGGGTGGACGGCGCCCCCTACGTGCGCGCCTGGCTGCCGAACGCCTCGGGCGCGAGCGTGGTGGCGCGCGACCGCGCCCACACGCTCGGCGAACTCTCGCTCGTGCATCCCGCAGGACTCTACGCAGGGCCGCTCGCGGAAGCGGTGCCCTACCGGCTCGTGGTCGACTGGCATGGCGTGAGCCAGGAAATCGAGGATACCTATTCATTCGGCCCGCATCTCTCCCACGAAGCGCTCGTACGTCTCGCGGACGGCGACCCCTACGCCGTGCTCGAATGCCTCGGCGCGCGGCCCGTGACTTGCGATGGCGTACCCGGCGTGCGCTTCGCTGTCTGGGCGCCGAATGCGAAGCGCGTCTCCGTGGTGGGCGACTTCAACGCGTGGGACGGGCGGCGTCACCCCATGCGGCTGCGCCACGAAGCAGGCGTATGGGAGCTTTTCATTCCGCGTGTGGCGCCCGGTGCGCGCTACAAGTACGAGATACTCGGCGCGCGCGGCGTGGTCCTCCCGCTCAAAGCCGATCCCTGCGCGCTGCAGACGGAATGCCCGCCGGGCACGGCGTCGATCGTCGCGCCCGTCGAAGCGATCGATCACTACGCCTGGCGCGATCAGGAGTGGTTGCAAACGCGCGCCGAACGGCAGAACGCGCGCGCGGCCATGTCGGTCTATGAGGTGCATGCGCCTTCATGGCTGCCTACGCAAGGCGCGGACGCCCCCGCGCCCGACTGGGGCGCGCTCGCCGAGCGCCTGATCCCCTACGCGCAGGGCATGGGCTTCACGCACATCGAATTGCTGCCGGTGGCGGAACATCCGTTTGGCGGCTCGTGGGGCTATCAGCCGCTAGCGCAGTTCGCCCCCACCGCGCGTCTTGGCGCGCCGGTGGACTTCGCGGCATTCGTCGATCGTGCGCACGAAGCGGGCCTTGGCGTGATTCTCGACTGGGTGCCCGCGCACTTCCCGAACGACGCGCACGGTCTCATCGATTTCGACGGCACGGCGCTCTACGAGCATGCCGACCCGCGCGAGGGCTATCACCCCGACTGGAACACGATGATCTACAACCTGGGACGCCGCGAGGTGAGCGCGTTCCTGGTCGCGTCGGGCCTTGCGTGGCTCATGCGCTACCACGTGGATGCGCTGCGCGTGGACGCGGTCGCCTCGATGCTCTACCGCGACTATTCGCGCGCGCAAGGCGAGTGGGTGCCCAACATCTACGGCGGCCGCGAAAACCTCGAATCGATTGCGTTTCTCAAGCGCCTCAATCACGAAACTCAATACGTTCCGCAACGCCCCGGCGTCATCACCATTGCTGAGGAATCCACAGCATGGCCAGGCGTCACGGCGCGCCTCGAGGATGGCGGCCTCGGCTTTCAGTTCAAGTGGAACATGGGCTGGATGCACGACACGCTGCGCTACATGCACGAAGACCCCGTTTATCGCCGCTTTCACCATCACCTGATGACGTTCGCGATGGTCTACGCGTGGTCCGAGCGCTTCGTGCTGCCGCTGTCGCACGACGAAGTGGTGCACGGCAAAGGGTCGCTACTAGGCAAGATGCCGGGCGACCGCTGGCAGAAGTTCGCAAACCTGCGCGCGTATTTCGGCTTCATGTGGGCGCACCCCGGCAAGAAGCTGCTGTTCATGGGCGGCGAATTCGGGCAGATGGCCGAATTCGATCACGACGGCACGCCGCACTGGAACCTGCTCGACGACCCGCTGCACCGCGGCGTGCAAACGCTCGTGCGCGACCTCAACCGCCTCTACGCGAGCGAGCCTGCGCTCTACACGCTCGACTCGGAACCGGGCGGCTTCGAATGGCTGGTTTCCGACGACAACGAAAACAGCGTGCTCGCATGGCGCCGCGTGGACGGCTCGGGCCGCGAGATCGTGGTGATCTGCAACTTCACGCCGGTGCCGCGCCACGGCTACCGTATCGGCATGCCGCAGCCGGGACAGTGGGAAGAGGCACTCAACACCGACGCCGAGGTGTACGGCGGCTCGAACATCGGCAACGGGGGCCTCGTCACCACGGAGAGCGTGGTGAGCCACGGCAAGCCGCAGTCGGCCGCACTCGTCCTGCCGCCGCTCGGCACGCTGATCCTGCGCCTGCGCCGATAAGTCGGCGCGGCGCGGCACGGCGGCGGGATTGGATCAGGAACCCGATGCAAAACGAAGAACAACACATGGAGCATCGTCATGGCAAACGGTCCGCCTGAGCGCCTGCTGCCCGGCTCCCCCTGGCCGCTCGGGGCGACGTGGGACGGACTCGGCACCAACTTCGCCGTGTTCTCCGCCCACGCATGGCGCATCGAGCTGTGCCTCTTCGACCCCACCGGCCGCAAGGAACGCATTCGCTACACCTTGCCCGAATGCACCGACGAGGTGTGGCACGGCTATCTGCCGGGCGCGCATCCCGGCACCGTCTACGGCCTGCGCGCGCATGGGCCCTATCAGCCGCATCTGGGGCACCGCTTCAATCCGCACAAGCTGCTGCTGGACCCCTACGCGAAGCAGCTCATCGGCCAGTTCCGCTGGTCGGACACGCTCTATGGCTACCGCGCGCATTCGAACCGCGTGGACCTCTCGATCGATCGGCGCGACTCGGCACCGGCCATGCCCAAGTGCGTGGTCGTGAACGACAACTTCGACTGGTCGCGCGACCGGCGGCCCAATACGCCGTGGGGCGACACTGTGATTTACGAAGCGCATCTGCGCGGTCTTTCGATGCAGCGTCACGATTTGCGCACGCACATGCGGGGCACCTTCGCCGGGCTAGCCGCGCCGCGTTTCATCGAGCACCTGCACAAGCTCGGCGTGACGGCCATCGAGATCCTGCCAGTCCACGCGTTTCTCTCCGAGCGCTTTCTGATCGATCGCGGGCTGCGCAACTACTGGGGCTACAACGCGGCCGCGTTCTTCGCGCCCGAGCCCAGCTACCTGGTGGGCTACGACACCGACGAAATGCGCATCGCCGTGCGGCAGCTTCATGCGGCGGGTATCGAAGTCTTTCTCGACGTGGTCTACAACCACACCTGCGAAGGCGGCGAAATGGGGCCTACCGTCTCGTGGCGCGGCCTCGACAACGCCAGCTATTACCGCTGCGTGCCTGGCGACGAGCGCCACTTCATCAACGACACGGGCTGCGGCAACACACTCGACCTCTCGCATCCGCGCGTGCTGCAGATGGTCGCCGACTCGCTGCGCCACTGGACCACGTCATATGGCATCGACGGCTTTCGCTTCGACCTCGGCGTGACACTCGGGCGCGAGCCCGCGGGCTTCGACCCGAACGGCGGCTTCTTCGACGTGCTGCGCCAGGACCCGGTGCTTTCGCAGTGCAAGCTGATTTCCGAGCCGTGGGACGTGGGCCCGGGCGGTTATCAGCTCGGCAATCACCCGCCCGGCTTTTCCGAATGGAACGATCGGTTTCGCGACAGCGTGCGGCGCTACTGGCGCGGCGCGCCGGGCCAGCGCGCCGACCTCGCGGCGCGCCTGACCGGCAGCGCGGACCTGTTCGACAAACGCAAGCGCCGGCCCTGGGCGTCGATCAATTTCGTCACCTCGCACGACGGCTTCACGCTCGCCGACCTCGTTTCGTACGAGCGCAAGCATAACGAGGCCAACGGCGAAGAGAACCGCGACGGTCACAATGAAAACTGGAGCGCGAACTGGGGCGTGGAAGGCCCGACCGACGACCCCGCCATCCTCGCCACGCGTGCGCGCGTGGCCCGCTCGATGATGGCCACGCTCCTCATCGCGCTCGGCACGCCCATGCTGCTCGCGGGCGACGAGGCCTGCCGCACGCAACGCGGCAACAACAACGCGTACTGCCAGGACAACGACATTTCGTGGTTCGACTGGGCGCTCGCCGACACGCCCCAGGGCAAGGCCATGACGCGTTTCGCCGCGCGCGTGATCGCGCTGCGCCGCGAGCATCCGCTGCTGCACGAAACGCGCTTTCTGTTCGGCGAGCGCGAACTGATGCCCGGCGTGCACGACATCGACTGGTTCGACGAACGCGGCGAGTCGCTCTCGCCCGAGGCCTGGCACGACCCGGAAGCGAGCGCGTTCACCATGCGGCGCGCGGGAGCGGGACTCCACGGCCAAATGGAAGTATTGTTGATGATGCTGAACGCCTCGCAGGGCGCGGTGACGTTCGTCGCGCCCGCGCCGCGCATGGCATGGGAGGTGCTGCTCGATACCGCGCGTCCCGACGCGGCGCCCTACGCGCTGCCCGACACGACGTACGAGCTGGCTGCGCGCGCGCTCGCCGTGCTCCGCGCCCGTCCGGCGCGAGCCGACACGCACCGGCCAGCGGGCACGCGCGGCGACGCGCCCACGCCGGACCCGCGCCGCACGCCGGGCGCGTCCGGGTCGGTCGCCCCCGCGGGCCCGGACGAAGCCGCCGCTGGATAGGAACAGGACGCAACCAGGAATCCACCATGTCCCCGCTTTCGCACGATCCGCACACCCGCCAGTACATGCATTGCCTGCCGTTCGGCGCGCAGTTGATCGGCGCGGCGCACGCGCAGCCGCATACGCGCTTTCGCTTCTGGGCGCCGTCGTGTCAAACGGTGCAGGTCGTGTTCGAGAACGTGAGAGACGCACCGCCGCTCGACATGACGCCGAGCGGCAACGGCTGGTTCGAAGCGCAGGCGCCGTGCGGGCCGGGCACGCTATACCGCTACTGCATCGACGGCCAGCAACGCGTACCCGACCCCGCATCGCGCTTCCAGCCGCAGGGCGTACACGGACCGAGCGAAGTGCTCGACCCGCGCGCGTACGCCTGGCAGCATGCGCACTGGCAAGGGCGCCCCTGGGAAGAGACCGTGATCTACGAGCTGCACGTGGGCGCGCTGGGCGGATATCAGGGTGTAATGAAACGACTGCCCGCGCTGGCAGCGCTTGGCGTGACGGCCGTCGAACTCATGCCGCTCAACGACTATCCGGGCGAGCGCGGCTGGGGCTACGACGTCGTGCTGCCTTACGCGCCGCACGCGGCCTATGGCAGTCCTGAAGAACTGAAGGCGCTGGTCGATGCCGCGCATGGGCTGGGGCTGCAGATGTTCATCGACGTCGTGTACAACCATTTCGGCCCCGACGGGAACTGGCTCGGCCACTATGCCAAGCCGTTTTTCCGCCAGGACGTGAAGACACCGTGGGGCGAAGCGCTCGACTTCGACCGCTTCGAAGTGCGCGACTTCTACTGCGACAACGCGCTCTACTGGCTCACGGAATATCGCTTCGACGGTCTGCGCATCGACGCTGCGCACGCGATCGGCAACATCGACTGGCTGCGCGAACTGGCCGACCACGTGAAGGCGCGCGTCGAGCCCGGCCGCCATGTGCACCTCGTACTCGAAAACGAGCACAACGAAGCCAATCTGCTCGAATCGCACTTCAGCGCGCAATGGAACGACGACGCGCATCACTGCTTTCACGTGCTACTGACCGGCGAATCGGAAGGCTACTATCGCGCCTTCACGGACTCCCCCATCGGCAAACTCGCGCGCGTGCTCGGCGAAGGCTTCGTGTACCAGGGCGACCCGTCGCCCGTGCATGCGGGCGAGCCGCGCGGCGAACCGAGCGCGCACCTGCCGCCCACCGCGTTCGTGATGTTCTTGCAGAACCACGACCAGATCGGCAACCGCGCGCTCGGCGACCGGCTGCGCACGCTGGCCGACGACGACGCCCTGCGCGCGGCCACGGCAATGCTGCTGCTATCGCCGCAAATTCCGCTGCTCTTCATGGAAGAGGAATACGGCTCGACGCAGCCGTTCCAGTTCTTCACCGCCTTCACCGGTCAGCTCGCCGATGCGGTACGCGAAGGCCGCCGCCGCGAATTCAAGGCATTCACCGCGTTCAATGACGAGGCTAGCCGCGCGCGCATTCCCGATCCGAACGATCTGCAGACCTTCCTGAATTCGTCGCCGCTGGCCGACGCGCCGCTCGACGGCGAACGGCTCGAATGGATGCACTTCTACAAATCGGCGCTATGCGTGCGTGCGCATTTGCTGATGCCGCGCCTGCGCCACGCACGTGCGCTCGGCGCGACGGTGCTCGCCGACGACGCCGCGAACGGCCTCGCCGCGCTCGTCGCGCGCTGGCGCCTCGACGATGGCGAAACGCTTACGATCGCGCTGAACCTGGGCCGCGACGGCGTGCCGCTCGATCCACGGCCCGAGGGCATGGTGATCTTCGAAACGCCGCCGCGTGCGCGCGACCATGCCGACAATGGCGTGCTGCCCGAGAGCGCGTGCATTGCATGGCTCACCGGCAACGTACCCGAGTATTCGAGCGAACACGACGCGCGCGTCGTGCATCGCGAGGAGCCCAACGCATGAGCATGGCGCGCCGCAGCGAAACGCTCGCGACCCTGGCCGCCCGCGCGGGCTTCGAGGTCGAATGGACCGACGCGCACGGCGCCGTGCAGCGCGTGCCCGACAGCACGCTCGCCGCCCTGCTGGAATGCGCGAGCCTGCCTTGCGCCAACGCCGCGCAAATCCGCCAGAGCACCTCCGCGCTCAATGCGGAACAGTCGGCGCGGCGACTGCCGCCGCTCATCACCACCGAATACGACAGCGCGATCGAACTGCCGCCTTCGGCCGTACGCGCGGGCAGCCACTATCGCATCGACCTCGAAAGCGGCGAGCATATCGAAGGCCGCTTCACCTCGCCGCGCGGCGAGAGCGCACTGCTCGCGCCGCTTGCGGAGCCGGGCTACCACACGCTCACCGTCAACGACCATCGCTTGACGATTGCGGTCGCGCCGCCGCACTGCCATACCGTCGCCGACGCCTGGCGCGCCCGTCACGGCGACAGCGGCGCGGTGCCGCCGCTGTGGGGCCTCGCCGCACAATTGTATGGACTCCGACGCAATGGCGACGGCGGTATCGGCGACTACACCGCGCTCGCCGCACTGGCAGCGGAAAGCGCGCGGCGCGGTGCACAGGCGCTCGCGGTCAGCCCGACCCATGCGATGTTCAGCGCCGAGCCGGGCCACTTCAGCCCCTATTCGCCTTCATCGCGCCTGTGGGTCAACGTCGCACATATCGACCCCGCCGCGGTATTCGGCGCCAAGGCCGCGCACGACGCGAGCGCGGCCGCGAACGCGCTCGACGCCTGGCGCGAACTCGAAGCCGCGCCGCTCGTGGACTGGCAGCGTGCGTTGCCGCTCAAGCTCAAGGTGCTGCGCGCGCTGTTCGAGCGCTTCGACACCGAAGAGCGCGCGAGCGGCTCGCCGCATGCCGCCGCCTTCGACGCATTCCGCGCACAGGGCGGCGAGGCGCTCGAAGACCACGCGCGTTTCGAGGCGCTGCAGGAAGCCATGCTGCGCGGCCCCGGTGGCGAGCGCCACTGGCGCGACTGGCCCGAGCCGCTGCGCGACCCGCGCAGCGCCGACGTGGCGACGTTCGCGCAGGAGCACCGTCGCGAAGTCGACTTTCACTGCTTCCTGCAATGGCTCGCGGCGCAAGGGCTCTCGGGCGCGCAGCGCAGCGCGCGCGAGGCCGGCATGGCGATCGGCCTAGTTGCCGACCTTGCCGTGGGCTGCGACGGCGCCGGCTCGCACGCGTGGTCGCTGCCGCAGGACATGCTGCAACGCGTTTCGGTCGGCGCGCCGCCCGACATCTTCAACCAGGCCGGGCAAAGCTGGGGTCTCACGACGTTCTCGCCGCGAGCCATGCACAACAACGGCTTTCGCGCGTTCATCGACATGCTGCGCGCGGCCTTCGCCCATGCGGGCGGCGTGCGCATCGACCATATCCTCGGGCTGCGCAGGCTCTGGCTCGTGCCCGAAGGCGAAAGCGCGCGCCACGGCGCGTATCTGCGCTATCCGTTCGACGACCTCGTGCGGCTCATCGCGCTCGAATCGTGGCGGCATCGCGCGATCGTGATTGGCGAAGACCTCGGCACCGTCCCGCCAGGGCTGCGCGAACGGCTCGCCGCGCACGGCCTCTACGGCATTCGCGTGCTGTGGTTCGAGCACGACGGCAAGGGTTTTCTCGCGCCCGCGCGCTGGGACCCGCACGGCGTCGCGACGACCACCACGCACGACCTGCCGACCGTCGCGGGATGGTGGAGCGGCGCGGACATCGACTGGCGCAACCGCATCGGCCAGACGCTCCCGCGTGCCGACGGGCTCGACCCCGTCGCTCTCGACCACGCGCGGCGCGCGACGGATCGCGTCGCGCTCTGGCACGCGTTGCAGCACAGCGGGCTCGCGCCGCGCGACACCGATCCGCCGCCGGCCGACGATCCGCCCGTGAATGCCGCGCTCGCCTATGTCGCGGCAACGCGGAGCCCGCTCGTCACCTGCCCGCTCGAAGACCTGCTAGCGTTGTCCGAGCAGCCGAATCTGCCCGGCTCGATCGACGAGCATCCGAACTGGCGCCGCCGCCTGCCGCTACCCGTCGAGACGCTGTTCGCCGATGCGGCCGTCGCCGCGCGCGTCGAAGCCGTCGTACGCGCACGCGAGGCTGTCGCTCGCACGCAGGCCGACCCGAGCGCCGGTGCAGGCGCGAACGACGCCAACTCAACCGCGAACTCAACCGCCAGCTCGGCGCCACGTGCGCCCGAAAAGAAGCCGACGCCATGACACACCCTCGCGCGACGCTGCGCCTGCAGCTCCATCACGGCTTCACGTTCGTCGACGCGCTCGCGCAGCTCGACTACTTCGCCGCGCTCGGCGTGAGCCATCTCTACCTTTCTCCCGTCACGACCGCGCAGCCCGGATCGATGCACGGCTACGACACGGTCGACTACGGCACGGTGAGCGCGGAGCTGGGCGGCGAAGGCGCGCTGCGCCGCTTCGCCGCGAAAGTGCACGAGCGCGGCATGGGCATCATCGCCGACTTCGTGCCGAATCACATGGGTGTGGGCGGCGGCCACAACGCCTGGTGGCTCGACATCCTCGAATGGGGACGTCACAGCGCGTACGCGCGCCACTTCGACGTGGACTGGCACTCGCCCGACCCCGCGCTGCGCGGCAAGGTGCTGATGCCGTTTCTCGGCGCACAGTACGGCGAGGAACTCGCCGCGGGCCGCATCGAGCTGAAGTTCGACCCCGCCGCCGCGCGCTTTTACGTGCAGTACGGGCCGCACGTATGCCCGATCTGCCCGACCGATTACGCGGCGCTCCTGCAGTCCGCGAACCGCGCCGATCTCAACACGCTCGCCGGGCCATTCCAGGGCATCACGACCCAGCCCGACGATCAGGCGCGCGCCGCCGCGGGGCGCGACGCGCTGCGCGCGTTCGTCGAACGGGCCGGCACGGACCCCATCGACTTCGTTCTGGAATCCTATGCAAGCGGCGACCCGGTGCCGCGCGAGCGGCTGCACCGCCTGCTGGAGCGCCAGCATTTCCGGCTCGCGTGGTGGCGCACCGCCACCGACGAGATCAACTGGCGGCGCTTCTTCGACATCACCGCGCTCGCCGGCGTGCGTGTGGAACGTCACGACGTGTTCGAGGCCGTGCACAAGCTCGTGTTTCGCCTCTACGCCGACGGCGTGATCGACGGCCTGCGCATCGACCATATCGACGGGCTCGCGGACCCGCGCGAGTACTGCGAACGCCTGCGGCAGCGGCTCGCTGCGCTGCGCGCCACGCCGCCCTTCATCGTGGTCGAGAAGATCCTCGCGCAAGGCGAAACGCTGCGCGACGACTGGCCCGTGCAAGGCACGACCGGCTACGACTTCATGAACGACGTGGGCGCGTTGCTGCACGATCCCGCGGGCGCCGCGCCGCTCGCCGAGGCGTGGGCCGCCATTGCCGGCGACGACCGGCCGTTCGCGGCCTACGCGCTCGACGCGCGCCGCGAGATGCTGGCCGCCTATCTCCCCGCGGAACTCGACCATGTGACGCGCGCGCTGCACCGCATCGCGCGCGAACTCCCGGGCACGCGCGACACCACCTATGCGTCGGTGCATCGCGTGGCCGCGCATCTGGCCATGTCCTTCCCGATCTACCGGATCTATCCGGTGAACGGCTTGCGCAGCACGCTCGACAACCGCTATTTCGACGTTGCGCTCGACGCCGCGCGACGCGCGCTGCCGCGCGCGAGCCTCGCGGCGCTCGACCTGGTCGACGGCTGGCTAGGCGGACGCGCCCCCGAACCGGCCGCGACCAACGCCAGTAGCGGCAGCAGCAACAGTGGCAACACAACCGGCGGCGCCAGGACGCCACGCGCCGCGCCTGCCGGCGCGAACGCGAACGCGAGTGCAGCGAACAACCAGGCGAATACGCCGCTCAGCCACGCGCTCATCGCGCAACGCACGGCGCTCGCGCTGTTCTCGCAGCTCACCGCGCCGCTCGCGGCGAAGGCCACGGAGGACACGGCGCTCTATCGCTACGGCCGCCTGCTCTCGCGTAACGAAGTGGGCGCAGACCCCGACGATTTCGCGCGCACGCCGCACGACTTTCATGCGACGAACCGGCTGCGCCAGCGGCGTCCTTATGGACTGCTCGCCACGGCCACGCACGACCACAAGCGCGGCGAGGACGTGCGCGCGCGGCTCGCCGTATTGAGCGAGATTGCGGGCGACTGGAGCGCCACGCTGCGCGCCTGGTCGACGCTGAACCAGACGCATCGCCGCAACGAAGGGGCGGCCGGCGCGGCCTGGTCGCCCGGACCGACCGCCGAGGCGATGCTGTATCAAACGCTAGTGGGCTGCTGGCCGCCCGAACTGGACCCCGGCGACGAAGCGGGCGTGCACGCGCTCGCGGAGCGCGTCTCGACGTGGCTGCTCAAAGCGTTGCGCGAAGCGAAGCTGCGCACGAACTGGCTCTCGCCTGACGAAACCTATGAATCGGAGTGCCAGGCATTTCTCTTCGATATCCTCGCACCGCAACGGCGCGACGGCTTCCTGCACGCGCTGGCCGAATTCGTCGCGCGCGTGGCGCCCGCAGGGGCGCTCAATTCGCTGCTGCAAACGGTGCTGCGGCTCACCTCGCCGGGCGTCCCCGATCTCTATCAGGGCACCGAACTCTGGGACTTCAGCCTCGTCGATCCGGATAACCGGCGGCCCGTCGATTACGCCGCTCGCGCGGCCGCGCTCGATGAGCAAACGCCCGCCGCGAAGCTGAAGGACTGGCGCAACGCGCAGGTGAAGCTGGCCACCGTGCACCGCCTGCTCGCGCTGCGCTCGCGCGCGCCCGAACTGCTGCGCGAAGGCGACTATCTGCCGCTCACGGTCAGCGGCGCGCAGGCCTCACATGTGATCGCGTTCGCGCGCCATCACGGCAACGCGTGGGCCGTCGTGATCGGCACCCGCCTCGCGGCGGGGTTGCTGGATGGCGACACCCCGCTCGTCGCGCCCGAACGCTGGGAAGATACGGCCGTCGAATTGCCGAAAGGATGCGCGCCAGCCACGCTGCACGACTGGCTCAGCGACGCCACGCACACGGTGCCCGAAGGCGGCACGTTCGCACTGCGCGACATCCTGGGCGCAATGCCCGTAGCCGTGCTCTCCACACTCGCGCGCGGCTGAGCGGCACGCGAGGCGCGCTCAGCCGCCCTCGTCCTCGAGATCTTTCGGATACACGCGCACGAGCACGATGCGCGGCCCCTTCATCTTCTTCACGACGATGTCGAAGCGGTCGAACTCCACGCGCTGCCCTTCGGTGGGCAGATCGTTGAGCGCGTGAATCACGAGACCGCCCACCGACTCCGCGCGCCCTTCGTCGATGTCGATGCCGAGCGCCTGCTCCAGCGACACCACAGGCAGGCTGCCGCGGCCCATCAGCGTGCCGTCGTCCATGCGGGTCCAGTCGGTGTCGGCCTGGTGAAACTCGTCGTGAATCTGGCCCACGAGTGCGCCGAGCAGATTGTCGAGCGTGAGAAAGCCGACCGGGCGCGCGTTCTTGTGCCCCACCAGCGCGAAATGCGGCGCGCCCTTGCGAAAGCGGCGGAACAGTGCGAGCGCAGGCGTGTCGGGCCGCACGTACTGCACGGGGCGCACGAACTTGCCGAGGTCGCTGAGCGCGTTGCCCGCCTCGCGCGCAAGCAGCAGGTCCTTCAGGTGGATGAGGCCCGCCACGCGCTCGCCCGCGGCGTCCTCGAACAGCGGGTAGCGGCTGAAACGGTGGCGCGCCACGATCTGCATGTTCTCGCGCAGCGACAGGTCGCGGCGCAGGCCCACCATCTCGTGCGTAGGCCGCATGAGGTCGGAAATGGTGAGGCGGGAGAAGTCGAGCGAATGGGCGAGCGTGTTCCATTCGTCGGCGCTATAGGCATTCGCGGCCGGCGCGGGGAGCAGCGGCACCGCGCCGCCTTTTGCGCCGCGCGGCTCGTGCGTCGCGTCATGCGCCTCGGCCTGGGCGGCGGCGCGGCGGCTGCGCAGGATCAGCTTGAGTTCGTCGGTCGAATAGTGCGTGTCGTGGCCGTGCCCCGACGAAAGGCCCGCGAGACGCAGCACCGCGTTCGCACTCGAATTGAGCACCCAGATCGCGGGATACATGGTCCAGTAGAAGCCGTAGAGCGGCATGGCCGTCCACAGCGAAATCTTCTCGGCCTGGCGGATGGCGAGCGACTTCGGCGCCAGTTCGCCCACCACGATGTGCAGGAACGAAATGACCGTGAACGCGAACACCAGCGAGATGGCGTGCACGAGATTCGCCGATTGCACGCCTAGCAATTCGAACACCGGCGCGAGCAACTGTGCGAAAGCCGGCTCGCCAATCCAGCCGAGGCCGAGCGAAGCGAGCGTGATGCCGAGCTGGCACGCGGAAAGATAGGCATCGAGCTGGCCGTGAACCTTGGCGAGCAGGCGGCCGCGCAGGCCGTGCTGCTGCGCGAGGCCCTGCACGCGCGTGGCGCGCAGCTTGACGAGGCCGAACTCGGCCGCGACGAAGAAACCGTTGAGGGCAACGAGCAGGAACGCCCCGATGAGGGCGAGAAGCTGGATCAAGACACATGGCTCCGAGAGACGAAGCGCTCAGTATAAGGGTGCAAGGTGAGTGAAAGGTGCGGGCGGGCTCAATGCGACCCGCCGCGCACGCGGCGGTCGTTCGTGCGCGACCCGGCTCGATCCCCGCTCACACGCCATTCAGCGGCACATTCAGCGCAAGCACCATCGCCTCGCCCTCGCCCACGAGAGCCGGCGCCTCGAAGCGTCCGCCATGCGCCTCGGCCACGCGCTGGCACAGCGCCAGCACCCAGGCGTAGCGCCCCGCTTCCTGCTGCTCGCTCGCCTGGGCGCGCGCGAACGGTTCCAGCACGTGCGCCAGCGCGTCGTCGGTAAGCACCGCACGCGTGGCGCGCCATCGCACTTCCAGTTGAGCGGCAGTGGCGCTCGCGCTCGCCGCGAGCGTCACGCTGGCTCCCTGAGCACTCGTTTCCACCGCGAACACCAGCATCAGCCACAGCGCCTGCGCAATGCGTTCGCGGTCGCCGTCGAGCGTCGCCGCGCCTGTCGCGTCCTGCACCGCGAACGACACGCCGCGCGCATCGCCGAGCGCGACGTGGGCGTCATTCACGGCCTCGCCGATCAGCGCCGCGACGGCGAATGGCGCGCGCTCGACACGCAGCTTGCGCGTTTCGGCGCGCGTGGTATCGACGAGCGTTTCCAGCAGTTGAACCTGCTGCTCCACGCCCGTGCGAATGCCGCCCAGCGCACGTTGCGCGGTGGCGTCGGCGTTGTCGATCTTGCGCTCGAGCACGTAAGCCCAGCTATGGATTGCGTTGAGCGGGCTGCGCAGATCATGCGAGACGCGCGAAAGCACGTGGTCGCGCATGAACAGCGCTGCCTCGGCGCACAGGCGGGCCGTGCGCTCGGTACGGTTTTGCGAAGTCGACACCATCTGATTCCTCGTATTTCGCCACAAGCCGGGCGAGCGGTCCCCCATTATAGGCAGCGGGTAGCGAGCAACCGGCGTGCCTGACTAGCCGCTGCCCGCCCGGCCCTGCAAAGCGCCTACAATAACGGGTTCAACCTATCCGAATCAGGAGTTTTTCCATGTCTATCGTGACCACCGAATCCGGCCTCAAGTACGAAGACCTGACCGAAGGCACCGGCGCCGAAGCCAAGGCCGGCCAGACCGTCAGCGTGCACTACACCGGCTGGCTGACGGACGGCCAGAAGTTCGATTCGAGCAAGGACCGCAACGATCCGTTCGCCTTCGTGCTGGGCGGCGGCATGGTCATCAAGGGCTGGGACGAAGGCGTGCAGGGCATGAAGGTGGGCGGCGTGCGCAAGCTGACGATTCCGCCGCAACTGGGCTACGGCGTGCGTGGCGCGGGCGGCGTGATTCCGCCGAACGCGACGCTCGTGTTCGAAGTCGAGCTGCTCGACGTCTGATGCCCGCTTGACGCTTCACGGCGCTCGCCTGATTTGCAACCGCAACCGGTCAACATGAATCCGCATCACCACGCTCCCGTCACCGCGCCCGGCGTCGAACTGCGCCGCTATGGCGCGATCGAGGAAACCGATCTGCACGATTTTCACCAGATCGTGCTCGGTCTCGACGGCGAGATGGAGATGACCGTGAACGGCCGGGGCGAGCGCATCGACAGTTGTTCCGCGTGGCTCATTCCGGCGGGCGCGCGGCACGACTACATGGGTATCGGCGATAACTGCCAGCTCGTGCTCGACCTGCCCGCGGCAACGCTCGCGGTGCCCGAACGGCTTTTCGACACCGCGCGCGCCGTGCGCCTCGACCCTGCGCTCACGCAGCTCGTGAGCCAGATCGCGCAGCGCGCCGCCGCGGCCACGCCGCCGCGCGACAGCGCCGACCTGCGCGCGCGCCGATTTCACTGGGACGCCTCGGCGCGCCTGTGCGCGGCATTCATCGCACAAACCGGCGTGGCAACGAGCGCCCCATTCAGCGCGGCTGCCGGGCTGGACTTCGCCCGCATCGACCGGTGGCTGCGCGCGCATCTCGCGCAGCCGCTGCGCATTGCCGATCTCGCCACGCATTGCGGCTTCGGCATGCGGCGCTTTCATCAGCTTTTTATCGAAGCGTTCGGCGAGACGCCGCATCGCTACTTGCAGCGGCTGCGGCTCGACACGGCGCTCACGCTGCTCGCCGATCCGCGCACCTCGCTCACCGACATCGCGCTCGAAGTGGGCTTCGGCGACCAGAGCGCGTTCACACATGCTTTCACGCGCCGCTTTGGGCTCGCGCCCGGCCAGTGGCGCGCGCTGCCGTCACACTGAGCGCGCAGGCGCGGCTCATTCGTCGAAGCGGTATTCCCACGCGGCGCGTGCGCCCACCGTCACATGCTGGCCCGCTCCCGCCACGACCATCGCGTTCTGGCCGAACGTGAGGCCGCCGTCCACGCGCGGATCGGCGCGAAACACGGCAAGCGTGTCGAGCGGCTCGGTGGGCCATTGCGCGTCGCGCTCGCCCGTTAGCTGATCGATCGTCGTGATCGGGCAGCGCGCGCAGGGCTTCACGAAGCGCAACACGATCTCTTCGCCGCCTGAAGCCGATTCGATGGCGAGCGTGTCGATGAAGTCTTCCTCGAATGCGTCGTCAATGTCGCCGACGACGATGTTCGGACGAAAGCGCGCCATCGGCACGGGCGGCGCGCCCTTCGCCGCGAGGCGCTCGTTGAGTACCGCGAGCGACGCCTCGCTCGTCACGAGAATCGGAAAGCCGTCGGCGAATTGCGTGGGCGCGTCTTCGCCATTCGTCCACTTTTTGCTCGCGAGACGCGTCACGTCGTGCGCGAAGCGCAGCAGGCGCACCGGCACGCCAATCGCCTGCGTGAACCACTGCGCCGCGTGATCGCCTTCGTCGAGCGCCTCGAAATCGTCGTCCCAGACCGAGGCCGGCACTCGCGCCTCGCCGCCGCGCGGCGCGAACGGCAGATGGAGTGCTTCGCTCATGCCTTCCATGCTGAGGCGCACGCCGTCTTCGACGAACGCGGGCACGATGCGCGCCATGGCGGCGTACTGGCGCTGTGTGACGAGCCGGCCGTTCTCGTCGGCGACCATCCAGTGGCGGTCCCACTCGATGCCCTTCAGGCCGAGCTGCGCATCGTCGAGCGCGATCGCGCCGCATGACTTCACGGGATAAACGAACAGCGCACGAACAACGGGCATGGCGAACTCACGGGAAAGGAAAAAGGAAATGGGCCGGGCAGCGCCCGACCCACGATCATACAACCACTGCTGAAAACAGCTTACTGCGCCGCATCGAGCCCGCGCGCGAGATCGTTGCGCACGTCCTGCGCGTTTTCGAGGCCGACGGCCAGGCGGATCAGCCCTTCGGTGATGCCGGCCGCCGCGCGCGCTTCAGGCGTGATACGGCCGTGCGTCGTCGTCGCCGGGTGCGTGATGGTCGTGCGCGTATCGCCGAGATTGCCGGTGATCGAACAGATCTTCGTGCCGTCGATCACGCGCCAGGCATTCGCGCGCTGCTGCTCCGGCGTGTCGCCCTTCACTTCGAACGAGACAATTGCGCCGCCCAGCTTCTGCTGCCGCATGGCAAGCGCATGCTGCGGATGCGACTCGAGGCCCGGATAGAAAACGCGTTTGATGGCCGGATGCGTCTCCAGCCAGCGCGCGATTTCGAGCGCATTGCCGGACTGCTTTTCCACACGCAGCGAGAGCGTTTCCATGCCCTTGAGCAGCACCCACGCGTTGAACGCGGAAAGCGTCGGGCCCGCGGTGCGCACGAACGGAAACACCTTCTCCATGATGAACGCCTTCGAGCCCACGAGCGCACCGCCCAGCACACGGCCCTGACCGTCGAGAAACTTGGTGGCCGAATGCATCACCACGTCCGCGCCGAATTTGAGCGGTTGCTGGAGCGCCGGGCTGCAGAAGCAGTTGTCGACCACGAAGAGCGCGCCCGCCGCCCGGGCGATCTTGCCCACGGCTTCGATGTCGGCCACTTCGGTGAGCGGGTTCGACGGCGTTTCGAGGAAAAACATCTTCGTTTCGGGGCGCACGGCGTTCTTCCATGCATCGAGATCGGTCGGATCGACGAAGGTGGTCGTGATGCCGAACTTGCTGAAGATCTGCGAAAACATCGCGAGCGTCGAGCCGAAAATGCTCTGCGAGCTGACGATATGGTCGCCCGCCTGCAGCGCGGCCATCACCACCGACATGATCGCGGCCATGCCCGAAGCCGTGGCGATGCACGCCTCGCCGCCTTCGAGCGTGGCGAGGCGCTCCTGGAACATGGTGACGGTCGGATTCGAGAAACGTGCGTATGTATAGGCGGTCTCGGAATTCCTGAAGCGCTCGGCGGCTTCGGCGGCGCTGCCGAAACAAAAGCTCGACGTGAGGTAGAGCGCTTCCGAATGTTCGTTGAACTCGCTGCGCAGCGTACCCGAGCGAACGGCCAGCGTGTCGAAGTTGAAGGTGTCGTCCATGTTCGTGTTCTCCGTGTGCTGAACAATCAGGCTTCAATCCTGCACGTGCAGGCGCAAAAAAGCCCGCTTTTGCGTCGGCAGAAAGCGGGCTTCGGAATCGGCGGGAACGCGAGCCTCACGCTCGCGTTTGCCGAAGGGATCACTCCACCGAGAGCTGCAGGTGCAACTGCGAGCGGGAGCCGCCGTCCATCGCGTCGCTTGCGGCGTCGCGGTCCGACTGCGCCTGGGGCGCGAGGCGCGCCGTCTCGATGTTGTCGAGGTACGTGCTCGTGATGTCGCCGGTGATGTAGTCGCCGTCGAAGCACGAAGCCTCGAAGCCCTTCAACTCCGGATTGATGTCACGCACTGCCTGCTTGAGCGATTCCACGTCCTGATACACGAGGTAATCCGCGCCGATGATGCGCGCCACTTCGTCGTCGGTGCGGCCGTGCGCGACCAGTTCGCCGCGCGTGGGCATGTCGATGCCGTAGACGTTCGGGTACTTCACGGGCGGCGCCGCCGAAGCGAAGATCACCTTGGTCGCGCCGGCGTCGCGCGCCATCTGCACGATTTCCTGCGAGGTGGTGCCGCGCACGATCGAGTCGTCGATGATCAGCACGTTCTTGCCCTTGAACTCGATGCCCATGGCGTTGAGCTTCTGGCGCACCGACTTCTTGCGCATGGCCTGGCCCGGCATGATGAAGGTGCGGCCCACGTAGCGGTTCTTGAAGAAGCCTTCGCGATACTCCACGCCGAGCTTGTTCGCGACCTGCATGGCCGCGGGGCGCGACGAATCGGGAATCGGCATGACCACGTCGATTTTCACGTCGGGCAGCTCGCGCTTGATCTTCTCGGCGAGATAGTCGCCCATGCGCAGACGCGCGTTGTACACGGGCACGCCGTCGAGCACCGAGTCCGGACGCGCGAGATACACGAGTTCGAAGATGCAGGGGTTCAGGCTCGGCGCCTGCGCGCACTGCTGCGAATGGAAGTTGCCTTCGAAGTCGATGAACACCGCCTCGCCCGGCTTCACGTCGCGCACAAACTCGAAACCGATACCTTCGAGCGCCACCGATTCCGATGCGAGCATCCACTCGGTGCCTTCCGGCGTTTCCATCTTGCCGATGCAGAGCGGGCGAATGCCGAACGGGTCGCGGAACGCGAGCAGGCCGTGGCCGGCAATCAGCGAGACGATCGCGTACGAGCCGCGCAGGCGGCGGTGCACGCCCGAAACCGCCTTGAAGAGCGTCGCCGGATCGAGTTCGAGACCCGACGTGGCGAGCTGCACTTCGTGCGCGAGCACGTTGAGCAGCACTTCCGTGTCGGAATTGGTGTTCACGTGGCGCCGGTCCACGCGGAACATCTCTTCCTTGAGCTGTTGCCAGTTGGTGAGATTGCCATTGTGAGAGAGCACGATGCCGAACGGCGCGTTCACGTAGAACGGCTGGGCCTCTTCTTCGCTCGACGCCGAGCCGGCCGTCGGGTAGCGCACCTGGCCGATGCCGGCGGTGCCGGGGAGGCTGCGCATGTTGCGCGTGCGGAACACGTCGCGCACCATGCCATTGGCCTTGTGCATGTGGAACGTGCTGCCGT
Organism: Paraburkholderia nodosa DSM 21604; assembly: GCF_000519185.1. GTDB lineage: Bacteria > Pseudomonadota > Gammaproteobacteria > Burkholderiales > Burkholderiaceae > Paraburkholderia > Paraburkholderia nodosa. Next base: position 124,835 of record NZ_JAFA01000004.1, on the reverse strand, counting down.
TCGCGGTGGCAATGCCGGCCGCGTCCTGACCGCGGTGCTGGAGCAGCAGCAGCGCGTCATAGAGGAGCTGGTTGACGGGAGAGCGGGAAACTACGCCTACGATGCCGCACATGGCAGGTCCTTCAAAAAAGCGAAATCGGTAGCGGGTCGCCCAGCTTCATCAACACCGGTCGAGCGCCGCAAATGGGCAGTGTTGCCGGGAAGCTGCGCCTCGTATCGCGTCCGACCAGTTTCTGATCAGACGTGTACGTAGGCCGCGAGCGCCTCGGGCAACAGGGGTTTCAGTTCGAGCACGCCCTGCACGGCATAGGGCCGCAGCAGCGCGTGGCGCCAGAAGTCCTGCTGGGGCAGCTCGGTCAGCCCGCCGAGGACGACGAGGATCAGCACCAGCACGACGCCTCGCACGAGGCCGAACATCATCCCGAGCGAACGGTCCACGCCGGACAATCCGCTCACCTGCACCAGACGGCCGATCAGTGCGTTGCCCACGCCGGCCACGAGCACCACGGCAATGACGATCAGCGCGAAGGCGATCAGCCACTGGGTCAGCGCCCCACCCGGCCAGTTCGCCGGAATCCAGGGCACCACGCGGTCCACGTAGCGGCAGGCCACGAGCAACGCCGCGATCCAGCCGATCAATCCAAAAATCTCGCCGATCAAGCCCCGCCACGCGCCGCGCAGGGCCGACAGGCCTATCACCGCCATTACAGCGTAGTCGAATGCGGTCAACATCGACGGCTTATTCCGCGTTGGCGTTCGAGCCCGCCATCAGGCCGGCGCCGCGCACCCTGGCGATCGCCGCCGTGGCCGAGGCGCGGTCCGGGAACGGGCCCGCGCGCAGCAGCGTGCGCGTCGTGCCGTCGGCTTCCTTTCGCTGTTCGGTATATGCGGGCACCCCCGCTGCTTTCAACTTGGTTACCCAATTGTTCGCTGTCGTGCCGTTCGAGAACGCGCCGAGCTGCACCGCGAAACGTGCGCCCGGGGGCGCCGCCGGTGTGCCGGATTCGGCTTTCGCGCCGTTTCCGTCGCTGGTGTCGTTGTCGTTTGCGGCGGTCGTTGTCTGCTTGCTGTTCGCGGCGACGGTCGTGCTGGCCGCCGCCGCCGGCCTGGCAGCGGGCTTTTGCGTCTGGGCGGTTTGCGTCGATTGGGCCGCAGCGGCTGCCGCCTGGGCGGGCTTTTTGGCAGGCGTTGCCGGCGTCTTGTCCGTGCTTTGGGCGTTCTGCGTGGGCGCAGCGCCCGAAGCGGCCGCGAGGGCCGACGCGCCAGGCGTCGCTTCAGCGGCTGCGGGATTGTCGGGAGCGACGCCGGCTTGCGTGTCTTCGGCCTCGTGCTGGCGCGCGGCGGCCTTGTCGGCCGGGCGGCTCGGAATGTCGATGGCGATGTCGTCGGTAACGGGCTTCGGGTGCGAATCGAGCACCATCGGCAAGATCACGATGGCCGCGAGCACCAGCGCGATCGCGCCGACGAGACGGCGGCGCGCGCGTTGCTTTTCAGGGAGCGTGGGGTCGAGCAGCATCGCCTCGGCGTCGCCCGACCGGTCCGGCCGGCGGCTGCGCCGCTCCACACGCGTGCTCTGATTGCTGCGCCGGCTGGAGCCGGACTCAGTGCCGCGCCGTCGGGGCGCGTCAGCGTCATTTTTCTTGCCGAACGAGAAAATTCCCATGTATGGCTTGCTGTTGGCCTACCTGGCCTGTCTTACGTGGGCGGCGTGCGGGTGCCGGGCGGTCAGTGTTGCTGCGACTTTCGCCAGGCCATGACCCCGGCAACCGTCAGAAAACTTCCGAAAACAATAATTCTATCATTTTCGGTTGCACGTTTTAACGCATCTTGGAAGGCGGCGGCGGGATTTTCGTAGCGCGTGACGCTGCTATCGGCGCCGTCCGTCACGCCCGCATCGCGCAGCACTTCTTCGAGCTGCTCGGCCGTGGCCGCGCGTGGCAGCGGCAGATCGGTCACGCACCAGTGGTCGATCTCGCCCTTCAGGTGCTCGATCACGCCCGCGATGTCCTTGTCGCGCATCGCGCCGAACACCGCGTAGGAGTACGGGAAATAGCCCATGCTGCCGAGGTTTTGCGCGAGCACGGCTGCCGCGTGCGGGTTGTGGCCGACGTCGAGGATGATCGAAGGCTTGCCCGGCAGCACCTGGAAGCGCCCCGGCAGTTCGACGTTGGCGAGGCCGAGGCGAATGTCCTGCGCGGAAACCGGCAGGCGGTCGCGCAGCGACTCGAGGCCCGCGAGCGCAGCCGAGGTGTTGATCAGCTGGTTCGCGCCGCGCAATGCCGGATAGGCGAGCGCCGAGCGCCGCATCGTCGGGCCCACGTAGCTCCATTGCTGGCGCTCGCTGCCCGGCTGGCCTTCGTAGCGGAAATCGCGGCCGAAGAGCCACAGTTCGGCGCCGATCGCCTCAGCATGGTCGATGAGCGACTGCGGCGCCATCGGGTCGGCGCAGATCGCGGGCTTGCCCGCACGGAAGATGCCGGCCTTCTCGAACGCGATCTTCTCGCGCGTGTCGCCGAGGTATTCCGTGTGATCGAGGTCGATGCTCGTGATGATCGCGCAGTCGGTGTCGAGCACGTTGACAGCGTCCAGACGCCCGCCCAGACCCACCTCGAAGATCACGGCGTCGAGCCCGCGCGAAGCGAACAGATGCATGATCGCGAGCGTCGTGAACTCGAAGTACGTGAGCGTCACGGGCTTGGCGAGCGAATTGCGCGCGGCTTCCACGGCCTCGAAGTGCGGCAGCAGCTCGGCGTCGCTGGCCTGCTGGCCGTCCACGCGCGCGCGCTCGTTGAACTCGAGCAGATGCGGCGAGGTGTGGCAGCCCACGTGAAAGCCCGCCTTGAGCAGGATCGTTTCGAGAATCGCGCAGGTCGAGCCCTTCCCGTTCGTGCCGCCCACGGTGATGATCGGGCAGTCGAACTTAAGGTCCAGCGCGTCCTTCACCTGACGGATGCGGTCCAGCCCCATGTCGATGCCGACCGGATGCGCAGTTTCGAGGTGCGTGAGCCACGCGTCGAGGGTGGGAAAGGTACTCATCAGGATAGAAATTGCCAGGTGCTGCGCGTGAGACGCCGCCAACGGCGGAGGGTTCACACGAATGTTCCGCTTCGAAAGAACGGCATTATCGCGGAAATGACAACGCGCCGCTTGCTTTCGCTCGCGGCGCGTTGGGTAAAGCGTTGCGGCTTGCGGCACGGGCTGCGCCGCAGATCGCTCAAAGCAGGGTTCAAGCCACCGCGTCGGCGGGCTGACGCTGCAGCAGCGCCAGCATTTGCGCGATTTCGTCGCGCAGCTTGCGGCGGTCCAGGATCATGTCGATCGCGCCCTTCTGCAGCAGGAATTCGGCGCGCTGGAAGCCTTCCGGCAGCTTTTCGCGCACGGTCTGCTCGATCACGCGCGGGCCGGCAAAGCCGATCAGCGCCTTCGGCTCGGCGATCACCACGTCGCCAAGGAACGCGAAGCTCGCCGAAACGCCGCCCATCGTCGGGTCGGTCAGCACGGAGATGAACGGCAGTTTGGCTTCGGCCAGCCGGGTCAGCATGGCCGTGGTCTTGGCCATCTGCATGAGCGACAGCAGGCTTTCCTGCATGCGCGCGCCGCCCGAAGCCGTGAAGCAGATGAACGGCACTTGCTGCTCGAGCGCGTTTTGCGCGCCGCGGGCGAAGCGCTCGCCCACCACCGAGCCCATCGAGCCGCCCATGAACGAGAACTCGAAACAGGCCACCACCACGGGCAGCGTGCGGATCGCGCCGCCCATCACCACCATCGCGTCGGTTTCGCCGGTTTCGTCCATCGCCTCTTTCAGGCGGTCCGGGTACTTGCGGCTGTCCTTGAACTTGAGCGCGTCGACCGGAACGATCTCCTGGCCGATCTCGTAGCGGCCTTCCGGATCGAGCAGGCCGTCAAGACGCTCGCGCGCGTTGATGCGCATGTGGTGATCGCACTTCGGGCAAACGTGGAGATTTGCCTCGACATCGTTGCGGTACAGAACCGCTTCGCACGACGGGCACTTGATCCACAACCCTTCCGGAATGCTCTTGCGGCTTTTCGGATCGGTTTGCTTGATCTTGGGCGGCAGCAGTTTATCGAGCCAGCTCATTGATGTTCCTTCCTTGACCTTCGTGATGCGCGGGCGCGGCGGATCGACCCAGTCAACCGATCGGTAAAACCGACCGGGTTCCGACCCCGACCGCGCATGGCGAAAAGTGGATTTTACAGCAGTCTCGAATCTAGCCAACCAGGCTAGCCTGCAGCACTACCCGGCGGAGACTTCGTCCAGCGCCGCGCGAATGCCCGTGATGAACTGCGTGAGCGTGTCGGCGGCCGTCTCCGGCGCAGCCTGTTCGAGCAGCTGAACGATGCGGCTGCCGATCACGACGGCGTCCGACACCTGCGCGACGGCAGCGGCCGTTTGCGCGTCGCGAATGCCGAAGCCCACACCCACGGGCAGCGAGACATGCTTCTTGATCGCCGGGATTTTACCCGCGATGCTCGAAACGTCCAGATTCGCAGCGCCCGTCACGCCCTTGAGCGAGACGTAGTAAACATAGCCGCTTGCGGCACGCCCCACTTCGGCGATGCGCTCATCGGTCGAAGTCGGGGCGAGCAGGAAGATCGGATCGATGTCGGCGGCCTTCATCTTCGCCGCGAACTCGACCGACTCCTCGGGCGGATAGTCCACCACGAGCACGCCGTCCACGCCCGCTTCCTTCGCGGCCTGCGCGAACGCATCGGCGCCCATGCGCTCGATGGGGTTCGCGTAGCCCATCAGCACGACGGGCGTCTTGCTGTCGGTTTCGCGAAAGCGCTTCACGTCGGCGAGCACGCTCTTGAGCGTCACGCCCTTCTCGAGCGCGCGCTCGGACGACTGCTGGATCACGGGGCCGTCGGCCATCGGGTCGGAAAACGGCACGCCCAGTTCGATGACATCGGCGCCGCCGGCGGCCAGCGCGTGCATGAACTCGACGGTGCGCGCGGGATCGGGGTCGCCGGCCGTCATGAACGGGATCAGGCCTTTGCGGCCCTGGGCGGCGAGCGCCTCGAACGTGGTCTTGATACGGGACATTTCAGGGTCCTCAGCTTTTAGGCGTTACTGCGCGTGGGTCCGGCGGCGGCGCATCAAGCGCCGGCCGCAACGGCGCTTGCGGCGGCCGCGCTGACGCGTTCGCGCGCGATCGCGCAGTAACTTTCGTTGATTTCATAGCCGACGAATTCGCGCTGCTGACGTGCGCAAGCCACTGCTGTGGTGCCGCTGCCCATGAACGGGTCCAGCACGCGGCCGCCCGGCGGGCAGCTCGCGAGCACCATGCGCTCGACGATTTCCAGGGGCTTCTGGGTGGGATGATCCACGCGCTCCGCGTGCTGGCGATGCAGCCGCGAGACGGACCAGACGTCCTTGGGGTTGTAGCCGAGCTCCAGCCACTTGCTGCCTTCGAACAACTTGCGCGAACGCGCCTTCTTCGTGACGGCATCGTACGGGATGCGGACGGGATCGAGATCGAAGTAATAGTCCTTCGACACCGCGAAGAAACCGATGTTGTCGTGCACCGAGGTAAAGCGGCGCGTCGTGCCACCCATGCTGGGTACGCGACGATCCCAGACGATCTCGTTGATCATCGTGAGTTTCGACTTGAGATAGACGAAGATCTCGGGCGCGTACTGCCACGTGCAGAACACGTAGAGCGAGCCCGTGGGCTTGAGCTTCGGAATCGCCAGGTCGAGCCATGCATACGTCCAGGCGAGGAAGTCCTCGCCCGAGCGCATGTCGGAGTCATTGCCGTAGTCCTTGCCGAGCCCGTAGGGCGGGTCGGCGACGATCAGGTCGATCGAGGCATCGGGCAAGTTGGCTGCATCGGTCAGAAAATCGCGGTTCAGGAGCCGGATGGTTTCCGGCACCGTGGCGAGTGTGGGTAACTCGGCGGCTGCATTGGCGACCGCCTCGGCGGCCTCCAGAGCAGCCGCTTCGGCGTTCACCTCGCCCACCGGCGCCGGCATCTGCGGCTCGTCGAACTCGTCACGCATCGCTTGTGTCGCTCCGGGCGCTCAGAACTGGATGCCCGATCGCTCAGCGACCGTGTGCATGTCCTTGTCGCCGCGGCCCGACAGGTTCACCAGCAGGATTTTCTCCTTCGGCAACGTGGGTGCGAGCTTCGCCGCGTACGCGAGCGCGTGGCTCGATTCGAGCGCGGGAATGATGCCTTCGATGCGGCAGCAGTCGTGGAAGCCCTTGAGCGCTTCCTCGTCGTCGATGGTGACGTACTGCGCGCGGCCGATGTCCTTGAGCCACGCGTGCTCGGGACCGACACCCGGATAGTCGAGGCCCGCCGAAATCGAATGCGTCTCGATGATCTGCCCGTTCTCGTCCTGCAGCAGGTACGTGCGATTGCCGTGCAGCACGCCCACGGTGCCCGCCGCGAGCGAGGCGGCGTGACGGCCCGTGTCCATGCCGTCGCCGGCAGGCTCGACCCCGATCAACTGCACGGAAGTGTCCTCGATATACGGGTAAAAGATACCCATCGCGTTCGAACCGCCACCTACGCAGGCGATCACGGAGTCGGGCTGGCGGCCCGTCATTTCGGGCATCTGCACGCGGCATTCGTCGCCGATCACGCGCTGGAAGTCGCGCACCATCATCGGGTACGGGTGCGGGCCCGCCACGGTGCCGATGATGTAGAAGGTGTTTTCGACATTGGTGACCCAGTCGCGCATGGCTTCATTGAGCGCGTCCTTGAGCGTACGCGAGCCCGACTCGACCGGCACCACGGTCGCGCCCAGCAGCTTCATGCGGTAGACGTTGGCGGCCTGGCGGCGCACGTCCTCAGCGCCCATGTAGACCACGCACTCCATGCCGAAACGCGCCGCGATCGTCGCGGTGGCCACGCCGTGCTGACCCGCACCGGTTTCGGCGATCACGCGCGGCTTGCCCATGCGCTTGGCGAGCAGCGCCTGGCCGATCACGTTGTTCACCTTGTGCGCGCCGGTGTGATTCAGGTCTTCGCGCTTGAGATAGATCTGCGCGCCGCCCAGCAGCTCGCTCCACCGCTGTGCGTGATAAATCGGCGACGGACGGCCGACAAAATGCTTCAACTCGCGCTCATATTCGGCGCGGAAGTCGGGATCGTCCTTGAATTTCGCGTAGGCCTCGCGCAGTTCGTCGATCGCCTGCATGAGGGTTTCGGCAGCGAATACGCCGCCATAAGGGCCAAAATGGCCGCGTTCATCTGGCAAATTGTACATAAGTCACTCGCTCGGCCGGGCTTGGGAGGACCCGCGTTGCGCGGGCCGTGCCGGCCAAAGGGGCATCCGCCCCGGATTTATCCCGCGTCCGCTTCGCGCACTGCGCGCACGAACGCCGCCATGCGGGCGTGATCCTTCACGCCCTTTGCGCCCGGAACCTCGATGCCACTGGAGACATCGACAGCGAACGGACGCACCTGGCGAATCGCATCACTGACGTTTTGCGCGTTCAAGCCACCACTCAAAACGGCCCGACGCGCGAGCCCTGCGGGAATAAGTGACCAATCGAAGACCTTTCCGCCGCCGCCGTAACCTTCGACATGGGTGTCGAACAAGAGGCCGCTGGCTGATGAATAACGATTAGCCGATTCTATCAAATCGGCCTGCTGAGTATCGGCCGCCACCCGCAGCGCGCGCAACCAGGGCAAACCGGCAACGGAGGCCAGCGACTCGCACTGCTCGGGCGTTTCGTCGCCGTGAAACTGCAGCATGGTGAGCGAGACATTGCTCGCCACTTCGCTCATCCATTGCGGCGTGGCGTTCACGAACAGGCCCACGACCGAAACGAACGGCGGCAGGTCGTGCGTAAGCTCGACCGCCTGCGCCACGCTCACCGAACGCGGGCTGGGCGGATAGAACACGAATCCGACGGCGTCGGCGCCGAGGTCGATGGCGTACGCAACCGCCTCGGGCGTCGAAAGTCCGCACAGCTTGATGCGGGTGCGGTGCGCGGGGGCGAGTTGCTCGGCTGACGTCATGGTTCTGGCTGCGGTGTTGGTCTCGATGATTCAATCCCGATGCTTCAACTGCGACGTGATTGCTCGCGGTGCTCAATACGCCGGGCCGCGTCAGGCACGGCCTTCGGGCGCGTCGCTCCAGATCGTGCTCCACGGCACGCTGGCGGTATGCGGCGCAGGTACCGCGAACTCATCAGGATAGCCTACCTGGGCGAGATAGAGGCCGTCGGGCATGAAGGTCGGCGCGGCCACGGTGCGGTCGCGGCCCGCCAGCACCTCGGCCATCCACGCGGCCGGATAGCGCCCTCGCCCCACGGCCACGAGGCAACCCATGAGGTTGCGCACCATGTGGTGCAGGAACGCGTTGGCGCGAAAGCGGAAGTGGATGAAGTCGCCCTGCGGCCTGATGTCGATCTGGTACAGATGCTTGACCGGCGTCTTCGCCTGGCACTCCGACGAGCGAAACGACGAAAAATCGTGCTCGCCGATGAGGTGCGCGGCCGCCTCGCGCATGGCATCGACGTCGAGCGGCGTGTGGATCCAGCCCGTGCGGGCCGCCAGCATCGGCGAGCGCACGGGGTTCACGTAGAGCACGTAGTAGTAGGTGCGCTCGAACGCCGCGAAGCGCGCGTGGAACGCCTCGGGCATCGGCTTGGCCCACTGCACGGCCACGGTGGAGGGCAGGAACGCGTTGGTGCCGCGCACCCACGAGAACGGCGTGCGGTCGAGGTCGGTGTCGAAGTGCACCACCTGGCCGAGGCCGTGCACGCCCGTGTCGGTGCGGCCCGCTACGATGGTGGACAGCGGCACGGTGGCGAACTCGCGCAGTGCGCGCTCGAGCGCGTCCTGCACGGTCTTGCCGTGCGGCTGCGACTGCCAGCCGCAGAACGCGGCGCCGTCGTACTGGATTCCTAGCGCGATACGCATACGGCTTGCAGCAGCGTCACGAAAGCGGAGCGAGCGTCGACAACAGCGCCTGCGCGTCGCTGCGCGTGGCGGGGTCGTTCGACTCGATCACTTCGTTGATGAGCGAGCGGGCGCCGGACACGTCGCCAAGCGCGATGTATTCATGCGCGAGGTCGAGCTTGTTGCGCGCGATGCGTGCGAGCTGCTCGGGCGTGAAGACCGGCAGCGGCTCGGCCGAATCGGGCGGCAGGTTCAGGTCGAAGTCGAGCGTGAGCGCGCCAAAGCGCGGCGCGCCGAGGCCCGCGAGCGCACCTGCGCCCGCCGTACCCGCCTCGATGGCCTGGCCCGCCAGCGGCGCAGGCGGCTCGAAGAACGGCGACGCAAGACGCGCCGAGGCCTCGGGCGTGGCGGCCGGCTCGGTCGACAGCGGCGCCGTGGGCATGACCGGCTCCCCGATGCGCGGCGGCAGGGGCAGGTCGAGGCCGCCCAGCGCTTCTATTGCATCGTGCGGGAACGCGATCGGGACTTCGGCGTAGCTCATGTCTTCTGCGGTGACTGCGGGCACAGACGGAATTTCAGGTGCGGTAAGCGGCGCCGGCGGGCGCTCGAAGGCTTCGGTGATGGGCGGCGTTTGCACGGCGGCCGGTTCGGCCTGCGGCGCTTGCGCGGCTTGCTGCGGTTGTGCGGCTTGCGGTGCGCCGTTGCCAAAGTCGAGCGCGATATCGGGCGTCGCAGGCTTTTCGGCGCGCGACGGTTCTTCCAGCGTGCGCGCGAGCGCTTCGGCGTCTTCGGCCGCGCGCGGCGCGCCGAGACTTTCGGGCGGCAGCGCATCCGCGCCCAGCTCCACCGCGGCGGCGAGGCTGGCGGCGTCGGTCGCGTCGGCAAGCGTCTGCGGCTCGCCCGGTTCCACGCCGTGCGGCAGTTCGTGTGCTGCGTGAGCTTCCTGCGCAGCCGAAGGCGCTTGCGGGGTGGCTGGGTGCAGCGTCTCGGTCAGCATCGGCGGCAGCGCTTCGTCGTGTTCGAGCGGCGCCGCAGTGACGGCTGGCGTGGGCACCGGCGTGATCGCGACTTCGTCCGCTGCGGGTTCTGCCGGCGCAACCGGCGGCACAAACTCCGCTTCCTCCACGGGCGCGGCTTCGTTCACGGCCGGTTCATCCCCGGCGCGCGAAATCGGCTCGTGCAACACCGGCGGCTCCTCGGCCACAGGCGCGGCGGCAACGGCGGCAGCAGCCGATGCAGACGGCGTCGGCTCGTGCGCTTCGGGCGAGACCTCAGTCGCCTGCTCAGCGGGTTTCTTGCGCTTGCGCATGAGCAGACGCACGAACAACGCCAGCAGCGCCACGACGATCGCCGCCACGGCCCCCATGGCGATCGGCGAGACTTCCGGTTGACCGCCAGCCGGGCCGGCGTTCGCCGCGCCGTTCTGCACCGGCGCACCGCCTTGTGCAGCAGGCGCACCGGCGGACGCGCCGCCCGCCGTCTGCGCCGGTTTGCCGATGCCGTGCTGCTGCAGCGCCATCAATACGCGGTTCTTCAACGCGAGGAGCTGCTGCAGGCTCGAGACCGTCACGGGCGCGCCCTTCGCGCCCTGGGCCGACGCGCCTGCCGCGCCGCTGGCCGGGGCCTGGATCGAACCGCTCCACACGTGCGAGTCGCTGGCCGCTGACGCCGCAACGGCGGCGCTGGCGCCCACCGCAGCGGCGCCCGACGCGCCTTGCGCGGCCGCTTCGGGGCCGCTCGCTGCGGCTGCCGAAGCCGTTGCCGCTGCCGTCGCGGCAGCACCGGCCGAACTCGCGCCGCCCGTTGCGGCGGCAGCCGCCGACGATGCAGCTGCCACAGCCTCGGCAGCAGCGCTCGAAGCAGCGGCCGGTGTGCTGGCAGGCGCAGCCGTCGCCGTGGCGGGCGCGCTGGCGGCAGCCGAAGCACCCGCCGAAGCCGAAGCCGCCCCGCCCGATGCCGCCGTCATGCCCTCCGCCGCACTGGAAAGATCCGGCGTGGCCGGCACGTTCAGTGCCGCACCCACGCGCATGCGGCTGGGATCCTGCTTGATGAACGCATTGGGGTTCGCATCGAAGAGCGCCTGGCTCATGCGTGCGAGCGTGCCCTTGTCGTGCGACTGCGTGACATCGACGGCCACGTCGTGCAACGACTGGCCGGGATGAACGGTGTACTGCCCCGCGATGCTCAGCGCCGCCGCGGCGGAAGACGCGGCACTGGCACCACTGGCGGCAGCGCCTTGCGCCGCACTCGCGCCGCCCTGCGCAGCGGCGAGGCCGCAGAACAGGAAACTCGCCGCCGCCACGGTGGCGCGGATGGCGCGCCGCCCTTGGGCGCGCTTCGCGCGAGGCGCGGCGGAATCAGTATCAAATCGAACGATCATCAGTTGCCCTGGCATACCGCTCTTGCGGCTGTCGATCAAATAGGAGTGTGCTTCGGGGCGATTGCATCGATGCATGCAATAGAAAGCATGCAATAAAAAAAGCGCCGCGACTGGCGCGGCGCTTTTCACCCGGTCTACGCGTCATTAGCCGCGTAGTTTAATTCATTCACTTGTCGAGCAGAATGCGCAACATGCGGCGCAGCGGTTCAGCCGCACCCCACAGCAGCTGGTCGCCCACCGTGAAGGCCGACAGATATTCGCCGCCCATGGCCAGCTTGCGCAGACGGCCCACCGGCACCGACAGCGTGCCCGTGACCACGGCCGGCGACAGATCGCGCATCGAAGCCTCGCGCTGGTTCGGCACGACCTTGACCCAGTCGTTGGCCGAGGCGAGGATGCCGTCGATCTCGTCGAGCGGCACATCCTTCTTCAGCTTGATCGTGAGCGCCTGCGAGTGGCAGCGCATCGCGCCGATCCGCACGCACAGGCCGTCGACCGGAATCGAGCCCGGCTGGCCCATGGCCGGCTTGCCGAGAATCTTGTTGGTTTCCGCGCCGCCCTTCCACTCTTCCTTCGACATGCCGTTGCCGAGATCCTTGTCGATCCACGGAATCAGCGAGCCCGCGAGCGGCACGCCGAAGTGTTCGGTCGGCATGGCGTCGCTGTTCATGGTGGCCAGCACCTTGCGGTCGATGTCGAGGATCGCCGACGACGGATTCGCCAGATCGCTTGCGACCGATGCATTGAGCGCGCCCATCTGCGAGAGCAGTTCGCGCATGTTCTGCGCGCCCGCGCCCGAAGCGGCCTGGTACGTCATGGCCGTCATCCAGTCGACGAGGTTCTCGCGGAACAGGCCGCCGAGCGCCATCAGCATGAGGCTGACCGTGCAGTTGCCGCCGACGAAGTCCTTCTGACCCTTGACCAGCGCGTCTTTAATAACGTCGAGGTTGACCGGGTCGAGGATGATGACGGCGTCGTCCTTCATGCGCAGCGCAGAGGCCGCGTCGATCCAGTAGCCGTTCCAGCCTGCCGCGCGCAGCTTCGGGTACACCTCGTTGGTGTAGTCGCCGCCCTGGCAAGTGATGATGATGTCGCACTTCTTGAGCTCGTCGACGCTGTTCGCGTCCTTGAGCTTTGTCTCGTTTTTGGCGAACGACGGAGCCGCGCCGCCTGCGTTGCTGGTGCTGAAAAACACCGGTTCGATCAGGTCGAAATCACGTTCTTCCTGCATGCGCTGCATCAGCACGCTGCCGACCATGCCGCGCCAACCTACGAGACCTACGTTCATGACTAACCCTTGAGATGGACACTTCCCCGCTTCGCTCGCCCGGCGTGGCCGCGCGGGGAAGATGAGCGGGCACGACGAGCGATCAACGAATGGTGATCGTTTTGATAATCGTCGTTTTCGTGGTGATGGCGAGCGAAATCGCACGGGCTTTCATGCCGTGGATGTTCGTAACAGTCGTGATCTGGGGGATCTTCGCCATCGAAGCAATATACACGAAACGGTTAATTTGCGCGGCAAAAACCTACTTTCCGCTATTTGCAACGCCCGTTCTTCAGGCGCGCGAAACAAAAAAAGGGCACGCCGGAAACGGCATGCCCTTCGTGCGACTCACAGCGCTGCGATCACCGCATCGCCCATTGCCACCGTGCCAACCTGCTTGCAGTCCGGCGTGACGATGTCGGCGGTGCGATAGCCTTGTTCCAGCACCTTCTTCACCGCGCTCTCGATGCGGTCCGCCTGCTCCGGGCGGCCCAGCGAGTAACGCAGCATCATGGCCGCCGAGAGGATCGTGGCGAGCGGGTTGGCGATGCCCTTGCCCGCGATATCCGGCGCCGAACCGTGCGACGGCTCGTACAGACCCTTGTTGTTCTTGTCGAGCGAGGCCGAAGGCAGCATGCCGATCGAGCCCGTGAGCATCGCGGCTTCGTCCGAGAGAATGTCGCCGAACATGTTGCCGGTCACCACCACGTCGAACGCCTTCGGCGCCTTCACGAGCTGCATGGCCGCGTTGTCGACATACATGTGCGACAGCTCGACCTCCGGATATTCCTTCGAGACATCAATCATGATGTCTTTCCAGAACTGCGACGTTTCGAGCACGTTGGCCTTGTCGACAGACGTGAGCTTCTTCTGGCGCTTTTGCGCGGCCTGGAACGCCACGTGAGCGATGCGGCGCACTTCGGGCTCCGCATAGCGCATCGTGTCGAAGCCTTCGCGCGCGCCCTTGAAGTTGCCGTCCGGCGCTTCGCGCGTGCCGCGCGGCTGGCCGAAGTAGATGTCGCCGTTCAGTTCGCGCACGATCAGGATGTCGAGGCCCGAAACGATTTCCGGCTTCAGCGACGACGCCCCCGTGAGCTGCGGATAGCAGATCGCCGGGCGGAAGTTCGCGAACAGCTCCAGATGCTTGCGCAGGCCGAGAATGGCCTGCTCGGGACGCAGCGCGCGCTCGAGCTTGTCGTACTTCCAGTCGCCCACGGCGCCGAACAGGATCGCGTCGGCGGATCTGGCCAGCGCGAGCGTTGCCTCGGGCAGCGGGTGGCCGCTTGCCTCGTAGCCCGCGCCGCCAACAGGCGCCTCTTCCAGCTCGAATTTATCGCCCAGTGCGTTCAGCACCTTCACGGCTTCCTTGACGATCTCGGGACCGATGCCGTCGCCCGGCAGCACTGCAATCTTCATCCTGTGATTCCTCGCTGTTTGTTCAGTGTGCGTGTGTGCAAGTATCAGAGCACGCGGTTGTTCAGCCACGGCTGGCGCGCGAGGCGCTCGGCTTCGTACTGGCGGATCTTGTCGGCGTGACGCAGCGTGAGGCCGATGTCGTCGAAGCCGTTCAGGAGGCAGAAGCGGCGGAACGCGGCCACTTCGAACGGATATTCCTTCGAGCCATCCGTCGTGCGCACGACCTGCTTGTCCAGATCGACCGTGAGCTGGAAGCCGTTGAACGCGTACGTCTCGTTGAACAGGTGATCCACATCCGCTTCGGAAAGCACGATCGGCAGCAGGCCGTTCTTGAAGCAATTGTTATAGAAGATGTCCGCGAAGCTCGGCGCGATGATCGCGCGGAAGCCGTACTGGTCGAGCGCCCACGGCGCGTGCTCGCGCGAGCTGCCGCAGCCGAAGTTCTTGCGCGTGAGCAGCACCGAGGCGCCCTGATAGCGCGGCTGGTTCAGCACGAAGTCCGGGTTCAGCGGACGCTTCGAGTTGTCCTGGCCCGGCTCGCCGTGGTCGAGGTAGCGCCATTCGTCGAAGGCATTCGGGCCGAAGCCGGTACGCTTGATCGACTTGAGGAACTGCTTGGGAATGATCGCGTCGGTATCGACATTCTCGCGATCGAGCGGCGCCACGACGCCGGTGTGTACGATGAATTTTTCCATGATCCGTGTAGCCTCAGCTCAGCCCAGCTTGCGAATGTCGACGAAATGGCCTTCGATTGCCGCGGCGGCTGCCATGGCCGGGCTCACGAGGTGCGTGCGACCGCCCGCGCCCTGGCGGCCTTCGAAGTTGCGGTTCGAGGTGGACGCGCAACGCTCGCCCGGCTCCAGCCGGTCAGCGTTCATCGCGAGACACATCGAGCAGCCCGGCTCGCGCCATTCGAAACCGGCTTCGGTAAACACCTTGTCGAGGCCTTCGCGCTCGGCTTGCGCCTTCACGAGACCCGAGCCCGGCACGACCATCGCGAGGCGGATGTTCGGCGCCACGCGGCGGCCGAGCTTCTTCACGACGTAAGCGGCGGAGCGCAGGTCTTCGATGCGCGCGTTCGTGCACGAACCGATGAAAATCTTGTCCGGCTTGATCGACTCGATCGGCGTATTCGGTTCGAGCGCCATGTACTGCAGCGCGCGTTCCATCGCGTCGCGCTTGACCGGGTCCTTCTCGCGCTCGGGATCCGGCACGCGGCTGTCGACTGCCGTGACCATTTCCGGCGACGTGCCCCACGTGACCTGCGGCACGATGTCGGCCGCGCTCAGTTCGACCACGCGGTCGAAGTGCGCGCCTTCGTCGGTGCGGAAGTTTTTCCAGTACTCGACGGCCTGCTCCCACTCCGCGCCTTGCGGCGAGAACGGACGGCCCTTGAGATATTCGATCGTGGTGTCGTCCACGGCGACCATGCCGGCGCGCGCGCCGCCTTCGATCGCCATGTTGCACACGGTCATGCGGCCTTCCATCGTGAGGCCGCGGATCATCGAGCCGCCGAACTCCATGGCGTAGCCCGTGCCGCCCGCGGTGCCGATCTTGCCGATGATGGCGAGCACGATGTCCTTCGCGGTGCAGCCGCGCGGCAGTTGGCCCTCGACCTTCACGAGCATGTTCTTGCTCTTCTTTTGCAGGAGCGTTTGCGTGGCCAGCACGTGCTCGACTTCAGAGGTGCCGATGCCGTGCGCGAGCGCACCGAACGCGCCGTGCGTGGACGTGTGCGAGTCGCCGCAAACGATGGTCATACCAGGCAGCGTTGCACCCTGCTCCGGACCGACGATGTGCACGATGCCCTGGCGCTGGTCGGTCATCTTGAACTGCGTGATGCCGAAAGAATCGCAGTTCGAATCGAGCGTGTCCACCTGCAGCTTCGAGACCGGGTCGGCAATGCCGTGGCTGCGGTCCGTGGTCGGCACGTTATGGTCGGAAACGGCCAGGTTCGCGCTGATGCGCCACACCGGGCGCTCGTGCAGCTTCAGGCCTTCGAAAGCCTGCGGACTGGTGACTTCGTGCAACAGATGACGGTCGATGTAGAGAATCGTCGTGCCATCGTCTTCCGTGTGGACCACATGCGTGTCCCACAATTTGTCGTAGAGCGTCTTTGCCATGATGTGCGGGGAAATGTTTGACTGCGGGGCAATACGGTGTGAATCGATTATGCCACGCGAAACCCGCTCGCCACAGGGCCTTTCCTGTAAAAAAAAGCGATAAAAAACAGGGAGTTGGGTGGTAGTCGCGATACCTGTATCAGCGTTACCCGGCGCGCGCGCGGATCGTCGCGCATGGGTGCCGCGGCGTAGCGAGCGCCGCTCGGCCGCGCGTTGCAAGGATTCGGAAGGCAAAAAGGAGATGCGCCGGCCCGACCACGACCGGCGCAAGTTGGTGACCGCTGTGAGAACGGTGCAACATGGGCTTCGGGTTCCGCGACACAGGGGGGGCCGCATCGCCGAGGTCCATGGCTGTCTAACGGCAAATCGGCGCCAAGGTTTAATCGGGGCGAATGCGGTGCTCCAAAACGGTGCGCCGGAGCCCCTGCAATTCTGTTAGTTTTCCTGATTATTTAGTTTCATTTCCCGCGTTTGACGGCCATAGCCGCCGGGGAGCGCGGCGAATCGCCGGGGCGGACGCCGGCCGGCCATGCACAAGCCAGGCACGAGGTTTGCGAGACGAGCCACGCCGCGCCGATTCCACTTTGTGATTGCGTCACGCCCAACAAACGACGCCGCGGCCGACCAGGCAAAACCGGAGGCTTCATGCCACTCGCAATCCGCACTGCGCAACCACGAAAAAGCAGAATAAAACCACCGGCGCCGCGCCGCTCGCGGGCCACGCAGCGTGCGTCTCTCGCCGCCGCGGCATGCGCCCTCGCCGCGCTCGCCCCGCGCGCCGAGGCGCAGACCCCCTCGCCGCTCGGCGAATGGCAATATTCCGCAGGCATTCCGCTCGAAAAGATGTTTCAGCCGAACCGTCCCGACTTCGAGGCGCGGCTCGGCGTGGGCGCGACCTTCGAGCCGCGCTACGACGGCTCGGACCGCTATCACACGCAGGTTGGGCCGAGCATCGATCTGCGCTACAGGGACATCCTGTTCGGCTCGACGGGTGAAGGCTTCGGCGCCAACGTCCTGCAGGGCGAAAACTGGCGCGTGAGCGTAGCAGCCGTGTACGACCTCGGGCGGCGCGGCCAGGACGACCCGACGCGGCTGCACGGCATGGGCAACATCAACCCGGCGCCAGAATTGAAGATCGCCGGCGAGTATGTGATTTCGAAGGACTTTCCGCTCGTGTTCCGCACCGCCTTCACGCGCAGCTTCGGCGGCTCGAATGGCTGGATAGCGGACCTCGGCGCCTACATGCCGCTGCCGGGCAGCAACCAGAACTTCTACTGGTTCGCCGGCCCCTCGGTCACGTTCGCCGACTCCAATTACATGCAAAGCTGGTTTGGCGTGACGCCGCAGCAGGCGGCCGCATCGGGTTACCGTCAGTACGACGCGAGCGCGGGCCTCAAGTCGGCCGGCTTCGGCATCACGATGGTGTACTTCGTCAACAAACATTGGTTCGTGAGCGCGGACGGCGCCATCAAGCGCCTGCTCGGCAGCGCCTCGCACAGCCCGATCATCCAGTCGAAGACGGGCGGCGTTTGCGACGTCTCGATCAATTACCAGTTCTAGCGCGGCCGGCCGCCTGACCGGCGTCAGGCCGGCGCACGTCGCGAGAGAAGGCGCCTGCCCGGCCACCGCTCATTCACCGCTCATTCTTCGCCACTATCCTTGACCGTATGGGCGCCAGGCCCAGTCGGCCGGCTGCGCCCGCATAAAACGCGCAGCCGGGCCACGTTTCCCTCTACGTTCAAAGGATCGACCATGCTCGCGCCGATCGCCACGGCCTCCTTCCTCGGTCAGCCCGCGTGGCTCTGGATCGCCTTCCTCGCGGTGGTGATCGTGCTGCTTGTACTCGACCTCGGCGTGCTGCATCGTGACGACCACGAGATCGGCATCCGCGAAAGTCTCTGGCTCTCGCTCGGCTATGTCGCCGTGGGCGTCCTGTTCGGCGGCTTCGTCTGGTGGCAGCTCGGCGCGCAGCCCGCTACCGAGTACATCACCGGCTATCTGATCGAAAAGTCCTTATCGCTCGATAACGTGTTCGTGATCGCGTCGATTTTCGGCGCGCTTGCCGTGCCGCGCCAGCTTCAGCATCGCGTGCTGTTCTGGGGCATCGTCGGCGTGCTGGTGCTGCGTGCATTGATGGTCGGGCTCGGCGCCGCGCTCGTCACGCACTTCGAGTGGATGCTGTACGTGTTCGGCGTATTTCTCGCCGTGACCGGCGTGAAGATGCTGCTGGGCCCGAAGCAAGAGCCCGGCGTGAACGACAGCGCCCTCTTGCGCTGGCTGCGCCGCAAGCTGCCCGTCACGCCGCATCTCGAGGGCCGCGCGTTCCTCGTGCGCCAGGCGCATCCGCGCACCGGCAAGCCCGCGCTGCTCGCCACGCCGCTCCTGCTCGCGCTTCTGATGATCGAGTTCGCCGACCTGATCTTCGCCGTCGATTCGATCCCCGCGATTTTCTCGATCACGACCGATCCGTTCATCGTCTATACGAGCAACATCTTCGCCGTGCTCGGCCTGCGCGCGCTCTACTTTGCGCTCGCGGCCATGGCGCATCGCTTCCACTACCTCAAGCATGCGCTCGCGCTCGTGCTGGTGTTCATCGGCGCGAAGATCTTTCTGGTGGGCATCATCGGCAAGATTCCCGCCCTGTTCAGCCTTGGCGTGACCGCCGCGCTGCTCGCGGGCGGCGTGGTGGTGTCGCTCGTCAAGACGCAAAAGCCGAAGGACACGCTCGGCACGTCCTGAAGCCGAACCCGACTCAGACGGAGCGCCCCCCGCGCTCCTCATTCTTCGCTCATTTTGCTCTGCCAGGATGGTTTCCATCGAGGCCGCACTGCCCTCCACGCAAGACGGCAAGGGCCTCGATGACCTGTCACTCATCACGGAGCGCATCATGAAATGCCCCAACTGCCCTGACGTCACCCTCTCGCTCGCAGAGCGTCAGGGCGTCGAACTCGACTACTGCCCGCAGTGTCGCGGCGTCTGGCTCGATCGCGGCGAACTCGACAAGCTGATCGAACGCAGCGGCAACCGGCACTATCGCAACGAAGGCGATGCACAGGCATTGCGCCAGCACGATTCGAAGCACGGCGCGCAACACGGCGACTACGCCCCGCGCCGCGCTCACGAAAGCTACCGCGGCAATGGCCATCGCCGCAAGTCGTGGCTGCAGGACATCTTCGACTGAGCCACGGCTACGCCTGCTATCCCATCGATATCACGTTTCAAGAGGATTCCTGATCATGCGCACCTATACCTGCAACAGCCCGCAAGCCGCGGGCCGGATCGTCGCCGTCGCACTGCTCGCAGACGGCCACCTGAGCAGCGAGGAGCTCGCAGCCGTCCATCGCGCGCGCCTGGCCGACCGGCTCGGCCTCGCGCCTGGCGAGTTCGGCGACATCCTCAAGGGTCTGTGTGAAGACTTGCAGACCACTTCGCACCTGAACTGGAGCGATGCGTGCAAGCTCGACTCCGACGTGATGCAGCAGGTGATGCGCGAGCTCGACGATCCCGCGCTGCGTGCGGAAGTGCTGAATCTGTGCCACGTGGCCGTGTATTCGGACCGGCACGTGGCCGAAAGCGAAGTCGCGCTGCTCGCCTCGCTTAGCCGTGCGTGGCAGAAGGAACCCTGGCAGCGCCTGCTGGCGTAAGTTAGCGCGCGAGGCGTGCCTTCCCCCGCGCATCGCGCCACGCGGCGAGCCCCGTGCTCGCCGCGGTTTTTACAGCGCGCAGCTTTTTTGCGCGCTCTTTTCTTCGATGGTTCCTGCGCTCACACGCACACGGCCCAGCCGAGCCCGCGCACATTGCGGATCACCGCGTGGCCGAACTTGCGGCGCACACTGTAGATCACCGCGTCCACCGCGTTGCTTTCCACTTCCTCGCCCCAGCCATAGAGCCGCTCCTCGATTTGCTGACGCGACAGGATCGCGCCCGGCCGCTCGAGCAGCGCGAGCATGAGTGCATATTCGCGCGCGGAGAGATCGTCGGACTGGCCGTCGAACGTGAGGCGGCGCGCGTTCATGTCGAGCGTGACGCGGCCGCTGCCCATGGTCGGCGAGGCAAAGCCCGACTTGCGCCGCACCACGGCGCGGATGCGCGCGAGCAGTTCCTTGCTCTCGAATGGCTTCACGAGATAGTCGTCGGCGCCGAGATCGAGGCCTTCCACGCGCGTGTCCACGTCGTCGCGCGCGGTGATGATGAGCACGGGCGTGGCGTCCTGCGACTCGCGCAGCGCGCGCAGCACGTCGAGCCCGCTCATGTCGCCGAGGCCCAGGTCGAGCAGCACCGCCGTGTACGAGCCGTCGCGAATGGCGTCGCGGCCGCTCTCGCCCGTGCGCACCCAGTCGACGCTGTACGACGCGTCCTTCAACGCGCGCAGCAGCGCAGGGCCGATCAGCAGATCGTCTTCGATCAGCAGAATGCGCATCGTGTCCGTCCTTTGTTTCGCATGCTTCCCCGGATTTTGCCTGACCTGTGTTCGCTAAACTGGCGCGGCGCTCACGCGCGCGGCAACTCGCGCGGTAATTCGATGCGCGCGACGATGCCGCTTTGCCCGTCGCCCCGGTTCGCGAGCGTCACGCAGCCGCGATAGCTGCGCGCCACCGCCTGCGCGATGGCGAGGCCGAGGCCGCTGCCGTGCGAGTCATGCTCACCGCGCGGGTCGCCCCGATGCCCGGCCGCGCGGAAGAACCGGTCGAACACGCGCGGCAAATCGGCCTCGGCAATGCCGGGCCCATTGTCGGTCACGTCGATGACGACGCCTTGCTCATCGCGGCGCACCGCCACGTCCACGTTCGCGCCTGCGTGGCTATAGCGGATGGCGTTGTCCACGAGATTGCGCACGAGCACGCGCATGTCGGTCTCGGTGGCGCGCACCGTCACGTCGTCGAGGCGCGTCACGCCCAGATCGACGCCGCGCGCGTCGGCGAGCGGCAGCAGGTCGGCCAGCACGTCCGTGACCACTTGCGCGAGCGGCACCTCCGCCAGCACGCGTTGCGTGCTGCCGATTTCGGCGCGCGCCAGACCGAGCAGTTGCGAAACGAGCGCCCCGGTGCGCACGATGCCGCGGCGCAGCTCCTCGAAGCGCTCGGGGTATTGTTCGGGCGGCGCGTTGCGCAGGTTGTCGATCTGCAACTGCATGGCGGAGATCGGCGAGCGCAGTTCGTGCGCGGCATCGGCGATGAACATACGCTCGGCATTCACGAGCACGGAAAGGCGCTCGATCATGCGATTGATCGACTCGACGAAGGGCCGCAGCTCGACGGGCGCCTGCCCCACTTCGAGCGGCTCGAGGTCGTGCAGATCGACCTTCGCCGCACGCCGCCCGACGCGCTCGAGCGGCCGCAGCGAAACGCGCACCGTCACCGCGATCGTGAGCGCGAGCAGCGGCAGCAGCGCGAGCACGGGCAGCAGGCTCCAGAACGCCACGCGCAACGCGTTGCGATTGCGCATGCTGCGCGATTCGGCCACCTGGATGTATTCGTCGCCGGCGGCGAGCGCGAACACGTCCCAGGACTCGCCGTCGTATTCGACCGACGAGAAGCCGCTTTGCGCGCGCGGCAGCGCGATATGCGCGTTGCTCGTGCGGCTCGGGACCGCGCCGTCGTCGGCGGACCAGATCTGCACGACGAAATTGTCGGCGGCTTCGCTGTCGCCGCGCGGCTCGATCGCGCGATGCGGCACGCCGGTCTGCACGTGCGCGGCGGCGTCGCGCAGCGTCGTATTGAACTCGGCGGCGAGACTGCGCACGACGAGGAAGGTGCCGAGCGCACCCAGCACGCCGACGAGGATCGCGAGCGTGCCGATCGCAATGCTCAGGCGGCGATGCAGGGAATGCGCGGCGAAAAACATGGAGCGTCTCGGGTGGGAAGGCGCGCTCCATCATAAAGGATTCGTCGTGCGTCAATCAGGCCGTGCAGTGTGTTTCAGCGATGCGAGCCGCCGTGCATGCCACCCGTACCGCTCCAGACGCCGCCGTGACCACCGTGGAAGCCGCCATGAAATCCGCCGTGCATGCCTGGCGCCGGATGCATGTGCGGACCGCCCGGGAAGACGTGATCCATGTGATGAAAGTGATGGAAGTGATCGACGAACACGAACGCGCCGCCCACGAACACCGGCGGCCACCAGCCGTACCATGGGCCGGCGTACCAGGTCGTCGCGTCGGTCCATGCCACGGGGTAGACCTGCGTGCCGTCGTTACCCTGCACGATCTGCCAGGTGCCGTCGGGCTGCAGGCAGGCGAGACCGCTGATCACCTGCGGCGCGCCGTCGATCTCGGCAGTGCCAGTGACGGTGCGGCAGTTGGGCGGCGGGTAATACGATGCGTCCGCGGGCTGCTGCGACGCGACCGGTGTCGTGCAAGCGCCCAGACAGGCCAGCGCCGTGAAGACGAGAAGTTTGCGCATGATGTCGCCCCTCTCGACGGACCGGCCTCGCGGCGCACGGGCTGTGCGCCTTGGCCGTGAAGACTCCATCGGTACGCCTGGCACGCGGCGCGTGAGTGGGCTCGCGCGAGCCGCGTGTCATCTGCAAAACGAGGGGCGCAGGGGCGCTATTCCTTTGCGCCCGGCGCGAATGGCCGGGCCCTGATTACGACTTGTATCCGCGACTTCTATCCGCCAGCTGGCCGAGTCGCGTTTCACGCCTGCCACCGCGTCACGAACGCGCGGATATCGTCGTTCACACGCGCGGCGTGGTTGAAGTACATGCCGTGCGTGCCGCCCTCATAAACCCTCAGCGTCGCGTGTTCGAGCGCGGCCGCCGTGGGGCGACCGGTGATCTCGAGCGGCGCCGAGGCATCGCAGTCGCCGTGCAGCACGAGCGCTGGCACGTCGATCGCGGCCAGTTCGCGGCGGAAGTCGGTGACCATCTGCACGCGCGACAGTTGCGCTGCGGCGTAGAGCGACGTGTCCAGCATCATGTCGGCCGTCCACTGAATGACCGCGTGCGAAGTTCCGGGGCTGAAGTAGGCTTCGGCGCGCCGCGAGATCCAGTCGGGAAACGACGTGAGCATCTCTTCGATGGACGCTTCGAAGAGGCTCGCATCGAGCCCGCCGGGATTGTCAGCAGTCTTGAGCAAGCAGGGCGTCGACGCCGGCGAAACCAGCACGATGCCCGCCACGCGACGCGAGCCGTGGCGGCTCAAATAGCGCACGATCTCGCCGCTCGCGAACGAATGGCCGACCAGCGTGACTCGCTCCAGACCTCGGGCGGCGAGGACGGCTTCGAGATCGTCAGCGAGCGTGTCGTAGTCGTAGCCGCGGCCCGGGTCGCTGGAGCGCCCATGGCCGCGCCGGTCGTATGCCACGCAGCGATAACCCGCGGCCGCAAGCGGCGCGCACTGGTAGTTCCACATGTCGGCGTTGAGCGTCCAGCCCGAGAGGAACACGAGCGGTGCGCCATCGCCCCAGTCGCGATAGTGCAGCGCGGTATCGTCGTCGATGCGGATGTAGCCGGGTTGGCGGGCGTTGAAAGTTGCCATGGTCGTCGCTCCTTGCGGGTGGGGTGTGCCGATGAGCGATAGAGTCGTCGATGCCGTGCGTGCTGACGATTACGTCGGAGGTAATGGCCGCGCGTGGGCGGTAAGGACGCGTGAGCGCGCTGCGCGCAATCGCACTACGCTGGTGCTAGATTCATCACACATACCGCCCAGGAGACAAGCATGAGCAACACCTCGCCGCGTCCGGCCTTCGGGTCTGCCATCTACTATCGCGATCCGTTCGCCGCGCTCGACTGGCTCGAAAAGGCGTTCGGCTTCACGCGCCAGTTCGTCGTCACGTCGCCGGACGGGAAGCTCGGCCACTCCGAGATGCGCTTCGGCGACGGCTACGTCATGATTTGTGGCGGCTGGCCCGGCATGCCCTACACGACCCCCGCCGAACTGGAAGGCAAGAACACGCAGTCGGTACACGTGCAGTTGAAAAGCGGCCTGGACGCGCATTGCGAACGAGCCCGCGCCGCCGGGGCAAGGATCCTCCGCGAGCCGGCCGATCAGTTCTACGGCGACCGCGTCTATGTGGCATGCGACCCCGAAGGCCACGTGTGGAGTTTTGGCGAAACAGTGCGCGAGGTTACGCGCGAAGAAGCGGAAGCGGCGAGCGGGCTGAAGATCGACGGCTGGATCTGAACGCGACCGCGGGCGCAAATAGAAAACGCCCCGACGGGCGAGAACCCGTCGGGGCGTTTGCATGAAGGCTTGCACGCGGCGCGCCATCGAGCGCGCGGCGTGGCAAAGCAAACCCGCTTAGCGCTGCGAGATCGGCTTCGCTTCGCGCGGCGTTTCGCCGATGAACAGCTGACGCGGACGGCCGATCTTCTGCTCGGGGTCGGCGATCATTTCGTTCCACTGCGCAATCCAGCCCACCGTACGCGCCATCGCGAAGATACAGGTGAACATCGAGGTCGGGATGCCCAGCGCGCGCTGCACGATGCCCGAGTAGAAGTCGACGTTCGGATACAGCTTGCGCGACACGAAGTATTCGTCTTCCAGCGCGATCTTTTCGAGCTGCATGGCGAGCTTGAAGAGCGGGTCGTCGTGCAGGCCGAGTTCGTTCAGCACTTCGTAGCACGTCTCGCGCATGAGCTTCGCACGCGGGTCGTAGTTCTTGTACACGCGGTGGCCGAAGCCCATCAGCTTCACGCCCGAGTTCTTGTCCTTCACCTGCTNGATGAACTNNGGNATNTTNTCNNNCGAGCCGATTTCTTCNAGCATGTTCAGNGCGGCTTCGTTCGCNCCNCCGTGCGCCGGGCCCCACAGGCAAGCGATACCGGCNGCGATACACGCGAACGGNTTCGCNCCCGACGANCCNGCCAGACGCACNGTNGANGTCGAAGCGTTCTGCTCGTGGTCGGCGTGCAGGATGAGGATACGGTCGAGCGCGCGCACGAGCACGTCGTTGACCTTGTACTCTTCGCACGGGTTCGAGAACATCATGCGCATGAAGTTCGCGCTGTACGAGAGGTCGTTCTGCGGATACACGAACGGCTGGCCGATCGAGTACTTGTACGCCATGGCGACCAGCGTCGGCAGCTTCGCGATCATGCGGATCGCCGAAACTTCACGGTGCTTCGGATTGTTGATGTCGAGCGAGTCGTGATAGAACGCCGACAGCGCGCCGACTGCGGCGACGAGGATCGCCATCGGGTGCGCGTCGCGGCGGAAGCCGCGGAAGAAGAACTGCATTTGCTCGTGAACCATCGTGTGCTGCGTGACGGTCTTCACGAACTCTTCCTTCTGCGCCGCGTTCGGCAGTTCGCCGCGGTACAGCAGGTAGCAGGTTTCGAGGAAGTCGGCGTTTTGCGCGAGGTTGTCGATCGGGTAGCCGCGGTACAGCAGCTCGCCCTTGTCGCCGTCGATATACGTGATCGCCGAGTTGCACGACGCCGTCGACATGAAGCCAGGGTCGTACGTGAACTTGCCGGTCTGACCGTACAGTTTGCGGATGTCGATCACATCGGGGCCCATCGTGCCCTTGTAGATCGGCATTTCGACGCTCGGCGAATTGTCGCTGAACGATAGCGTGGCTTTTACATCAGACGGGGTCATAGCACATCCTCAATCGAAGATAAACACGGGATTCGATAGTTTTGTACGTCCGGAGCGGCGGCAGTCCACATCACTGCGCGCCGCCGCGCTCAGACGTTCCGAAGCAGCTCCAGCACCCGCTTCACGTCCGGGTCGGCAAGGTCGCCTTCTGGTTCCTTGCGCGCGAGCAGCAAGTCCATCAGGTCGTTATCGCTCAGCTCGAGCAGACGCGTGAGAGCGCCCACATCGGCGTCGCTGAGTTCATGCTCATAGCGCTCGAAAAACCGCTCAAAAATCAGATCATTTTCGAGCAGGCCGCGCCGCGCGCGCCAGCGAAGGCGCGCGCGGCGATGAGGGTCAGACTGGTGCGATTCCATTTCAGAACAGCAACATCAAACCGCGCGGCGGAACATCAGTTCCTTGATCTTGCCGATCGCCTTCGTCGGGTTCAGGCCCTTCGGGCAAACGTCGACGCAGTTCATGATCGTATGGCAACGGAACAGACGGTACGGGTCCTCGAGGTTGTCGAGGCGCTCGCCGGTCGCTTCGTCGCGGCTGTCCGCGATGAAGCGGTAAGCCTGCAGCAGACCTGCCGGGCCGACGAACTTGTCCGGGTTCCACCAGAAGCTCGGGCACGAGGTCGAGCAGCTTGCGCACAGAATACACTCGTACAGGCCGTCGAGTTCGTCACGCTGCTCAGGCGACTGCAGACGCTCCTTCTCGGGCGGCGGCGTGTCGTTGATCAGGTACGGCTTGATCGAGTGGTACTGGTTGAAGAACTGCGTGAAGTCGCAGATCAGGTCGCGCACGACGGGCAGGCCCGGCAGCGGACGCAGGACGATTTTCGCCGGCAGGTCGTTCAGGTTCGTCAGGCAGGCGAGACCGTTCTTGCCGTTGATGTTCATGGCGTCCGAACCGCACACGCCTTCACGGCACGAACGGCGGAACGACAGCGTTTCGTCCACTTCCTTGAGCTTGAGCAGCGCGTCGAGCAGCATGCGCTCGTGCGTGAGTTCCAGCTCGTACGTTTGCATGCGCGGCGCCGCGTCCTTGTCCGGGTCGTAGCGATAGACTTCAAAAATGCGTTTGGCCATTTCCAATTCCTTTTGACTGGCGTGTGCCTTAGAACGTACGCGCCTTCGGCGGCACGGACTCGACGGTCAGCGGTTGCATGTGGACCGGCTTGTATTCGAGTCGGTCGCCTTCGCTGAACCAGAGCGTATGGCGCAGCCAGTTTTCGTCGTCGCGGTGTTCGTAGTCGCTCTGTGCGTGCGCACCACGGCTTTCCTTGCGGGCTTCCGCCGAAACCATCGTTGCGCGCGCAACTTCGACCAGGTTCGCCACTTCGAGCGCTTCCACGCGCGCCGTGTTGAACACCTTCGACTTGTCCTTCAGGTGGATGTGCTTCGCGCGCTCAGCGATCTGCGCGATGTCCTTCACGCCGTCTTCCAGCAGCTTCGAGGTGCGGAACACGCCTGCGTGCTTCTGCATCGAGCCGCGGATGTCGTTCGCGACGCTTTGCGCGTACTCGCCCGAGGTCGACTTGTCGAGCTCGGCGAGGCGCGAGAGCGCGAAGTCGGCGGCGTCGGCCGGCAGCGGCTTGTGATCGCGCAGTTCCTTGACGTGCTTGACGATGTGGTTGCCAGCCGCACGGCCGAACACCACGAGGTCGAGCAGCGAGTTCGTGCCCAGACGGTTTGCGCCGTGCACCGAGACGCACGAGCATTCGCCCACGGCGTAGAAGCCGTTGACGACTTCCTCGTGACCCTTCGGCGTGCCAACGACCTGGCCGTTGATGTTCGTCGGGATGCCGCCCATCTGGTAGTGGATGGTCGGCACGACCGGGATCGGCTCCTTGATACAGTCCACGTTCGCGAACTTGAGCGCGATTTCGCGGATCGACGGCAGACGCTTCATGATCGTCTCGGCGCCGATGTGCGACAGGTCGAGCAGCACGTGGTCCTTGTGCGGACCCACGCCACGGCCTTCCTTGATTTCCTGGTCCATCGAACGCGAAACGAAGTCGCGCGGCGCCAGGTCCTTCAGGGTCGGCGCGTAACGCTCCATGAAGCGCTCGCCGTTCGAGTTACGCAGAATGCCGCCTTCGCCGCGCACGCCTTCCGTGATCAGCACGCCCGCGCCGGCCACGCCGGTCGGGTGGAACTGCCAGAACTCCATGTCTTGCAGCGCGATGCCCGAACGGGCCGCCATGCCAAGGCCGTCACCGGTGTTGATGAACGCGTTGGTCGATGCCGCGAAGATCCGGCCCGCGCCGCCCGTGGCGAACAGCGTGGTCTTGCCTTCGAGGATATAGACGTCGCCCGTTTCCATTTCGAGCGCGGTCACGCCGAGCACGTCGCCTTCGGCGTCGCGGATCAGGTCGAGCGCCATCCATTCGACGAAGAACGTGGTCTTCGCCGCAACGTTCTGCTGGTACAGCGTGTGCAGCAGCGCGTGGCCGGTACGGTCAGCAGCAGCACAGGCGCGCTGGACCGGCTTCTCGCCGTAGTTGGCCGTGTGGCCGCCGAACGGGCGCTGGTAGATCGTGCCGTCGGCGTTACGGTCGAACGGCATGCCCATGTGTTCGAGTTCGTACACGGCGTGCGGCGCTTCACGGCACATGAACTCGATCGCGTCCTGGTCGCCGAGCCAGTCGGAGCCCTTGATCGTGTCGTAGAAGTGGAAGTGCCAGTTGTCTTCGCTCATGTTGCCGAGCGAGGCGCCGATGCCGCCCTGCGCCGCCACCGTGTGCGAACGCGTGGGGAACACCTTCGAGAGCACACAAACCGACAGGCCGGCGCGCGCGAGTTGCAGCGAAGCGCGCATCCCCGAGCCGCCAGCACCGACGATGACCACGTCGAACTTGCGACGCGGCAATGAATTCTTGATTGCAGCCATTCTTTTACACTCTCCAGAGAATCTGAGCGGCGTAGCCGAGGCTGCCCAGCAGCCATGCGATCGTGAGGACGTCCAGCGTGATGCGCAGGCCGACCGGCTTGATGTAGTCCATCCAGATGTCACGCACGCCAACCCACGCGTGCAGGAACAGCGCGATCAGGGTGACGAACGTCGCGAGCTTCATCCACTGCGCGGCGAAGATCGAGGCCCAGCCGTCATACGAGAAGTCGTGCGCGCCGAAGAACAGGACGAGCAGCACGATCGTGTAGATCGCCATGATCACGGCGGTGGCGCGTTGCGCGATCCAGTCGCGAATGCCGTAGTGAGCGCCGACGACAAGGCGCTTCGGACCGATACCGTTTTTAGCCGACATTTTTTAGAACGCTCCGAAGAGTTTTGCCGCAAAGGCGATCGTGAGGACCGTGGAGATGATCACGACGACCAGGGAGGTCGACTTGCCTTTTTCCTTGCTCACGAGGCTATGGTTGAAGTCCATGCACAGGTGACGCACGCCAGCGCAGAAGTGAAACAGGAACGCCCATCCGAGGACCAGCACGATGAGCTTGATGATGATGTTCGAGAGGAAGCCCTTGAATACCTCGAAGCTCAGCTCCGAAGTGAGGCTCTGGTCCAACAGGAACAAGATGAAAGGCAGGAACAGGAACAACAACACACCGCTGATGCGGTGGCCGATCGACACACGACCGGCCAGAGGCAGGCGGTATGCGAACAATATCTGCCCAAGCCCGATGTTCCGGTATTCCGGCCTCGGTTTTTTTGCGGCTTCTGCCATGCTAGACCCCTACTATGTGTTAACACTAATTCGCAATTTTAGCGCCTTTTTATATCGCGCTGCAGCGAAATCCACGTCGGGTACGGCTGGTGGTGCGCGCAAGCAAAGGCACTCTGGGGAAGGGCTCCGCGCCTTTTTCGCGCGGCCGCCCGTCAACTCAAATCATTCTGATAGTAGTACCCGGTTGTGACATACCATCCGCGGCGCACCTCGACCGGCCGGTCTCCATAGGTATAGGACACGCGCTCGACCGATAGCAAAGGAAAACCTGCAGGCACCTTGAGAAGGTCGGCCACCGTGGGCTCCGCGGCCACGGCGCGGATCTTCTCGGTCGCACGAATCATGCGCGTGCCGAATTCCGCCTCGAACATGGCGTAGAGCGGGCCTTTGTACTCGGCGAGACGCTCGCTCGTGAGCCCGCGGAACACGCCGCCGGGCAGCCAGATCTCGTCGAGCACGGTGCTTTCGCCGTCGAACTGCAGCAGACGCCGGATCAGCACCACCGGATCCGAGGGCTTGAGGTCGAGCTGGCGCGCGATCTCGGCCGAAGCGCGCAGGCGCCGGCACTCGAGCAGCCTGCTCACGTGCGGGTGCTCCGCGCCGTCATCGGCGAGTAATCTAAGAAAGCGAAACTGGGCGCGCTCTTCGTTGTGCGTTGCAACAAACGTGCCCTTGCCCTGGCGGCGCACCAGCAGATTGTCGGCAGCCAGCTCGTCGATCGCCTTGCGCACGGTCCCCTGGCTCACCTTGTAACGGGCGGCCAGTTCGACTTCGCTGGGGATGATTTCGCCGGGCTTCCATTCGCCGGACTCGAGGCTCTGTGTAATGAGCCCCTTGATCTGCTGGTACAGCGGACTGAAGGTGGGGGACGGTGGAACCGCGGGCGCAGACGCTGGAGCCCCGCTCTCGGGAGCGGTGGAATTCGCGTTGCTGGCCGGGTTTGCACTCATGGCGCGCATTTCAACATAAACCCCCCTACGCATCAAGCATTTTGCCTGCAATAGTTATGTCTTATATAAGACATAAGATACTGTTGACTTTGACCCTGACGACTCCTACACTCCCGATCGAGCAAGGGTTTGCGGGCGGGCTGCATGCTAGTTTCAGGACATGAAACCGGCATGACGAAGAGGAGCCGCCGGCTGCATCCACCTCGCGGCGAATGCGCCGCGAGCCGCCTTGCACGATGCTGTTCCCTCACGCAGTAAACGCAGTAGAGGTTTCGATCCGCCCAGCCGGCACGCGTGAGTCGTTGCGCGCCGCGCGTCTGTGGGAGAGCCCGAGCGAGCTGTTGCAGGAGTCGGCACACGCGAAGCGGCCAGCGTCTGGTGTCCCTCGAAGGGCGCCCCGTTCACCTCTTGCCATGTTGCACAGGTTACCGGCACGGCGGTCCGCGCCGGCGGCGCACGCTTCACGGCTTGTCAGTCATGGTTGTTCCAGTGAAGCGCGCACGCCGGCGGGAAAGACCGCCTGTTTCACCTACGCTTCGTGTATCGCGCATATAGAATGGCGTTTTACCCTGGCGTCTAACGCATCTTCCTGGAGATTTTCAATGGCTAAGCCCGCAAAGCGCGTTGCCGTCACCGGCGCCGCAGGTCAGATCGCTTACTCCCTGCTGTTCCGCATTGCGAATGGCGACCTGCTCGGCAAGGATCAGCCCGTTATCCTGCAACTGCTCGACCTGCCGCAGGCGCAAGCCGCCGTCAAGGGCGTCGTGATGGAACTCGACGACTGCGCATTCCCGCTGCTCGCGGGCGTGGTCATCACCGACGACCCGAAGGTCGCGTTCAAGGACGCCGACGTCGCCCTGCTGGTTGGCGCACGTCCGCGCTCGAAGGGCATGGAACGTAAGGACCTGCTCTCGGCCAACGCCGAAATCTTCACGGTTCAGGGCAAGGCGCTGAACGACGTCGCCAGCCGCGATGTGAAGGTGCTGGTGGTCGGCAACCCGGCCAACACGAACGCCTACATCGCCATGAAGTCGGCTCCGGATCTGCCGAAGAAGAACTTCACCGCCATGCTGCGTCTGGACCACAACCGCGCGCTCTCGCAACTCGCCGCCAAGTCGGGCAAGCCGGTCGCGTCGATCGAGAAGCTCGCCGTGTGGGGCAACCACTCGCCGACGATGTACCCCGACTTCCGTGTCGCAACGGCGGAAGGCCAGTCGCTGACCCAGCTGATCAACGACGACGAATGGAACCGCAACACGTTCATCCCGACGGTCGGCAAGCGCGGCGCGGCGATCATCGAAGCGCGCGGCCTCTCGTCGGCAGCATCGGCCGCCAACGCAGCGATCGACCACGTGCGTGACTGGGTCCTCGGCACGAACGGCAAGTGGGTCACGATGGGTATCCCGTCGGACGGCTCGTACGGCATTCCCGAAGACATCATCTACGGCGTGCCGGTGACCTGCGAAAACGGCGAATACAAGCGCGTGGAAGGCCTCGAAATCGACGCATTCTCGCGCGAGAAGATGGACGGCACGCTCAACGAGCTGCTCGAAGAGCGCGAAGGCGTGGCTCACCTGCTCGGCAAGTAAGCCAACTGTACGAACGGAACGCGCGATTGACGCCCGTTCCGTTCTGCTGGATGGGTACGCGGGGGCAGCCTCCGTGGCCCAGCCCGCGCGGCCCGTTCCATGCGGGCCGCCCTTGGCGGGCCCCCTAGGCGGGCCCGGCTATGCGCCCCACCCGATCCGCATGCGCCTTGCCCTGACCACGTTGCCGGCAGGACGCATCCGAATCCGGTATCTCCTACAAAACTCGACTCCCGACGCCGAAGATGCGCGCCATTCTCCCAGCAGAAGTGCTGTTTGACGGCGAAGCGCCGCCCGCCATCCTGCCCGCATGCGACCACTACGCGGGCAGTGAGAAGCTGATGCTCAAATCGCTCGCGCTGCAGCAGCAGTTGGGCCCGGTATTCGACATCACGCTCGATTGCGAAGACGGCGCGCAGGTCGGCCGCGAGGCCGAACACGCCGAACTCGTGGCGTCGCTCATCGGCGGCGAACACGACCGCTTCGGCCGCGTCGGCGTGCGCATCCACGATTTCCATCACCCGCACTGGCGCGACGACGTGCGCATGATCCTGCGCGCCGCGAAGCGCGCGCCGGCCTTCGTCACCCTGCCGAAGATCCGCGCTGTGGGCGACGCCGCCGAAATGACGGCGTTCATCGAGGCCACGCGCGTCGAGATGGGCATCGACAAACCCATTCCCGTTCAATTGCTCGTCGAAACGCATGGCGCCCTCGCGCGCGTGTTCGACCTCGCCGCGCTGCGCGGCGTGGAGTCGCTGAGCTTCGGGCTGATGGACTTCGTCTCTGCGCACGACGGCGCGATTCCCGACACGGCCATGCGCTCGCCCGGACAGTTCGACCACCCGCTCGTGCGCCGCGCGAAGCTCGAAATCGCGGCCGCGTGCCACGCGTTCGGCCGCGTGCCCTCGCACAACGTGAGTACGGAAGTGCGCGACATGGACGTGGTAGCGAACGACGCGCGCCGCGCACGCAACGAGTTCGGCTACACGCGCATGTGGAGCATTCACCCGGCGCAGATTCCCGCGATCGTGGCCGCTTTCGCGCCGCGCGACGAAGAAATCGTCCTGGCCGCCGAAATCCTGCTGGCCGCGCAACACGCGCAATGGGGTCCGACACGTCACGGCGACACGCTGCACGACCGCGCGAGCTACCGCTATTACTGGTCGGTTCTGCGCCGCGCGCCAGCCACGGGCCGCGCGGTGCCGGTCGACGCGGCGCCGCTGTTCGCGTCGGGCGTCGATACGCCGGGCGACCTGACGCAGGAGTCGGCCTGATGCGCGCCGCGAACGGACGACGAAAACGTTTTCAACGTATTGCGCCACGGCAACGAAACGGATCTCGCGCCGCATAGCGCAGCAACGTCAGTCACGGACAGTTACAGGCAGTTACTTGCGAACCAAGGCGCAAACAACACCGGGCCGGAGAAAATGAAGTTCATGGCGATAAATAGGTGAAAATAGCGTCCGCTGCGTGCTTTCGGGGCGCGCGCAGTGCAAACGGCGGTTGCCTGTTCAACCGCGCACTGATCAACCGCTTTTAGATAGATAAAGGTTTGACACTCATGAAGAAACTGCTGATCGCCGCTGTCATCGGCACCCTGTCCTCGACGCTGATGCTGGCCGCCACCGACGCCGCCGCACAAGGCACGTCGACCACGACCGCCAAGAAGCCGGCTCCGAAGCATCGCATCATCAAGCGCAAGGCCAACCCGGCCAAGGAAGCGAAGGTCGATCCGGTCCCGGACGGCTCGGAGCACTGGAGCTGCGCTGAAGGCGCACAATTCGACCTGAAGGGCGACATGGCGCGTGACCAGATCGTCACCGTTCACTGGGCGAACAAGAACTACAACCTGCCGCGTCAGGTCACGACCACGGGCGCCGACCGCTTCCACGACGCCGCCACCGGCCTCGACCTCGTCGTGATCCCGACGAAGGCCATGCTGTTCTCGGACAAGGACAGCTCGCGTCTGGCCGACGAGTGCAAGACTGTTGCAATGCAGCAAGGCGCAATGGCGCCGACCCAGGCTCAAGCGCTGAACCCGGCTAACCGCGCTCCGGCAGCCGCCAGCGGCGCCGCGGGCCAGTAAGGACCGCAGGATCGCCTCGATGTCCGCCCTGATCTCCAACGTCAGGCCGCAGCCGGACCAGGTACTGGTCGATATCGTCGACTATGTGCTCGGTTTCCGGGTTGACAGCGCGCTCGCGCTGACGACGGCCCGGCATTGCCTGATCGATACCCTCGGCTGCGGACTCGAGGCGCTCTCCTACCCCGCCTGCACCAAGTTGCTGGGACCGATCGTGCCGGGCACGACCGTCCCGCACGGCGCGAAGGTGCCGGGCACGCCATTCCAGCTCGATCCGGTTCAGGCCGCGTTCAACATCGGCGCGATGATCCGCTGGCTCGACTTCAACGACACATGGCTCGCCGCCGAATGGGGCCATCCGTCGGACAACCTGGGCGGCATCCTCGCGACCGCCGACTGGCTCTCGCGCACCGCCATCGCTCAGGGCAAAGCGCCGCTCACCATGAAGCACGTGCTCGAAGGCATGGTGAAGGCGCACGAAATCCAGGGCTGCATTGCGCTGGAAAACTCGTTCAACCAGGTCGGTCTCGACCATGTGCTGCTCGTCAAGCTCGCCTCGACCGCCGTGGTCGGACAAATGCTCGGGCTCACCCGCGACGAGCTGATCAACGCCGTTTCGCTCGCGATGGTCGACGGCCAGTCGCTGCGCGCCTACCGCCACGCGCCCAATACGGGCTCGCGCAAGTCGTGGGCCGCAGGCGACGCCACCTCGCGCGCCGTGCGTCTCGCGCTCATGGCGAAAACGGGCGAGATGGGCTATCCCTCGGCGCTCACGGCAAAAACGTGGGGCTTCTACGACGTCTCGTTCAAGGGACAGCCGTTCAGGTTTCAGCGCCCCTACGGCACGTATGTCATGGAAAACGTGCTGTTCAAGATTTCGTTCCCCGCCGAATTCCACGCGCAGACCGCCGCCGAAGCCGCGATGACGCTGCACGGCGTGCTCGCGCAGCAAGGCAGGACGGCTGGGGACATCAAGCGCATCACCATCCGCACGCATGAAGCGGCCATCCGCATCATCGACAAGAGCGGCCCGCTTGCCAACCCGGCCGATCGCGACCACTGTATCCAGTACATGGTCGCCGTGCCGCTGATCTTCGGCCGCCTCACCGCCTCCGACTACGAAGACGACATCGCGGGCGACCCGCGGATCGACGCGCTGCGCGCGAAGACGGTATGCGTGGAAGACCCGCAGTTCACGAAGGATTATCACGATCCGGACAAGCGCTCGATCGCGAATGCGCTCACCATAGAGCTCATGGACGGCACGACGCTCGACGAGGTCGTAGTCGAGTACCCGATCGGCCACAAGCGGCGCCGCGAACAAGGCATTCCGCTGTTGATCGAAAAGTTTCGAATCAACCTCGCGCGCCGCTTCCCCGCGAAGCAGCAGCAGGCGATTCTCGATGTCTCGCTCGACGAAGCCCGGCTTTGCGCCCTGCCCGTCAACGAGTACGTCGACATGTACGTGATCTGAGCAATCAGGCAGGTATCCGTGACAGCAGCAAACGAGCAGTAAGCGTTATTTCCGCGATTAAACGAAGGAAAACACTATGGCCCACAATCTCCACAAAACGCTAAAAGAATTCGACAGCGGTTCCGGCAAAGGCAAGTTCTACTCGCTGCCGCAACTCGGCAAGCAGCTTGGCGTGAAGATCAATCGTCTGCCGGTCTCGATTCGTCTGGTGCTCGAGTCTGTGCTGCGTAACTACGACGGCAAGAAGATCGCGGAAGAGCACATCGAGCAACTCGCGAACTGGAAGCCGAACGCCTCGCGCGTCGACGAAATCCCGTTCGTGGTCGCCCGCGTCGTGCTGCAGGACTTCACGGGCGTGCCGCTGCTCGCCGACATCGCCGCCATGCGCGGCGTAGCCAAGCAGGTCGGCAAGGACCCGAAGGTCATCGAGCCGCTCGTGCCGGTGGATCTCGTCGTCGACCACTCGGTCCAGATCGACTACTTCCGCCAGAAGGACGCGCTCGACCTGAACATGAAACTGGAATTCCAGCGCAACAACGAGCGCTACCAGTTCATGAAGTGGGGCATGCAGGCGTTCGACACGTTCAAGGTCGTGCCGCCGGGCATCGGCATCGTCCACCAGGTGAACCTGGAATACCTCGCACGCGGCGTGCACAAGAAGGCGGAAGGCGCCGATACCGTCTACTACCCGGACACGCTCGTCGGCACCGACAGCCACACCACGATGATCAACGGCATCGGCGTGGTGGGCTGGGGCGTGGGCGGCATCGAAGCGGAAGCCGGCATGCTCGGCCAGCCGGTGTACTTCCTCACGCCTGATGTGGTGGGCGTCGAACTCAAGGGCAAGCTGCGCGAAGGCTGCACGGCCACCGACCTCGTGCTGACCATCACCGAAATGCTGCGCAAGGAGAAGGTCGTCGGCAAGTTCGTCGAGTTCTTCGGCGAAGGCACGGCGTCGATCGGCGTGCCCGACCGCGCGACCATCGGCAACATGGCGCCGGAATATGGCGCGACGATGGGCTTCTTCCCTGTCGACGAAAAGACGATCGACTACTTCAAGGGCACGGGCCGCACGGAAGCTGAAATCGCGGCATTCGCGAACTACTTCAAGGCGCAGGATCTCTTCGGCGTGCCGAAGGCCGGCGACATCGACTACACGAAGACGCTCGTCCTCGACCTCGGCACGGTCGCGCCGTCGCTGGCCGGTCCGAAGCGCCCGCAAGACCGCATCGAAATCGGCAACGTGAAGTCGACCTTCACGGACCTGTTCTCGAAGCCGGTCGCGGAAAACGGCTTCAACAAGAAGGCCGCCGACCTCTCCGCCGAATACGCAGCGGGCGACAAGGTCAAGCTGCACAACGGCGACGTGCTGATCGCCGCGATCACGTCGTGCACCAACACGTCGAACCCGAGCGTGCTGCTGGCCGCCGGTCTGCTCGCGAAGAAAGCCATCGAAGCGGGCCTGACGGTCGCACCGCACATCAAGACCTCGCTCGCGCCGGGATCGCGCATCGTCACGGAATACCTGACGAAGACGGGCCTGCTGCCGTACCTCTCGAAGCTCGGCTTCGAACTCGCGGCATACGGCTGCACGACCTGTATCGGCAACGCCGGCGACCTGACGCCCGAACTGAACGAATCGATCGTCACGAACGACGTCGTCGCGGCTGCGGTGCTCTCGGGCAACCGCAACTTCGAAGCGCGTATCCATCCGAACATCCGCGCGAACTTCCTGGCCTCGCCGCCGCTGGTCGTCGCTTACGCGATCGCGGGCAACATCACGCGCGACCTGATGACGGAACCGGTGGGCAAGGGCAAGGGCGGCCGTGACATCTACCTCGGCGACATCTGGCCGACGAGCGACGAAGTCAACGCGCTGCTCAAGTTCGCGCTCGATCCGGACGCGTTCCAGAAGAACTACAGCCAGCTCACGAAGAAGGGCGACCTGTGGAGCAAGATCGAAGGCGAAGAAGGTCAGGTCTACGACTGGCCGAAGTCGACCTACATCGCCGAACCGCCGTTCTTCGGCAGCGACTTCTCGATGACGCCGTCGTCGTCGGTAGCCGAAGTCAAGGGCGCGCGCGCATTGGGCATCTTCGGTGACTCGGTCACGACCGACCACATCAGCCCGGCCGGTTCGATCAAGGAAGACTCGCCCGCAGGCAAGTGGCTGAAGGAAAACGGCGTGCAGAAGGCCGACTTCAACAGCTACGGCTCGCGCCGCGGCAACCACGACGTGATGATGCGCGGCACCTTCGCGAACGTGCGTATCAAGAACCTGATGATCCCGGCGAAGGCCGACGGCACGCGCGTGGAAGGCGGCCTGACGATCCATCAGCCGAGCGGCGAACAGCTTTCGATCTATGATGCAGCGATGAAGTACATCGACGCCGGCACGCCGACCATGGTGTTCGCAGGCGAAGAGTACGGCACGGGCTCGTCGCGTGACTGGGCAGCCAAGGGCACGCAGCTGCTCGGCGTGAAGGCCGTGGTCGCACGCAGCTTCGAGCGTATCCACCGCTCGAACCTCGTTGGCATGGGCGTTCTGCCGCTGCAGTTCAAGGGTTCGGACAGCGTTCAGTCGCTCGGCCTGACCGGCGAAGAAACGTTCGATGTCGAAGGCCTGACGGACGACTTCAAGCCGCAACAAGACCTGACGCTCGTGATCCACCACAAGGACGGCAAGGATCAGCGCGTGCAGGTGCTGCTGCGCATCGACACGCCGATCGAAGTCGACTACTACAAGCACGGCGGTATACTGCCGTTCGTGCTGCGCTCGCTGCTCGCGGCGTAAGTACGCAGTTTTTTGCAGGTGCCGCGCCCGGCAACGGGTGCGGTCACACTTGGAGCCCGACGCAAGTCGGGCTTTTTTTTCGACTGGGCTTTGAGTCGGGCTATTCGATCAGCTTGTTCAACGTCGCAAACTCGATCAGCGCCGCAAGTGACGACACGCCGAGCTTGTCCAGCACGCGGGTCTTATAGGTGCTGACGGTTTTATCCGAAAGCCCGAGCCGTGCCGCGATACCCTTGTTGCTCAAACCGCGCGCGAGATACTGCAGGACTTCGACTTCGCGAGGCGACAGCCCGTTGAGCGCCACGTCGCGGCCGCCGCCGCAGCTGCCCGCCGGGAAGCAGTCGTAGCCGAGCAATACCGCCTTGACCACACCGCACAGTTCCTCCACACCGCGATTCTTGTTGACATAGCCGTTCGCGCCCGCGATGCGCGTGTGATTGGCCATCACCAACTCGGGCTTCGCAGAGAGCACGAGAATGCGCGCGCCGGGCTGGTGCGCGCGAATGCCGCGGATGACGGAAAGGCCGTCGAGCTTCGGCAACTCGAGGTCGAGAATCACCAGATCGGGACGCAATTCCTGGACGAGGCGAAGGCCCGCTTCGCCGTCGCTGCACTCGCCCACCAGTTCGTACTCCGTATTCAGCACGTTGGCGAGCATCTTCAGCACGATCGGATGGTCGTCGATGACAACGACGCGTTTCATTATTTGTTCCATGGTGGCGTGATTTGTTTGTCCCTTCAGCGTGAATCTCACAGCGTGAACGACCTGCCAGCACATTTGTATAGGAAAGTTCTGAAAGAACCCGCAAGGAACTGTCGCAGGGTTAACCCACTGCGCGCGCAGTTTGAATTTAACTAACGCGTGAATTAAAGTAGAACGATGATCGCGCGCACCCGCACCGCTCCTGCTGCGCCCCGCCCGCGCGGCCGGCGCCGCGCCGCCGCCGACCTCGACATGCGCGAGCGGCTGCTCGCCAGCGCCACGCAACTGTTCGGCGAGCAGGGCATCGCGGCCACCACCATGGCGCAGATCGCCGAGGCCGCGGGCGTGACGTCCGCCATGGTTCACTACTACTTCACGAACCGCGAAAAGCTGCTCGACGCCGTGGTCGAGGAGCGCATTGCGCGCTCGATCGCCTTCGTGTGGGAGAGTGTGGACAGCACCGAGGGCGATCTCGCGCAAGACCCTCACGCGCTCGTGGAAGAACTGGTCGCGCGGCTCTTCGACGTCACCTCGCGCATGCCCTGGCTGCCGCCGCTCTGGCTGCGCGAAATCGTCAACGAAGGTGGCCTGCTGCGCGAGCGCATGCTCAAGCGGCTGCCCACCGAGCAGTTGCAGCGCTTTGCCGCGCGCGTCAGTGAGGCGCAGCGCGACGGCAGCGTCAACGCCGAACTGGAGGCGCCGCTGCTGTTCATCTCGATTCTCGCGCTCGTCATGCTGCCGCTCGCCACTTCGAAGCTCTGGCAAAGTGTGCGCGGCTTTCCGAAGATCGAGCGCGAGGCGCTGCATCGGCATGTGAGCGCGCTGTTGAGCGCGGCCTTGCGGCCTGCGCCGCAGGACCCGCGCGCGCGCCGCGCGACGGGCCCGACGGCAAGCCGCAAGGAGGACGCGTCATGAAGCGCCGCATTGCCGGCATATGCGTCGCGGCGCTCGTGCTCGCCTCATGCTCCAGGCATGGACCGGCTGGCTGGCAGGGCTATGCCGAAGGCGAGTACGTCTACCTCGCGTCGTCGCAGTCGGGCACGCTCACGCACCTCGAAGTGCAACGCGGGCAAACCGTGGCCGCCAATGCGCCCGCCTTCGCGCTCGACTCCGTCGAGGAAGCGGCCGCGCGCGACGAGGCGCAGCATCGCCTGACGGCCGCACAGCAGCAGCTCGCGGACCTCCAGACCGGCAAGCGTCCGCCCGAAGTGCGTGTGACCGAGGCGCAGCTCGCGCAGGCCGAGGCGAACGCGCGCAAGGCCGCGCTTCAGCTCACACGCGACGAGGCGCAACTGCGCGCAGGCGGCATTGCGCAGGCGCAGCTCGACGACTCGCGCGCGCAGGCCGCCTCCACGGCCGCCCAGGTGCGCGAGCTGCAAAACCAGGTGCGCGTGGCGAATCTGCCGGGACGTACTGCGCAAATCGCCGCCCAGGCCGCCGACGTCGAGGCCGCGCGTGCCTCGCTCGCGCAGGCGCAGTGGCGGCTCGACCAGAAGCGCGTGAGCGTGCCGAGCGGCGGCCTCGTCTACGACACGTTGTTTCGTGTGGGCGAGTGGGTGCAGGCGGGCAACCCCGTCGTGCAGATGTTGCCGCCGCAGAACGTGAAGGTGCGCTTCTTCGTGCCGGAAACGATCGTCGGATCGCTCGCGCCGGGCCGCAAGGTGAACGTGCGCTGCGACGGCTGCGCCGCCCTGGTGCCCGCCACCATCACGTGGATTTCGAACGCCGCCGAATATACCCCGCCCGTCATCTACAGCAACGAGAACCGCGCGAAGCTCGTTTTCATGATCGAGGCGCGGCCTTCCGCACAGGACGCCGTGAAGCTACATCCGGGCCAGCCGGTCGAGGTGACGCTGCAATGAGCACACCTGATCGATCTGCCGGCGACTACGCCATCGACGTGCGCAATCTCAACAAGCGTTTCGGCAACAAGCATGTTGTCAACGACGTGTCGCTGCGTGTGGCGCGCGGCGAGATATTCGGCTTTCTCGGCCCGAACGGCAGCGGCAAAACCACGTCGATCCGCCTCATGTGCGGGCTGCTCACGCCCGACTCCGGTTCGGGCACCTGCCTTGGCTACGACATCCTGCGCGAGAGCGCGCAGATCAAGCGTCACGTGGGCTACATGACGCAGCGTTTCTCGTACTGGGAAGACCTGACGATCCGCGAGAACCTCGACTTCGTTGCGCGCATCTACGAGATGCCGAACCGCCGCGAAGCCGTCGATCGCGCACTCGAATCGCTCGGGCTCGCAAGCCGCGCGAGCCAGCTCACGGGTGCGCTTTCGGGCGGCTGGAAGCAGCGTCTCGCGCTCGCGGCCTGCATGCTGCACGAGCCCGAATTGCTGCTGCTCGACGAACCGACCGCGGGCGTCGATCCCACCGCGCGCCGCGACTTCTGGGAGGAATTGCACCGGCTCGCCGCGCGGGGCATTTCGGTGCTCGTGAGCACGCACTACATGGACGAAGCCGAGCGCTGCCACAAACTCGCCTATATCGCCTACGGCAAGCTGCTCACGCAGGGCACCGCCGCCGAGGTCATCGCCGAACAGAACCTCGAAACGTGGGCGATTCATGGCGAGCGGCTGAGCACACTCGCCGCGCAGCTGCGCGACGCGCCGGGCATCGAGCAGACGGTCGTGTTCGGCTCCGCGCTGCATGCGAGCGGACGCGATCATGCAGCGCTTGCCAAAGCGGTGGAGCGCGCCGTGGAAGGCCAGCCGCTGCGCGCGGAACGCATCGACACCGGTCTCGAAGATGTCTTCATCTACCTGATGAGCCATGCTCAGGACAATTACGGAGTCAAGTCGTGAGCGCGTCGTTCCCGTTTTCCGTGGCGCGCTGGTGGAGCATCGTGCTCAAGGAGTTCTTGCAGCTCAAGCGCGACCGCATCACGTTCGCGATGATCGTTGGCCTGCCGATCATCCAGCTCACGCTGTTCGGCTATGCGATCAACACCGACCCCAAGCATCTGCCCACGGCCATCGTCGTGGGCGAGGACAGCGTGTTCGCGCGCAGCTTCGTCGCGGGCATGCGTAACTCCGCCTATTTCGACGTGATCGAAACGCTGCCCGACGAAGCCTCCGCGCGTCATGCGCTCGCGCGCGGCACGGTGCAGTTCGTGCTCAGTATTCCTGTCGATTTTTCGCGGCGCCTGCTGCGCGGCGAACGACCCTCGCTGCTCGTCGAAGCCGACGCGAGCGACCCCACTGCCATCACCACCGCGCTCGCGGCGCTGCCCGGGCTGGTCGCGCCCGTGGCCGCGAAGGACCTCACCGGCCCGCTCGCGCATCTGAACGGCACGCCCGCCGCGTTCGACGTGCAGGTGCACCGCCTCTATAACCCCGAGGGCATCACGCAATACAACGTCGTACCCGGCCTCATGGGCGTGATCCTCACCATGACGATGGTGATGATGACGGGCCTCGCCATCACGCGCGAACGCGAGCGCGGCACGATGGAGAACCTGCTCGCCACGCCGGTGCTGCCCATCGAGGTGATGACGGGCAAGATCATTCCGTACGTGGCGATCGGGCTGATCCAGGCGACCATCATCGTGCTCGCTGCACGCTACGTCTTTCACGTGCCGTTCGCGGGCGGTCTCGTCACGCTCTATCTTTCGGCGCTGCTATTCATCGCCGCGAATCTCACGGTGGGCATCACGCTGTCGTCGCTCGCGCAAAACCAGTTGCAGGCCATGCAGCTGACGATGTTCTATTTCCTGCCAAGCCTGCTGCTCTCCGGCTTCATGTTCCCGTTCGGCGGCATGCCGCGCTGGGCGCAGTGGCTCGGCAATCTGCTGCCGCTCACGTATTTCAACCGGCTCGTGCGCGGCATCCTGCTCAAGGGCAACGGCTGGACCGACCTGTGGCCCGCGGTGTGGCCACTCGCGGTATTTACGGTCGCGGTCATGGCGATCGCCGTGCGCTTTTACCGGCGCACGCTCGACTAGCGCGAGGCCCACGACCATGAAGCGCGACGCCACCCTTGCCTGCCTGCTTGTGCTCATGCTCGCGGGCTGCACCGTGGGTCCCGATTTCCACCCGCCCGCCGCGCCCGATGCCACAGGCTGGACGCGCGAGCCTGTGCCGGCGTCCACCGCCAGCGCCACCGGCCCCGGCGGCGGCGCGCAGACCTTCACGGCCGCGGAACACGCTCCAAACGATTGGTGGATTCAGTTTGGCAGTGCGCAGTTGAACGAACTCGTCGATCAGGCCTTGCGCGCGAGCCCCACGCTCGACTCGGCGCGCGCCAGGCTCGTGGAAGCTCGCGAAAACTACAACGCGCAGGCCGGCGCGACGAACTTTCCCGCCGTGGATCTGAAACTCTCCGGCACGCGCCAGAAGGTCGATCTCGCCGCTTTCGGCATTACGCAAGTGCCGAACCCACCGCCGTTTACGCTTTACAACGCTTCGGTCAGCGTCTCGTACGTGTTCGACCTGTTCGGCGCCAACCGTCGCGCGCTGGAATCCACGCTCGCGCAAGTCGATTATCAGGCGTACGAAATGGAGGCCGCGCGACTTTCAGTGGCCGCCAACGTGGTGTCCACTGCCATCCGTCGCGCGTCGCTGCAACGCCAGATCGATCTCACCATGCAACTCGCGCAGACGCAGGCGCGCCAGCTCGCGATCATGCAGGCGCGCTTTGCTGCCGGCGGCGTAGCGGAGATCGACGTGCGCAGCCAGCGCACCCTGCTCGCGCAAACGCGCGCCTCGCTGCCACCGCTCGAAACGCAGCGCGAGGCTGCGGAGCATCAGCTCGCCACCCTGCTGGGCGTCGCGCCTGCGCAGTTCGCCGCGCCGCTCGACGCCCTTTCACTCGATACCCTGCATCTGCCCGATACGGTTGCGCTCACCGTGCCTTCCACGCTGGCACGCGAGCGTCCCGACATACGCGCCGCCGAGGCGCTGCTGCACCAGGCAGGCGCGAACGTGGGCGTGGCGACGGCAAACCTCTATCCGCAGATCTCGCTCTCGGCGAGTATCGGCTCGGAGCGCACGCGTATCGAGGACGTCATCAGCGGGCTGAACATCTGGAACGTCGGACTCGGCCTCACACAGCCGCTGTTCCATGGCGGCGAATTGCGCGCGAAGAAACGTGCGTCACAAGCCGCCTATGAAGCCGCTTTCGCCGAC
Source organism: Paraburkholderia nodosa DSM 21604 (assembly GCF_000519185.1). GTDB lineage: Bacteria > Pseudomonadota > Gammaproteobacteria > Burkholderiales > Burkholderiaceae > Paraburkholderia > Paraburkholderia nodosa. Next base: position 80,835 of record NZ_JAFA01000004.1, on the reverse strand, counting down.
TATCGTCAGACGGTCCTGCAAGCGTTGCAGCAGGTCGCCGACTCGCTCCAGTCGCTCCAGAACGATGCGACCGAACTGCAGGCGCGCGACGACGCCGCTCGTGAGGCGCAGGCCAACGCGGCGATCGCACAAACGCGCTACAACGCAGGCGGCGTGAGCGAGTTTTCGTTGATCGATGCGCAACGCCAGGCACTCCAGACAACGCTCGACCGCTCGCGCGTTCATGCGGATCGGCTAACCGACACCGCTGCGCTCTATCAAGCCCTTGGTGGCGCCCCACTCCCCGGCACAGCGCCGCCTGCGCAGGGCAACGACACGTCGGCACCCGCCGCGCCCGTTCGGTAGCCTGGCCGCCCCACACGGCAACCGGCACCCTGCTGCGGCAACCATTCGTTTCCTTTCGCTTGCGCCGCGCGTGCGCGACAATGACCCTCCCCCTGCTCCATCCGCAAACGAGAGACACGTATGAACCAGGCATCGCTGTCCCCCGCAGAACTGTCCCCCAACGATCTCGTCGCGGCCGACGCACTTCAGCTTTCGGAATGGATACGCCTGCGCAAGGTGTCCTGCCGCGAAGTGATGAGCGCGTTTCTCGACCATATCGAGCGTGTGAATACGCCGGCCAACGCCATCGTCTCGCTGCGCGAGCGCGCCACGCTGCTGGCCGAGGCGGGCGTTCGCGACGCCCAGCTCGCGCGAGGCGAGTACCTTGGCTGGATGCACGGCATGCCGCAAGCGCCGAAGGATCTCACGGCCACGGCCGGCATCCCGTACACGCAAGGCTCGCCGCTGTTCCGCAACGAAGTGCCCACGGCAGATTCCCTGATGGCCGCGCGCATGCGCGCACAGGGCGCGATTTTCATCGGCAAGACGAACACGCCGGAATTCGGCCTTGGCTCGAACACCTACAACACGGTCTTCGGCACCACGCTCAACGCCTACGACCCCACGCGCAGCGCGGGCGGCAGCAGCGGTGGCACGGCCGTGGCGCTGGCGCTGCGCATGCTGCCCGTGGCGGACGGCAGCGACATGATGGGGTCGCTGCGCAATCCCGCCGGCTGGAACAACGTATTCGGCTTTCGTCCCTCGCAAGGCCGCGTGCCCTCGGTGCCGGCGCACGAACTGTTCTTCCACCAGCTCGGCTACGCGGGACCGATGGCCCGCGCTGTGCCCGACCTCGCGATGCTGCTTGCCACCCAGGCCGGCTACGACGCGCGTGCTCCGCTTTCCATTGCCGAAGATCCTGCGCAGTTCGCGGGCCCGCTCGGACGCGACTTTGGTTGCGCGCGCATCGGTTGGCTAGGCGACTACGACGGCTATCTGCCCATGGAAGACGGCGTGCTCGCGCTTTGCGAATCGGCGCTCAAGGACTTCGAATCGATAGGCTGCAAGGTCGAAGCCGCGCGCCCCGACTTCGCCATGGAGCGCGTGTGGCAAACGTGGCTCACGCTGCGCCATTTCTCGTGCGCGGGCACGCTGGGCGCGCTCTATCGCGACACGGAAAAGCGCGCGCTGCTCAAGCCCGAAGCCCAATGGGAAGTGGAAGGCGGCCTGAAGCTCTCGGGCGAAGACGTGTGGAACGCCACGGTCACGCGCAGTCAGTGGTACAACGCGCTGCTCGCGCTCTTCGAGCGTTACGACTACCTCGTGCTGCCCAGCGCTCAACTCTTCCCGTTCGACGCAAGCGAGCAATGGCCGAAGTCGATCGCGGGCCGCACGATGGATACCTATCACCGCTGGATGGAAGTCGTGATTGGCGGCAGTCTCGCGGGGCTGCCTGTCATCAGCGTGCCTGCGGGCTTCAATGCGCAAGGCCTGCCGATGGGGCTGCAGGTGATCGGCAAGCCGCAGGCGGATCTCTCGGTGCTGCAACTCGCCCACACGTACGATCAGGCCACGCAGTGGGTCAAGCGGCGTGTGCCGACGCTGCTTCAGGCGTAACGCCTGGAAGCAAAAAGGCAGCGCCGCAGCGCTGCCTTTTTTCCATCGACACCTCACGCCGTCATGCCTTCACCGCGCGCGCCGCATTCCTGCCGCGCAGCCATTCGAGCGCGAGCAGCAGACAGGTGGAGAACACGATCAGGATCGTTGCGAGCGCAGCGATCGTCGGGCTGATGTTTTCGCGGATGCCCGTGAACATCTGGCGCGGCAAGGTGGTCTGGTCGGCGCCCGCGAGGAACAGCGTCACGACGACTTCGTCGAACGACGTGGCGAACGCGAACAGCGCGCCCGAAATCACGCCCGGCGCGATGACGGGCAGCGTGATGCGGAAGAACGTCGTGACCGGATTCGCCCCGAGCGAAAGGCTCGCACGCACGAGATTGTGATTGAAGCCCTGCAGCGTGGCCGCGACCGTGGTCACGACGAACGGCACGCCCAACGACGCATGCGCGAGGATCAGCCCGAGATACGTATTGGCGAGTCCGAGCGGCGCGAAGAACAGGTACATGCCCACGCCCACCACGACCACGGGCACGATCATCGGCGAGATGAGCACGGCCATGAGCAGCGCCTTGCCGCGGAAATCGGCCTTCGTGATGCCGATGGCCGCGAGCGTGCCGAGCACGGTTGCCACGAAGGTTGCGGCCGGGCCCACGATGAAGCTGTTCTTCGCGGCCATGCGCCATTCGTCGGACATCACGAGGTTTTCATACCAGCGCAGCGACCAGCCCGGAATCGGATACACAAGGAACGTGCTCGACGAAAACGACAGCGGCACGATCGCGAGCACGGGCAGGATCAGATACAGCAGCGTGAGCACGACGAGCGCGCGCAGCGCGAAGTACCACACGCGTTCGACGGCCGACGTATGCGGCGCAAAAAGCGGTTTGGCGAATTTCATGGTTGCGCCTTCCTCAGCCGAGGCTCAGTTGCGTGCGCGTGAAGCGCCCGTAGACAAAATAGAGCGCCGTGGTCGCCGCGAGCAGCAGCGCGCCGAGCGCGCAGGCCATGCCCCAGTTGATCGACACGTTGGTGAAGTACGCCACGTAGTAGCTGACCATCTGGTCGCCCGGGCCGCCGAGCAGCGCCGGCGTGATGTAGTAGCCGATCGAGAGAATGAACACGAGCAGCACGCCCGCGCCCACGCCCGGGTACGTCTGCGGCACATACACGCGCCAGAAGGCCGCGAACGGATGGCTGCCGAGCGAGACGGCCGCGCGCTGGTAAGTCGGCGGAATCGACTTCATCACGCTGTAGAGCGGCAGTACCATGAACGGCAGCAGGATGTGCGTCATCGAAATGTAGACGCCCACGCGGTTGAACAGCAGCGTCAAGGGCTGCGAAATGAGGCCCGTGCCCAGCAACGCCTTGTTGACGAGACCCTCGCCCTGGAGAATCACGATCCACGCGGCCACGCGCACGAGAATCGACGTCCAGAACGGAATCAGCACGAGGATCATCACGAGATTCGCGCGGCGCTCGGAGAGCGTGGAGATCCAGTAAGCGAGCGGATAGCCGAGCAGCAACGCGAACACCGTCACGAACACGCTGATGACGAAGGTGCGGCCGAACACGTCGAGATAGATCTGCTGCTCAGGATCGGCGGCCACGATGTTGCCGAATGCATCCTGGCGGTGGTCCAGCGACGCGAGCAGGTAGAACGGCGAATAGCGCGAGCTATTCTTCGCGATCGCTTGCCAGTAGGTAACGTCGCTCCAGCGGTCGTCGAGTTCGACGATCTTGGCGCGCGTTTGCGCGGGGGTCAGCGTAAGCGGTTTGCCGTCGTCGCCGGCGAGCGGCATGGCGCGCGCCGTCTTCGCGACCAGCGAGCGGAACCCCGCGATTTCCACGTTCAGGCGGCGCGCCAGCGCGCCCATCGCATCGCCATCCTGCACGACGACCAGGTCTTGCGCGAGCGCCGCGTAGGCCGCGTCGGGCGGCGCGCTCTTGCGGTCCCAGGCGCGCAGCGCCGTGATGGTATGCGGCAGCGCCGTCGCCACTTCGGGGTTCTGCACCGCGCGTGTGAGCAGCGCGGCGATCGGCACCACGAAGATCAGCAGCAGAAAGATCGCGAGCGGCGCGATCAGCATGAGCGCCATCGTGCGCTTCTTCGCTTGCGCTACGCGCAGTTCCCGCTTCAGGCGCGCGCTCTCTTCGCGTGCCGCGCCGGCAACGTTCGTCACGGTCGTCATTGTGGTCACATCCGGTCTCCAGCCATGCAGCCAAACCGCTCCGGGGCTCGCGCCCCGGAGCGTCTACCTCATCCTTACTTCGCGGCCCACGAGGCGAAGCGCTGCTCCAGCTCGTCGCCGTGGTCGGTCCAGAACGTGAGGTTCTGCTGCACCGCGTTCTTGCCGTTGTCCGGCGAGTTCGGCAGATTGCCGAGCGTCTTCGCGTCGAGCGCCTTGATCGCGTTCGCGTTCACCGGGCCGTACGCGATGTGCTGCGCATACGCCTGCTGCGGCTTCGGCGAGAGCGTATAGGCGATGTACTGCTCGGCCAGCGCCTTGTTCGGTGCGCCCTTCGGGATCGCCCAGTAGTCGAGGTCGTAGATGCTGCCGTTCCAGACCACCTTGAGGTTCTTGCCTTCGCGCTGCGCGGCGTCGATACGGCCGTTGAACGCCGTGGACATCACCACGTCGCCCGCGACGAGGAACTGCGGCGGCTGCGCGCCTGCCTCCCACCACTGGATGTTCGGCTTCAGTTCATCGAGTTTCTTGAACGCGCGGTCCTGGCCGGCCTTGGTCGAGAGCACCTTGTAGACGTCCTGCGGCGGCACGCCGTCGGCCATCAGCGCGAATTCCAGGTTGTACTGAGCGCCCTTGCGCATGCCGCGCTTGCCCGGGAATTTCTTCACGTCCCAGAAGTCGGCCCAGCTCGTGGGCGCGGTCTTGAGCTTGTCGGCGTTATAAGCGAGCGCCGTGGACCACACGAAGAAGCCTGCGCCGCAGGGCTGCTGCGCCGCCTTCATGAAGTCGCCCTTGTTGCCGAGCTTGGCCCAGTCGAGCTTCTCGTAGAGACCTTCGTCGCAGCCGCGCGCGATGTCGCCGGTTTCGACTTCCACCACGTCCCAGTCCACGTGCTTCGCGTCGACCATGGCCTTCACCTTGGCCTGCTCGCCGTTGTACTCGACAGCGGTGATCTTGTTGCCCGTCTGCGACTGGAACGGCTCGTTGAACGCCGCCTTCTGCGCATTGCCATTGGCGCCGCCAAAGTTCACGACGGTCAGTTCCGCGGCGTTCGCCACGCCGAACGAGAGTGCGAGCGCGGCCGCGACCGCTGCAACGCGCATGTTGCCGATCTGCTTCATGGTTGAGTCCCTTCTCCTTGGTGGTTTGTCTTGCCGGGCCCTTCGATGCGAGATACGCGGCCCGATCGTCGAGACGCCTGCTTCGCGAGGCAACGGCGCGCGAGATTGCGCGCCGCGCCCGCGCGCCTCAAGCGAACACGCGCAGATGCTCAGGCGCGAATTCGAGTGCGACCGGCTGACCGGGCGCGAAGCCATCGAGCGCCTCGGTGCCGAGCGGCACCTTCACGAAGCACTCGTCCTGCTGGTGCAGGCCACAGCGCATGCGCACGTGGTCGCCGAAATAGATGAGACCGCGCGCTTCGCCCGCCAGCGCGTTCGCGCCGTTGCCCTTCGAACCGTTCGCGAGCTTCATGCGCTCGGGGCGAATGCAGGCGATGGCCGCGGCACCCGCCTGCGCACCCGCCACATTGCGGCCCTTGAGGCGCGTGCCGTCGGCGAGATGCATTTCGCAGTACTCGCCGTCCACGGCGGCAATGGTGCCGCGCAGCCGGTTGCTGTCGCCGACGAAGTTCGCCACGAACTCGTTGCACGGCGACTCGTAGAGCCGGTCCACGCTGTCGAGCTGCTGCACGATGCCCTTGTCGAACACGGCCACGCGGTCCGACATCGTGAGCGCCTCGCCCTGATCGTGCGTGACATAGACGAACGTAACGCCGAGCTTTTCGTGCAGCGACTTCAGTTCGTACTGCATATGTTCGCGCAACTGCTTGTCGAGCGCGCCGAGCGGCTCGTCCATGAGCACGAGCTTGGGCTGGAACACGAGCGCGCGGGCGAGCGCGATGCGCTGCTGCTGGCCGCCCGAGAGCTGCGCGGGATAGCGCTTCGCGAAGCCTTCCATGCGCACCGTCTTGAGCGCGTCGTTCACGCGCTGCGCGCGCTCGGCGGTGGGCACCTTGCGCACGCCCAGCGGATAAGCCACATTCTGCTCGACCGTGAGATGCGGAAAGAGCGCGTAGTTCTGGAACACCATGCCGATGTCGCGCTTGTGCGGCGGCACGTTGTTGAGCAGCTTGCCTTCGAGGCGGATCTCGCCGCCGGTGGGAAACTCGAAACCGGCGAGCATCATCAGGCAGGTGGTCTTGCCCGAGCCGGACGGCCCGAGCAGCGTCAGAAACTCTCCTTGATAGATATCAAGATCAAGTTGTTTGACGACCAGCGTTTCGCCGTCGTAGGTCTTGCGCACGCCGCGAAAGCTGACGATCACATCCGAGGTCTTCATTCGCCCTGTCTCCTTTGCTTGCTCTTTTTCCCGGCCGGCCCTTCTGACGCGATTAAATAAATCCTGTCGCAGGCATTAACCGAAACTGACGTGCGAATTACTATAGATGGTCCCGGCTCTATTCAATGGAGCCATTTCATTATTATCGATGGAACCACTTGGCCATGGTCATCCTGTCCGAATGGCTCGCGGCGCAACTCGACAAGGAAAGCGCCGAGCCCGCCTACCGTCAGCTGCTGCAGCTCATGCAGCAGGCCATCCTGACGGGCCGGCTCGCGCCCGGCACCAAGCTGCCCAGCTCGCGCACGCTCGCGGGCGACCTCGGCGTGGCGCGCAATACCGTGCTGCACGTCTACGACCAGCTGAGCGCCGAGGGCTACGTGATCTCGACCACGGGCAGCGGCACCTATGTCGCCGACACGCGCCCCGACTCGGCCGCCGTGAGCACGCCGACGCCAGCCGCCGCCCCCGCCGAAGAGGATGACGACGCGAACGGCGCTTCCCCGCGCGGCGACATGTCGATGCGCGGCCAACGGCTCATCGACGAGGCGGGCGTGTCCGCCAGGCAGTGGGGCGCCTTCATGCCGGGCGTGCCCGACGTGGCCGAATTTCCGGCGCGCACGTGGAGCCGCCTGCAGGCCCGGCTGTGGAAATCGGCCAATCATGGTTTGCTTACCTACGCGCCCGGCGGCGGCTACCGGCCGCTGCGGCGGGCGCTTTCGGACTACCTGCGTGTGGCGCGCTCGGTGCGTTGCACGCCGGACCAGATCATCATCACGACCGGCATTCACCAGTCCATCGATCTCGCCGTGCGCCTGCTCGCCGACGTGGGCGACCGCGCCTGGGTGGAAGAGCCCTGCTACTGGGGCGCGCGCAGTGTGTTGCAGTCCTCGGGACTGAAGCTCGCGCCGATTCCCGTCGACGACGAAGGGCTCAATCCGCGTGAGCAGGACCTGCGCGACCCGCCGCGCATCGCGCTCGTCACGCCTTCGCATCAATACCCGCTCGGCATGGTGATGAGCCTCGCGCGCCGCCGCACGCTGCTCGAATACGCGCGCCAGCACAAGGTGTGGATCATCGAGGACGACTACGATAGCGAGTTCCGCTACGGCAGCCGGCCGCTCGCGTCGCTGCAGGGTCTCGACGAGTCGGACCGCGTGATCTACGTGGGCAGCCTCGGCAAGCTGCTGTTTCCGGGTCTGCGCATCGGCTACATGGTCGTACCCGAGCGGCTCGCGGCCACGTTCCGCACGGGCGTGGCGGAGCTGTATCGCGAAGGCCAGCTCATGCAGCAGGCCGTGCTCGCCGAATTCATCATGGATGGCTATCTCACTTCGCACGTGCGCCGCATGCGCACGCTCTATGGCGAGCGGCGCCAGCTGCTGATCGACGCGGTCACGCGCCACTTCGGCGATGCGCTGCCCGTCATGGGCGACGAAGCGGGTCTGCACTTCGTGCTCGGCCTGCCCGACCACACCGACGATCGCGTCATCGCTGCGGCCGCCTACGACGCGGGCGTGATCGTGCGCCCGCTCGCGGCCTACTACAGCGTGCGCCAGGACCGAAAAGGATTGCTAACGGGTTACGCGTGCGTACCGCACGAGGAAATCGCGCCGGCCTTTGCGACGCTCGCGCAGGTCATCGAGGAACATGCGTTTGCGAACCCGAAAAAGCTGCGGCGCGCCGGTTAGACCCAAGCGCGCCGCTGCATCGAGTTGCGCCTTTGCATAGAAGCGCGCCGCTTATTTCAGACCGAAATCCACCCGCGTCGTCGCGCCCTTGTCGTCGATGCCCTTGGCGTCGAGCTTCGGCGCCACGATGAACACGCGGCTCGGATCGACCTTGCCTTCGAAGTACTGCTGCACCGCTTGCGCACGGTCCTGAGCGAGGTTGCGCAAGGTGGCGTCGTCAACCGGCGCGTGGTCGGCCAGCGCCTGCTTCATGTCGTCCACGGGCAGCGTCTTCGTGAGGCCGATCATGTTGTGCGGCTTCTTGAAGTCTGCATCCTTATAGGCCTTGGTGAGGTACTTCTCGTACTCCTTGTCGTCCACCTTGACCTGCGAGGTATCGACGCTCTCGCCGTTGCCCACCGTGTCCTTCACCTTCTGAAGCCGCACGAGGCGATCCACGTACTGCTCGCGCAGCGCGGGCGTGTCCACGGCCGGATCGACGCGGCCGATCAGATCGATCTTGATCGAAGGCTTGTCGTCGAGCGCCTTCATGATCGTGTCGAGCTTCTTCTGGTCGGCATCGGTCAGCGTTGCCGTGCCGGCCGCGAATTCGACATAGCCCAGGTCTTCGCCGCCGCCGCCGAATGCGTTGGCGAGCAGCGTGAACGGCGCGGTCACCGCCTTCGCGATGAGGTTGAGCACCGCCTTCCAGATCAGGCCGCCCAGGCTGAACTCGGGGTTCGAGAGCGAGCCCGACACCGGAATATTCACGTCGATCTCACCCTTGCGGTTCTTGAGCAGCGAGATCGCGAGCCGCACCGGCAGCTTGGTGGCCGTGTCGTTGTCGATGTGATCGCCGAACGTGAGCTGGTCGATGAAGATATGGTTGTTCGCCGAGAGCTGGTCGTTCGCGAGCTGGTAATGCAGATCGACGTTGAGCTTGCCCTTCGTGATCGGGTAGCCCGCGTACTTCGCCGAATACGGCGTGAGGTTCGTAAGCTCGATATCGTGCGCGCTCGCCGTGAGGTCGAGCGACGGCTTCTCGATGAGCGGGTTCACCGTGCCCTTGATCGAGAGCGGACCGTTCGCCGCGAGCTTCGCGGAGACATCCACGGGCGCGGGCGTCGTCGACTGCGTGCCGAACGCGCCCACCGTGCCGTGGATCTGCACGAGATCGGCGGTGTAGTTCGGCTTGATGAAGTTGTCGGTGTAGTTCACGCGGCCGTCCTGCAGCACGAGCTCGCCGAAGTGCAGGCGCACGGGGTTCTTCGGCGCCTGTGCGGCCACGACCGTGGCAGGCGCGGAAGCGGGCGTGGGTGCGGACGCCGTCTGCACGGGTGCGCTCGCCGCCTGCGGCGTGAGCGGAACCGGCTCGTGCGCGCCTGGCTTGCCGCTCGTGTCCTGCGTGAGCGACTGCGCCGCGCCGGTTTGATGCGCGACCACGTCCTTGAGATTGAGCTTGCCCTGCGCGTCGAGCAGCACGCGGCCATAGAAGCCGGCGAAGGTCACGCGGCTCGCGTCCACGTCGGTGCCGCGCGCGTCGTCGTAGTTCGCCTTCAGGTTCGTGAGCGCGAGCGAGCGCCAGCCCGCGAACGGGCCGGACGTGGCCTTGTCGAGCATGCGCACGTCCACGAGCGCCGCGTCGCCGCGATAGTTCGCCTTGAGCGCCTTGCCCTGCTCGACCGAAAGCTGCCCGTTCATGTTGAGCAGCGCGCTCGCGATCACCGCGTTGAGCTGATTGCCGAAGTAAGGCTCGAACGCGGCGGCGTCGAGCTGGTTTGCGTCGATCTTCAACTGCGCCGTGAGCGGCGTCGGGTTGATCTTGCCGCTCAGCGCGAGTGTGCCCTTACGGTTGACGGTCGCCTTCAGGTCGATCGGCAGCGGGTGCCGCAGGTCGTCGCTGATCTGCTGGATCTTCAGGTCGAACGGCGTGATCGCGAGCTTCACCGGGCGCGGCGTCGAGCTGTCCGTGAAGTTGATCGTGGCGTTGTTCAGCGTGAAAGCGTCGATTGTGTAGCGCCAGGCCGGCCCTTCCTGCACCGACTTTTGGGCTGCGTGAATCGCCGTGCGCTCGGGCGCCGCCTGATGCGTGGAGGCAAGTTGCGCGAGGTCGAGCTTGCCGTCCTTCTGGCGCTCGGCGTTCACCACGAGCCCGGTCACGTCAACCGAAGCGATCTGCGCCTTGCGCGCGTTGAGGTCGATGCCGCTCACCTGCACCGTGCCCTGGGCGAGCGCGATGGCAGGCGCCTTCGCGCCGCGCGCCGCGAGCTTGAGCGATTCGAGGCCGAGCGTGCTCTGGCCGACCTGCACGACGGCAGGCTGCTGCGCCCAGTCGGCCTTGAGCGTGGACGTGAGATTGAGCTTGCCGTCCAGAATCTGCGCGCCGCTCAGGTTGTCGATATACGGTTGCGCCTGCGGCAGACTCACGCGCTCGAGCGCGATGTTGGCTTCGGCGTTCTTGGCCGCCATGCTGAACGTGCCCGACGCCTTGGCCGTGCCGCCGTCATTCGCGTTCGTCGCGAACGTGAACGGCGCGCCCGCTTTAGCGGTCGTCGAGAAGTTGGTAAGCGTGGTGGAAAGCTGCGTGAGCTCGACGTTCACCGGCCGCGCCGGCACATCGTCAGCGACGTGCACGGTGCCGTTCGTGAGCGCGAACTGGCGGATCGAGAGATCGAGCGGCGCGGGCTTCGCTTCCTCGGGCGCCGCCTGCGCGCTCTGGGCGCCCGAGGCGCCCGAGGCTGGCGCGGCGGCGCTCGCGGCCTTGCCGGCGGCCTCGTTCGCGGCCGGCGCATTTTGCGCGGCCGGCGCGCCCATCAGCTTCTCGACGCTCAGCACGCCTTGCTTGTCGCGCGCGACCCACACGGTGGGCGCGTCGAGGCGGATGTCGTCGAAGCGATAGACATTGCTGAACGGTTCGAGCGAGGCCGCCGCCACGTGCAGGCTGCGCGCGCCGAAGAACGGCGCGTTGGCGTTGTCGGTCGAGTCGAAGTCGTTCAGGTCGGTCGTGCCCGTCACACGCAGCGTGGGTTTCTCGCCCGACATCACGAAATCGAGCTTGAGGTTGGTCGAGAGCTTGCCGCTCTTCACCGTGACGGGCAGCTTCGTCGGCGCATAGGTGAGGAGCTTCGGCACGTCGAGGTCGGTCAGGCGCAGCTCCACTTCCGACTCGCGCGTCGCGGAAAAGGGCTTGGTCCTGCCGTCGATGGCGAGCGTGCTCGCCCCGTCGATGCGCGCGCGCAGCATCGGCTGAACGAAGATATCGGTCTTGGAAGGCAGCGTGGCGATAAACGGAATGCCGAGCGACCAGCGGTCGATCACGTGCTTTTCGTTGAGCAGGCGGTCATCGAAGGTGATCTGGCCGTTCTCGATGCGGATGTTCGAAACCGAAAATTGCGTGGGCTTGCTGCTGGGCTTCGAGGGCGTCGAGAACTTCTCGATGAGGTCCGAGAAGTTGAAGTGCTGGGCGTCGAGCCGCACGATCGTGGCGCGCGGCGAGTCGAGCCGCAGTTCGTCGACGATGGGCGCCGCGCGAAAGATCGACGACCACGACGCCTGCACGACGGCGCGCGAGACATCGAAGAAGTCGCCGTTGCCGCCGCGCTCGCCGATATGCACGCGGTCCGCTTCGAGACGCAGCGTGTACGGATTGAGCGCGATGCGGCCGATCGTGACGGGCCGGTCGAGCTGCTTGCTCAACTGCTGCTCGGCAACGTGGCGAATGATCGGCGGCGCGGCGAAGAAGCCGACCAGACCGAACACAATCAGAAAGATGACGACGCCCGTGAGGATGCGCCGGGTGCGGGGCGCACGCGCGACTGCGCGCACCGTTTGCAAGGAAGAGTTGAGCGACGCTTTGTTGAGGCTTGCCATGCTTGCTTGCGGATGAGGCGGCAACAGGCCCGCCGCGGGATGTGGGTCTGATGTCGGAAATCCGGGGATGCCGACAGCCGGAAGTATAGGTCCGATAGAAGATCGGACGGCGGGAAAACGCCGCCCGCGGCGCAGGTATTGCGCAACAAGAAGTAACAGCGCAAAGGCGATGGCCCGGCGATTGCGGGGTGTCCGTCGCGCGTGTTGCGCAATGCATGAAATGCGGGCGGAAAAGCCGGGCGTGGCGCTTGAGCGGGCTTATGCGGCGCAAAAAAAGCGTTGGCGGGACAGCGGCCCGCCAACGCCTGGTTCAGCCCGGCTCAGCGATTACTGCCGCTCGACGGCGGGCGGCTGCCAGCTGCCATCGGTCGCCTGCGGCTTCGCGGCGTAGAGGCGCATCACGAGGCGGAAGTCGCCATGCGGCGCCGGCACCCAGTTCGCGCCGCCGCGCGGCCGCTCGGCGCTCACGTGCACGTCGAGCGAGCCGTCACGGTTGCGCCGTGCGCCGCTGCGGTCGCCGAACGCCACGCGCACGGGCGCGTCGGCATCGAGCGCGCCGTCGGTCGTATAGGCCGTGATCGACCAGAAGCCGCGCACCGGCGGCAACTGCTTGGCCGTGAAGTGGATCGTGTAGCGGTTCGCGCCGTTGAGCGCATGACCGTCGCTGTCCTGGCTCACGCGGGCGCGCACTTCGTCGCGGGTCGTCGGCAGACCCGGCGACGTGTACGCCGCATAGGCGCGCAGCGAGTAGTCGGGGCCGTAGTTGCCCGCGTCGTCGCCCACCCAGAGCCAGCCGTTGCCCGCCAGCAGGTTGGCCGGCGGCGTCGCGGCGCGCGTGCGGCCATCGGCGAGACCCGCCTTGACGACCGCGGCGTCCTTCGCGCCCGTGGGCAACTGCGCCGGGTCGCCCGGGTGCACGCCAATGTCGCCGAGAATCTTGAGCGCGTGTGCGTCGTCCGCCGTGGGCGGGTTGTCTTCCAGCGCCTGGGCGAGCCGGTCGAAGAAACCGTTCGCGTCGAGCGACGCAACCTGGGCGGACGGCGTGCCCGGCGCGACCGGATCGCCGCTCTGCGTGGCGCCGGTCGGCTCGTTGCCGCGGCCGCCGCGAGCGCCGGCCTTGCCGCGCGCGCCGCGCTCGTCCCACCCGGAAAGCGCCGTGACCTGCAGGCCGTGCTGCAGCCGCCGCACAGCCGCGAGGTCGCCGCCGCCGCGCGTCTGGATGCGCGCGAGGAACCACACGTAGCGTGTCGACACATCGACGCGCTTCACGCGCGCGGGCAGCGTGCCCTTCCAGCCGGCCGGAACAAATGCAATCGTTTGCGCTTTCAGACCGCTGACACGTTCGCCGGTCTGCGCGGCAGCCGTCGACCAGACGACGTTCGTCCACATGTCGAGCGCGCGCGCGTCCATGTAGCGGCCGTGCGTATCGGGCAGCGTGACGAGCACCGGCTCGCTCGAAACGTCGAGCCAGCCGCTGGAAGTCAGCGTGTCGAGGTTGGGTTCGGGCGGGCTCGAAGCCCCGACGGGCGGCAGCGACTGCGCGTGGCGCAGCGTGTTCGGCGCGGCCTGGCCGGGCCCGCTGCCGGTGGCGGCTTCGCGCGCCACGTCCATCAGCACGAGCGGATAGCCGAACACATAGGAGTCGGAGACTTCGTCCTTCATCCAGCCGTTGCTCTTCGGCGCAACGTCGCCCGGCGCCGAGGCGCATCCGGCGATCAGGGCAAGACAGGCAAGCGCGGAGCAGCTACGGTACGTAGAGAATGCTCGATGTATTGTTGTCATTTGTTGGTTGTATTCGGTGCGGGCGGTCCATGAAGTGACGTCGACCGGCTGGCCACTCCGCGCGCGGGCCCCCCCAGGGCCGTGGTCAAATGCGCGCGGCAAGGCGCCAATGCCGCCGGTTGGTATCGTATCGCTCGCGCATGGGCCTGAAAAGCCTGCAGCGTGGAATATTGCGTTACAGCTCGAGAGCTTGCTCTCAGGACTTCCCTCTGAAACGAAAGGGACGTAGTGTCGCGCCCCTTGACCTTCCCATGATGGGAACGTAGATACTGCCTAACATCGATGACAGCCAGTGCTCGCACCCCATCATGAATGAACCCCTCGTAGCAGAGCGCACCGATACCGCCGTGGCCGAACTCGAGGTCCACGGCATGACGTGCGCCTCGTGCGCCATGCGCGTCGAGAAAGCGCTTGCCAAGGTGCCGGGCGTCACGCGCGCCTCGGTCAATCTCGCCACGGAAAAGGCCACCGTCGAGGCCAGCGGCGGCGTCGCGCCCGCCGCGCTCGTCGCCGCCGTCGAAAAGGCCGGCTATGAAGCCGTGCCCGTCGCCACGGAAGCCACCACGCTCGCCATCGGCGGGATGACTTGCGCTTCGTGCGCGAACCGGGTCGAGAAGGCACTTGCGCGCGTACCCGGCGTGGCTGGCGTGAGCGTGAACCTCGCCACCGAGCAGGCCACCGTCAACACGCGCTCGCCGCTCACGGGCGAATTGCAGGACCTGCTCGTCGCCGCAGTCAAGAAGGCCGGCTATGAAGCCACGCCGCTCGCCGCCGACGAAGACGCCGCCACCCCGGCGAAACGCGCCGCCGCCAGCGACGAGGCGCGCCGTGAGTGGCGCGCCGTGCTGATTTCGGCGTTGCTCACGGCCCCGCTCGTGCTGCCGATGTTCGGCCACTGGCTCGGCTTCGACTGGATGCTGCCCGCCGCGGCGCAGCTGGTGCTGGCGAGCGTCGTGCAGTTCGTGTTCGGCGCACGCTTCTACCGCGCCGCATGGAAGGCCGTGCGCGCCGGCGCGGGCAACATGGATCTGCTGGTCGCGCTCGGCACTTCGGCCGCGTATGGCGTGAGCGTCTATGCGATGCTCGCGCACCCCGGCGACATGGCCCATCTGTATTTCGAGGCCTCGGCGGTGGTCATCACGCTGGTGCGCTTCGGAAAGTGGCTCGAGGCCCGCGCGAAGCGCCAGACCACCGACGCGATCCGCGCCCTCAACGCGCTGCGGCCCGATCGCGCGCGCATCCGCGTCGATGGCGCAAATGGCGCCAACACAGAGGAGCGCGAAGTCCCGCTCACCCAGGTTCGCGTGGGCACCGTGGTGGTCGTGCGCCCCGGCGAGCGCCTGCCCGTGGACGGCGTCGTGCTCGAAGGCCGCAGCCACATCGACGAATCGCTCATCACGGGCGAAAGCCTGCCGGTGCCGAAAGCGCCCGACGATCCCGTCACGGCCGGCTCGATCAACGGCGAAGGCGCGATGGCCGTGCGCACCACGGCCATCGGCGCGGAAACCACGCTCGCGCGCATCATTCGCCTCGTGGAAAGCGCGCAGGCCGAAAAGGCGCCGATCCAGCGTCTCGTCGACCGCGTGAGCGCCGTGTTCGTCCCTGCGATTCTCGTGATCGCGGCCATCACGCTGGGCGGCTGGCTGTTCGCGGGCGCGAGCGCCGAAACGGCGATCCTCAATGCCGTGGCCGTGCTCGTGATCGCCTGCCCGTGCGCGCTCGGCCTTGCCACGCCTGCCGCGATCATGGCCGGGACCGGCGTGGCCGCGCGCCACGGCGTGCTCATCAAGGACGCCGAAGCATTGGAGACCGCCCACAACGTGAGTGTGGTCGCCTTCGACAAGACCGGCACGCTCACGCTCGGCCAGCCCTCGCTCACCGCGTTCGAAGCGGCCGAGGGGCTCGCGCGCGGCGAAGCGCTCGCGCTCGCCGCCGCCGTGCAGCGGCATAGCGATCATCCGCTCGCGAAAGCCGTGGTGCAGGCGTATGAAGCCCAGGTAAAAGCCCAGGCGCCAGGCGCCTTGGCTGTCGCCGCCCATGCGCGCGCGGTGCCAGGGCGCGGCGTGGAAGCCGCAGTGAACGGCCGGCGCCTCGCAATCGGCAGCGGCCGCTGGCTCGACGAACTGGCGCTCGCCGTACCGCCCACGCTCGCGGCCCGCGCGCGTTCGCTCGAAGAGGCGGGCAATACGGTGTCGTGGCTATTCGAGCCGCACGGCGGCGTCCTCGCCCTGCTCGCTTTCGGCGACACCGTGAAGCCCACGGCGCGCGAAGCCATCGCGAGCCTCAAGGCGATGGGCGTCCGCAGCGTGCTCGTGACCGGCGACAACGCGGGCAGCGCCGCAGCCGTGGCGGCGCAGCTCGGCATCGGCGAAGTCCACGCGCAGGTGCTGCCCGACGACAAGGCACGCACGATCCGCGACCTCAAGATCAAGAGCGGCGGCATCGTCGCGATGGCCGGCGACGGCATCAACGACGCTCCGGCGCTCGCCGCCGCCGACATCGGCATCGCCATGGCCACGGGCACCGACGTCGCCATGCACGCGGCTGGCATCACGCTCATGCGCGGCGACCCGGCGCTCGTTGCCGCCGCAATCGATATTTCGCGGCGCACGTGGCGCAAGATCCAGCAGAACCTGTTCTGGGCGTTCGTCTACAACCTGATCGGCATTCCGCTCGCCGCCTTCGGCCTGCTCAATCCCATGCTCGCGGGCGCCGCCATGGCGTTTTCCAGCGTGAGCGTCGTGACCAACGCGCTGCTGCTCAGAACGTGGCAGGCCCGCCGCTAACGCAGAAATTCACGGCGCGACGTATCGCACGAAACATAACGAAAGGGCGCTTCATGCGCCCTTTTCCTTGTGGCGGCGTTATTTTTGGATTCCGAAATATCCCACAATCTGCACACCGAAACGGCATGACCGATCGGTAATCTTTACGTGACTGTAAGGTTTTTCACACCTGCCCCTAAAGGATCGCGCGCGCGCGCCGTAATGCGTCATGCCAGCGCCTCGAAGGCGCAGGTTCCTTCCTCACATGCTCTATTCCGGAACCGAATTCATGCTTTCACGCTTATCAAGCCGCGCGAGCGTCGGCGTGCGTCTCGCCTTGCTATCGTGCGTGCTCGTCGCAGCCATATTTGCCGCCTTCACGTGGGCGATCACGCATTCGGCGGCGACGCAGGTCGGCGAACAGGTGCGCACGCGCATTGCCGAAAAGGACCAGTCGGTCGCCTCGTCGATCTCGCTCATCGACGGCGCGCTCGCAGCCGAAGTCGACCGTGCCATGCAGCTCTTCGAGAGCTTCCTGCCCGGCGCCTTCGCGCTCGACCCGACGCAAACGGTCGACATTGGCGGCAAGGCCACGCCGGTCTTCAAGTCCGGCGACCACATGCTGAACCTGGACTTCACGATCCCCGACCAGTTTCTCGCGCGCAGCGGCGAAATCGCCACCGTTTTCGCGCGCAGCGGCGACGACTTCGTGCGCGTGACCACGTCGCTCAAGAAGCAGGACGGTTCGCGCGCGATCGGCACGCTGCTAGACCGCAACGGCCCTGCGTATGGCCCGGTCATGGCCAACCGCACCTACACCGGCCTCGCGCAGTTGTTCGGCAAGCAGTACATCACGCAGTACAAGCCGATTCTCGACGCGAGCGGCCACGTGATCGGCGCGCTTTTCGTCGGCGTGGACGTGGGCGCGCAGATCGACGCGCTCAAGAGCGAGATCGCCAAGCTCAAGATTGGCGAGAGCGGCTATTACTTCGTGATGGACGCGTCGAACGGCCCGACGCGCGGCACCTTCCTCGTGCACCCGAGCGCCGTTGGCAAGCACTACGACGACGCTGACGCGCCCTGGTCGCGCATGCTCGAAGCGCGCGAAGGCACGCTCGACTACACCTCCGCCGACTCGACACGCGGCGAGGGCGACGCGCGCGCGAAGTTCGTCTCGTTCGTCAGCGTGCCGCAGTGGCAATGGCTCGTGGGCGGCGTCGCCGTGCGCGACGAGATCATGGCGGAAGTGAACGCCACGCGCGACCGCTTCGCGGCCATCGGCCTCGTGCTGGTCGCGCTGTTCGCGGCGCTGTCGATCTACGCGGCGCGCCGCCTCGTGAGCCGGCCGCTCGACGCCGCCGCGCGAGCCGCCGGCCAGCTCGCCGCGGGCGACCTCACGGTGCGCATCGGCAACAACAGCCGCAACGGCATCGGACATGGCGATGCAGCGAACGCGCAAGGCACGGCGGCCGCCGACGAGATCGGCCGCCTCACGCGCGCCATCGACGGCATCGGCGTGGGCCTCGCGCAGATCGTCGCGCAGGTGCGCAGTGCCACGGCGCAGATGAGCGAGGACACTTCGCGCATCGCGCAGGGCAGCGGCGAAATCGCTTCGCGCATCGCGAGCCAGGCGAGCAGCCTGGAGGAGACGGCGGCGAGCATGGAGGAACTCACCTCGACCGTGCAGCAGAACGCCGACCACGCGACGCGCGCCAACACCGTGGTGACGAGCGCAGCCGAAGCCGCGCTCGACGGCGGGCGCGCCGTGAGCCGCGTCGTGGAAACGATGAACGACATCAGCCGCGCGTCGCAGAAGATCGCCGAGATCACGGGCGTGATCGACGGCATCGCGTTCCAGACCAACATCCTCGCGCTCAATGCGGCCGTGGAAGCGGCGCGGGCGGGCGAGCACGGCAAGGGCTTCGCGGTGGTCGCGAGCGAAGTGCGCGCGCTCGCGCAGCGCAGCGCGGCGGCCGCGAAGGAAATCTCGGCGCTGATCACCGAATCGTCGTCGACGGTCGAGACGGGTTATCGCATTGCCGGCGAAGCGAGCACGACCATGCGCGGCATCGTTGCGCGCGTCGATGAAGTGCGCTCGATCATCGGCGAGATCAGCATAGCCTCGCGCGAACAGTCGGGCGGCATCGAGCAGGTGAATATCGCGGTTTCGCAGATCGGCGCGGCAACGCAGCAGAACGCTGCGCTCGTGGGCGACGCCGAGCGCGCCGCCGCCACGCTCAACGATCATGCGGCAGCGCTCGCCGAGCTTGTTTCCGTGTTCAAGGTGCGCGAGTAACGCACGCGTAGCACCTTCAGGGCATGATTCGCAGTGCCCAACAAATAAAAAAGGCAGCGTCACGAGACGCTGCCTTTTTTCTTAACGGCGCGGCGCCGCGCTCATTGCCCCTGCGGCTGCGCCACGGGCGGCGTGTAGCTCGCGCTCGCGCCGGGCGTGTCAGGGTCCGCCTCGTCGGGCGTCGGGGTCGGCGCAAGCGCCGGCGCCTGCGCCGGATACGAAGGCTGCGGGGCAAGCGCCGCCGGCGCGCTGGACGGCCCGATGATCGGCGGCAGGCCCATGATCGCGCGCGCGGCGGACTCTGCGGCCGCCGCCGAAGCGGCAGACGGCGCCGATGCCTCCGCAGGCGCCGATGCCCCCGTCTCCGAAGCCGCAGCCGGCACAGAGGCAGCTGCCGGCGCACTCACGCGCGGCGGCGGCGCATGCCGCACCGGCGGGGCCGGAGGCGGCGCTTCGTGCTTGCCGAACAGCTTGTCCACCCACGCGCGCAGCTTCTCGCGGAAGGCTTCGAACGCGCCCGGCGTCACCTCGGTGTCGAAGCGCGCACGCGGATCCACGAGGCGCGAGCGCAACGCACGCTGGAAGAAGTCGCCGACGATCGGCAGCGCGCTGCGCGCGCCCTGCCCCCAGTAGTCGTCGAGCGTCACGCGGCCGTCGTCGAAGCCCACCCACGCGCCCGCAACGAGCTGCGGGTCCATCAGGATGAACCAGCCGTCGGTGTTGCCCTGGGTCGTGCCGGTCTTGCCCGCCACGTCGCCGCGAATGCCGAAGCGCGTGCGGATGGCCGAGCCCGTGCCGCGGTTCACGACGTCGCGCATCGTGTCGAGCAGCGTGCGGTCCGCCTCCGCCGAAAGCGCCCGCTCGGGCGAAGCGCTCTCGAACTGCGCGAGCACGTTGCCCTTGTGGTCCTCGATACTCGTGACCATGCGCGGTTCGAGATACTCGCCGTCGTTGGCGATGGTGCTGTACGCGGAGACCATCTCCTTCAACGTGACCGGGCTCGTGCCGAGCGCGAGCGACGGCACCGGGTCGAGCTGGCTGTCGCGCACGCCCATCGCGCGAGCGAGCCGCGCAACCTTGTCCGGGCCCACCGTCTGCATGAGTTGCGCGGTGATGCGGTTGCGCGAGAATGCGATCGCGTCGCGCAGTGTCATCGGGCGATTGCTCGGCGGCACGTCGTCGGTCGGCTTCCAGATTTCGCCACCCGCCAGCGGAATCTCCACCGGCTGGTCGATGAATGTGTCGCTCGGCTTCGCGCCCGCCGCGTAGGCCGCGCCGTACACGAATGGCTTGAACGTCGAGCCCGGCTGACGGCGCGCCTGCTGCACGTGGTCGAACGGCTCGTCGGTAAAGTCGCGGCTGCCCACCCACGCCTTGATCTGCCCGTTGCGCGGGTCGATGGCGAGGAAGCCCGCCTCCACCGCGGTCTTGCTCTTGCAGAGGTTGCGCATGAAGGTGCGGTCGCCAGCGAGCTGCTTGAGCGCGTCGGCGTCGTTCGCGCCCGCGTCGCGTGCGCTCTTGTAGTCCTGCGTTTCGCGCATGAACGTCGCGAACAGGTCGTTGCCGGCCACGCAGCCGTTGCGTCCGCTCCATGCGCCGTTGGCGATGCCCTGCAGCTGGTTCGTGTGCTGGCGCAGCGCGGCGGTTGCCATCTGCTGGAGACGCGAATCGATCGTGGTGCGCACCACGAGGCCATCCGAATAGATGTTGTAGTCGTTGCGGTCGGCCCACGAAATCAGCCACTTGCGCAGTTGCAGCGCGAAGTGCGGCGCGGGCCCGGGCGGCTCGGTCTGACGCTCGAAGTCGAGGCGCAGCGGCTTCTTCGAGAGCGTGGCGTACTGCGCCTCGCTGAGCTTGCCGTACTTCACCATCTGGCCGAGCACGGTGTTGCGCCGCGCGAGCGCGCGCTCGGGGTTGATCACCGGGTTGTAATAGGCGTTGCCCTTGAGCATGCCGGTGAGCGTCGCGGCCTGCAGGATGTCGAGCTGATCCGCCGACACGCCGAAGTAAGTGCGCGCCGCCATCTCGATGCCGTAGGCGTTGTAGAGGAACGGCACCGTGTTCAGATACGTCTCGAGAATCTGCTGCTTGCTATACACCGCCTCGATCTTGAACGCCGTGATCGCTTCCTTGATCTTGCGCGTGAGCGTGGGCGCGCGGCCGATTTCATCGGGATAGAGATTGCGCGCGAGCTGCTGCGTAATGGTCGAGCCGCCCTGGCGCTCGCCCGAGAACGTGTGCAGCGCCGCGCCCGCCGTACGCTTGAAGTCGATGCCGTGGTGCTCGTAGAAGCGGTGATCCTCGGTGGAAATCAGCGCATCGACCATGTGCGGCGAGATCTGCGCGAGCGGCACCCATTCGCGGTTCGAGGGCTTGAACTCGGCGAGCACCTTGCCGTCGGCGGACAGAATCTGGGCCGGTTCGTCCACCCGCGCCTTGCGGATGTCGCCAATGCTCGGCGTGAACGGAATCAGCACGAGCACGTAGAGCACGACGAGCGCCGGCAACGCGCCAATGGTCATGAGCACGCCGCGCCGCGTGGGATGCCGCAGATGATGGAGCGCACGCGCCCCCAGCGGGCGAATAAACCCGCCCAGCCGCGCGGCGGCGGGCTTCAGGCGGGACAACGACATCGCGATTCGATCGCGGATCAACGGCACGTAACGCTTCACGCGGCAGGTAGGGTCGGCTGGCAAAGCGTGAATCGTACCAAACTCGCAAGGCCGCTCCTGCTTCGGGCCTGGCGCAAGCCCTCGATCGCCTGAGTCGATGCCTGAGTCGATTTATGACAGGGAGATGAAATCATCCTTCCAGATCGAGGAAGAATCCTCTCCAGTCACAGCCGGTTTTTCCGGAGTCTTTCCCTCCCTACACTCCTGTCGCTGTTGCACACGCCACGAAACAACAACGCTACAGGAACCTCGAATGAAGAACCCCCTCTCGCTCACCACCGCTGCCGCCGTGCTCGGCGCACTCGGCACGCTCGCCGCGCCCGCGGCCCACGCGCAAAGCTCCGTCACGCTCTACGGCCTGATCGACGCCGGCATCATGTACACGAACAACGTCGCGAGCGGCAAGTCGGGCGGCGCGCTCTGGCAGGCAACGAGCGGCAACGTGAACGGCAGCCGCTTCGGCGTGCGCGGCAGCGAGGACCTGGGCGGCGGCCTGCATGCGGTCTTCGTGCTCGAAAACGGCTTCAACGTGCAGAACGGCAAGCTCGGCCAGGACGGCCGCATGTTCGGCCGCCAGGCCTACGTGGGCCTCGCGAGCGACCAGTTCGGCTCGCTCACGCTCGGCCGCCAGTACGACTCGCTCGTCGATTTCGTCGCGCCGCTCTCGGCCACGGCAGGCACCTTCGGCGACACGGGCTTCGCGCATCCGTTCGACAACGACAACCTGAACCACTCGCTGCGCATGAGCAACGCCGTCAAGTTCACGAGCAACACGTATAGCGGCCTGAAGTTCGGCGCGTTGTACGCGTTCTCGAACCAGACCGACTTCGCCGTGAACCGCGCCTACAGCTTCGGCGCGAGCTACACCAACGGGCCGCTCGCCATCGCGGCCGGCTATCTGCAGCTGAACGGCACCCAGGGCGCGACGGCGAGCAGCCCGGGCGCGGTGGATCTCGCGGAATCGACGGCCAACGGCAAGGGTGGCTTCGCACTCGGCGCCGACCGGCTGCGTTCGTTCGGCGGCGGCATCAACTACACGTTCGGGCCGGCTACCGCGGGCTTCGTGTTCACGCGCAGCGAGTACGCGGGCACCAGCTCGTTCGGCTCGCAGGGCGGCGACATGAGCTTCAACAATTACGAAGTGAACGGGAAGTATCAGTTGAACCCGGCGTGGAGCCTGGGCCTCGCCTACACCTTCACGGACGGCCACGTGAGCAACACGACCACTTACGGCGCCGATCCGAAGTGGAACCAGGTGGACGCACAGGTCGTGTACCGCCTCTCGAAGCGCACCGACCTCTACGGCGAGGCCATGTACCAGCACGCCTCGGGACACAACTACGTGGCGTTCATCAACACGGCGGGCGGCGCGTCTACGACGGCCAATCAGGTGGTGGGCACGGTGGGCTTGCGCGCCCGCTTCTGATCACGCTCCTGGTCACAGCACGAGCGACAGGGCAATCGACACCCACACGGCAGCCGCGCCGCAGAGAAAGGCGCGGCGCGCCATCAGAAAGCGCGACTCGTCGTTGGGTTTCGCGGGCGAGGTGGCGAGCCAGGGCACGCTGCCGAGGCACGCGAAGCCCGCGAGCGCGATGCCGACGACCACCCGGTCGCCGATGCGCCAGGCCGACGGCTCGTGCAGCCCCCAGTAGCCCAGCGCGATCAGGCCGATCGAAAACATCGTCGAGGCGGCAGAACTGAGCGCCACCACCGATCCCGTCGGAGATTGCATGGATTGCCTCCCTGCGCGCCTCGCGCTGTCGGGCCATTATCGGCGGGCGGGCAGGACGCGGCAACGCCGCGATCTGCTCACGCCCGCAGCGGCTTACGCGCTCGGCCGCACCATCTGGAACATCTCGCCGATCTCCGCGAAGTCGGCGCGATAGCCCGCGCGCATCACGGGCTGGGCGGCGTGCGTGTCGAACAGGCCGTCCTTCAGGAATTCCTCGCGAATGTGCACACCCACCACCTGCCCCAGCGCGAGCCAGTTGTCCATGGGCGCGCCGTCCAGCGTGTTGAGCCGCACGACCTGCAGCAGCTTGCATTCGAGCGCGGCCGGCGACTCGGCCACGTGCGGCACCGCGACGCTGCGGCCCGGCGCGGCCGTGAGGCCCGCGAGCGCGAATTCGTCGACGTCGGCCGCGACCGGCGCGGAGGTGCGGTTCATCTGCAGCGCCAGCGCCTTCGAGGTGAGATTCCAGACGAACTCGCCGGTCTCTTCGATGTTGCTGATGCTGTCCTTGCGGCCTTCGCTGCAGAACCCGATGATCGGCGGAAATGTGGCGAACGCGCCGAAGAAGCTATAGGGCGCGAGATTGAGCGCGCCGCTTTTCGCGCGGCTGGCGATCCAGCCGATCATGCGCGGCGCGACGATCGCCTTGAACGGATCGTGCGGCAGGCCATGGCCCTGGGCGGGATCGTAGAAGTAAGTATTGGACATGATGAGGCGTAGCGATTTCGATGCGGCATCACTATGACACGAGCCGCGCGCGGCTGCCGTTGCGCCAGAGGCTTGCAGCCGCCCCAAAAACGCAGCAAGGCCGGCTCTCTTGCGAGAGCCGGCCTTGCTTGAAGACCTGGCGGTCTGACCGGAGAAACGCGTTGGACGGCGCGCGCCGCCCGAAGCGCTTCAGCTTCGATCAGTCACGCGGCATGCCGAACGGCATGTAGTGCGAGCGGCGAACGCGCTCGGCTTCGCGGTGACGCGCTGCGTACGAGTATTCCGAATCCATCGGCAGATACGGCGACGCGAAGAGGTCGCTCACCTTTTGGAACAGGGCAAAGATGAAGCTCATGGCGACTCCCAGTTAGGCTGCAGTTCAGGGTTTTCCCTAAGACAGAACGAATTATAGGGTTTTCCCTAGGGCAACGCTAGTGCAGCGCAGCAAAAAAACTGCGACGCGCCGTCGCACGGGGTCGAGCACATTCGATGCGTTGCAACAAAGCAACGCATCGAGTTTTCGGATACAGGGGCGGGATCGCGGGGAGAAGCCGGTCAGCGCGTGGCTTTCTGGGCGCTTTTCGCGTGAGCCGCACGCGCGGCATGCGCCGCTGCATGGCGCGCGGGGGCGGGCGATGCCTTGGCGGGCGCCGCCCTGGACGACACGCGTGCTGACGCCGCCGCCGGGGTCTCCGCGGCAGCGGCAGCGGCCGCAGCAGCCGCGATGGCAGCGGCGGTTTGCGCGGCAACGCGCTGCGACAGGTCGTCGAGCGTGGACTGCTGCTTCAGGATGAACTGCTCGAGGCGGGCCTCATCGGCGCGGGATTCGTTTGCGAGGCTGTCGAGCCGCACCGACTGCGCGATCCCGAAACCGACCGATGCGAGCACCGCCACCGAAGCGGCGGCGACCACCCACTTTTGTTGGCGCGACGAGGCGACCGCCATGCGGCGCTGCTCGGCGAGCGCGCCCTGGAGCGCGTCGAGGCGCTGCGTCAGCGCGTCCGGCTCGGTGGCCGTCTGAGCCGCTTCGGGCGCGAACCCAGTGGGTTCCATGCGCTCAGCAGAGTCGGCGGCAAACGACGGCTCGGCGACGAAGGCAGCACCAGCCGGGTCCGGCATCTCTCCAACGCCGGGCGCCACCGCTTCGGCCACGGCAGGCGCCGCGGCACGTTTCGCCCGCGGCGCGCGGCGCGCAGTCGTTGCACCCGCAACGGGGCTCGCTGCACCGGCCTCCTCGGCGGGCGCGGCCATCGCTCGAGCAGGCTCGGCGCTTTCGAAGCCGCTCAGCGTGCCCTGGCGCACAGCGGCATCCGCTTCGGCCACGGCGGCGAGGTCCTCGCCGGCAAGCGCGTGCGGAGCATCGGATTCGACAGCAGGCGGGGATTCAGTCACGTTGGACGACGCAGACGTCGCGCGGGGCTGCCACGGCGCGTTGCGTTCGGGATGCGAAGAGCTCAAGGATGCGGTATCTGCGTAATCAGCCATGGGTCAGCGATGCGGTTCGCGTCGCGCGCCGGCCGGTCACGGCCGCTTGGCGACGTCCTCGTGTTCTGGTTCGAACGCGCATTGTCGCATGCCGGAACGCGCCGCCAGGGGCTCTGCCCCGACTTACCCAGCCGGCATCGACCCAACGCCTTGCGCAGTCAGCCCGGTGCGCCGTCCTCGCGAAATTCCTTCACGTCGGGCAAGCGGCGCAGCGTCGCGCAAATCGCCTCGTACTCCATCGACGACACGCGGCTCAGCGTGATCATCACTTCGTCCAGCTCGGGCGAGTCGTCGCTCTGCTGCACGACGAACTGCTTCACGCGCGGGCTCGACGTGCCGAGCGCGTCGTGCAGCGAGTGAAACGTGAGCGCGCCGCGGCTCACCAGCAGCGTGAGCTGGCGACGCTGCCGGAACGTAATGAAGCGCCGCTCGAGCGGCTTGATGCCCGCGAGGATGATGAGAATGATGACGGTCGCCGCAATCGCGCCCGTATAGAGCCCGCCGCCCACCGCGAGGCCCACGGCCGCAACCGACCAGAGGCTCGCCGCCGTCGTGAGCCCCCGCACGATCTCGCCGCGCAGCAGGATCGAGCCCGCGCCGAGAAAGCCGATGCCCGAGACGACCTGCGCCGCCATCCGCGAAGGATCGAGCACGACGTGGTCGCCCTTGAGTACATCGGCGAAACCGTAGGCCGAGACGAGCATGATGAGCGCCGAGCCCACGCTCACGAGCATATGGGTGCGCAGCCCCGCCGCCCACGAAAGCCGCTCGCGCTCGAAGCCAATCACGCTGCCGAGCAGCGCGGCCAGCACGAGCCGCGCAATGAGTTCCCAGTTTCCGATCATGGTTATCACCCTCCGGGTCTTGTTGTCGTGGGCGAGCGCGCTGCGGCAGCCTTGAATGTCCCGCGCAGTTTGCGAATGCGTACAATCGCCGGCATTGCTCTTTTGAAGTGTCGCGCTCCGCCGCACCTTTTCGCCATGAACACACCTACGAGCGCAGCCAGCCTGCGCGAGCATTTCGACCGCGTCGTCCTGCCGATGTGGCGCGGCCCGGGCTTCAATGCCGAACTGCGCCTGCCCTACGAGGCGCTCGATGCGGCCGGCACGACACCGCTGCCCGTCACGCGCTACCGCGCGATGGCGTGCGCCCGCCAGCTCTTCGTCTTCTCCCAGGCCGGCGACGCCGCGCACGCGCAAACGCTCTTCGAAACGCTGCGCCACACTTATCGGGACCCGAAGCACGGCGGATGGTTCTATAGCGTCGACGCAGCCGGCGCGCCGCTCGACACCACCAAGGACCTCTACACGCACGCCTTCGTGGTGTTCGCAACCGCGGCCTACGGCCAGCGCTTCGGCGCGGCCGAGGCGCTCGACGTCGCGCGCGAAACGTCCTCGCTGATCGTCGACCGCTTCGCGGCCCGCGACGGCCTGCTCAACGCGGCGCTCGACGTTTCCTTTGCGAGCGTCACCGGCGGCCCGCTGCAGAATCCGCTCATGCACCTCACCGAAGCCTGGCTTGCCGCGAGCGAGGCGACCGGCGACAGCGCGTTCGACACGGCGATCACGCGTCTCGTCGAGGCGCTCGCGCGCGGCTTCCTGCACGCGCCGACGGGCTGTATCGCCGAATTGCCGATCGGCGCGGCGGACAACCGCCTCGAGCCCGGACATCAGTTCGAATGGTTCTGGCTGGCAACGCGGGCGGGCGCCCGGCTGGGCGCGTCGGGACTGGACGAGGCGCTCGCGCGCGCCTTCGCCTTTGCGCAGGAGCACGGCGTGGACCCGGAAACGGGAGCCGTGGCGGCGGCGCTCGACGAGCAGGGCCATGTGATCGATGCGACGCAGCGCATCTGGGCGCAGACGGAATACTTGCGCGCGCTCGCCACGCATGGCGACGCCGCGGTACGCGCCGCGCTCGCGCCGCAGATCGGGCGCTTCGCGCCGCGCTTTCTCACACCGCAGGGCTGGGTGGAATGCCGCAGCGCAAACGGCGACGTGGCGCGCGCGGACATGCCGTCCACGACGCCATATCACCTCTTGACCGCCTATCAGGGCATGGGCGTCTGAGGCGCAATAGTGCGAAGCGCCGACGCAGGCGGGCGCAAGCCCGCCCACGTGGTGCCCGGACCGCTCAAGTCGCTTAGCCCGCCAGCACCGCCGGCGAAATCTCGAACGCGGCCACGGCCTCGGAAAGCTGGCGTGTCTGCTGATGCAGCGAAGCCGCGGCAGCCGCGGCTTCCTCGACGAGCGCCGCATTCTGCTGGGTCATCTGGTCCATCTGCGAAACGGCCTGATTCACCTGATCAATGCCCGAGCTCTGCTCGAGCGACGAGGCGCTGATCCCCGCCATCATCTGCGTAGCCCGCGAGATCGAGTTCGACACCTCGCGCATCGACTCGCCCGCGCGCTCCACCAGCTCCGAGCCGCCACGGATCTGCGAAACCGACTCACTGATCAGCGTCTTGATCTCCTTGGCCGACTGCGCGCTGCGCTGCGCGAGTCCACGCACCTCGCCCGCCACGACCGCGAAACCCCGGCCCTGCTCGCCCGCGCGCGCCGCTTCCACGGCCGCGTTGAGCGCGAGAATGTTGGTCTGGAACGCGATGCCGTCGATCACGCCGATGATCTCCGCGATCTTGTCCGAGCTTTGCGCAATGCCGCGCATGCGCTCGACCACCTCGCCCACTACGGCGCCGCCGCGCGCGGTCGCGTCGAGCGCCGCCTCGGCCAGCGCGTTCGCCTCGCGCGCGTTGTCGGCCGTGTTGCGCACGGTGCCCGTCAGTTCCTCCATGCTGGCCGCCGTTTGCTCCAGCGACGCCGCCTGCGATTCGGTGCGTGCCGAAAGATCGGCGTTGCCGGTGGCGATCTCGTCGGCGCCCACGTTGATCGAGCCCGCCGTTTCGCGCACGGTATGGACCGTGCGCGCGAGGCTCGCCTGCATCAGCGCAAGGCCCTGGAACAGCCGGCCGATCTCGTTCTCGCCGCGCGCGGCGATGCGCTCGTCGAGGCGCCCGCGCGCGATGCGCTCGAAATGGCGGCCCGCTTCCTCGAGCGGCTCCACCACGCCGCGGCGCAGCGCGAGGTGCACACCGGTCGCGAGTGCGATCAGCAGGACCAGAATGAAGATGCCCACGCCCTGGAAGAGCGCGAGACGCGAGTCGATCGAATCGAGCGACGCGCGGCTCGCCGCGGCGCTGAACTGCGCGAAGGCGTGCAGTTCAGCGAGATAGGCGTCCTGGTACGACTGCGTCGGCTGGTCGAGAAAGGCCTGCAGATTGTTGCCGTTGAGGTCGTCGATCAGTTCGCCGAGCGCCTTGCGGTACACCCGGTAGCGCTCGCCGAGCGCGGCGACGCGCGCGCGGTTGTCGTCGTTGATCGGCGGCACGGCCATGAGCGCCGCAAACGTGGTGTCGGCGGCGGCCAGCTGGTCGCGCGCGTGATTGACCATGTCGGTCGGCACCGTGCCGCCGCGGACCATGCGCGTGCCTGCGCGCGAGAGATTGATACGGGCGTCCATCAACTGCTGGGTGATGACGTTGGCGGCGCTCGCCTGCCGCAACGCCACTTTCGAGAGGTCGGCCACGTCGTCGTGCGTGCGCGTAAGCGACCAGTAACCAAGTCCTGCGGTCACGAGCTGCAGTACACAGAACGCGACGAGGACACACAACAGGCCGGATGCGACCTTGATCTTGCTGAACATCGGGGACACCTGGGATGGCAGTGAATGAGTGAGGCTCGAGCATGTGATCGCTCGGGCCCGCACTGCGTTTACGGCCACGCAAACCCGGTTTTTGAGCCCTAAACCGTGAATAAACCGTGAAAAAACGCCCCAAAATGCGCAACGGATCATTTCAGCAATGGTCGCGCGGCCATTCCCTGCATTTTCCGCAACAATAGAATGGCCAACTCGGTTCGATTCACCTTGACTCGACGCTAAGGCTTCCTACAGTGGTTAGGAAACCACTCGGGGATAGACCCAGGGAATGCGACGATGACAGATCTTGTGGACCGCGCGCGCGGCGCTTTGCATGCCCAACCGTTCAGCGTGCTGCTCGGAACCGAACTGACACACGTGGGAACCGACGAGCTGACCCTGCGCCTGCCCGTCCGCGACGAACTCAAGCAGCAGCATGGCTACGTGCATGGCGGGGTGATCAGCTATCTCGCCGACAACGCGCTGACCTTCGCCGGCGCGCTGGCGCTCGGGCCGCGGGTGGTGACGGGGGAATACAAGATCAACTATCTGCGCCCGGCGCTCAAGGGCACGCTGATGGCGCGGGCGCGCGTGGTGCACGCGGGACGCCATCAGGCCACCTGCCAGTGCAGCGTGTACGTGATGGAAAACGGCGACGAAAAGCTCGTGGCGCTAGCGCAGGGGACGGTGAACCGGCTCGCGGAAGGCAGTGGGCCGGAAGAGAAAAGTCCGGCGAACTGAGAAGCCCGCGCCGTAAAACAAAGCGCGCGAGGCGAAGCGGGTTTGTCCCGCCTCCCCTCGCGCGCTTTTTGTGCTTCAGGCGCGCTTACTCCGCCGCGCGCGTTTTCTGCTGCTGCTCGCCCAGGCCCTCGATGCCAAGGCGCACCGTCTGCCCCGCCTTCAAGAACACGGGGTTCGGCTTCACGCCCATGCCCACGCCCGGCGGCGTGCCGGTGGAGATCACGTCGCCCGGCTGCAGGCTCATGCACTCCGAGAGATACGAAACGAGCTTCGCGACCGTGAAGATCATCGTGCGCGTGCTGCCGTTCTGGTAGCGATGGCCGTCCACCTCGAGCCACATGGAGAGGTTCTGCGGATCGGCGACTTCGTCGCGCGTGACGAGCCACGGGCCGGTCGGGCCGAAGGTGTCGAAGCCCTTGCCCTTGTCCCACTGGCCGCCGCGCTCGATCTGCCATTCACGCTCGGACACGTCGTTGATCACGCAGTAGCCCGCCACGTAGTTGAGCGCATCGGCCTCGCTCACGTTCTTCGCGTGCTTGCCGATCACCACGCCCAGCTCCACTTCCCAGTCGGTCTTCTTCGAGCCGCGCGGGATCTCGATGTCGTCGTTCGGGCCGACGATGGCGCTCGTCCACTTGTTGAAGACGACCGGCTCGCTCGGCACCGGCATGCCCGACTCGGCGGCGTGATCGGCATAGTTCAGGCCGATGCAGACCATCTTGCCGATGTGGCCCACGCAGGGCCCGATACGCGGATTGCCTTCGACGAGCGGCAACGTTTCCGGATCGATCGTGCGCAGTTGTGCGAGGCCGGCGTCCGAGAGCACGTCGCCCGCAATGTCGGCCACGTTGCCCGAGAGCGCGCGAATGCGGCCTTCGGCGTCGAGCAGGCCCGGTTTCTCGTGGCCCTTCGGGCCATAGCGAAGCAGTTTCATCGTCTGTGTTCCTCGTGTGTCTGTGCGTTGCAGTCGGTCAGAATCGCCTGGGGCGAATGTCGGGGCTAACTAGTTAGACCATCCGCCGTCGATCACATGCGCCTGGCCGGTCGTGAACCCGGATTCGTCGGAGGCAAGGTAGAGCGCGAGCGCCGCGATTTCCTCGGGCTTGCCCACGCGGCCCATCGGCTGGCGCGCGACGAACGCGGCGCGCGCCGCGTCCACGCTCGTGCCCTGCGCCGCCGCCTGCGTGGCGATGCGCTCCTCCAGCGACGGCGACGACACCGTGCCCGGGCAGATCGCGTTGCAGCGGATGCCGCGCGTCACGAAGTCCGCGGCCACGGCCTTCGTCAACCCTATCACAGCGGCCTTCGAGGCGCCGTACACGAAGCGGTTGGGCACGCCCTTCACGCTCGACGCCGCCGACGACATGTTGATGATCGACCCGCCGCCCTTCGCCAGCATGCCCGGCAGGAAGGCGCGGATGGTCCGGTACATCGCCTTCGCGTTCAGATCGAACGCGAAGTCCCAGTCTTCTTCGCTCGCTTCCAGTATCGAGCCCGCGTGCACGAAGCCCGCGCAGTTGAACAGCACGTCGATCGCGCCCAGTTCCTGTGCGAGCGCCGTGATGGCCGCGCCGTCGAGCACGTCGAGCTTGCGCGCCTCGACCGGCAGCGCCGCAAGCGCGTCGATGCGCAGGTCCGTGGCGATCACGCGCGCGCCTTCGCGCGCGAACAGTTCGGCGGCCGCGTAGCCGATGCCCTGGCCTGCCGCGGTGATCAAGGCCGTCTTGCCGGCCAGTCTTTGTACCATCTGCCACTCCGGTTGGAAGCGCGGCACGGCGATACCCCGTATTGCAGCAGGCCCCCATGCCGCGATCGAGCGATGCAATCGCGGGAAGAAGTTGGGATGACGCAAACGGCCATTATGGCGACGCAGGCGCGCCTCGTGGCGTTCGGCGGACGTTTTCTAACCGGCTGGATGGTCTCCGAGCCCGGTTTTAAGCCGATAGAAAGCCGCAGCGTTGCCGCCGAATACGGCGGCGCGCTCGTCAGCGGAAAGTGTCCTGGTGAGTTGTTGCGCACTCGCGTGCCAGCGTGCGTAGTCGCCATTGAGGTTCAGCACCGGCCAGTCGCTGCCCCACATGAGGCGTTGCGGCCCGAACGCGGCAAGCAGATGCGCGACCCACGGCGCGAGCGTGGCGTCGTTCCAGCCAGGCGCGGCTTCGGTCGCGAGCCCGGAAAGCTTGCAGTGCACTTGCGGAAATCGCGCGAACCGCGAGATGGCCTGCGACCATGGGGCGTAACCGTTTTCGCCACCGTCTGCAATTGGCGGCTTCGCGCCATGATCGATCACCACGCGCAGCGCAGGATTGCGCGCGAGAAAGGTCGCGAGCGCATGCGCATGGCGCGTGAACACGAGTGCGTCGAAGGCTAGATCGTGTGCAATGAGCGCTTCCACGCCTCGCGCGGTATCGGCATTCTCGATCCAGTCGTCGTCGGGCAGGTCCTGCAGCATGGGGCGCACACCGCGTAGCTTCGGCTCGCGCGCGAGTTCGGCGATCAGCGTGGCGACGTGCGGGTCGTCGAGCGGCACCCAGCCCACCACGCCCGCAATCGAGGGCTCGTTGCGCGCAAGATCGAGCAGCCAGCGCGTTTCTTCGACGGTCGGCGCAGCCTGCACGACCACCGTGCGCGCCACGCCGCACGACGCGCGCAGCGGCGCGAGATCGGCGGGTCCGAACGCACGATACAGCGCGGTCATCGAAGGCGTGAGCCAGCCGTAATCGCCGCGCGCGGGATCCCAATAGTGCTGATGGGCGTCGATCCGTTCGATCGTAGCCATGGCTCAGGCCTGCGGCAGCGGCGCGCGCGGATCGATGAGACCCTTGTCGCGCAGCGCGAGCCACAACTCGCGGGGCAAATTCGTCTCGAACGAGGCGACGTTCTCGCGCACCTCCTGCGGGCTGCGTGCGCCGTTGAGCACCGTCGCCACGGCCGGGTGCGCATAGGGAAACTGCAGCGCCGCCGCCGCGAGCGGCGCGTCGTAGGTCCGGCAGATGGTATCGAGCCGCGCCACGCGTTCGACCACTTCCTGGGGCGCATCGGCGTAGTTGAACTTGAGTTCGCCGAGCAGCCCGTGCGCGAGAATGCCCGAATTGAACGCGCCGCCTAGCAGAATGCTCACACCCTTCTTCTCGCACTCGGGCAGGAGGTCGTCGAGCGGCGCCTGTTCGAGCAGCGTATAGCGGCCTGCCAGCAGCGCGCAGTCGATGTCGAATTCCTGCATCGCTTCGCGTATCACTTCGCGCTCGTTCACGCCGAAGCCGATCGCCTTGATCGCGCCCGCCTTGCGCAATTCGTCGAGCGCCTTGAAACCGCTGTCGCTCAGTTGCCGCCAGTAGTGCTCGTTGCGCTCGCCGTGCGTATAGCGGCCGATATCGTGCACGAGCAGGATATCGATCTCGACGAGGCCGAGCCGCTGCTGGCTGTCTTCGAACGAACGCAGGATGCCGTCGCGCGTGTAGTCGAAGATCGCTTCGAAGGGCAGCGGGTTTTGCCAGCCCTCGCTGCCGTCGTACGGGTGCGTGCGCGGCACGAAATGGCGGCCCACTTTCGTGGAAATCACGTACTCACTGCGCGGATAGCGCCGCAACGCCGCGCCCAGCCGGTGCTCGGCCTTGGTGTGGCCGTAGTGCGGCGCGGTATCGAAAAAGCGGATGCCGGCTTGCCACGCGGCATCGACGGTGGCTTGCGCCTCCTCTTCGGACAGGTCGCGATACAGGCCGCCGAGCGGCGCGGTGCCTAGACCCAATGCGCTGACTTCGAGCGCCGTGCGGCCGATACGGCGCGTATGCGCCACCCTGGGATGCTGTTCTTGCGCCATGGCTCGTCACCTCCTGGAGATGGTTGCTCTCACAACGAAATCATCCGACTGCGCATTTCAGTTCGCGGCTTCGACAATCGGCACGCGCACGCTGGCGGGCAGGCATGCGGGGCCGACTGGCTCGAACGTCTTGTACGTGAGGATAAACTCCTGGTGCCCGAGCATTTCCGACTTCGAACGCTCGCCGCCCGCTACCGCCAGCGTGCGGTCGAACACTTCGCGCCCCACTTCGTCGAGCGTCGCGCGTCCTTCCAGAATGCGGCCCGCGTCCACGTCCATGTCGCCGGCGAGGTTGCGGTAGGTCAGCGGGTTCGCGCACACCTTGATGACGGGCGCAAGCGCCGAGCCCACCACCGACCCGCGCCCCGTCGTGAACAGGATCACGTGCGCGCCGCAGGCGATCAGCTCCGCGATTTCCGCATTGTCGCTGATATTCGGAAAGCCGAAGCGCGGCTCGCCATCGGGCACCACGTCGAGCAGATAGAGACCACCCGTGGGCGGCACGTCGCCCGGCTTCACGATGCCGACGATCGGCGAGGCGCCGCTTTTCGCATACGCGCCGAGCGACTTCTCTTCCTGTGTGGTGAGGCCGCCGTCCGCATTGCCGACGGCGAACGAACCGTGGCCGAGAATCGAGTAATAGCGCGCCGCCTTGGCCACGCTCGCGACGATCTCCTCGCCCAGTTCGGGCCTGGCCGCCCGGCTCTTCATGTGGAATTCACAGCCTACCAGTTCGCCGGTCTCCTCGAAAATGCAGGCCGAACCCGCTGCGATCAGCTGATCGAAGGCGCGGCCCACAGCCGGGTTGGCGGTGATGCCGCTCGTGCCGTCCGAGCCGCCGCAAATCGTGCCAACCACGAGTTCATCGAGGCGCATCGGCACCTTCTGCTGCGCGGCGAGCTGCGCACGCGCCTCGCGCACCCAGTCGAGACCGTACTGGATCGTGCTGCGCGTGCCGCCCTTTTCCTGGATCGTCAGGACTTCTACCGGACGGCCACTGGCGCGCACCTGCTCCACGAGATAGTGCTTGTTCATGCTTTCGCAGCCGAGCGAGACGAACAACACCGCGCCCACGTTCGGATGCGTGGTGAGCTGCTTCATCATCTTCTCGGCGTAGCTGTTCGGGAAACAGCCCGGAAATCCGATCAGATGCACCGGCGGCTCTTTTGGCTGCTGCAGCGCGTGCGGATCGTCGAAAGCGCCAAAGGGCTCGCGGAACTGCGCGACGATTTCCTGCGCCACATGGTGCGCGCATTCCACGAGATAGGCCACCGCAACCACGTTGCGAATGCCCTTGCGGCCGTCGTTGCGCAGCCAGCCTTCGAGCATCGGCGCGGCGGCTTGTGAAGGGGTGACGTTGCTATCGCTCATAACTTGAATCCTGCTCGCGGCACGTGCCGCATCATGGTGGCGTTACTTGTGCGGCACGAACTCGTGCCCCGCGTCGTGCGTATAGGTCGGCAAGTAATCGCTTTCCAGGTTGTGCGTGTGCAGATGCTCGCCGCGCGCCACCGGCTCGTTCACGTGGCCGATGCGCGCGCCATAGCGCAGCACCTTCTCGTCTTGCGCGAGCGCGCGGCGCGCCACCTTGTGGCCGAGTTCGATCGTCTTCGCGAGCGTCACGCGCTCGCCTTCTATCTCCACCGTCTCGCCCGCCGCCAGGCGCGCCGCCGCGATCAGGCAGTTGTCCTCAGGCGCGAGCAGAATGAGGCGGGAGTCGGTATGGGGTGCGTTGCCGTTCACAGATAGTCTCCGCGTTTAGTTCTGTGCCTCGCCGCCCGCGAGCCGCGCCACCATCAGCGAGCCGAGGATGATCGCCCCGTAAATCGCCTGAATCCAGAACGACGGCACCTGAGCGAGCGTGAGCAGGTTCTGCACCACGCCGAGCAGCAGCACGCCCGAGAGCGCACCGAGCATCGTGCCCTTGCCGCCGTCGAGCGAAATGCCGCCGATCACGGCCGCCGCGAACACCGTGAAGATCATGCCGTTGCCCTGGTTCGCGTTGATCGCGCCCACGTAGCCGGTGACGATCAAGCCGCCAATCGCAGCGAGCACGCTGCCGAGCACGAACACGCCCCACGTGATGCGCTCCACGCGGATGCCCGCGGCGCGCGCCGCGTCGGGATTGCCGCCGATCGCATAGAGCGCGCGGCCCACGCGGTGATAGCGCAGCATGAACGCGGCAATCGCGAATGCGGCAGCGGCAAGCCACACGGAAACCGGCAGGCCGAGCACGATGGTGGTGGCGAGCGCGAAGAACGACGAAGGCATGTCGAAGAGCGTGCCGCCTTTGGTTGCGCCCACCAGCATGCCGCGCAACACGATCAGCATCGCGAGCGTGACGATGAAGGCGTTCAGGCGCAGCCGCACGACCAGAAAGCCGTTGATGAAGCCGATCAGCGCGCCCACCGCCACGATGGCGGCGAGCCCCGCGAAAGCGGGCCATTGCAAGCCGAAGCCCGCCGAAGCGGCCGGCATGACGAGCATCGCGCCAACGGCGGGCGCAATACCCACCGTCGATTCGAGCGAAAGATCGAACTTGCCCGTGAGCACGATCAGCGATTCGGCGAGCACCACGAGCGCGAGCGCAGCGGAAGCCCCGAGCACGCTGATGAGATTCGCGCGCGTGAGAAAGCTCGGGCTCACGAAACCGCCGATCACGAGCAGCAGCACCAGTGCGGGCAGCAGCGCGAAATCGCGCAGGCGCGCCAGCTGGATGCGCGGACGCGCACCGCGAGCGCTCGCGGCCGCATCGGCCTGCGCCGCCGCGAACGCGGGCGTCGAAACACTATTCTTCATGGAGATCGACTCCTTCAATCAATGCGATCAGTTCGTGGTCCTGCCATCCGGCCGCCATTTCGGCGACCACCTCGCCGCGAAACATCACGAGCACGCGGTCGCAGGTGCGCAAGTCGTCGAGTTCGCTCGACACCACGAGCACGGCCTTGCCTTCGTCGCGCACGCGGTCCACGACCGAGAGCAGCGCTTCCTTCGACTTCACGTCCACGCCGGCCGTGGGGTCGATCAGCACGAGAACGTCAGGATTGCTTGCCAACGCGCGCGCCATCACCACCTTTTGCTGGTTGCCGCCCGAAAGCCCCGAAACCACGTGATCCGGGCCTTGCGCGACGATGCCGAGCGCCTCGATCATGCGCTTGCCAAATGCCTGCTTCTTCGCCGGCGGTGCGAAACCGAAACGCCCCAGCAAGCCCGCAATCGTCATGGAAGCGTTCTCGGCCACTGACTGCGTGAGCACGAGCCCTTCATGATGGCGGTCCTTCGGCACGCAGCCCACGCCGCTCGCCAGCGCCGCAGGCACGTCGCCGGGCGTGAGCGGCGCGCCTTTCACGCGGATCTCGCCCGCGCGCTGCGCCGCGAGTCCTGCAATCGCCTCGCCGACGCTCGTGCGGCCGCTGCTCGTCGCGCCCGTGAGGCCCACCACTTCGCCACGCTTGAGCGTGAACGACACGTCGTGATAGTCATGACCCGTGAGGCCGCGCACTTCGAGCGCGAGCGGCGCGTTGGCGGGCAGCGCCGCGCGCGCCGCCGCATCGGCGACGTTCAGGCCGCCGCGCTCGCCCGTCATGGCTTCGATGAGTCGCTCGCGCGGCAATTCGGCCACGCTCGCGCTCACGATGTGCCGCGCGTCGCGCAGCACCGTGACGGCCTGGCAAATCTCGTACACCTCCTGCAAATGGTGCGAGATGAACAGGAACGTCACGCCTTCGCGCTGCAATTCGTCGATACGCCGGAAGAGGCGCTTGATTTCCTCGCCGTCGAGCTGCGCGGTCGGTTCGTCGAGGATGATGAAACGCGCGCCATACGACAGCGCCCGCGCGATCTCCACGAGCTGGCGCGCCTCGACCGTGAGGTCGCCCGCGCGCGCGTCCTCGCGCACGTCGATGCGCCAGTGGTCGAGCAGCGCACGCGCGTCGCGGCGCATGGTGGGCCAGTCGATCACCCCGCGCCGCCTTGGCTGGCGATTGATGAAGAGGTTCTCCGCGACCGTGAGATCGCGAATGATGGTCGAATGCTGATACACGCAGGCCACGCGCTCGCGCCAGGCGTCGCGGTCGGCGAGCGCGGGCGCGCTCTCGCCGTTGAAGCGCACGCTGCCTTCGTCGGGCTTGCGCAAGCCGGTGAGGATCGAAACGAGCGTGGACTTGCCCGCGCCGTTACGGCCCACCAGCGCGTGCGATTCGCCGGCCATCACGCGCAGGCTCACCTCGGCGAGCGCCGCGGTGGAGCCATAACGCTTCGTCACGCCGCTCGCCTCGACCACCGGCAAGCGGGCACGCATGGCCGCCTCGCGGCTGCCCACCGATACCGCGCCGCCCCACGGCGGCGCGCTATCTGCCACGGCCCGATCGCTGGTTCGATCGTTCATTTGACGGTGTTGCCCCACAGGTTCTTGTCGTCGACGTTTTGCTTCGTCACGAGCGGCGCCGGCAACTGGTCTTCGAGAACGCCGGACTGCAGCTGGATGATGGTGCTGTCGTGATCGGTCTTGCCCGGCTTGAACGTCTTGCCCTCCAGCGCGGCCTTGATGTAGTAGAGGCCGTACTTCGCATAGAGGTCGGCGGGCTGCGATACGGTCGCATCGATCTCGCCCTTGCGGATTGCTTCGAACTCCTGCGGAATGCCGTCATTGGAGACGATCACGATGTGCTTCGGATCGCCCGCGGGAACGAGCAGCTGCTTACGGCGCAGCGTTTGCAGCGTGGGCGAGAGATACACGCCGCCCGCCTGCATGTAGATGCCCTTCACGTCGGGGTTCGCGGTGAGCAGGCTGTCCAGTGCGCTCGCCGCGACGTCGCCCTTCCAGCCAGCCGGAATTTCGAGCAGCGACAGATTCGGATAATTCTTCAGGCACGCGCGGAACGCTTCCGAACGGTCGCGACCGTTCACCGAGGCGAGGTCGCCCATGATCTGCACGACCTTGCCCGACTTCACGTGCTCGCCGATGTATTTGCAGGCCTGCTCGCCGTACGCGCGATTGTCGGCGCGCACGACCATCGCCACGTTGCCCTGGGTGGGCGCGACGTCCACGGCCACGACCTTCACGTCTTTCTGCGCGGCGTTGCCGAGCGCGCGGCTGATCGCCGCCGAATCGATCGGCCCGACCACGATGCCCTTCGCACCCAGATTGATCATGTTGTTCATGTCCGTGATCTGCTGGACGGGATCGTTGTTCGAGTTCACGGGCGCGAGGATGTCGATGCCGTCCTGCTTCGCATACGCGCCGAGGTAGTTGTTGTACGACTGCCAGAACGGCGAGGTGAGGAGCGGCAGGCCAAGGCCAACCTTGCCGAGTTCGGCTGCGTTACTTGCGCTCGACGCGCCGAACGCCGCAGCACAGGCCGCGGCGACGCACAGCGTCCTGGTGGCGGCGCGGGCGAAGGCGCCGCGCGTTTGGTGAATTCCGGTGGAGCGGCGGGCCTTCGAGAGCCCGGATGCGAACGCCATGTGTGTCTCCTGTCGACGCGCCTCGCGCGCCGATTCTGTCGTTGATGAATCGCATGTGTTTGCCGCGCCCACGTGGAATGCTCGAAGCGCCGGCGACCCGTTGCAACTGCCTCTTCCCTACCTGACGACGCTGGCGTTTATTCACCAGTGAACGTATTATTCATATACGCACATCAAGAGGTCAAGCGATGTGCAGTGCAGCAAGGGTCCGTGATTTCCCTGGGGACGATCGAATGGAAAAAAACACGAAGAAGAGCCAGATGGACAACGTGCCCGAAGAAACCGACGAGAAAGACGACGCCGATCGCTATCGCGCGCCCGCGCTGGACAAGGGGCTCGACATCCTCGAACTGCTTGCGGAGCAGCGCGCCGGCCTCACGCGCGCCGAGATCACGAAGGCGCTGGGGCGCAACGCGAGCGAGATTTACCGCATGCTCGAGCGGCTGGTGGCGCGGCAATACGTCATCCGTTCGGAAGGCGGCGACCGCTATGCGCTGAGCCTGAAACTCTTCGCGCTCGCCCACCGTCACCCGCCCATGGAGCGACTGATCTCGGAAGCGCTGCCGCTCATGCAGCGCTTCGCCGACGAAGCCGAACAGTCTTGCCATCTCACCGTGTACGACCGCGGCAACCTGCTCGTGATCGCCCAGGTGGACGGGCCGGGCACATGGGGTATCGCGGTGCGGCTGGGTTCGCGCGTGGGTCTCGTCGATACGAGTTCGGGCCGCACGCTCCTCGCCTGGCAAACGCGGGAGCAGCGCGCGCACATGCTCGCGGAGCATACGAAGGTGAAGGGCGAAGTGACGATCGAT
Organism: Paraburkholderia nodosa DSM 21604; assembly: GCF_000519185.1. Lineage (GTDB taxonomy): Bacteria > Pseudomonadota > Gammaproteobacteria > Burkholderiales > Burkholderiaceae > Paraburkholderia > Paraburkholderia nodosa. The sequence continues at coordinate 40,850 of NZ_JAFA01000004.1, read as the reverse complement.
CACGCGGCGCTGGAAGCCGCGTGCGAGCAGGTGCGCGAGGCGGGCTTCTCGCGCAAGGACAGTCAGCAGATTTTCGGCGTGACGGACGTGACGTTTCCGGTGCTCGGGCCTTCGGGTCAGGCAATCGCGGCGCTCACCTGCCCGTTCCTCAAGCGTATCGACGACTATGTCGCCCCCTCGCTCGACGAGGCGACGCAAATGCTGAGCGCGACCGTGCAGACCTTGTCGATGTTTCGCGAGGACGGCGTGGCCTGACGCCCGGTGGGGCTCAGTACGAACGTTGCTTGATGCCCCAGCGCCCGGCGTCGAACGTGACGATCCACAGATTCTCATGAATGGAGAGCCGGCCACGCAAAACGGTTAGAATGGCGGCCCTCTCAAAAAAACCCGTGCGCCTTGTATGGCGAACGCGCATTCGAAACCCATGGCGAAACTCCTGAACGATCAAGAATTCCAGCGCTTTTCCGAGCTTCAGCAGAAACAGGCGAGCTTCACGATCACGCCCGACGAAGCCGACGAGCTGCGCGACATCGTCGCGCGCGCGCAGAAAAAGCGCGACGACCGCGCCGACGCGATGAAGACCGTCGAAACCGCCATCGCGCAATTCGAGATCGCTCCCGAGGAGCTTTTCACGGCCGAGCAGATCGCGGAAGCCGCGCGCAATTTCGGCCTGATTCCGGCCACGCGCAAGGAGCGCGTGCTGCCGCCTTCGCTCATCTTCAACGGCAAGACGCACCAGTGGACCACGCGCGCGCTGCCCGAGGACATTCGCGCCCCGTTGTTCGAGGCGTTCCAGGGCGGCCAGTCGGTCAAGGCGTTCATCGCCACGCCCAAGGACGCCGCGCGCTGCGCCGCGACCATCGCGCGGCTGGAGAAAGAAACCGGCGCGCAGTACGGCGAAGCGTGGCTCGAAGAACTCGCACTCACGCGCGGCCAGATCGACGACGCGCTCGCGAAGCTGGCCGCTTAAGCAGCGAGGCGCGCCGGCTCAGTCGAGCGGCATGCGAAAACCGACCACGCCCGGGTCTTCCGTGGGCGTGACGGTGAAGCCGCAGGCGCGCGCGAGGCCGATCATCGGCGCGTTCTCGCGCAGCGCCTCGCCGAGCAGCCAGTGCGTGCCGCGCGAGCGCACGTACTCGATGATGCGCGACATCAGCAAGCGCCCAAGGCCGCCACGCTTGAGATTCGACAGAATCGCGACCGCGAACTCGGCGGTCTCGTTGTCCGGATCGGCCACGGCGCGCACCACACCCAGCGTGCGCGGCTGGCCGTCCTCGCCCTGCACGACCGCAATCAGCGCCATCTCGCGGTCATAATCGATTTGCGTCATGCGCGCGAGCTGCGTGTGATCGAAGCTGCGCACCGCCGAGAAGAAGCGCAGGCGCAAGTCGTCGGGCGTCATCGACTCGACGAACGTGCGGTGCATGTCCTCGTCTTCGGGACGGATCGGGCGGATCGTGAGGCGCTCGCCGTGCCAGTCGATGGTATCTTCCAGCCGCCGCGGATACGGCATGATCGCGAAGCGGCTGCGCTTTTCCGCGAGTTGCAGGCAGGGCGCGACGACCACGACCGCCTCTGGCAGCACCCGCAGCGTCAGACGCAAGCCCACAATTTCCCGCACCTCGCACACGAACTGCGACAGCTCGGTGAGCGCAGCCAGCGTTGGCTCGGGCGCCGTGTAGCGCGCATAGGGCGAGTGCGCGACGATGTCGCGCGAGAGCACGGGGTTCAGCGGCGGCAGGCTGTACACGCGCAGCGGCGGTGAAAAATCGTCCGGCGAAGGCGCGGCGAAACGGAACACCGGGCCGAAGTTGTCGTCGTCGCGAAATTCGACCGACACGTCCACCACCGGCCTCACGCCCGGCTCGTCCTGCGCCTGGGTGGCGAGCCCGAACAAGGCCAGCAATCTGCCCGCCTCCTCCCCTTTCAGTTCCGTACGCCCGGCCGCCAGCGCCGCGCGCGCTTCGCCCTGCGCGGCCTCGATCGCGGCCGGGCCCTGGGCGGGCATCGTCTCTGGCGTCTGCATCAATAGCTCGCGGCCCAGCCGGTAATCGACGAGACGCGCAAACGCGCGCGCCAGACGCCGCGGCGTGGTGTGCACCGGAATGCCGTGCGCGTGCAGTTCGTCGCGCGTGGTTTCGTCCACGCCGCCGAAGAAGCACGCGAGCATGCCGCGATACGCGAAACGCTGTTGCTCGATCAGCGTGCGCGCCACCGCGTCCACGGGCGCGCTGTGGGTGGGCGCATGCACGACGAACGCCGTGCCGCTCGAGCGGTGCGGGGCGAGCGTTTGCAGCGCGAGACCGAAGTGCTCGGGCTTCGCGGTGTCGCCGAGCACGAGCGGATTACCGGCCTGCGCGTGCGGCAGCGCGGCCTGGACGGCCGCGAGCGCTTCGTCGTTCCAGCGTGCGAGCGTGTCGCCGGCTTTCATGAAGGCGTCGCGCGCAAGCGTAGCGACGCCGCGGTCGCTCGCGATGAGCGTGGCCGTGTCGCTCGCGGCCACGCGGCCCACGCCGAGCGTTTCGATTTCGTCGAGCAGGTCGTCGAGCGTGTCGACACGCACGAGGCCCGCGCGCCGGAACGCCGCCGTGTAGAGCGCATCGCCCTTGTCGTCGCGGCCGCTGCGCAGCGCGAGCACGGGTTTGTTGCGCGCCGCCGCGCGCGCCGCCGACATGAACTTGCGCGCCGCGCGGATCGTGTCCACTTCGAGCAGGATCGCGCGCGTACTCGGGTCGCTCGCGAGATAGTCGAGCACGTCGCCCACGTCGACGTCGGCTTCGTCGCCGAGCGCGATCACGTGCGAAAAGCCCAGGCCGCGTGGCGCGGCCCAGCGCAGCACCGCGTTAGTGAGCGCGTTGGACTGCGACACCCAGGCCACGCCGCCCTTGCGCGCAATCGACGCCGCCGCGCCCAGCTGCGCGTTGAGCGCGGGCGTGAGCGCGCCGAGACTGCCGGGGCCGACGATACGCAGCAGGTGCGGGCGCGCCGCCGCCAGTGCGTGGCGCAGGTCGGCCTGATCGGCCTCGTCGCGCACCTCGCCGACGATGATCGCCGCGCGCGTGCCCATGCCGCCGAGGCGATGCACCAGCGCGGGCCACGTGGCGGGCCGCGTGCAGATGACGGCAATGCCAGGCGCCTCGGGCAGGTCGCCCGCGTCGGCGAGCACCGGTCGGCCGTCGAAGGCTTCGAAGTCGCCCGCATGGCGCGGATTGACGGCCCAGAGCGGGCTCGTGAAGCCGCCTTCGATCAGCCGCCGCCACACCATGCTGCCGATGCTGCCGGGGCGCTGCGAAGCGCCGATCACGGCCACGGATTTCGGCTGGAACACTGCATCGAGATTGCGTACGGTCACAGGCACTCCTCGTCGGTCGGACAAGCGCTTGCCAATCAGGCGAACGCCGGTTTGTCGTCTTTTACCGTTACGAGAAGAGGATAGGGCAAGCGCGCAGGCGCTGCGCGTTTTTCGCCCGGCGCGTATGAGCGCAGATGCGGCGGTATGGCGTCGCACGCCGCCCTGGGCGTGTGACACCACGATGCACGAGAAGGAACTTCGCTGGTTTGAAAACACGGCGCGGGCGCGCCGCGCGTGTTACATCGACTTGCGGAACGGCGCGCCCGAATGCTCGCGCAGCTCGTTGAACACGATCTTCGGCCAGGCCTTTTGCGCGACCTCGATTTCGGAGACGTGCGAGGCGAGATAGGTCGGCGCGTTCGACGCGTCATAGGCCATGCGGGCCTCGTACGAATCGGTGAAGCGGCGCAGCTCGGCGGGATCGTCGCTGGTCACCCAGCGCGAGAGGCGATAGCGCGCGGGCATCAGGCGCACGGCAACCTTGTACTCGGCCGCGAGGCGGTGCGACACCACTTCGAACTGCAGCTGGCCGACCGCGCCCAGAATCGTTGCGCCGCCGTGGATCGGACGGAACACCTGGATCGCGCCCTCTTCGCCAAGCTGCTTGAGCGCTTCGCCCAGTTGCTTCGCGCGCATCGGATCGACCACTTCGATGGTCTGGAAGATTTCCGGCGCGAAAAACGGCAGACCCGTGAATTGCAGGTCTTCGCCTTCGGTGAGCGTGTCGCCGAGACTCAGCGTGCCGTGGTTAGGAATACCGATGATGTCGCCCGGGTAGGCCTCGGCCACGGTCTCACGACGCTGCGACAGGAAGCTCACCACGTTGTTCGCGCGGAAGGTCTTGTTGTTGCGCGTGACCTTCAACTGCATGCCGCGCTCGAAATGGCCCGAGCACACGCGGATGAACGCCACGCGGTCGCGGTGCGCGAGGTCCATGTTGGCCTGCACCTTGAACACGACGCCCGTGAACTTCGGCTCGTCGGGCGAGACCGGTCGCTGCACGGCCATACGCGGCGACGGCGGCGGCGCGAGATCGACCAGGGCGTCGAGAATTTCCTTCACGCCGAAGTTGTTGATCGCCGAGCCGAACAGCACCGGCGACTGTTCGCCCGCGAGGAAAGCGTCGCGATCGAAGGTGGGCGTCGCGCCCGTGATCAGCTCGACTTCTTCCTTGGTGCGCTTCCAGTGATAGCCGAAGCGCGCTTCGCCATCGGCGTCGCTAATGTTCTGCAGCGTTTCCACCGCGCCGCCCAGCGACTCCTGGCCCGCGCGGAACACGCGTACCTGGTCGCGCTGGATGTCGTACACGCCCTGGAACTCCTTGCCCATGCCGATGGGCCAGGTGAACGGCACGGCGGCCACGCCAAGATGCTGCTCGATTTCGTCGAGCAGGTCGAGCGGCTCGCGCACTTCGCGGTCGAGCTTGTTGATGAACGTGAGAATGGGCGTTTTGCGGCTGCGGCAGACTTCGAGCAGCTTGAGCGTTTGCGCTTCCACGCCGTTCGCGCCGTCGATCACCATCACGGCCGCATCGACTGCCGTGAGCACGCGGTAGGTGTCTTCCGAGAAGTCCTCGTGGCCCGGCGTGTCGAGCAGGTTGATGACGGCGTCGCCGTACTCGAACTGCATCACCGAGCTGGCGACCGAAATGCCGCGCTGCTTTTCGATCTCCATCCAGTCGGAGGTCGCGAAGCGGCCGCTCTTCTTGCCCTTCACGGTACCGGCGATCTGGATCGCGCCCGAAAACAGCAGCAGCTTTTCGGTGAGCGTGGTCTTGCCCGCGTCCGGGTGAGAAATGACCGCGAACGTGCGGCGGCGTCTGAGTTCGGCTACTGACATGGATAGGACGGGTATCACGGATGAATTCGGGCAACCGGGCCGCGCGGCGGGGGTTGCGGCGAGCGCGGCGGCGCTTGCGGGCGCGTTTTCAGGCAACGCTTACGGCGCGTGCGGCGGCAGTGCGCGGACCGCGACGCACGGCAAATAGCACGAGCGATCGGGAATGTCCCGCGGATGCCCGCGCAAAAAAGCGAAACGGCGCCGGGACCGAATGATACACGGCATTCGCGCCGCCGACTAAAGGTTTGATGGGGTACGAACGGGTTAGACGTGCAGGTCGGCGCCGCTTTGGCAAAGGTGAGCTTTTACAGGACCTCGATGCGAGTGCACCGTCGACAGCTTCGTGCACCCGCCGCGCTCGCGAGACGCCTCCCATTTTCGCGAAAATTTCCTTTCGCCACAGACGTCCACCCGCTGCGTGAACGTCGTGGTCATGCTCGATGCGGCATGCTGCTGCGCGCCGCGCAGGGCGTGAGGTGAGCTTTTTCGGGAGGCTTGAAGCGGTGCGGCCGTCACGTCGGGGCTGCGCGCCCCTCGTGCGACGGCCCGGCGAGAATTGCCCCGTTATTCCTTGATGAGGAATCGTTCGCGGTTCTTGCCCGCCAGCCAGCCCGGCGCGCGGCCACGGCCGCTCCAGGTCTCGCCGGTTTTCGGGTTCATGTAGCGGGCCGGCAGCGCCTTCTTGCGCGCGGGACCTGCACGTCGGCTCGTGAAGCCCAGTTCTTCCGCGGTGATGTCGTACTCCGCGATTTTTTCCTTGATCTCGGCGATCGCCTGGTCAATTTCCTTGTCACGCGCCGCAGCCACTTCCTTGTGAAGCTTCTCCAGCTGGGCGGTCAGTTGCTTGTAGCTCGGCATGAAACGTCGTCTCCGGTTCGGTCAAGAGAGTGCCATTGTGACCGGTTTGGAGCCCGTGCGACGACGAAGGCGCGCTTTTTTACAACGCTGCCGCAAACGTTGGCGTTACCGTTCGCGTTGCTGCAGCGATTCGTGTGACAGACGGCTCTCGAGCGCGCGCAGCGCTTCGTTGAGCCGCTTCACGCGCTGCACCTGCGAAGGTACGAGGTTCGCGCTGGAAACCGACTCGAGCCGGCCGCGCCAATAAGAGAGCGGAATACGGTCGCGCCCCGAGAGCCGCCCGATGATATGTTCGAGATGCTCAATGTCCTTTTCGAGTTGGTGATGATTCATCGCTGCCCCCGGTAATGACAAGTTTTATCGAGCGCGCACTAATAGCGCGCACTCACTTTCGTCGCATCGCCGCTTTTCCGCACGCTTGCGGATAATCGGTCAGTTTGGTAATCGCGCCGGCTGATCGTGCCAAGTGCACGCCCCAGCGGATTGATTGCTTTTGTTCGTACCGTCAGACCAGAATAAGGCCAGCGCGCCCGGCTATCCGTTGGATACCGCACGGAATTTCAAAGCCCGCTCGTCCACGCTGACGGTTGTATCCGCATCCATATCGAAAGGCAGATTAACGGGGGCTTTTGCGTCTGTATATTCCTCAATTGTGGAACGCTATGCGGAGCGCATTTTGTTGCCGACGGCCTTTCACAATACGAACAACGAGAATGGCGTGAGAACAAACGAATCACAATACGATCGCCTGCTGCACCTTATTTACGACACACTCGATAATCCTTGCGCCTGGAAGGATTTTTGCGCGCAATTGCGCGAGGCGACTGGGGTGGCGTCGATTCATCTGTATGCCTTTGACCGGCAGCGCGATCTTTTTTCCTGGAGCGACGGTTTCGCGCTCGCCGGCGCGGAACCGCTGGAGCGCATTCGGCCGCTGTACCGCGACGATGCGCGCCTTGCATGGCTGCGCGCTTACCCGCCGGGCAAGTGGCTGCATTGCGGCATCGAGCTCGACTGCGCGGACGGCGACTGCGCAGCCGGGTTCGAGCTCTGCCCGCTCGAGGAAGGCCATCGCTGCGCGGCGCTGTGCAAGCTGATCGAACAGAACGGGCTCGCCGTCATGCTCGCGTGCCGTGCGGACGCCGAGGCCGGGCCGCTCCCGCGCGAGCACCGCGAACTGCTCGAGCGGCTCACGCCGCACCTCGTGCGCGCGGTGCGCCTGTACCTGCGCCGCTTCGCCTTGAACGCCGACACGCTTGCAAACCGCTCACGTCCGCCAGCCATGCTCGTGAGCGCGCTGGGCGAGGTGCTCCATAGCAACGAGGCCGCACAGCGGCTCCTGAAGGCGACCTCGCTCGTGCGGGTGCGCGGGCGGCGAATCACGCTCGCGGCGCCCCATCACGCGCGCCTGCTCGAGGACATCGCCGTGAGCGAGGCGCGCCTGCGTAACCGCTTGAGCGGCGCGCGGACGGCGGCGGCGCGCTATCGCGCGTTGCGTATCGTAGGCGCCGCCCACGGCACGCTCGCGCCGGATGCGCCTGACGCCGCCTCAACGGATCCGCACGGCCAAACCCATAGCGGGCGGGGCCGCGCACAGGCCTCGGCGAGCCAGCAGGAGGTGCTCTACGCGTTCTACAACGTGGTGACGGCCGACGACGCCTCGGCCCCGGAATTGCGCGCCTTCGCGGCGCTGACCTTCTACCACCCGCGCTCCGCGCCGCTGGTCGACGAGCGAGTGCTCGCCACGGCCTTCGATCTCTCGCCGGCCGAATGCCGTATTGCGCTGCTGCTCGCGGAAGGTCTCACGCAAAAGGAAATCGCCGCGCACGTCGGCGTGCAGCACGACACCGTGCGCAAACAATTGCAATCGATCTTTCAGAAGACGGCGACGCGCCGCCAGCCCGACCTGCTGCGCCTCTTGCTGAATCTGCCGGCGCGCGGCATGGGCGCCGCCGCCGAGGGCTAAGCGGCGCGCGACAGGCTTATTGGGCCTTGCGGCAGGCGAACACGAGCGTGTAGTTGCCGTTGTCGGTCGATGTCGCGACGGTGTCGTAGCCTGCGCCGGCGCAACGGGCACGCGCCTGCTGCGCGCAGGAATCGCGATCGCCCGAGGCCGGGCACTGCACCTGGACCGTCGGACGGCCGTCCGACAGGAACAGCGGCGGCCCGCTGCTGCACGCAGCCAGCCCTGCGATCAAGGTCAACGCGCACGCCGCGAACGGCAATCTGCGCAAACGGAACAACGACGAACCAGGACGAGTCATTTGGAGCACCCCAACGGGCTTCTAGTTTTTCGACGTTGCGATTGTGCCATGCCGCGAGCCATGTGCGATGCATCGCCGCGAGCGCTGCGTGCACGCGCTCAGGGCGGGGTCGAGAGCGTCTTGTATGGCAGCGCGCCTTGCGGGTTCGAACTCACGCGCACGAAGACCTGCTCGACGTCGGGAATCGCGGCGAGCCTGCGCTCGAGCGCCGCACTGTCGAAGCCTGGACCCACGCAGCCTTCCGCATAGACGAAACGGCGCTGCACCGTAATCCAGATGCTCGTGCCCGCAAACAGGGCATCGCCTTGCAGTTGCTGGCGAATGGCCGCTGCAATGTCCACATCGTAAAGATATGAGTTCGGCTTCGAGCACTTGTGCGCGAGCCAGCAGGTCGTGCCGCGCTCCACGCGATAGTGGGCGTCGTCGTCGGCTTCGGCTTTCGTCATCCGCGGGCCGAGCGGCTGCGGGCAGGCGCTGATCGCGTTCGACAGCGCGAAGAACGGGTCGTTGTACCAGTTCTTGCGCTGGACGTCCGGCGCGTTCGCCGCGTGCTCTGCGTTCGAGGCGGGCGCGGAAGCGCCGGCTTGCGATTGCGCGAGCGCTGCGCCCGCCCAACAGCCCGCGAGAACGCCCACGCAAACAAGCGCCGCCGCTAGCCGCGCTGTCTGGACCTCCTGCGCGCGCCACGCGCTTTGCCCGCCCACACCGATTGCACCCATCGACTGTCACCTCACCGGCTCACTCCGGCCCGCTCTTCTGCGCAACGATAGGACCGCGCGGCCACGCTCGCAATAACGAGATAAATCCTTTCGTTACAATCGCTGCGACGCACCACGGCCCCGACGCACGAAAAGGCGCGTCTAAAGCCATCGCCCACGCAGCAAGCTGAATCGCGCAACACGATCGATCCGCAGGAGACTCCATGTCGTTTGTTATCGTTCTCGCCGCCCTCGCGTTCCTCATGCTTGCCGCGTACCGCGGCTACAGCGTGATTCTCTTCGCGCCCATCGCCGCGCTCGCCGCGGTCCTCCTCACCGAACCCGCCGCTGTCGCACCCGTCTTTTCAGGCATCTTCATGGAAAAGATGGTGGGCTTCGTGAAGCTCTACTTTCCCGTCTTCCTGCTCGGCGCGGTATTTGGCAAGGTGATCGAACTATCGGGATTTTCCGAAGCGATCGTGCACGCCGCCATCCGCTATATCGGCCGCTCGCGCGCCAACGCCGTGATCGTCGCCGTGTGCGCGCTGCTCACTTACGGCGGCGTTTCGCTCTTCGTGGTGGTGTTCGCCGTCTACCCGTTCGCCGCCGAACTGTATCGCCAGAGCAATATTCCCAAGCGCCTCATGCCGGGCGCCATAGCGCTCGGTGCCTTTTCGTTCACGATGGATTCGCTGCCCGGCACGCCGCAAATCCAGAACATCATTCCCACCACGTTCTTCAAGACCACCGCGTGGGCCGCGCCCGCGCTTGGCGTGATCGGTTCGCTGTTCATCATCGTGGTGGGTCTCTCGTACCTCGAATGGCGCCGCCGCAGCGCGATGTCGAAAGGCGAAGGCTACGGCACCTCGCTCGTGAACGAGCCGGAACACGTGAAGACCGAGCACCTGCCCAACCCAGCGCTCGCCGTCGCGCCGCTCGTGCTGGTGGGCGTGGCGAACTTCCTGCTCACGCACTGGATTCCCGTGTGGTACGGCGACACCGTGACCGTGCCGCCCGAAGTGCTGCCCGGCATTCATACGCCGGTCACGGCCACCGTCAAGCAAGTCGTGGCGATCTGGGCGGTTCAGGGTGCGCTGCTCGCGGGCATCGTGCTCGTGATCGTCACGGCGTTCGGCCGCGTGAAAGACCGCTTTGCGAACGGCACGAAGGCCGCCGTGGCCGGGGCACTGCTGGCCTCGATGAATACCGCCTCTGAATACGGCTTCGGCGGTGTGATTGCGGCGCTGCCCGGATTCATCGTCGTGAGCGATGCGCTCAAGAGCATTCCGAATCCGCTCGTGAACGCCGCCATTTCGGTGAGCGCGCTTGCGGGTATCACGGGGTCGGCTTCGGGCGGCATGAGCATCGCGCTCGCGGCCATGTCGGACCTCTTCATCAAGAACGCGCAGGCGGCGCATATTCCGATGGAAGTGCTGCACCGCGTGGTGGCCATGGCGAGCGGCGGCATGGACACGCTGCCACACAATGGCGCGGTCATCACGCTGCTCGCGGTCACGGGGCTCACGCACCGCGAGTCGTATCGGGACATTTTCGCGGTGACGGTGATCAAGACGTTGGCCGTCTTCTTCGTGATCGCCGTGTACTATGCGACGGGCATTGTTTGACGTGGGGTGCTCGCAGCGGCGCCACCCTCTGCTACAAGCCTGTCAATGCACTGTCCTGGCAATCCTGGCCCGCTGCAATTCTGCGCGATCGCTAGCTGTCCTGGTCGCAGCTAGCTGGCTGCCACTGTAAGTCCTCGCTATTCGTGACTCAGTGGGGCAGACCAACTCCCAGGTTCACAAGCGCAAGCTCACAAAGGCCCGAATTCATTCGGAGTAGTCCTCCGGATTCTCCCTGGCCGCACTCTGATAAAGAATCATCACGAGAGGAATTCGGGGCTCTGCCGTGGCGTCGGTTCGCCGTCCGGTCACCTCGCCCGCGACTTCGGTCGTATACTCCGCGACCACTTCGCCAAAGGTATTGCGCTGGATCGCCACTTTCTGGCCCGCCTTGACCTTCTCATTCAGCTTGACCAGCAGTTCGACGAATCCGCCGTGCGTCGACATGACTGAGTGGCCGCTGTTGCCGACGAAGGTCCCGACGTCTCGCCCAGTGCGCCCCATCGGACCAGATACGATGTTGTAGCGCTTGAGCACGTTCAACGTGCCCTCGACGAACGAGGGAATCATGTCGAAGTCGAAAACGCGCGCGGAACCGATCTCGGGCGTGATGGCGGGAATCCCCACATTGATGAATGCGTTTGCAAGCAGCGTGGGATAGGCGGGATTGTCGAAGATCTGCTTGATCGGAAAAAGCTCCGCCATGGCTCGCGGCTCCGGCAATTCCATTCTGACCAGATTGAAGGACGTCAAATCCATGCCGGTCGTGCCCGTATGAAAATCGATTGCGTAGTCGGTGTTCGGCCTCAACAGCCGGTTGAACAGCAGTCCCGCATGCCGGCTCGGCGCGCTGGCGCCATTCTCGTTGCCCGGCCATTCGCGGTTGATGTCGATGAGGCCGGTACCAAGTGCGGTATTGGGCCATCTGCGCTCCATGGCTTCGAGCGCGGGGCGCGATACGTCAAGAACCGCCAGCACGGTGCCTGACATCTGCGCGGGATCGAGCTGACTTATCACGCTGTGTATCGTATGCACGGGACTCATTTCATCGCCATGCACCCCGCTGATCAGCGCGACGCGCTTGCCCGGCTTCGCACCGTGGACAACGATAACCGACACATACCAATCCTGCCCCGTCGGCATTTGGACGCCCTGAAAATAGAGCTTGTGTGTCTTTCCGCGCTCAAGGTCGTCGACGTCGAGCGCGCTAATGACTTTCTTTCCCTGGATCACATCGCCGGTGTACACCGTCCCCTTTCGGCCACTGGTGGCCGGTGCATTCGCGGCCTGGGCATTCGCCGCCCCACTTTGCGTGGCCAATGCGGACGTCGCGCCGACCAGCGCAACCGCCTTCTTCATGAAGGCGCGACGAGCGATAACATCATCCGATTCGTTTTGCATGGTAGGGAGGTCCTGACGTTGGGTGGAGATCAATCAACGGCACCTCACAGGTTACACCGGGAGAGGCATTGCTTTTCCTGTGCGCATGAATGCGACCACGCTGGCCATTTCCCGGGATCGTTGACCACCGGGTACGATGTACTGGCGTGGAGCAGGTAAGAGGTCGGCTTTAAGATGGACGTAGCCACAATTCGGGAGACGCAATGAGAAAGCTCAAAATCATGGAGCACATCTCGTTGGATGGTGTGATCCAGGCATCCGGAGAAGACGATTTTCCCTACGCCGACTGGACCATTCCCTATCGGACCCCCGCTGGCCGGGATGCACTCCTCGCTGAGCACGGGGGGCCCTTCGATCTGCTGCTCGGCCGCCGCACCTACGATATGTGGTCGGCCTTCTGGCCAAAGGCACCAAGCAGTCCGATGGCAGAAGGCTTGAATGCGGCAACCAAATATGTCGCGACGCACCGTCCGGAAAGTCTTGAATGGGGCCCGTTTGAGTGGCTCGGACCGGACATTGTCGAGGGCATTCGCCGCATCAAGTCGCAGCCAGGTCCTGGCCTGATTCTGTGGGGGAGTTCCACGCTGACATCGACGCTGCTCGAACAGGGGCTGGCGGATGAAATCCTGCTGGTCGTCTATCCAGTCCTGTTGGGTACCGGGAAGCGATTCTTTGCGGCGGGAACTGCACCGTGCTCATTCGAACTCGTCAACACAAAATCAACGCCGTCCGGCGTCAACCTCTGCGCTTACAAGGTCGCCGGGCCGTTGAAGATCGGGCAATCCGGCGAAGCGGCTTGAGCCATCGTTCAATCATCGAAGACAGCGCCAACACCAAGATCGGCTTGTGTTAGTCGGGTATCGCGCCCTCTGGGCGGTTCGTGCCGCTTCGCGTAAGGAGACCGTCAGCCAGTTCCGAACATTCGCTAACGTCCGCTATCGGGTCGACACAAGTTTGCCAGTTCGCAACCTCAACGCAGATGCCTTATCGAACCCGTATCTCATTCGTTGACGACCAGCTACTTCGGCCAGGTATCCTGTTCGGCCCGTTTGACGCAGGCGGCCAAAACGGCGCTCCCGCCTTTTGCACGTCTCCGAGGGGACGTCGACATGCATCTCCCTCGATGCGCGATGGGCTCACTTCCAGCCACCCTCACTCCCCCGCGCGAAAGTTCGTTCGGAGCAACTCGCCTGACCCGCCGGGGCTCCTGAGGCCCACTTCGCCCCAACATCTAGCGCATTTGGAAATCTCGCGGGAACTTCCTGTGGCAGCCGTTGCTCACGATGCTCGATTTTGGTCCAAAAGCTGCAAATCTCGCGGTAACTTCACGAGGATGCAAAGTAAAACTTAAGTTGTCACTGCAACGCTGATGCCACAACAACCTAAGTTTTTCTTTCCCCGGCAACTCAAGTTGCAGCGTGGCCATGTCATTTGTAACAAGGGCGGCAAACCCGAGCCGCCCCGCCCGACTAAATATGCGGTTTTCATCGCCATCGCTGGCGAGGCCAATAGCCGGAGAAAAACTGCACTGGTCACATATTCCGCACGAACCATGTCCGCTTCGCACTAGCCAGCAAGCCGCTATAAACCGTCCAGGAAATGACGAACGTCGCTGGCGCGGAGAGCGACACAAGAAAGCCCGAGCCATTGTTCAAGACGAATCCGACGAACGCCCCGGCAAACCAGGAAATCAAGCCGCCGGGATTGAACTGCGGTACGTGAGAGTCGCGGCATTCGATATCGGCGCCGATGAGTCGTTCATAACGCGCCGACGTGATGTGAGCCAGCGCGACGCCAACCCATGCGACGACGAAGACACCCTGCCACGCAAGTGCCTGGAGGATCTTCGAGAAAATATCGGCCATCATCAGCACGTAGACCACAGCACCAACAACCAGCGCCCACACGAACTTCGGCGCACGCAGTCCTGCAACCTTCTGGAAGAAGGCCTGCATGTTGATGGTTGCGAGATAGTAGTTAGCAGTATTGATGCGTGATTGGGTGACCCAGACGAACATCAAGCCCCAGATGCCCATCAGCTTCAACAGCGCCAGTACAACTGAAACTTCGGAAAGCGTGCCGAGACCCGGAATCGTGCTCACGAGATAAATCCCCGCAGCGCCATTGACGAGGAATGTGACGAGATAGAACGGAATCCCGAAATTAAACCGGCCGTGGTATCCAGCATCTTCCTTGCGGCCGAAGCGGGCGTAGTCGAACGTGAACATCATCAATACCCATACGCCCATGTAGTAAACAAAGCACTGCCACCAGCCATCTGCAGGTATCGTGCCCTTGGGACCGAAATCGAGCCACGATGCGTTATAACCGTATTCCCAGGTCGCAAGTCCCACGGCCGCAAGGAGTCCCAGCAGATAGAACGGCAGCAGCACGCCATTGAACTTGTCCAGCCAGTGTTGCACGCTACCGAAAACAAGCGGCACGCTATAGCAGACTACAATCAGCGCGGCCCATTTGTATGGCAGCGCGGGAAACAGGTGATTGGCCGCGACTGCGATGACCGAACCTTCGAATACGGCGTAGTAAATGGCCGTTGCGAAGAAAATCAGCGTCGCGAGCGCGGCACCAACGCTTCCAAACAGAACGCGTGAGAACAGCGCAACCGACAACCCGGTTCGAATGGCGTATCGACTGATGATCGAGTTGATGACGCCATAGGATACGACCGATAGCGCCATGCCGATCAATGCGTTGCGCGCTCCGTAAGTCAGTGCAAGCGTCGCGCCAACCACAATGTAAAACACTGCGCTACATACTGCCCACCACGCCATCGTTAGCGAAAAGGGCGCCATTCTTGCGCTATCGGGAATGGCGACCGTCGATAGATCGACGGCTCCCTCCGCGCTTTCCTGAGCCAGGTTGGCCATGATCTGCTCCTCGAGTCTGCATTTAACGAACGGCGTCCGTACCGCGGTGCGATGCAACTCACGGGGCTGCCTTGACGCCGGGCGGGCAGCCAATGTTGCGAAGAACGTGCGAGCGCTCCCGCCGTGTGGCTGGAAGCCACACGGAACGCGGGTCGCGAAAAGGAAAAGGCAGGGGAGCGGCGCTGCTGCCGGCCGCCCCTTAACTTCGAGCGGGTTAGTGCGCTAGTGCTTCGCGTAGCAGGGCAAGTCGATGTTGATACTCGCGTCGTGCAGCGAGTGCCTCATTCATGGTGACGCTCACGAAGCGCGCCCGGTGGTTAGGCTGCATCTGGCCGATCAGATCCATATCGGCACTGATCACCGTGCCGATCGTGGCATATCCGCCCCCTGACACCGCGTCACGATGCAGAATGATCGGCTCAAGCCCGGCAGGCACCTGGATCGAGCCAATGGGATAGCACGCATCGACGATATTCGACGGATCGGCGCCTGCACCGAAGGGTTGTTCCCGGTCCATGAAGTGCAGCGGACGCCCGTTCTTGTACCGATAACCAATGCGGTCCGCTTCGGGCGCGACGGTCCACTCATCATCGAAGAACGTTTGCGCCGACTCGCTGGTGAGGCGGTAGTGATAGAGGCCCGTTAGCACACGCAGTTCGACCGTTGTGTCGAGCTTTGCACGCAAGGCGGCGGGCAGTTTGACACCCTCACTCAGCTTTGCGTTGGTGGCGCCCATCTTGAGACGGTCTCCCTTTTGCAGCCGACGACCCTCGAGGCCGCCGATAGCGCCGAGCGTGTAGGTCGACCTGCTGCCCAGCACCGCCGGAACGTCGATACCGCCGGCGATTGCCAGGTACGCGCGTGCGCCACGCTTCACATAGTCGAATGTGAGCTTGCTTCCGGCGCGAATCCGCAGGGCCGTGTTGGACGGATACGCGACACCGTCGATTTTCGGAGTCATCTCCGCACCCGTCAGTGCGATCAGCGTTTCCGAGTGGAACAGCAGTTCCGGGCCTAGCAGCGTGAATTCGAGCGCGGCCGCATCTTCGACATTGCCTACAAGCAGGTTCGCCGCACGAGACGAATATTGGTCGAGCGATCCGGAAGGGGGAATACCAACGTGGTAGTAGCCCTGGCGTCCCGTGTCCTGCACCGACGTGGCCAGTCCCGGCTTCAGAACCTCGATCGCATTAAGCGTATCAGTTGGCATACAGCACCTCGACGAGGGAACGGTTGTATTCGTCAGGATCGCGCAGGAAGGCATCAAGCGAGAATTTCACGGGCCGTACGCGTAGTGAGAAGGTGCCCGCCTCGACGGCGGCAACGGCTTCGTCGTAGGCTGGGCGATCGATCGGTCTGAACTTCACGATGTCGCCGGGCTGGAAAAACACCATGAAGTCACGCAGATAGTCGAGCCGTTGCGCCGGGTCAAAAATCGGCGCTGGGGTCACGCCGAACATCTGGTATCCGCCCGCGCCGCGCACAGAGTAAATACAGCCGAAGCAACCGCCATGGCCGACCGTCAACTTCGGCGTGTCGGTGCGCGGCCGCAGGTATTTCGGCACCTGAAGCTGACGCTCGCACTCGACCATCTGGTACATGAACGGCAGCCCCGCGACAAAGCCAACCATCGAAACGAACCACGGCGAGCCGGCATGTGCCGCAATGAATGCATCGACGTCGCGTTTGCCGTTTATGCGCGCCGCGTACTCGAGGTCCGTCGAGGACGGGTCCTGGTGACGCTCACGAAAACGCATGAGCGTCTCGTGCGTCCAGGGGTCGTTATAGAGCACCGGGACTTCGACAATGCGCGTGTCGATGTCGAGCGCGGCTTCGCCGACATCGGCCTCGATGCTCCGCAGCAGCGCAACGAGCGCATCAGGGGCAATGACGTCCGGGTCATAGCGCACCTGGTACGAGGCATTCGCCGGGCAGATTTCGGTCACGCCCGCCACGTTGCGGCGCTGGAGTTCGCGCGTAATCGCCGTGCCCTGGAAAAACGCATCGAGCGACATCTCTTCGCTGATCTCGGCAAATACGAATTCGTCGCCGCCAAATGTATAGCGTATGGTCATGATGCCTCCCGGGCGCCAGACGAAACTACAACGGCACGTTCCCCCGCCGCGAGCGATGCGGCCTCGCTGCTTTCGCGCCACGCCGTCATCCACGTCTCGAGATAATTGGTGTGATAGCGGGCCGCGCGCACGTCGTCGTCTGCAACGAGCGCACGGTGCAGCGGCGCCGTAGTTTTCAGGCCGCCAATATGCAACTCCCGCAACGCGCGTGCGAGGCGTTCGATGGCGGCCGCTCGGCTTTCGTCGTGCACGATCAGCTTGGCGAGCAGCGAATCGTAGAACGGCGGCACGACGTAGCCAGGGTACAGCAGCGAATCGACTCGCACACCGGGGCCGGTCGGCCAGACCAGCTCGTCTACGCGCCCTGGATTCGGGCGGAAGTCCTGCATCGGGTCTTCCGCGTTGATGCGGCATTCAAGCGCCGCGCCGCGCAGCACGATGTCGCTCTGGCCAAAGCGCAACGGCTCACCATCTGCAATGCGCAGCATTTCGCGCACGAGATCGACGCCCGTAATCGCCTCGGTGACCGGGTGCTCGACCTGGATGCGCGTGTTCATTTCGATGAAGTAAAACTCGCCGCGCGTTTCGTCGAAGAGATATTCGAGTGTGCCAGCGCTTCGATATCCAACCTGCTTTGCGAGGCGCGCCGCCGACGCGCAAAGCTCCGCGCGCAACTTCGGTGTGAGAGACGGCGAGGGCGCTTCTTCCAGAATTTTTTGACGCCGCCGTTGCAGGGAGCACTCGCGCTCGAACAGGTGGATGACGTCATTGCCGTCGCCCAGTACCTGCACCTCAATGTGCCGGGCGCGTGCGATGAATCGCTCGAGATAGACGCCGCCATCGCCAAACGCTGCCTGGGCTTCGCGCTGCGCGAGCGGCAGTTCCGCGTCGAGTTGGCCAGCATCATGCGCAACGCGAATGCCGCGGCCGCCACCGCCCGCTGCCGCCTTGATCATGATGGGGTAGCCAATGCGCGCGGCAACCTCCCGGGCCTCGTCGAGCGTGCTTACGATACCGGCGCTGCCGGGCACCGTGGGCACATCAGCGCGCTGCGCCGTCTCGCGCGCACGGGCCTTGTCGCCCATCGTTGCGATTACCTGGGACGTCGGCCCGACGAAGACCAGGCCAGCCGCCTCCACCTGGGCCGCGAACTCCGCGTTTTCGGACAGGAAACCATAGCCCGGATGAATCGCATCTGCTCCGCATTGCCTTGCGGCAGCGAGAACCGCCGCGGGATTCAAATAGCTCTTTGCAGCATGCGAAGATCCGATATGCACGGCTTCGTCCGCCATGCGGGCGGCAAGGCTGTCCCGGTCCGCGTCGCTCACCACGACCGCAGCACGCATGCCAAGCTCCTGCGCCGCGCGAATCACGCGCACCGCAATCTCGCCGCGATTCGCGACCAGAACGGTTCGAATTCGTGTGGGACGGTAGAACGTCGTCGTTGAATCTTGCACGTTCATGGCTTCACTCCTCGATGCGCATCAGCACCTGTCCAGCGTCCACGGGATCCCCGTCCTCGACGAGAAGCTCGGTTACGCGGCCCGAGACGCTGCTCTCGATTTCGGTGAATTGCTTCATCACTTCGACGAGGCCGATGATCGTGCCGGTCTCAACGGCAGAGTCGACGGCAACGTAGAACTCCGCCTCGGGCGAGGGGCGCCGGTAGAACGTGCCCGGCAGGGGGCTGACGATATCGTGCAGTGCCATCATGTCTCTCCTTGATTGATTTAGATCTTTGTCGTCGCCGCCTGCGGCCCGCTTATTCGAATCCCCTCCCGGACGAGCCGCGCGCGAGTCTGCTGGACGAGTTCCAGTGCGCCGGGCGTGTCGCTGTGGATGCAAACGGAGTCGAAGTCGATGTCGATATCGTCTCCATCAAACGTCCGCACTTTTCCTTCCGTACACGCTCGCAGGACCTTTTCGGCGACCTGTTCGGGATCGAGACGACCGATGCGACGGATGAATACGATCGAACCACTACGGTCGTAGTCGCGATCGGCGTAAAACTCCCGGACGACCGGTTGCCCGATCTCGCGCGCGATGCGGTACGTCGCAGACGACTCCATGCAGAAGAGCAAGAGATTGGGATCGAGTTGTTGCAGTGTTTCAACGAAGAGCCGCGAGAATGCCTCGTCACGCGCTGCGTGCATGTAGAGCGCGCCGTGCGGTTTCACGTGCTGCAGCCGGATGCCATGCAGACGTGCGAACTCACGCAGCGCGCCAAGTTGATAAAGGATGTCGTTGACCAGCGCCTGAGGCGTTTCGGCGATGTTTCGACGGCCGAAACCGACCAGATCGCGAAATCCCGGATGCGCGCCGATACCAACGCCAGCCTCCCGTGCCATCTGGACCGTCCGCGCCATGATGTTGGGATCGCCGGCGTGAAAACCGGTGGCGATATTCGCCGAGCTGATGAGCGGCATGATCTGTTCGTCGACACCATCGCCGATTCGCCACGGTCCGAAGCCTTCTCCCATATCGGAGTTCAGGTCGACGCACTGCTTCTTCATACTGTTTCCCCTCCAGATTTGAGCGGTCGGGCGTCTTCACGCGCACGCCAACCAATGTGAAATGGAGGTTATACGGACAGGGTTAGTCAAAAAAGTTTTATTTTTGTATGCCTTGGTATCGATTTTTTCGATAGCATCCGCGTGATGACCTCACTCTGACGTCCAGCGGTTTGACCTCGAAGATGGCGCTTACCCTCAGACAACTAAAGTATTTCGTCGCGACTGCCGAGCTTGGACAGCTTTCCCAAGCGGCGATTCATCTGACCATATCTCAGTCCGCAGTGACGAGTGCAATCAAGGAGCTGGAAGAGAGTTTGGGCACTCAGCTCTTCGTGCGTAACGCCGCAGGCGTCACGTTGACCGACACCGGCCGTCGCTTTCTCAATCATGCGTACACGATTCTCGCGTCGGTGGATGAGGCCATGCGGATTCCCAACCTCGAGAGCACGCTCACCGGCACGCTTGCTATCGCGGCGAGCTATACGGTGTTGGGATATTTCCTGCCGCATCACATACAACGGCTGAATGCGCTGTACCCCCGCCTGACCATTCAATTGCATGAGTTGAATCGCGACGCCATCGAAGAGGGCTTGATTAGCGGGCAATACGACATGGCCGTGCTCCTCACGTCGAACGTGTCGAACCCCGAGCTTGCTCTGGAGCCCATGATTCATTCCGTGCGCCGGCTATGGGTGGCCGCCCACCATCCGCTGCTAAGGCGAGAGAGCGTGACCTTTTCCGAAGTGGCAGACGAGCCCTTTGTGATGTTGACGGTAGACGAGGCTGCGCAAACGGCGATGCGCTACTGGAACGAGACGCCATGGCGGCCGAATGTGATACTCCGGACTTCGTCGGTTGAAGCTGTTCGCAGCATGGTGGCGAATGGGTCTGGCGTCGCCATTCTGTCCGATATGGTCTATCGTCCGTGGTCGCTCGAAGGTCGACGCATCGAGACGATCGTGCTGCTCGATCCCGTACCCGCGATGAGCGTTGGTCTGGCATGGCGCAAGAACATGGAACTGAGCCCGGCCATGCATGCGGTGAGAGAGTATTTCCGCCATACGTTCATGGAGCCGAGGGCTACCGGATAAATTGCCGGACATCCTGACCTAGCCCGTTCACAGCAGCTGATCCAGCCGCTGCGAGCCCCACCATCCCCTGTCATACGTGCGCCATCGTACATTCCCGGCCTCGCAATCCGGAGCGCAGAAGCTATATTTGTAGATCTGAGGTTCGGCACGCGCACCGCACGCGTTGCCGCATCAGCTAAGGTAATGCACCGGGACAATACTCAGGATTGCGAACAAACGTTCCGTAGGTTGCGACTGGATTGCGTGTGAGGAGCCGGCGATGTCCAAAACGATAGTCTTTTGCGCAGACGGCACGTGGAACGGCCCCGACGATCCGCCAGGAAAAGGCGATGGCGGCGCGCCTGACGCCGTGGCATGTTGTCAGCCGGGACTGACCAACGTATGCAAGCTTTTCGCGTGGCTCGATGGAAACATGCTGCCCGAAGGAACCGACTGGGGTGGCGTCGAGATGGAAAAGGCCCTTGCAGACGCAAACGGCAAACCCGTACAAATCGCGAAGTATATTCACGGGGTCGGAAATTCCCAGCAACTGGTCGATAAAGTCGCCGGCGGCGCGTTTGGCGTCGGTGTCGTCGCCCGCATCGCGCGCGGCTATACGTATATTTCGCGCAATTTCGAGCCGGGCGACAGCATCGTGATCGTCGGATTCAGCCGCGGCGCGTACACCGCGCGAGCCCTTGCGGGACTGATTGCGGGACAGGGTCTGTTGCGGCCGGATCTCGCTGCCATCGACGATCAGAATCGTTACGACACCGCGGTGGCGGCGTGGTATCGATGGAGACACGGCCACGATACGACGTTCCAGAAGATCGCGGACGGAGTGATGGAGTTCTTGACGATCCATCGCGCCTTCTCCAAACCGAAGCCTTTGGACGCCAACTCGTTCGTCGACGCAAAAGTCACTGCAGTCGCGGTTTGGGATACGGTGGGCTCGCTCGGTATTCCACTCTACTATGAGGGGTCCGCCATCGATCTGTTCCGGTTCTGCGATCTGACGCTCAACCCGGACATTGGCCTCGGCGTGCACGCCGTCTCGCTCGACGAGCAACGCAGGCCGTTCGAGCCGACGCTGTGGAATCCCAACCCGAACGTGACGCAAGCGCTCTTTCCAGGCGGTCATTGCGATGTCGGCGGCGGCTATGCCGATCACGGCCTCTCCGACGGCCCCCTGGTCTGGATCGTGGACAGGTTGCAGCAAACTGACGTTGGATTGAAGTTCGCCCTTCATCCCCCCGTTGCCGTCCAATCCAATCCCTTGGGGCCGCGACACCGGGAATGGGTTGAGGATCCTGTCTGGCTGGCAGCGGGAGTGGGCGCGCGGGCCTTCCCGGCAGGCATGGTCGTCAACGACAACATACGGCAGCGTATGAACGATCAACCCGAAGATCTTTTTGGCACTGCCGGCCAGCAGCCTGTGTACTCACCGGGTAACTTGCCCGCCCGCTAAGCGGAATGGCTTCGGCAGGGTGAACGCTCGAAGTGCGCCCTACACTTCCAGCCATTCCTGGCGGACGCGCGCATCGGCCTTCAACTGCTGCGGCGTCCCCTCGAACACGATCTGACCGTGCCCCATGACGTATACGCGCTGCGAGATGTCGAGCGCGATGGCCTGCTTCTGCTCGACGAGCAGCACCGAAATGCCGCGCGCCTTCAGCGTCTTCAGGTACTCGCCCACCTGCGCGACGACGAGCGGCGCGAGCCCTTCGGTCGGCTCGTCGATGATGATGAGGTCGGGGTCGCCCA
Source organism: Paraburkholderia nodosa DSM 21604 (assembly GCF_000519185.1). Lineage (GTDB taxonomy): Bacteria > Pseudomonadota > Gammaproteobacteria > Burkholderiales > Burkholderiaceae > Paraburkholderia > Paraburkholderia nodosa. The sequence continues at coordinate 18,506 of NZ_JAFA01000004.1, read as the reverse complement.
TGAGCGTGCGGCACAGCGTCAGCATCTGCTGCTCGCCGCCTGACAGCAGGCCCGCGGGCGTGTCCTCGCGCTCCTTCAGGCGCGGGAACATCCGGTACATGTCGTCGAACTGCCAGCGTGGCGTCTGGCGCGAGCGGTTGCGCTTTTCGCCGAGCATCAGGTTCTGCCGCACGGTGAGCGTCGGGAAGATATCGCGGTTCTCCGGCACGTAGCCGATGCCCCGGTGCGCAACCTCGAAGGTGCGCAGCCCGCGCAGTTCTTCGCCGCGCAGCAGAATCTGCCCCTCGCACCGCACGAGCCCCATGATGGCTTTGGCCAGCGTCGAGCGGCCCACGCCGTTGCGCCCGAGCAAGGCGACGATCTCGCCCTCGCCCACCTGCATCTCGACGCCGTGCAGGATATGGCTCTTGCCGTAGTACGCGTGCAGGTCGCGCACCTGGAGCATGGAATCGGCGGTCGCCATCAATGTGCACCTGCGGGTTCGTCCAGCGTGGTGCCCAGATAGGCTTCCTTCACGCGGCGGTTGTTACGGATGGCTTGCGGCGTGTCCGTGGCGATCACCTCGCCGTACACGAGCACCGAAATGCGGTCGGCGAGGCCAAAGACCACGCTCATGTCGTGCTCGACCATCACCAGCGTCTTGCCGACGGTGACCCGGCGAATCAGCTCCACCGCGTGGTCCGACTCCGAGCGGCTCATGCCCGCCGTGGGTTCGTCGAGCAGGATCACCTCGGCGCCGCCCGCGATCGTGATGCCGATTTCGAGCGCGCGCTGCTCGGCGTAAGTCAGCAGCCCTGCAAGGGTGTCGTGGCGGCCCTGCAGGCCGATCAGCTCGAGCACTGCTTCGGCGCGTTCGCGTGCGTCGCGCAATTGCTCGAGACGATGCCAGAACGAATACCGGTAGCCGAGCGACCACAACACGGAGCAACGCAAATTCTCGAACACCGAAAGCCGATGAAAAATGTTCGTCACCTGAAAGCTGCGCGAGAGCCCCATGCGGTTGATCTTGTACGGCGGCAGGCCGCCGATCTCGACGCCGTTGAGTTTGACCGTGCCGGAACTCGGCGCCATGCGCCCCGAAATCAGGTTGAACGTCGTCGACTTGCCCGCGCCGTTGGGACCGATCAGCGCGTGACGTTCGCCCCTCGCGATATTCAGGTCCACACCGCGAATGATCTCGGTGCGCCCGAAATTCTTGCGCACGTCACGCAACTCCAGTGCGGCCGTCATACGTTGCTCCCAGCGATTTCCCGTTGCACGCCATCCCAGGCGTCGCGCACCCGCGCGGCAGCGAGGCGTCCCGCTTGTGCGCCCAGCGCCCACAGCACCGCGGCGACGGCCCAGGGCTTCCACGACGCGGCATCGAAGTTCAGGCCGAAGAACGCCATGGCCGTGCCGTTGTCGCTATCGATCTGCACCTTGTAGACGAGTTCGACCGTCAGCACGAGCGCAGCAAGCAAGATCAGCGCGGCGCCCAACGCCGCCGCATAGGACGGCAGCATGCGGTGCAGCTTGCGCGCCGCGATGAGAGGGACCTGCTTCATCAGCAGGCTCGACACGCCGCCCGGCACGTACATCACCACCAGCACGAAGAAGAGGCCGAGGTACAGCAACCATGCCGGCGTGAGATTGGACAACGCGACCGCAAACAGCACGAACAAAATCGAGCCGATGATCGGCCCGAAGAAGAACGCGCCGCCGCCGATGAACGTCGCGAGCAGCACGCCGCCGGACTGCGCAGCGCCGACATTCTCCGCGGTCACGATCTCGAAGTCGATCACCGAGAGGCCGCCCGCAATGCCGGCGAAGAACGCCGAAAGGACCATCACGAAAAAGCGCACGCGCTGCGTGTTGTACCCGACGAATTCCACACGCTCGGGGTTGTCGCGCACGGCGTTGGCGATGCGGCCGAGCGGTGTCTGCGTCCATGCGTACATGGCGATCATCGACACGAGACACCACACCGCGATCAGGTAGTACACCTGGATCGCCGGGCCGTAAGTGATGCCGAGCACCGCATGGCCAACCGTGCGATTGGTCGGCACCCCGCCCTCGCCGCCGAAGAATCCGGGAAACATCAGCGAACTCGCCGCCACCATTTCGCCGATGCCGAGCGTGATCATCGCGAAGGTGGTGCCCGACTTGCGCGTGGTCACGTAGCCGAACAGCACGCCGAACAGCATGCCCCCGAGCCCGCCGACCAGCGGCAGCAGCGAAACGGGCAACGGGAAATGGCTCGCGCCGATCTGGTTGAGCACATGCGCCGCGACGAATGCGCCGAGCCCGGAGTACACCGCGTGCCCGAACGAGAGCATGCCGGTCTGACCGAGCAGCATGTTGTACGAAAGCGCGAAGATGATCATGATGTCCATCTGCGACAGCAGCGCGATCGCGAAGCCGCTGGAAAACACGAGCGGCAGCACCAGCATCACGAGCACCGTGGCGCCCCAAATGATCCAGCGCAGCGAATGCGCGGATTGCAGCAGTCCCTGGCGTTGCAAGGCCGAACCGGTGCTGGCCTGAATGAGCGGTTTCATCGGTCAGCCCTCCCGCTTGCCGAGCAACCCGCGCGGTCGCAGGATCATCATGAGCACCATGAGCAGATAAGGCAGAATCGGCGCGACCTGCGAGACCGGCATGCGCCACAGCGACGAGAGCGTCGTGCCGTCCGTGACCCTCAAGCCAACGAGTGAGAACAGGTCGGAGAGCGAGGCATCGATCGTGACGGCGAAGGTCTGCATGATGCCGATCAGCAGCGACGCGATGAACGCGCCTGACAGCGAGCCCATGCCGCCCACCACGGCGATCACGAACACGATGGTGCCCACCGACTCGGCCATCGAAGGCGACGTGACGAACGCGTTGCCGCCAATCACGCCTGCGAGGCCCGCCAGCGCGGCGCCGCCGCCGAACACCAGCATGAACACGCGCTGCACGTTGTGCCCGAGCGCCTCGACCATTTCCGGGTGCGTGAGCGACGCCTGAATGACGAGGCCGATGCGCGTGCGCGTCAACAGCAGATACAGCGCCGCGAGCATGGCGATCGAGATGAGCATCATGAAGGCGCGATACTTCGGAAACTCCGACGTGTACACCTTGAACAGCGCCCCGTTCAGTTCGGGCGGAATGGCGTACGGGACCGCCGCCAGACCCCAGACCAGCTTGACGCCCTCCACGATCAGATACGACAGGCCGAAGGTGAACAGCAATTCCGCCACATGCCCATACTTGTGCACGGTGCGCAAGCCGAAACGCTCGACGAGCGCGCCGACACACGCCACGAGCACCGGCGCCACCACGAGCGCCGGCCAGAAACCGATCTTGCTGGCAACGGTGTAGGCAAAGTAGGCCCCGAGCATGTAAAAGCTGGCGTGCGCGAAATTGAGCACGCCCATCATGCTGAAGATCAAGGTGAGACCCGAGGAAAGCATGAACAGCAGCAGCCCGTAGCCGATGCCGTTCAACAGAGAGATGGTCAGGAATTCCACTGCCCGATGATCCTTGTGAAGTGTCGTAGCGAGAGCACGTTCAGCCCGGGCGCTTCATCTGGCAAGTGGTCGGCTGCGTTGCCGCGGTCGGCCCAAGCTGGACGTCGGTGCGCCAGCCATAGCCGGTGTTCTCCTGGTCGTACTTTACCGTTTTGCCGTCCGCCTTGGTCCATGTCGCGATCACGAGCGACTGCTGCGCCTGGTGATCGGCAGCACGCATCGCCACCGGACCGTTCATGCCGTCGACCGTCATGCCCTCCATGGCCTTGGCCACCTTGACGGGATCGTTCGACTTCGTCGCGTTGATCGCCTTGCTCAGCATTTCGATGGCGGTATAGGCCGTCGCCAGGTAATAGTCGTCGTTGTACTTCTTCTTGTAGCCCTCGATGATCTGCCCAACCACGGGCGGGTTGTTCGCCGTGTTCGGGCCGAACACGCCCACGTACTTCACATGGTCGGCGCCGGACGCGCCCATGGCCGTCGGCACGCCGGTCGTGCCCGCGTAATAGGTGTAGAAGTTGGCCGTCACGCCCGCATCCTTGCTCGCCTTCACGAGCAAGGCGAGGTCGCTGCCCCAGTTGCCCGTGATCACCGTGTCGGCGCCGGACGCCTTGATCTTGGTGGCGTAGGGCGAGAAGTCCTTCACGCGCGCGAGTGGATGAAAATCGTCGCCGACGATCACGATATCCGGGCGCTTGCTCTTCAGGTCCTCGCGCGCCACGCGCGAAACATCGTGGCCAAACGAGTAGTCCTGATTGATGAGGTAGACCTTCTTGATGTCCTTGTCGCGCGCGAGGAACGTGGTGAGCGCATCCATCTTCATGTCGGCGTTGGCGTCGAAGCGGAAGTGCCAGTAGTCGCACCGGGCGTTGGTCATGGCCGGGTCCACCGCGGCGTAGTTCAGGTAGACGATTTCCTTGCCCGGATTGCGCGAGTTGTACTTGGCGACCGCATCCTCCAGCGCGAGGCCGACCGACGAGCCGTTGCCCTGCACGATATAGCGAATGCCCTGGTCGGCGGCCTGGTTCAGCACGGTCAGGCTTTCCTGCGGCGAAAGCTTGTTGTCGAATCCGACCACCTCGAACTTCGTGCCGTTTGCCCAGTTGTGCTCGTTGGCGTATTCGGCCGTGTATTGCCAGCTGTGCAGCTGGTTCGTTCCGAGTGACGCCATCAGGCCGGACAGCGGATCGATGAAGGCAATCTTGACCGTCTGCGCTTGCGCGGCCCCTCCTGACAACGCCGACGATACCACCGCACCAACCAGCAACGAGCGCAACATCCTCATGGACTGTCTCCTTTGTTTGGGCATTTCTTATCGAGCGTGAATTTTCTGTCCGACCGTGCGATTTTTCGCTATATCACCACATTCCTGGCGCTAATGACAGCACTCCAGGGAAATCGCTGACGCGAGCAGGCATAGCGAATCATTGCGACTGGCTTACGGTTAGCCTGGGTCCGTTTGCGATGGCTCAACCCCGCGTACGGGACCTCAGGCCCGGCGCAACCGGGGCTTGCCGCCCGCCATCCGCCGCGCAGGCTCGAGAGAAGGCGAGCGCTCGGTCAGGGACGGTGCACCATGATCCTCGTCAAGCTTTGCACCCTTGAATTGTTGTCGGTAGGCCACCGGCGTCAACGCTTTCGTGGCCTTGAACTGCCGGTTGAAATTCGCGGCGTTGGGAAACCCCGAGCGGGTGGCGATCACGGAGATGGGAATCTGCGTGTCGGTCAAGAGCCGGCAGGCATGGCCGATTCGTACCCGCGCGATGTACTGCCCCACGCTTTCGCCCGTGTGCTGCACGAAATGTCTCGTCAGCGTGCGTTCGGACAAGCCCGCGGCCTTGGCGAGCGTCGAAAGCCGCAAGGGTTGCGAGAACTGCGTTTCGATCAGCGCAAGCACCCGGTTCAGTTGCTCGGGCTCGTAGCCCGAAGACGCGCCAACGCGGCCTTCGAACGCGCTGGGCGTCGCCAGCTGGTTGGCCGGTAAATCAGACAGCCAGACGAGGATCTCCAGCACGGCAGCCAGACGCCCGCGCGGGTCCGCCGACAAAAGACGGTCGAGATAGCCGCGCATATGCGCGCCGGCGCCTTCTTCGAAGACCAGTCCACAGGCCGCGCGACGCAGCAGGTTGCGCAGGTTCGCGTATTCCGGGCAAACGTCGGCGAGGCGCTGCACCCAGCTGCCTTCGAACCAGATGACGATGGCCACCTGCGAATCCGCCGGGTCGATCGAGCGATTGGACGACCAGGTGTGCGGCATGTCCGGCGGGACCAGGACGAGATCGTCGGCGCCATAAACGTTGACCGAGTCGCCGATATAGCGCTTGCCCTGGCTGTTCATCGTCAGCGTGAGTTCGTATTCCGGGTGGTGATGCCACTCGAACGGAATGCGCGGCAAGCGCCGGTGGTAAACCCGCACCGAACACCTGCTGCCGAAGTCGACGTGCTCGTATGCTGCTTTCATGGCCGAATCTACAAAAAGATTGACTTGATAATATCACCGGCCAAGGCTGCGCCGGCGTACGCTCCCATCATTCGAAATCACCAAGGTGGAGACAGTGACATGGCTTTGCATATCGACGACCTGCCCGCAGCTATCCGCCAGGCCAAGCAGGAACTGCGGGAAAAGCTGCCCAGCTACCAGGCCGTGTTCGCCGAGGTCGAATCGGCCATGCACGAAGAGGCGCATCGCATCGCCCAGCTTCGCGACCGGGGTGAGCCGGTCATCCCCGAAATCGCCTTCGCGGACATCGTCGGCAACCGGGTGAGCGCGGAGCAGATCGCGCTCGTGAAGGCGCGCGGCGCGTGCGTCATCCGCAAGGTCTTCGACCGCTCGCTCGTGGAGCAGTGGGACAACGACATTGCCGACTATGTCGAGCGCAACGATCTCGACCGCAAGCTGCTTCATCGCGCCGAAGACAAATATTTCGGCCAGCTGGCCTCGAGCAAGCCGCAGATCTACGGTGTCTACTGGTCGAAGCCGCAAGTGCTGGCGCGGCAGTCGCCGGAACTCACGCAGGCGCGCGTGTTCCTGAACCGGCTGTGGCGCACCGAGAGCGAAGGCCGCGTGCATTTCGACCCGGATCACGTGCCGGTTTATGCAGACCGGCTGCGCCGCCGCCCGCCCGGCTCCGAGTCGCTGGGTCTTTCCGCGCATTGCGACGGCGGTTCAGTCGAGCGCTGGATCGAAGCGAACTTCCGCAAGGTCTACCGCCATGTGTTCTCCGGAAACTGGCGCGACTATGACGCGTTCGATGCGGCGTGGCGCACCGCGGTCGAAGAGATTCCGTCACCCGCTGTCTGCTCGATGTTCCGCACGTTTCAGGGCTGGACGGCGCTCACGCAGCAAGGCCCCGGCGACGGCACGCTGCAACTCGTGCCGATTGCGAACGCGATGGTCTACATCCTGCTGCGCGCGCTGCAGGACGACATTGCCGACGACGACCTGTGCGGCGCGATGCCGGGCCGGGCGCTCTCGATCAAGCCGGAGTATCATGCGCCGCTTTTCCACGCGCTTTCGTCGATCCCCTTGATGCAACCGGGAGATACCGTCTTCTGGCACAGCGACGTCATTCATGCCGTGGAGGATGCGCATCGCGGCAAGGGCTACAGCAACGTGATGTACATCGCGTCGGCGCCGTCCTGCGCCAAGAACGACGCGTATCTCGCGCGGCAACTGCCGAGCTTCCTCGAGGGCAAGAGTCCGCCGGACTTCCCGACGGATCATTTCGAAGTCGATTTCCTCGGGCGCGCAACGGTCGACGACCTGACGCCGCTCGGACGCGCGCAGATCGGGTTGAAGACCTGAGCTTGCGTCAGTCGGTCTTGCTGAGCGCATTGCGCACCGCAACGGCAAGCTCGTCGTATCGATAAGGCTTGCTAATGAGCGCGACGCCTTCGTCGAGCTTGCCGTCGTGGAAAATGACGTCGCGCGTGTAGCCAGAGGCAAACAGGACCTCGGCGTAATACGGCGGCCCGCTCGCAATACGAGCCAGTTCGCTGCTTCTCACCGTGCCCGGCGTCACGACATCCGTGAACAGCAGGTCGAAACGCGGGCCGCTCTGGATCAGCTTGAGCGCGCTTTCGCCATCTTGCGCGGAGAGTACCTTGTAGCCGAGCTGGGCCAGCATTTCGATCGCGGCAATGCGCACGTCGGCATCGTCTTCGACCACGAGAATGGTCTCGCCGCCGCGCTCCTGTCTCGCGACGGTCGGCTTGTAAGCGTCGTATTCCGCTTCCAGGCTGCGCGGGAAATAGAGGTTGACGGTCGTGCCCTGGCCTTGCGCGCTTTCGATGAAAACGTGGCCCGAACTCTGCGCCACGAACCCGTGCACCATGCTCAAGCCCAGTCCCGTTCCCTGGCCCTCGGCCTTGGTCGTGAAGAACGGCTCGAACACGCGCGCTTTCACGTGGTCGGGCATGCCGCTGCCCGAGTCCGAAACGCGCAGGCGCACATATTCGCCCGCTGGCACGCCATCGCGGCGCGCCAGTTCGTCGTTGCCTGCGTCGATGTTCGCGAGACACACGCCGATGCGTCCGGGTCCGTCTATCGCGTCGCGCGAATTGATGACCAGATTCAACAGCGCGCTTTCCAGTTGACTTCGGTCTGCACAGATATTCCAGCTCTCCTGCGCAGGCACGATGGCGAGTTCGATCGTCTCCGGCAACGTGCGGTGAAGCATCTCGGCGATGCCTTCGACCAGCCGGAAGGGATTCAGAACGGCCGGCGCGAGCGGTTGCCTGCGTGCGAAGGCCAGCAATTGCGCCGCGAGTTTCGCGCCGCGCGACACCGCGTTGCTGACCGCCGCCACGCGCCGCTCGAGCGCGACGTTGCCTCGCGTGGAAAGCTCGATGAGCTGCAGGTTGGCGGAAATGACCTGCAAGACGTTGTTGAAGTCGTGCGCCACGCCGCCCGTGAGACTGCCGATCGCCTCCAGCTTTTGTGCCTGACGCAGCCGCTCCTCCATTGCCACGCGCGCGCCCACTTCCTCGGCGACGCGCTGCTCCAGTGTCTGGGTCAGTTGCAGCAGCGCGTCTTCGGCCACCTTGCGCTGCCTTTCCGCCTGCACCTTCGCGGTCGTTTCGAACACGATGGCGATGACGCCTGCCGGCCGCTCGTCGTCTTCGAAAACCGGGCTGTAGCTCAGGTCCAACCAGACGTCTTCGGCGTGACCTTCGCGATACAGCACGAGCTGCTTGTCCTGGAAGGCCAGCGTTCCGCCGGCGAGGCACGTATCGACGACATTGCGGTTGAACGCCGCCACCTCTGGCCAGCCGGTTTCGACCGGTTTGCCGAGCAGGAACGGATGCCGGCTGCCCGCGAAAACCGCGTAGGCGTCGTTGTAGACCATCGTGCCTTCGTGTCCCCAAAGCATGACGAGCGGAGAAGGCGAGGCGAGGAGCATATTGATCGCGGCGACGAGGCTCGCCGACCACGTTTCGCGTGGGCCGAGCGCCGTGTCGCTCCAGTCGAATGCGGCGATGCGCTCCGCCATTTCGCCCGGCCAGCGGGTCAAGGGGCGCTCGATCGGCGGTGGAACTTCCTTGTTCATGACGCGACTCGGCTCCCGGAGACGCTGCTGGATTTCGGAACGGCGATGTTCGTGGAGGATTCGACGCTGCGCACGAGCGAGGCAGGGTGCGCAATTCTCGTTCCAGCTCCCGGCGCGAGCCGTCAAGATCGCCACGGAGGGTAACCGGTGCCGAAGCGGCAGCCGGTCGGACACGCGTCACAGGCAGGCCAGCAGGTCTTCGAGCCGCACGGGTTTCGTCAGACATTTGTAGAAACCGGCTGCTGCAGCCTTGGCCGCGATGTCCGGGTCGGTGTGTCCCGACAGCAGAACGTACCGGGTATGCGACAGAGCGGGGTTGAGCCGAAGCTGGTCCACCAGTTCGCCGCCGCTCATGTCCGGAAGCCTCCAGTCCACGAAGGCAAGTTCGGGAAGGAACAATCCGGCAACGAGCAGGGCCTCATGTCCATCGGCGGCGCATCGGGCTTGATGACCTTCGAACTCGACGAGCGCCGCGAGCGCATCTGCGACGTCGCGATTGTCGTCGACTAGCAGGATTCGTTTTGGCATCGGGTACAAAAAACTGGCTGGAGAGCGGGCGCGACACAGTCAGGACTCGACCGCGGGTCGCCTTCGAGTGTACCCGGATTCCGTCAATGGCAAACGCCCGCGCCGCCTCACGCCAGGGGTCGGAGTTCAGCGTGCTCCATCATGCAGAATCCATCGGTGTACTGAGCAATACGCAAAACGATTGGCGCAGTGGCAACGCAACAGGCGCATAACTCGTTGTTACCAATCTCGCAGCGCCGTTGCACCTGTGTCCGGGGGCGGCGCCTACACTCGAAACCGTGCTCATCAAGAACGCACGCAGCGTGCGAAGGAGTTGCGATATGAAGAGGACGATTCTCGGCCTGGTCCTGGGCGCAACGGCGTTGGCGGCTTCGACCGCTGCATTGGCCCACGTGGATGTGGCCGTGGGCGTTGGCGTGCCAGGCGCGGCCTATGCGCCGGCTCCCGTCCAGGCCGACTGGCGAGGCGACGACGACTGGCGCGCGCGGCGTTGGCGTGAGCACGAGTGGCGCGAGCACGAACGTCGTGAGCATGAATGGCGCGAGCGGCAGTGGCGCGAACGCGAATGGCACGATCGGGGCCGTTGGGACTACTGATCCGGGTCAGCGCAGGGCGTCCAGCAGCGCCTGAATGGGATGACGCAACCGGCGCCCGCGCAAGCGCTTCACCTGGCAGCGGCACGAATAACCCGTGGCGAGCAGTTCTTGCGCCCCCTGCGTCGACGTCGATGCCGCATCGACATGTCGCGCCCACGATTGCTCGAAGATCGTTTCCGAGGTCGCGCGATTGCGCGCCTCGTGGCCGTAAGTGCCCGACATGCCGCAGCAACCACTGGCCGGCATCGTGAGCGCGAGGCCGGCCGCCGCGAAGACGTCTTTCCACAGGAGCGCGGCGGCGCTCGCGTTGGTGCGCTCGGTGCAATGCGGCAGCAGGCTGAACGAGCCGGACGCGCGCGGCGTCGTTGCACGCGTGCGTAATGCGCCGACCAGCCATTCCTGTGGCAACTGAACCTCGGGCACGGTATCGATGCCTTCCACCTTGCGGTACTCCTGGCGGTACACGAGCGTCATGGCCGGGTCGATGCCGACCAGCGGCACACCCGTTCTGGCAAGCGCGGCCAGTTGCGCCGCATTGCGCCGCGCGGCACGGCGAAACTGCGGCAGAAACCCCTGCACGTGCAGCGGCTTGCCGTTGGGCAGATAAGGCGCGACGAAGACCTTGAACCCGAGCCGCGCGGCGACTTCCAGAAACGCGGCGGCGACCGGCGTTTCGAAGTAGCGCGTGAACGCGTCCTGCACCACGATCACGCTGTGCTGGCGCTCGGCAATGCCGAGCATCGAGAGGCGTTCGGGCGTTGCGACCTCCGCTCCCGAGCGGCGTAACGCATCACGCCATGACACCGGGCTCAACAACGGGCTATCGACAAGGCCCAGACAGCGCGCAAGCACCGATTTGACGAGACCCGCGCCCATCACCGCGTTGTAGACGCTTCTCGCTCCTGGCACCGCCGCTACGCGCGGCACCGTGAATTCAAGCGCGCCAATCAAATAGTCGCGCAGCGGCCGCAAATAGCGCGTGTGATACAGCTCCAGAAAGCGCGCGCGAAATTCGGGCACGCTGACCTTCACGGGGCACTGCCCCGCGCACGACTTGCACGCGAGGCAACCCGCCATGGCGTCATACACCTCGTGCGAAAAGTCTTGTTCGCCCTGGCGTTTGCGCATGCTATTGAACATGCGCACCGGCAATGCCGCCGCGGCTGGCACAGCCGTGAGATCCGCTCCGGCATCCTGTTGCCGGCGCAACCATTCGCGCATCAGCGAAGCCCGTCCCTTCGGCGAATGCACGCGCTTGCGCGTGGCTTTCCACGACGGACACATGGCGTCGTTCGGGTCGAAGTTGTAGCAGGCGCCGTTGCCGTTGCAGTGAACGGCGTCGGCATTGGCCTGCCAGACACGCTCGTCTATGCGCCGGTCCAGTTCGCCGCGCAGCGTCGTCGCGTCGATCTTCAACAGCGCCGCACGCGCCCCCGCCGGCGTGGCGATCTTGCCGGGATTGAGCTGATTGTGCGCATCGAATGCCGCCTTGAGCCGCTGTAGCGCGGGATATAAAGGCCCGAAATACTCCGGCACATACTCCGAGCGGACGCCCTTGCCATGCTCTCCCCACAGCAGGCCGCCATACTTCATCGTCAAGGCGGTCACGGCATCCGAAATGGGGCGCACGAGTGCGGCCTCGTCGGGATTGCGCATGTCTAGCGCGGGGCGCACGTGCAGCACGCCGGCGTCGACGTGGCCGAACATGCCGTAGCGCAAACCAAAACCATCGAGCAGCGCCCGAAACTCCGCAATATAGTCGGCGAGATTTTCGGGCGGTACGGCCGTGTCTTCCACGAAGGGCTGCGGGCGGCTCGCGCCGCGGGCGTTGCCCAGCAGGCCCACCGCACGCTTGCGCATCGCATAGACGCGATGGATCGCCGCCTCGCCTTCGGCGATCGTATGTCCCAGGCGCCTGACGCTCGCGTCGGCGCCCAGGTGCTCGGTGAACGCCGCCACGCGCGCGCGCAATTCGTCCGCATCGTCGCCGCTGAATTCGACCATGTTGATGCCGCTCGCACCGCCTTCGACGCCTTCGTCGTCTGGGAAATAGTCGGCCACGCTTTGCCAGACGCTATCCTCACGCGCCAGCCGCAGCACCGTGGCGTCCACGGTTTCGATCGAGAGCGGACGATGGGCCATCAACGCGCGCGCGTCGCGCAGGGCATCCATAAAACCCTCATAGCGGATATTGACGAGCGCGGCGTGCTTCGGAACCGGCAGCACGTTCAGCGTCGCCTCGACGATAAAGCCGAGCGTGCCTTCCGAGCCGCACAGCACGCTATTGATGTCGAAGCGCCCCGCGCCGTCACGCAAATGGGCCAGGTCATAACCTGTCAGGCAGCGGTTCAGCTCGGGAAAGCGCTCGCGTATCAGGCCGGCTTCGCGCTCGCTGATATCTCGCGCGGTGCGGAACACTTCACCGACCTTGTCCTCGCGCGCGCAGAGCGCCGTCAGTGCGGCATGATCGACCGGCGCGGTCGACAGACACTCACCGCCGACCAGGACCGTTTCCAGCGCGAGCACATGGTTGCGTGTTTTCCCGTATGTGCAACTGCCCTGCCCGCTCGCATCCGTGCTGATCATGCCGCCGATCGTCGCCCGGTTCGAAGTCGACAGTTCCGGCGCGAAAAAGAGTCCATGCCGCTTCAGTTCGGCATTGAGTTGATCCTTGACGACACCCGCTTCCACTCTGGCCGTACGCGCGACGGGATCGATTTCGAGGATCCGGTTCATATGCCTCGACATATCGACCACGATGCCTTCGGTCAGCGACTGCCCGTTCGTGCCCGTGCCGCCGCCGCGCGCCGCCACTGCCACGCCGCGAAACGCCTCGCGCCCGAGCAGGCTCGCGAGGCGTACGACGTCCTGCGCATGGCGCGGAAACACCACCGCTTGCGGGTAACGCTGGTAGATCGAATTGTCCGTGGCCAGCACCGTGCGCGTCGCGTGCGTCGCATCCACCTCGCCTTCGAAGCCCGACATCTTCAATTCATGCAAAAATTGACGGATCAGCGGGTGGCTGAATTCGCCGATGGCAAGCGGGGCAATTGTCATATCGTTCTCGAAGTCTCGCCTTGGGTGCACGATTCCCTTTCGGGCAACGCATTGTCGCGTTCCCGGCCGGCACCGGGCAAACGTATATTCGTTGGGTTGATCATGAGGTTTTTGAATGAATTTCCGCAAGCTCACGCCTTCCATGTCGCTGCTGCTCGCGTTCGAAGCGTCCGCGCGGCATGAGAGCTTCACGCGTGCGGCCGAGGAGCTGTCGCTCACGCAGAGCGCCGTGAGCCGCCAGGTTCAGGCGCTCGAAGCCATGCTCGAGCTTGCGCTCTTCACGCGCGAGGGCAAGCGCATCGTTCCGACGGATATCGGCCGCGCCTATATGGCCGAGATCTCGCACGCGCTCACGCTGATCCGCAGCGCGACGCTGCAGGCCCTCACCTCCAATGCGCCGAAAACGCAGCTGCGCGTCGCGACCCTGCCGACGTTCGGCGCCAAGTGGCTGCTGCCGCGCCTGCACCATTTCTATCAGGCGCACCCCGATTTGCAGATCGATCTCGACTCGCGCATCGAGGCCGCCGATTTTTCGACCCAGGACCTCGACGCTGCCATCGTGGTGGGCGACGGCCGCTGGCCGGATGTGACGGCGCACCGGCTCTACGCGGAAGAACTGGTGCTGGTCGGCAACCCTGCCGTGTTGCCCCTCGCGCGAAAATCGAGGCGCAGGGCCGCCGCGCCAACCATCGAATCCCTCGAAGGGCTCACGCTGCTGCGCGTGCGCAGCTTTCCCGACGCGTGGCGCGAATGGTGTGCGCACTTCGGTTTGCCTCACGACGCGCTGCGGCCGGGCCCGAGTTTCGAGTTGACCTCGCATTTGATCCAGGCAGTCGTGGCCGGTATCGGCGTAGGCCTCGTGCCGCGCATGCTGGTGGAAGACGAATTGAGGGAAAACCGGCTTCTCAGCCCATTCGAAGCGGTGCCAAGCTCGCGCTCGTATTACCTCGTCTACCCGGAGCGGGTTCAGCGCCATCCCGTGCTGGTTGCGTTTCGCGACTGGCTGCTCGAGGAGCTTGCGGGGCGACAGTGACTTCAAGGTTGCATTCGCAAGGGGATGCGAATGTGAAATTTCCTGCGCCCTCACCATTGCGAATGTTCAGCAGGCGCTGGCCGAGCTGACGCACGCTGCTCAAGCCTGCGTGAGGTGCCCTCAGCGGCCGGCCTTCGCCGCCGGCACACCGGCCAGCAACGCCGCACCGCTGGCCACCAGCAACGCCGCGAGCAGATACAGCGCGTTATCCATGCTGCCCGTATGAGTTTTGATGAGCCCGATTGCCCACGGGCTCACAATGCCGCTCGTAATGCCGATACTGCTGATGAGCGCGATGCCCGCAGCGGCGGCCTTGCCCGAGAGATACGCCGAGGGCACCGCCCAGAAGATCGGCAACGCGGCGAAGATCAGCACCGCTGCGATCGAAAGAATCGCCATCATCGCGGCGAAGCTCGCGAGATGCAGCGTGAGCAGCGCCAATGCCATGCCGCCGCCTACCGTGCACGCCGCGAAATGCCAGCGCCGCTCGCCACGCCGGTCCGAGCGGCGCGCGATCCACATGAGGCCCACCGCACCCACCGCATTTGGAATGACGGTGTAGAGGCTGATCGCCAGCACGTCATGCACGCCGAAGTCGCGAATCATGAGCGGCATCCAGAAGTTCAGCGTGAGCGAGGCACAGGTCAGCGAGAAGTAGATGAACGCGAACAGATACACGCGCGGGTTGCGCAGCGCCGCCCCGAACGAACGCGTGGAATGCGCGTGATCGCCTTCGCCGTCGCGTTGCGCGAGGAGGTGGGCCTTTTCCGCATCGGTCAGCCAGCGCGCCTTTTCGGGGCCGTCCACGAGCCAGAACGCTGCCATGAGGCCGAGCAGCACGGCCGGCAGCCCTTCGATCAGGAACATCCAGCGCCAGCCGGCGAGTCCCGCCACGCCGGCCATGTCGCGCATGATCCAGCCCGAGATGAGGCCGCCCAGCACCCCCGCCACCGCCACACCCGCGAAGAAGATCGAGAACACGGCCGCACGGCGGCGCGCCGGATACCAGTACGTGAGATAGAGCACGATACCGGGAAAGAAGCCCGCCTCGAACACGCCCAGCAAAAAGCGCAGCGCATAGAACTGCGTGGGGCTCGACACGAACATCATGCTGGTCGAGGCAATGCCCCATAGCAGCATGATGCGCATGAACGTGCGGCGCGCGCCGAAGCGCGCAAGCAGCATGTTGCTCGGCACTTCGCACAGCACGTAGCCCACGTAGAACACGGCGGCACCGAGGCCGTACATCGCGTCGCTGAAGCCCATGTCGTGCTTCATCTGCAACTGCGCGAAGCCGATGTTGATGCGGTCGAGGAACGAGACGACGTAACAAACGAACAGGAATGGAATGACGCGCGCGGAGACTTTCCGGTAGAGCGCGTCTTCTTGCTGCGAGGAATGCTGCGCGGACGTAGCGTACGCGCGCGCGGCTTCGGACCGGCGGTCCGGGGCAATCGATTGGGGCATCTGCCTGTCTCCAAACATGACTCCGGTTCACCTGGGCGGGCCCGGGCAGACCGTTGATGCGCGGCGTCTTGCGCGCCTTGCGCGGCTCGCCGGGACGCGTGCGGTTCGCGCGTCTCCAGGCATTGAGGCCGATCATAGGTGGGGCAGGTTTAATTTGTCAATGGCGAATCGCTTTGCTTTACGCTAATTATGGTTTGTCTTTAGATGAACATGTCGACGGTACGTTGACTCACGGTTTCGTCACACAAAAGCCGGTTTGCAAACGCAATGCGCTCGCCCCAATAAAAAAGCGGCGCACCGCGAGGTGCGCCGCATCGTTACCGCGAGGGCTTGCGCGTCCTAGTGCTTCAGGAAGTCGATCACCATGCGGTTGAAGGCTTCCGCATGCTCCCATTGTGCCCAGTGGCCGCAACGGTTGAACACGTGCAGTTGCGCGTTCTGCATGCCCGCGAGCAAACGCAGGCCGATATCCATCGGCACGAAGCGGTCGTCGCGGCCCCAGATCACGAGCGTGGGCGCGGCGATTTCGCCAAGGCGCGGGCCGTAGTCGCTGAACTGCTTCGGGAAGGTGGCGAGGCTCTTCACGAAGTTTTCCAGGTGGTCGCGGCGCGCGAGCATGTTGTCGAGGCGCGTTTGCATCAACTCGTCGGTGAGCGCGCTCGCGTCGTACACGAACACGTTCATCATGCGCTTGAGGTTCTCGATCGTCGGATCGCGATAGAGACCTTGCAGCAGCTTGATGCCTTCGGTGGGCATCGGCACGAAGCTGCTCGGGCCGCCGGTGCCGCCGCCCATCAGCACGAGCTTGCCCACGCGTTGCGGGTTCGCCAGTGCGAACGCAACGGCGCTGTGCCCGCCCATCGAATTGCCGAGAATATGCACGCGCTCGATGTCGAGCACGTCGAGCAGGCCCTTGAGCACGCGGCCGTTCAGGTCCGAGCGCGAGCTCGTGCAGACGATCGGGTCGCTCTTGCTCCAGCCAGGGCAATCCATCAGGATCACGCGGTAGCCGGCCGCAACGAGCGGCTCGACGTTGCGGTTGAAGTTGGCCCAGCCGCTCGCGCCCGGACCCGAGCCGTGCAGCATCACGACGGTTTCGGCGCCAGCGCCTGCGTCGTTGTAGTGAATCTGGAACTCGACCTCGCCGTCCTTCACGCGCGCGAACCTGCTCGTCGAGGCTTCGGTGATTGCTTGTGCCGTACCCGTCATGATGACCATCCTTTAAAACGTATTAACCCATGCGGGAGAAGGCGCGTGCCTTCTCCCCTTCACATTCATGCGCCCTGTGCGCCCAGCGCGCTGCGCTGCCTGAATGCACCCACCACGCTGAGCGCGGCAAGGGCCGCGATCACGACGAGCGGAATGCTCGAACCCACCAGCATCGACGGGCTCTGGCCGAGTGCAAACAGCTGTCCCGCCACGAGCGGCCCGAGAATCGAGCCCAGACGCCCCACGGCCACTGCCGCGCCCACACCCGTGCCGCGTACTTCCGTGGGGTACGCATGGCCCGCGAGTGCGTAGAGCACCGACTGGCCGCCCACGATAAAGAAGCCGCACAGCAGGCCGCCCACGGCCGTCGAGCTTGCGCCGCCCGCGCTTGCGAGCACGGTGAGCGCCGCCACGATACCCACGTACATGCCGATCACCGTGCCGCGGCGGCCAAAGCGATCCATGATCGTTGCGATCGCAACGGCGCCGATGCCACCGCCGATGTTGAACAGCATCAGCACGAGGTTCGACTGCACGCGCGTGAGGCCGCGCGCGAGCACCATCGAGGGCAGCCAGTTCATCAGGAAGTACAGCACGATC
Organism: Paraburkholderia nodosa DSM 21604; assembly: GCF_000519185.1. Taxonomy (GTDB): domain Bacteria; phylum Pseudomonadota; class Gammaproteobacteria; order Burkholderiales; family Burkholderiaceae; genus Paraburkholderia; species Paraburkholderia nodosa. The sequence continues at coordinate 979 of NZ_JAFA01000004.1, read as the reverse complement.
AAGGTGCCGAGGTAGCTGATCCACAGCGCAATCGTGGTACGCGCGCGGCCCTCTTGCCAGAGCGCTTGCGTCACGCTCGGTGCGCTTTCCCTCGCGACCTTCGACGCTTGCGCGGCGACGAACTGCTGCGACTCGCGCAGGAACAGGCCAAGCAGCGGCACCATCACGATCGGCCCGAGACCGCCGACGTAGAACACGTGGCGCCAGCTCGCGTCCCCCGTGCCGAGCATGCCGATGACGGCGGCGATCGCCGCACCGAACGGCATGCCGCAGTACATCGCACCCACTGCCGTGCTGCGCTGCTGCTCACCCGCTGCCTCCGAGCACAGCGCGATCAGGTTCGGCATGGCCGCGCCGAGACCGAGACCCGTGAGCAGACGCGCGACGAGCAGGCTCTCGAAATTCCACACCATGGTCGTGGCGAGCGAGAAAAAGCCGAACAGCGCCACCGACCACATGAGCACGCGTTTGCGGCCAAAGCGGTCGGCAAGCCGCCCGCCCAGCGCCGCGCCCGGCAGGAGGCCGATCGCGCCTGCGCTGAACGCCCAGCCCATTTGCGCGATGGCGAGATGAAACTCCTTCGCCATACGCGGTCCCGCTACGCCCGCCGATTGCAGGTCCAACCCTTCGAGCAGCGCAATCGCCAGACACAGGGCGATGGTTGCCTTGCCGCTCGTTCCACTTCCTCCAGCACTACGGTTTCGCGACGTCATAAAAAGTCTCCATATGTATTTGGGAGCCGCTCTTTCCGGCGGCTATAAGTGACAACGCCGCGCACCACCCGAAGGCGATGCGCGGCGCTTGATCAGGACTGCAATCCTTGCTGGCGCTTTTTCAGATCGAGCGCCACGTCGACGATCATGTCTTCCTGACCGCCCACCATCCGGCGCTTGCCCAGTTCGACGAGAATATCGACCGTCTTCAGGTCGTACTTCTTCGCGGCCACTTCCGAGTGGCGCAGGAAGCTCGAATACACGCC
>NZ_JAFA01000030.1 GCF_000519185.1 Paraburkholderia nodosa DSM 21604 | reverse complement strand
GTGTTACCCATGTCCCCGCACACCTGTTACCCATGTCTCCGGTCCATACACCGCGGCAAAGAAAGGAGGTGCCGCCCCGCACAGGGGCAACGCCTGCATACCGACGCGAACACAAGGAAACGCGAAAATGCCCAGCAACCACGACCAAAAAACCCAGGTAAACCTCAGCGCGCTAGCGCCTCATACAGCCCCAGAACCGAGACAATTCTCAGCATTCCACCCATAAAGCCACTGCAGCGAATCATAGAACTGCTCCTGGCTACGCCCCACCCACAGCGCATTGCGCACGAGCCGATCCACGCCCTTGGCGTGATAAATGCGCCCCATCTCACGCGCGGAGTAAAGCACGCGCGCCGTCCGCGGAATACGCGCCACCTCATACCGCTTGAACGCCTCGACGAAGTCACCATCGGCAGCCTTGACCGCAACGCCCAGCGTGACCGCATCTTCGAGCGCCTGGCAGGCGCCCTGCGCCACATACTGCGTCATCGGGTGCGCAGCATCGCCGAGTATCGTGGCTCGCCCGAAGCTCCATTGCTCGACCGGATCGCGGTCGGCCGTGGCCCAGCGCTTCCACGACGTCGGGCGGTCGAGCATCTGCCGCGGCAACGCGTCGGTTCCTTCGAAATACGAAATGACTTCTTCCTTGGTGCCGTCGCGCACGCCCCAGACTTCCTGCTCCCGGCTATGGAAGGTCACAACGAGGTTGTACTGCCGTCCGCCGCGCAGCGGATAGTGCACGAGGTGGCAGTGCGGCCCCGCCCACACCACGGGCGCGTTGATCTGCAGATCCTTCGGCATGTTCTCCACGTCGACCACCGCGCGGTAGACCACGTGGCCCGTCACGCGCGGCTCGTCGCCGATCAGCGCCCTGCGCACCGCGGACTTCACGCCGTCGCAGCCGATCACGGCGTCGGCGCTGTAGCGCTCGCCATGCTGGTCGATCACGGTTACGCCTCGCTCGTTCTGTTCGAGCGACTTGATCTGCGTGTCGGTGCGGAACTGGATGAGCGGATTGTCCTTCACCGCTTCGAGAATCGACAGATGAATGTCCGCGCGATGAATCACGCCATACGGATTGCCAAAGCGTTCGCGAAAGCGCTCGCTCGTTTCGATGCGCGCAACGGGCTTCGCGTTGGTCGCGTCCATGAGGGTGAGCGAGTCTGTGAACACGGCGCGATTGCGCGCCGCCTCGCCCGCGCCGAGCGCGTCGAGCGCCGTGAACGCATTGGGGCCGAGCTGGATGCCCGCGCCGATCTCGCCGATCTGCGGGGCCTGCTCGAGCAGCAGCACGCGGACGTCGGCCCGCGCAAGCGCAAGCGCCGCGGCAAGGCCGCCGATGCCGCCGCCCACCACGATCGCGCTGCGTCTGGCGTTGGATGTATGCATGTCTTGTCTCCTGAATAACTTGTTTGAGGCCCGCGGCGCGCGGCTAGGCGGTGTAATCGAGCTGACGCTGCGGCTCGGCTGCCGCGAATGCGGGATGCTCGCAGGCGTGCCGATAGACAGCCATGCTGCGTGTGTAAGCGGACAAATCGCAGCCCACGCGCAACGCGTTGGCGATCTGCGGCACGAGGCAGCAGTCGGCCAGCGTGGGCGCCGCGCCGAAGCACCACGGTCCATCGTGCGACCCGGCGGCCTGCGCGAGCAGGCGCTCCACGCCAGCCATGCCTTGCGCGACCCAGTGCCGATACCACGCGCTCTTCTGCTCCGGCGTCACGTCCAGCACATCCTGCAGATACTTGAGCACGCGCAGGTTATTGACGGGATGCATGTCGCAGCCGATCAGGTACGCGAGTTCGAGCACGCGCGCACGCGCTTGCGGCTCTGCCGGAATCAGACGCGGCTCGGGATAGCGCGCGTCGAGCCAGTCGATGATGGCGAGCGACTGGCCCAGATGGAAGTCGCCTTCGACGATCGCGGGCACCGCTGCCGAAGCGTTGATGTGCTCCACGTACTGCGGCGCGCGATGCTCGCCGGTGCGGATGTTGACGCCGAGATACTCATGCTCGACGCCCTTGAGCCGCAACGCGATGCGCACGCGGTACGAAGTCGAGCTATTGAAGAAGCTGTAGAGCTGCACGATGGACTTTCCTGTAGAGCGGATGCGGCTCAAACCACCTTCACGGTCAGCTCGCCAAGGCGCTCGACGCCCACCTTCATGGTGTCGCCGGCCTTCACGGGGCCCACGCCTTCGGGCGTGCCGGTGAAGATCACGTCGCCCGGTTCGAGGCGGAAGAACTTCGAGAGATACGAAACCGTTTCGGCCACCGACCAGATGAGGTGCGAGACGTCGCTCTTCTGCTTCGTTTCGCCGTTCACGGTGAGCCACAGGCCTGCGTTCCCGAAATGGCCGGCCTCGCTTGCCGGATGCACGGGGCCCACCGGCGCGGACTGATCGAACGCCTTGCCGATCTCCCAGGGGCGGCCCATTTCGCGCGTCTTCATCTGCAGGTCGCGGCGCGTCATGTCGAGGCCCACGGCGTAGCCCCACACGTGCGAGAGCGCGTCTTCCTCGGCGATGTCCGAGCCCGCCTTGCCGATCACCGCCACGAGTTCGGCCTCGTAGTGGTAGTTCTGCGTTTGCGCCGGATACGGCAGTTCGAGCGTTTCGCCATAGGCGACCGGCACGATGGCGTTATCGGGCTTGCAGAAGAAGAAGGGCGGCTCGCGGTCCGGGTCGAAGCCCATTTCGCGCGCATGCGCGGCGTAATTGCGGCCTACGCAGTACACGCGGCGCACGGCGAACTGATCGGTCGAGCCGGCGACGGCAAGGGCGACGGGCGCCTCAGGCTGGAAAACGAATGCCATGATGGTTGCTCTTGGAGAGAGTGAACAGATTGATATGGATGGCGAATCAAGTTGCGAGCGCGTATCGGGTCGGACGCGCGCTCGTCGTCTGGGCGTTAGCCGATGCGTTCTTCGCGCAGCAGATTGAGCGCGGCGAGCACAGGGCGATCGGAGTAGCTGAACAGCACCGCGTCGCTTTGCGCTTCGAGTTGCACCGGCACCCACGAGGGCGCAACGAACACGTCGTGCGGGGCAAACGTGAAGCGTTCCTCGCCGATGCGCACCGCGCCGCTGCCTTCCACCACGCAGTAGACGGTCGAGTCGGTGCTGCGGTAGGCCTTGCCCTTGAAGCCCTTCGGCAGGAATTGCATGAAGGTCGCCATGGTGGGCATGGGCCAGCCGCCCGTGGCCGGATTCACGTAGCGCAGCTTGACGCCGTCCCAGTCGTCGAGTTCGCCGCCGCGGTAGAGCGTGTCGAGCGCTTCGCGGCTGCGCGCATACGGGTAGCTGAAGATCGGCGAGGTCGGATCGCTCACCGTATGGCGCACCGGCAGCATGTTGTGGCCGAAGCGCGCGTAACTGTCGCCCTCGGGGCGCGTAATGGGCTGCGTGGCCTCGGGATAGTTCTCGGCGAAGCCCGCGTCGAGATGCGCGATGAGCGGAATGTCCAGACCGTCGAGCCACACCACGGGCTCGCCGCCTTCCTCGACAGACGGGTTGCCGTGATCGTGCCAGGTCCACGAGGGCGTGATGATGAAGTCGCCGGGGTGCATGGTGGTGCGCTCGCCGTTCACGGCCGTCCACGCGCCCTTGCCTTCCACGATGAAGCGCAGCGCCGACTGCGTATGGCGATGGCTCGGCGCGATCTCGCCGGGCAGGATCAGTTGCAGGCCGGCGTACAGATTGGGCGTGAGACTCGACTTGCCGGGCAGACCGGGATTTTCGAGCACGAGCACGCGCCGGATCGCCTCTTCGGCGCTGATGACCGCGCCTGCCTGCATGACGAGTTCGCGCAACTGCGCGTACTTCCAGATGGCGGGCAGGGCCTGCGGGCGCGGCGACTTCGGCACGAGGGCGTGCAGCGATTCCCAGAGCGGCGACATGCCGCTGTGGGCGATCTGCGCGTAGTAGGCTTCGCGTTCGGGCGTGGTTGCGCTGGCTGACATGCTGGACATGCGAGTCTCCTTTATTCCTGTGTATTCGTCGGCACGGCGTTAGGCTTGCGTCGCCGTTGAACGAATTTATAAGCCAGTGAGCCATATCCAGTAAAATCATGATTTCTTCTTATCCATATGTTTTTGGGTATAGCTAAGTGGGGGGACACATGGACTGGACACATCGCCTGCGTCTGCGGCACCTGCAGATGCTGCTTTCTGTGGCGCAGACCGGCAATCTGAGCCAGTCGGCCGAGGCGCTCAACACCACGCAGCCGGCGCTTTCCAAATGGCTCAAGGACCTCGAAGCCGATATCGGCTTGCCGCTCTTCGAGCGCCACGCGCGCGGCCTGCGGCCCACGCCCTACGGCGACGCGCTGATCGAGCATGCGCGGCGCATCGAAGGCCACCTCGACAGCGCGCGCGACGACATGGATGCGCTGCGCGAGGGCGGCAGCGGGCTGATCTCGATCGGCACGTCGGGCGTTTCGGCGGCGGACACGGTGCCGCTCGCGGTCGCGCGCCTCGTCGAGGCGATGCCGCGCGCGCAGGTGCGCCTCGTCGAAAGCACGATGAACCTCATGATGCCGGCGCTCGTGCATGGGGACCTCGATATCGTGGTGGGACGCGCGGCCAACGCGCAGGTCGACCCGACGCTCGAAATGGAAACGCTCTATCGCGACCCGGTGAACTTCGTCGTGGGGCTCGGGCATCCGCTCGCGAAACGCCGCAAGCTGGACTGGCCCGATCTGTTCGAGTATGCGTGGATCGTCTGGCCGGCCGGCACGCCCATTCGCACGGCGCTCGAAACGGCGCTCGCCGCGGCGGGGCGCAGCATGCCGCGCCACACCGTGGAGTCGAATTCGTCGATGCTCAATGTGACGCTCCTGAACCAGACGCACCTGATCGGCGTGGCCTCGCATCGCGCGGCCGTGCGCTTCTCGCGGCTGAACGTGCTGCGCGTGCTTGCCATGCCGATGCCCCTCGGCAGCTCGGGCGGGGTGGCCATGTACTGGCGGCGCGACAGCGTGAGCCGCGCGGCGGTGGCGCTGGCGCTGGACTGTCTGCGCGAGAGCGCGAACCTGCCGGCGGAGGGCGCGGTTCTTCAATAGCGTTTCATGAATCCCATTCATGAAAGCATGCGCGATCCAGGCCTTTATCGAAAAGCGACTACGTATTTAAATCGCTACTTTGGCAACGAGCTCGAAGAGAGAGGATATGGACTATCGCAATCTGGGCCGCAGTGCGCTCAAGGTTTCCCCGCTGTGCCTCGGCGCGATGATGTTTGGCGGCGAGACCGACGAGGCCGCGTCGAAGCGCATCATCGACAAGGCCTTCGAACAGGGGATCAACTTCATCGATACGGCCGACGTTTATCACGCGGGCCGCTCGGAAGAAATCGTCGGCCGGGCAATCGCGGCGCAGCGCGACAGCTGGGTCGTGGCGACGAAATTCGGTTTCCCGTTCGCACAGGGGCCGAATGAGCAGGGGCAGTCGCGCAAGTGGATCTACCAGTCGGTGGAGGCGAGCCTGAAGCGCCTTGGAACCGACTATATCGACATGCTCTACTTTCACCGCGCGCTGCCCGACGTGCCGCTCGACGAAGCCGTGCGCGCCGTGGGCGATCTGATCCGCCAGGGCAACGTACGCTATTTCGGCGTGTCGAATTTCCGTGGCTGGCGCATTGCCGAGATCGTGCGCCTCGCCGACCAGATGGGCATGGACCGGCCCGTGGCGAGCGAGCCGCTCTATAACATCGTCGATCGTACGGCCGAGGTCGAGCAGTTGCCCGCGGCCGCGCATTACGGGCTGGGCGTGGTGCCATACAGTCCGCTCGCGCGCGGCGTGCTGACCGGCAAATACGCCGTCGATGCACCGCCACCCGGCGACAGTCGCGCGGGCCGCGGCGACCGGCGCATTCACCAGACGGAGTGGCGCGCCGAGTCGCTGCGTATTGCGAGCGAGATCGCGAATTACGCCGCGCAGCGCGGCACGACGCCTGTCGCTTTCGCGCTCGCATGGGTGCTCAAGAATCGTCACGTCAGTTCGACGATCGCCGGTCCGCGCACCGAAGCGCATTGGGACAGCTATATCGAGGCGCTGAACCTTCAACTCGGCCCCGATGACGAAATGTTCGTCGACAGCCTCGTGGCGCCGGGGCATGCCTCTACGCCGGGATATACGGATCCGGGCTATCCGGTCGAAGGGCGCAAGACCGGCGTTTAATTTGCACCAGGACGCGCTGCGCTATGTGCGATAGCGGAGCGCGTCGATCACGAGCGCGAGTGCGCGCGACGACTGTCGCCGGCTCGGGTAAAACGCGTGATAGCCCGGGAATACAGGGCACCAGTCCTTGAGCACGCTTTTCAGGCGGCCTGCGCGGATGAACGGCAACGCGGCATTCTCGGGAACGAACGCGAGGCCGTGACCGTCCAGCGCGGCGTTGAGCATTTGCGGCATGGCGTTGAACGTGAGCTGGCCGTCCACGCGCACTTGCAACTCGTGCTCGCCCTTCTTGAGTTCCCACGCGTACAGGCCACCCGACGACGTGAGCCGCAGCGTAATGCAATTGTGCTTGAGCCGATCCTGCGGCGCGCGCGGCGGCTTGTGCGCGGTGAAATAATCGGGAGAACCGACGATTGCCATCCTGACGTCCGGCCCGATGCGCACCGCGATCATGTCTTTCTCGACCTGATCGCCCAGGCGCACGCCAATGTCGTAGCGATCGGCGACGATGTCGCGCAGGCCGTAGTCCACGGTGATCTCGACCTTGATGTCGGGATAGTCGGCGAGGAGCGGGCGCAGCTTCGGCCAGATCACGGTGTCGATGGGATGATCGATCGCGGTGATGCGGATGGTGCCCGCCGGCTTGTCGCGCAGTTCGGTGAGCGCGGCAAGCTCGGCGTCGATCTGCTCGAAGCGCGGCGAGAGCGCCTGAAAGAGCCGCTCGCCGGCTTCCGTGGTGGCGACGCTGCGCGTGGTGCGCGTGAGCAGACGCAGGCCGAGACGCGTTTCGAGGCTGCGGATGGTGTGGCTCAGCGCCGACTGCGAGACGCCGAGTTGCGCGGCCGCACGCGTGAAGCTGCGCTCGCGCGCGACGGCCAGGAACGCAAGGAGATCGCTGAAGTTTTCACGCGCCATGATGGGGTTTGCTGTGGGGGCGGGTGGAGCGAATCGTATCAAACACGCGAACGGCAAGTGTGCGCCTCGCCTCCTTGATGCACAGTCGCCGCGCCGTGCTCCGGCAAATCCGCTTGCACGGCGCTTGCAGCGCGCGTACGCCCTAGAAACGCGAGCGCCGCCATAGCGCAGCCAAGCGTCAGCGCAGCCAGCCCCGCAAGCAGCACCGAAAACGCATCGGCATAGGCTGCACGCAACGCGGACTCAGGCACGCCCGGCAGCCACGCCGCAGCCTGCGCGAGGTCGCCCGTCGCGAGTCTTGCCGACGCCTGCGCAATTGCGCCCGCATCGGCATGAACGTGGACCGCCGCGAGCAGCCGGGTTTGCGTGAGCGCAGCCAGCAGCGCGCTCACGCAGGCAAGCGCAATCCCTTCGCCCGCCACGAGTGTCGTGCTGAAGATGCCGGTGGCCATGCCGGCGCGCTCCTTCGGCACGACGCTCACGGAGAGGCCGTCCATCAAACCCCAGGGCATTGCCGCGCCGGTGCCGATCGCGAGCATCGGCCCGATCGCGGACGCATTCGCCCCGCCGCGCAACGCCAGCGCCAGCGCGTAAAGCCCCGCGGCGGCAATGACCAGGCCCATGCCCGAGACTACGCCCGGCGAGAGCCAGCGGGTGAGCGCCGCAGCCGCGAGCGGCACGACCAGCATGGGCGCCGAGAGCGCGAGCATGAGCCAGCCGGCGTCGATCTCGCGGTAGCCCTCCACGCCGATGAGCCGTAGCGGCAGCACGACGAGCAGCACGACGTAGCAGAAGCAGGTCGCGATGGGCAGCAACTGAACGCCCACGAAGCGCGGATAGCGAAAGAGCGATAGATCGAGCATGGGGCGTGCGCGGCGCTTTTCGATTGCCACGAAAGCGCAGGCCAACACCGTGGAAGCGGCCAGCAATCCCGCCACGAGGGGATGGGTCCAACCGCGGCTGGGTGCTTCGATCACGCCATACGTGAAGCACGAAAGCGCCGCGGTGAAGGTGAGTGTGCCGGGCCAGTCGAGTCCGCGCGCGTTCGGGTCGCGCGACTCGCGCATGCGTGGTACACCGAATACGAGCGCGAATGCGCCCGCCACTGCGCCGGTCGCGAACACCGCACGCCAGCCGAGGCGCTCGATCAGGAGCCCGGCGATCACGGGCCCGAACGCGAGCCCGAGGCCGAACGTCGTGCCGAGCAAGCTGAATGCGCGCGTGCGCGCGTGGCCGTCGAACTCTTGCGCGAGCGCCGCGGTGCCGCCTGCCAGCGCCGCTGCGGCGAACAAGCCCTGCGCCGCGCGCAGCAGGTCGAGCGACAGGAGCGTAGGCGCACACGCGAGCGCAAGCGAAGCCAGCGTAAAACCTGCCACGCCGAGTGCGAACACGCGCTTGCGCCCGTACTGGTCCGCAAGTGTGCCTGCCGCCATCAGCAGACTGCCGAAGGCGAGCATGAACGCATTGGTGACCCAGGTGAGGGCAGCGGGGGCGCTGGCGGCGTCGCGCACGAACGCGCGGCCGATCGCAGGGGTGGCGATGGCACCACCCGAGAAAGCAAGCGGCATGGCGAGGCCGGCGAGGCAGACGGCTGCCAGAATGGCGACGCGGCGCGACGCCTCGTTGTCGTTGCGGGATATCGTCACGGAAAGGCTCCTGAAGTCGCCGGGCGTACGCCGGCTGGAGCGAACGACGATAATGCGCAAGCGCGTGCGGAAAAACAGGCTGGCGTTCCGTAGATTGCGGAACGCGATTCGCGAATCGTTGCGCGCGGGACGACTCGAATACGCTATGGACAATCTCAACGGTATCGTCGCTTTCGTGCGCGTCGCACAGGCGCTCAGCTTCGTCGAGGCTGGGCACGCACTCGGCATCTCGGCCTCGGCGGTCGGCAAGAGCATTGCGCGGCTCGAGCAGTCGCTCGGCGTGCGGCTCTTTCATCGCACTACACGCCGCATCACACTCACCGAGGAAGGACAACTCTTCTACGAGCGCTGCCATCGCATGCTCGAAGAACTGCGCGATACGCGGGAACTGCTTTCGGCGGTGGCCCAGACGCCGCGCGGGCGCCTGCGGGTGAGCCTGCCCGCCATCGGCTATCGCTTCCTGCTGCCGGTGCTGCCCGAATTCGCGCAGCGCTACCCGGAAATCGATCTCGATCTGGACTTCAACGACCGGCTCGTCGATCTCGTGGAAGGCGGCTTCGACGCCGCCATCCGCAGCGGGGCGCTCAGCGATTCCAGCCTGATGGCGCGGCGTCTCGGACCGTTTCGCTTCGTGCTTGCCGCGGCGCCCGCCTATCTCGCGCGCGCGGGCGTGCCGCTCACGCTGAGCGATCTCGAAGCGCATGCGTGCGTGCGTTACCGGTTTCCGACGACGGGCAAGCTTCAGCCGTGGGACCTCGCCACGGGAACGGAAGCGCCGCCGGCATTGGGCGCCGCGCTCGTCTGCAACAACATGGAGGCGTTGCGCGGGGCGGTGGAGGCGGGCTTCGGCATCGGCTACATGCCGGACTTCCTCGCTCGCGACGCGCTGGCGACTGGCACGCTCGCGACAGTGCTCGACGAGGCCTGCGAAGCGCCGGGCCAGTTCTCGATCCTCTGGCCCTCTAACCGGCACCTCACGCCGCGCGTGCGCGCGTTTGTCGACTTCGCCTGCGAGCGGCTCTTCAAGACGCCCTGAGTTCGCCTCCAGCCCGCTGGCCTCACCGGCAACCTGACGGCAATCATGCTAGGATGCGCGCTTTCGTCCGTCCGGATCATGGCGTGCGCAGACCCGTGAGCGCCGCACGGACCTCGCGGGCCCTCGAAGCGGCGCCACGCCGCCGCCTCGCATCCCGACCATTTCCCCGCCCCCCTTCGAGCCAACGCGACGCGTGGGGCGTGGCAACGACATCCAGCCAATCTGCTGTAAATCCATACCGCTACATGGAATCCGACCGTACCGGCTCGCGCCGTTCTTCCCGTTCTTCGTTGCTGCGTAGCGAACTGCTCGCGGGCATCACGTCGTCGTTCGCGCTCGTGCCCGAGTGCATCGCCTTCGCGCTCGTCGCGCGCGTCAATCCGCTCGCGGGGCTGTACGGCGCGTTCTTCATCTGCACGATCACGGCGCTGTTCGGCGGCCGGCCCGGGATGATTTCGGGCGCGGCCGGATCGATGGCCGTGGTGATCGTCGCGCTCGTGGTTCAGCATGGGCCGCAGTATCCGTTCGCCACGGTCGTGCTGAGCGGCCTCGTCATGATGCTGTTCGGCGCGTTGCGCCTCGGCAAGCTGATCCGCATGGTGCCGCATCCGGTGATGCTCGGCTTCGTCAACGGCCTCGCGATCATCATTGCGCGCGCGCAGTTCGAGCACTTCAAGGTGCCCGGTCCGCAGGGGCCGCAATGGATGCACGGCCCGGCGCTCGCGCTCATGGCGGGGCTCGTTGCGCTCACCGTGGCGATCGTGTTCCTGCTGCCGCGCGTGACGAAGGCCGCGCCGCCCGCGCTCGTGGCCATCGTCGGCGTGGGGCTCGCCGCGCAGCTGCTGCATTTGCCGGTGCGCACGCTCGGCGACATGGCGCACATTGCGGGCGGCCTGCCCACGTTCGCGCTGCCCGCGGTGCCGTTCGACCTCGCCACGCTGAAGATCGTGCTGCCCTACGCGGTGCTGATGGCGATGGTGGGGCTGCTGGAGACGCTCCTCACGCTCAACCTCACCGACGACGTGACGGCCACGCGCGGCCGCCCCAACCGCGAGTGCGTGGCGCTCGGCGCGGCGAACGTCGCTTCGGGCCTGTTCGGCGCGATGGGCGGCTGCGCGATGATCGGCCAGACCGTCATCAATCTCGGTTCGGGCGGTCGCGCGCGCATCTCGGGCGTGACGAGCGGCGTGATGATCCTGCTCTACATCCTGTTCCTTTCGCCGCTGATCGAGCGCATTCCGCTCGCGGCGCTGGTGGGGGTGATGTTCGTGGTGGCCGCGCAGACCTTTGCGTGGGGCTCGCTGCGTGTGCTGCACAAGGTGCCGCGCAACGACGCCGTCGTGATCGTCGCGGTCACGATCATCACCGTGTGCACCGATCTCGCGACGGCGGTGCTCTGCGGCATCGTGATTGCGTCGCTCAATTTTGCGTGGCAGCATGCGCGCGAATTCCGCTGCGATACCCGCGATACGGCGTCGGGCGAGCGCGTGTACGCGCCGCGCGGCACGCTGTTCTTCGCCTCGGCCGCGCACTTCCAGACGCTGTTCGATCCGCAGAACGATCCCGCGCACGTCACGATCGATTGCGCGCATCTGCATGTGGCGGACCATTCGGCCATCGCCGTGCTCGAAGCGGTGCAGGGTCGCTACGCGCGCGCGGGCAAGCGCGTCGTGTTCGCGCATCTTTCGCCGCGTTGCAGCGGGTTACTGGCGCGGGCGGATGTGGAGTTGCGGGTGACCGCGTGATATGCCGAAGGCGGGGATTCCCCGCCTTTTTTGTTTGCGCTGATACGCTGCGATGAAAGGCCCGCATTTCGCTCTGTCGGTGCACAAAGGATCCGAGCGGGGGGCCCCCTCGCATCGTGAGGCCGTGACTGGACGCGCGACTCCATGGAAGCTGCTTGCCAAACCGGTCGCCCATGTCAGCTTGCGGGACATGTGGCGCGACGCGGTGTCGAGGTGCCTGGAGCCGCTTTTGTCGACTCAACCGGATCAGCGGCGGCCAGGTCGACGTTACAGCAGGCGGGCCAGCAGGGCTGCCGGTTGTTCGTCCATCTTCGTCAAAAATCCACCGTGGCGGACGCGAACACCGTGCGCGGCGCGCCGAGCGAGATCGTGCCGTACGAGGCGACACCCGCCCAGTACTTGCGATTGAACGCGTTGAGCAGGCCGGCGCGGAACGTCGTCGACTTTCCATGGATCGACGTGGTGTAGCGCGCGCCGAGATCCACGGTCGTCCACGACGGCACCGACTGTGTGTTCGCCTGATCGAAGTATTCCTGTCCCGTGAAATTGACGCCGCCGGTCAGCGTGAGGCCAGTTACCCACGGGAGATCCCATTCGGTACCCACGTTGGCCATCCATTGGGGCACGCCGACGGGGCGGTTCCCGACCGTCGAAGCGCTGTTGGTCTTCGTGAGTTCCGCATTGATGTAGGTGACGCCGCCGAGCAACCGGATGCCCTTCACCGGCTCGCCTGCAAACGTCAATTCGAGCCCCTGGTTGCGTTGCTCGCTGTCCACCGCGTAAACCGTGCCATAGAGCTGGCCGCTCGGCTTGGTGATACGGAAAGCCGCGAGCGTTGTCATGAGGCTGTGATAGTCGAGCTTCACGCCAACTTCTTCCTGCTTTGCCTTGTATGGTGCGAATACCTGGCCCGCGTTCGAGGCCGTGGTCGGCGCGATGTCGCCGCGGCTCAGACCTTCGACGTAGTTCGCGTAGAGCGAGACATGCTCGACCGGCTTGAACACGATGCCCACGAGCGGCGTCACCGCGCCCTTGTCGTACGAAGACGACTTCGCGCCGGTGGTCGTGTTGAAGTTGTCCGACTGGACCTGCTGCTGCCGCACGCCCGCCGTAAGCTGCACACGATCATTCAGGACGCTCAGCGTATCGGCGAGCGCCACGCCGTAGAGCTGCGAGGACGATACCTTGGGCACGCGCGAAGGCGAGGCGATGTCCTGTTCCGGACTGGCGATCGGCGAGTAGATGTTCGACAGGATCGCCGTGCCTGAATTGCTGCCGTTGGCGATGCGATCGCCGTAAATGCTCGCCATCACCGTGAGCGAGTGCGAGACCGGGCCGGTGTCGAAATGTGCACGCGCGCCGGTGTCCGCGCTCCACCGATTGACCTGGAATTTCCAGTTCTGCGGCGTCGAGCGCGTGTCGCCTGCCGCGTTCAGGATGGTCGGTGTCTGGTCGGAGAGGCGCGAAACGTCGGTTTTTGCGGTGCCGGCATCCGCGAATACGGTGACGCTCCGGGTTGCGTCGTATTCGGTATGCAGCAGCACGGACTGATCGAGCGACTTCCACCATCCCCACGACTGCGTGACATTGCGCGCACCATCGGGCGCAGACGGCACCGCGATGCCCGAAGCGAGCAGGAACGGACGAGTCGGCGCATCGATCCACTGATACTGCTCGATGAAATCGAGCGTCGCGCGAAAGCGTTCCCCCTGATAGTCAAGCGAAAGCGCACCGACTTCCGCGCGCGATTTCTGGTTGTCGAGCGGCGTGCCGCCTTGACGGTGCAATCCGTTGAAACGGATGCCGAACTGGCGCTCGTTGCCGAACCGGCGGCTGATGTCGACGTGTCCGCCGACCTGCGAATCCGAGGTGTAGTCGAGGCCCACGCGCGTGAGGTCCTGATCGAGCGGCCGCTTCGGCACGATATTGACCACGCCGCCTACTCCGCTGTTCGGCGACATGCCGTAGAGCAGGGCGGCCGGTCCCTTGATCACCTCGACGCGCTCGACGTATTCGGGAAAGACGTGGTAGTTCGGTACGACGCCGTAGACGCCATCGAACGCGAATTCGCTGATGTTGCCTTCGTTAATCGGGAATCCGCGAATAAAGAACGAGTCGGTCACGCCGCCCGTCTGGCCCGTGAAGCGGATCGACGGATCCTTGTTCAGCACGTCGGCAATCGTCGCGGCTTCCTGATCCTGTATCCGCTTCGAGGTATAGCTGGTCACGCTAAAGGGCGTGTCCATGACGTTCTTGTTGCCGAGGAGCCCGACACGAGCTCCCTTTGCCACCTGGCCGCCGGCGTAGGGTGCCGGGAGTTCATCGGGTTGCGCGGCAGCCTTCACGACGACTGCGGGGAGTGTGTGCTGCGAATCCTGCGCCTCGGGCGCAGCCTGCGGGAGTTCTTCCGCATAGGAAGCCGGCGAGAAAGCCGCAGCGAGCGCCCCCGTAAAAACGAGCCGTGCCGCGATCGCGAGGATTCTGGGTTGAGGCTGCGTGGGATCCCGGACCAATTCGGCGTGAGTCCAATACGCACTGCTAACCATTTGTTGCTTCCTTGTTCTCATCATTGTTATGGCTGACCTCATGACGCTCGATGTGACTACGCCGCGTCCGGCCCCCTGTTGGCCGTAGTCGTCTGCGTCGGTTTATGCGCGTACAGGAAAATGAGAATTATTATTATTTGTAAGGTTGTGTCAAGCGATTTCTGACGCGGCGCGCGCAGATCGCGGAAATTGGACGAAGTTTCCACGATCTTCATCAAAAATTGTGTGATGCGCGTGTCCCGACGAGCGTTGGAACTGTCCCTTTAGGAAGACAATTGCAATATTTGTAAACGATACTTACAATACGAACAATTCTCGTTACGCATAGCGGGCGATAACGGCAAGGTACGTGCCCGGCCTCGAAGCCAGCCTGGACAAGCTCGTAGGGGTGTATGCCGAGCCAGCTGGGGTACAGGCAGTGCGGGCGATTGCGTGCGCATCTTTCCAGCCGCAGACCAGCGTAATGAATTCGGACTCCAAATGGGTTTGCGCCAACCGCGCGTCCCGTCAATTGCTGAAAAGGGTAGCGCCATGAGCGCCGTACAACCGACTGCCCATGGGGAGGTGCACGCCCTCTATCAGGCCCACCATGGCTGGTTGCAGGGTTGGCTGCGTCGGCGCCTGGGCGACGCAGCCGATGCGGCGGACCTCGCTCACGATGCTTTTCTGCGCCTGATCGTCAAGCCGGCCGCCACGAGCTTCGCCAGTCAGGGTGAGGCGCGCGCCTACCTGCGGACGATGGCGCAGGGCATGTGCATTGATCTCTGGCGCAGGCGCCAGGTCGAGCAGGCCTGGCTCGACACGCTCGCCACGCAGCCTGAACCCTTCGAACCCTCGCCCGAATATCGCGCCCTCATCATCGAATCGTTGATGGAGATAGGGGCGCTCATTGCACGTCTCTCGGAGAAAGTGCGCACAGCATTCATCCTGGCGCAGATCCACGGCCTGACTACGCGGGAAATTGCGGCCGAGCTTGGCGTCTCCGATCGTATGGTCCAGAAGTACCTGGCCCAGGCGATGCTGCATCTCGCGCTGCTCGACGCGGGATTGACACGCTAGCACATGGGGAGCACGCCACGTTTGCCCGTGACGGACGACGTCGAAGCCAACGCCGGGGCCGACTTCGAGAGCCTCGAACAGGCCGCCACCTGGTATGCCGCGTTGCACGCAGAGGGCGAAGGCGGCCCGCAGCGTAAGGCCTGGAGCGAGTGGCTCGCAGCCTCTCCCCAACATCGCCGTGCCTGGGCGCATATCGAATCGGTCAGTCGCCGGTTCGAGCCCTTGCGAGCGCATGGCGAAGGCGAGCGCGAAGCGGCCGTTGCCGCGGCGCGCGTTGCGGCGAAGCAGGCTGCGGGTCGCAGGCGCGCGCTTGCTTGTCTCGCGGCACTCGGCGGAACCGGCCTGACGGCGTGGCTGACGTGGCAATTCACGCCCATGCCCGACCTGCTCATGGCGTGGCGCGCCGATTACCACACGGGGGTTGGGGAACAGAAGGACGTCGTGCTTGCCGACGGCACGCGCGTCTGGATCAACACGGACAGCGCGCTCGATGTCGACTACGACGATACGCGCCGCCTGCTCACGCTGAAGGCCGGCGAAATTCTCGTCGATACCGGCGCTGACCCACGCGCCAGGCCGTTCTACGTCGATACCCGACATGGGCGGATGCAGGCTCTCGGGACCCGGTTCACGGTGCGTCAGACGGCTTCCTTCACCGAACTGTGGGTTTTCGAAGGGCTGGTGGAGATCCGTACACTCTCGGGCAAGACGGAACGCGTTAGCGCCGGCACGCAGCGGTCGTTCACCGGCGACACCATCTCCAGTTCGGCCGCCGCGGATCCCGCACGCGAGGCCTGGTCTCGTGGCGTCATTCTCGCCGACGACATTTCACTCGCAGCGTTGATCAATGAACTCGGTCGCTATCAGCGCGGCCACATTGGCGTCGATCCGCGCGTGGCAAACATCCGCGTCGTGGGCCGTTTCCCGGCCGGTAACCCGGAGCAGGTGCTGGCGATGCTCGCCCGCGATTTGCCTGTTTCCGTTCGACGAACGCTGCCGTGGTGGACGACCGTCGAACCGCGATGAGCCGCTTCCGAAAAAAAATTACCCGATGAGTTCGCATTTCTCGTCCTCGTTCGATTTGTAGATGAAAGAGGACTCATCGAACCGTCAGGCACGCGCGAGAGAAGCAGGGGAGCGGGCGACGATACTGTGCGATGGGCCTCCCGAGTTCACGTTCATCTCGAGGAAGAAGCGCCCTATGCGTCGCCAGCCGTTAGACAGCCACCGTAATCTGCGCGGCACAGTTCCGTGCAGCAAACAAAAAGATCGCGCGCCTGCAAAGACAAGGCGCCCGGTTCCGCGCGTACTTTGCCTCGCCCTGCTCGGCGCCCTGCTCGCGGGAGCGGGCGGCGGCGTGTCGTCGGCTCATGCGCAAACAATCGGCAATGCGGCAACGAGCGCAAACGTGCGGCGATACGAAGTACCGCGCGGCCCGCTGTCGGGCGCCTTGAATCGTCTGGCCGATCAGGCCGACGTACTGATCAGCGTACCGGGTGAACTGACTGCGGGAAAAACCACCAATGGCGTCTCGGGTACGTATTCCGTCGACGAAGCCTTCCAGAAGCTGCTGTCCGGTACGGGCCTGGAAGCGGTGAGGCAGGCCGATGGGAGCTACTCGTTTCGCTCTGCCTCCTCTGGCGTGCCCGAAGCCGTGCTCCCGACGATGGCAGTCGTCGCCAGCCGGGTCGCCGAATCGGTGACGGCACCCTATGCCGGCGGGCAGGTCGCACGCGGCGCGAGCGTCGGCCTGCTCGGCGAGCGCGACTACATGGACACGCCGTTCAGCATCGCGAGCTATACCGAGAAGCTGATTCGCGACGAGCAGTCGACGAGTGTCGCCGAACTGCTCACGACCACGGACCCTTCGGTGCGCGCGGCGATCGACAGCAGCAACCGGTACGACGCGCTGACGATTCGCGGGCTGAGGGTCGAAAACGACGAAATGTCGCTCAACGGACTGTATGGGCTGGTGCCCGACTACCGCGTTGGTCCGGACCCTATCGAGCGTGTGGAAATCCTCAAGGGGCCAGGCGCGCTGCTCAATGGGATGCTGCCGCAAGGCAGCGTTGGCGGAAGCGTTAACCTGGTCACGAAGCGGGCCGACGATGAGCCGCTCACGCGCCTGACGGGCGAGTACATCTCGAACTCCGTGTTCGGTGCCCATGCCGACGTCGGCCGGCGCTTCGGTCCTGACAACGCATTCGGCATCCGTCTCAACGCGGCGCATCGCGAGGGCGATACGCCGATCGACGAGCAATATCGCAGGAACAACGCCTTCTCCGTCGGCCTCGACTATCGCGGCCAGCGATTGCGCGCATCGGGCGACGTCATCTACCAGGAAGACTACATGCGTGCGGCCGCGCGGGGCTACACGCCGCTGGCCGGTATCGCGATGCCCGGCGCGCCCGACCCGACGATCAATCTTGCACAGACCTTTTCGTACTCGAATTCGCACAGCATCACGGCGATGGGGCGCGTCGAATACGACCTGACGTCGAACGTGACGTTGTTCGGTGCCGTCGGCGTCAACCAGTTCGGCTACGACAAGCTCGAAGACCCGGGCGCGACGCTCCTGAACGCGCAGGGCGATGCGCTTTCCACTTCGCGCTACCAGGAGGGCAAATCGCATGCTGTTTCCGCTGAGGCCGGCATGAGGGCGCGCTTCAAGACGGGACCGGTGGATCATCAATTCGTGGTCAGCGGAAGCTCGCTCCAGCAGACGACCTGGTTTGGACAGACGACCTATGGCAGCTACCTGACGAACATCTATTCGCCGGTGCGGTTGTCGAGCCCAGGCGACGCAGTCTCCTCGTCGCCGGAGGCCAGGGACAGCTCGCAAACGCTGCGCAGCATTGCCGTCGCCGACACGCTTTCCGCCATGAGCGGCCTCGTGCAGTTCACGCTGGGCGTGCGGCAGCAGTGGGTGGACAGCAGCAACTACGCGGTGTCGGGTGCGACGACCTCGCACTACAACCAGTCGGCGGTGACGCCTTCGTTCGCACTCCTGATCCGACCGCTCGACCAGTTATCGTTCTACGCGAACTATATCGAGGCGCTGACACCTGGCTCCTCGCCGCCCGCAGACGCTGCGAATCCGAACGCCGTCTTCGCGCCGTACAAGTCGAAGCAGGTCGAAGTGGGATCGAAGCTCGACCTCGGGAACTTCGGCGCGACGCTGAGCTTTTTCCAGATCAAGGTGCCGAGCGGCGTCGTCGACCCGGTCACGAAGATCTACAGTCTCGACGGCGAGCAGCGTAACCGGGGCATCGAGCTTTCGGGATTCGGAAAGCTGGGAGAACGCGTTCGCTTCCTGGGCGGCGTAACGTGGCTCGACGCCCGGCTCGAACGTACGCAGGGCGGCACGTACGACGGCAACCACGCGGTTGGCGCGCCGTCGTTCCAGGCCAACGTGGGCGCGGAATGGGATACGCCGTTCATTCCGGGCTTCACGCTGACCGGGCGGCTCATCTATACCGGCGAGGCCTATGTCAGTCAGGACAACCTCCAGCACGTGCCGAGCTGGACGCGCGTCGATCTCGGCGGCCGCTATACGACTAAAATCGGCGGTCGTGACATCACGCTCAGAGCCAATGTGACGAACCTGTTCAACAGGTACTACTGGCAGGCCAATCCGACGGGTTATGTCATCAGTGGCATGCCGCGCACGTTCTGGGTGTCGGCCTCGACTGACTTTTGAGGCATAACACGGAGGCTGCTGGCTGGAAGAGCCTCTGTGTAGTTCCAGATTGCCCCAAACCACCCTCGCGCAACAACAATCAGATGGACCGCGGCGGCGATACGGGTTCGCACTGTCAATGACGTCGCGATGAAGATATGGACATCACAACCTGCCGAGCATTCATGACGCGCCCACCGCGGCGGGATCCAGCTTTTCAAGGCGATAACCATAGCCGTAGATCGAAACGATGCAGTAGCCGTTCTCTGGCCGAAGATCGAGTTTGACTCGTACGGTGGCAATGTGTGTATCGAGCGTGCGGCTGGGAATGTCAGTGAAGGGCTTCCAGACCGTCTCGAGGATGTGAGTTCGCGATAGCGGTCGTGCAAAGTTGCGAAAGAGAAGCAGCGCGAGCTGGAATTCCTTTTGGGTAACTGGCAAATGCGTACCTTCGCGAAAAATCCTACCCTTCCGAAGGTCGAACAGGTACTCACCAAACTGCTGCGATGTCGTGATCGCTTCCTGGCGGTCAGTGCGGCGCAAAAGAGAAGAGACGCGCGCGACGAGCTGGGGGGCGGCGATCGGTTTGGTGACGTAGTCATCAGCGCCAGCGTTCAGCGCGTAGACTACGTCTCGCTTGCGCGTGCGGCTTGTCACGAAAAGCACAGACAGGTTCGAGTCGCAGTTCTTGCGGATCCATGCGAGCACGGCGTCGGCCTGAATGTCAACGACGTTCCAGTCGAGTGTCACGAGGTCGAAAGTTTCCCGCTGCATCCGGCGAATCAGCGCGTGTCCCTCGGCAAACACATGGCAGTCGTGGCCGGCGGCGGTCAGCGCTTCGGAGATGTATTGAGACTGGCTGGGGTCATCATCGAGAACTGCGATACGCATAGTGAACAAATCCGGAGTCGTGGTGCGTAGGCCGCACCTATCCCGCGCAGCCGATCCGTACCTGACGTAGCGTCAGCGGGTTCGCACTGCACTTGCAACCGATGTATGTCTTGTCGATTTTACGGTCGTTGCAACTGCAAGGACATCAGCGATAAAGAGGCCTCCGTTGGCGGGCGACCACGCATTCGTTGCAATTGTGGATTCGCTTCTGGTCCAGCGGGACGGGGCTTCGATCACGACCTGGCTTCCTGGCTGCAGGGTTCGGCTCTGGCTTTTGGCCGATGTGCGCCCGTGCACACGTTCTCCTGGCACACTGCGCCACGACGAGAATGCAACGCGGTAACGCTGGCTCGAACTTTTCATTATGGCGATAGTGTCAAAAAGGCAAAGAAGGGTTGTCTGGAATGAGCGTAGGGAAATCCTGAAAAGAAAAAGACCCGGTACGTTTGCACCTGATCGATGTCACATTGACAGATGGACGACGAAACCAGGTGGCGTGAACGTTGACGTCGCGACGTAGATATCGGCGTTGGCTCCCGTAGCTCCGACGGACGATCATTGATAGGAAACGGTATCCGACTTCTTGAGAACGCCGTCTGGTCCGAAAAGAAAGCTGATGGTGGTTCTTCGGACATTTGTCGTTGCATACGGACCGAAACTTGACATCACTCTGTCCCAAAATGGTGGTCCTCCTGTAAATGCGTACACGAGAAAGGTCGATCCGTCGGGCAATGTGGTTGTCGATGACGGGGTTCCCAACTTCCAGACTACGTATTGCTGGGTTGTCGCACCGAGTGTGAATTCCGACATGCTCTCCGGTTTGATCCCACTTTCCGTTGTTGAAGCACATCCAGCCAGCATGCATGCGGACGCGATTGACAGTGTCAGAACGGCTCCCAGGCTTCTCATTCCCTACCTCCCTAGTTTCCCAAGCGGCTTTTACGCAGTGTGCGCGCCGGATTCGAAACAAATATTCTTCTGTTGAGGCTCGATCAACAAAACAGGTAGTGTTTAGTCTCTTGTCTTGCATCGAGCATGCGGCCTATCACCAGACAAGCGTATCGGGCTTGCGCGTGCATCGACGCTGGTCGGCGGCGAACTCGTCGAGCGCGTTGCGCGAGCGTCGCTTTCAGGGAATGCTCCCAGCGCAAGAGCAAAATAAGAGATCCCCGCCATCAGGCCTGCAACCGCGCCCAAGAAAATCTTGACGGATTCCGCCCGACGCATGAGGTAAATAGAAGCTGCTATCAGCGATAGAAATGCGATGGGCAGACCAAGTACCCAGATCGTTGGGTACGCACGCGACGAAAACAGGTCGAGAATCGCGCCGACGTCCTGACCGATGATGTATGCCATCTCTCTGCGCCTGTCTTGACGGTAGGAATCGGGCCAGCCGCTAGTCGATAGCCCAGCCAGCCGTCTTGCGATTTAGCCCCCGGCGTCGCACACCGACGGAGATATTGTTAATACCTGCGCATGTCATGGTTGATATTCAGGCCGATTCGATGAGGCCTGGATCTTATGCGCGTCGATATTGCTTGCAGACGGAAATTCTTTTGTGAGTCCTGGCACGTCGCGTGAGAATACCATCGTGGTAATGAGCACACTGAAGAGCGCTGTGAGTAGCGGGATCGCGCAGATCAGTAACCTACGGGATGTCGTCGTGGTCGTGGGTTGCTGTTGGAAGGACGAATTCATTTTGCGAATGGCCTATAAAGGTTGCGTCGTCGAAGTGTTCCGGAGTGCTTGCTTTCACGTCAACTTTTCTTGATGAAGATGGAGGCCAGCTCACGCGCGGTTGCCGCAGTACTCGTGGATCACAGTTGGCCAACAATGACCTTGTATATACAGATCACCATCCGCCATAGTTTTGCTGCTGCCCGGGTGCTGCGGCGCAGGATCCGCCATGTCTTTCTCCGGCTTGACGGTGCGTCGGTCCCGCTTCCGGACACGGAAAGACTGGCAGTAAAAATGTGCGGGAGTCCGAGATGCGCTGTCTGGATCATCGTTCTTGTCCCAGTTGCGCAACGGTCGGTTGACGTGTCGCGACATCGTGCGGATCAGGATAGAAGTCAACGATGAACACAATGTAAAGCAGTCCGGCGAATAGTCCAGCCAGCGTCCCCCATACGTCGCGCGCTTCGGCACCGAAAAGGAAATGAAGCGGAATGCCAACCAGCAGATAGGCAGCAACGAAAACCAGTGCCACCATAACCGGCGGTCGGAGGGGCAATGCGAAGAGGGACGCGATTTCTGACATTGCACGCTCCGTCACCCGACGTGTGTTTTCGCTTACCGGAGTTGGGCAACCAGTGCGTCGGCGCCCTTGTCGATCCCTGCTTTTGCCGCGCCGAGTGAGCCAAAACTGGCGACCAGGTTCATGGCGTTCGGATACTGCCTTGTCACATAGGCATTCAAAAGCTTGTTGTTCGACGCGTCGTAGATCTCAACCGCATACGAAACGGAGCCGCCAAACATTGCCTTGCCGCCGCGAACTGCCTGCACACCGTTGTAGACGTTTCCACCGATGTCGAAATGCGTGAACTGACCAAGCACGGGTTTCGTCGTCTCGGCACCCGTGAGGATCAGCTTGACGCGGAGCGTACCTGGGCCGGGCTGCGCAGCCGACGCAAATCTCGTCTCGAGTTTCTGTGTGAAAGACTTCTGGAGGTAGGTGTCCAGCGTTGCCCTGTCGGCGTCGCTCATCTCGCCGAACTGGCTGTCAGCACCGCTATAGACCGTGGCCGGGTCGACCATTACCCGGGAGTAGGCTTGCCAGTTCACCGTCGTCGAGTAGTTATACGGGACGCGTCCGCTATCGTCGTGAGCATTCGCCTTCAGGTACGAAGACGAGGGGATGCCGGAATAGGCGACGGGTTGAACCCCTGCACAACCTGCGAGCGAGAGAAACGACAGCGCGAATAGCAGGTGGCGAACATCCTTGGTGATTGTCATTTTGGGTTCCATGAGAGAGACGCGACAGCAACGGAAAGGGTGAACAGCGTAAAAAAAGCGTCTGGACGGTTTGATCTACGGTGGCTGCAGGGAGTCCCAGCTGTCTCGGTAGAAGTATAAAAGCCGTCCAGACGGTTTTGTTTGTACGCAAGGAGAAGCACTGGAGCGAAGTCTAGCATGGGATAGGCAGAAAGCAAAACGTCTGGACGGTTTTTTTAGCGGGCCGTATACTCTTGGATCAGGATGCAGATATTGTGTAAGTGGGCTACTGGAAGCAGGGCACGTTCGACCGCGCCATTTCAGCCCTCCATAACTTTGGGGACAGACTTTGGCCAGGCAGGAGCGCTCAGAACAGACCCGCAATGCGATCATCGAGGCGGCGTTGACCGTCCTCGCCCGGGATGGGACGGCGAGGCTGACATTCGAGGCCGTCGCCCGGGAAGCAGGTCTGAGCAAGGGGGCCGTCACGCATCACTTTCGCTCGAAGGCTGATCTGTTCAAGGGCGTACTGGCATATCGCAACGACAGTTTCGAGCGGTTCCGGCGCAACTATCTGAAATCGCGTCCGAAGGATGCCCCTCAGCAAACGCTCTCACTCGAGATCGCGGCAATGCGCCAGATGGTGGACGAGAACCGCTCACCTGCACGGGCAGTCCTTTCGATCCTTGTGGATGACCCGAGCCCCATGGCGTTTATCCGGGAGAGATTCGCCGGGCACGTCCGACAGATCAGGGAAGAGGCCGCCGACCCTGAACTCGCGTTATTGCGCTGGGAGGCGGCATGGGGCCTCGCACTGTATGCGCTGTTCGGACTTTCCCCCTTGTCGGACAAGGAGCGCGGTCATCTGTTTGACCGACTGCTTGACGATGGCGCATGGACGCGATTCAACAAGATACCGGATGTCGATTGATACCCGGATAGCAGGTGAGGTCCCGACCGGGAAACTGCAACTGACACCAGAAATTCCAACGAGCCGCCAATAATGGATAACGCGACCCGCTCAGAACGGTCCCGAAACACGGCCCTCAAGGCCGCTCTGACCATCCTCTCGAGGGATGGCCTCAACGCACTTACCTTCGATGCACTCGCCCGCGAGAGCGGCATCAGCAAGGGGGGGCTTCTGCATCAGTTCGGCACAAAGGACGGAATCCTGTTGGCACTGCTGGAGTTTCAGAGGCGGTACCTTGAAGAGTTTGCAGTGGGGTACCTGAATTCCTGCGATGTGTCCGTAAAGGAGCCGTTCCTGCTCGCGCAGATTGCCGTGATGCGGGAAACGGCCAATCAACCACATTCGGCTAATCGTGCCGTACTGGCGGCATTGGTCCAGGCGCCTGAACTTCTCGCAACCATTCGAGAATGTCACGCCTCTGATCTGGGCGTGGTTCGCAAGGAGTCACCAGACGGCGATATCGCCGTTCTGCGTTGGGCAGCTGCAGTTGGCATGGCGTTTACCGGGTTGATCGGGCTATCGCCATTGTCGTCGGAAGAGCGCGAACGGCTTTTCGAGCGGCTGCTCGATGAGCCGTCGTGGACGGTCCGGGATGCACCGGGTTCGCCGGCAGGCTAGGGCTGTACGTTGTGTCGATTCAGGCATTGCCGGTATTGCCATCGGACCGGCACGGCCAAAAGCGGGGCAGTCACGAGCCGGTTGGGCTACTTGAGCCGTTCCGGTTACGGTCATGCGGGCCAGCGTGAGCGTCCCAGATCAACCGTGGATCGAACTGCATCGTGGCTGTCATCGTCAGCACCACCACGGCCGCAAAAGCGACGGCGCCCCACCCCGAGGTAGCAGTAGCGACAGACCTGAAATTGACGAGCGCGATCGTTAGCGCAATGACAAAAATATCGAGCATCGACCAGCGTCCGAGACGCTCAACGACCCGGAACAGCCTCGTACCCAACAACGGGTGGCTGCGCGAGGTACAACCTGCAGTCCAGGCGAGGAACGCGAGCGCGACGAGCTTGAGTAGCGGGAAAACGACGCTCGCGATGAAGACAATCGTAGCAATTGGCCAGTCCCCACTGCGCCAGAACTGGACAATGCCACTGATGATGCTGTCGTCCTTCGAGCCGAGAATTGTCACGGTATGAAGAACAGGCAGCAGGTTCGCAGGTAGATACATGATTGCCGCTGCGACCGATAATGCCTGGGTACGCATGAGACTGTCCGGTTTCCTGGGATGCATCCTGGCTCCGCAACGGGAGCATTGCTGCGGAGCCGGGCGCGCTTGCGGGGTGGAGGAAGGGGCGCCATGACTGGACTCAGTTGACTCACGGCGGGCAACACCATCGCAGCTCCTGCACGCAACAAGCCCCATATCCATAGCAGACGCGAAGGGCAAAGTCGTGAGTGATTGCGGCAAGTTATCGGGTTCGCAACCATCCAGTGTCTCGCGGATGTGCCAGAGCACACGCGGCTCGAATGCCATGACGACTGCGAGCATGAACGGCAGCGTGCAAAGCGCGAAGAGGGCGGTCTCCGGGATGACGTACGCGCGGCTGGCAAGCTTCGTTGCGGTAACAACGACCCCGAGGAACAGGACTTCGATCATGACCCACGGCCGCACGAACTGCAGCGCGCGCAGTACTGCTGAAAACGCGGGCGGGACCACACCGAGGCGCACAGGGGCGGTGACGTAGAGCACCGCGGCAAGATCGAGAAACGGAAACACGATGGTCAGGCACGCCACAAGCACAGCCAGTGGCCACATGCCTTGAGCCCAGAGTGCGCAGACAGTCCCTGTCAGGGTCGTGGCCGATGTGATTCCCCCCATCTCCAGCTCGACGACTGGATACGCCTGTGCGACGAAGAAAGTCATCATCGCGGCGAGAGCCAGTGCCAGGACGCGATCGAGCTGCGCCATGTCTGTGCTGGCGATGTTCGCCCCGCAACGGGGGCAGTGCATTCCCGTCTTCCCGGTTCGAACTGGTCGCGATAGCAGCAGATCACAATCGGGACAGGCGATGAGGCTCCGGATTTCCATGGATTTCAGGTCTCTCGCCTCGTCAGGCTTCAGATGCGTCCGTCGCATTGCTCAACCCCGTCCGCATGGATGCGAGTTCCACTTCCAGTGCAGCGATCTCGTTCCACTGCTTGAGCACAGTCTGCCGCAGGAGCTCGAGTTCGTGATGGACGGCGGCAAGTGTGAATCGTGCACACGGTTGCGGGCACGATTCGCACGCACCGTCGGACAGGCTGTTGCGACAGATCCTGCTGCGTGATGGTTCGCCAGTCGGCCGGGTTGTCGCAAGGAACACGTTGACCTCTTCTACTTGATTGTCACTTCAAGGTGAATACAGCGTGGTGAGCCGACGAGTCAGCAGGAGGGGGCTGCTCCGGACAAGGCTCGCTACTTCGCCTGTATGCCAGTTGCCGCCGTCCGCATCCCTCCACGAACGCATTTCGACGGTGCGGGCGATTCCTGCTGTTCGGCGAGGATCGCGGCCGCTATTTCATTCGACAGCTGGGACACTGCCAGTTGATGCCCTTTCACAAGCTCGTCAAAGCCACTGCCCACGGGCACCGAATTTATCGAGTGGCAGGTCAGCATGGTCGCTCCTGTTCGTGGACTCACCGTCCACACCGCGTCCAGCAATGCGTGCGATGCGTACCATGACTCGAATCGCTGTACCACGACGCTAACCCGATAGACCGGTTGATCTGCCGGGAAAGGAACGCTCGCGACTTCGAACGTGCCAAGCACCGCAGAAAGGCTCGCTGACAAACTCTGGCGAATCTCATCGGCCGGGGCGGTGCTCCAGCGCTCCTGTTCCATGACCTGAACGTGCACGGGGTCTTTCTGCAATACGAGTTGCCGTCTCGCTACCTGCGCTGGAACGACGACAGGCGCCACATCTATCAGAAACGCTGGGTGTGCATTTTCATCGACGGAGGCATTTTCTCGTGACGCCTGCGGCGGGGATCCCGTGCCCAACGTGTAGGTTTGTACTTCCGGTATAGAGGTGCACGCCGCTACAAGCGCAGCAATGCTGCATAAAGCGGAAAGCAACTTTACGCCTCTGAGCTGGTTACATCGCCTGGTTGTATTTGGTTTCATGGCTTCTCGTCCCTCGGCTTGCCGCGCAGCAGTGACTCCGGATGCTCCTGAAGGTAGACAGCCAGCTCGTTCAGCGATTGCAGCGTGCGATTGAGCTGCGAAACGGCTTGCCGCATATCCGACTGAAGCGGCGAATCCTGCTGTAACGCCGCCTGCGCTGTACGGAACGTTTCCTGGGCTGTCGCGAGGGTATCGCGGGCCTGAGGTCCGAGTTCGGTGTTCAGTTGCGTGAATGCGCGATTGGCACTCTGGAGCGTTTGATCCAGGTTGGTACCGATCCTGTCGAAGGGCACGCGATCCAGCTTTTTCGCAATATCAGCGATGACCACCTGAAGCTCTTCCAGCGAGTTGGGCACAGTCGGCAGTTCCAGCGGTACCTTCGTCATGTCTATGGTGGCCCGTGGGGCGTTCGGAAAGATGTCCAGTGCAATGTAGCGCTGGTTAGTGATCAGACTCCCTGTGCGCAACTGGGCACGCAAACCCTGGGCGACGAGTTTTTGCAGCAGCGCCTTTCCGGCGTCGTTGTTGCCTTCGCCCAGCGACTCCCGGAAACTTCTTCCGAGACGATTGGGAAACAGGTTCACCGTCACGGGCATCGTGAATTCCGATCGCTTCGGGTCGTATTCCACGTCGATGGCGGTGACGTATCCAAGCTCGATTCCGCGGAAATCGACCACTGCGCCAACTGACAGGCCGCGCAGTGACTGGTTGAACTTCATGACAACGCGAGCGGCCGGGCTGTCCGGTGCGCGCATGGCCTCTGCCTGACTGTCGGAAAGCGGGAAAGCGGCACCGTTGGGCGCTTCTGTTTCCGACTGATGGTCGGGGCGGGACTGGAACGCGAGACCACCCATTACGACCGTCGCCAGTGACTGAGTGTTCAGCCTCATACCGCCCGAATCCAGCCGCAGGTCCACACCGCTTGCATGCCACCAGCATGAATCCGCCTTGACAAATTTGTCGTAGGGCGCATCGATGAAAACCTGGATGGTGACCCCTTTGCCGTCATCGTTGAGGGAGCGTGCGACCACCCGTCCGACCTGGAAGCGGCGGTAATAGACTGGCGAACCGATATCAACGGAGCCGAGGGAATCGCCTTCAAGAACATAGCGACGGCCATTCTGGTCGCTGGTCACGGTGGGAGGTGTCTCAAGTCCGATGAATTTTTCACGGGGCTGGTCGGAGCGACCGGGATCCATGCCGATGTAAGCGCCGGAAAGGACGGTGCCAAGACCAGAAACACCACTCATGCCGATCCTGGGGCGCACCACCCAGAAGCGGGCGTCGTCGACCGCGAGATTTCGTGAGGTTTCAGCGATCTGTACATCCACCAGGACACGGGAGTGATCGTTTGACAGGCGGATAGCCTTGACCTCGCCGATCTCCACGTTCCGGTATCGCACCTTTGTTCGCCCGGCCTCCAGTCCTTCCGCAGTGAGAAAGCTGATGGTGACAGTCGGACCTTGCGCGGCGACGGATCGCACAAGTAGCGCGATGCCGATCAGCGCTGCTGCGAGCGGTACGAGCCAGATGGTGAGCGGGAGAAATCGTCTGAGGGACATTGGACGGTGCTGCAAGATCGGATTACCTGAATTGGGCGAGAAGTTCGTCTGCGCCCCGTTCAATGCCGGCTCTGGGGGCGTCTGGCGAGCTCAACCTCGCAGAAAGGCCGCCATCTGGATACCTTTCGATATAAGCTTCAACGAGCTGATTTGAAGAGGAATCCAAAATTTCTACTGCGTAGATGACGTATCCTGGCAGCGCCGTGCCTGCACCGGTGAGCGTGAGCCGAACACGAAGCGTATCGGCTCCGGATTCATTCACCAGATCGAAACGGGTGGCCAGCTTTTCTGCGAACGTAGCCTGCATGAATTGCGCGAGTTTCGAACGTTCCGAATCGGTGACGTGGTGAAACTCAGCGTCTGGGCCGCCGTAAATCTGGACCGGTTCAAGGATGAGTTTTCTGTACCGTGACCAGTCCTGCGGCAGCGCATACCGATAGGGCATATGGGTGCCATTCCTGTCGTCGGGATTGACGCGCAGGTAAGGCCATGAGGCGAGGCTGGAATACTTGACGGGCTTGACTGCCGAGCACGCCGAGAGTGCTAGACAGAGCGTTGCGAACAGCGCAAGACAGAGCGTTGCGAACATCGAGGCTTTTGGGGCCTGCTTCAGCAGCAACTCCACTGCGGGGGATTTTAGTTTCAGCATATTCATTTAAAACCGTCTGGCCGGTTTGTATATTGCGGACTTCGTGATGCTGAAGTCCTTGGAAACGTCCTGGCCGTAGAGATATACACGCGGGCTCGGGGCCGACTTGCTCACGGCGCCATACTAACGGAGTTCGGCCACGATGTAAACCGTCCAGACGGTTCGTATCTGAGCAGCACTTGCTTTGGTGGTTTCTTCGGGAGTCGCGTCGCTTCTCAGTGGATCCCGGCACGGGCTATGGAGCCGGAAGCAGTCGTCAAATTGCTCGCCTACGAGTCCGCGTCGGACGGTCAACCCAAATACGAAAAGGCCGGGATTGCTTCGGCGCCGTGTTTATCGAGCGGGTCGTGGCGAAGGGTTCACCCGCGCAAACCCAGACCTGTGATGCTTTGCAAACCGTCGCGCAAGACAGTTTGGCACCGTCAGGGATGCGCGAAATCGCGCGGCGTCGGTCGAGATAGCGACAACTCGGACATTGTCCAGTCGGAAAGGGCTGGTGAATGGACGAGGCGTACATTCGCGTCAAGGGTGACTGGAAATATCTGTACCGGGCCGTTGACAAGGACGGTAATGCCATTCGCACTGTAAGCAGTGCATGGCATATAGACTTCGCCAACCACACGATCCTTACCGCGACGAAACCCATAAAGGCGCCAACAGAGGGATAGCGGTGGTCCCTGGGGGGGGCGTGGTCGCCTCCGGCACGAGGGTCTGCTCAGGTCGCCCTTATTTTCCAGTCTCGTCAAAGACCTTCTTCGCAATCTGCAAAGCCGTCATGGCGGGCGGCCAGCCCGCATAAAAGGCCAGTTGGGTGATCGTCGCGACGATCTCGTCGCGTGTGAGACCGTTCTCGATGGCTTTTCTCAAATGAAAAGGCATTTCGTTGACGCGGTAAAGCGAGATCAGGCTCGTGATCGTGATGAGACTGCGGTCGCGGGGCGATAGTGAAGCATGTTCCCAGACATCACCAAACAACACCTTGTCGGTGAGTTCAGCAAGGTGGGGCGCAACGTCGCCAAAAGATTCGCGGGCGGCAGTGGGTTCGTGTTTCATATGGTTTCTCGTCCGATTTGGTTGGTGGAGTCCTTCGCGTGGTTCGCTGTCCTGTCGGGTCCTGTGAACTGCCGGGCCAGCCAGGCGCCAATACCGCATTCGAACCGGTAATCGACACCGCGGTGCTGCCCGAACCTGCGATGTCGACCACCGCTCCAATCGCAAGCAGGCATCGGGAAGCTTGCCCACGGCGTCTATCTTCGCGGGCAAACGCTTCCTTGACTAGCTAATGGATTCTTAAAGACCATATAAGATAGGCTAATCAATTCCTGGCAGGAGAAATGGCTGTGGTCCGACGCAACTTCAATGATCTTCTGGCGTTCGTCACCGTGGCGCGCGAAGGCAGCTTCACCCGTGCTGCCGCCACACTGGGGGTGACTCAATCGGCTTTGAGCCAAACCATTCGCGCGCTGGAGGAGCGCCTGCAGATCCGGCTCCTCACGCGTACCACGCGCAGCGTTTCACCTACCGCAGCCGGCGAGCGCCTGATGCAGGCCATTGGCGAGCGCTTCGACGAAATCGAGGCGGAACTGGATGCACTGACCGAATTGCGCGAGAAGCCCGCGGGCACCGTGCGGATCACCTGCGGCGACTATGTGCTGCACAGCATTCTGCTGCCGCAACTTGCTCCGCTACTGCATGCGTATCCGGACATCAAGCTGGAGTTCGACGTGAACTACGGATTCCGCGACATCGTGGCGGACCGGTTCGACGCGGGCGTGCGTCTCGGGAACACCATCGACAGGGACATGATCGCGGTGCCGATCGGGCCGCCGATGCGTCTGGCGGTGGTGGCGTCGCCCAGGTATCTTGCGGCGCACCCCGCACCGAAAACGCCGAACGAGCTTACCCGGCACTCCTGCATCAACCAGCGCATGCCGAGCTCAGGCGGCCTGTACGTGTGGGATTTCGAACGGCGGGGCCGCAGGGTGAATGTGCGCGTCGACGGTCAGTTGATTTTCAATACCACACAGCCCCAGGTGGACGCAGCGCTGGCTGGGCTGGGGATCGCGCTCCTGCCTGAAGACGAATTGATGCCGCACATGAAGTCGGGTCGCCTCGTGCGCGTGCTGGAGGAGTGGTGTCCGAAGTTCGAGGGCTATCACCTGTATTACCCAAGCAGGCGGCAGCCGTCGCCGGCGTTCTCGCTCGTCGTGCAGGCTTTGCGCCTCGTTGAGTCTGGCCGGGCAAGCGGCGTGCGCCTCATGCAAAAAGCATAACGGACCCGGAAGGGCAGCTCATGTGCCAGTGCAGCAACCATTCGTGGGCGGAGTGGGAGGATGGCCTCAACCAGCGTCGACACGACGGATGCTCTTCACGCGCGCCGGAAAACCATCTGGATGTTGAACCTCAACTGTGTCCCCTACGTGCAGCGAAGAAGTAGCCGGTATGAGGATAGAACCATGAGCGAGTTGAACCGTAGGCCAGCGTCCGGTAACCGAGATGACTCGACCCGATTCGATGACTGTCGGCGGCGGCGTCAACTCTTGCACTACCTGCGGAGGTAGTACGACAAACACGTAGATGACGGCGCAGACGCCAAATACGAGAACTCCTATCGCCAGCTTGAAAGACGACCCCGCTCCCTCATTTTCAATCGCTCCGTGAACGACTTATGAATAACTGCACCTGCCGTATCTCGCGGCGATCGGCGTCGAATGTCCCAAACTGGCAGCCTGATGCAGTCGGCGGTACCGACCCACTTCAGGCAGTCGCCGTTCTTCAAAGTGGCTGGTCAGAACAAGTTAGTCATGAATTACGCCCAATTCAAATCGTCGGAAACGTCGGAACGGGGCCGGCAGCATCGACGTCGGTTGACACGCTGACCGCGTGCCAACGATCTGCCTCGGCCGCTCTTGCCTGCTCGGCCTGACGCGCAAAATGGAAAGCGTCGCTTCCGAGCAGAATGTGTGGCGGAACGGTTTCGGCGTCAGCAATCTGGAGGACCACCTGTGCAACCTTGATGGGATCCCCAGACTCGTTACCCCAATAGCCTTCCATCTGTTTCACGCTTGCGCCGACTGAGGGTTCGTAATCTGGCAGCAAGACCGGCCGGTCTGCGTGAGCACGTACTCCCCAATTGGTGCGCATGCCACCGGGCTCAAGAGCGGTAACCTTGACACCGAAAGGTGCAGTCTCCAGCGCCAGGCCTTCGGTGAAGCCGCCAACGGCCCATTTCGACGCGAAATAGGCCGCGTTGCCCGGGAACGCCGTGCGACCACCCAACGAGGAAATCTGGATGATGTGTCCGCTGCGCTGCTGCCGCATGACAGGTAGCGCCGCGCGCGTAAGATTCACAACTCCGAAAAAACACGTCTCGACCAGTCGGCGAAACTCGTCTGAGGGAA
Source organism: Paraburkholderia nodosa DSM 21604 (assembly GCF_000519185.1). Classification (GTDB taxonomy): domain Bacteria; phylum Pseudomonadota; class Gammaproteobacteria; order Burkholderiales; family Burkholderiaceae; genus Paraburkholderia; species Paraburkholderia nodosa. The sequence continues at coordinate 69,452 of NZ_JAFA01000030.1, read as the reverse complement.
CCTGCTCAAACGGGCGGGTGTCCCCGTAACCGGCATTATTCACGAGCACGTCGAGTCGGCCAAACGCATCGATCGCTGCATCGACCGCGGCCTGGCCTTGAGACTCGTCCGTGACGTCGAGTTTGACCGTCCTGACACTCTCGCCATAGAGGCCCACCAGTTCGTCGAGCTGGCGAACGTTACGGGCGGTTGCGACGACCTGATTGCCCGCTGCCAGCGCCGCCTCGGCAATGAATCGACCCAGACCGCTTCCACTTCCAGTGATAAGCCAAACTTTAGACACTTCAAATCTCCTTTCATCAACCAAGCGACTAGACAGTCATTTACAGAGCAAAAAATTACCGCAAGGCCTTCCACAAAAGCCTGTTGTAAAGGGGGCTTCGCTCGGTGCGGCGCGCGAAAATGAGTGAGTGAGAACGCGCTTTCCTGGGACGCCACATACCCATCACAGTCCTTCTGCCTCCTGCTCCTTGATCCCGGCCTTGCGTGTAAATATCCTGGCTGCAATGATTCCAATTTCGTAGAGAATGACCAGCGGGAAGGCGAGAACCAACTGAGAGAACACGTCCGGTGGCGTCACCACGGCGGAAACCGCAAACGCACCGACAATCACATACGGCCGGATCTGACGCAACGTCTTCATCGTCACGATCCCCATTCGTGCGAGGATCACCACGATGATCGGCACCTCAAACGTCACGCCAAACGCAAGAAACATGGTGAGGACGAAACTCACATACTTGTCGATATCCGTGGTCATTTCCACACCGAGTGGGGCGTTGTAATGCGCCATCACACGGAAAATGATGGGAAACACGACGAAATAGGCGAATGCCATGCCACATAGAAACAGCGTGTAGCTGCTACTGACCAGCGGCACGACGAGCTTCCTCTCGTGCCGATAAAGCCCCGGAGCGATAAACGCCCAGATTTGGTACAGCACGACAGGCAGTGCGATGACGAGCGCAACCATCATGGTGACTTTCACCGGGACGAAGAACGAGCCAGCGACGTCGGTGACAATCAGCTTGCCGTCCTTCGGCAGGTTCTGGATCAGCGGGTGCGCAAGCAGTCGGAAGATATTGGGCGCCCAGTAAACCAGTCCCACGAACACCAGGACCACTGAACCGCCGGCGCGGATAATCCGCTCGCGTAGTTCGACCAGGTGTGAAATGAGCGTCTCTTCGATTGGCTCGTCTACAGTGTGTTGCAGGTCGCTCATGCCAGGCCTCCGCCGGGAATCATCGATGGGGGAAAAATGGACCACTGCCAAATGAAAGCGGGAAAGCCATCAGACAAACCACGCACGGCGCATCGCCTCAGGAGTACACCACACAGTCTGCGACGCCCGCGATTGCAGGCGCGTTCTACGCACTGTCGCGTGCTTGTACCAGGTCGGGATAGCGCCCTTCTTGACGCGCCAGTTCCTGCGCTTCCTTTGCGACGCCTTGCTGATGTCCATGACAACACCAGCGGTATCACGGTCGACGCGCGTTAGACCTGGACCTTCGACGCCTGCCCCACTGTCCGACGCGGATGTGCCCGATTTCCGTGCGTCGTCGAGTTCGCTTTCCCGCGAGCGCAGTACTTCTTGAACCTTGTTCTCGACATCCAATGCCGCTGTTTCAAACCCCGCGCGCATCTTCTTCAAACCGTCGAGTTCAATCTCGCGGGCGAATTCCGCCTTGAGGTCGTCGACATACCGTTGCGCACGGCCGAACAGCACGCCCGCCGTTCGCGCCACGCCGGGCAAGCGCTTTGGCCCTAGCACTATGAGTGCGACGACGCCGATCAGCGCCATTTTGGTCAATCCGAGATCGAGCATGGAATCAAAGCTCCTGAAACTGGGGATGGGTACGGCCAAGGCCGTACCAATTCGAAGTGGACCGCTAAACTGATCCGATAACTACCGGTACTCGCTCGGACGCGTCATGTCCTTTGTTTCCACCTCGACGACACCGTTATGAGGCAATTCACGCTGCCCCTCCGAAACTTCACTTTCGGCAATGCCTTCCTTGAACCCCTTGACTGCACTACCCAGATCGCCCCCGATGTTACGAAGCTTCTTCGTACCGAAGACAAGTGCCACGATCAGCAAAACGATCATCCAACGCCAAATACTCAACGATCCCATGATTGAAAATCCTCTTTGGCTACGTCGCGCAGGTTGCCTGCGAAAAATAATGTGAACCTTGCGGCCAGATTGGACCCGCGTTAGCGCAGCGACCGGAACGCTGCCCGGACTTCCGTCGCAAGGAGCACCGGTTGTTCCCACGCGGCGAAATGGCCGCCGTTGTCCACCTCGTTGAAATAAATGAGGTCGTGATAGCTGCGTTCCGTCCAGCTTCGCGGTGCGCGATAGATCTCGCCCGGAAAGATCGTCACAGCAGCCGGCAGGGAAATATCCACAGCGTTGAAGTTGTTGGAATGGTCTTCCCAATAGATTTGGGCCGCGGACGTAGCGCTATTTGTCAGCCAGTAGAGCGATATATCGTCGAGTATTTCATCACGCGTGAGCACGCGTTCCGGTACGCCGCCGCTATAGGTCCATTGACAGATCTTGTCGTACATCCATGCGGCCTGCCCAGCGGGCGAATCCGCCAATGCATAGCCGACGGTCTGCGGCCGGGTCACCATCATGGCCGAATAGCCGCAATTGTCACGATAGAAGACACTGAGAGACTCATATGCAGCCCTCTCCTTCGGCGACAGGTCGCTCGGTGCAGGCTCACCAAGGGTGAGCAACGTGGCGATTTCGGGAGGTACTGTTGCTGGCATGTTGACGTGAATGCCGATCAGGCCTTTCACCTTTTGCATAGCCATCCGGTGGGAAATCACCGATCCACAATCGCCGCCTTGCGATACGAAACGGGTATATCCCAATCGGGCCATCAACTCGCCCCAGGCGCGCGCGATGTGATCCGAGCCCCAACCTGTCATCTGCGGCTGCTCGGAGAAACCGAAGCCGGGTATCGATGGCACGACGACGTGGAACGCGTCATCCGCGCTTCCTCCGTAGGCGGTGGGATCGGTAAGCGGCGCGATAACCTTCAGCATTTCGAAAATCGAGCCTGGCCAGCCATGCGTCATGATCAACGGCATCGCATTCTTGTGACGAGACCGTACGTGAATGAACTGAATGTCGAGACCATCGATTTCAGTCATGAACATCGGGAATGTGTTCAGTTTTTCCTCGCCCCTGCGCCAATCGTAGTCGGTGCGCCAGTACTGGACGAGCGCCCGCATTCGCGCGAGTTGCAAACCTTGCGACTGATCGTTGACGGTCTCCTTGCCGGGCCAGCGCGTGGCGGCGAGCCGTCGACGCAGATCGACGAGGCTTGCTTCCGGCACGTTGGCCTTGAACGGGCGGATCCTGTCGTCGCCGGTTGCGGCAAACACGGAGCCGGGAATCAGGCCTACGGCGGCGACCGCAGCGGAAGCGGCGAGAATATGACGTCGACGAGGTGAAAACGGTGTAGAAGACATGATAGATATCCTGGAGCTAGAAAGTAGCCGGCACGCTCATCGCGATGCGCCGGAGTGTTCACGAGGAGAACGCTTCATCGCCGGACTTCCTGACCGCCCAGCTGGCGTGGAACTTAGAACAGACAGTCGAGAAAACAGGCTGTGACGGGTGTCGCGCAAACAGCAAGAACCAAGGTGATCATCGTTATCTCAATTCGTATTCCTAAGGCTGGACGAACTGAAAACATCCGCCCGGGAATCCGGGGAGGCGGCAAAGCGTGGCGTCTACCCCAGCGCCGTCATCAGATGCCGTCGTTGAGTACATTAGAACCGGGCGAGGTATCTGGCTTGTGTCGGGAGAGTGGCTTATTGCATGACTATGTATTCGCCCGCGCAGCATATACATTGAGAAACAATTCCGTGAGGTGATTTGCGGGAGGGACACCGTGCGCGGCGGCTGCCTTCATGCGGGTGCGGCGCATGCGTTTGCGGACTGGGCAAGCAACAGGGTGGGACTCGCGAGCATGCCGACCGCTACGGCGAGGCATACGAATGCGTTCACGATCGTTGACGAGACGCGAATCATTGCTTTCGGACCGAATCTGCTCATGGCGAATCTCCGCACGCGTCTTCTTCTGGGCGCAAATGTCGGTGGCGATGCGGGCCGATGCGATGGTTATCAGCGATAGGACAAAGACAATGCGATTCGGTATTTCGACATCCTGAAGTCTATGAAGAAATGAATATTTCTACGTCGGAGTGAATATCGATAAGTTCGAGTATTTCCAGTGCTCGAGCTGTTTTTCACCTGACAGTCGTAATTTTCGGTTCGGAGTGCTGCACGGCGGCACTAGCGGGGCAAACAACCCACGGGCTGGATTTCTTCCTTCTTTTCCAGGATTTTCGTGCACCCCGGATATTTATTGGGGTCGGGTAGCGGAAGGGAAGAAAGCGTGTGGTGGACTGTTTACTAAGGGGCCGATGGTGCGTGCCGAGGACGGCAAGCACGTGCAACCGTGGGGAGACGCTCAGTGCGACGCGAGGCGCAAACGGAATATGACAGAAGCAATAAGCACTGGATAACAGAAACGGCATGTCGATTACCGTTCCTTAGCGTATCGGGAGCGATACGGGCGTGGACCGTTTAAGAAGCGGGACGACTGCAATCATGATCGAGCTGACGATCAATAGCATCAGATAAGAGTCGAAGAATCCGCTGGTCCAGTCACGCAGAAATCCGAAGCTCAGAGGACCTAAGGCCGCGATCATGTAACCGACGCATAGAACGAACATGGTCCAGGCGTGCGCCTCCCCGGCTGTCTTCGTGTTGTCTAGCGGGAGCGTCATGCCCAACGCGAAGCACATACCTTGTCCGAACGCGATCATCACGACAAAAGCGATTGGGTACGAGGTTGGGGCAAACGTCAGTCCCACGAAGCCCGCCATCGTGCTGACCGTGCCCAGCGCCAGCCAGGGACGCCGGTCGGCCAATTTCTCTGCCACCGCCCCCGCCGCGAAGCTGCCGGCTGCGAGAAAAATCGTGAACAGGCAAAGCATCAGTCCGCCGGATATTTCACTCGCGCCCATTTCGCTGTTCCATGGCGCGAGCCACGCCAGGCAGGCATAGGCGACAAACTGGCTTAGCCCAAAGAACAGTGCCAGGAGCCAGGCGCGCTTGCTGCGCCACGGCAGTTCAACCGTGTCTCTCGTGTCCCGGTGAGGCCGACCGCTGGCGGCAGCGTCCACCCGGCGAGCCAGGTATGACCAGCTTGCGATCGCACTAACGATCAGGATGCACCAAATGCCCGCGCCGACTCTCCAGCTGCCAAACGTGTTGGACACGTAACTCGTCGCGCCAGCTGCCAAGGTCGCGCCGATACTCAGTCCTCCCGCATAAATCCCCATAAAGAGGGACGATTCCCGTGGAAAATGTTCCTTGATCCAGCCGCCGATCAAAGCGCCGGAGATGCTGATTCCTATTCCGACAAACGTAGTCCACAGTAAGAGCAGGCTCGTCGAATGCGTTAGCGCGCGCAGCACAATGGCCGCGCCGAGAAGGAGCAGAGAAAGCGAAACCGTTTGGTTTGCCCCCAATCGCCGGCTGATCTTCGGCACGCAGAGAACAAAGAGACCCATGCACACATCGGGAATAGACGTCAAAAGCGACACTTCGGAATAGGTCAGACCAAAATCCTCACGGATGTGCAGGACCACAGGGCCAATCGACACGATCCCGGGTCGCAGAGCGAATGACAGGACCAGAAGGCAAAATCCGGCGACCACCCGGTATTCAGTCGGAAGTCTGTTGGCTCTAATATCGACACTCATCGATGAAACGCCCTGATGGGTTGAGATGGATAACAGGCTGGGATAATAATTTGTGCGTGAGCGTGAGGAAATATCGATGAGTGACAAGATTCGTCGCCGAAGTGACAATCACCGACAGCCCGCAAAGCGTCACGATTACTCTGACGACCAGTCAGTTCCAAGGGTTCTGACCGCCCTGGCTCGCAACGAGGCAACAGGCTGCTATGTCGCGCCTCACAGTCATCCCCGCGGCCAATTGCTCTACGCGACCTCAGGCTTGATGCGCGCTGCGACCGACGCGGGAATCTGGCTTCTGCCTCCTCAGCGGGGGTTGTGGATTCCGGCGGGCGTTGTTCACGATCAGCGCATGCTCAGCCCGACAACGATGAGGACAATCTATATCGAGCCGGTAACGGCAGTACGGCTCGGAGACACCTGTCGAACGATCGAGATCAGTTCACTCTTGAGGGAGTTGATACTCGCGCTACTCGCCGAGCCAGCCGAGTATTCGCTAAACGCAAAAAATGAGCACATCGTTGCGTTGGTTCTGCTCGAGCTTGAAGCAGCTCGGACAATTAATCTCGAGATTCCATGGCCGAAGGACCGCCGAATTCTAATGATGTGCGAGGCGATACTGGCTGCGCCTGACACTCCCATGAGTCTCGATTACTGGGCCGAGAAAGTTGGAGGCAGCTCAAGGACGCTGATACGCTTGTTTATCAAGGAAACGGGCCTTACGTTTCGGCATTGGGTGCAACAGGTTCGCCTCGCCGAGGCACTGAATCGATTAGAGAAAGGGGAACCTGTCGCCAATGTCGCGTACGCACTGGGATTTGCCAGCCCCAGCGCCTTTGCCGCGATGTTTCGCAAGACAATGGGACAATCGCCAACGGACTACCTGGTCGATCGCGCAATGAAGTGAGAGCGTCTGAACATTAGTGCGAGAGTGTCTGGCCGGCAGTACGCATTCGTCCACCTTGCCGGAAAGCTGACATTGAAGACTCCAACGTCACCTCTGTAGTAAGTTGACTGGATCAAGCCGTACCAGAGAGAATATTCGATCGAGAGTGACCTGATCATCAGGCCACTGCATGGGCGCACTAGTACACACTTTCGATCCGGCGCGTTTCGATAGTCCGAATCGCGCTTTCACAAGCTGGCGCACCGGTTTTCAGATGAACGACGAGATCGTAGGTCGTCGAAGGTCGCGTCAGCATCAGGCAAGTCGCCTCGCGTTCACGAACCCGCGTCGCATGCCAGATGTTCGGCCGCATGCAAAGGCCCATCCCGACCGGAATCGTGAAGGCTCGCACCGTGTCCATGTCCGGCTCGCCGTCTTTCGTCGAAGTCGCGACGATATGGACGACCGGCGCCGTCAGCGGCACGATAGCCTGTTGCGTCAAATGATGAACCTCAAGTGACGCAATGCTCTCGTCACGATTACGGTATGTCACCCACAGAATTTCTGTTTCACCCGGCGCGCCGGTATCGAACAGATGTTCGCGCCAGAAGTCCGACGCCGGGCTGATAAATGCAGGTGCATCGCCGTCGGCACGCACCGGCTTGCCAAGCATCCAGCCATAGGGTTCGCAACGAGTCGCATGGAGCGGTTCGACTGGAATGGAAAGGGCGGTAAGCATGTGGGGATACCCGTTTTGATGTGCAGATGTTCACGTGTGCGAGACAGAGTCGTCCGTGGGCGGGAATAGCGCAAATTCGGGTCCGTGCTTCAGGCAGAAGTCGAGCACGACGTTCAGCGCGAGCCGCGTGATGGATTCGGAGAGCAGGCTGTCGGGCGTGCGCCGGTACGCGGCAACGAGTGGCAATGCAGGCACGCGATGCGTGACTTGCAGCAGCTGCAGCTTCCCCGCTTCGAGTTCGCCCATCACGAACGCTGGCGGCAGCACGGCAATACCGAAGCCGTCGACGACGAGCCGGATGATCGCAGCCACCGACGACAGGCAGTTGATCTGCACCTGCACGTCGCCACTCGCGGCGAACAGGCCGGTCAGAAACTCATGCGGCGGCGAGTGGCGCGCGAAACTGATCACGGGATAAGTGGCCAGTTCCGCCTCCGTCAACGCCTGCGCCGACAGATTGAGCGCCGGACTGGCCATCCAGCGCATTGGCAGGCCGCCTAGCGGAACATTCATCATGTCGGAGCCGGCGACGCTCGTCGTCTGAAACGAAACGTCGATCTGGCCATTGAGCAGTTGGGTCGACAAATTGGACGATGTGTCGCTGGTCAGTTCGATCACGAGATTCGGATACGTTTCGCGGATGTGCTTGAGCAGATCCGGCAGCCACGTGTGAACGATCGATTCGATGGCGCCTAGTCGTAACAACCCCGATACCTTCGAGCGGTCGCCGACGCTCGCGATCATCGCCTGATTCAACTTCAGCATCTGTTCGGCGAATGGCAGCGTCTTCGTGCCGTCCTGCGTGAGCGTTGCTTCCTTTGAGCCGCGCTCGAAGAGTCGCACGCCGAGTTCCTGCTCGAGCGCGGAAATGCGGCTGGAAATCGCCGCCTGCGTGGCGTTCAGCCGCTCGGCCGTCAGACGAAAGCTGCGCAGCCGGGCGAGCCAGACAAAGGTCTCGAGAAATCGCAGGTTCATTCGCGCCCCTGAAAGGGCAAGCTGGAATGTCCCAGTGTATCGCCACGCCTCACGTGACGGGACAAGAAAATATTTCGCCTCGCGACAACTTTAATTTGTTGGACAAGGGTGCGCCGCACGCCAAAACTTTGCAACGAGCGCCGATGAAGCGATACAGCCGGGATCGGCGAGACGACGATTGAAGGAAGGAACGTTGCGATGAAAACAGTGGTATGTGAAATCGAATCCGGAACACCCGTCCACGTGCGGGTGAAGAGGCTCGTGATCGCGGGTTGGGCGGGCAGGGACAGTGCCGAGGTCGAGCATCATATTCGCGAACTTGAAGCAATTGGCGTACGCAGGCCGTCGGCTGTGCCGTGCTTCTACGAAGTCTCGCCCGATCTGCTGACGACTTTAGCGCGCATCGATGTCCTGGGCGCGCATTCGTCAGGTGAGGTCGAAGTCGTGCTCATTCAGACCGAGGCAGACGGGCTGCTGGTCGGCATCGGTTCGGATCATACGGATCGCAGGGTCGAAAGCTACGACGTCGCCGTTTCGAAACAGATGTGCGCGAAGCCGCTCGGCCGCGCGCTCTGGCGTTATTCGGACGTCGCAGCGCATTGGGATGCACTGATTGCGCGCAGCTGGCGCATCGATTCGTCGGGCGAACGCGTCCGTTATCAGGAGGGCACGCTCGCGCGGCTGATGCATCCGGAGCATCTGATCAGGCGCGCGTTCGGCACGATGTCGATGATTGCAGAGACCGTGCTGTTCTGCGGCACGCAGCCGGTGATTGGACCATTGACGTCGGCCGGCGTGTATGAGCTGGAACTGCACGACCCCGTACTCGGCCGCAGTCTAAAGCATCGCTACTCGGTCGATGCACTCACGCATACGGAGTGATCGAGATGAGGACCCTGCGTCAATCGGCCAGCGCGTTTGCACTACGCACCACCTCGGCACTCGAGTCGCTCGACAACAGTCTCGCTGCCATCGATGCCGACGAGGCGCGCGGTGGCGTGACTTACACGCACGTCGATCGCGAGGCGGCGCGCGAAGCCGCGTCCAGCAGCGACGCGTTCCGCGACCGCGGCTATGTGCCTTCGGCGTTGGCGGGCGCGCCCGTTTCCGTGAAAGATCTCTTCGATGTGAAAGGCCAGGTGACGGCTGCCGGCTCGCGGATCTTGCGTGGGGCAGCCCCTGCCGTGCGGGACGCCGCTGCAGTCGCACGCTTGCGGGAGGCGGGCGCGGTGTTCGTTGGCCGAACGAACATGAGCGAGTTTGCGTTCTCCGGACTCGGACTCAATCCCCACTACGGTACGCCCGTCAATCCGTACGATGCAAGCCGTCTTGCCGGCGGATCGAGTTCCGGCGCGGCGACATCCGTCGCACTCGGGCACGTCGCAGCCGCTCTGGGCACCGATACGGGCGGCTCCGTGCGGATTCCCGCTGCATTCTGCGGTCTCGTCGGTTTCAAGCCGACGGCACGCCGTGTGCCGCTCGAAGGGGTCGTGCCGCTATCCAGGTCGTTCGATTCGATCGGTCCGATCGCTCGCAGCGTGGATTGTTGCGCGCTCATCGATAGTGTGATCTCGGCACAGACGCTCGATACCGCACCGCGCCCGCTGACCGGGCTGCGCTTCGGCGTCACTTCCGACTATGTCACGGACGAACTGGACGAAACCGTGAGCACTGCGTTTAATCGTGTCATCGGTATGCTAAGGCGTGCGGGTGCTTCTGTCGAACACTTCGCATTTCCCGAACTGCATGAGGTTGCAGGCCGCCTTCCGCTCGCGGGCATCACGGCGGCGCAGGCGTGGGCGTGGCATCGCGAACACGTTGCACGCAACGCCGAGGGTTACGACCCGCGCGTGCTGAAGCGTTTGCGAGCAGGCGAGGGGCACAGCGCCGCTGACTATATCGAGTTGCTTGCCGCGCGTGAGCGATTCGTGCGCGATGCGCGCACGCGGCTGGCCAGGTTCGATGCATGGTTGATGCCGACCGTTGCGATTGTGCCGCCGCCGATTTCCGGCGTCGAGCGCGACGACGAGGCTTTTTTTGCGCTGAACGCGAAGGTGCTGCGCAATCCGGCTGTTGTGAATTTCATGGACGGCTGTGCGCTCACACTGCCTTGCCATCACGAAGACGAACTGCCTGTCGGGTTCTCGATTTGCGGGCCCGCGCTCGCCGATGCATCGATTCTGGCGACAGGACGCAGCGTCGAGACCTTGCTGCATGCGAGCACACACGTCGCGACGGCATAGGGTTTGTTTATCGGCGCCGAAAAGAATTTGTCGTTGGACGTGCAATTACGGCGACTGAATACTGGTTTCCAGGCGCATCGCATCCGGTACAGCGCCAATCGATACATCCACTCTTGAAGCGAGGCAGCCGTGAAACCTACTTATCGTTCCTTCGCCGGCGTGATAGCGCTGGCCGCCATTTACGCATCGGCGCATGCGGCCGACGCAACGCCCGCCGTCGTGCTGATCGGTCACGCTGCGCCGCTTACCGGTCAGCTCGCAAACATGGGCAAGGACAGCGAGAATGCGGCGCGCCTCGCCATCGACGAAATCAATCTGCAGCATCCCGTGATTGGCGGCAGGCCCGTGCAGTTCAAACTGGATTCACAGGATGATGCAGCCGATCCGCGCACGGGCACGCAGGTCGCCCAGAAACTGGTCGACGACGGCGTGGTGGCCGTGGTCGGCGACATCAATTCGGGGGTGTCGATTCCAGCGTCGCGCATTTATAGCGAAGCACAGGTCGTGCAGATTTCACAGGGCTCGACGAACCCGGCATATACCCAGCAAGGCTACAAGACGACGTTTCGCGTAGTCGCCACCGATGCCTTGCAGGGGCCAGCGCTTGCTCGTTACGCGCTCGGCTCGCTGCACGCGAAACGTATTGCTGTGATCGACGATTCGACCGCATACGGGCAGGGCCTCGCCGACGAATTCATCAAGGCTGCGAAGGCGGACGGCGGGACGATCGTCACGCGTGAGGCAACGAACGACAAGGCGACTGACTTCCGCGCCATTCTCACGAAGATCAAGGGTTTGCGGCCCGACGTGATCATGTATGGCGGCTCGGATGCGACGGCTGGGCCGCTGGCGAAGCAGGCCGCAAATCTGGGCATCACGGCGAGCGTGTTGGGCGGTGATGGAGCATGCACCGACAAAATGATCAGCTTGGCAGGGGACGCGATCGGTAACGTCGTATGTTCCGAGGCGGGCCTTGCGTTGTCGAAGATGCCGAAGGGGCAGGAGTTCGACCAGCGCTATACCTCGCGCTACAAGGTGCCGATCGATGCGTATGCGCCGTTCGCGTATGACGCCGTCTACGTGATTTACGACGCGATGAAGAGGGCGAACTCGACCGATCGCGCGAAGGTGCTCGCCGCGATGCCGGCAACGCAGTATGACGGTGTGATCGGGAAGATCGCGTTCGATCCACACGGTGACCTCAAAGATGCGGCAATCACGATCTACCGGTTCAAGGACAAGAAGAAGACGGTGATGGATGTTATTCGAATGTAAGAGGATGCGGTCGGAAGTCTGGGTGTGAGCCGGCTCCTGACGGAGTTTCGCGATTCCTTGGCAATGACCCGTCGAGCTGCTTCGACGGTGTCGGTGCACAAAAGATCCGAAAAAAAATCTCGCGTATCTGTCTGTTCGGGCGGGGCTGACGTATCGAGGAAAACCTCCTGAGATGCTCTCGGTAGGACAACGCGGAACATTTTTTCTTTGCATGAAACTCGCGACGGACCCTTTCGGTAGTCCATTCATCTTTGACCAACCTGAGGACGATCTCGACAACGAGTTTATTGTGCAGAAGCTCGTCCCGATTTTTCGCAAGATTAAAAAGTACTGGTAGGTCATCATCGCGACTCACAACGCAATTTTGGTCGTGAATGCAGACGCAGAGCAGATAGTTATTGCCGAGAACGACGCGGAAACATTGCGATATGAGACTGGTGCGCTTGAGGAGGGCCACATACGAATCAAAATATGTCTCGTCCTCGAGGGCGGGGAGCGCGCATTTAAGCAGCGCGAGTTGAAATATGGACTGTCGTACTGAACCTGTGTCACACACAAGTTTGGCCGAGAATGTGTTGGTCGACGCAGCTAACGGAATGGCTGTTCCATTGCGGATGTTGCCGCAGCACTCGCACCGGACCGATGGGCAGTTTTGCTGAAAAGTATGAGGCGGCCAATGCTGGAAGCGGCCGTTCAACAGTAAGATGCGGCAACAGTCCGCAATCCGCAGTATTGCTGCCGCAGCAGAGGGGTTCCGCGAACGTCCGCTTCGTCAAAATGCGTGCGTAGCAAGTTCGTTAGATGCCGGAGCGCCATGGCGGTTCCAACGGCAGGATTCCTCGTTCGCTCAGGAAGGGGAGTGGTCGCTCGGGGACGGCTGCTTGCGAAAGCCATCAGACGAGGCAAAGAAGGCGCCGCGGGAAAGGGAACGGTATGGTCGCGGCGGCCTCATAAACTGCTGTCAATACAAGAAGGCTTAGCGATATGGCTGTACTTCTCACGCACGGCTACAACCGCTTACGTTGACACATGGGACGGAGAGCCGGTCACGTGACCGGCACTTATCGGACCCATAGCCGTCTCCCGGTATTGCGTGTGCCGAATGACAGTTGACCACCAGGTAGCGGGCACTCGGGCGGAGCCTTCGGTTCTTCAGTGGTCGCTGTGCTGTCAGGCACCATTGTCAGGCTACGTTGAGCAATGAAATGAGCGACTCTTCACCCAGATGCGAGCCAGTACCCAATTTGCTTTCAACTGAACCGGGCCCCTCACAGCTGGAAGTGAACGCGTGACTGCGCGTACGTCAGCGCGGTCCGACCGCTGGCTGTTAATTAATTATTTTATAGCGGTATCCGGGCGGCTCGCCGCGACCTTTGAACGGACGGTCGCCGGATCAGATCCGCAGCCGCTCGAGAACTTCAAGGAAGAGCAGCACGGCAATCAGGATGCCGATCCATCTTACCGTCAGTCTCAGGTTCAGGAGCGTCGGTCCCAGCGAGTTCACGGCTTCCGCGACCACCTTCGCCGCTCCCTCCTGGTCGCCGCTCGTCGCGGAGCCACGCAATGACGCCGTTGCGAAGTCGATCCGAAGGTGGGTGACATAGCCAGTCGCGATATTTGGCCATTCGATTGTGTCGTCGCTTTCGTTGGGCCGGAGAAAGAGCCGCGGCTGGCGTGCCGGGTCAGCCGTGGGACCTTCGGACGTATAGAGGTGCCGCATTGTCAGCCCCAACTCTACCGCGCCAAGCTGGCCATCCGAGATTGCATTCGCAAGCACCGCCAGGCAGGCGGGCGGAATGTAGCAGGCGAGCCACCACTGATCGGGCTCCCCGGTCTCGTCATCGGCAGGATTGAAGCCTAGCCGGGCAGTGCCGAGCGCTACATCGGACATCGAGTTACCCAGTTCGTCTTCCAGTGCGCGCAAGCCAAGCCGGTCAGCCGTGCCGACGTCGCGGGCCTCGAAGGTCACCTGAAGCGTGCGCGTCGCTTGCTGAGGAGCGCCGATGATCGAGAGTTCCTGCCCGTCAAGATGCGCCACTCCGTGAAGCGACGTGAACAGTATCGGCTGCCGGTCTCCATCCAGGGGCTCCACGAGTTGTTGCGCCACCTGCAGATGGTCCAGCTTCAACCACATCGACATGGCGGGGTAATAGGTCCGCTTCTCGTTTTCGAACCCGACCAGTTCAAGCGAATGATCCTTCCGCTCCACGAGATTCACGACAGCCCTTTTTTCCAGAAAATCCATGACACGCCCCCTGCCGCCAATTACGTCAAGTCCCTCGCCGGTGAATAGCGAGGAGGTGAGTGCTGTCCGTCTGACCGCGTGATCGAGAAGCGTATGCGGTTTTCGCATTTGCGCGCAGGACGTGAATATGCGGGATTTTACCCATCCGAAAGTGCGCCTCTATATGGTGCAGGACACGTAAGAACGACAAACATTGCATTCCTCAGCTTATTTCGACGAGCACTATCGAGCGCCCCATGCCTCACCGGAGAATATGTGTGACGAATCCACGATGGCCCTCACGCTTGCCGAAACGCACCGAAGTCATGTCGCCAAGTGAAATTCAATTGAAAGCCACAATACCGTGCAGCGTCCCACTTCCTGCATGACGCGCCCTTGTGTTGGCCAGGGCACACTCCGTCGCCCGTCAGGACCACGACCGCGCATCGCGATGGGTTTGCCCTACTGAAAGTGTAGGGAGGTGACCCATCGCAGGTTCCGCTGCCCAAATCCAGAATCCACATACGGGTCAGTGTGAGGAACGCATGAGCCCGCATATGCAGTAGAGCGTGACGTACAGCGCGTAGCGCGCTGCTTGACCCCAAGGACGGAGGTCATATGTTCAGCATCCGCATGTGTCGCAATAGCGTGGCAGCACTGCTTCTCACGATGTTCGCGATCCCCTCATTCTCCCAGTCATTCATGGTTCAATGCCCGAGCGCCACGCCGTCCCATCCGACGGCGCTGCCGGCGGGCGCCGGCGAACCGCCGTACACGGGACCGTCCTCCACGGGCCAGACCTCGGCATCGACAGGCGTCGTCAACGGCGCCATCAAGTGCCAGCAGATCTCGGGGGGCGACGGTTACGCGACGATGGCCAATGGTGTGCAGACCTATCTGTTCGCGTTCGGGCCGCTGTCCGGTCTCGCCGACATCAAGGCGGGCCTGCCCGGCACGGAGTTCGCCTCGGTGTTTAACACCGTTGGCGATCCCAGAACCGATCCGACGTATAACGGCGCAGTCGGTCTCACGCCCGATCCGGAATCGACGCCGCCTGGCCAGCTCACGGGCCATGTCGACCCGCGGCCGATCATGGACATCGGCGTAATGAACGGCAACGAGCCTGCGCCGATGATGGCGATCGACGAGGACGACGAGTTCTTCCTCACGCTCACGAACGTCGGCATGATCATGCGCCCCGACCTGTTCGAGAAGCATACGGTGCACTTCCATGGTTATCCGAATGCCTCGTCGTTCTATGACGGCGTGCCAGACGCGTCGGTCGCGATCAACATCGGCGCGAGCTTTACCTACTACTACCTCGCGCCGGATGCGGGCACCTACTTCTGGCACTGCCACATCACGCCGCCGGAGCACTTGCAGATGGGCATGGTCGGCCAGATCTTCGTGCGTCCGCGGCAGAACCGCGTGCCCGCAGGCAAGTCGCTGTACCAGTCTCTGGTGCTGCAGCAGCAGGATCTGCGCACGCGGTGCGGCACCGACATTCTGTGCACGACGCCGCTGCCGCCGCAAAACGGCGTGCTGCATGTGAACAATTTGAGCGGGACGCCCACGCTCTACGCCTACAACGACGGCGACGGCTCGACCGCCTACGACGTCGAGTACCCGGTGCAGATCCATGGCTTCGATCCGAACTTCCACTTCGTCGGCATGACGTTCAATCCGGAGCCGTTCACCGACATGAAAGACAAGTTCTTCATGCTGAATGGCCGCAGCTATCCCGACACCGTGAATGCGAATCCGCTTTCGACGCCCGCGTCGGACGGCGTGCCGCGTTTCTCGCAACCGCTGCCATCGCTGATCAATATCCCCGTCGGGGGCAAGGTGCTGCTGCGAATCTCCGATCTCGACGTCACCGAATATCAGACGCTCGCCTCGCTCGGCATTCCGATGCACGTGGTCGCCGTCAATGCGCGGCTGCTGCGCGACATGGCCGGCAACGACATGACCTACTACACGAACTCGATCACGCTCGGCGGCGGGGAGTCGCTTGATCTGATCCTCGACGCCAGCGACACGACGAAGTATCAGTCAGGGCAGGTCTTCTACCTGTACACGCCGAACCTGGATCATCTGGCGAACGATCAGGAAAATTTCGGAGGCCTGATGACCGAGGTGCACATCTGCAGGTCGGTGGACCCCAGGACGAAGGTCTGCGCGCTATGAAACGCCTCTTGCACTCGCTAAAAACGGTTCACGGCTGCCCTGCCATGGACCCGGCCAGGAAGTCCTGCACTTAGGAGAAGAGCCGTGGGACACATCACTTACCGCATAGGGATCGCGACCCTCGCGCGCCTCGGACGGCTTGCACGGGTCGGCGTGGCGGCGCTCGCGGCGCTCTTCTACGTGCCGGTGCATGCGGCCGCACCTGGCATAACGGGCACGCATTTCGATCTGCGCGCCGAGGCGAGCCGCATCAGCCAGCCGGACGGCAACAGCGTCTATTCGTGGGGCTACGGCTGCAACACCGCGCCGGCCGGATTTTCGCCGTCCAACATTGCCGGTGCGAATTGCCCGACCATGCAGATTCCCGGCCCGACGCTGATCGTCAACCAGGGCGACATCGTCACGGTGACGCTCACCAACAATCTGCCGGCGGCGGCGGGCAATACGTCGATTCTTTTTCCCGGATTCGACGTCTGCATGGGCACCATCGATCCGACGACGAAGCTCTGCTCCGGCACGCCAACGGGCGTGCAGGGGCTGCTCACGCGCGAGGCGTCCCATACCGTCACAGCCACCTACAGCTTCATCGCCGCCACGCCCGGGACGCACGCCTACTACAGCGGCACGCAGGGCGATCTGCAGATCGAGATGGGGATGTATGGCGCGATCATCGTGTTGCCGACGTCGTCGCCCGGCACGGTCGCCGTGCCGACCGGCTGTCACCCGATCGGCGGAACGCGCAAGCTGCTGGACGGCCAGCCCGACTTCCGCAACGCCGCCGCGGCCTACAACCACAGCGCGGCGTGCTACGACCGCGAGTATCTGTTTCAGTTCTCCGAAATGGATCCGCGCATTCATGCACAGGCGGAGCAGCAGGCCAGCAACGCGTGCACGAATCCGACTGGCTGCATGACCGTCGAGACGGAGCCCTATCACCCGGCATACTTCATGGTGAACGGACGCTCGATGCCGGACGACATGGACCCGAACTACGCGGCGCAGTATCCGAATCAGCCGTACAACGGCAACCCGCACATGCACCCCGGCGAGCTGGTGCTGCTGCGGATCATCGGCACGGGCCGCTGGCAGCATCCGTTCCACGAGCACGGCAATCACGTGCGCGTGCTCGCGCGCGACGGCAACATGCTGCTCGCAAAGACGGACGCGACCAAGGTAGCCGGCCCGCTGCTGTTCACGACCACGACGACACCGGGCCTTGCGATGGACGGGATCTTCTACTGGACGGGCAAGGGGCTGAACTGGGACGTGTACGGGCATTACCCCGGCGACGGCAGCGTCTGCATCCCGGATGCGAACGGCTACTACACGCAGGATCCGACAGCGCCGAACTACTACGAGTGGTGCGCGGATCACAACAAGGCGCTCGAAACGCATCCGTTCGGCAAGGTGGGCAGCGGCGGGCCAGTGACGTTGCCGGACTCGCACGTGCTGACCAACGGCTTCTGGTACGGCGGCAGCCCTTATCTCGGACCCGATGCGACCATGCGCGCAACCTCACCCACGGGCACTACGCCGCCAAGCGGCACATCGGTGAATCCGCCGCAAACAGAAGCCGGCTTCGCATTCATGTGGCACTCGCACAACGAGCGCGAGATCACCACGAACAACATCTTTCCTGGCGGAATGATGATGATGATGCTCGTTGATCCACAGGCGTTCCTGATCGACGAATCGAATTAGAGGCGGGGAGAACGGCGATGAGATCCACCACACTCAAGGCAAACCTGTTAGGTATGCTTAAGGCATCGATTGCGGCCTCCGTGTTGCTGACCGCGAGCGGGATGGCATTCGCCCAGGCGACCGTCAACCTGACCGCGAAGGCCACCACTGCCGTGATGCCGGACGGACAGGCTGTGCCGATGTGGGGTTACACCTGCTCGTCGGCGGCCGTTGCGCCCGCCGCGTGTGCGGCCGCGAACCCCGGGGCGGGAACGAACTGGTCGCCCGTGGTGATCACGGTGCCACCCGGGCAGCTCACGATCAATCTCACCAACAGCTTGCCGGGCGCCGTACCAACCTCGCTTGTGATTGTCGGGCAGCTGGGCGGCGGTCTGGGCACGACGGCGACGACCATGCCGAGCCCGACGCACCCCACGCAGACCGCGACTACGTGGCCGACCGCCGCCACCGCGCCCGGCGGCGCGTCCTTTACGCCACCGGCACAAGCGCCCCGCGTGCAGTCGTTCGCGACGGAAGTGGCGCACGGGAGCACCGCGGCGCTCTCGTGGAACAACCTGAACCCTGGCACCTACCTGATCGAGTCGGGCACGCACCCGTCGATCCAGGGGCCGATGGGGCTTTATGGCGTGCTCGTGGTGAGAACGGCGGCCAACGGCACGACGCCCGCGCAAGCGTATCCGGGCATCAGCTACGACACCGACGTGCCGCTTGTGCTGAGCGAAATCGATCCGGTGCAGAACACCGCGGTCGCCGCCGCGGTCGCGACCCCGGGCTTTAGCGAAACCCTGGCCTGGTCCGGGCAGCCGGGCGGCTGCGGCGATTCGAAGTCGACCTCGTTCGGCACCTGCTATCCGCCCACGGTGAACTACGATCCGCGTTACTACCTGATCAACGGCGTCTCGTTCGACCGCACCAATCCGGGCGCTTCGACGTTCGCTGCGACGAGCGCCGCGACCACCGGGCCGGTGATGCTGCGCTTTGTCAACGCGGGTCTGCGCATGCACGTGCCGGCCGTGGTCGGCGCGCAAACGGGCGTCACCCCGGTCTCCGGCTTCGCGTTGATCGCCGAGGACGGCAATGTGCTGCCCGGCAATCCGCGGATTCAGTCGGAAGTGTTCATGTCGGCCGGCAAGACGTACGACGCGCTGGTCAACATGCCGACCTCAAGTGCTTCCGCGCTGCCGGTGTTCGATCGCGAACTGAGCCTGTCGACGAACAACGCGCGTGACGGCGGCATGCAGGGTTACATCAGTGTGAACAACTCTACCGCGGCGTCCGCTGCCGCGGTGGCGAACGCATCGGTCACCGGTTCCACGTATTTCTTCGTACCCGGCAAGACGCTGACCGTGTCCGACCCGGCGAGAGGCGTGGCGGCGAAGGACGCCAACGTCTACGGCGTACAGGTGAAGACGCCACCGACTGGCGGCTCGCTCACGCTGAACCCGGACGGCACGTTCGTGTACACACCGAGTCAAGGCACGACGGCTGACAGCTTCGTGTACCAGGCGAACGGCAATCCGAACGCCTCGGCGACGGTGACGCTCACTGCGTGCACGACGGGCAACGGGTGTCAGTCCGGACCGCCCACGGCCGGCAACGCCGCCTATACGAGCAACATCGCTTCGCGGCTGCAGATCTCCGAGCCCGGTGTGCTCACGTACGCCAGCGATCCGAATGGCCTGCAGCTCACCGCGACACTGATCGGCACCCCGACGGGCGGCTCCGTCACGCTGAATCCGGACGGCTCGTTCACGGCAAGCCCGGCGACGGCGCCAATGGGCAGCGCTGCGTCCGCCAACGTGACGTTCCAGTACCGGGCGGTGAATGCGCAGAACACGGCGAGCAACACGGCGACCGTGACGGTGACGTTCAAGGGCGGCAGCGGACTCGTCGTCAACGTGCTGGATGCGCCCAGTACGCAGCCGGGCAAAACGCCGGTGAAGATCAGCGACTACCGCTGGATCATCGAGGAAGACCGGACGTTCCAGATCGATCCTGCCTGCCAGGTGAACTCGCCCACGCGTCCGGCGACGTGTCCGCCGCTGCCGGTGCCGAGTCTCGGCGCCAACTTCCACACGAGCTACATGCCCGTGGTGGCGGCGGGCTGTGTCGGCGTCGCCGCGTGCGAATCGGGGCAGACGGTTTACGATCCGGTCAGCCAGACCCACCTGCCGGCTGTGTGCGACGTCGGCAACGGCGTGTGCCGGACAACGGCGGCGCAACAGGTTCCGGTGGATCCGTCGCAGGTGGCGCTCGATCCGAAGAAGCGCTATTACATTTCGATCTTGCCGGGCAACGCGTACAACTCGTTCACGAACGGCGGCGGCGTTCCGCAGCCGGTCGATCCGACCAACCCCTCAGGTCCGCAGCGTCAGTTCGACATTTCCAAAGACTGTCCGACCGTCGCGAACTTCGCGCCGGGCACGGGCAAGTGCGGGAACGGCATGGGCGGCGCGCCGCTCGCTCCCGGACAGACCTCGGTCAACGTGTTGCTGGAGGAGTCGCCATTCCCGACAGCGAAGGTTTCCGTGTTCGTATTCGAGGACGATGCACCGCTGAACGGCGAAGTGGATGTGAGCGGCGGCACCGACACCTTCGGCTCGGCCCGCGAGCCGGGACTCGGCGGCTTCGAGATCAAGCTGTGGGACGACGCCGGCGGCAGCGGCCAGCCGACCGGACAGATGACCTACGACATGTTCAACATGCCGCTGTCCAATTCGCTGCAAGGCACGATCGACCCGGTCAGCGGTCTCAACGCGTGCCCGATTTCGACATCGACCGACGGCCTCGTCGGCATGATCCCGACCTGCCCGAAATACGAGTCGGACGGCAAGACGCTATCGCCGCTCGTCGGCCAGGCCATCGTCGCCAACCTGATGCCGGGCAGGTACGGCATTATCGCGACGCCCGCTGCTGACCGCATCGCACGAGGCGAGGAGTGGCTGCAGACGAACACGCTGGACGGAGAGAAGGCCCACGACTCGTTCATCAAGATCGGCGGCCCGGCATACTTCCAGGAATTCGGCCCGGCGGGCTTCCACGTGTCGATCGGGTTTGCGAACCCGAAGATCATCAACGCGAGGCTGCCTTTGCTGTGCGCCACCTCGAGCTGCAACAACGGGCTCAAGGGCCGGGTGACGAACCTGCACTACAGCCGTCCGCCTGACGAGCACCTGTATGGCAGCCAGTCGCGCAAGCCGTTGAGCTTCACGCAATGCTACGTGAGCGTGGGCGATCCGGACGGCGAAGATTACGCGTTCACCAAGTGCAACGCGGACGGCACGTTCAGCTTCACGGGCCTGCCTGCGGGGATTACGCGCATCACGGTGTTCGACCAGTGGAACGACCAGATCGTCGACGGGCTCGCATCGGCCGTGACGCTCGGAGGCGGCGCGACAACGGACGCCGGAGATATCGCGGTGCTTCAGTGGCAGACGAATCTCTATACGCGGACCTTCCTCGACACGAACGGCAACGGCGTAGGGGATTCGAGCAAGCCAGGTCTCGCGCTATTGTCGACCAACATTCGCTTCCGTGACGGCAGCTATTCGGATTTCAATGTCACGGACGGGAACGGCTATGCGTCGTTCAACGAAGAGTTCCCGCTGTTCAACTGGTACGTAGTCGATACCGACCAGACCCGCTTCAAGCAGACGGGCGTGCACGTCGTCTATGACGCGGGCGGTCCGCCCGACGGCACGCCGGGCGGCGGGACGTCGACCATTGCCGCGAACTTCGCCAACACGAAGGAAGCGATCCATCTGCCCACGAACCTGCGGGTGCCGGGCGCGGCGTACTGCAACGACGCGGACTGCAACGACCGCTCGGGCTCGAATCCTTCGACCGGCCGGGTCGATCCGCCGTGGGTGACCACGATGGGCTGGCAAGGCTTCTCGGGTCAGAGCTCGTTCATCGAGTTCGGCAAGACGCAGTACGCGGCGAACGAGAATGGCGGCATCCACGGCGAAGTCGTCTATGCCTCCACGCGCCCGTTCGACGATCCCACGTTGCTGATTCACACGAAGTGGACGCCCGACGTGCCGAACGTCACGGTGAACCTGTACCAGGAAGGCACCGCGGCGGACGGCTCCACGAGCCTGAAGCTCGTCGACACGACGAAGACCGCGAGCTGGGACGACTGGTCCCAGGGCTTCCGTTCTGACGGCGTGCCGAACATGAACTGTCCGGGCCAGAGCACCAGCGATCCGTACTTCTTCACGCTGCAGAACACCAAAAACTGGCTCGACCCGCAGCAGCGTGCGCTGCCCAATAATTCGCAGTTCAAGTGCTATGACGGCATGCACGTGTTCAACCAGGTGCAGCCCGCGCCGTTCGACGGGATGTACCAGTTCCCGAGCGTGACGGGCCGCGATCCGCATAGCGGCCTGCCGACCGGCACCAATTGCACGATCTGCCAGGCGAATCCCACGAAGGACGGCACGCAGATGCTGCCACCCGGCAAGTACGTGGTCGAGATCATCGTGCCGCCGGGCTACGAACTGGTGAAGGAGGAGGACAAGAACATCCTGATCGGCGATAACTACATCGCGCCGGTCACGCAGCAGTTCGGCGGCATCGGCGACATCTACATCCTGCCCGACCAGGCCGCGATGAACTCCACTTACAACCGGAACAACGCGCAGAACATGACTTCGAATCTCGGATCGACCCCGCACGCCGAAGGCGACACCGGCTCCGTCGAACGCTTCTGGCCGTGTGTTGGCGAACTGCGGATCGTGCCGGACTACATCAGCCTGTTCCCGGGTTCGCAGGAAGTCTCGCCGTTCGCGGGGGCTTCGAGGAATCTGTGCGACCGCAAGGAGGTGGAGCTCACCGACCAGAGCGCGGTGCTGGCGAAGTTCTGGATCTTCAGCTCGACGCACGTTGCCGCGCACTACACCGGCTTCATGCTGGACGACTTCTCGTCAGAGTTCGACCCGTATTCGCCGCAGTTCGGCGAGAAGTTCGCCGTGCCGAACGTGCCGGTGTCGTTCAAGGACTTCGCGGGCAATGAAATCTCGCGCACCTATTCGGACCAGTGGGGCATCTTCAACGGGATGACCTACTCGACCTGGCAAGTCAACCCGCCGAATCCGACGGGCTACGCGCCGACAATGATGGTCGCCTGCATGAACGACCCGTACATGCCTGACCCCACGCACTCGGGCCAGACCATCAAGGACCCGCTCTTCAACCCGGCATACAGCCAGTTCTGCTACGAGATTCCGTTCATGCCAGGACAGACGCAGTACATGGACACGCCAGTGGTGCCCGTCTCGGCCTTCGCGGACGCGTATAACCAGGTCGACTGCGCCTATCCGGACGGCACGCCGGGAATTGCCTCCGTGACCGGCGACGCGATTGCCGGCAATACGTCCGCGGGCAGCAACGGCGGCGCGGGCCCGTGGGTCAGTGGACCCTTGAAGACGCTGACGATCACGTCGGTCGGCACGCAGCAGGTGCCGAACCACGCGTACACGGGGCCGAGTGCCACCGCCGCGCCGTTCAACCAGAAGTTCATCACGCGCAACTACGGTTTCGGACAGCAACGGGGTGTCGTGACGATCGCGGGCATCCCGGCGCTGGTGACATCGTGGAGCGACGCTAAGATCACGGCGGTCGTGCCGCCTCTGTTCGGTCCCGATGCGGCCTGCACGATGCAGCAGCGCGGGGTGACGACGCCGACCCAATGCGGCCAGCTCGTCGTCACCGCAGCCAGCGGCAAGCGCTCGATCGACGCGGTCACCGTGACGATCGGCGGCAAGGCGCCGACCTATGTGGGCAGCGAGAACACCGCGGGCAATGCGATCCAGACCGCGATCGACCACGCCACCGCGGGCGACATGATCGTCGTCGGCCCGGGCACCTACAAGGAAATGCTGCTCATGTGGAAGCCGGTGCGGCTGCAAGGCGTGGGTGCTACGTCCGTGACGGTCGACGCGAACCCGCATCCGTCGGGCAAGCTCGACCCGTGGCGCAGGCAGGTAGGGTGCCTGTTCGGCGATGCACTGAACGGCGGGCTGATCTCGGCGACCAATCCGTACGATCCGACCGGCGGGTACAGTTGCCTCGCCTCGATGCAGCGCAAGATCGACGGCATCCCGTTCGAGCCGACTTCCGGCTGGGATTTCAACCTCAACGGCAACCTCGCGGAGACGCTGATCGAGCCTACGCTGATGGGCGCGTATGAAGGCGCGGCGATCACCGTGCTCGGCAAGGGCGTGAAGGACGTGCTCGTGGGCGGTGTGTTGACACAGGACCAGAACTGCGTGGCGAACGGTATCTGCACGCCGCTCACCAACAGTGCCGCGGACTGCACTACCTATCCGAGCAACTTCCTGTGCAACCCGTCGCGCATCGACGGCATGTCGTTCACGAACAGCTCGCAAGGCGGCGGCGGTATCTACCTGCATGGCTGGAACCACTATACGGAGGTGTCGAACAACCGCGTCTTCTCCAACGCGGGAACGCTCACGGGCGGGATCATCGTCGGCCAGGTCGAAGTGCCCGACGGCAGCATCGCGGCGGATAACGTGACCCAGCTGGCGTTCCAGTACAACGTCCACGTGAACGTGCACAACAACCAGGTCACGTCGAACGCTTCGTATGGCGACGAAATCAATTCGACCACGCCGTCTTCGGCCGGAGGGGTGACGTTCTGCTCGGGCGCTGACTACTACAAGTTCAACTACAACTGGGTATGCGGCAACATCAGCAGCGGTGATGGCGGCGGAGTCGCGCACTTCGGCTTCAGCTACAACGGCGACCTGTCGCACAACTGGATCCTGTTCAACCAGAGCAACAACCCGACGCTGCCGACATACGGTGGCGGGCTGATCGTTCAGGGTGTGCCGCCCGACGGCACCTTCTGCGAGAACTCGACCACGGACGTCGACTGCGCGCCGCAGCTTTCGGATGGCGCGGGCCCGGGCATCACGATCGACGGCAACCTGATCGTCGGCAACACGGCGGAAAGCGGCAAGGGCGGTGGTCTGCGTCTGCAGAACGTCAACGGCACCGACGTGCAACGGAGTCCGAACGACAGCTCCAGGTGGTATCGCATGAAGGTAACCAACAACATCATCGCGAACAACGTGGCGGGCTGGGCTGGCGGTGGCGTGTCGCTGCAGGATGCGGTGGCCGTGAGCTTCATCAACAACACGGTCATCTCCAACGACACGACAGCGACGGCCGGTGTGCTGTTCAACACAGCCGCCGCGAGCCAGGCCAACGTCGGGCCGCCGAACTGCACGAATTCAGGTTCGGAAACGACGTGCCAGCCGACCACGACGTCGCAGTACGAGCCGGCCGGGCTCGAGACCGCGCGCCATACGCAGAACCTGGTGGCGGCATTCACCAGCCCGAACGTGACGTGTCCGGCAGGCAACCCGAGCTGCGCGAAGTTCTCCAACCCGGTGCTGACGAATGACCTGTTCTGGCAGAACCGCACGTTCTACATCACAGTGGGAGGACTGGATCCGGGCATCGCGGGGCTGCAGAACGTGGTCACGCTGAACCCGTCGCTGAATCAGGCCGGGCACGCCTCGGGCTATTGCGATCCGAAGGCGGTCTACTGGGACATTGGCGCGTTCGGCGACACCGGAGCCGCCAACCATGGTTCCGGTCTGACGATGAGCCCGCGGTACTCGATCCTGACCGACGCCGGCGACTATCCGAACGCGAACAATAGCGGATCGAATCCGGGCGTCGTGCATCAGTACTGCAACGGTGCGCGCATGCCGCCAGAGGCGGGTGGCATCGGCATCGCGGTGCCCCCGGGCATTGCGGACACGGTGCTGCCGAATCCGTTGTTCAGCCTGCTGCCGTCGGCGACGCCGGACGAGGGCAACAACTGGATCAACATGTCGTACGGTCCGCTGTCGCTGTTCAACGAGGCGAGCACGGGCGCGCAACTCAACACGCTGCTCGGCAACTACACGATCCCGGGGACCTCGCCGGCGATCAACCATGCCACGGCGGCCGGTGCGCCGACTCACGACATCTTCGGCACACCGCGGCCGCAGCTGGGTGGCTACGACATCGGCGCAGTCGAGTTCGTGAGGCCTGGCGTGTTCGCAGGGCAGCCGTACCCGCTTGCGCTTGGGGTCAACAATCCGGCGACGCTGCTCGGATTGCTGCAGGGGATCTTGCCGAGCGCCGCGAACAGCGGAGGGCTGCCCGGCACCGGAGGCGCACAGGGCAACCAGGGCAACCAGGGCAATCAGGGCAATCAGGGCCAGCCTGCGCTGCCGGTGGGCCCGCCGCCCGCAATCATTACGCCGGCGGGTCTGAAGACACTGGGAGCGTTGCCATGAGCCAGCGTTGCCTCCGGTCGCCGCGGGCAGTGCTGATGGCCGGCAGTGTCTGCCTCGCTGCGGCCTTGCTTCAACCGGCGGCGGGCGAGGCCGGTGCAAGCGCGGCGGCGAAGCAGT
The DNA here is from genome assembly GCF_000519185.1 of Paraburkholderia nodosa DSM 21604. Lineage (GTDB taxonomy): Bacteria > Pseudomonadota > Gammaproteobacteria > Burkholderiales > Burkholderiaceae > Paraburkholderia > Paraburkholderia nodosa. The sequence goes on along the minus strand of NZ_JAFA01000030.1, from coordinate 43,003 downwards.
CGCCGTACTCGCCAGCGAGCCTGCCGCAGCGTGCGAAGGGCTACTACGAGCTGATGCAGGGCATCGACCACCTGAGCGTGCGCCGCACGGCGTCGGGCAACCTGATCCGCTTCAGCTATCGCGTGACGGACCCGGTGGCAGCGCGGCCGCTCGGCGAAAAGACCGCGACTGCCGTGATGTTCGGGCGCACGAGCCATGCGCTGCTCGAAATCCCGGTGATGGACAAGGTCGGCGCGCTGCGCCAGAGCGGCCCGCTGGAAACCGGTCAGGAGTACTGGATGGTGTTCTCGAACAAGGGCGGTCTGATCAAGGCCGGGGAGCGCGTCGACGTATTCGTGGGGTCGTTCCACGTCGACGGGCTGATAGTCGAATGATTGCGCAAGCGCGTTTCGTGCGCAGATGAAGAGGAGATGACTCATGAACCGCTTTCTTTCGCTGGCGATTCAGACCGCCTCGGTGGCGACGCTCGTGGCGAGCGCGCCGATGGCGCTCGCGGGATCTTCTACGGCAAGCGCCCAGACCGCGGGCGCGGCGCACATGAGCGCCGCGCAGATCGTCGACCGGAACGTCGCGGCGCGCGGCGGCCTGCAGGCATGGCACGCGGTCACCGCGATGACGATGTCGGGGCAGCTCGAGGCGGGCGGCACGAAGAACACCAGGCTGCCCTTCACGATGACGCTCAAGCGCCCGCGCAAGAGCCGCATCGAGGTCCGTTTCAACGACCAAACGGCATTCCAGGTCTACGACGGCGCGCAGGGCTGGAAGGTCAGGCCGTTCCTCGGCCGCAATGAAGTGGAGCCCTATACGCCCGCGGAGGCCAAAGCAGCCGCATCGTGGGCCGAACTGGACGGTCCGCTCATGGACTATGCGGCGAAGAGCACGAGAATCGACGTGCTCGGCATGGAAATGGTCGAAGGCCACCGCGCCTATGTGCTGAAGCTGACGATGAAGGACAACACATCGCGCCGTGTATGGATCGATGCGGCCAGCTTTCTCGAACTGAAGATCGACGGCGATCCGCGCAAGCTCGACGGCAAGATGCACAACGTCGCCATCTTCTATCGCGACTACCGCAAGGAGGGCGGCCTCGTCATGCCACATACGCTCGAGACGGTTGTCGTCGGCGCAAGAGGCACGCACAAGCTGATCATCGATAAGGTTGCGCTGAATCCGCAGGCAGACGACACGCTGTTTGCGAAGCCGCAGCTCACGGTGGCGAAAGTGACGCACCCCGCGCCGGTCGTCGGCGCGAACCCGGGCCCGAGCCTGAGCCCGCGTCCGACTGCGAGTGCGAGCCCAGGCGCAAGTGCCAATGCAGTTGCGCACCCGAGCCCACGCCCGAGCGCAAGCCACTAGCCATTGGGTGCTCCCATGAGGTTGACGGCCATGAAACCAGTCGCAGTATGGGTGCTCGCCGGCAGCGTTGCGGCGGTCGTCTTCGCGGGCGAGCAGCTACCCGCGCAGGATCTGAGCGTGGATCAGATCGTCGAGAAGAACGTCAACGCGAGAGGTGGCCTCGACGCCTGGCGCAAAGTCCAGACCATGATCTGGTCCGGCCACGTGGATAGCGCCAATGCCCCTGCGCCGGATCTGCCGTTTGTCCTCGCCATGAAGCGCCCGAACAAGACACGCTTCGAGGTCACCGTGTTCAACCAGAAGTCCGTGCGTGTATTCGATGGCAAACAAGGCTGGAAACTGGGCCCGAACGGCATGGGCAGCGCTACGCCGCGGCCGTACTCGATGGACGAGGCGACGTCCGCGCGCGACGAGCAGGTGATCGACGGGCTCTTGATCGACCATGCAGCGAAGGGTGTCAGCGTCGCGCTCGAGGGTAAGGATCAGGTGGGCGGGCGCGATGCGTATCGTCTCGCCGCAAAGCTGCCATCCGGCGTGACCCGCCATGTGTGGATCGACGCTCAAACATTTCTTGACGTGCAGGTCGACCACCAGGTGCGCACCCCGCTCGGGCAAACGGTCGTTGTGCTGGTGGATTACAGCGACTTCAGGAGCGTCGAGGGGTTGCAAATACCGCTCGAGATCGTGAGCGGCGCCGTGGCGTCCGACAAAAAGGACAAGCTGACGATCGACAAGGTGTCGCTGAATCCGGCGCTGGACGATGGAATCTTCACGAGACCTGCGCCGCCGCAGATACACCGAAAATCGGTTTCGATCGACGTCGATGCCTCGCCGGCGCTGCCTGGCGCCGGCCATCCGTCGCCCTGACCATGAACCGCGCGGGAAGCGGGCCAGGAGGCCGCGCACGGGCACCTTCGCTGGCGGCGCGATGGCTTGCTCCATGCGCATTGCTCGCCGCGCTGATCATGGCTGTGGGCGAGGCGCGTTGCGCACCGGCCGCGCAGCCGGTCGCGACCGGGAGCGCTGGGGAGTCTCTGTATCAGCAGGGCATCCTGAGTTCGGGCGAACCGCTCGAGGCGATGCACGACGGGGGCGTGCGCCTGCAAGGCGCAGCCGCGGCCTGTGTGAACTGCCATCGCCGCAGTGGCCTGGGCTCCAGGGAAGGCAACAGCAGCATCCCGCCGATCACGTGGCGCTACCTTGTCGAGCCGCGCGCGCAAAACCCGGAAGATGTCGATTTGCCGTATGTGCCCGGGATGCGCGCCGAACGCGAACCGTACACGGATGCGACGGTCGCGCGCGCCATTCGCGAAGGGCTCGACTCGGAAGGCAAGCCGCTCAGCAGCCTGATGCCGCAGTACGCGCTGAACGACGCCGATATGCAGGCGCTGACCGGCTATCTGAAACACCTCGACCGGCGCAGGCCGATGGGCGTAACGGATACCGTGCTGCACTTCGCGACGATCATCACGCCCGACGCCGACCCGGTGAAACGCGCGGGCATGCTCGATGTGCTCACGCACTACTTCGCCGACAAGAACGTCTTTCCGCTCGGTGCGGTGCCGCCGTTGCGCTCGTCGCGCAAGATGATGTTCATGGTGAATCGCCGCTGGGAACTGCATGTATGGGAGCTCAAAGGTCCGCCGGACACCTGGCGTGAGCAGCTTACGCAGTTTCTGGCCCGCCAGCCGGTGTTCGCGGTCGTGTCGGGGCTCGGAGGAAAAAACTGGGCGCCGATTCACGAATTTTGCGAGCAGGAGGCCGTGCCGTGCCTCTTTCCCAACGTGGAGGTGCCGGTCGAAAACGATCACGATTTCTACTCCGTGTACTTCTCGAAAGGCGTGCTGCTCGAGTCGGACCTGATCGCGGCGCGCATTGTCGATGAAGCTGGCGCGCGGCAGGCGCAGGGGACGAAGGAGGCGAAAACACTGAAGCACGTCTGGCAGGTCTATCGCGCGGGCGACAACGGCGAGCGCGGCGCGCAAGCGCTCGCCGTTGCACTGGAGGCTCACGGCATGGCGGTATCGAAGCACGCACTCGCCCCCGGCGAGAGCGTCGCGCATGCCATGCATGGGATACCGCGTTCGGACGTGCTCGTGCTGTGGTTGCGTCCGCCCGACGTCGCGGCGCTCGCGCGGATACCCCCGGCGACGGACACCGTGTTCATGTCGGGCCTCATGGGCGGGCTCGATAGCACACCCCTGCCGGCGAGCTGGCGCGGCGTCACTCGCCTCGCATACCCGTTCGATTTGCCGGAAGGGCGGCGCGTGCGCGTCGACTACGCGTTCGGCTGGTTCTCGATCAGACAGATTCCAATGATTGCTCCACAAGTGCAGGCAGACACCTATCTTGCATGCGGTCTGCTCGCTGAGACACTGAGCCATATGGTCGATGCATTCGTGAGGGACTACCTGGTGGAGCGAATTCAGGACATGCTCGAACGCCGCATCCTGACGGGTTACTATCCTCGCCTGACGCTGGCGCCGGGGCAGACATTCGCGTCCAAGGGCGGCTATATCGTCCGCTTTGCCGGGCCGGATCACATCAAGCTCGTGGCCGATGGAGGCTGGATCGTGCCGTGAGGTCAATTGGGTGTTGCAGGCGCGTGTCACGCACCTGCGCACTCACGCACGCTTTAATCCGCACAACGAATTGATATGGCACGTATGGCTTCGTTCCGAAGAAGCCGTGGCGCTCGATGCTGTCCGAAAACGGCGAACGGGCATTGACACACTGCGACATCTAGTTCAACGCCTACCGCAAGAGGAGGACCTTGACCCATCCCGATTCTGGTTGCGCGTTTGCACAATGAAGTCATCGCGTGCAGTACAAGAGGTTCATCGTGATCCGTTGCACCAGCCAGAGGCATGCGCTTCACTACCGCAGCGAAACACCGCAATACAGACTTCAGCTTTCACCGCCGGTGCAATACGTTTCGCGACGCGGCGCAGGAGAAGCAGCCATGACAAGAGCACCTGTCAGCCATGCAGCATTTCGCAACTTGCTCCGCGGTGGCTGGATACTCGCCTTCGCAATACTGGCATTGCTGCAGGCAACCCCCGCATACGCGCTGCCGATCTTCGCGCGCCAAACCGGACAAAGTTGTGTGGCTTGCCACGCCGGGGGGCAATTTCCCGAACTCACGCCTTATGGGCGAATGTTCAAGCTCACTGGCTACACGCTTGGCGAGCGCACGATCCCGATCGCCGCAATGGCAATCGGCGATCTGAGCCAGACGAGGGTCAACAACGACGCGAGCGGCAATCCCATCAACACGAAGAACGGTCTGCCGATATTCGACTTTGCGAGCATCTTCCTCGCCGGAAAGATCACCGACAAGATCGGCGTCTTTACACAGTTCACCTATACGAACTATGACCATCAGAATGGCGTGACGAACAAATGGGAAGGCCACTGGGGGTCCGACAATACCGACTTCCGTTTCGTGGACCGGATCATGGGGGAAGCGAGCGATCTCATCCTCGGCGTGACGGTGCACAACAATCCGACCGTGCAGGACGTCTGGAACTCCGCGCCGGCGTGGGGCTATCCGTATATTTCATCGACGATCAGCCCCGTTGCCAAAATCCCGAAACTGCCGGTCATCGAAGGAAGTCTTGCGACCCAGGTGGCAGGCGTCGGCGGCTACCTGTACTGGAACAAGACGGTCTACGCCGAACTGACCGCGTACAGCACGGCCGACGGCATCTGGTCGTTCATGAGTCACGGCAACAAGGCAGGTGACCCGGCTCACCCTCAAACCTATCTGCGCGGCTACAACCCGTACGCGCGCATCGCGTTGACGCGAGACTGGGGGCCCCATAGCGCAATGGTCGGCGCGTTCCTTTTGAACGTGAACATCTATCCGAACGACGCCAACCAGTTCCCGATCTTTACGCAGGGCGTGACGCGCTACCGCGATTACGGCATGGACGCTCAGTACGAGTACCTGCTCGAGCCGCACACGATCACCGCGCAAGCTCGCTATGTGCGTGAGAACGTCCATGATCCGAACAATTTCGTGTTCAGCGACAACACATCAGGGAATCTCGATTCGCTGAGGCTCAAGGCATCGTACGTCTACCAGGCCAAGTACGGTATCAGCTTTTCGTTCTTCAATACGACAGGCAGTCCCGACAGCGCTGCCTACGCGGCCAGCGCGAACTTTCATCCGAACACGCAGGGCTGGATGCCGGAGATATTCTGGATACCGAATCAACGTGTGAGAATAGGCATCCAGTATACGCACTACACCAAGTTTCTCGGCGCCTCGTCCAATTACGACGGCGCCGGGCGTAACGCGAGAGACAACGACACGCTCTTCATCTATCTGTGGGCCGCTTCATGGTGATGTCCCGTCCGCTGTTTTCCGTGCGCCGTGCCGCGAGAACGGTGCGCAAGCGGGTGGGGGCACGTCGTGTCGAAGCGAACGCGTCTTTGCGCGGAACGCAAGCAACGACAGAGGACCGCAGAAGCTGCAGTAAGGAGGTTGGCAACATGAACAAAGTGGCGCATATCGTCTCCATCGGGATGCTGCTGGCCGGGTCGGCCTGCCAGGACCTGGAGCATTCACGGCAGGTCGACAACCCGCTGGTTCCGGGAAAGACCATCGCCTTGCAGGTGTGTTCGAACTGTCACGGTGCGAACGGCGTTTCCATATCTCCCACCTTTCCGAAGCTTGCCGGGCAGCGAATGGAATACCTGGTCGATCAACTGTCGGACTTCAAGAGCCATACGCGAGCCGACCCGAACGCGCAGCGTTTCATGTGGGGATTCACCCATTTGACCGACACGCAGATCGACGAGCTTGCGACGTATTTTTCGAGTCAATCCGCGGTCCTGGGCGTTGCGAGCGATCTCGCGCTCATCAACGAAGGCAAGGCGATCTATCATTCCGGCCTGCCTGACAAGGGCGTCGCGGCGTGCATTGCGTGCCATGGGAAGCATGGCGAGGGGATGAATCAGTTTCCCCGGCTCGCGGGTCAGCACGCGGACTACGTCATGAAGCAGCTCGAGGTCTTCCAGCAAACCGACGCCCGGCCTCGCGGCGCAGCCATGAAGGCAGTGTGCGCCAACATGTCGGAGCGGGACATGCGCGCAGTGGCGGCGTTCGTCGAGGTGTTTCCGCCAGAAGAGGAGGTGTCTGCCAGCCCGCCAGCCGATCAATGAGCAAGCGGCATTGAAACTGGTGCGGCTGCCGTTTACAGCTTTGGTGCCCCGTCCCTCAACGGGCACCTTTCCAGGTGCTCCGTACCCCCCGGGCGGGCACCCCTTTTTATGCCCGGCGGTACGCGCTACGCCAATCCATCCAGGTCATCCTCGAACGGTGAATGCCATGAAACCAGGTTCATCTTCTCCTGATGCAACGGTGCCTGCTCCAGCGGCAATGCATCGGCCTCGGCCCACGTGGAGCGCGGATCAAATAAGCGTGCTGTACGACGAACGCCCCTTCCTGAGGCGGCTCGACGCCTTTGACTGGCTGTTCGCGCTCGTGATGGTTGCGGGCGCCGGCTTCGCGCTGTCGCGCTACCACGCGTACATGAACGACTACGACAAGCTGGTGCTCGTATGCTCGGCGCCAGCGTTCGTCGTGCTGGGCTGGCGCTGGAAGCCCGCGCGGCTGCTGATCGCCGGGATCGCGGCGCTGTCGCTATTTGCAATCCAGCTGTATCAGGGCGATTTGGCCCGCGCCGACAACACGTTTTTCCTGAAGTATTTCCTGTCCAGCCAATCGGCCATTCTGTGCATGAGCGCGCTTTTCGTACTGGCGACGCTGTTCTACTGGATCGGTCTGCTCTCGCGTTCGCCGTCGGGCGGAGCGATCGGTACGAAGCTCACGTGGGCGGCGGTGCTGATGGGTTTCGTCGGCATGATGGTGCGGTGGTATGAGTCGTACCTGATCGGTGCGGACGTCGGCCATATACCGATTTCGAATCTGTATGAAGTGTTTGTGTTGTTCAGTCTGATCACGGCACTCTTTTACCTGTATTACGAGCAGCACTACAACACGCGCTCGCTCGGCGCCTTCGTGCTGCTCGTGATCAGCGCGGCGGTCGGGTTCCTGACGTGGTACTCGATCACGCGCGACGCGCAGCAGATCGAGCCGCTCGTGCCGGCGCTGCAAAGCTGGTGGATGAAGATCCACGTGCCGGCCAACTTCATCGGCTACGGCAGTTTTGCGCTCTCGGCGATGGTGGGCGTCGCGTACCTGCTGAAAGAGCGGGGCGTGCTGGCGGACCGGCTGCCAGCGCTCGATGTGCTCGACGACGTCATGTACAAGTCGATCGCCGTCGGCTTTGGGTTTTTCACCATCGCGACCATTCTCGGCGCGCTGTGGGCCGCCCAGGCGTGGGGCGGTTACTGGAGCTGGGATCCGAAGGAAACGTGGGCGCTGATCGTCTGGCTGAACTATGCGGCCTGGCTGCATATGCGGCTGATGAAGGGGTTGCGCGGGCATGTTGCCGCCCGATGGGCGCTTGCGGGTCTGCTGGTCACCACCTTTGCATTCCTGGGGGTGAACCTGTTCCTCTCGGGGCTGCACAGCTATGGCAGCCTGTGAGAAAAATGAAAGGCTATCTGCGGGTCTCTACCCACGCATTTCGGCGAGCAATCCTACTTAAAACCAGCTTCGGAGCAGACAAGAATGTCGCCAGAAGTCTCGGTGCGTGCCCAGCGTAAAGTTGGAGTGGCTGAAATGAGACGCGTCTATTTTCTGTTGCCCACCACACAGTGTGCGCGGGCGATAGTCAGCGAGTTGCTGATTCACGGGGTCGAGTGGCGGTATATGCATGTCGTCGCCAACGAGGATGTGTCAATCGACGGCTTGCCGCATGCCTCGCTCTCGCAACGGAGCGATCTGCTTGCGTCGCTTGCGCAAGGTACGGCAGCAGGCTGCGCGACCGGCTTGCTGGTCGCGCTGATTGCCCTCGTCTTTCCGCCCGAAGACATCGAGATCGCCGGCGGCACAGTGGTGTCCCTCACGCTTTCAGGCGCGGTATTTGGCGCGTGCGTAGCCGCGCTGATCGGCGTCGAAATGCCAAATACACGCTTGAAGCGTTTCGAAGTAGCGATCCTTCGGGGCGAGATTCTGCTGATAATCGACGTCCCGACGGAGCGCGTGGAGGAGATCGAGCAGATGATCAAGCATCACTACGCGCAGGCGCACTTCGAGGGAACGGACCCGAGCATGCCTGCGTTTCCGTGACGCGCGCCAGAACGGAGACAAGTGGACGCAAGCCTGTTGCACGCGAGCGGAGTCAGGCGCTGAAGCGCCAACTCGGGTCGGCAAGCGAAGACAGGCAGAAAACGGAGGGAGAGCGTAGGACGCGGCGCCCTGCACAAGTTCGCGTTCTACGTAGTAGAGGGCGTCCGGCCGACTGAACTGGTCCCCAGTCGGCCGGCTCGCTATTCAACCTGTTGACGCACGTTGACGTACGTCGTGCCTTCACGACGCCCGGCACAGCGTCTGCGCGCCCGGTATCCGCTCTACATTGCCACGCGTCGCTGGAGATGTCCGTGACGCTGTCCCGCCGTACCGCCATGCGGACGGGGAATGTGCGGTGATTGGTCCCGCGCGGGCTCCTTTTGCGGCGGCGCATGCCGCGATTGCCGGGCGCGCACCGCAGTCTGGCTGGACGTCGCTGGCGAGCGCGCGAAGAACCCGACGATCAACTGGCCGAGAGAAGTTGCTTGTAGCGCGCCAGCACGCGCGGAACGTACAGACGTGTTTCCGGCAGCGACGGTACGCGATAGCCGGCGCGAATCACCGCATTCTCTCCGGCGTTATAAGCGGCCAGCGTGAGCTCTACGTCGTCCTTGAACAGATCGAGAAGGAAGCGCAGATAGCGGGCGCCGGCCAGCACGTTGTCCCGTGGATTGAACATGTCGCCTTCGGAGAAGCGCCTGGCGGTTTCCGGCATCAACTGCATCAATCCCAGCGCGCCTTTATCCGAAACTGCCTTTGGGTTGTATCCCGACTCGATGTCGATCACCGCGCGAAGCAGTTCGGGTTGAACGCGAAAGGAGCGACTCGCCTCGTCGATCACGTCCGCGTACAAGGGGAGGTCGCCGCTGCCGGGTGACTTGCGGGACCGGCGCTTCGCGCCTGGTTCGCCTGGCGGCTCGCCTGCCACGATCACCTTCAGCCCGGGCTTGCCCCGCACGTTCGTGAGAACGACCGCCCCGTTGCTGTCGACCGCGCCAAATATCTGGGCGCATGCCGTTCCTGGCAACACCGCGCCGAGCATCGCGAATGCGCCGATGATCGCGTTTCCCAAGCTGGATGACGGGTGGTAATGCATCGTTGTTTTCTCCTGCACCTGAATTGTGGTGGAAGAAAAAACGGCTTGGCAATGGGGCACCTCCCTACACTTTGTGGCGCAAAAGAGCTGCCAAAAAGCGCATTGCAAAAACTTAACATTCGAAACAATTGGTAATAGACGGTAATCAACGGAAGCCGCCCGGCAGTCATGCGAAGTGCCTTAATTCTTCTCACTGGATGCCAATATCATCGATTAATTTTCACCCAATGATAAGAAAGAAGGGATTTGCTGCTATCCCTTGCGATGGCTAATCTTCTGGAGATTTCAAAAGGGTTCGAATTTGAAACATTTTTCGGCACTCGATGCACTGCCGAAATGCCCCAAAAAGTGGAGATGTGCGCCGTTGCTTGCTCTGCGCGAAGTGGCGTGAACCTTGCTGAGGGCCAGGCGCATACAGTAATCCGAAAATAACATAAAGCTAACAGTTAGGAATTCGAATGTAAAGAGTGAAAGCTTTGCGGAAGGAAAGAATTTTCGTCAAATAGTGAATGCGGTTATGACGGCCGAGGGCGCTGGCACTGGGAGACAAGACGTGAATACCAAATGTCGCGTTGTAATCGCAGAGGATCACGATCTGCTGCGAAATGGTCTACGTTCGATGTTGTGTGCGCAAGCCGACTACGACGTCGTCGGCGAAGCGAGGGACGGCAAGGAAGCCTGCCAGCAGGCGATGACGCTCGCCCCTCATCTGATCCTGATGGATCTGTCGATGCGAGGAATGAATGGCATCGATGCCAGCGCGACGATCAAGCGGCGATCGCCTGGCGTGCGGATCATTGCGCTCACGGTGCATCAAAACGAGGAGTACGTGCGGGAGGCGCTGCGTGCCGGCGTCGACGGTTATGTGCTGAAAGACGTCTCGTTCGAGGAACTGCTGGTCGCGATGCGCTCAGTCATGCAGGGAAAGAAACATCTGAGCGCAGACGTGTACGGCTACATGGTCGACTCTTTCGTCAGCGGCCGCGAAGCGCCCGCGCCGAAGCACGCCTGGGACGTGTTGACGGCGCGCGAGCGCAGCGTGCTCAAGCTGATCGCGGAAGGACGCACCAACCGGCAGGTCGGACAATACCTGAACCTGAGTCCGAAGACGATCGAGAAGTATCGCGCGAGCATGATGCACAAGCTCCATATCGCCAACCTGACCGAACTGGTTCTCGTCGCGATGAGCATGGGTTTGCTGACCTCGCTCGCCGCCAAATGCGCTGAGCCGAACGTGGACGATGCGCACTTGCCGGAACGCACCGATCCGGCGCCGGGCTCGGGCCCAGAAGGCGAACTGCCCGAATACCGGCTAGGCGAAACGGGAACCTGAGTGCGACGAAGGCTTCGCTAGCGCGTCCAGGTCGCGCAGACGCGCGTACCGGTCGCGGCGGACGACTCAATCGAGAACGCGCCGCCGTGCATCTCGACGCGGTGCTGCATGCCGATCAGGCCCAATCCGGTCGAATAGGCGTCTTCTGTGGCGAACGGGTGGTTCTCGTAGCCGATGCCGTTGTCCTGAATCGTCAACAGCAGGCCGCCCGCGTCACTCCGCAGGCTGAGGGAAATTTCCGTCGCCTCGGCATGCTTGACGGCATTGTTCAGCGCCTCCTGAGCGACTCTGAACATGTCCGCTTTCAGATGCTCGGGTACGTCCTTATCCGCGACATCGCAGTCGAACAAGACTGAGATCGCCTCCGTGCCATGTTCGATGCGCCGGCACAGCGAACCCAATGCTGCGGGCAGCCCCAGCTTGTCCAGCATGAGCGGCCTCAGTTCCCCGCATATCTGCCGCACGTCGCCGATCGTTTCGCGGACCCTGAACACGGTCGCATCCAGCAGTTGTACCGCATCGTCGACCTGCCCTCGGCGTATGCGCATCAGTGCATCCTCTGTCATCAGCTTGACGAGGGTTAGCGCCTGGCCGAGGCCGTCGTGCAACTCCGCAGCAAGACGCTGGCGTTCCTTCTGCTGGCCCATCATCAGATACGTCTGGCACATCCGCTCGCTTGCATCGAACGGTTCGGCCGGGTCGGCAGACCTGGGCTCGAAGATCAGCGGCTCTTCGAAAAGCGTCAGCAAGACGCTCGCCTCCATCTGTTTCGTGGGGACCCATTGCTGATGCAGCGCCAGTCGCGTTGGATGACCCGTTCGGCCGGTGAGGACGGCGCTGAACGAGTGAAACTCGCGAGCCTTGCTCGCGGACAATTCGTCTGCCAGGTCGCTATGAGAGTCGTCGGGCGCGAGGTCGGCGAGACCCTTGCCGACGAGCTCAGCGCTCGAATAGCCGAGCAGCGCGGCGGCGCTGCGGTTTGCCGACACGAAGGTCCCATCGGGCGTGAGAATCGCGAGCGCTGCGCCGCGCGCGTCGGTGACGACGCCGGCGTCGGGTTGGCTGGAGTAGGCCGCGCTGCGAAGTTTGCGCATTGCTTCGATCAGATCGAGCAATCTAACCTGCGGTCCCCCTGGCTGGCTTTCATCCATTGGAGCTCCCCGATGCGTCGATATAATCAAATCGTAAGACTATCGGGATTGTAGGCCGTGATCGACGCAAGCTGCAACGGGGAATTTGTGGGGTCGTAGTGTGGGGACACCCCCATTGCACGGTGCGGGTTTTCCATCAAGCGGGCATACCCTACCGCCGTTTGGGGTCCCTCATCCAATGACGCTTGTAGGCAAATTCATGACACTGAACTTGCGAGGAAGTGAAAGCGCCGCAACCTGCGCATCGCTAGAAGCGACCTTTCTCCTCATTTCTGGAGACCGGTATGAACAGGACTGCAAAATTAAGGATCGGGGTGCTGACGGGCATGGCACTCGCGGCGACGGCGGCATGGTGCGCACCTGCCGACGATGCTGCGGCCGTTGCCGATCCTCACATGCATCATCACATGATGGCGGGCATGACCACGCGCACGACCGCACAATACACGCTGCCTTCGGTCGACCTCGTGCGCGATGACGGCAAGACCGTTTCGCTCGTCGACGAACTGAACGATGGCCGTCCGGTGATCGTGACCTTCATCTATACGACCTGCACGACGATCTGTCCGATGACCAGCCAGACGCTCGAGCAATTTCAGAGCGATCTGGGCAGCGACCGGGACAAGGTCCATATCGTCTCGATCTCGATCGATCCGGAAGAGGACACGCCTGCGCGCCTCAAGGCCTATGCGGCCAGGTTCGAAGCCGGCCCCGAGTGGCAGCACTACACCGGCACAGTCGAGGCGAGCATTGCGGCGCAGCGCGCGTTCAACGTCTATCGGGGCGACAAGATGAATCACACGCCGGTTGCCTTCCTGCGCGCCGCGCCGGGCAAGCCCTGGCTGCGCATCGACGGCTTCGCCACACCGTCGGAACTGCTCGCCGCCTATCACGACGTGGTCGCTTCCAACTAGGCGCGCAGCGTCCAGCAAGGAGCGACGAAATTGGAAAAAAGACATCGTGTGCTGATTGCCGAGGACCAGCATTTACTGCGCAGCGGCCTTTGTCGCATGGTCTCCGAACTGGACGACTACTGCATCGTCGGCGAGGCGAGCGGCGGGATCGAAGCCCATCGCCTCGCCAGGGAGACGCTGCCCGACCTGATCCTGATGGATCTGACGATGCCCGGCGGCAGCGGCTTCGAGGCGATCACCGCCATCAAGCGCGAGTCCCCGCGCATCCGGATCGTCGTCCTTACCGTTCATTGGAGCGAAGACCATGTGCGGGAGGCGTTCGCCGCCGGCGCCGACGGCTACGTGGTCAAGGACGCATCGTTCGACCAGCTGGTCCGGGAAATGCGTTTCGTGATGCAAGGCAAGCGCGTGGCCGGCGCCGGCGCCAACCGGATCAGCGGAGGGGCGCACGGATCGCAGGAGGACATCGCACACAAGGCGCAGCTCTGGAATGCGCTGACCGGCCGCGAACGCACGGTGCTGCGGCTCGTGGTGGAGGGGCACACCAACCGGCAGGTCGGCGAGTGCCTGAGTCTCAGCCCCAAGACCATCGAAAAGCATCGCGCGAACCTGATGCGCAAGCTCGGCATCAGGAACCTGAACGGCCTCGTGCGCCTCGCGATCGACATGGGCGTGCTGATGGTGCCCGACGACGAGCATGTGTGAAATCCCTCCAGACGGGTATGGCGCAACTGGAGGGTCTTTACCCATGTCTTTGGACGGCACTCCCTACTTCTTGCCCGTATCGACCTGAACAAAAATGCATTCAACGGCTTCAGCGGCGCTGAAGCGGTGAGTCGATACAGGGGGGAGCCGTGCATAGCGAATCGACCTCTATCCAACGCGGTGTGCAGATGCCCGAGCCAGAGGCGCCGCGGCATTGCGCCGGTTTTGCGGCACCGGCACGCACGTATGCGCGGCGCGGCTTCACGCTGCTCGAACTGCTCGTCGTGATGGTCATCATCGGCTTGCTGGCCGGTCTCGTTGCGCCCCGATATTTCGAACAGGTCGGCAAGTCGAACGTCAAGATCGCGCGTGCGCAGATCGTGTCGCTCGGCCAGGCGCTCGATCAATACCGGCTCGACGTCGGCGCGTATCCGACGACCGAAGAAGGCCTGGAGGCGCTCGTGGAGAAGCCGCAGAATGCCGCGCACTGGAGCGGGCCGTATCTGCAGAAGGCGGTGCCCGTGGATCCGTGGGATCGCGCGTATCAGTATCGTTCGCCGGGCGACCACGGCGACTATGACCTGTATTCGCTCGGCAAGAACGGGCGCGGTGACGGCGCGGGCGAGAACGTCACGATCTCGTCGTGGTAGGGGCGCGCGGCGGGGCCGCCGCGCCGATGGTGGGTTGTCTGCAAGGAGAGTCGACGTGAAGTACGTGCTGCGTGTCTTCGATACGAATGGCTCGGTCCAGACGCTTCGCATCGACAGCGAAACGCCCGCGGCAGCCACGGCACTCGCGCGTTCCCGCGGTCTGCGCGTCGTCTCGGTGCGCGCCGAGGGCGGCCGTCGGCGGCATCGTGCGAACCGGCTGGGGATTCCCGGAGGCCGGTTCAACGTCGAGCTCTTTGCGCGCGAGCTCGCCGCGCTGCTCGATGCGGGCGTGGGTGTTGTCGACGCGTTGCGCACGCTTGGCGGCAACGAGCGCCGCGAGACGTCGGCGCAAGTGTATCGCGACCTCTTGCGCCAGCTCGAAGAAGGGCACTCGCTATCCGCGGCGCTCGAGCACGCAAGCCATATCTTCCCGCTGGTTCTGGTTGCGTGCGTGAAGGCGAGCGAGCAGACCGGCGGTCTCGCCGATAGCCTCACACGTTACTCGCGCAATAGCGCGACACTCCACGAGCTGCGTGCGCGTGTGGTGTCGGCGGCGATCTATCCGACGGTCCTGCTGTTCGTCGGCGCGGCGGTCGTCCTGTTCCTGCTCGGCTTCGTGGTGCCGCGCTTCGCGAGCCTGCTTGAACACAGCGGGCGCGAGCTGCCGCTGCTATCGCGCATGCTGATGGCCTGGGGCGGCATGGTGCACGCGCACGGCTCCGGGCTGTCCGTGAGCGTCGCGGTGCTGGCCGTGGCGACGGGCTGCGCATTGCGCCGCCCGTTCGCGCGCAACTGGATCGCCGATCGCATGCTGGCGCTGCCCGGTATCGGGCAACAATTTCGCGTCTTTCGCCAGTCGCAGTTCTATCGCACGACGGCCATGCTCGTCGACGGCGGCATTCCCGCAGTGAAGGCCTTCGAGCTTGCACAGGGTCTCGTTGGACGCTCGGACCAGGCGGCCCTCGCGAGCGCACTGCAGCAGGTGCGAAACGGTGCGAAGGTTTCGGATGCGTTTCAGGAGGCTGGCCTCGCCAACGCGATCGCATACCGCCTGTTGACGGTCGCGGAGAAAACGGGCGGTCTCGGCCCCGTGCTCGACCGGATCGCGGCGTTCCAGGAAGCGCAGGTGTCGCGCACGATCGATCTGATTTCGCGACTGATCGAGCCCGCGATGATGATCTTCATTGGCGTGGTGATAGGCGGCATCGTCGTGCTGATGTACATGCCGATCTTCGAAATTGCGTCGAGCATTCAGTAGACCGAATTGGGGAAGCGCGTGGATACCATCATCGCCCAGCCGGAAGGCCCTCAAGCCGAAGCGCGCGCAGATCTGCGCGACGCACTGAGAGCGCTCGGCGAGCGGCATGGTTCCGGCATCCGCGCACTCGAGGAGCTGATGGCGCAGACCTCGCTCAGCGCGGACGAACTGCGCGGGCAACTGGCCGCGCTGTTCCGCATGAAGTCGATCGGTATGCGCGAGCTGAATCAGCTCGAACCGGATTTCGAGGTGATTTCGTTCGTCGACGCGACGACCCGCCTCTGCGTGTGCTTCCACGATCCAGACGCCGGCAATGGGCTGCTGTTCGCAATCGCTGATCCGCTCGATGCGCGCACGCGCGGCTGGATCGAGCATCGGAGGCGCTCGCAGCCTGGTGTGCCGTATAGCTGGGCGCTCGCAAGCGCAGGAGACATCAACGCGTATCTGACCGTGCGCGAAAAGGACGTGCGCGCGATGGACTCGCTTGCGTTCGACGATCCGATCCAGAATACGGTCGATCCGGCGTCGCTGGCGTTGACGCTGCAGGGCATCAGCAGCGACGACAGTCCGGTGGTCAGACTGCTCAACTCGACAATCTACGACGCGCTCAAGATGATGGCGAGCGACATTCACCTCGAATGCCGCGCGAATGGGCTGATGATCAAGTGCCGCGTGGACGGCGTGCTCACCGTGGTGGGCCGTGCCGAGGGCCGCGACGTCGCGGATCAGGTGCTCTCACGCGTGAAGGTGATCTCCGAGCTTGATATCGCAGAGCGGCGCGTGCCTCAGGATGGCCGTTTCAAGGCGCAATATGCAGGGCGTGAAATCGACTTCCGCGTGTCGATCATGCCGAACCAGTTCGGCGAAGATGCGGTGCTGCGGATCCTGGATCGCTATCAGCTTTCGCAATCCACGGGCGGTCTGACGCTCGAGGCACTCGGCTTTCAGGAGGGCGACACACGCTTCATGCGCAAGCTCGCGGCGATGCCGTACGGGATGCTGCTCGTCACCGGGCCGACCGGCAGCGGCAAGACGACGACGCTCTACGCGATTCTCACGGAAATCAACAACGGCCTCGAGAAGATCGTGACGATCGAGGATCCGGTCGAATACCAGTTGGGCGAAATCCTGCAGATCCCGGTCAACGAAGCAAAGGGACTCACGTTCGCACGCGGATTGCGCTCGATTCTCCGGCATGACCCGGACAAGATCATGGTCGGAGAAATCCGCGATCCGGAAACGGCGCAGATCGCCGTGCAGGCCGCGCTGACCGGGCACCAGGTGTTCACGACCGTCCACGCGAACAATGTCTTCGACGTGATCGGCCGCTTCACCAACATGGAAGTCGATCCGTACTCCTTCGTTTCCGCGCTCAATGGCGTGGTGGCGCAGCGCCTGTTGCGGCAATGCTGTCCGGACTGCATGACCGAAGACACGGTGGACAAGGAGACGCTCATCCGCTCGGGCATCGACCCGGACGCAGCGGGCAGCTACTTATTTCGCCGCGGCGCCGGCTGTGGCGCATGCCGTGGCAGCGGGTATCGCGGACGGCGTGCGATCGCCGAGGCGCTGCGCATGAACGACGAGCTGAGACAACTGCTGTCGGAGCGCGCGCCACTTGGGCACATCAAGGCCGCGGCGATGCGCTATGGCATGCAGTCGCTGCGCACCGCCGCGATCGATCTGGTAAAGCGCGGCGAAACGACACTCGAGGAGATCAATCGTGTCACGATGGTCGAATAGTCCGGTTGCGATCGGAGTCGGCACACGCGAGATCGTCGTCGGCGTACGCGCGCCTGGACTGTGGCGCTCGCGCAAGCACCTGCCGCCCGCGGAGCCGGCCAGCTTCACGATTCCCGATGACCAGTACGGCACCGAGTCGGGTCTGCTCGACGCGCTGCGCGCGGCGCTCGTCGTCCAGCCCGTCGCCGATGCCGATGGGGCCGAGGCGCACGAGGCGAAGCCGTCGCCGCGCAACGCACACCTGGTGCTGGACGACTTCTGGGGCATCCACGCGATATTGCGCGGCGACTTTCGCACGCTGCGAGCGCGCGAACTCGAAGAAGTCGCGCTGGCCCATTTCACCGACACCTATGGGATTGACGGCGAATCGCTGGTGGTGCGCTTCTGCGTGCAGCAGGGCGGCCGTGCACTGTTTGCGAGCGCCATGCCGCGTGCGCTTCATGACGGCATTCATGAAGTGGGGGCCTCCGGACATGTGCGGATTTCGCGCCTGAAACTAGGACTTCCGGAAATGCTCAATTGCATCGACGTCGTGGCGGGCGGCGACGCGCTGCTGATGTTCGTCGCCGAGGAGCTGATGCAGGCCGTGATGATCGAGCGGCGCGGCTGGGCCGCCTACGACGCGCAGCGCCTCTTTCCCGGCGATGCGGGCAATGCCTCACGGCTGGCCGAACTGGCCGAGCAACTGTTCGAACGCTCGGCGACGCGAGCGGGCCTCAAGCGGGAAGACTGCACGATCTATCTGTACGGGAACGACACCGACCCAGCGCCATTCGAAGCGCGTTTTGCGGCTGCGATCCGGCCCGCACAACCGGCGACGGACAGTTCGCCCGCGCGCCGGCTGATGGAGTATGCGCAATGATCCAGGTCCTCGATATCGACTTCGGCAGGAGGCGCGCACGCACCGGGACGAGCGGCCTGATCCTGCTGTGCGTCGCCGTTCTTCTGCTGCTCGCATGCGGCGCGCGGCTTTGGCACGCGTATGCCGAGAACGATCGCGCGCAGGCGGAGCTCGACGCCGTGCGGCATCGGACGTTTGCGCAGAGACACGCGGTGAAGCCACCGCCCACGCCAGCCGCAAAGCTGGCGGCAAAGCAGAGTCTGTCGATACTGCGCGAGCTGACCGTGCCGTGGCAGGACCTCTTTTCGATCGTGGAAGATTATCCGGACCATGACGTCGCGCTGATCGGCATCGACCAGAACCCTGCGCAGAGCCAGATTCGCATCACGGCCGAAGCAAAGAACATCGACGCGATGATCGCGTACCTGAAGTATCTGCAGACGAGCGTGCTGCTTCGCGAGGCCGTGCTCAACGATCACCTGGTCGAGAACAATGTGCCGGGCAAGCCGGTCCGTTTCCAGATCACCGCCGTCTGGAGGAAGTCATGAATGTGGACCAGTTGCGCGACCGGCTGCTGACACTGCGGTTCGAGCTACGACGGTTGTTCGGCCTTCCCGGACTCGTAGGCATCCTGATGATTGGGGCGGCATCCCTCATGTGCGCCGAGATCTCCAGCGTGGATGCCGATACGAGGGAGATGCAGGATCCGGCCAAGGTCACACAGGCGGCAAAGACGCGTCATGCAGCCGACAAGCGCAGTGCGGAGGTCGACGCGGTAGCGCTCGAGGCCTTGCCGGAACTGTTCCCGCGCTTTTCGCAGAGCGCGGACGATATCGCGTCGATATTCGAGCAGGCGCGCGGCAGCAATCTGACACTCGGGTCTGCCGAGTACCAGGTGAGCACGGATGCGGGCACGCGCTTCACACGCTATCAGGTGATGTTGCCCGTCAAGGATCAGTACAGTGCGATCCGGCATTTTCTTGCGTTGGTGCTCAACAACGTGCCGAATGCAGCGCTACGGGAAATCCATGTCGAGCGTCCCGCGGTGGACGGCAATATTCTCGATGCGCGGGTGCGCTTCGAACTGATTTACCGGAGCGCCCAGCCATGAAACCCGCTCTGCCCATGCGTGTGCTGCTGGTGATTTGCGCAATCGCGGCCGCCGGGGCAGGGTATCGCGTGCTGGTCGCGGCACGCCAGATGCCGGCGCAAGTCGCCCTGCTCGACAGCCTGCATCGCAACGACGCGCACACGCGGCCAGATGCCAGGCACCGCACGCACTCGTCCGAGACGGCCGCAAAGACTGCGGCGTCAGCATCTGCGGCGCAAGTCGCTGCCGCCAGCACGACGGCGGCAGCGTCCCATGCGAGGCTCCTCTCGTTGCGCGCGCCGCTTTCCCTCGAATCGGCCCATGATCCGTTCACGGCCTCTTCGTGGCTTCCGCCGCCGCCCGTCGAAGCGCCGGCCGCGCCGGTGCGGCCCCCTCCGCCCACCGCGCCCCCCGTGCCTTTCACCTACGTGGGGCAAATCGATGCAAAGGCGGCCAGGCCGCAAGTCTTTCTGAGCAACGGGGATCAGTTGCTGATCGTGTCGCCAGGCGACGTGATCGACAACCAGTACCGCGTAGAGTCGGTGTCGGAGTCAGACGTAGTGCTGACCTATTTGCCGCTGCACGAAAGGCAGGTGGTAGCCATTCCACGAGAGGACAAGTAAATGAAAACCTCACGCACACGGGGTGCGAGCCGCGTCGGGGACAGCGGCCCATCAAGACGCCTCTCGACAGTCATCCTGTTCCCTGTTCCGTGCCCAGGCGCGATGCAGGTCGCGAGAAGGCGCGCGCTCGCCATTGCTGTGTCCGTGCTCGCCATTAGCGGCTGCATGCACGTCCCGAACATTCATGACGATCCGACCGACGCACAGGCGAAAGTCGACTATCTGAACCAGCGCAACGCTCAGGTCAACACGCTGCTCGACCAGGCCGATCAATACCGCAAGAACTATCAGTTCGACGAAGCGATCCGGAACCTCTTCCAGGCGTACGACATCGATCCGACCAATGAGCGCATACGCAAGATCGGTCTGCAGATCGATCAGGACCGCAAGGATCTGGCCATACTCCAGGAAGCCGAACGCATGATGAAGCGCGGCGCCTACGCGCAGGCGGCTGAACGGGTGCATCGCGTGCTGGTGGAGAACCCGACCAATACGCTCGCGCAGCAGATGCAGACGGAACTCAACGCAAAGCTCAGTCAGCAGCGCGCGGAGCGCGATGACAAGCTTGCGGCTTCGTCGATCATGCAGAAACCGGTGACGCTGCAGTTTCGCGAGGCGAACGTGCGCATGGTGTTCGAAGCGTTGTCGCGCACCACGGGGTTGAACGTGATCTTCGACCGCGATGTCCGCGCCGATCTGAAGACGACGATCTTCGTGACGAACGCGTCGGTGCAGGACACGGTCGACATGATCCTGATGCAGAATCAGCTCGACAAGAAGCAGCTCAACGCGAATACGCTTTTCATTTACCCCGCCACCCCCGCCAAGCAGCTCGAATATCAGGAGCTCAAGGTGCGCACGTTCCAGTTGTCGAACGTCGATGCCAAGCAGATCCAGCAGTTGCTCAAGAGCATTCTGAAGGTCAAGGAGGTCGTGATCGACGAGCATGCGAATACCGTGACGGTTCGCGGCACGCCGGATACGATCAAGGTGGCCGAGGAGATGATCGCCGCACAGGATCTGCCGGATCCCGAGGTGATGATGGAAGTCGAGGTGCTGGAAGTCTCGCACGAGCGCCTCACCGATCTCGGCATCGACTGGCCGAACTCGTTCACGATGTCGACCCCAAGCACCGCGTCGACGTGGGGCCTGCTGCATCATCTGACGATCAATGAGCTGAACGTCAGCAGCCTCTCGGCCACGGCGAACTTCAAGCTCACCGATACCGATGCGAATCTGCTTGCGAGCCCGCGCATCAGGACGCGCAACAATGAGAAGGCCCGGATCATGATTGGCGATAAGGTGCCGGTGATTTCGAGTTCCAGCACGCCGAGCACGAGCGGCCCGTCTTATACGCAGATGATTCAGTACCTCGATGTCGGGATCAAGCTCGAAGTGCAGCCACGGGTCTATCGCGATGGCGACGTCGGCATCCAGCTGAATCTCGAAGTCAGCAACATCACGAATACGATTTCGAGCAGCAATGCAAACGGCCTGAATTCACTCGCCTATCAGATCGGAACACGCAGCGCATCGACGAGTCTGCGCCTGCGCGATGGCGAAACCCAGATTCTCGGCGGCCTCATCTCAGATGAAGACCGCAGAAATGCGAACAAGGTGCCTGGTCTTGGCCAGTTGCCGGTACTGGGCAGGCTGTTCTCCAACCACCAGGGCGACCACGTCAAGACCGAGATCGTGTTGCAGATCACGCCGCACATCGTTCGGCCGCAACTCGCCGCCGATGCGGACACGCAGGAATTGTGGTCGGGCACCGATGTCAATGTGCACGCCGATCAGCTGCGGCTGGATCCCGTCGTGGCGAACGCGGCAACGTCTCTCGCGCCGGCGACGAAGCCGGTGCCGGGCATGGTCGGCGGCGGTACGGTTGGCGGTGCGTCATCGCGAGGGGGCGCCGAGTCGTATCCCGCGCTGCCATCGCCTTCGAACGGCGCGTTCGGACAGATGGCGCCGGCGCCGCGCACGACGCCGCCGCCCGAACCGTACGGTGGACGTTTCTCGCGAACGCCCACGCCGCAAGCGGCTCCCACGCCGCAGTCTGCCCAGAGCGCAGCGCCTGCGCCGGCCGCGCCCGCGGCAGCCGATCAGGCGGGCGGCGAAGCGGAGGTCATCGTGGCACCGACGCTCGCGCCACCGCCACCCGCACCGCCGGCGCCGCCCCCATCGCTGCAGATGCCGCGTGGCACCATGCCGAGCGACAACCCGCTGCGCCCGGTCGAGGGCGGGTACTGAGCCGTGGCTACAGGAACGTGCGCGATGCGCTTGCGCGGCACACGCCAGCCCGATCAGCGTGGATTTACGCTGATCGAGCTGGTGATCACGCTCGCGCTCGTGGGCATTCTCGCGCTCGCGATCATGCCGTTCTCGGAACTCATGGTGCAGCGTCAGAAGGAGCAGCAACTGAGCGACGCGTTGCGCGAGATCCGTACCGCACTCGACGCCTACAAGGAGGCGAGCGATACGGGTCTCATCGACAAGGATGCGGAAGCGTCCGGCTATCCGCCGACCCTGACCGTGCTCGTGACGGGCGTGAAGAACGCCAGGGATCCGAAAGGCGGCCTGCTGATGTTCCTGCGTCACGTGCCGCGCGATCCCTTCTTTAGCGGCGACCCGGACACGCTCGCCGAGGATACGTGGAGCGTGCGGGCCTATGGCGAGCCGCCGGACCAGGCGGCGGGCGGCGACCCGGGCATGAATGGCGAACAGGCTGGCAAGGATGTGTTCGACGTGTCGTCGAAATCCGATCGCGTCGGCATTAACGGTATCCCGTACAAACAATGGTGACGGTGCATCATGAAACCCGCTCACGCGCACAAGACCCGCGGCTTCACGCTGATCGAACTCGTTGTCGTGATGGCCATCATCGGCCTGCTTCTGACGATTGCGGTGCCGCGCTATATGCACAGCATCGAGCGCGGCAAGGAGCAGGTCCGGCGGCAGAACGTCGCGGTGATGCGCAATGCGATCGACCAGTACTACGGGGACAACGGCCAGTATCCCGAGACGCTCGACGAACTGGTGGCGAAGCACTACTTGCGCGCCGTTCCCGTCGATCCGGTCAACGGCGATGACAAATGGGCGGTGATCGCCTCGCCGGACGAAAACAAGCCGGGCGTCTACGACGTGGCGCCGGCGAGCAGTCCGCAGGGGGCGCCACCGCGCACGGAGGGGGGCGCCAAATGAGCAGCGCGGCTCGCTCGTCGCGCGGAGCGAGGCTCGCGAAAGCGCGTGCGAGGCAGCGCGTGGGGCCGCGTGCCGCGCGTGAGCGCGGGCTCGTGCTGCTGGCGCTTTTGATCGCGCTGATGCTGATGTCGATCGCATTGGCCGGCGCGCTCGACGTGTGGTCGCTGCAACGCCGCCGCGAGCAGGAGAAGCAACTGCTGTTCGCCGGCAACCAGTACCGGTTGGCGATTCTGCGGTACTACCGTGTCGGCCGGGCCTATCCCGCATCGGTCGATGAACTGCTCAACGACACACGCTTTCCCAAGCCTTTGCATCATCTGCGTTTTGCTTATCCGGACCCGATCACGGGCAAGAACGACTGGGCGCCCATGCTGCAGGGCGATCGTTTCTACGGTGTCTTCAGCCCATCAGACGAGGCAACGATCAAGCGCGCGGGATTTCCGCGGCAATACGAGGACTTCGAGGGAGCCGAGACCTACGACGGATGGAAGTTCCTTTTTCTGGCCCCGGGCCTGCGAACCACGCAGAGCAACGCCGGCGGCCTCACCGCGCCCGGGAAATCAAGCAGCTTTCCTGCGCTGTCTGGCTTCGATGGCGGATTCCTGCCGGGGCAGCGGGTGCCCGGGTCGCGGTGACGCGTGACCGTCGAGTCAACTTGCGCCATGACTCCTCATGCGGAAACTTCAGGTCGTAAGCACACGAAGTCCCTCTGTAAGTGACCCGCCCTATTCTTAGTGGGTCAAGTGTGCAGACAGAGGTGTTCCATGGGCTTTGTCGCAGTAAGAATCAAAGAGCGAGCGAGATCGATATGCGAAGTACTGCTTATATTGCGAGGTCGTAGAATTGATCGGCGGCGGACGGATGGGTTCCGCGAGCACATTTCATCTGTCCTTTGGCAATCGTGTGCATAGTCTCGATGCCAGCCAGAAGGATCCGGGCACAGCGAAATGTCTTGAACCCCAGCATGGGACGCGTTCGTCGCTTGATCGCCCGATGGTCCTCTTCCATCAAGTTATTGAGATATTTAGACTGGCGGATCTTGATGGGCACCTCACGATCGGCTTTGATCGCGTCGAGCGCGGCGTGATTGGCGCCGCTTCTGTCGATCGTCACGGTGTCGGGCTCCCCATTCTGATCGATAGATTTTCTGAAATAGCGCCGGTCTGCGGCCTTGTCGCGATGTGCACGCAGCAGGGAATCGACCGTGTTACCTGCCTTGTCGACTGCGCGGTATAAATATTTCCACTGCCCTTTGACCTTGATGTAGGTCTCGTCCATGCGCCAGCGCTTACCGACCGGGCGCTTGCGACAGCGGAACGCTTTCTCCAGTACCGGCAACAGCTTCATGGCCCAGCGATGCACGGTCGAATGATCGACCGAAATTCCGCGTTCGGCCATCATCTGTTCAAGGTGGCGCAGACTCAGCGGATACGCTACGTACCATCGCACGCACATCAGGATGACGTCGAGCGGGTACCTGTCGCACATTTTCATTTGACTCCTGAGAAACCTAAGGGGCAGCGAGAAGATGGGATTGAAGAGCAATATCTTCGAGTGAGCGAGCACCATTCTGCGATGGTATTGGTGCGCGCCATTACGGCTGCCCTGTGTTCATCCTATCAGCCGCCCGAAGTCGACTCGGAGGAGACCCTCGAGGAGCGTGCATGGGCTGAGCTGCAGAAGCGCCGGCCAAGCTTAGGCGCAGCGATGTACGAGAGGGTCTCCAAAGCGAGAAGGGGGCAGGGGCGCTACCGTGATGATTTGATGCGACTCTTTGGGGGCCAGTGCGCGGTGAGCGGCCTGGGCCTTTCTGCGGCGTTACGAGCTTCACATTCACTCGCATGGGGCCGGTGCGAAACCGATGAGCAGCGCATTGATGAGAACAATGGGCTGCTCCTGTCAGCAAACCTGGATGCGCTATACGACCGTTATCTCATCTTATACACGCCTTCGGGGGCGGCCCTCTTGTCCGAGTCGCTGAGCGCCCAAGACCTAAACAAGCTGGGATTCATCGGTGGCTTGCGTGTAACGCCTACCGCCGCTCAAGCTGAATATCTTGAGATGCACCGAAGGGAGTTCGTCAGAATGGAAGAGCTGCGCAAGCAGAAGAGAGCGGGCGTCAACGCCGTATTTGACGTCGGCAATCCCGTGACGGAAGAACTCCCGCTGAAGAGGTAAATCGGTGGCTTGTCTCCTTGAGGCAAAGATGCAGCCGGTATATGGAATGACCGTTTCCAGGCTTACTGTCGCATGCGGGTTAGTTCTGGTTAGGGTCGTCAAGACTCGTCCGCCGTTCCCGAAAGCCGACATTCGACTGCACAGCATCGTGAATGACAGCAACGCGGCGTGCTGCTGCCGCGCGGCGGCTGAACGGCGAGCGTCGGCTATGGCCGAATTGTGCGCGTAGCTCGTCGTTCGGGTTCTGGAGGAATGCGGCCGTCCCAACGCCAAGCTTCCTCCACGGCTGAGCAGCGAGTTGTGGCCAATTGCGGAAGCAGGTGGTTGGCGTGCGCCGGTAGCACTGAACCGGGCATCCGTGCCGGCAAGGCTGGGTGCGGCGCGCGGCAGGGAACGTGCACAACGCGGCGACCGGGTGTCCTCCCCGCGATAAGCGGCGTTATCGCGGCGATCTGTTCGCGTCGTTGCGACCGGTGAGCAGGGCGTGGAGCGCTGGTTCGTTTCTGGAGGGGTTGTGGGCCGGGCAACGTGCCCTGAGCGCCAACTTCAAGTGGTTCCGGTGCAACTACCAGCGTTATATTTGGTGCGCCATGATTCGAGCCCCTCGTTGAGTTCGTTAATACCTGATAGTGTTTGGAACGTTGGGCTATTTAGGAGTTCCGTCAGCGAGAGGATGCATTGATGGATTACTGGCATAAGCGTAATTGGTTTTTCCAGATACGCCGTGGCTGGATTCTGAAACCTGGCACCCGCACTCACCAATGCGTGCTGCAACTTCGTGTTGTCCGTGATCAGGGTCTCCGGCGGCGGGAATATCGACGCGGGGCTGCATAGCACTTGGTGCTCCCATCCCTGCGTGGAATTGGCGACCAGCCGAATGCACAGGCATCGCGGTCGCGGAATTTCGAATACGAACAGGATGTCTGCTTCAGGTGCACCTGCGTACTTGCCGGGCCACTTGGTCACGAACCAGGCTCTGCTGTCGTTGTGCAGGCTAGACGAGTCCCAGCTTCGCGTCGGACTTTCCGGCATGAACCCCTCCGAGTGCTCCCTGTGCTGCATTGCGAAAATTTGCGAGCAGCAATGATGCAATGACGTGTGCGAAAGTTGAGTCTACATACTAGGAAATTTTCAGAGAGAAAATGATTCACCAAGTCTAAATATCTGATTGGCGGCGTAAGATGTGTGAGGAAGAGATGGGCTGGGATTTCGAAAATCATGTAACGCTCCGGGTTGGCCGAATAGAGTAAAGACCATTCATTTACATTTCGGTTTTTCGGTTCTATTGTCCGGTGGCAGGCGATATTTTCCGGGTCTATTGCTAATTTTCTCGGGTCTATTGTGCAGGGACATTTGCTCGCACAAAAAAATGCTTGACCTGGAGTGCACTCGAAGTCCCACCATTCAGAACGTCGATGAGGAGAAGCGCATGAAGATTGGCGAACTGGCCACGCTCACGGGCCTTTCGGCCCACACGATTCGCTATTACGAACGCATCGGGCTGATTCCCTATGCGGTGCGCAACGAAACGGGCCAGCGTGCTTACGACCGCTCGGTGCTCGAATGGATCGGGTTTCTGGGCCGTCTGAAGACCACGGGCATGCCGATTCAGGGCATGTTGCGCTACGCGCAACTGCGCGCGGCGGGCAAGGCAACCGAGCGCGAGCGCGGCGAATTGCTGGCGGCGCATCGCGAAACGGTGCGTGCGCAGGTGGCGGAACTCCAGACGTGTCTTCTCGTCCTCGACAACAAGATCGAAGGTTATTCCCACGCCATGCAAAGGAACGAGAATGCACTCCACGATGAATCAGCACAGCGACGCCCAGCAGGAAAGCCGCCTCGCAAGAGGCAAGCGCATGTTATCGGCGATTGACGGCAGCGGCGGCGAGCACGTGATCGACTCGCTTGCCGACATCGCGCCGGATTTCGCGCAGTATCTGCTCGAATTTCCGTTTGGCGACATCTACGCGCGGCCGGGTCTCGACCTGCGCTCGCGCGAGATCGCCACCATCGCGGCGCTCACGGCGATCGGCCACGCGCAGCCGCAGCTCAAGGTCCATATCGCGGCGGGCCTGAATGTGGGCCTCACGCGCGAGGAGATCGTCGAGACGATCATGCAGATGGCCGTGTACGCAGGCTTTCCCGCGGCGCTCAACGGCCTGTTCGCGGCGCGCGAGGTGTTCGCCCGCGAGGGTTGACATGTGGGCGGCATGCGGCGGCGTGATCCTCGATCGCGCCGACGAACCGCGCAATGACGCGTGCCACGTCGGCCGGCGCTTCGAGCGGCGACAAGTGTCCCGTTCCGGGCAGGATGTGCATCGCCGCGTGCGGGATGCGCGGCAGCAGTTCCGCCTGCAGCGTCGCCACGCGATCCACCTGGTCAAGCTCGCCTGAAATGACGATGGTCGGCACGTCGATGGATGCCACCGCCTCGGTGATGTCTTCGCGCATGGCCACGTTCGGCCAGGCCGCCTTGGCCTGCGGCGCGGCCTTCAGACTGTCCTCGATGACTTGCTCGCGGCGGGTGGCGTCGAGCGATTTTGCGGTCAGCACGTGATCGATGACGTATTCGACCGATGCGCGCGATTGATACGCGCCGGTCAACGTCGCGCGCTGCTCGTCCGACAGGGCCATCGGCGACGGCGGCGATGGCGCCACGAGCACGAGACCTTCGAGCCCGCCTGGCCGACGCGATGCGATGAGTTGCGCAACCTTGCCGCCCATCGAATGCCCGACAAGCACGTAGCGCGGCAGACCGAGTGCCTCGATGACACCCTCGGCGTCGGCGGCGAGATCGGCGATGCGGTAGCCGTCGGCGGGCGCCTCGGAATCGCCCCAGCCGCGGTGATCGGTGGCCACGATCCGATACCGGTCGGACAGCTCGCTCGCGACGCCGTCCCATGTGCGCGACGAGCCGCCGTAGTAGTGCAGGAACACCAGCGCGAGTTCGCCGCTGCCTTGCTGCCTGACGTGTATCCGTGTGCCGTTCGACTTGATTTCCATTTCCAGGCTCCTTCCCGGTTGGGTGATGGATGCATAGTAGATTCAAGCCCTGGATTTGATAATTGCCGTTCCAGTGTGGTCAGACGATAATCGGATTATCGAATCGGAGGATGCAATGGACCGACTGACGAGTCTCGGCGTATTTGTCGCCGCCGTAGAGGAGGGCAGCCTCGCCGCCGCGGCGCGGCGCTTCGGTCTGTCGGCGGCGATGGCCGGCAAGCACGTGAGCGCAATCGAGGCCGAACTGAATGCGCGGCTGCTCCAGCGAACGACGCGGCGCCTGAGCCTGACCGATGTCGGCCACGCCTACTACGAGCGCTGCAAGCGGATTCTCGAAGCGTTCGACGAAGCGAATCGGGAGGCAAGCGATTCCCAGGGCACGGCGCGCGGCGTGCTGCGCGTCGCCGCCCCGGTGACGTTCGGCGCGACGCATCTGGGCGGGGCCACCGCACGCTATCTGGAGGACCATCCGCACGTGAACGTGGAAGTGCTGCTCAGCGACCGCTACGTTGACCTCATCGATGCGGGCGTCGATGTCGCGATCCGGATCGGACGGCTGCAGGACCCGGGACTCGTGACGCGCCGGCTTGCACCGTGCCGGATGGTCGTGTGTGCGTCGCCCGCGTATCTCGAGCGCCATGGCACGCCGCGCACCCCTGACGACTTGCGGCGCGCGCAGCGCCTCGCGTTCAGCGAGGCCGTGTCGGCTGACGACTGGACCTTACTCGATGCGAGCGACCGCGCACACGTCATCGACGGACCTTGCCGGATGGCGGCCAACAATACGCAGATGCTGCTCGGCGCCGCGCTGGCCGGAGCCGGCATCGCGTATGGTCCGACCTTCGTGTTCGGCGAGCACCTCGGGCGCGGCGAACTGGTGGCGCTGCTGCCGGACTATCGCGCGAGCGAGTTGGCGATCCAGGCGGTGTATCCGGGCGTGCGCCGCATACCGCTCAAGGTGCACCGGTTTGTCGATTACCTTGCTGGGACGTTTGGCGACGAACCGCCATGGGATCGCAAGGCGATGCCTTAGACGAGCGGTATCGAATGGCATGTGCCGGCCGCGCTTGAATGGAGTTGTCGTCTGGCCGACAATCTTTCGGCGAGTTCGCACGCATCATGAGGACTCTCTCGATTTCACCAAATCCAACCAAGGAGCGTCGACATGGCTTCACCGTGTGTCAATGTCAAGAACGACGTGTCACCCGCCGAATGGGAGGCGCGAGTCAATCTGGCAGCTGCCTATCGCCTCACCGCGCTGTTCGGCTGGGACGATCTGGTGTTTACCCACATCTCGGCGCGCGTGCCCGGCCCGGAGCATCATTTCCTGATCAACCCGTACGGCATGATGTTCGAGGAAATCACGGCGTCCTCCCTGGTGAAGATCGACCTCGACGGCCGCAAGGTCAGCGAGTCGCCGTACGACATCAATCCGGCTGGCTTCACGATCCACAGCGCCGTGCATGCAGCACGTGACGACGCGCACTGCGTGATGCACACCCATTCGATCAACGGCGTTGCCGTGTCGGCCCAGGAGGCGGGACTGCTGCCGCTCTCGCAGCAGTCTCTCGGGGTGTTGGCGTCGCTCGGTTATCACGACTACGAGGGCCTTGCCCTGAACGAAGCCGAAAAGCCGCGTCTGGTTCGAGACCTCGGCGACAAAACGTATCTGATGCTGCGTAATCACGGGCTGCTGACCGTCGGCAGCACGCCGGCGGACGCCTTTGTCGCGATGTACTTCTTCGAGGCGGCCTGCATGATCCAGGTGCGCGCGCAGTCGGGCGGCGCTAAGCTGACGCCAATCGCGCAGCCCATTCTCGACGGCTTCAAGCAGCAGATCGTGGCGGTGACGCGCGGCGTCATGCCAGGGGCGCTCGTCTGGCCCGGTCTGCTGCGCCGGCTCGATCGAACTTATCCGGGGTATGCGGACTGACACTGGACGCGACGCGATCCGCGCTCGATCACGCCCTCGATTGACGGCGCTGCGATGGGCCGGTTAGGCTCCGGCCATGCGCCCATCCAAAGTCGATCTGAATCTCTTCGTCGTGTTCGAGGCCGTCTATCGAACGCGCAACCTCACGCGCGCGGCGGAGTTGCTCTTCATCACGCAGCCCGCCGTGAGCAACGCGCTCGCGCGCATGCGCAAGGCATTCGACGATCCGTTGTTCGTGAGCACGCCGGCCGGCATGATGCCCACGCCCGTCTCCGAGAACATCATTGGGCGCGTGCGCGAGGCGCTGCAGTTGCTCGATTCGAGCACCCATGCCGGTGAACGCTTCGATCCGGCCTCGTCGCAGCGAACCTTCCGGCTCAGCATGAACGACCTGACCGAGACAATGCTGCTTCCTGCGCTGGAAGAAGTGTTGCAGCGTCTTGCACCAGGCATCCGCATCGAGAGCTACTTCACGACGCGCCGCGACGTTCCCGAAGCGCTGGCGAGCGGCGCGGTCCATCTGGCGATCGACGCGCCGCTCATCGACGATCCGTACCTGGAGCAGGAGCCGATGGGCCGCGACCGTTACGCGTGCATGCTTCGCGAGGACCATCCGTTCGCGAAGAGGAAGCTCACGATCGACGACTACCTGCGCTTCGGCCATATCCATGTGTCCAGCCGCCGGCAGGGACCCGGTCTCGTCGATACCGAACTCAACAAGCTGGGACTCCGGCGCACTATCCAGACCCGCGTTCAGCATTATCTCGTCGCGCCCTTGATCGCGATGCGCACCGATCTCGTGCTGACCGCGCCGCTCATGTTGCTCAAGCGCTATGACGCACGCATCCTGGCGCTGCCGTTCGA
Organism: Paraburkholderia nodosa DSM 21604; assembly: GCF_000519185.1. Taxonomy (GTDB): domain Bacteria; phylum Pseudomonadota; class Gammaproteobacteria; order Burkholderiales; family Burkholderiaceae; genus Paraburkholderia; species Paraburkholderia nodosa. The sequence goes on along the minus strand of NZ_JAFA01000030.1, from coordinate 11,860 downwards.
TCTCCCCGATCTCGAGACACATGGCTACTGGCACCGCAGCGTCACGGCCGATCCGGCTCATCGCTGGCTGCGCGAGCAGATTGGCCGCCTCATGCGCAAGCAAAGACCGTAGGTGTCACGAATCGTTATGACGCAGTATCACCAGAATAAATTTCCTGAATAGCCTGTGTCCCAGTATCGTTTCCGTCATGTTCAGACGAGGTTGGCATGGCGGAACTCTACCTGGTACGGCACGGGCAGGCGTCACTCGGCGCCGAAAACTATGACGAGCTTTCAGCTTGCGGCCGCACTCAGTCGCGCTGGCTGGGCGAATACTGCGCGCAGGCAGGCTTGACGTTCGATCGCGTCGTGACCGGCACGATGCGGCGGCACGCACAGACTGCGGACGCCTTGCTCACCGCGATGGGCGGCGCGCCCGCGGAAATCGTGCAGGACGCGGATCTGAACGAGTACGATTTTCACGCCCTGTTTTCTGCGCTCGGCGAGAGCGGTCTGGTGCCCGGCCTGCTGGCCGAAGGCTCGATGAAGCCCTTCTACAAGGGACTCAAGCAGGTCTTGCAGCTTTGGTCGGAGGATAAGCTGCCCGGGCGCGTTCCCGAGACCTGGCGGCAGTTCCATGCGCGCTGCGAGCATGCACGTCTCGCCATTCAGCGCGGCGGCGGCAAGCGGATTCTGGTGGTGAGTTCAGGCGGGCCGATTGCCGTGTTCACCCAGCAGGTTCTGCAGGCGCCGGCTGCGGCCGCGATTGCGCTCAACATGCAGATCCGCAACAGCAGCGTGAGCCAGTACGTCTTCAATGACAGCGCGATGTCGCTGGTCACCTTCAACACCCTGCCGCATGTCGAACAGGCCGAGAGGCGCGAACACGTCACCTATGGCTGATGCGAATCCGGATTCCCGCTCCATGATGAATGCAAGTCTTCAGTTCGATGTCGATGCACTCGCGCGCTATCTGGCCGCGCACGTGCCCGGCTTTCAGGCGCCGATGGTCGTCGAGAAGTTCGCTGGCGGACAGTCGAACCCCACGTTTCTTCTCGAAGCGCAAAGCGGCCGCTATGTGCTGCGGCGTCAGCCGCCGGGCGAACTGCTCAAGTCCGCGCATGCCGTGGACCGCGAATTCCGCGTGCTGAGCGCGCTCGGCAACACGCCGGTTCCTGTCGCGCGGGCCTTGCATCTTTGCGAGGATCGCGACGTGATTGGCAGCCTGTTCTACGTGATGAGCTTTGAAGAGGGCGAAATCTATTGGGATCCAGCTTTGCCCGCGCTGCCCGTTGATGAGCGTCACGCCGTGTACGACGCGCTGATCGGCACGATGGCGGCTTTGCACGATGTGGATGTCGAGTCCGTTGGCCTCGCCGACTACGGCCGCGCGGGCAACTACTTCTCACGGCAGATCGAAGTCTGGACGAAGCAATATCGCGCGGCGCAGACCGACGACCTCGACGCCATGGAAGCGCTGATCGACTGGCTGCCGGCGCACTGTCCGGCCGAAGCGGGCAAGCCTTCGCTCGTGCACGGCGACTTTCGCATCGATAACCTCATCTTCCACCGAAGCACGCCGACGGTTCGCGCCGTGCTCGACTGGGAACTCTCCACGCTCGGCAATCCGCTCGCCGACCTCGCGTACTTCTGCATGTGCCTGCGGCTGCCGCCCAAAGGCCATATCGGCGGTCTCGCGGGGCTGGACAGGGCAGCGCTTGGCGTGCCGGACGAGGCCGCGATCGTCGAGCGGTATTGCAGCTTGCGGGATATCGGATCGATCAGGAACTGGAATTTTTACCTGGCGTTCAGCTTCTTCCGGCTCGCGGCGATTGCGCAGGGCGTGAAAAAGCGTGCGCTGGGCGGCAACGCATCGCATGAGAAGGCGCGCCAGGTCGGTGAAATGGCCGGTGCGCTCGCGAAGATGGGCGTCGACGTCATTTGATGCCCGGCGTTTGACGCGGACACGCGACTACATTGAGGAGACAGTTGTGACTACTAATTTGTTCAATCTGAGCGGAAAGATTGCATTGGTCACTGGCGCGAGCCGTGGCATCGGCGAAGAGATCGCGAAGCTGCTGGCAGAACAGGGCGCCCATGTGATCGTGTCGAGCCGCAAGCTCGGCGACTGCGAAACCGTGGCGCGCGGCATCCGGGAATCGGGCGGCAGCGCCGAGGCGTATCCGTGCCACGTGGGGCGTCTCGACGACATTCAAGGCGTTTTCCAGCACATCCGCTCGAAACATGGCCGGCTGGACATCCTCGTGAATAACGCGGCGGCGAACCCATATTTCGGCCACATTCTCGACACCGATCTTTCGTCGTTTGAAAAGACGGTGGAGGTCAACCTGCGTGGCTACTTCTTTATGTCGGTCGAGGCGGGCAAGCTGATGCGCGAGCACGGCAGCGGCGCAATCGTCAACACGGCTTCCGTCAATGCACTGCAGCCCGGCGACAAGCAGGGCATCTATTCGATCACCAAGGCGGCCGTGGTCAACATGACGCGGGCATTCGCCAAGGAGTGCGGGCCGCTCGGCATCCGTGTGAACGCGCTGCTGCCGGGTCTCACCAAGACGAAATTCGCCGGGGCGCTGTTCGAAGACCAGGCCATGTACGAAAGCTGGATGACGAAGATTCCGCTGCGCCGCCATGCGGAGCCTCGCGAGATGGCCGGCACCGTGCTGTATCTCGTCTCCGACGCGGCGAGCTACACCAACGGCGAGTGCATCGTCGTGGACGGTGGCCTGACGATTTGACGATGGGAGCGGCGCGCGTTATCGACCCACGCGCCGCACGACATTCACCACGATTCAAGGAAGAGCAAGATGGACTTTGCCTATAGCTCGAAAGTCGAAGCGCTGCGCACGCAGTTGCGCGCGTTCATGGACGCGCATATCGTGCCGCGCATCCACCAATGGCACGAAGAAGTGAGCGCGGGGCAGTATCCCGTTTCCTTCATGGAAGACCTGAAGGAGAAGGCGCGTGCGGAAGGCCTCTGGAACCTGTTCCTGCCGCATCTGCGCGACGACGAGCCGGGCACGCGTCTGACCAATCTCGAGTACGCGCCGCTGGCCGAGATCATGGGGCGCGTGTCGTGGGCCTCTGAGGTGTTTAATTGCAATGCGCCGGACACGGGCAACATGGAACTGCTCCATATGTTCGCCACGCCCGCGCAGCGCACGAAGTGGCTCGAGCCGCTGCTCGATGGCAAGATCCGCTCGGCGTTTGCGATGACGGAGCCCGCAGTGGCGTCCTCGGACGCGACCAATATCACCACATCGATTCGACTCGACGGCGACGACTATGTGATCGACGGCCTCAAATGGTTCATCACGAACGCGGCGCACCCGAATTGCCAGTTGTTCATCGTCATGGGCAAAACCGATCCGGACGCGCCCGCGCACCGTCAGCAAAGCATGATTCTCGTGCCGCGCGATACGCCGGGCGTGAAGATCATCCGCAATATCACGGTAGTCAACCACACGGCGCCCGAAGGCCACTGCGAGATCGAATTCAAGGGCGTGCGCGTACCGCGTTCGAATCTGCTCGGCGAAGAAGGCAGCGGCTTCGCGCTCGCCCAGGCGCGTCTGGGACCAGGCCGCATTCACCACTGCATGCGCTCGATCGGCGCCGCCGAACTGGCACTCGAACTGATGATCGAACGCGCGCAGGCGCGCACGGCGTTCGGCAAGAAGCTCTATCAACACGGCTCCGTTGGCGAGTGGATCGCGAAGTCGCGTATCGAAATCGATCAGGCCAGGCTCTTCGTGCTGAAGGCGGCCTGGATGATCGACAACGTGGGTGCGAAGGAGGCGCGCAAGGAAATCGCCATGATCAAGGCGCTCGTGCCGGGCGTGCACACCGCCGTATGCGAGCGCGCGATCCAGACCTTCGGCGCGATGGGGCTGAGCCCCGACACGCCGCTGGCGGACAGCTGGACCTGGGGGCGTGCATTGAAGTTCGCCGATGGCCCCGACGAGGTGCATCTCCAGAGCATTGCGCGCATGGAAATCAAGGCGCGGCCCTATGAGCCGGGCCATGAGAGTCCTTACCTGACGCGTTAGCGGGAGGTCTCGCGATTGCTTTGGGACGCACCCACGAGCGATCGCGTTTCCTCCGTAGGCTAGGCAGCACTCAGATCCAGAGATCGTTTTCCACCGTGCGTTCGCTGCGCGCGCCGTCGCCGGTGTTGGCCACGCCGCGCGGCTCGATCAGCAGGAGCTTCACTTCGCCGATTGCTCAGGGCTTGTGTTCGGCGCCCTTCGGCACGACGGCCAGTTGGCCCGCACGCACGACGATGGGTCCCTCGCGTGTGTCGATGCGCAGCTCGCCTTCGAGCACGATGAACGTTTCGTCGGTGTCGGCGTGGCTGTGCCACTGTAAGTAAGCGCGCGCAAGGCGAATATTCACTGCAACTTACGACCGTAATCGTCATAAAGGGACGCTATTCAGGTATCGCACCATCCGAAAGGAAGAGGGGAATACCAAGCCGATATCTTGATGGATTTTTGCTGTCGGTTGGTGGGCTCAAAGTTGCCGACGAAATCATTTCAATAAGTATGCCGGTTCTAGCGACGTGTTGCGTTTTGTACATGGTGGACTCATTGAGTAATGTGAGCACGTCCCTGGAACTCCGGGCCGACTGCTTGCATGCAACAGAAGATCCTCGAATCGCGCGGGTTGTATCCGTGAAGCCGCGTGCCGGGTTCGAGCCAATTGTCTCCGACTTTCAGATTAACGACTCAAGTGTAATCATTTCGGTGCCACAGGCGATTCGCTACGTCCAAGCGCAGACGGCCGTAGTCAGAGAGCTGTCGGCCATTGCTGGCGTTGAGGCGCGCCGACTGCTACGTCAGCAATATGGCGGAGCGCTGAGACCGCCCCGCACAAGGCCTATTCCGAAAGGGAATAACTTCTATGAGCGCCGCCCGCCTTCTTGCGGTGCGGCGTTTGGCCGACCATGTGTTCACCGTCAACCCAGTGAGGATTCAACGATGAACACCTTCAACGCCTACACCATCGACACCGCTCCGGCCGGCTCGAAGCCCCAGCTCGAAGCCACGATAGCCGCCTTCGGCTTCGTACCCAATCTCCAGTCCTTCATGGCGGAATCGCCCGAATTGCTGGCCGGCTACTCGGCGCTGTGGGATCTGTTTGCAAAAAGCGCGCTGACGCCTCACGAACAGCAAGTCGTCTATTTGACCTCGAACTTCGAGAACGACTGCCATTACTGCATGGCCGGTCACAGCACGCTCGCGAAGATGATCAAGATGGACCTGGCCGTGATCGACGCGTTGCGCGCCGGTACCGAACTCCCCGACGCGAAGCTCGAAGCGCTGCATCGCTTCACGACAGTCGTGGTGCGTGAGCGCGGCTTCGTCACCGATGCGGACGTTGACGCGTTTCTCGCCGCCGGCTACACGCGTCGCAACGTGTTCGAAGTGATTCTCGGCGTGGCGACGAAGGTGATGAGCAATTACACGAATCACATCGTGCATACGCCTTACGATGCCTTCATGAAGGGCAACGAGTGGACCAGGCCGCAGACGACGGTTGCGGCTGGCGCCTGAGCGCAGGTTCGATCACCCGATACTGGAGAACAGCATGTCACTGCAAGACGAACTCGACGCATTCAAGGCGGATTTCAAGGGCGGCGAGCCGCCGTACTACGCACCGCCCGGAATTCACCCGATCATGGAGCGCGCCACCGCCCAGCTTCACGCTCAAGGATCAGGACGGCAAGGAGGTGTCGTCAGCCGAACTGCTGCGTCGAGGCCCGCTCGTTATCACGTTCTATCGCGGCGTGTGGTGTCCGTACTGCAACATCGAACTGAAGGCGATCAACGAAGTGCTGCTGCAGATCGAGGGATATGGCGCGAGCGTCGTGGCCATTTCGCCGCAGACGGCCGTGAACAGCCGTAAGTCGGTGCGCGATAACAAGCTCGGCTTTCCGGTGCTCAGCGATACGAACGGCGAGGTCGGTGCCGCATTTGGTCTGCGTTTCGCGCTGCCCGACTACCTGGTCGATCTCTACAAGGCGCTGAAAAACGATCTCCCGGCGTTCAACGCCGACCCGGCGTGGACGCTGCCGATGCCGGCGCGCTACGTGATCGGTCAGGATGGAATCGTGCTGTATTCGGAAGTTAATCCCGACTACACGCATCGTCCCGATCCGGTCGATATGCTCCCGGTACTGGAGCGCGCGAACGCGAATGCGTGAGCGAACGCGCAGTTTGACGCCACCTTCGGGTGGCTTTTCTTTTCCCGTACTTCTCTCGGACTCAATCACCATCATGACAAAGCGCACTTTCCTGGTGACCGGCGCCACCAAAGGCATCGGCCTCGCGCTCAGCGAGCGACTCGTCGCGGCAGGGCATCGCGTTATCGGGATCGCTCGTTCGCAAGCGGCGTTTCCTGGCGAGCTCGTCAGGCTGGACGTCGGTGATCGCTCTGCGACCGACTCGGCACTACGCGAGCTGGCGCAACGCCATCGCGTGGACGGTATCGTCAATAACGTGGGCCTGGTCCGCCCGCAGCGCGTCGGCGAAATCGATCTCGATGCGCTCGATGAAGTCTTCTCTGTGAACCTTCATCCCGCGATCCAGACAGTGCAGGCGTTTTTGCCCGGCATGCGCGAGCGCGGCTGGGGCCGCGTCGTCAATATCTCCAGCCTCATCATTCTGGGCATGACGCAGCGCACGGCCTATGCTGCGGCAAAGGCCGCGCTCGTAAGCTTCGCCCGCACATGGGCGTTGGAACTTGCGACGACGGGTATCACGGTCAATTCGGTCGCGCCCGGTCCCACCGAAACGGAACTGTTTCGCGCCAACAATCCGCCGGGTAGCGAAGGCGAGCAGCGCTATCTTTCGGCTGTGCCGATGCAGCGCTTCGGCAAGCCGGATGAGATTGCCGCGGCGATCGCGTTCCTGCTTTCGGACGAGGGGGACTTCATCACCGGGCAGACGCTTTTTGTCGACGGCGGGGCGTCAATCGGCAAGGCCGGTATCTGAGGCCGGCTTCGCGTCCTTCGCGGCAAAGAGGCTTTCCACGAAGGCGACGAAGGCACGCGCCTTCGTCGTTGCCATGCGTCCCGACGGAAAGACGGCCCACACGTCGACGCCCGGTAGCGTCCAGTCCGTGAGGACCGCCTGGACGGTGCCGTCGGCGAGTTCCGGTGCGAACATCCATTCCGACGCGACAGCCAGTCCCATATGCGCGAGCACAGCGGCGCGCATTCCTTCGGCGGCGCTGACCCGCACACGGCCCGACACCGTGACGGCGGCTTCGGTGCCGTCCGCGTGCCCGAACGCCCATGCATCGCCACCGCTGCGCATCGCGTGAACGATGGCCTGATGCTGGCTGAGATCGGCGGGCGTATGCGGCACGCCATGCCGCGAGAAGTACGCCTTCGTGCCGACCACCAGCCTTCTTCCGCTTGCGACACGACGCGCAGTCATCCCTGAGTCGTTAAGCCGTCCCATGCGCAGCGCGACGTCGACGCCTTCTTCGAGCAGATCGATCGGACGGTCGTCCATCACGATCTCCACGTCAAGTTTGGGGTGCTGCTCGAGGAACGCGCCCAGCGCAGGGATGACGTGCAGCCGCGCGAACGTGACGGCTGCGCCCACGCGCAGCCGCCCTGTAAGTCCCTCGGACGATTCACGCACTGAATGTTCCGCGCGATCGGCTTCTTCAATCGCGAGGCACGCATGTTCATAGAACCGCTGGCCTGCGTCGGTGGGCGTCAGGCCCCGGGTCGAGCGCAACAGGAGCCGGGCGTTCAGATGCTCTTCCAGCTGCGCGAGCGACTTCGACACGGCGGGTTGTCCAATCTGAAGCCGTCGCGCCGCAGCCGAGAACGAACCCGCCTCGACGACGGCGACGAAGGTTTCCATTGCGGCAAGGCGATCCATGCGGTCTGTGTCTCGGGATGGGGGAGGGAACGCTCGCGGCGCTGCTGAACGCGAGACCTATCGCACTCCGCGCAAACGACCGCGCAACTATACAGCAGCCTGATGCCATGAGCGCCGGACGACGAAATCGGCGTGCTTCTGTTCGCCCTTCCTGAGCGTCGCGGAGAAAGATTTCTCGATCGCCGATATCGCCCATTTCGGAACGCGATCACCGCGTCGTGCTCGCGCGCATGCGTACCGAAGAAGGCAACGTCCCGGGCGATCTGATGATCGACTACTACACGCGGCGCGTCCAGCGTTTGACGATTGTCCGTGACCCGACGTGAGAGCCCTCACAGATATCCTGCACAAGTCGCCGCGTCCGATCACATGCTCGAAAGTTTGCTATCAATCGCGAGATTGAAGAATCTGTGCGCTCGTGCCGGTGGACAGCGCAGCGCGTCAACGTCAACCGAAAGGCCGTTATCCTGCATTTCTAATTGTCAGACGATTGGCACATGCCTGTCCCGATACAGCAAATAAACAACAACCCGTAACGAATATCTGTGCCTCAATGAAATGACACGTTACGCTCCCGTTCACGGTCTTGTTGTTCGCGCCTGGAAAGCCTTTCCCCAGTCAGTTAACCAATTACTGTGGATTGCTAATGAAAAAAATACTTATTTCCAGCGCCACGGGCGCGCTTTTCGCTGTCGTGGCGTCGTTGGCATTCGCACAAAGCTCGGTCACGCTGTACGGCATCGTCGATGAAGCCATCCGTTATCAGACGAATGCCGGGCCGGGTGGCAATGATCAGGTCGCGATGACGTCCGGCCCGGAAACCCACAGCCGCTGGGGCTTGAGGGGTAGTGAGGATCTGGGCGACGGCTGGTCCGCAGTCTTCCGCCTCGAGAACGGCTTCGAAGCCTTCAATGGGCAGCTACACGTCCCCGGCACACTGTTCAGCCGGCAGGCTTTCGTGGGTCTGTCGAACAAAACGTGGGGCTCGCTGACCTTTGGCAGGCAATATGCGCCGGCCTACGACACCTTGGGCGATATCTTCGACCCGCTGACCGTTGGCAACTATTGGCAAAACAGCTGGATGTATAACGGCATAGGCCCTTACCTCGAAGTCGACAACTCGGTCAAGTACAAGGGCAGCTTCGATGGCCTTGATGTCAATGCCCTTTACGGCTTTGGCAACCAGCCGGGCGCGGTCGGTCTCGGCGCCACCTATGCCGTGGAAGTGACGTACACCTATGGCCCTGCCATGCTCAACGCAGGCTTCCAGCAGGTCTCGGTGCCGACATCTGCAACCGGCTCTTCGGTCGGCAGCAGCGTCGGCAGCTCAATCAATGGCGCCAAAACCAATTTCCTGCACATTAGCGGCGCGTTTCAGGTCACCCATGAAATCCGCCTGCTGGCCGGCTGGCTGCGGGGTCAGGACCAGACCGGTTTGACTGACAGCTACATGCAGCAATCGGGCGCGCCCACACTGAAGGGTGGCAGCCCCAACCGTATCGACGACACCTGGTACGTCGGTGTGAACTGGCACGCCATCCCTGCGCTGCTGTTCACATTCGCCTACTACTATGGGCAGACGCGCAATGCTGAACTGCTCGACGGCACGCTCGGCAGAGGGGTGAACCAATCGGCTACCGTTCTCGCCGAATACTCGTTCACGAAGCGCACGGAAGTCTACGGGATCACGGACTTCGCGCGCGGCACAGGCGCCTTCTCTGCCGACTACCCGGGCGGGGTCAACGGTGAGGGCGTTCCGACCAACACCATTGGCCGGACTAATCAGGTGGGCGTGGCAGTCGGACTTCGCACGATGTTCTAAAGACGCGTTCATACCCGCGGCCGCGGACTCCGCGTTGGGTACGCGGGCCAGCGCAACAGCGTCGGGGCCCTTTCTCGACGATATCAGATTCAACCTCTCTCTAAGGCCCCGTGCCGCAGGTCCTATACTGTATTCGAACACTTCCGATCCGACGACGAATCTCTGTGCCAGACAGTTCCCTCTTTTTTTGACAGCATTTAGCTTGCTTTCCGCTTTCGAAACGCCGGTATTCAACTTTAAGGCTGCACTGAATTCACACCTATGCGACACCTCGGCGATGATTAAACAGAAGATTATTTTCGAGAACGCTCAAGGCGAATCACTAGCCGGACTCCTTGAGCTTCCTGACAAACCTGTCGCATATGCGCTGTTCGCACATTGCTTTACTTGCGGTAAGGACCTGAAGTCCGCGTCGAAGATCGCACGGGCGCTGACTGAGCAGTCGATTGCCGTACTTCGCTTCGACTTTACAGGGCTTGGCAACAGTGACGGCGATTTCTCCAACAGTAACTTTTCCTCCAACATTAGCGACCTGTTGGCGGCAGCGGATTTCCTCAGGAGGGCACATCAGGCCCCAACCCTACTGATTGGTCATAGCTTGGGTGGCGCGGCAGTTTTGGCGTCGGCTTCCGACATACCGGAATCAAAAGCGGTCGTTACGATCGGGGCTCCTGGCGACGTGCGGCATATTAAGCATTTGTTCAAGGACAGCATCGAATCAATCGAAAGGCTCGGCACCTTGACGGTACAGCTTGCCGGTAGGGATTTCACAATCAAGCGTCAATTCCTCGAGGACGTTAACGAACACCGGCTGGAAGAGAAAGTCGCTAGGTTGAAGAGGGCATTACTAGTTTTCCATTCTCCTCTGGACGACACCGTTAGCATTGACCAGGCGCAGAAGATTTTCCTTGCGGCGAAACATCCAAAGAGTTTCATATCGCTGGATCAGTCTGACCATCTACTCAGCGGCAGCAAAGATGCAGAGTATGTGGCACGTTGTATCGCTGCGTGGGCATCGCCATATATCCCTTCGAAGTAGGCGAAAAGTTTTGAGTCGCCAATGCAGCGGTTTGGCTGGTGAAAACATAAAGTTGGAAACACATTGCCTGCCCGCAGGCAGCCGGGGCAGTTGTATTGCAACGTCGGCTTGGCGAAATCGGCCCCACACCTTTAGCAGCGTTGCACTGAGTACGAGTAGTCATAGTTTGTCCAACGTTCCGTTTGTGTATCTGTGAGACCACTGTTCGGATTCGTAGCAACTCTGAAAAAGGAGAAAGTGAATGAAGGCTACTCAGGCAATCAAGCTAGCCGGTGGCGCACTGCTCGTCGCCGTTTCTGTCAGCGCATGGGCCCAGGGGAACGATACGGGCACGGCGCCGGCCACTTCGCAATCGTCGAAGCAGGCGAACCACGCGTTGGAGAAGAAAGTGCGTGCCGCGCTGGAGCACGCGAAGGACATCAAAGTGGAAAACATTGTGATTCGCGCTCGCGGTGGCGCGGTGACGCTGGAAGGCACCGTTCCGGATTCCTCGCAGGTCGACAAGGCCGCTCAAGTCGCTCAGGGCGTTCCCGGCGTGACATCGGTGAAGAACGCACTGACCATCAAAGAACCGGGTCAGTAAGCCAGGCCTTTGGCGGTGCCGCCCTTTCGCTTACGCAAGCACGCGGCTTCGCCATTCCCCCTGATACTCCCGCCACAGTTCCCTTTGTTCAGCCGACCAGCGCGACAAACGCGCGATGCACGCGCTGCGGATAGGAAGTGTCGGAAGGAAGCGGTTCTCCGTTTCTAGCCCGCCTTGTCGGTTGCGACGCAGACGGTACGAGCGGGGCGCGGCCGCTTCGTTTGACTGGCTCGACCCTGAGCGGACTTACGCGCCAAGGTCGGCGCAACGGCGGCTTCCAAGGTACAACGGCCGGTTGCGCGGTCTTGTCAGTTGGCAAAGTCCAAAATCGACGGGGCCGTAAGCGACCTGGCGACCGTCCAAGCGGATAGCGTTGACACGCCCCACGAACCGGACGGCGGGCTGTATCTTCCGGCCGTACCTCAANTGTCGAAGCATTCGAAATCGAAACCGTCTCTTCGGTGTCCAACGCGAGCCAACTCACGAAACGTCAGTACGACGGCGGTGCAATACCGGGTCGCGAC
>NZ_JAFA01000029.1 GCF_000519185.1 Paraburkholderia nodosa DSM 21604 | reverse complement strand
GTGGCAGGCGCTAGCGGTTTGAGCGGCTTTCTTTTGCCTACTTTTCTTTGCCGCTGGCAAAGAAAAGTAGGTGCCGCCCCGCACAGGGGCAACGCCTGCATACCGACGCGAACAAAAGGAAAGGCCAAAAGCACAACCCTGAGCAAAACAAAAAACTCCATCGCACTCCTGATCACATTATCACCCGCGCCCCTGCGCAACCATCTCAAGCAACGCCTGCGTCCCTGCCGACCGATCGTACGCCCGCGTAGCGATCACCACTTCACTAAACCCATTCGCCATCGCAAGCGGTTTAAACACCGCACCTTCAAGCCCAAACCGCGCAAGCGTCCGCGGCACAATACCAACCCCAAGCGCGCGGTGGTGTTCCCGCCGGTGCCCGCGTTCTGCGCGAAGCCCGCGAGCCTGCAGGCAATGGTCGATCATTCGGTGAGCCGCGCGCTCGACCAGTTCGGGCTCGATACAGAACGCATCGAGGCGTGGCGCGACGCGTGAAGCCGGCCCGGCACGCTGCGGGCACGCGGCGGACAATCAGGGAACGAGCATCGCGGTATTAAGTTTCGGCGTAAAATGCGCGTTCGCCGCGATGTACCGGCGTAGAAGCCCCACGCCAGCGATGCACGTCGATCTACTTACCATCTACTTTCTCCTGATCGGGACCCTGCTAGCCAGTTCCCTGATGACGCTCTGGGAGCATCGTACGCATCCCGCGCGCAGCAAGGCATTGCGGATACTGGCCGGGGGCTACGCCACCCTCGCAACCGGCTGCGCCGCGGTGCTCGTGCGCGCCGATCTGCCCGGCGTATGGGGCTCCGCCCTCAGCAACCTCGTCATCATGGCCGGCTATCTGCTGGTTCTGCACGGCGTCGCGACGCTGAACGGGCGGCAATACCGGGCGGGCTCGATCGCCCTGCTCGCGTTGATCGCGCTGACATGGGCCACATGGGGCGCACGGCATCCGCAGGCCATGTGGTACTACGCGAGCGCGCTTCCCATTGCGCTGGTGAGCGCCATGACCTCGCGCGAGCTGCTGCGCGGCGACGGCATAAAAGGGGGGCAATCGCGCCACGTCGCGACGTTCGTCACGGGATTCCACGCGCTCTTTTACGTGTTCCGGACGTTTGTCCTCCCGTTGCTGGGGAGCCGCTATGGGGACAGCTTTGTCGCGCTAGTCAGCAAGATCACGATGTATGAAGGCGTGCTGTATTCGATCGTTCTGCCCATGGCCCTGATCAAGCTGATCCGCGAGGAAACGCATGGGCAGCTGTTGCGCGAGTCGCAGACGGACTACCTGACCCGCCTTGGCAACCGCCGCTGGTTCTTCGAAGAAGGCGAGCGCGTGATGAGCGAGATCGGGGCGCGCCAGCCCGGGGCGCGTCAGCCCGGGGCGCGTCAGCCGGTTTCGCTGCTTGCCTTCGATCTCGACCACTTCAAGACCATCAACGATCGCTACGGCCACAAGACCGGCGATGAAGTCCTCAAGACGTTCGCGGACATCGCCCGCAGCGCCATGGGACCCGAGGCGATCCTCGCGCGCATAGGCGGTGAAGAGTTCGCCGCCCTGCTGCCGGGCCATGACCGCGTGCGCGCCAAAGCGGTGGGCGAAGCGATCGCCAGGCGTTTCGCTCAAACCGCCATGAACAAGGTCGATGGCGTCGCCATACGCGCCACGGTGAGCATCGGCCTCGCGCAGCATGGTCACGAAGCGTCCACCCTCTCCGACCTGCTGGCCGCCGCCGACACCGCGCTCTACAGCGCGAAAGCGCTGGGCGGCAACCGGCTCGAAACGCTGGTTCTTTAACGCCTCACGCCATCCCTGGCATTCAAGTCAGCCATTTGTAGGCTCCGCGCATTCTTTTTGCTAGCCCTCTTAGGCCCGCCCTATCCGGTCGCGGGCGCAATCGCGTCAAGCGGTAAGGGGGGCACAATGGCAACGATCGATACCCGGATCCGGGTGGCAATTTCCGCCGGACTGATTTTCCTGCTCGCGGCGTGCGGCGGCGGCGGTGGCGGCGGAGGAGGAGGAGGCTCGGGCAGCGGCACCAGCACGCCGGCGGGCGGCGTCAAGCTGCAGGTCGTCTCGTTCGGCGACAGCCTTTCCGATGTCGGGACCTACGCGCCGCTTGCGGGCGCCGTGGGCGGCGGGCGGTTCACGACCAACCCCGGTCAGGTCTGGTCGCAGGATGTCGCGCAATATTATGGGGACAGCCTGAACGCCGCGTACACTGTCGGCCTCGATCACAAGCTGAGCGCGCAAGGCGGCTTCGGCTACGCAGAGGGTGGCTCGACGGTCGCCACGCCGGCCAACCAGTACGACTTCCTCTCGGACGTGATCGGCAATATCGAAATGCCGGTCAATCAGCAGGTGTCGAGCTATATCTCCGCTCACGGCACCTTCAACTCCGGCCAGCTCGTGCTGGTCTGGGCAGGCGCAAACGATGTGCTGCGCGCCGGCAACCCGCCTACGGCCAACACGGTCGTGCAGACTGCCGCCACGACGCTCGCACAAATCGTCGGGCAGATCGTGCAGGCCGGCGCCACGCATGTCGTGGTGGTCAACGTGCCGAACATCGGTCTCTCGCCCAAGGGCATCACCTCGGCCGACGGCGGCGCGAACCTGACCCAGCTCTCGCAGCTCTTCAACTCGACGTTGAACGGCGCGTTGCAGACGGATGGCCTGCAAGGCAAGGTCATCGAAGTCGATTCCTACACCTGGATCACGCAGCTCGTCGCGAACTTTCAGACGAACGGATTTACCGTGTCCAACACGGCCCAGGCGTGCGACCCTTCGAAAACGCCTGACAACACCTCGCTGCTCTGCTCGCCCGCCACCTACGTCGCGGCCAATGCCGACCAGACCTATATGTTCGCCGACGACCTTCACCCGACCACGCACACGCATTCGCTGTTCGCGCAGTACGTCGAGCAGCAGATCGCCGCGAGCGGGCTGGGTCATTGAGTGCTGGATGCAAGCGGCCGCGCCGGGCATGGACGCGACCGCTTGCGCAGTCGTCAATACTCCTGATGATTCCCGGCGCCTCGCGCGGCACCCGCGCCAACAGGTCCGATATAGTTGGCCCGCGGCCGCAGCAGCGTGCCGCTGGTCATCTGCTCGATGGCGTGCGCCATCCAGCCCACGCTCCGCCCAATGGCGAATATCGCGAACACAGCGTCTTCCGGCAAGCGGCAATAGCTGGCAAGCGCGGTGAGCGCGATGTCGATCGTCGGCGCGAGACCGCGCGATACGCGAACGTACTCGATCAGCGCGCGCACCTCGTCCGGCACATCGAACGCCGCGAGCAGGTCCGCCGCGCGCGGGTCGCCTTGCGGGTACAACTCGTGACCGAAACCCGGCAACGGCCCGTTCGCCTTCAACCAGCGCTCGACCGCGCCAGCCACCCCCATCGCGCGCACATCACCGAGCAGCGCCTGCACGCGCAGCGCGGCGTCGCCATGCAAGGGCCCGGCGAATGCGGCCAGGCCCGCGAGCATGCACGAGCCGAGCGACGCCCCCGTCGACGCCGCCACGCGTGCCGCAAACGCCGATGTCGTCAATTCCTGGTCCGCGAGCAACGCGAGCGCACGCCGCAGCAAGTCCGCCTGCGCTTCGCACCGCCACGCACGCGCAAGACGCGCATGCAGTGCGCCGCTTGCGCCGAAGCGGCCAATCTCGCCCGGCCCGACGAAGGCGCTCGCGAAGCGGCCCACGAGGCAGGCCGCTTCGTCATTCAACCGTGCAGCGTCGAGCGCGCCGCTTGCACGCGGCTGCGCCGCGGCCAGCGCGATCGACGCATATACCCGCGCGCGCGGCGGCGCGCCCTCGGGTACGTTCACGTCGTCGTGGAACGTGGGGAAGACCGGCGCCGCGTCCGTTTCCCATAAGCATCGAGCCACGTCTTCGAGCGTCGCCCGGCTCGCGAGGTCGATCGCATCGTGGCCGCGGTAGTAAAGCCGCCCCCGTGTGATCGTGGAAATGCGCGTGTTGATGATGGGCTCGCCCCACGCCATCGTGCTCGCCGCGATGCTCTTGTGGGCGCGGCCAAGGTCGCGCTTCTTCCTGAGCGCCGCGACGTCCGAAGCGCGGTACAGCTTGCGGCTTGCGTGCTCCGGGTCCCACCGGACTTCGATGCGCCCGCGGCTCACGTACGCGTACAACGTCTGCTTGCGCACGCCCAGCGCGTGACAGGCCTCCTCCTGTGTCATCCAGATTTCCACTAGTTTTCCTGGGTTTGCCTGGTTGATTCGCTCAATCAAGATTGACGCGTACTGGCGCGGTGCGTCAAATACAGTCAATCTGCCCCGGCATTGAGACGATGCTTGCGGGTACGGATCGATAATGATACCCGCGGCTTCGAGCACGGGACTGGAGACATCGATGTCAACGCAGAGGACCGCCGGCTTTGCCGCCACGGAAGCGACGGAAGCCACCCGCGCCACCCGCACGCGATTCACGATTCTGGCCGCCATCCTGCTGCTCGCGACGGTCGCCTACGCAGACCGCGCGATCCTCTCGATTGCCGGGCCCGGCATAGCAAAAGAATTCGGGCTCAACCATATTCAGCTCGGCTACGTGCTCTCGGCGTTCAGCTGGGCCTATGTGGTCGGCCAGATCCCCGGCGGCCTGCTGCTCGACCGCGTCGGCACGAAAGTCATGTACGCCGCCACGCTGATCCTGTGGTCGCTCGCCACGATTCTCGTCGGCTTCGTCGGCAGGGTCACGACCGATATGTCAGTGGCGCTGGGCCTGCTGTTCGCCTTGCGCTTCGCGCTCGGGCTGATCGAAGCGCCCAGCTTCCCCGCCAACAGCCGCGTGACCGTCATGTGGTTCCCCAAGGAAGAGCGCGGCTTCGCCACGTCGTTGTTTGCGTCCGCATCGTATTTCGCCGTGGCGATCTTCTCGCCGTTCGCGGGCTGGCTCACCAGCAAGTTCGGCTGGCCCGCGCCGTTCTTCGCGCTCGGCCTGATCGGCATTGCCAGCGCCGGAATCTGGGCGCTCGTGATGCACGAACCGCGCAAGCACCCGCGTGTCTCGCCCGCCGAACTCGACCGCCTCGTAGCGGGCGGCGCGATGATCGACATCGACTCGAAGCTCGAGCGCCAGTCGCGCCCCGCCGTATCCGGCAAGACGCTGCGTATGCTGCTCGGCAACCGCATGCTCTGGTGCTCGTATATCGGCCAGTATTGCGTCATCGCGCTGAGCTATTTTTTCATCACGTGGTTTCCGATCTACCTCGTGCAGGCGCGCGGCATGAACGTCATGCAGGCCGGTCTCGCGACGATGCTGCCCGCCATCGCGGGTTTTCTCGGCGGCATTGCGGGCGGCGCGATTTCGGACGCGCTGATCCGGCACGGCTGGAGCGTGTCGTGGGCGCGCAAGACGCCGTATATCGTCGGCATGGCCGTGGGCTGCTGCATCGTGTTCTCGGCGTTCACCGAGAGCAACACCGTCATCGTCCTGCTGATGACGGTCGCCTTCTTCGGCAAAGGCGCCGCAGCCGGCGCGGGCACCTGGGCCATTGCGTGCGATACCGCGCCGCGTGAAGCCGTGGGCCTTGCCGGCGCGATTTTCAATTGCATCGGCAATATCGGCGGCATCGTCACGCCTATCGTGTTCGGCTATATCGTGCAGGCAACGGGCGGCTACAAGGCCGGTCTTTATTTTGTCGCGGCACACTGCGTGGTCGCGGCGCTGGTTTATCTCGTGTTCATGGGCCGCATCGAGCGCGTGAAAGTCAGCTGAGCACGCGAACGCACGCATCAAACGAAGCAAGGATTCATCGACTCATCATGGCAAAACCCATCATTCTCAACGCAGCCGAATTGCCGGCACGCACTCAGGCCGAACTCGCGTCGCTCTTCACGATGCTCGATCTGCCGAAGGCGCCGCGCGAAGCCGCTGCGTTCCTCGCGCAACATGGCGCGTCCATTCGCGGCATTGCGCTGCGCAAGACGAAGATCGACGCGGCGTTTCTCGACGCCCTGCCCGCGCTGGAGATCATTGCGAGCTACAGCGCCGGGCTCGACAACCTCGATGTGAAAAGCGCGCAGGCGCGCGGCATCCGCATCGAGAATGCCTCGCACGTGCTGGCCGAGGATGTCGCGAACACCGCGATCGGCCTCGCGCTCGCGCTCACGCGCGATATCGTGCAGGCCGACGCGTATGTGCGCTCCGGCAAGTGGCCGGAGCACGGCGCGCTGCCGCTCGGCCGCTCGGTCTCGCGCATGAAGGTCGGCATTGTCGGGCTCGGCATGATCGGCGCGGCCATCGCGAAGCGGCTCAAGGCGTTCGGCTCGCAAGTCGCGTATTACGGGCCGAACCGCAAGAGCGTCGATCTGCCGTACTACGACGACGTCACGCGTCTCGCGGCCGATAGCGACATGCTGATCCTCACCTGCCCGCTGACACCGCAAACGCATCATCTGGTGAATACGGCCGTGCTCGACGCGCTCGGGCCGCAAGGCTTTCTCATCAACATTGCGCGCGGCCCCGTAGTGGATGAGAAGGCGCTGATCGCCGCGCTCGATGCGCAGCGGCTCGCAGGGGCGGCGCTCGACGTGTTCGAGCACGAGCCACACGTGCCGCAGGCACTGATCGACAACCCGCGCGTCGTGCTCACGCCGCATATTGGTTCGGCTACCGAAGAAACGCGCACCGGTATGGCGGATAACGTGGTCGATATGCTGGCAGCCCATTTTGGCATTGCGAGTCCGCGCAGTGCGCCTGTGCGGACACTGGAAAACGCCGCCGCAGCTTGAGGGCTACACGAGGCGACTCAAGCCGATTCGCGCGCCACGATCGTGAACCCCACATCGAGCGCGCGAGGCTCGCTCACGCCGCTTCCTCCACTCAGGCGGTCGAGCAGAAAACGCGCAGCGTTCACGCCAATGCGGGTGCCCTCCACGCGCACCGTCGTTAGCTGCGGTGTGGTTTCGGTCGCGAACTCCAGATCGCCGAAACCGCAGATCGCCAGTTGCGAGGGCACCTGCACGCCCATCTGGCGCGCAGCGCCAAGCGCGCCGATGGCGAGCAGATCCGAGCCGCAGAACACGGCGTCGATATCCGGCGCGCGTGCAAGCAAGGGCGGCAGCGCACGCTTGCCGTGCGCGACCGAACTGGGCGGCGCGACCAGTTCTTCGGGCACGTCCTCGATGCCTTCCTGCGCGAGCCGTTCGCGAAAGCCAGCGCGCCGCGCGAGCGCGCGCGCGTCGTTGGCGGAGATGAGCGCGGGACGGCGGGCGCCGCGCGCGAGCAAATGCGCCGCCACCGCGGCGCCGATCTGGTAGTGGGAAAAGCCCACCAGCATGTCGATCGGCGTATCGGTCATGTCCCACGTTTCGACCACGGGAATGCCGACGTTCTTCAGGCGCTCGCGCAACGAATCGGTATGCGCGACGCCCGTGAGCAGCACGCCTTCGGGGCGGCGGCTCAATACCGTATCGAGCAGGCTCTCTTCGTTCGACGCGCTATAGCCGCTCAACGCGAGCAGCACCTCGTAACCCGCGCGCGACATCGTCTCGCTGAAGACCTGGATAGTTTCCGAAAACAGCGAGTGCGAAACGGTCGGCACGATGGCCGCGATGAGCCGCGAGCGCGCCGACGACAAACCGCCCGCCAGCCGGTTCGGCACGTAGCCCAGCTTCTGCACGACCTGCCGCACGCGCTCCAGCGTCTCCGGCGCAACCGACTCCGGATTGTTGAACACGCGCGAAACCGTGATGGGCGAGACGCCCGCCTGCGCGGCCACGTCGGTGATGCGCAGGCCCTTGGGCCCGCCGCGCGTGCGCTTCGCGCGCACGGTGGCGTCCGCGTGTTCGATGCTCGGAGCGGGTTTGATGGTCGACATGAACTTGAACGGAGGTGGGCAATGCGCGGCTATTGTAGCGAAACCGCCTCGCCGGCTAGCGCGCGTTGTTCGGCAGGGGCGCGCCGTCGACGGTTTGCGGCATGCGGTCGCCACGGCGCAGGATCATGGCGGTCACGATCGCGAAGATCACCATGCATGCGGCGGGCACGAGCATGGGCATGCGCGTACTGCCCGTTGCCTGCTTCACGAACGGCACGAGATTTTGCGCGATGAAGCCGCCGATATTGCCGAGCGAATTGATCGCCGCGATGCCCGCCGCGGCGCGCGCGCCGTAGAGGAATTTGGGCGGCAGCGTCCAGAAGCACGGAATCAGCAGATACATGCACGGCGCACCAAGACATAACGCGGCGAAGCGCAGCGCATGGCCCGGCAGAAAGACCGATGAAACGAAGAACACCATGCCGAGCAGCGACGACACCAGCATCGCGACAGTCGCATGATTGCTCGCGCGCAGCCGCGAAGGCAGCGTGGCGAGCACAATCGTCGCGAGCAGCCAGGGAATGATGTTGAGCAGCCCGTTGGTAGTATTGGTCACGCCAAAGCCCTTTACGAGCGTAGGCAGCCAATAGCTCACGCCGTACACGGAGATCGACAGCATCATGTAGTAGAACGCCATGCCGAGCACGCGCGGCTCCGTGAAGACGCTGAGCACCGAGCCGTGGCGCGACTGGCTGCGCGCGGCCGCGCTCTCGGTCGAGAGCGTGTGCGTGAGCCAGCGCTTCTCGCCTTCCGAGAGGAACGTCGCCTTCTGCGGCGCCTGCGGCAACAGGAACAGCACGACAATCGTGAGCAGTACCGATGGAATGCCGGTGACCACGAACACGAGCTGCCAGCCTTGCAGGCCGAACAGTCCGCCCTTGTCGAGCAGCCAGCCGCAGATCGGCGCGCCGATCATGTTGCCGAGGCTGCTGCCCACCGTGAAGTAACCGAGCATGCGCACGCGGTGGCGCTGCGGGAACCACAGCGTGAGGTAGTAGATCACGCCTGGATAGAGCCCGGCTTCGGACGCGCCCAGCAAAAAGCGCAGGATGTAGAACATCGTGGCGTTGCGCGTGAAGGCGAGCAGAATCGTGACCACGCCCCACGTGAACATGATGCGCGCCATCCAGCGCGGCGCGCCGTACTTGTGGAGCAGCACATTGCTCGGCACCTCGAACAGCAGATAGCCGATGAAAAAGAGCGACGCGCCAAGCCCGTACGCGACTTCGGAAAGCCCGAGGCTGCCGAGCATCTGCAACTTCGCGAACGCGATGTTGGAGCGGTCGATATACGCGACCAGGTAGAGCACGCCGAGCAGCGGCATCAGCCGCCAGCCCATGCGGTTGATCAGACGCGGCTCGTCGATCGCTGCGGTGGCATCGTTCACGTTGTCTCCTGAGCCCGCGTCGCGCGCGGGCCTCTGTTTATCGGTATCGTCCTGCGTGCTGCGCGGGTTATTTTGCCTGCTGCTCGCACCATGCGCGATACGCCGCCAGCGTTTCCTCGTTGGGCGGATACGTGCCGCGCAGTGCCAGTCCTGACTCGATGCGCTCGGTGATGAACGCCTCGAGCCGCTCCTGCTCGGTGGCGTCGCGCGCCACTTCCTCGGCCATTTCGTGCGGCACGATCACGACGCCGTCGGCATCGCCCACGACGATATCGCCCGGATAAACGGGCACGCCGCCGCATGCGATCGGCACGTTCAGATCCACGGCGTGATGCTTCGCGAGATTGAGCGGCGCACTCGCCCCCGCGCACCAGATCCGCAGGCCAAGCGCTGCGATCGTGCCGCTGTCTCGCACGGGGCCGTCCGAGACCATCCCCGCCACGCCGCGCTTCGCGAGGCGCAACGCGAGAATCGAGCCCACCGAAGCCACCGTGCGGTCGCCCCGGCAATCTTGCACGAGCACGCTGCCCACGGGTGCGGTTTCCACGGCCTTGCGCTGCGGGTGGTCCGGATTCTGGAACACGCCCACGTGGTCGAGGTCCTCGCGCGCCGGAATATTGCGCAGCGTGAACGCCGGGCCGACGAGATTCGGCGTGCCCGGCTCAGGCTTCACGAGCGGCGCCACGCCCTGCAGAAACACATTGCGCAGGCCGCGCTTGAAGAGTTGGGTCGTGAGCGTGGCGGTGCTCACGTGACGCAGTTGTTCGAGCGCGGCTTCGCTGACTGGCGGATTCGGTGCGGTCATGATCGGTGATGTCTTCAATGATGGGGATTAGTGAATTTCCGGTTCGGCGCCGTGGGCTTCGCACGGCGTGGCGGCCGGCGTTTCGAGGAAATCGAAATCGCAGCCCTTGTTCGCCTGCGTCACGTGCAATTGATGCAACACGCCGAAACCGCGTTCGAACGGCCGCTTCGGCGGCGTCCACGCCGCCTTGCGCGCGGCCATTTCGGCGTCGCTCACATGCAGATGCAGACGGCGCGCCTCGACGTCGAGTTCGATGACGTCGCCGTCTTTCACGAACGCGAGCGGCCCGCCCACGAACGATTCGGGCGCGACGTGCAGCACGCACGCGCCGTAGCTCGTGCCGCTCATGCGCGCGTCGGAAATGCGCAGCATGTCGCGCACGCCGAGCTTGAGCAGTTTCTGCGGAATCGGCAGTTGGCCCCATTCGGGCATGCCCGGCGCGCCAACCGGGCCGGCGTGCTGCAACACGATCACGGAGTCGGCGCTCACATCGAGATCGTCGCTGTCGATGCGCGCGGCCATGTCGTTGTAGTCCTTGAACACCACCGCGGGGCCGCGATGCCTGAGCAGATGCGGCTCCATCGCCGCGGGCTTGATGACCGCGCCGTCCGGCGCGAGATTGCCCGTGAGCACGGCGAGTCCATCGCGCGCGACGAGCGGATTGCTGCGCGTACGGATCACGTCGTCGTTGAAGATCTCCGCGCCCGCGATGTTCTCGCCGAGCGTCTTGCCGTTCACGGTCATCTGCGTGCCGTCGATCAGGTCGCCCAGTTCCACGAGCAGCGCGCGCAGGCCGCCCGCGTAATAAAAGTCCTCCATCAAATACTGGCCGGCGGGGCGAATATTGCCGAGCACCGGCGTCACGCGCGCGAGTTCGTCGAATCGCGCCGTGGTCAGATCGATGCCCGCGCGGCGCGCCACGGCCACGAGGTGCACGATCGCGTTGGTCGAACCCGACATCGCGAGCACCGTGGTCACGGCGTTGTCGAAGGCCTTCGCGGTGAGGATGTCCGAGGGCTTCTGGTCGGTCCAGACCATCTCGACGATGCGCTGCCCCGTGAGCGACGCATACTGCGCGTGACGCGAATCCACCGCGGGAATCGACGAGAAGCCGGGCAGCGTGAGGCCGAGCGCTTCGGTCGCGCTCGTCATCGTGGAGGCCGTGCCCATCGTCATGCAGTGGCCGGGCGAGCGCGCAATGCCGCTCTCGATGCCCTTCCACTCGTCTTCGGTGATCTTGCCCGCGCGCAGTTCCGCCCAGTACTTCCACGTGTCCGAGCCGCTGCCGAGCGTGCGGCCGTTCCAGTTGCCGCGCAACATCGGCCCGGCGGGCAGATAAATGGCGGGCAGGTCCATGCTGATCGCGCCCATCAGGAGACCCGGCGTGGTCTTGTCGCAGCCGCCCATCAGCACGCAGCCGTCGAACGGATACGACTTGAGCAGTTCCTCCGTCTCCATCGCGAGGAAGTTGCGGTAGAGCATGGTGGTGGGCTTCTGGAACGGCTCGGCCAGCGTCATGACCGGCATCTCGACCGGAAACCCGCCCGCCTGCCAGATGCCGCGCTTCACCTCCTCCACGCGCTGCTTGAAGTGGGTGTGGCACGAGTTGATCTCGCTCCACGTGTTCACGACGGCGATGACGGGCTTGCCCATGTAATCGGACGAGTGATAGCCCATCTGCGCCGTACGCGAGCGGTGGCCGAACGAGCGGAGGTCGTTGACGCCGTACCAGCGGTAGCTGCGCAGGTCTTCGGGCTTCTTGCGAACTTGGGACAAGGTGTTCTCCATGATAACGCTACCATTTCGACGGATAAAAAAAGCCGTCGAAGGCCGGGGCGCCGGTCGCGCCACCCGGTGACGTGATGGGGTGAATGGTAGCGTTATCATTGGCGGCGCGATCCTGGGGGAAGTACGGAGCGTGGCTTGACCAGGCATCCTTCGGTGTGTATGTTTTCGTTAACGAATTTTGTAATGGAGACGTTTATGTCTATTCGTGCCAAGGACGTCGTGCCGATCAGCGAAGCACGCGCGCGGCTCACCGAACTGGCGGAAGACGTGGTCGCCGGTGCCGAAAAGGTCCTGACGAAGAATGGCGCGGCGTTCGTCGCGCTCGTCGATGCGAAAAAGCTCGACTTCTATCATGCCCTCGAGGCCGAGTACGGGCGGCTGATCATGATCGACGACGCCGAGAAGGGACTCAAGGACGCGCTCGCCGGGCGCACACAGTCTCTGGAGGACATGCGGGAGTCGATGCGACGTCGCGCTGAGCCGCGGAAATGATCCGGGTCGATTTTGCCGAAACGTTCGCAAAGCGCCTCGAAGCAATCAGCGAATTCATGCTGGAGCAGGACTCGTCGTCGGCTCCGCAGCGAATGGATGAACTTTGGGAGCAGATTTTTCGCTTCCGCGATCTCGTGATGATTCATCCAGAACTTGGCCGTCCAGCCGGCTTCCTTGCGGCGCAAACCATTGAGGGGCAGACGCGCCTCGACAAGCTGAAGCGTCTGGCAATCGAAGCTGGCGTTCCCGATTTCCGTGAATATGTGCTGCGATCGCACGTGATCCTGTATGCCCACTCCGGTACGCGCGTCGTAGTCCTCTCGATTCGTCACCAGCGCGAGCTTGGCTATGCCCCGTCGAGTGATTGATTGCTCCGCTTCGCTGCCGGACCGGCATCACCCGATTGTCGTCCCCAGTTGAACGCAGCATCGCGTTCCAGCCACTTTATCCACGCACGCGCCGACCGCATACTTCGTGACGTAGCCTCCACTCACCCGTCAACGCCATGCTAAACAGGGACGCCATTCGCTCCGGTGCGTTTCTCGAGAGTTTCAGCCATCTCCCGCCGGAAATTCTCTGGACGCAAGCCCAGATCGCCCAGTCGCTCGCCGATACGATGGCGAAGCGCCCCGCCGGCGCAGAGGTCTGGGTGTTCGGCTACGGCTCGCTCATGTGGAATCCGCTCTCGCACTTCGATCAGCGCGCGTACGCCACGCTGCACGGCTGGCGCCGGAGCTTTTGCATACGCCTGTTCGGCGGGCGCGGCACGCCGCAGCGCCCCGGCCGCATGCTCGCGCTGGAGCGCGGCGGCGATACGCAAGGCGTGGTGCTGCGGCTCGATGCCGCCACGCTCGACGAAGAGCTGCACATCCTCTGGACCCGCGAGATGTTGACGGGCGCCTACACGCCCGCCTGGACCGCGGTGACGCTCGCCACGGGCGAAACGCGGCACGCCCTCGCCTTCGTGGCAAACACCTGCCCGCGACAATACGAGACTGATTCGAGCCCCGCGACTGTCGCGCGCGCGATTGCCCAGGCACATGGTCCGCTCGGCAGCAACGCGGAATACGTGTTCCAGCTCAGGCAGGCGCTTACGGACTGCGCGTTGACCGACGCCTACATCGAGGAAGTGGCGCAAGCCCTCGAACGTTTCGAAACGACGTCTTAAGCGAGCCGCGCGAGACCCGTGACCATCTGAACGACGCCGAACGCGGCAATCGCAACGGCGGAAAACATGGAGATGCCCCGCGTAAACGCGAGCGGCACCTTCGTACGCAACGCGGACGTCACGCCGCTCAGGAACAGCCACCACACGGCCGAACCCGCGAACACGCCCGTCACCATCGTTACCATCGGCGCCACCGAAAGCCCTCCCGGCGCGCCCTGCTCGCCTGGCATGGCCGGCAGGGGCCCGAGCGCGGCAAACGCGGCGATGAACGAAAAAATGGTCAGGGGGTTCGAGAGCGTCAGCGCAAACGTCGTGAGGAAATCCCGCGTGACAGGGCTGCGCTGGGTCTCCTGTACGGCGGCCGGCGCGGCGGGCGACTCGCGCGCGATGGTCCACGCCATCCACACCAGAAATGCGCCGCCCGCCGCCTTCAACACGACCGTCAGCATCGGCAGCGCCGTCACGATACCGGCCACGCCGAGCGCGCCGAGCAAGCCATAAAACGCATCCGCGCAGGCAGCGCCAATGCCCGTCGCGAAGCCGGAGTAAAAACCGCGGCTCAGGCTGCGCTGGATGCACAGCATGCCGATGGCCCCGACCGGTGCGGCGATGCAAAAGCCCATCGCCACGGCTTTGACGAACAACATGTCCCCTCTCCCCGCAATGCATGTCCTATAGGGGACTATCGTAGACGGCGCAGATTATCCGCAGAAGGCGAGATTTAAGGGAAAATCAGCCTTTCACCTTAAACATTTCGCCATGATGGACGATCTGGACTGGAAAGTACTGGCGCTGTTGCAGGACAACGGCCGCATGACCTACACCGAGCTTGCGCGCCAGGTGCATCTCTCCGTGCCGGCGGTCACGGAGCGCGTGAGACGTCTCGAAGAAGCCGGCGTGATCGAAGGCTACACGGCGCGCGTGAATCCGGCCGCCGCCGGCTATCCGATCTCGGCCCTGATCGGCATTACGGTGCCCCAATCCGCGAAAGCGAAGTTTCTCAAGCTGCTCGGCGCGATTGCCGAAGTGCTCGAATGCCATCACGTGACTGGCGCTGACTCCTATGTCATTCGCCTCGTCGCGACGAGCGTCGCCGACCTGGAGCGCCTGATCCAGCGCATCAACCTCTACGGCGAGACGCGCACGTCCATCGTCATGTCCACGCCGCTCGCCGCACGTGCGCTCGCGCGGCCCCAGGTCAACCCGGCCGGATCGCGCAGCAAGGCCTAGCCGCGACGACCCGGGTCCTCAGAGCGAACGCTCGATCGCCTGCCCCAGCAGTTCCACGCCGAGATCGATCTCCTGCTCGCTCACGGTCAGCGGCGGCGCGATGCGGAACACGCCGCCCATGCCCGGCAACTGCACGATGTTCATGCTGAGCCCGAGTTTCATGCATTCGCGCGTGATTTTTGCGCCAAGGCCGTCGGCGGGCTCCTTCGTGCGGCGGTCCTTGACGATCTCGAGACCGAGCAGCAGCCCGCGCCCCCGAATGTCGCCAATGCATTCGAAGCGCTCCATGAGATCCAGCAGTCCGCGCCGCAAGCGCTCGCCCATGATGTTTGCGCGCGCAACGAGTCCGTCGCGCGCCACCACGTCCAGCACCCGCAGGCCGACCGCAGCAGGAAGCGGATCGGACACATGCGTGGTGTAGAACAGGAAGCCCCGTTCGTGCGCGGCTTCCTCGATCTGCGCGGACGTGACCACGGCCGCGAGCGGCAGGCCGGCGCCCAGCGTCTTCGAAAGCGTGAGAATGTCGGGCGTCACGCCGTCGTGCTCGCACGCGAACATCATCCCGGTGCGCCCAACGCCCGTTTGCGCCTCGTCGAGAATCAGCAGCATGCCGCGCTCTTCGCATTTGCGCTTGAGCGCCGCCATATAGCCGGGCGGCAGTTCGATGATGCCGCCCGAGCTCAGGATCGGCTCCGCGATGAAGGCCGCGAGATTGCCGCTGGACTGGCGGTCGATGAGATCGAACGCGTAGTCGAGTTCCGCGAGGTAATCGTATTGCCCGTTGCGCTCGAAGCGCGGCCGGTACGTGAACGGCGCGGGAATCGCATACGAGCCCACCGCTGCGGGACCCACGCCCTTGCGTCCTGCGCTATAGGTGGCCGAAGCCGCGCCGCCCGTCATGCCGTGCCACGACTGCGCAAAGCCCACGATTTCGAATTTGCCCGTGACGAGCTTCGCCATGCGGATGGCGGCCTCGTTCGACTCCGCGCCGGTGCTCAGCAGCAGCGCCCGGTCGAGCCCGTCGGGCGTGACGTCGGCGAGGCGCGTGGCCAGTTCGACCACGGGCCGCGAGAGCATGCCGCTGAACAAGTGGTCCAGCTTGCCCGCGTATTCGTTGATGACCGAGACGATTTCGGGGTGGCTGTGACCGAGCACCGCGCTCATCTGCCCCGAAGTGAAGTCGAGAATCGGGCGGTCGTCGGCGTCGTAGACGAAGCTGCCCTGGGCGCGCTCGATGATCATCGGCTCGAACGTGCCGCCATAGCGGATCAGGTGCTGCCTCGCGTTGCGCCAAAACTGTTCGTCGTCGTTCCTGGACACGGGCTTCTCCTCATCGGGTGGCGGGTTTTCCTTGCAGTCTAGTCGGCGCTCTGGTTTTATAGAATCGAATAGTTCTTATGCAAGCTAGAAGAGAGGCTAATATCGTGAGCCGTCCGCTGGAAATCGATCTGCTGCGTTCGTTCGCGGTCATTGCCGAGGTGCGCTCGCTAAGCCGTGCAGCCGAACGCGTGGGCCGCACCCAGTCGGCGCTGAGCCAGCAGATCAAGCGGCTCGAGGAGATCGTCGATCAGCCGCTGTTTCAGCGCACCGGCCGCGGCGTCGCGCTGACCCACCCCGGCGAGCGCCTGCTGGTGCACGCCCAGCGCATGCTGCGCCTGCACGACGAGGCCATGGCCGACCTGTGCGGCACGGGCTTGTCGGGCACCCTGCGCTTCGGCTGCCCGGACGACTATGCGGCCGTGTTCCTTCCCTCCTTGCTACGCCGGTTTTCGGGCCAGCATCCCAATGCGCTCGTGGAAGTCGTGTGCGTTCCGACGCCGCGCCTTCTCGAACAACTCGACAAGCGTGCGGTCGATCTCGCCATCGTGTCGCTGCCGTTGACCGCCACTGGATTTGCCGACGCAAACGGCCCGCACGACGAGATCATTCGCCGCGAGCAACTGGTCTGGATCGGCTCGCCCGAACTCGACTCCGCCCACTTCGATCCGTTGCCGCTCGCGCTCTCCGATCCGGACACGCTCGACCATATCGCGGCCTGCGAAGCGTTGGAACGCATGGGCAGGGCCTACCGCGTCGCGTATGCGAGCAGCAGCCTCGCCGGCCTCACTGCGCTCGTGCGTTCGGGCCAGGCCTTCGCCGTCATGACGCAAACGGCCGTTCCGGCGGATCTGGCGATTCTCAATGGCGACCCCGCGCTGCCGCCCTTGCCGGCCGTCGGCATCACGATCAAGTTCGGGCGCAAGCGGCCGTCGCTCCTCACGACGGCGTTTGCCGAGCATATCCGGCTCACATTGCCGCTGTTGTGAACGCATGGCGGCGCGCAGGGAAGCCACGCCTCACCGCGTTTGCGGCGCGCTTTCGCCTTCGCGCGCACCCGCGGCCAGCGCGATGTCGTACGGATCGCGCACGCTGCGCGCGTACTGCTTGGGCGCCATGCCCGCCCAGCGCCGGAACGCGCGAATGAATGCCTTCTCCGACGCGTAGCCCACGCTCATGGCGATCTCGATGAGCCGGCGCCGCGAATCGCGCAGCGCACCGCTCGCGATATACATGCGATACGACGTGAGATGCCCGATAGGCGTTTCCTCGACCAGTTCGACAAAACGCGCGCTGAAACGCGAGCGCGACATACCGGCAATCGCCGCCAGCGACTCGACGGTCCAGTCTTGCTCCGGGTGCCGGTGCAGTTGCGCGACGGCGCGGCCGACCTGCGGGTCCATGAGTCCGCGCAACCAGCCCGTGTGGCTGACGGCCGAGGCGAGATGCGCGCGCAGCAACTGCACGAACAGCACGTCGGCGAGGCGCGCGGCCGCAACGGCCCAGCCCGGCTGGCAGGCCATCGATTCGCGGATAAAGGCCATGAGCGTGTCCGCGAGCCACGGGCCAACCGCGGCGTCGTTCGCACGCACGTGAATGAGCGGTGGCAGCACCGAGAAGAGCGGATTGCGCACCGCCTCGCGGTAGAACACGATGCCGGTGTAGAGATCGCACACTGTGCCGCCGCGGCCCGACTCGATGCGCAAAGGGGTGTCGAAGCTCGGGCGAATGCCTGCGCGCGCAGCGAGATCGTCGAAGGGGACGGGCGCAACGTCGGGCGCGGAAGCCAGCACGTGTTCGTGGCCGTGCGGCAGCAGCACGAAATCGCCGGGCTCGACACAAAGCGGCTCCATGCCCTGCACGATCACATAAAACGGCGCGCCGCGGCCCGTGCGGAACATCACGCCCTCGATCGCCGGCTTGCGGAACGCCCATGACGCCGCGAGCGAGAAGTGTCCCGTTACCACAGCGTCGGCGCGCAGATCCGCCAGTGCGGCGCTCAACAGGTCCGTCGCCATTGTCCCCTCCGAATGTGTGGCGCTGCGCGGCGTCTGCCGCGTCAGAAGCGTTGCTGAATACCCATCATCGCGCCAAACTGGTTCGCGCCCGTCTGCACTGTGCCGGCGGCGGCTACCGCGTTCGCGGCGAGCGCGCTGTTCAGCATGTACCCGAGCGACGCGTAGAGCGTCGTGCGCTTCGAAACGAAATAGTTCGCGCGGCCGACGAACAAGGTCGAATTCGATTGATCGCGCAGAATATAGCGCAGCCCCTGGAAGTCCAGTGAAAAAGCCGGGGTCACGTAGTAGTCTGCGCCCAGAAAAAAGAGATCGGATTGCATATGCTCCGCCGCGGCCGTGTTGCGGCGAATCCAGCCGCCGCCCACCTTGGCCGAGCCGAACTTCACGTAGCCGTCCACGATCACCCGCTTGTCCGTATCCGCGCTGCTCACGAGCGGCGCCGAGGCGCCCGGGCCGCCATACATCACGTCGTACGACGCGGCGGCGCCGCCCCATGCGTTGTCGTAGGCGAGCATCATCGTGTACTGGCGGCAGGCCACGGCGTCGCCGGCCAGCTGGCCGCCGCAGTTCGTCGCCGACGGGCCCGCGGGACCCGCTGCATCGCGCCCGAAGCTGTAGGTCCCACCGATCGTCACGCCATGAAATTTGCCGAGATAGCCTACGGCGTTGTCGCTGCGCGCGTTCGGCAGATAGCTGTCGAAACTCGCCATCGAATGGATCGACGGGCCGATCACGTCGGCGTTGAACAGCACATACATCGACATGTTCATCTGGCGGCCCAGCGTGAGCGTGCCGTAGTCGCTGCTCACGCCCACGTTCGCCTGGCGGCCAAACAGGCGCCCGCCATAATTGAGCGCGCCGCTATTGGGCGCGAAGCCGCTTTCGAGCACGAAGAAGGCCCGGTAGCCGCCGCCCAGGTCCTCCTGGCCGCGCAGACCGAAGCGCGACGGCACCTCGCCCGTGAGCGAGGGCATGCCGACGAACGAGCCACCCTTCGCGGTATTGTTGTAGTACTCGATGCCCGTATCCACGATGCCATAGAGCGTCACGCTGCTCTGGCCCCACGCGAGCGCCGAAGCGAACGCGAACGATGCTGCCACGATTGCCTTTTTCATCACGATCTCCAACCCTTTATTTCGTCATACTTATTTATTTGAATGGACACCGGACCGTTCAACGCAGTCCGGCTTCAGCATCAACTCCGCGTGATCGGCGCAATCTGCGCGGTCATTCGCTCTTGCTGCCAGCGAGGATCCATTGCGCGACGATCTGCGCATCGCCCGCGCTGATCGCGTTGGGCGGCATGGGTATGGCGCCCCAGTTCCCCGAGCTACCGTTCTGGATATGCGCGACGAGCGCGCTCGACGCGCCCGGCTTGCCCGCGTAGCGCGCGGCCACGTCTCGGTATGCGGGGCCAACGAGCTTCTTGTCCACGGCGTGACAGCCGAAGCAGGCGTGCTGCGTGGCGATCTGGCGCGCGCGTGCAATATCCACGGCGGGCTCGGCAAACGCACTCTGGGCGAGCACGGCAACCGCGAGCGGCACGATGAAATAAGGAATACGAATCATGAATTAAAGCCTTTTTGTGGGGATGAAACTGGGATTCGATTTCAGGCTAGCGGCTGCTCGAGCGGCATGGTGCGCAGGCGTGCGCCCGTCGCTTCGAACAGCGCGGCGGCCACGGCAGGCGCGACTGGCGGTAGCGCCACCTCGCCGCAGCCTTGTGGCGCACGGTCGCTCTCCACGATCTCGACCTCGATCTTCGGCATCTGCGAGAGATACAGGAGCGGGTAGTCGGCGAAGTTCTCCTGCACCACCGCGCCGTCCTTGAACGTGATTTCGCTCTTGAACGTGTTGGTGAGCGCGAAGCCGATGCCGCCCTCGACCATCTCGCGGATCAACGTGGGATTGATGGCCTGCCCGCAATCGACGCCGCACACCACGCGTTCGAGTTTCGCGTGGCCTTCCACCATGCGCAGTTCGACGATGGTGGCGACGTAGGTCGTGAATGCGCCGCCACGGCCCGTATAGAGGCAGTACGCGAGGCCGCGGTACACGCCCGCTGCCGGCCTGCGCGTCCAGTTCGCCCGCGCCGCTGTGCGATCGAGCACGCGCAGCGCGAGCGGATCGTCACGCAGCAGCGTGCGGCGGTAGTCGAGCGGGTCGATGCGCGCCGCGTGCGCAAGTTCGTTGATGAAGCTCTCGAGAAAAAAGACGCTGGACGTGCTGCCCACGCTGCGCATGAAGCTCACGGGAATGGGCTGATCGACGCTCACCGAATCGACGAGCAGATCCGGCACCGAGTAGCCGAGATCGTAAAGGCCGTCGAGCATGGTTTCGTCCCAGCCGCCCGCCTTTTCGAAGTAGTCGCGCTTGATCGACCAGTAGAGCGATTGCCCCACCACACGCAGATGCATGGCGCTCGGGTAGCCATCGGGACCGAGCACCGCGCGCATGCGCGCCGAAACGCCGGGCCGGTAGAAACCGTGGCGAATATCGTCCTCGCGCGAACGGATCACCTTGACCGGCCGCCCCACCGCCTTCGACGCCACAGCCGCATGGATCACGAAGTCGGGCACGTACTTGCGCCCGAAGCTGCCGCCAAGGAACGTTGTGTTCACAATCACCTTGTCGGACAGCACCTTGAAGATGGCGGAGAGCGTCCAGCGCACCTTGTCCTGCCCCTGGATCGGACCCCACACTTCGATGTCGTGCTCGCGCACATGCACGGTGGCGTTCACGGGCTCCATGGTGGCGTGAACGATATAGGGCGTGTGGTAATCGGCTTCGATCAGCCGCCCTGCTGCCTGCGCTCCGTGTGCGCTGTGTGCGCTGTTTACGTTACGCGCGGCTTCGAACCGCGCGCTCGCGTCGCCAACGCGCGTGGCCACCACCGCTTGCTCCGACATCAGCGCGCCCTGGCGCTCTGCAAGTATCGTCGCGCTGTCTGCGGGCGGGCCGCCGTCTTCCCACTGTACGTCGAGCGCGTCGCACGCCTTCTTGGCCTGCCAGTAGGTATTGGCCACGACGATCACGGCGTCCTTCGCCTGCACCACCTCGACCACACCAGCGAGCGCGCGCACCGTATCACGGTTGCGCACGGCGCCTGGCTTGCCGTTGAGCGTGGGCGCCATTTTCACCGCACCGATCAGCATGCCGGGCACCTGCACGTCGATGCCGAATATCGCGCTGCCGTTCACCTTGGCCGGTGCGTCGAGCTTGTGCAACGGCTGGCCGATGAGCGTGCGCGCCGACCCGGCCTTCAGGCGCGGCTGCGGATTCAGCGGCAGTTTCGCGGCGTCCGCGAGCAGTTCGCCGTAGCCGACCGAACGCCCTGTTTGCAGATGGATCACGCGGCCCGTCTTCGTCGAGCACTGCGTGGGCCGCACGCCAAGACGCCGCGCACCCGCCGCGAGAAACGCCTCGCGCGCCTGTGCGCCTGCCACGCGCAAACGCTGCGTGAACATCGTGACCGACATCGAGGCGCCCACGAACTGCTGAGGATGCTCGTTCGCCGCCGCGATGCGATACGCGTCGCGCCCCGTCACGAACTGCACGCTCACGCGCCGCCAGTCGGCGTCCATTTCGTCGGCCAGCACCTGCGGCAAGCCGGTGTAGACGCCCTGCCCCACTTCGGCCTGCGAGAGCCCGATGATCGTCTGGCCGTCCGGATCGACGCGCACCCAGTCGTTGATCTCGCGAAAGCGCGTCCCGTCCTCCGTTGCCGTCGCCTGCTCGCTGAACGCGAGCGGCAGCACGAGGCTACCCGCAAACGCGAGACCGGTCTTGAGGAAATCGCGGCGGCTTTCGCGCGGCGGTTCGCCCGCGCCTTGCGCGCACTCAGGAATTCGCTGCGACATGAATGGCCTCGCGAATTCGGTGATAGGTCGCGCAGCGGCACAGGTTCGTCACGCCCTGGTCGATCTGCGCCTCGGTGGGGTGCGGATGCTGCGTGAGCAGCGCGGCAACGGCCATCACCATGCCGGACTGGCAATAGCCGCATTGCGGCACATCCTTCGCGATCCAGGCCTGTTGCACCGGATGCGATGTTTGCGGCGCAAGGCCTTCGATGGTCGTGATACGGCGGCCCGCTATCGCCGAGACAGGCAGCACGCACGAGCGCGTCGCCTCGCCTTCCAGGTGCACGGTGCAAGCCCCGCATGCGCCGATGCCGCAGCCGTACTTGGTGCCCGTCAGGCCCGCGGACTCGCGGATTACCCAAAGCAGGGGCGTATCCGGATCGCCTTCGAACTCGAAGAGCCGGTCGTTCAGTGTGAATTGCATGCGCTTTCTCCCAAGATTCGCCGCCTTTTTGCCGCGTGACAAGCGGTTGGCGATGAGTGGAATTCTTGGCGCGCCTAAAATACCCGGCAATGGCGCGACGGCCCAAATAAGTTGCCGTTCGTCTCTTTCATTGAGCCGGGAGATTCAACTGAGGAAACTCAGGCGTTTGCCGTTTCACCTATGAATTTCGGCTTGTTTCAGCGTTCTGGTCACTTGAGCGCCGCACTTTCGAATTCACATATGCATTCTCGTTCCATCTATGGAATATTTGCTGGACGCCTGGCGACTGCCGTCAATCCGGGCGCGTAAGAAAAAACGGCACGCCATTGCTGGCGTGCCGTTGCTGGTGAGCGAACCCGAGCGCGGTATGCCGCTCAAGCCTCCAGTTGCTCGAGCACCTTCCCCTTCGTCTCGATGCCGAGAAAATGCACCGTCACGGCAGCGAGGAACGGCACCGCGGCGAGAATATAGAACGCCACGTCGAGATTGCCGCCGATCATCGTCTTCGACACTATCGTCGGCGCGAAGATGGCGGCCACCTTTAGCCACGCGCCGCCTACACCGCAGCCCAGCGCACGAATGCTCGTGGGATACAACTCGGGCGTGTAGACGTAAGCGGTGATGAAGCCGCTGGCGAGCAGGCCCAGCGCCAGCGCGCAAAACGTCGCGACCACGTAGACCGACATCGCATGGCACACGCCGGCCAGCACGAGTGAAATCGCGCACAGCACGAAGGAGACGTTGACCACTGGCTTGCGACCCACCTTGTCGACCAGCAGCGCGCAAGCGAGCGAACCGAGCACGCCGAGCACCGAAGCCGCGACCGCGAGATTGAGTGCGAGCTGCAGCGGCGCGTGATAGACGTTGCGATAGATCGTGGGCAGCCAGGTGGACAGCCCGTACTGGATGAAACCGCAGGTGATCCAGAGCATGGCCACCGCGATCGTGCGCTTGCGATACGCGGGTCCGAACAGGTCCTTCACGCTGCGCTTGGGGTGGCGCGCGACGAGCGCGTCGAATTCGGCGGCGTTCGTGACCGGCGCGAGCGGACCCTTCGCGGTGCGCTCGAACGCGCTCACGGCGCGATCCGCCTCCTGCACGCGTTCGCGTTCCGCGAGCCAGCGCGGCGACTCCGGCACGAGCTTGCGCAGCACGAAGAACAGCACGAGCGGCATGCCACCGATGAAGTACATGATCTGCCAGCCAAAGCGCGGCACGAGCCACGCGCCCAGCGCGTTCGAAGCGAGCAGGCCGACCGGGAAGACGATCTCGTAGAGGAGAACGAAGCGTCCACGGCCATGTGCGCGGCTGACCTCGTTGATATACGTCGCGGCCACGGGCAACTCGCCGCCGAGGCCCAGGCCTTGCACCACGCGCAGTGCCGCGAACACGGCGAAGCTCGGCGCGAAACCGCACGCAATGCTCGTCACGCCGATGATGCCCGAACTCCAGGCAATCGCGCGCACGCGGCCGTGGCGTTCCGCGAGCCACGGGAACAGAAACGCGCCGAACAACTGCCCGACCGAGCCCGACGCGATCAGAAAGCCGATTTCCCACGGCGTGAGATGCCACTTCTGGATCAGGATCGGCAATGTCGCGGCGATAGCGATCACGTCGAAGCCGTCGAAGAACGTGGCGAGGCCGATGAGGATACGCGCGCGCACCAGCATGGCGTTGGTCGGCAGCCGTTCGAGCCGCGCGATGATCGACCCGCGCGTGTGGGGCACACCGGTCGCGTCGCTGAGCGGCTCGTACATGGCGGCGCCGCCGCGATGGCAGATGGAGTTATCGAGGGTTCTCATGCCTGTGATCCCGTCCCGTGTTGTCTCGTATATGAGGGGTTAAGCGAGCGCCTTGCTGGTGTCGACGAGGGCGGCGAGATCCACCGCGCGCCCCTGGCTCATCCATTTGCGCGCGAGCTTGAGTTCGCGTGCGGCGTTGATGGCGATGACGCCGCGCAGATGGCCGTCTTCCACGAAGAAGAGCGAAGCGCGCTTCTCTTCGAGGCTGCCGCGCAGCACCGGCGCGACGCCAGCGGGAAGGTCGCCGAGGATCTGCAGGTTCACGTCGTACTGATCGGACCAGAACCACGGAATTTCCGCATACGGCGTCTTCACGCCGAGCACGGCTTTTGCCGCCGCAATGGCCTGGTTCTGCGCGTTGGCCCACGATTCGAGCCGCACGCGGCGCTTGAGCCACGCGTTCGGATGGTTCGCCACGTCGCCGCAGGCGAATATGCAGGAATCCGATGTTTCTCCGAATTCGTCCACCACGATGCCGTCGTCCACCGAAAGCCCTGCCGCAACGGCGAGCGCCGTGTGCGGTGCAAGGCCGATGCCGGCAACGGCGAAATCGGCGTCGAGCGTGCTGCCGTCCGCGAAGGTTGCGCGAACGCCGCCTTCGGCCCGGTCTTCGAGCGTGAGCAACATCGCATTCAGGCGCACATCCACGCCGTTCGCGTGGTGCAAATCGAGCAGGAAACGCGACACCTCCTCCGGCAACGAGCGGGCGCACAGGCGCGGCGCGCCCTCCACCACGGTCGCCTGCACGCCGAGCTTGCGCGCCGTCGCGGCGACTTCGAGGCCGATCCAGCCGCCGCCGACCACCAGCACACGCTGGCTGTTGCGCAAACGCTCGCCGAGCGCCAGCGCTTCGTCCAGCGTGCGCAGGTACGTCACATGGGCGCTGTTCGCCACGCTCGCGGGCAGCTTGCGCGCCGCGCCGCCCGTGGCGATCACGAGCCGGTCGTACTTCACTTCGCGCCCCGATCGCGTGGTCACCACGCGCGTTGCGCGGTCGATGGACGTCGCGCAGTCGGGTTGCCACGTTTCGACGTTGAGCGCGGCGAATTCATCGGGCTTCGCGATCCGCACCGTTTCGATATCGGCTTCGCCCGCGAGCACGGCCTTGGAAAGCGGCGGACGCTCGTACGGCAGATGCACTTCGTCGGCGATCATCACGAGGCGGCCTTGGTAGCCCTCCTTGCGCAGCGTCTTCACGACCCAGCCCGCGGCCTGGCCGCCGCCGATCACGACGACGGTACGCGGTGCCTCCGTTGTGGCGTTTTCAGGTATCGCGCTCATGGCTTGCGCTCCGTCATGAACTTGCCTTGCGGCGCTTCGGCGTGCTTCTGGCGGCGCGTATTGCCGTCGAGGCCGCCGTCCACGGCCCACTCCGCGAACACGGTGGGGCCCGGCTCGAAATCGCGCGGCTGCCATTCGGGCGTGAGCACGTCTTCGTCGGCGTAATACTCGATCAGGCCGCCCGCCGGGTTTTTGAAGTACCAGAAGTAAGCGGACGATACCGGATGCCGGCCAGGACCGAGCTGCGTGGTCCAGCCGCAGCGGCTGATATGCAGGCCGCCGCCGAACACCTCATGGATATCGCGCACCGTGAACGCCACGTGATTCAGGCCCTTCTTGCCGTCGGGCAGCGCGAGCAGGAACAGGTCGTGGTGGCCACCGTGCGGCGCGCAGCGCATGAACGCGCCGCGGTTCGGATAACGGTCCGAGGTCTCGAAGCCGAGCCGTTCGTGATAGAACTTTTCCTGCTCGGCCAGGCAGTTCGTGAAGAACACCACGTGGCCCACTTCCACCGGCTCCGCGCGCTCATAGACCGGCGAGGGCTGGTCCACGCGCAGCGTCTGCCCCCAGACGTTCGAAGGCGAGCCCTTCACGTCGATCTCGCGCCGGCGCGTGACTTCCACGCGGATCGCCATGCCGGCCGGGTCGAAGCAGCCCACCGCGTCGGCTTCGCTGTAGTAACCGGGCTGGTCCTTCAGGCGTTCGCGCAGCGCGTCGAGTTCCGCGCGGGTGGCCACGCCCCACGTCACTTCGCGCAGCGTCGGGCCCGCTTCGAACGCGGCGGGGAGCGTTGCATCGTTCGCGTCGACCACGAGCACGGTGCAGCCGTTGAGCGTTTCGAAGCGAGCGCGCGTTTCGTCGTGCGCGGTTTCCTTCAAGCCCCAATCCGCGAAAAAGCGGAGGCAGGTTTCGAGGTCCGCCACGCCGTATGTAATCTGTTCGATGCCGAGTATCGTCATGTTGCTTGTCTCCTGTCGACCGCAGCTGGCGCTTTCACGCTCAGTGCGGTCCCATGCGTAGCGGGTCACGCGCCCTCAGGCGTTGGCCCAGGGCAGCGGTGCGTCGTTCAAGCCCCAGTAGAGGCTCTTTTGCTGCATGTATTCACGAATGCCGAGCCGCCCTTTCTCGCGGCCCATGCCGCTCTCCTTCCAGCCCGAGAACGGCGTGGAGATCGAGAACAGCTTGTACGTGTTGATCCACACGGTGCCCGCTTCGAGCTTGCGCGCGACGCGCCACGCGCGTTTGTAGTCGCGCGTCCAGATGCCGGCGGCGAGGCCGAACACGCTGTCGTTCGCTTCTTCGATCAACGCCGCTTCGTCGTCGAAAGGCATCGCCACGAGCACCGGCCCGAAAATCTCTTCCTGGCAGATGCGCGCGTTGTTCCGGAGTCCTTCCAGAATGGTCGGCTGATAGAAAAAGCCGTTCTCACGAGCGTCGCCCACCGGGCGCTCGCCGCCACACAGCAGCCGGCCGCCTTCGTCCAGGCCGAGCGCCACATAGCGTTCCACCGACTCGCGGTGCTTCGCCGTAATGAGCGGGCCCATCTGCGTGTTCTCGCGCGACGGGTCGCCCACGCGCAGCTTGCGCGCGCCCTCTACGAGGCGCTTCATGAACGCGTCGTAAATCGGGCGCTGCACGAAGAGGCGCGATCCGGCAATACACGCCTCACCCGACGAACTGAAGATGCCGTACAGCACGCCGTTCACGGCATGGTCGAGATCGGCGTCTTCGAACACGATGGTCGGCGACTTGCCGCCCAGCTCCAGCGACACCGGCATGAGCTTTTCCGCTGCAATGCGCGCGATGCCGCGGCCCACTTCGGTGCCGCCCGTAAACGACACCTTCTTCACGAGCGGATGGCGCACCAGCACGTCGCCGATCACCGAGCCCTTGCCGGGCAGCACGCTCAACATGCCCTTGGGCACGCCCGCTTCCTCGCAGATGCGTGCGAGTGCGAGCGAAGCGAGCGGCGTGACTTCGGCGGGCTTGAGCACCACCGCGTTGCCGGCCGCGAGCGCCGGCGCGAGCTTTTGCGCGTCGGAGGCGATCGGCGAATTCCACGGCGTGATCGCCGCCACAACGCCAATCGGCTCGTATACGCTCATCGTCAGGTAGTCGCCGCGCGAGGGCGTAAGATCGTCGTCGAGCGTTTCGAGGCACGCCGCGAAATAGCGGAACGTGTTCGCCGCGCTCGCCACCAGCACGCGCGTTTCGCCGATCGGCTTGCCGTTGTCGCGGCGCTGCAGCTGCGCGAGCGCTTCGTGGCGCTGCATGATGAGCTCGGCGATGCGATAGAGCACGAGCGCGCGCAGATGCGGCTTCATGCCGGCCCATTCTCCCTGCTTCCATGCCTCGTGCGCCTTCTCGACCGCAATGCTTGCGTCTTCGGCGCTCGCCGTCGA
The DNA here is from genome assembly GCF_000519185.1 of Paraburkholderia nodosa DSM 21604. Taxonomy (GTDB): domain Bacteria; phylum Pseudomonadota; class Gammaproteobacteria; order Burkholderiales; family Burkholderiaceae; genus Paraburkholderia; species Paraburkholderia nodosa. Next base: position 75,186 of record NZ_JAFA01000029.1, on the reverse strand, counting down.
GACCACCATGTTCACCGACTGGTCTGCCGGATAAAGGCTCGAAAAAGGCGCTGCGCGGCCCTGGCGCCACTCGCCGCCGATCAGAATATCGCTGTTCGGGATGAGGCTCGTATCGAATGAAGTCATCGTTGGGGTCTCACATCTGTTCGCTTCAAATCACGCAGCGCGCGGCCCGGTTGCGCAGTGCGCGAATCGCGCTATACGCAGTGAGCGCGGAGGTCTTCGGGTTGTCGGGCAGCGGCTTGCCGCACATTTCCAGCGACATCTCGCCGAACGCGCCGCGCGCCACGATGCGGTGCACGTTGCGCTCCACCGCCGGATCGGCGATCAGGCGCACCGTCGTCTGGTCCAGACCGAGGCCTGCAAGCGCGATGGTCGCCGCCACGTTCGCGTTCTTCGGAAAGAGCCGCGCCGCTTCGCGCGCGCTGCCTTCGAAAATCACCTGCTCCTGCGTGAGCGCACGCAGGTCGCAGACCTGTTCCGCGGGCGTATCGAGCCAGCCGAGCGGCGGCTTGCGGCCCGTGTACAGCACTTCGTCGAGGCCGCCCAGCTTCGCCGCGGAAAGCGCGTCGATACCGCCAATCGCGCCCGAAAGCAGCGTGAGCGTGGCGTCGCCTTCGTCGGCGGCGTGCGAGAGGCGTTCGAGCAGTTCGAGATCGGAAAGCGCGCCGATCGAGGCTACCGCGCAATCCGTGCCGCTTTGCAAGAGCGGCACGACATGATCGACGAGCGCCGCATGACCGGCGCATTCGAGCGCGAAGTGCGGCCGCGTGGAAAGCGCGTGCACCGACGACACCACCTCCACCGCGCCGTCCACCAGTTCGCGCACGGCAGCGGCGTGGTGTTCGGGCACGATCACGTGCGAGACGTGCACAAGCGGATCGGCGGCGACCGCGCGATACACGGTCTGCCCGATCGCACCGAAGCCGATCATCGCGATGTCGATGGGTGCGTGCGGCACGGCGTGGCCGTTATGCATGTTGGGGCTCCTCCTTGCGCACCGGCGGCCCCGCGAACGCCGTCTCGAAGCTGCCCACGGCCTTCATGTCCACTTCGAGCAACACGGGGCCTTCGAACGCGATGCCTTCGCGAATCACCGTGTCGGCGTCGTCGAGCGACGAAAGCCGGTAGTGCTTGAGGCCAAGGCTCGCGCAGAACTGCGAGAACTCCGGCTGGTGCAGATCGACATACATGCGGCGGCCGCCGTATTGCGCGTCCTGGATGTTGCGGATCACGCCGTAGCACTGGTCGTTCATCAGCACGATCATCACATTGGCCTTTTCCTGCACGGCCGTTGCGAGTTCGCCGACGTTCACCATCAGGCCGCCGTCGCCCACGAGGCACACGGTCTTCGCGGCGGCGTTCGCGAGCGCCGCGCCGATCGCCATCTGCATGCCCTGACCGATGCCGCCGCCGAGCGCATGCACGCCCGCGCGCGGCGTGAAGATCTTCAAGAGGCGGTTGCCCCACGTGCTGTTCGAGATCGTGACGTCGCGCACCCAGTTGTAATCGCGGCCCACGGCGCGCTGCAGCGCTTCCACGAGACGGCGGTAAGGACCGAGACCCTTGGCCGTTTCCGCCACGGCGATTTCGCGCGCCTCGGCAATATCGGCGGCGAATTGCGGATCGACCTTGATGCGGCTTTCCAGGCGCGTGGCGAGCGCGTCGAGCACACGCGCGGCGTCGCCATGCACGAACAGCGCGTTACGGTAGCCGCGATTGTCAGCGAGCGCGTCGGCGTCGATGCGATAGAGCGGCTGCGGCAGCGCGAGCTTGTACTTGAGCGTTTCGTTGCCGCGCAGGCGCGAGCCCACCACCAGCATCGCGTCGCAGGTCTTGTACAGGCGCTCGACCGAGGGGCTCACGTTGAACGCGCCGAGCGTGGCCGGATGATCTTCGGGCAGCACGCCGCGGCCCTGCACGCTCGTCACCACGCCAAAGCCAAGCGCAACGAGCCTCTCCACCGCGGCGCGCGCATGACGCGTGCCGCCGCCCAGCCACAGCAGCGGGCGTTTCGCCTTCGCGAGTTCGCTGGCGAGTTGCTCCACGCGCGCTTCGTCGTGCGTGAGCGTCGTGAGGTGCGGCGCGGTGAGATCGGTTGGCCAGTCGGTGAGCGCCGCCTGAATGTCGATGGGAATCTCCACGCTCACCGGGCCGCTCGGCGCCGTCTGCGCCACACGCACCGCTTCGCGGATAGTGGGCAGCGCGGTCTCGACCGAACGCACGCGGAACGCGGCCTTCGAAATCGACGACAGCATGCTCAGTTGATCGGGCGCCTCGTGAATGTACGCGAGGTCCTGATCGAGGTATTCGGTTTCGATCTGGCCGGTGATATGGAGCAGCGCCGTGCCTGCCGTGAGCGCCTCGACCATTGCGCCCGCCGCGTTGCCCGCCGCCGTGCCCGTGCTGGTGAACGCCACGCCGAGGCCGCCCGAGACGCGCGCAAGGCCGTCCGCCATGTTGACCGCGCCCGCTTCGCCGCGCGCGCCGACGTAGCGGATGTTGCCGCGCGTCCCGATGGCGTCGAGAATCGGCATGTTGTGGATCGAGATCACGCCGAACGCGGTTCGGACTCCACATTGTTCGAGGAAGGCGGCGATCAGTTCGCCGACGGTGGTTTTGTTAGACATGACGTGCAACGCCTCCAGATACATCGATATGACTGCCCGTCGTATAGGACGACAGGGACGTGGCCAGATAAAACAGCGCCTGGGCGGCTTCTTCGGGGCGGCCGAAGCGGCCAAGCGGAATGTGCTTCTTGCGCGCGAGCGCTTGCGTCCAGTCTTCCCAGCTCTGGCCCGCGGACTGCGCCTCCTGGTCGTTCTCGTAGCGCCGGCGCCACTGCCCCGACTCCACGATGCCGATCAGGATCGAGTTCACGCGGATCTGCTCGGGCGCGAGTTCGACGGCGAGCGACTTGATGAGGCTGAGCACCCCGGCGCGCGCCGACGAGGTCGCGACCATATGCGGCTCGGGCTGCAGTGCGAGCAGCGAATTCACGCAGACGATCGCGGCGTTGCCTGCTTTCGCGGCATGGCGCAGCAAGGGCAAAAACGCGCGGGTCGGGCGGATGATGCTGAAATATTTGAGGTCGAGTTCCTCGCGCCACGCCTCGTCCGACGTATCGGCGAAGGTGGAAACGCGGCCTTGCCCCGCGTTGTTCACGAGCATGTCGGCGCGGCCGAAGCGTTTTTCCACTTCTGCCGCGAACGCGGCGACTTCGCCCGCGTCGAGCACATCGCAGCGCGACGCGAGCAGTTGCCCTTGCGGATAACGCTCGCGCAGGCCGCGTTCGGCGCGCGCGAGGCGATCGTTGTCGCGGCCGCAGATCGCAACCGCTGCGCCCGCACGCAAAAAGAGTTCGGCGGTGGCGAGGCCAATGCCGGACGAACCGCCCGTCACGACCGCGACCTGACCGGTCAAATCGAGTTGAATCATTTGATCCCCAATGCTTTCATGTAGGGCGCACCCTTGCCTGCGGATGCCTGAGGCCTGTTCTGAGGCCGATAGTTCAGGCGCTTCGAGAGTTCGTTGGCCGCGTGGCGCACCTTCTCGATCAAACCGCCGTCGAGCAGTTGCACGTCGATGCCGGGGCGCGGGATGGTCGTCGTCACCACGGCGGCAATGCGGCCCGTGTCGTTGCGCACGGGTGCCGACACCACCGAAATGCCGCGCTCGAACGACGATTCGCTCACGGCATAGCCACGCTCGGCGTCTTCGCGAATGCGCTCGAAGAGCGCCTCGACGGTCTCCGGCGTGGAAGGCGTGAAGCGTTCGAGCCGTGGCTCCGGATAAAGCGCGCGCAGTTCGCCGAGGGTGAGATCGCCCATCAGCACCTGGCCGTGGGTCGTGGCATGCGCCGGCAGGCGCGTGCCGACATTGACCTTCACCGAGCTGAAAATGGGCGCGTGGCTCTGCGCCTTGGCGACGAACACGATGTCGCGTCCGTCGCGAATCACGATATGCGAGGTCAGTCCCGTCGCGTCGCGCAGCGCCTCGATCAACGGCAGGCCGAGGTCGGTGAGTTCGAGCGAGCTGAGGTATTCGAAGCCGAGACGCAGCACAGCCACGCCAAGGCGATAGTTGCGGTCGCGGTCGGCGCGCTCCAGAAAGCCCAGCGATTCGAGCGTTTGCAGGAGACGAAACACCGTGGTGCGCGGAATGCCCAGGCGGCGCGAGAGTTCGGGCGCGTCGAGCACCGGCTCGCGCGGCGAGAATTCGGTCAGAATGCGCAGGCCGCGCTCCAGACCCGGCACGCGGTAGCTGGCGTCGTTGCGGTCTTCGTCGACGTCGGGTGTCATGCCTTGAGCTCCGTAGTACTGAATGTACGAGTCAGCGTGGATTCGATCAGCGTGCTATAAGCCTGCGGTTGTTCGATGTAACCCGCGTGGCCCGCGCGCGGCACGGTATGAAACGGCGCATGGGCGATCTGTGCGAGCCGCTCGCAGGCCTCGGGCGGCGTGATCGCGTCTTGCGCGCCCACGGCGACGGCCATCGGCACCTTGCCCACGCAACGCGCGAGGTCGGCGGCGAGGTCGGCGTTCGCGAGCAGATGCGTGGCCTGGGCGTAACCGTGCGGCACGATGCGCGCCATGTTCCAGCGCACCCAGGCGCGTGCGGCGTCGTCGGCGTGCGGCGAAAGCATGTTCGCGCTGCGCTGTTGCGCGAGACCTTGCGGACCGAGTTCGGCCAGCATGGCGAGGCGCGCGTCACGCTTTTGCGCGCGCACGGTGGGATCGGCGGCGCCATAGCCACCGGCCGGCGAGATCAGCAGCAAACCGGCCACGCGTTCGGGATGCGCGGCGGCAAACGCACCGGCCATGATCGCGCCGAGCGAATGGCCCACCAATGCACAACGCGCGATGCGCAGCGCGTCGAGCCAGTCCGCCAGCACGCGCGCATAGTCCGTCGCGACCGGCGACGCGCTCGCAACCGGCGTGGAAGCGCCGTAACCCGGCGCGTCCCAGGCGAGCACGCGGCGCGCGCCGCCGAGCGCTTCGAGCTGCTGCACCCACGAAGCCGCGCCGGAGCCGATGCCATGCAGGAGCACGAGCGGCAGCGCCTCCTTATCGTCCTCACCCGCGCCCTCGCCCGCGGCTTCGCGATAACTCACGCTGGCCTCGCCCGCCCGCGCACTATGCAGTGCGAAGCGCGCGAGCCGCGTTTCGAGCGTGGCGGCTGATGATGCCGTGTGGATCGTGTCGTTCATGGCTTCGGATCGGGTTGCGGCTATGTCGCTTACTTCATCTCGCGCTTGATCTTCGCGAGCGGCGAGTCGGGCGGATACGTCGGCGTGATGGGCTTCGACGAGCCGAGCATCACGCACATCAGCGCGTCTTCCTCGCCCACGTTGATTTCCGTGCGGTACACGCCCGGCGGCACCGAGATCAGGTCGCGTTCGCCCAGCACGGCTTCCCACGTCTCGCCGTCCTTCTCGCAGACGACCTTCATCTTGCCGCGCAGCACGAAGAAGATTTCTTCGACATCGATATGGATATGGCTCGGGCCGATGTTGCCGGCCGGAATCACCATGGTCGAGAACGTGAAGCCGCCAGCGGGCACGGTGTTGACGTCCTTCGCGACGCCCGTGCCGCCCGTGCCCACATAGCGCATCTGCGCGCGGCGGTACTTCGGGTCGTAGTCGGCCTGGAACTTCAGCGCGTCCCAGTCGTAGCGGCGCGTTTCGAAGCGCGCTACGCGCGTGTTCATCCAGTCTTCAAAGCTCGCGTCGGCGGGGCAGTCCCACGACTTGCGCTCGATATCGGCATCGGCCATGTTTTCTCCTTGGGTTCTTTCGAACGTATCGTCAGTTCTACGAAATCAGTTCATCACGAAGCCGCCGTTGACCGGGAGCAATTGTCCGGTCACGAAACGCGCAGCGTCGGACAACAGGAACAACACCGGGCCCGTCACGTCCTCGGGCACCTGCGCGCGCCGCAGCGCCCGCCCTTCGAGGTAATACGCATGGCGCTCGGCCGGTACATAGGCCGTCGCCTCCACTTCGGTCAGGCCGGGCGCAATGGCGTTGACAGTGATGCCGTCCGCGCCGAACTCGCGCGCGAGCGAATGTGTCATCGCGATCACGGCGCCCTTGCTCGCCACGTAGGCGAGCAGTTTGGGCGCGCCCCACAGTGCCGTATCGGAGGCGATGTTGACGATCGCGCCGCGACCCGACTCGCGCAGCCAGCGCTGTGCTGCCGCGCACATGAGCCAGGTGCCGCGCACGTTCACGTCCATCACCGCGTCCCATGTCTCTACGCTCACTTCGTGCGCGAGTTTGCCGCCCGAGTTCGTGATCGCCGCGTTGTTGATGAGCGCGTCCATGCCGCCCATGCGCTGCGCGGCGGCATCGACGAAGGCGGCGATGCTTGCCGGTTGCGCGAGATCGAGCGGCGCGAAGGCAACGTCGTGCCCCGCTGCAGAGAGTTGCTGGGCGAGCGCCTCGCCCGCCTCGACCAGCACGTCGCCGAAGGTCACACGCGCGCCGGCCGTTGCGAGCGTCTTCACGAACGCCGCGCCCAGACCGCGTGCGCCGCCCGTGACGACCACGCGCCGCCCGGCGAGCGCGACCTGCGCCGCGAACGTAGCGTCATGCATGGCCATGCCCGGCGGTGTGTGCGTTGGCGTCCGGCTGGGCGCGCAGCGCGTCGAGTTCGGCAAAGTGCTGCTGGGCGCGCTGGCGCAGCATGCGGCGCACACGCGTCATGCCGACATCATGCTGATAGAGGAATTCGTGATCGCGCGCGTTCGGCGCCATGCTTTCCAGCACGTAGCGGTCTTGCTCCAGCACGGCCCAATGCAGACCTTCCAGGCGATTGCGATACATGAAGCGCCATGCGTCGCGCTGCCAGCCCTGTACTTTGCGCGTGCGCCAGAAGTAGACCTGGCAGTTGTTTTCGTCCACCGGCACGGCGAAGCCGATGATGCCGAAGTTGCCACCCGGGCCGAACTTCTTCTTGTACGGAATCGCAAGGCGCATCCACAGGCAGCCGGTTTCGCCCAGTTCGACCCAGTCGAAGTTGACGTCGCGCTGGCCGACCTTTTCGAACATGAGGCCAGATTCGGTCTTGCGCACGCGCATGTCGGCCTGCTTGTCGCCATCGGCCATCGAGTGGGAAGTGGCGTGCAGATACGCGCCGTGCATCGGGTCCATCACGTTGTCGATGGCGTACTGGTAATTGCATTTCCAGTTCGACATGCACAGAAAGCTTGCGTACTCCTCACCAACGAGTTCCTCCGGCAATTGCAGCGGGGCGGCTTCCTGGTGCGCTTCGTCGCCGAACCACAGAAACACCGCGCCGGCATGCTCCTGCGCCGGATACGACTTCACGCACTTCTGCCCTTCGAGCGGGCACGCCGAAACGGCCGGCACGTTTTGCACCGTGCCGCCGCCATCGACTTCGATGCCGTGATACCAGCACGCCACGCGGTTGCCGAGGTTCCAGCCGAGGGACAGGCGTGCGCCGCGGTGCGGGCAACGGTCTTCGAGCGCATGGACCTGGCCGTCCTGATCGCGCCACAACACGATCTGTTCGCCGAGGCGCGTGATGCCGATGGGCGCGTTGCCCACCTGCCAGCTCGGGGCGACGGGATACCAGTAGTTCTTGATGCCGCGGTCGAGATAAGCGCGGATGGGATCGGCGCCGCCTGCGGCTTCAATCGTGGGGGACGTCATGTGGGGTCTCCGTATTCAGTGTGGGCAGCGCCGGCTCATTCGGCGAGCAAACGGAACTCGGCGGCGAGACGCTCGGCGTTCCAGGCTGCGCCTTCGGGCGTGCGAAAGCCGATGCGGTTCAGGCCCGACACGACTTCCTCGAGTTCGGCGGCGCCCGCTTCGAACACCTGTTCGAGCGCGTCGCCGAAGTCGTTTTCGTATTGCGTGGGCTCCGCCTTACGCGTTTGCCACACCATGTTTTGCGCTTCGCCCGGCTGTTCGATCACGCCCTTGCCGGCGACGTTGTTCGGCTGCGGCGCGAGCCAGGGCTTGAGCGACGGATTGAAATTCACGGGGACTTCTCGCATGTCATTCCACCTTGATCTGGATTTCTTCACCGGCGAGCCGCACTGAGTACCTCTTCAGATCGCGGCCGCCGGGCTCCTTGAGGCACTTGCCGGTCGGGATATGGAACACGGCTTCGTGCAGCGGACATTCGACGGTGTCGCCATCGACGAAGCCCTGCGTCAGCAACGCGTAAGCGTGTGGGCAGACGTTTTCCAGCGCGTAGATCTCGTCGCCCACCTTGTAGATGCCGATCTCCGTGCCGTCGAGTTTGTATTCGAGCGGCCCGTCTTCGGACAGATCGCCGGCATGCCCGGCGCAGCGCCATTCTTCAGCCATGTGTCACCTTTCCCGTTCAACCGTGTTCCATATACGGAACAGTAGTTCGTGTATGGTCAATTATGAGACGGTCTCGGGAAGAAAAAAATAGAAATCCGGCGTGCCTGGGGAAAACACCGACCGCAGCATGCAAGATGACACCGCCAGGGTCGCCGAGGGTGCCGTTCTGGTTGCCAAAACGCTTACGGCACGTGCACTTACGCGCGTATGGCGCATCCGGGCGCCGGGCCGCACCTGGGGGAATCACCGTCCCAAAAAAGTGTTTTGGCGTCTCGCAAGAGTCTCTATACTTTCCATAGGCAGCACGTCTAACCATATATGGAACAAACGGAGCCACGCGAGAGCGCTTGCCGACAGAAGCACGCCGCGCACTGCCTATGAGTTGGCCATGCGGGTTGGGGATGCCGGATCAACTCGCCCGGCTTTTCGTCATACGATCAGGAGTCCAAAGTTGAAGCATTTCATTGCCGCGGGGTTGACGGGCATTTGCGCCGTCTCGTCTGCATGGGCGCAAAGCAGCGTCACGCTTTATGGCAGTCTGGATGCGGGCGTGGCCTACATCAGCAACGTCGGGGGTCACTCGAAGTGGATGATGGAGCAGGGCAACACCCAGCCCGACCGCTGGGGCCTGCGCGGCCAGGAAGATCTGGGCGGGGGCCTCAAGGCGATCTTCCAGCTGGAAAACGGCTTCTACACCAATACGGGCGCGTTGGCGAAGGCCAACACGCTGTTCAACCGCCAGGCGTATGTGGGCCTGAATTCTGAGCAGTTCGGCACGCTCACGCTGGGCAATCAAACGCCGTTCTCGTTCGACACACTCGGTCCGTTCAGCACGGCGTATCTCGCGGCGAGCTGGTACGCGTTCCACCCGGGCAACATCGACCAGTTGGCGGATACGGGCGTCGTGCCTTACAACAACTCGGTCAAATATCGTTCGCCGAGCTTTTACGGCTTCACGGCGGGCGCGATGTTCGGCTTCGGCAATACCACGAACTTTTCGACCGGCAGAACGATGAGCTTTTCGCTCAGTTATGCTAATGGTCCGTTCAAGGCCGGCGCGTCGTGGTCGAACGAGCACGACCGCTCGGTATCGATAGCGACTACCGGCATCACGGAGTTCCAGGGTCAACCGGCGGCCACGTATATCGCCGACAAGGTCGAGAACATGGGCGTGGGCGCGTCGTACTCATTCGGCAAGCTGCTCGTACACGGGCTCTACACTCGCACGAAGCTGCAGTCAAATGGCTACTCCGACACGTTCCAGAGCTACGACGCCGGTGCGAACTACCAGTTCACGACGGCCAACGCCGTAGTGGGCGGCGCGGCGACGTCCACGCTGTCCGGGCGCCGCTGGACCCAGGCGATGATCGGCGACGTGTATTCGCTTTCGAAGAGCACGCAGGTCTATGTGAACGCGCTTTACCAACACGCCAACTCCGAAGCCCAGGCGGCCTTTTTCACCGCGGGCGTGTCGAGCGGGCGTAATCAGGCGATTGTGCTCGCGGGCATTCACCACTCGTTCTGATCGCGGCGCCTTCGGGCGCCGTGCCTGAGCCTGGCCTCAGATCGCGTGCGAATTGCGGGTGCGCGCGGCCTGTGCCGCAGTGGGGTCGCTCGCCGCGGGCCGGTAATTGAGCCGCGCCGACAGGTCGATCGCCGCGGCGCACACGGCGGCGACGAGCGGTGCACGCTCGGCCTCGCCGATGTCCGATCGCGGCACGGTTGCCGTGAGCGCCGCCACGATACGGCCCGACTGATCCCTCACCGGCGCGCTCACCACCGAGATGCCCGTTTCAAACGACGCTTCGCTCACTGCATAGCCCTGCTGCGCGAACTCGCGCACGCGCGCATAGAGATCGGCGACGGTCGCGGGCGTGCGCTCCGTGTAACGTTCGAGCTGCTTCTCGGGGTAGAGCGTGCGCAGTTCGGCGAGCGTGAGGTCGCCCATCAGCACCTGGCCATGCACGGTGGCGTGCGCGGGCAAGCGAGTGCCCACGTGAACCTTCACCGAGCTGAACATCGGCTCACGCGTTTGCGCCTTCGCCACGAACACCACGTCGCGCCCGTCGCGAATCAGCAGATGGGTGCTGAGGCCCGTCGCGTCGCGCAGGCGCTCGAGCAGCGGCGTGCCGAAGTCGGTGAGTTCGAGCGAGCTGAGATATTCGAAGCCGAGGCGCAGCACCGCCACGCTCAGCCGGTATTGCCGGTCGCCGTTGGCGCGCTCGATGAAGCCGAGCGCTTCGAGGGTCTGCAGGAGGCGAAACGTGGTCGTGCGCGGAATGCCGATGCGCCGCGAAAGTTCGGGCGCCCCCAGCACGGGCTCGCGCGCCGAGAATTCGGCGAGAATGCGCAGGCCGCGCTCGAGGCCCGGCACGAGATAGGTGGATGCGCCCGTGCCCTCTTCGTCCGCTTCGGGATTCGCTTCGGCATTCGAACCGGCGGCATCCACGTCGGCTGGGGTCTCCTCGGGAGGCAGCGCTGCGCGCTTGCCCGGCCCGGCGCTGCGGCGCGCGGGGCCTGTAGTTTGTTTCGTGACCATTGGCGGCTTGAATGGGTGGACCGGGTTGGACCGGGTGTTACCCGGCCGGACCTTTCTTTGATGGGGTCAATCATAACGCGAAGCACCGCCGCCCCATGCTGCCCCGTCGATATGCGAACATCGCAGCTTCTCTCGCGGATGCCATCCACCCATGCCGAAAATCCGGAAAACACTCGCCACGTTGCTGGGCATCGCACTCGCCGCGGGCAGCGCCGCCGCGCAACCGGCGCAGAAGCCGCCGGGACCGGCCATGATGGTCCATTTCGACTACTACCCGAACGACCGCCCCCAGATTCATGCGCTCGAACAGCGGCTCGCCGGTGCCATCAAGCGCGCGGACGCCGGCGAACTCGGCGAAACCGAAATTCACATCGACGGCAACGACGGCTATCTCTACATGTACGGGCCCGACCCGGACCGGCTGTATCGCGTCACGAGCCCGATTCTGAAGTCGTCCAGATTGACCGCGCACTCCGAAGTCACGAAGTGGTACGGGGCTCGCCGGGAAACGTTCGTGATTCGCTGAGGCGCACGCGCCTCAAAGCTTGGGATGGCACTCGAAGCGGATGACGGAGGCCTGCTGCTGCAGCGCCTCGAGCCCTTCGGTGTGCTCCATGCCGAGACTCGTTTGCATGCCGCGGCTCTCGCAGTAGTCGTTGGCTTCGCTCACCGCGCGCTTGTGGGCGCGCGCCCACGCGAGGCGCCCGCCCGTTGCGGACGCCGAAACGACGTACGTGCCCGGATTGCCCGCCGTGGTGACGTCGCCAGCCGACGCGCAACCCGCGAGCACCGTGCAGGCGGCGGCAAGCGAAACGGCGAGCTTGGGCCAGGACCGGCTCGCCACACCCGCAAGCCTGACGGTCCCCTTGAAAATCTGCTCCATGAATCCCTCTCACATCGAGCGTCGCAATACGCTCACATGAGAGTGGATTTTAGGGTCGCCCTATCGAAAGTCTATGCCCATAGACTGAATTCACTGTTACCGTCAGAAATACAATCGCGATCCCTTTCTGGCCCTATGGACGCGACGAGCGGCTACGCCAGGTGTTTCGCGAGAAACGCGTGCATCAGCGCCGCGATTTCGTCTACTTTTTCATCCAGCGCGAAGTGGCCCGCATCGAGCAGATGCACCTCGGCGTCGGGCAGGTCGCGCTGATACGCGGCGCCCGCCGCCGCGACGAACGAACTGTCGTAGCGGCCCCACATCACGAGCGTGCGCGGTCGATGCGCGCGCAGCCATGCCTGCCATGCCGGGTAAGCGGCAACATTGGTGCGGTAGTCATAAAGCAGCGCGGCCTGGATTTCGGCCTGGCCCGGCAGATTGAGAAACGCGAACTCGTCCGTCCACGTGTCCGGGTTGTAGCGCTCGGGGTTCGGGCTGTCGCCGGCGTGGCGAAACCGCGTGCCTTCGAACGAAACGAACGCCTCGAAGACTTCGGGCTTCGCCGCCGGGTTGGCCCAGTACTCCCGGATCAGCGCCCACTTGCGCCCGAGGCTTTCTTCGTGACTGTTCGCATTCTGGATCACGAGCGTTTGCAGACGCTCCGGGTACGCCAGCATGATGCGAAAGCCCACCGGGCCGCCGTAGTCCTGCAGATAGAAGCTATAGCGGTCAATGCCGAGTTGCTCGAGCAAGGCGTTGATCGATTCCGCGAGATGGTCGAACGTATAGGCGAACTGCGCGGGCGGCGGCGCGTCGCTGTGCCCGAAGCCGGGATAGTCCGGCGCGATCAGGTGATAGTGCGTGGCGAGCAGCGGAATGAGCGTGTCGAACATCCGCGAAGACGAGGGAAAGCCGTGGAGCAGCACGATGGTGGGTGCATCCACAGGCCCCGCTTCGCGATAGAAAATGCCGACGCCGTTCACGAGCGCGCGGCGATACGTGATCGTCCCTGAATACGAAAGACCCGGCGACGCCTGCGTGCTCTCATGGCTCATGTTCGACTCCGCTCGATGGGGTCACAGAGATTTCCAACCGAAGCGGCATGATCGCGCACGCGTGGCGCCGCCGTCAAACCAGGCTCAAGCCAGGTTCACGCCAGATTCAGGCCGGCACGCCCTCCATGGCGCGCCCGGAACGTCCCCACGCCACCAAGACGCCGAGACCGAGCACCGCGAGGCACACGATCGGCACGATCATCGGCCCGAACGCGGTACCCGTGAGCTTGCCCGCCAGCGGCATGAGGTTCTGGCCGAAGAAGCCGCCGAGATTGCCGATCGAGTTGATCGCAGCGACGCTCGCCGCCGCCCGCGCGCCGGTGAAGTAGCGCGGCGGCATCGACCAGAAGCACGGGTACAGCAGCGGAATGCACGCGCCGCCGAACACGAGCGCGATGAAGCGCAGCGGTGTGGAAGGTAGCAGGAGACTCAGCAGGAAGCCCAGCGTGCCGAGCGCCGCGACGATCGCCATCGCGCGCAGAATGCTTTTCGCGCGGCGCAGCTTCGACGGCAGCCACAGCAGCAGCAATACCGCCAGCGCCCACGGCAGCATGCTCAACAACCCGTTCACGCTGCTCGATACGCCAAACGACTTCACGAGCGTGGGCAGCCAGTAGGTCACGCCGTAGAGCGACGTCGACATCAGCATGTAGGTCGCCGCGAACAGCATCACGCGCGGATCGAGCAGCGCCTTCCAGGGCTGCGCGTGTTCGGCGTGCTCGGGCTTCTCACGCTCGTGCGCGGCCGCCACGATCTGCTTTTCGCGCTCGTTCAGAAAGCGCGCTTCCTGGTACGACGCCGGCAGCAGCCTGAACACGGCGATGCCGACCAGCACGGCGGGCAGGCCCGTGGCGATGAACACCCACTGCCAGCCGGCGAGACCCCATACGCCATTGAGACTCAGCAGCCAGCCGCCCACGAGCGAGCCCAGCATGTTGGCGAGCGCGCTGCCCAGCGTGAAGATGCCGAGCACGCGCGCGCGATAGCTTTGCGGAAACCACAGCGTGAGGTAGTAGATCACGCCGGGATAGAAACCGGCTTCGGCCACGCCCAGCGCAAGGCGCAGGCCGCAGAACACTTTCATCGACGTGGTGAAGCCCATCAGTACCGTAATCACGCCCCAGGTGAGCATGATGCGCGCGAGCCACACGCGTGCGCCGAAGCGGTGCAGCGCGAGCGTGCTGGGCACTTCGAACAGCAGATAGCCGATGAAGAACAGCGACGACGCCAGGCCGAACGCCGTTTCGGTCATGTTGAGGCTGTGCACCATCTGCAGCTTCGCGAAGCCGACGTTTTGCCGATCGATGAACGAGATCAGAAACATCACGACGAGGATCGGCATGAGGCGGCGCGCGATCTTCGACATGACATCCCGCTCTTCGGCGGACTGTTGATCGACGGTTGTGTCTGTATTCACTCTGTTCTCCTACGTTTATTTGTGTCTATGCGTATGTCTAGGACGGACGGAATTCCGCAAGCATCGCCACGAACATGTCGTTCCATGTGCGCGGCTTCGCCTTGATCGTGCCCACCATGTACAGAAAGTCCACGTACTCCATCAACTGCTCGGGCCAGACCGAAAAGCGCGACTCCGGCGCAGAGAGCGTCTGCACTACGTGCTCGCGCGACGCGCCGAAGCCCGACGAATCGACATAGATCTGCGCCGCGGCCGCTTTGTCCTGCGCGATCATCCGGTTCGCCTCGTCGAGCGCGTGAAGGAACGCTCTTGCCAGCGCCGGCTCGGTATCGACGAGGCGCTTGGGCGCGAACACCACGTCGAGCGTGAGCGGCCCGAGCACGTCGACCGAATTGACCACGCGGTGGATGCCCGGCTGCTGCAATTCGAGCGTCGAGAACGGCGGCGAGGCGAAATGCGCGGTAATGCCGCCCTCGCGCCGGATCAGCGACTGCATGGCCTGCGGATGCGGCAGGCCGACGGTGATCGAATCGAGCTGCGCGAAGTGCTGCGGCCCGAGCAGCTTGCTCGCCACCATTTGCAGCACGACGGCCGAAAGCGAGGTGCGAATGCCCGGCACCGCAATGCGGTCGGCGCTCGTGAAGTCGCGCAGCGTCGCGATCTGCGGCCGGTTCGTGTTGAGCGAGAGCGCCGTGGCCGAAAGGCCGCTGATGCCGATCACCTCGACGTTCGGTATGCCGCGCGCCCGCGCCCACAGTTCGATGAAGCCGGGCGCGCCCACGGCGGCGAAGTCGAGCGTGCCGGCCATCATGGCGTCGTCGACCGAATTGCCGCCGTCGAGCCTCACCCACTCCACGCTCACGTCCGCGAGCCCCTGGCGGGCTGCATGGCGCTCGAACAGGCGCGCCTTTTCCATCACGAGCAGCGGCAGATACAGCAGGCCGTAGCCCTTCGAAATGCGCACCGTGCGCGGCGTGGCCCGGACCCAGGCAGGCGCGAGCCCCGCGGCAACGGCGGCCGCGCCAAGCCCGGCCGCAACGAGCGCGCGCCGACGCGGTGAAGGCCGCGGCGCCTTCACGCGCATCTTGCCGTCTCCGGTGGTTCGTGTCGTAATCACGTCGCTCTATCTTCCATGGTTCGCGAGATTACCGGGCGAGTCTGAGAAAATGCTGAGAAACACGCAGAGTAGACCTCGGGGAAAACCCGCAATCGCATCCATGAAGATTTTGGCAGGAACGGCATCATGCGCATTCTGGTGGTAGAGGACGACGCGGAAATCGGCGCGGCGGTCCGCAGCCGCCTCACGCGCCTCGGTCACGCGGTGGACCTCGAAGCGAACGGCGCCACGGCGAACAGCCTGCTTGGCGTGGAGCGCTTCGACCTGGTCGTGCTCGACGTGATGCTTCCCGCCATGGACGGCTTCGAGATCCTGCGCCATCTGCGCGCGGCGGGCTCGACCACGCCGGTGCTGCTGCTCACGGCACGCTCGGCCATCGACGACCGCGTGAGCGGCCTCGGCCTCGGCGCCGACGACTACCTCGTCAAGCCGTTCGATTACCGCGAACTCGAAGCGCGCGTGCAGGCGCTCCTGCGCCGCAACAGCGGGCACGCGAACGATGTGGTGAGGCTGGGCGGTCTCGCCATCCACCGCAGCAGCCGGCTGGCCGAACTCGACGGCAAACCGCTATCGCTCTCGCGCCAGGAATTCGCGCTGCTCGAAATCCTCGCCAGCCGTCCGCAACGTATCTTCCCGAAGGAAGAACTGCTGAACCAGTTGTTCAGCTACGGCAACGAGCCGACCGCGAACGCGGTCGAACAATACGTCACGCGCGTGCGCAAGAAGCTGCAGGGCAGTTCGGTCGAAATCCGCACGGCGCGCGGCATGGGATATCAAATTGCCGCGCTTTGACTGGTTCCCGAAAACGCTGCTCGGCCGCACGCTGCTCTTCATTGCGCTGGTGGTGGCGTCGGGCGCGGCGGCGCTCGCGGGTATCGCGCGCTATTACGCGGGCGTCGCGTCCGAGCGTGCCTACGATCAGCTGCTTGCGGGCGCAACCATCCAGGTCGCCGAAAACCTCTACGTGCAGGGCGGCGTGCTCGCGCTCAATCCGCCGGTAGCCGCGCTCTCCACGCTCTCGCGCTACGACGTCGTCTACTACAAAGTGATCGACGCGCGCGGCCTGGTCGTCGCGGGCTATGGCGACCTTCCCGGACCGGCCAATACGACGAGCGCGATGCGCGCGCGTCAGGGTCCGACATTCGCGAACGCGCGCTACCAGGGTGAGCGCGTGCGCACGGCGACCATCGGGCGCTACATGCCGGACGCGCGGCCGCCCGGCTGGGCCCTCGTCACGGTCGCGCAGACCACGCACGCGCGCCAGCAGCTCACGAACGACATGAGCCTCAAGGTCTGGACGCTGATTCTGCTGATGAGCGTGCTCGCCATCGGCGCGAGCGGACTGGCGATCCGGCGCGGCCTGCGCCCGCTCGCGCAGATCGAGCAGATCATCGCCGCGCGCGACCCGGCCGACCTGCGGCCCGTGGCGCACGACACGCCAAGCGAAATCAACGCGCTGATCGGCGCCATCAACGGGCTGATCGGCCGCCTCGCCGAGCGCATGACGGCCATGCAGCGCTTTATCGCCGACGCCGCGCACCAGATGCGCACGCCGATCGCACGGCTCGACGCGCAGATCGAATTGCTCAGCACCGAGTCCGATCCCGCGCGCCACGCCGCGAGGCTCGAAGCGTTGCGGGCCACCTGCTCGGACGTGGGCCGGCTCACCGGCCAGTTGCTCAATCACGCGATGGTGATTCATCGCACGGAAGTGGTCCCGCTGCAGCGCGTGGACCTCGCGAAGCTCGCCAGGGAAGGGCTGGGCCGCACTATTCCGCTCGCCGACGAGCGCGACGTGAAAGTCGCGTTTGAGAGCAGCGCGCCGCAAGTCTGGATCGCGGGCGACCCGGTGAGCCTGCAGGAAGCGCTGTCGAATGTGCTGCACAACGCGCTGCTGCACGGCAAGGCCGACGATATCGTCGTCACCGTGAGCGCCTCGCCGGAGGCCGTCACGCTGACCGTGACCGACAACGGCAGAGGCATTGCACGCGAACACTGGGACGCCGCGTTGCGGCCGTTCGAGCGCATCGGCCAGGAAGGCGCGGAGCGCACGACGGGCTCGGGCCTTGGGCTCGCCATCGTGCAGGCGGTGATGAAGGCGCACGGCGGGCGCGTGAACTTTGCGTTTCCCGCCGGGGGCGGCTTTGCCGTGGTGCTGACATTTCCTCCCGCAGAAGGCGAGCCGCCGCCCGCTACGCCACTGTGAACGCCTCGCGAAAGCGCTGGAGCGCGAGTTCGGCGTCGCCGCTCGCCCAGGCTTCGAGGCCGATCGTGCCGTGATAGTCCAGCGCGGCGGCGGCGCGCGCAGTACATCAGTGCTCTGAAGGATGTGCCCGCGCATACATGCGCAACGCCAGCCAGCATACCGCCGCGCCGAGGCCGCCCACCACCCCGCCGAAGCTGCCGACCCACGACACGCCAAAGCCGTTGGCAATATGGTTGCCAAGCAGCGCGCCCGCGCCGATCCCCACGTTATAGAGGCCGGAATAGATCGAGACCGCGAGATCCGCGGCTTCGGGCGCGAGCTTGAGCACCCATGCCTGCATGGCAAGGCCGAAGGAAACGATCGCCCCGCCCCACACCAGCGTGTGAACGGACAACGTGACGATGCTCAGCGCGGCGGGAAACAGCACGAGCAGGCACACGCACACGGCGACCACAGCCACTTGCAGGAACTGCGCCGGATCGCGCGGATAAAGGCGATTGAAGAAAACGGCCGCGGGAATGCCGGCACTGCCGAACAGGATCAGGATATAGGTGATGCGTTGACTGCTTTCGTGGCCCACGGTGTGAATGAAGGGCTCGATATACGTATACGACGTGAAGTGCGCGGTCACGACGAGTATCGTGAGCAGATAAAGCGAGGCCAGCATCGGCTTTCTGAACAGCACGGGCACGCTGCTGAACGAGCCCGTTTGCTGGCTCGGCAACACGGGCAGCATTATGCGCAACATGAGCAGCGCTACCGCCGCCGCGCCCGCAATGACGAAGAACGTCTGCCGCCAGCCCAGCGTCTCGCCAATCACGCGCCCAAGCGGAATGCCCGCCACCATGGCGATCGAGGTGCCCATGCCGAGCATGGCGAGCGCCCGGCTCTTGTCGCCGGGCGGCGCGAGCCTCACCACCAGCGAGACGGAAATCGACCAGAAGATGGCGTGCGCGAAGGCAATGCCGATCCGGCCCACCATCAGCACCGTAAAGTTCCACGCCATACCGGTCACGATATGGCTGACGACGAAGAGCGCGAATATCCAGGTCAGCAGCTTGCGGCGTTCGACGTTGCGCGTCATCAGCATCAGGGGCAGCGACGCCACGGCCACCGTCCACGCGTAGATCGTCAGCATGAGGCCGACGTCGGTCGGCTTCATGTGCAGGCTGTCGCCAATGGCGCTCAGCAATGCGACGGGCACGAATTCGGTCGTGTTGAAGATGAAGGCCGAGAGCGCCAATACGAGCACGCCCCACCAGGAGTGCCCGGACGAGACCGGTTCAGGCGTCGACATACGAGAGATGCGCGAATCGATAAAGGGCGATTATCGCGTATCGCGCGGTATGCGATGCCTGAACCGTGCAGTGCCTCTTCTGGCCCTCGCCGCAACCTGCGCGGGCCGGCCCGCTCATTTCACGGCTGCGGCTGCATTCTTCGGCCGCGCAAGCCGAACGCAAACGCGAGCGCCGCCGAGACGAGCAGCGTCGCGCTGACGAAATACAGCCCCAGCGAATAGTCGCCGCTCAGGTCGCGCAGCCGGCCAATCACCATCGGGCCGATCGTGCCGCCGATGAGGCTGCCCATCGCGTTGATGATCGCAATGCCCGCAGCCGCGGCAGAACCCGAGAGAAACTGCGTGGGCATGCTCCAGAGCGGCGGCTTCGCCGCGTTGATGCCGAAGTTCGCGATCGAAAGCCCAATGATCAGCACAATGGCGCTGGCGGCGTGTCCGGACATCAGCATGCCGATACCGGCCGCGAGACACGCAATCGCAACGTGCAGGCGCCGTTCGTTCGTGCGGTCCGAGTTGCGCGCCCAGAGCACCATCGTGACGACCGCGAACAGATTCGGAATTGCGTTCACAAGACCCAGTTCGAAGTAGCTGAAGCCGAAGCGGTGGATGATCATCGGCGCCCAGATGCCGATGGCATAGAGTCCGGTCGACGTGCCCGCATAGACGAGCGCGAGCAGCAGCACGCGCGGGTCCTTCACGGCGCCCCACACGCTCGACTGGCTCTGCGCCGCCTTCGCTTCGCGTTCGCGCCGCATTTCGCCGCTCAGCCACTCGCGCTCGGCGGGCGCGAGCCACTGCGCGTCCTCGGGCCGGTCGGTCAGATAGAAGTACGAAACGATCCCGAGCAGCACAGTGGGCGCGCCCTCGACGAGGAACAGCCATTGCCAGCCGTGCAGATGCGCCACGCCCTCCAGGCTCATGAGCGCGCCCGAGATCGGCGAGCCGATCATGTTCGAGAGCGGTGCGGCGGTCATGAACATCGCAGTGACGAATGCGCGATGGCGCGCGGGAAACCAGAAGCTCAGGTAGAGAATGATGCCGGGAAAGAAACCCGCTTCGGCGAGACCGAGCACGAAGCGCAGCGTATAGAAGCTGTACGGGCCCGTGACGAACGCCGTGGCCGCGGAAAGCAGACCCCATGCCACCATCAGCAGCGCGATCCATCGGCGAGCGCCAACGCGCTGCAACGCGAGGTTCGACGGCATGCCGGCCGCGATATAGCCGACGAAGAAAATCCCCGCGCCAACGCCGAACATGGCCTGCGTGAGCCCGATGTCATGATTCATCGTGAGCCCGGCAAAGCCGACGTTCACGCGGTTCAGAAAGCTCAGGAAATACAGGACGATGATGAACGGCGTGATGCGTCGTGAGACCTTGCGCACGACGCTGGGCTCCAGCGCGGCGGCGTCCTGCGGATGGACTGCGGCAATGTTCATGGGTGTCTCCATACGGGGCGCACTCGCAGCGCGTGGCGTGAGTGCGCCCCTGTGCCGTTGCGCGCGTCGCGCGAACGGTCTGGTTATGAATGAGGGGCTGACTGCGGGTGCTCAACCGCGCTGCTGCTGCGCCGGCAGGTCGATGCGGCACCACGGCTGCGCGGCCCAGTGTTTCGCCTCGAACGCGTCGATCGCTTCCTGCTGGCGCAGCGTCATGCCGATCATGTCGAGCCCTTCCACGAGCATCTGCTTCTGGCGCGGCGGCAGCGAGAACGCGTAGCGCTCGCCCGAAGGCGCGATCACGACTTCGTTTTCGACATCGATCGACACATGCTTGTCGTCGCCGTCCGCGATCTCCGCGACCAGCGCCTCGACCTGTTGCGGCGGCAGCGTGACGAGCAGCAGCCGGTTGTTCATCGAGTTGAAATAGAAGATCTCGCCATAGCTCGGCGCGATCACGGCTTCGAAACCTGCCTGCTGAAGGCCCCACACGGCGTGTTCGCGGCTCGATCCACAGCCGAAGTTCGAGCCGCCGATCAGCACCTTCGCGCCGCGATATTCGGCGCGATTGAGCACGAACGTCTCCCGCGCGCGGCCATCGGCGTCGACACGCAAGTCGTACAGCAGCCCGCGCGCGAGTCCCGATTTATCGATGCCGAGCAGAAACTGCTTGGGCATGATCTGGTCGGTATCGAGGTTGTTGACCGGCAGCGGGGCGGCAACGCCCGAGATCATGAACGGCTTAGCCATGTGCAAGCTCCTTGCGAATGTCGACGATGCGGCCCGCTATCGCGGCGGCGGCGGCCATCGCAGGGCTCATCAAATGCGTTTTGCTGTCGCGCCCCTGGCGCCCTTCGAAATTGCGGTTCGTCGTCGACGCACAGCGTTCGCCCGGCGCGAGCACGTCGTCGTTCATCGCGAGACACATCGAGCAGCCCGGCTGGCGCCACTCGAAGCCCGCGTCGATCAGCAGTTGCGCAATGCCTTCGCGCTCGGCCTGGTCGCGCACCATGCCCGAGCCCGGCACGACCATCGCGCGCACGGTCGTGGCCACCTTGCGGCCGCGCACGACCTGAGCGACGGCGCGCAGATCCTCGATGCGCGCGTTCGTGCAGGAGCCGATGAACACGCGGTCGATGGGCGTGCCCTCGATCGGCGCGCCTGCGGCGAGGCCAATGTAATCGAGCGCCTTGTGCAGCGTCGCGGCGTCGAGGCCCGCGCCTTCGGCTGCCTCGGGAATGCGGCCGTCCACCGGCACCGCCTGGTCCGGGCTCGTCCCCCATGTCACGTACGGCGCCACGCGCGCGGCGTCGAAGCGATGCTCGATATCGAAATGCGCGTCGTCATCGGAACGCAGTTTCGACCACACGCTGCACGCGGCGTCGAGCGTCGTCGCATCGAGGTCGCGGACCTTGCTGGCCACGTAGTCGAGCGTCGTGCGGTCCGGCGCGATCAACGCGGCGCGCGCGCCCGCCTCCACGGTCATGTTGCAGAGGGTCATGCGCGCCTCGGCGGAAAGCCCGGCGATCGCTGCGCCCGCATATTCGACGGCGTAGCCGCGCGCGCCCTGCGCGCCGATCTTCGCAATGATGTGCAGCACGAGATCCTTCGATGTCGTGCCCGGCGGCAGCGCGCCGTCCACCACGATGCGCATGTCCTTCGCGACGCGATAAACGAGCGACTGCGTCGCCAATACGTGCTCGACTTCCGAGGTGCCGATGCCGAACCCGAGCGCGCCCAGTGCGCCGTAGGTCGTCGTGTGGCTGTCGCCGCACAGCACGACCATGCCGGGGCGAATCAGACCGATCTCGGGCGCCACCACATGCTCGATGCCCTGCATGGGATCGTGGATATCGAACAGATGAATGCCCTGCTCCACGCAGTTGCGCGTGAAATTCGCCGCCTGCTTCGCGGCATCGACGATCTCGATCGTGCGCGCGGCCACGGGCACCGGCTTGCTGGGAATCACGTGATCGACCACGCCCATCTGCTGGCGCGGGCGGCGCACGCGCAGGCCCTTCTCACGCAGGCCCGCGAATGCTTGCGGGCTCGTGTACTCGTTCATGATGTGCAGATCGGCGTAGAGCAGAACGTGCTCGGCGTCGACGATCGATACGGTGTGCGAATCAACCAGTTTCCGGTAAAGCGTGTGTGAGGACATGACGAAGCCCGACTAAAAAATGACGAACGAACGGATCAGCGCTGCAGAAACGGCAGCACGCGTTCGAGGAGCAACTGGGGCGCTTCTTCCGCGAGGTAGTGGCCGCACGGCAGCGCCGCGCCGCTCACGCCGGCGTTCCAGCTACGCCACTCGGCCAACGGATCAAAGCACTGGCCAACCGTGCCGTGCGCGCCCCACAACGCGAAGAACGGGCACTTGATGCGCTTGCCCGCCGCCAGATCCGCTCGGTCGTGTTCGAGGTCGATGGTGATCGACGCCCGATAGTCCTCGCAGATGCCGTGTGCCGTCGCCGGGTCCGAGAGGCAGCGCAAATACTCCGCGTAGGCCTCGGGCGCGAAGGGCGCGAGCCCTGCGCTGCGCGCGCCCATGGTCTGCTTCAGGTACAGATCGGGGTCGGCGCATATCAGCGTTTCCGGAAACGGCGCCGGGCGCACGAGAAAGAACCAGTGCCAGTAAGCGCGCGCGAATTCGAACGACGTTTGCTCGTACATCGCTACGGTTGGCGCGACGTCGAGCGTAATGAGCCGCGCGACCGCGTCCGGATGGTCGATCGCCATGCGCGCGGCGACGCGTCCGCCCCGGTCGTGACCCATGACCGCGAACGACGTAAAGCCGAGGCCGCGCATGAGCGCCACCTGATCGAGCGCCATGCGGCGCTTCGCGTAGTTCGCGTGGTCGGGCGTGCCCTGCGGTTTGCCGCTGTCGCCGTAGCCGCGCAGGTCGGCGGCAATCACCGTGAAGTGTTCCGCGAGCGTCGGCGCCACCTTGTGCCAGATGGCGTGCGTTTGCGGATGGCCGTGCAGGAGCAGCAGCGCGGGGCCGCGTCCGCCCTTGATGGCGTGAATGCGAACGCCATCGATGTCTGCCGAAGCGCGAGTGAAACCGTCGAACATGCTTGTCTCCCGAGGTTGCATGCAGTCTAATTGATGCCTTGGGCGATTGGGTTTCCGCAAAAGCAATCCGGTCGTAACTTTCAGGAACGAATCATGCAAGCCAAGGGAGCGGCGCGATGGACGCGTTTTCCGATCTGAATCTGTTTGCGCTCGTAGCACGCAACCGCAATCTGGCGGCGGCGGCACGCGAGCTGGGGGTCACGCCGCCCGCCGTGAGCAAGCGGCTCGCGCAACTGGAGCAGCGGCTTGGCGTGCGGCTCGTGAACCGCACCACGCGGCGTCTTTCTCTCACGCCGGAAGGCGAGCTTTATCTCGCGAACGGCTCGCGCATCCTCGACGAACTCTCGGAACTGGAACAACTCGTCACGCGCAGCCGCGGCGAACCGGCCGGGCTGCTGCGCGTGAACGCGTCGTTTGGTTTTGGCCGTGCGCATGTCGCGCCCGCGGTGTCCGCCTATATCGAGCGCTTTCCCTCGATGAAGATTCAGCTGCAATTGACGGAGCGGCCGCTCAGTCTTCAGGAAGAAGGCTTCGATCTCGGCATCCGCTTCGGCGAGGTGCCCGACGCGCGCATCAACGCGCGGTTGCTGCTGAAGAACCGGCGCGTCGTGTGCGCGTCGCCGGCGTATTTGACGCGGCACGGCAAGCCATCGGCGCCGCACGATCTCACGCGCCACGCGTGCATCGTCCTGCGCGAAAACGACTCGGCATATGGCACCTGGCACTTCACGCGGGGCAAGCGCACGGAAACCGTGAAGGTCGACGGCGCGCTGTCGAGCAACGACGGCAGCACCGTGCTGCGCTGGGCACTCGACGGTCGCGGCATCGTCGTGCGCTCGCAGTGGGAAATCGGCGAGCCTGTCGAGCGCGGCGAACTCGTGCCGCTGCTTACGGATTGGGCGCTGCCGAACGCCGATATTCACGCGATCTATCTCGAGCGCAACAAGCTCTCCGCGAAGCTGCGCAGTTTTGTCGAGTTCCTCGGCGACTATCTGCGCGATGCAGTCGGCGCGGAAATCGCCTAGCCGGGCGCGGCGAGGTTGAAGCTGACAAGCCGTCTGCAAACGTCCGCGGCGCAGAGCCGATTTCAGGCCGCACAGCTTCGCGGCATCGCTATGACGTTCTCTCTATACTGACCCGCGTGCCCCCTGCCTCTTTCCGCGACGCGCAGGTGCCGGCACGTTCCACCCGCATCGCCCCTCCCTGGACGCCGCCACACACCGCCGCGCGAAGCGCGACCGCGCGCGCCGACGCGCCGGCGTCTGCCTGCTTTGTGATGCTGTAAAAGAAACTGGAGCGTTTCCATGAGCACCTTCACCACCCGCGATGGCACGTCGATGTATTACAAGGATTGGGGCAGCGGCAAGCCCGTCGTTTTCTCCCACGGCTGGCCGCTTACCGCCGACGCCTGGGACGCTCAAATGCTCTTTCTCGTGCAAAACGGCTTTCGCACGATCGCGCACGACCGCCGCGGCCACGGCCGCTCCGATCAGCCCGCCAAGGGCAACGACATGGACACCTGGGCCGACGACCTGGCCGACCTGCTCGACAAGCTCGACGTACAGGACGCCACGCTCGTCGGCCACTCCACGGGCGGCGGCGAAGTCGCGCGCTACATCGGTCGCCACGGCACGAAGCGCGTCTCGGGCGCGGTGCTGATCGGCGCGGTGCCGCCCATCATGATCAAGAGCGAAAAGAATCCGGGCGGCCTGCCCAAGGATGTGTTCGACGGCATCCGCAAGGGCGTGATCGACGACCGCTCGCAATTCTTCAAGGACCTGGCCGTGCCGTTCTACGGCTACAACCGCAGCGGTGCGAAGGTCTCGCAGGGCGTGATCGACTCGTTCTGGCAGCAGGGCATGTGGGGCGGCATCCTCGCGCTGCACGACTGCGTGCACGAGTTCTCCGAGGTCGATTACACGGAAGACCTCGAGAAGTTCGACGTGCCCACGCTGATCCTGCACGGCGACGACGACCAGATCGTGCCGATCGACGATGCGGGCAAGCTCTCCGCGAAGATCGTCAAGGACGCGACGCTCAAGATCTATCCGGGCGGCCCGCACGGCATGTGCACGACGATGGCCGGTCAGGTCAACGCCGACCTGCTCGCGTTCCTGAACCGCAAGTAACGTGGCGGCGCGCGGCGTGCCCGTTCAGCGCGCGCACGCCGTGAGCGCCTCGACGTATTGCGCCTGCCACGCCGGGTCTTGGGCGAACGCCGCGAGATCCGCGTGCAGGTCGTTGGCGTAGGCGTTCACGCACGCGCGGTTGTTCGCCTCCACGGCGCGTGGCATGACGAGAATCGCCGCCACCACGCCGCCCACCGCCAGCCCGGCGATCGCCACGCCAATCGCCCAACGCCAGGCTTCCTCCCCCGTCCCTTTTAGCGCCGCTTCGTTCATCGCTCTTCTCCTTATTGATTAGCAAGACAATCATTGGATGTTTAGAAAAGGCGCGAGCGCCTTACCCGAGTCCCTTGCGGATCTTGCGCATGCCGGTGACCGTCGACTCGAACAGGTCCGTGCCCACTTGCGCACGCAGGCGCCGCGCGACTTCGGCGCTCGCGCCGTTGATCGGGCCGTCGAGCGCCGTGCCGCCCGCCGTGGGAAAGAGTCCCCATTCGCGGCCATCGGCCTCGCCCTGGCGGCGCTCGAGCAAATCCTTCTCGCACAGGTTGTCGACGAGACGCGTCGCGGTGGGCCGCGCGATGCCGAGCGTCTGCGCGACATCGCTCGCGAGGCATCCGGGCTTTGCCAGCACGACGCGAAGCACGAAGCCTTGCGCGGGCGTGAGGCCGAACGTCGCATAGGCGGCGCTCCACTCGCGCTCCACGAGCCGCGCGAGCGCCGACGAATTGAAGTAAAGGCAGTGATCGAACATAGAGGAATGAGACCACGAATTGATTAGCAAGGCAACCATTATGATGGGCGTCGGCGAGCCTTGCGGGACAAAATTCTTATATAAGACTCCCCGATTCACTTCTCTTTTCACAAGGGTCTTTACCAGCTTGACAGTCAATCAAGGGTACGATCCATAAAACTACTGAGCCGATACCGAATCGCCTGTATCGCGGCGCAAAGCCTTATGCAACGGGGCTCCGGCGCGGAAACGTTTTCAGCGCGCGGGCCGCCGATCAAGGCAAACGCGCCGACTTTCCGGTCAATTAACATTGCGCAAGCGCTTTCCACGATATGAAATACCTGCACGCTTGGCCCCCGGCCCGCTGCAAATTCAGGCAAAATCCAGGTGTTTCGCCGACTGCGCGCAGCCGGTGGTGTTATCACCCCGTTTTTGAACCCCGCCAAGAAGCCGATGAGTACCCAGCAACCCACCATCATCTATACCCTGACCGATGAAGCGCCGCTGCTCGCCACCAGCGCGTTTCTGCCGATCATCCGCACTTTCGCTGCGCCGGCCGGCGTGAACGTCGAGACCAGCGATATCTCCGTTGCGGGCCGTATCCTCGGCGAGTTCCCGGAATTCCTCACGGAAGAACAGCGCGTGCCGGACAATCTGGCCGAACTGGGCCGTCTCACGCAGTTGCCGGAAACGAACATCATCAAGCTGCCGAACATCAGCGCATCGGTGCCGCAGCTCGTCGCCGCGATCAAGGAACTTCAGGGCAAGGGCTACAAGGTCCCTGATTTCCCCGAAGATCCGAAGACCGACGAAGAAAAGGCTATCCAGAAGCGCTATTCGAAGTGCCTCGGTTCGGCCGTGAACCCGGTGCTGCGCGAAGGCAACTCGGACCGCCGCGCACCGCTCGCGGTCAAGAACTACGCGAAGAAGCACCCGCACAGCATGGGCGAGTGGAGCATGGCTTCGCGCACCCACGTCGCGCACATGAAGCACGGCGACTTCTACCACGGTGAAAAGTCGATCACGAACGACAAGGACCGCGAAGTCCGCATGGAGCTCGTGACGAAGGCCGGCGAAACCATCGTGCTCAAGCCGAAGGTCAAGCTGCAAGCCGGCGAAATCGTCGACAGCATGTTCATGAGCAAGAAGCACCTGCTGGCCTTCTACGAAGACCAGATGGAAGACGCGCGCAAGACCGGCGTCATGCTCTCGCTGCACGTGAAGGCGACCATGATGAAGGTTTCGCACCCCATCGTGTTCGGCCACGCCGTGCGCACGTTCTACAAGGACGCGTTCGCCAAGCACGCCAAGCTGTTCGAAGAACTCGGCGTGAACGTGAACAACGGCCTCGTCGATCTCCACACGAAGATCGAAAAGCTGCCGGAATCGCAGCGCGAAGAAGTCATCCGCGACATGCACGCATGCCACGAGCACCGTCCGGCGCTCGCCATGGTCGACTCGGCCAAGGGCATCTCGAACCTGCACGCACCGAACGACGTCATCGTCGACGCGTCGATGCCGGCCATGATCCGCGCAGGCGGCAAGATGTGGGGCGCCGACGGCCGCCCGGCCGACACGAAGTGCCTGATTCCGGAAAGCACGTTCGCGCGCATCTACCAGGAAATCATCAACTTCTGCAAGACCAACGGCGCATTCGACCCGCGCACGATGGGCACGGTGCCGAACGTCGGCCTGATGGCGCAGAAGGCTGAAGAGTACGGTTCGCACGACAAGACGTTCGAGATCACGCAGGACGGCACGGCGCGCATCGTCGACAACGCCACGGGCGAAGTGCTCGAAGCGCTCACGCAGCCAGTCGAGCAGGGCGACATCTGGCGTATGTGCCTCGTGAAGGACGAGCCGATCCGCGACTGGGTCAAGCTCGCCGTCACGCGCGCGAAGAACTCGGACACGCCGGCCGTGTTCTGGCTCGACCCGTACCGTCCGCACGAAAACGAAGTGATCAAGAAGGTCGAGACGTACCTGAAGGATTACGACACGAACGGCCTCGACATCCAGATCATGTCGCAAGTCCGCGCCATGCGTTACACGCTCGAGCGTGTGATCCGCGGCCTGGACACGATCTCGGTCACCGGCAACATTCTGCGCGACTACCTGACCGACCTGTTCCCGATCATGGAACTGGGCACCTCGGCGAAGATGCTCTCGATCGTTCCGCTGATGGCCGGCGGCGGCATGTACGAAACGGGCGCCGGCGGCTCGGCGCCGAAGCACGTGCAGCAGCTGGTGCAGGAAGACCACCTGCGTTGGGACTCGCTCGGCGAATTCCTCGCGCTGGCCGTTTCGCTGGAAGACCTCGGCATCAAGACGAACAACGCGCGCGCCAAGCTGCTCGCGAAGACGCTCGACGCCGCCACCGGCAAGCTGCTCGACAACAACAAGGGCCCGTCGCCGAAGACCGGCGAGCTGGACAACCGCGGCAGCCAGTTCTATCTCTCGATGTTCTGGGCGCAAGAGCTGGCCGCACAGAAGGACGACGCGGAACTCGCGGCACACTTCGCGCCGCTGGCGAAGGCATTGGCCGAGAACGAGCAGAAGATCGTGGGCGAGCTGGCCGCGGTTCAGGGCAAGCCGGTCGATATCGGCGGCTACTACAAGCCGGACTTCGCGAAGCTCGCTGAAGTCATGCGCCCGAGCGCGACGTTCAACGCCGTACTCGCAGCCGCTGCGAAGTAAGGGATGGAACCCGCCCCCGTGCGTTGCGCGGGGGACGTTCCACCAAACGAATCGAGCCTCCCACATTACTGTGGGAGGCTCGATTTTTTTTGCCCTGATGATTGTGACGGCCGATATCAGGCGGCGAGTTTTTGCTCAACCGGCCGATCGTCCTGCGTCGGTTCGCACTGCTCGAGAGCAATGCCCGGCTCCAGGTCACAACGATCGGTTGCCAGAGCGACAGCAAGATCCAGAAGTTGCTTGCTCGAATCCGCATGACCCTGATGAGGCGGCGTGACCTCGTCAATCCGGTCCGTGTCGACGGCCCGAGGGATCTGCGCGAGTAAATCTGCAATCAGCGTCTGTCGCCTGCGGAAGGCAGCACGCCGGTTCGACGGCACCTCGCTGAGGTCACGGTGATGCAGGCGAAGCGGCAGCACGTAGCGCCCATTGCGTTCGACGCCACCCAGTTCCTGCCAGAAGCCATCATAATCCGCGTGTATCTGAGCCCGCCTGGAATCGGAGACGTGCGTCTTCTTCGTCACGCCAGTCAGCACGTCTACCCCTGCCATCCTGGACAATTCGCAGACCGCCTCCATGACAGCAGCCTTGGGCCGCAATCCATGGCATGCGCGCGTCGCCTCGCGCACCCGCTCCCTATCCGCGCCGGCTGGCCCTTGCAAGCCGCCGATAAGCGCTCCGATTTGCCCCGCTTCGGCGTGCCACTCGAAACTGATAGTCGCCCACGCAAGATCGACGCGATCGACCACGTCGCGCCAGGCGACGCTCAGCAACCCTTCGCGCCAACAACGTAGCGGCTCGCTCACGACGATGGCGTACCTTCCGCTCGATGCCAACGTCACGTCTTTCGAATTCAGGTAAAGACTGCGCACCAAATCGTCGCCGAAGCGTTCCCGCACGACCCGAAAATGTCCGCACAGTAACTCGGCACGCGCGCAGGCACGCATGTCCGCCTGGACGAAGCGACGAAAGGGACGTTCAAGATAGCGGCGGTTACGGACGACAATCTCGGCAAGCAGGGAGTTCGCCGCCAGTGCACTCAACCAGACGCGTGCTGCAAACGGGTGAAGCAGTGCGTACATCAGCACGCGCCCCTTCCGGAACAGGGCATCGGGACTTCTCCCAGGAATAGCCCTGGACAGCAGGCGGAAAATCTCGGGAATCGGTGTCATTGACCGCGATCCGTTTTCGTGAATGGCCCAAACGCGGAGGCAACCGATGCAACCGTGACGGCGTTGCGATTTGCGCCCGATGACGATCCGAATGCTGGAGGGTGGAATTTGCTGCGCAGATGCATCGCAGTCCTTAGAAAAAATTAACTCACTCACCGATCTTCGATACACGGGACGTCATGGAGCAGTCATTCGGTCAGCCGAGGCGAACGCTCTTGCGAGCATTCGACCAGCGGTCGAGGTCATGAAACATATCACAATATTACGAAGCGTTACAGAATTTTTCAACCGAGGGCACGATCGTTACATTTTCGTAAACGTTATGAAACCTTCAAGCAAACGTACGGTCCAGTCCAGGGCGTGGCCGAATCCCGGCGCCCCTGTCCCATTCCCCGCGAATCCGTGATGCGCCAGCCCAAAGAAAAAGCCGCTCCGAGGAGCGGCTTTTATGCTGATCTGCCGATCAACGGGCGCGAAGCCCGCAATCTCAATCGTCCAGCAGCGAGAGATCGCGCACGGCGCCTTTGTCTGCCGACATCACGAGCTTGGCGTAGGCCTTCAACGCCGCCGACACCTTGCGCGGACGCGCCTTCGCCGGCTTCCAACCCTTGGCGTTCTGCTCTTCGCGGCGGCGCGCGAGTTCCTCGTCCGGGACCAGCACGTTGATCGTGCGATTCGGAATGTCGATGCGGATCTTGTCGCCGTCGCGTACGAGGCCGATTGCGCCGCCCGCCGCCGCTTCCGGCGAGCAGTGGCCGATCGAGAGGCCCGAGGTGCCGCCAGAGAAGCGGCCGTCGGTCAGCAGCGCGCACGCCTTGCCGAGGCCCTTCGACTTGATGTAGCTCGTCGGGTAGAGCATTTCCTGCATGCCGGGGCCGCCCTTCGGGCCTTCATAGCGCACGATCACCACGTCGCCGGCCTTGACCTTGTCGGCGAGGATGTTCTCCACCGCTTCGTCCTGCGATTCCGTTACGTGCGCCGTGCCTTCGAACACGAGGATGCTGTCGTCCACGCCTGCGGTCTTCACCACGCAGCCGTCGAGCGCGATGTTGCCGGTCAGCACGGCGAGGCCGCCTTCCTTCGAGAACGCGTGCTCATACGAGCGGATGCAGCCTTCGGCGCGGTCCGAGTCGAGGCTCGGCCAGCGCGTGTTCTGGCTGAACGCGACCTGGCTGGGAACGCCAGCCGGGCCGGCCATGTAGAACGTCTTGACCGCTTCGTCCTGCGTGCGGGTGATGTCCCACTGCGCGAGCGCGTCGCCGAGCGTCGGCGTGTGCACGGTCGGCACGTCGGTGTGCAGCTTGCCGGCACGCTCCAGTTCGCCCAGGATCGCCATGATGCCGCCGGCGCGGTGCACGTCTTCGATGTGGTACTTATTCGTGTTCGGCGCGACCTTGCACAGCTGCGGCACGACGCGCGAAAGGCGGTCGATGTCGGTCATGCCGAACTCGATGCCCGCTTCCTGCGCAATGGCCAGCAGGTGCAGGATGGTGTTGGTCGAGCCGCCCATGGCGATGTCGAGCGTCATGGCGTTTTCGAACGCCTTGAAGCCCACCGAGCGCGGCAGCACGCGCTCGTCTTCCTGCTCGTAGTACTGGCGCGCGAGTTCGACGATTCGGCGGCCGGCGCGCTTGAAGAGCTGTTCGCGGTCCGCGTGCGTGGCGACCACGGTGCCGTTGCCCGGCAGCGAGAGGCCCAGCGCCTCGGTCAGGCAGTTCATGGAGTTGGCCGTGAACATGCCCGAGCACGAACCGCAGGTCGGGCAGGCGGAGCGCTCGACTTCGGCCACTTCGGCGTCGGAGTACTTGGTGTCGGCCGCGATCACCATGGCGTCGATCAGGTCGAGCTTCTTGACCTCGATGGCCTTCGTGACCGGGTTCGCGAGACGCGTCTTGCCCGCTTCCATCGGACCGCCCGAGACGAAGATCACGGGGATGTTCAGGCGCATGGCGGCCATGAGCATGCCCGGGGTGATCTTGTCGCAGTTCGAGATGCAGACCATGGCGTCGGCGCAGTGCGCGTTGACCATGTATTCGACCGAATCCGCGATGATGTCGCGGCTCGGCAGCGAATACAGCATGCCGTCGTGGCCCATGGCGATGCCGTCATCGACGGCGATCGTGTTGAATTCCTTGGCCACGCCGCCCGCGGCTTCGATTTCGCGCGCAACGAGCTGGCCGAGGTCTTTCAGGTGCACGTGGCCGGGCACGAACTGGGTGAACGAGTTGACGACCGCGATGATCGGCTTGGCAAAGTCTTCGTCTTTCATGCCGGTGGCGCGCCAGAGGGAGCGCGCACCTGCCATGTTGCGGCCGGCGGTGGAGGTTTTGGAACGGTATGCGGGCATTGTGGCTGTAGGAGAAAAATCGCAGAAAGGAAGCGGGCCACGGGAATAAAGGCCCCACGCACGCCCTTGCGAACAACCTCTTGAGCTGCGCTCTGGGCAAAGCTTGCGATTATCCCACACGCATGGGCGCCCCGCCGGATCGGCCGACGGCGGTCGTAGCGGGCAGTCGGTACGCCCGGAGAAGCATCGGCCGTTTTCTCAGGGTTGCCGAACCTTGCCGAATCCACCCGCCTGCACCACTATTCTGCGTCAGACCCGCGTGACGGAGAGAGCCCATGTCCCTGCAGAACATCAAACACGTCGTTGTCGTGATGTTCGAAAACCGTTCGTTCGACACAATGCTTGGCGGCTTGTACACGAACGGCAGCAGCCCCACGCATTTCCTGCCCGCCGCCAGCGCGGAACAGCCATTCGACGGGCTCAAGGCGGGCCTGAGCAACCCGACGAAGGCGGGCGGCACCATCGCCGCAACCACGCCGGCCACCACGGCCACGCTGCCCGACCCCGATCCGCAGGAGACGTTCGCAAACGTGCGCGTGCAACTGCTCGGCAACGCGGCAGGCGCAACGCCCATGTCCGGCTTCGTACAAGACTACGAAACGACCGCGACGACGGACGCAAGCCAGGTCATGCAGTGCCACAGCCCCGATCAGTTGAAGGTGCTCTCGACGCTCGCGCGCGAATACGCCGTCTGCGACGCCTGGTTCGCCCCTGTGCCGAGCCAGACCTGGCCGAACCGCGCCTTCGCCCACGCGGGCACGTCGAACGGCCACGTCGACAACGGCGCGCCGCCGGACCCGTTCGACTGGCAAGTGCGCACTATCTTCAACGTGCTGGGCGACACGGGCGCGAGCTGGGCCGTGTACAGCGCTGCGCTCGTCGCGCCCTCGCTCACGCTCACGATGTTCCCGACGTTATGGGATGCGAAATATAAGGCCAACTTCCAGCGCTTCAGCAACTTCGTCTCTGCCTGCCAGAGCAACACGCTGCCGCAGTATTCGTTCATCGAGCCGCGTTTTCTGCTGGATCCCAACGACCAGCACCCGCCACACGATGTCTATGCGGGCGAGAGCTTTCTCTACGACATCTGGCACGCGTTGAGCACGTCGCCCGCATGGCCCGAAACGCTGCTCATGATCACCTACGACGAGCACGGCGGCACCTACGACCACGTGCTGCCGCCCGCCAACGCCGTGGCGCCCGATGCCGCGAGCAACCCGGGCGACCAGAACTTCGCCTTCGACAGCTTTGGCGTGCGCGTGCCGGCGGTCGTGGTGTCGCCGTATATCGCACCGGGCACCGTGTTCCGCTCACCCGGCGCCACACCCTACGATCACACGTCGATTCTCGCCACGCTGCGCGACTGGCTCGGCATCGCGCCCGCCGACATGCTCGCGAGCCGGCGCGTCGCGGCCGCGCCCACGCTCGCTCCGTTGCTCACGCTAGACACGCCGCGCACCGATCTGCCGGCTATCGCCGCGCCGCCCGCTTCCGGATTCATCGCCACCAATCTCGCCCGCCCGCTCAACGACCTGCAAAAGAGTCTCGTGAGCGGCGCGGCGCGGCGCTCGGGGCTCGACCCGGCAGCCACGCTCGGGACGATGCCGACCCGCCAGCACGCAGTGGACTTCTTCCACAACCTGCTTTCGTCTGACCAACCCTGAGCAAGCGAAAGGAACAAAGGCCGCCTCAGGCTTCGCCCAGCCCTTCCTGCGAAATCAACGCGAGCAGCACGTCCGAAAACGCGTTGGCGGCGAGCGTGCTCGATGCCCGCCGCCGCTTGAGCAGCGCGACGGTGCGCTGTGGCAACGCCGGCGTGACGGGCAGCGTGACGAGCCCGCGATGCTCGCGCAGCACCGCCGAAGGCAGCAGCGTGGCGAGCGTGCCGTCCTTCACGAGCTTGAGCACCGTGCCTACCGAATTGGCTTGCAGCATCACGCGCGGAATCAACTGGTGCGCGCGGAAATAGGCATCGGCGAAGCGTCGCACCACGAAGTCGGGGCTCAATAGCGCAAGCGGCATCGCCCCCAGCTGCTCCGCCGTCACCTCCGCGCGGCGGCGCGCCAGCGGATGACGCGTGGCCACGAGCAGCGCCATGTGCTCGGCAAAGAGCGGACGCACTTCGATTTCGTCGGAGCGCACATCCGTGAAGCCGATGCCGAGATCGAGTTCGTCACGCTCGAGTCCGCCTTCGATATCTTCGAGCGGGCGCTCGCTCACCTCGAGCGCGATAGCCGGGTGCGCTTCGCGAAAGCCGCGCAGCGCCGGGCCGATCAGATATTCCGCGAAGGTCGGGGTATAGGCGAGCCGCAGCAGGCCGCGCGTGAGATCGCGCACCTCGTTGAGCGCGCGCTTGCCGGCGTCGAGATGCGCGAGCGCCTGGCGCGCGTGTTCGATGTACACGCGCCCGAATTCGGTGAGGCTGATGGCGCGGCCGCTGCGGTCGAACAGCGCGCCGCCGAGATCGTTTTCCAGCTGGCGAATCTGCTGTGAGAGCGCCGGCTGCGAGACGTGCAGCACTTCGGCCGCGCGCGTGAAATTCTTCAACTCCGCCACGGTGAGCACGTAGCGTATCGAGCGAAGCATCAAGA
Organism: Paraburkholderia nodosa DSM 21604; assembly: GCF_000519185.1. Classification (GTDB taxonomy): domain Bacteria; phylum Pseudomonadota; class Gammaproteobacteria; order Burkholderiales; family Burkholderiaceae; genus Paraburkholderia; species Paraburkholderia nodosa. The sequence continues at coordinate 40,157 of NZ_JAFA01000029.1, read as the reverse complement.
TGGCTGCCTCCCGAGTGTCTCCGGTTTATTTCATAAGGCGCGCTTATCGTGACGATCCGAATATCGTCTTGGACGTGGACGCGCGCCCTGCGCAAAATGGATTGCGATGGCGGCGATGCGGTGCGCAGTACGCGCGGCATCGGCCGCCGGACTCCATTCTACCGGGGGACAAACGGATGTTCGAGTCGATCTCGATGAGCGTGGTGGCGGTGTGCGCAGGCTCGTGCCTGACGTTTCTCATCGCCATCCTGCTGCCGGAACCCGTCGTGGCCAAAGGCGCCCGGGGCGGCCTGTATGCCGGGCTCGGCAAAGAAGATGAAAGCGTCGCGCGCACGGACCAGGCGCGTACGCGCCGCTTTCGCGCGCTGCAAACGTGGCGCGCAGGCGGCCGTTCCTCGCAGAGCCGCACCGAAGCCGCGCCGCGCCCCTTCAATAGACGTCGCGCAGGTAGCGCTTGTCCCGTCCGAGCGCACTGACGTAGTCGTGCGCGGCCTCGGCGCTCATGCCGCCATGGCCCGCCACCACCTCCCTGAGCGCCGCATCCACGTCCTTCGCCATGCGGCTCGCATCGCCGCACACGTAGAGGTGCGCCCCTTCCTGCAGCCACGCCCATAGCTGCGCCCCCTGCTCCCTCATGCGGTCCTGCACATAGACCTTATCGCTCTGGTCGCGCGAAAACGCGAGGTCGAGCCGGTCGAGGTGGCCGTCCTTGCGCATTTGCTCCAGTTCGTCGCGGTAGTAGAAGTCGGTGGCCGCGTGCTGCTCGCCGAAGAAAAGCCAGTTGCGGCCCGTGTCGCCGCGCGCCTGCCTCTCGTGCAGGAAGGCGCGGAACGGAGCGACGCCCGTGCCGGGACCGACCATGATCATCGGCGCGTCGCCGTTGCGCGGCGGCCGGAAATGCGTGCTCTTCTGCACGAACACCGGGACGCTGCCCTCCTGCGCACGGTCGGCGAGGAAGGTCGAGGCCACGCCCTTGCGCTCGCGGCGGCCGTTGCTGTAGCGCACGGCCGAAACGGTCAGATGCACTTCGCCCGCATGGGCCTTCGGGCTCGACGAAATCGAATAGAGCCGCGGCTGCAGGCGCTTGAGCATACCGAGCAGTTCCGGCGCGCTCATGTCGACGGGATATTCGTGGAGCACGTCGGCGAACTGCTGGCCCCAGAGCCAGTTGCGCAGATCGCCCTTGCGTGTTTCGTCGAGCATCTCGGCGAGACCCCGTGAGCGCGTGCGGGACGCAATGAACGCAAGCGCATCGGGGTTCGGGCGCGCGATCTCGTAGTGCTTGCCAAGCGCCTCGCCAAGGCGCATCTCGCCGTGGCCACTCACGGCGACCGGCGTATCGGCGGCGAGGCGCGTGAGGTCCAGCAACTCGTCGACGAGCGCGGGACAGTTGGTGGGCCACACGCCGAGCGCATCGCCCGCCTCATAGTCGAGGCCCGCCTCGCCCGTTGCCAGCGAGAAGTAGCGCGTGTCCTTCGTCGCGCCCTTCATGTTCAAACGCACGTTCTTGAGCAGCTTCGAGGCGGCTGGACGTGCCTTCGTCGCCGCGCAGCCGGGTAGCACCTCGGGAATCGAACCGTCGGCGGGCACCGCGTGCAGCGCCGCGTCCTCCTGCTTGATGCGCACGACAATGCGCTCGAGCCATGCGTCGGCGGCGCTCTGGTATTCGCTGTCGCAATCCACGCGCTCCATGAGGCGCGTGGCGCCCAGCGCTTCGAGGCGCGCGTCGAGCTTGCGCCCATGGCCGCAGAACGCGTCGTAGTTGCGGTCGCCGAAGGCGAGCACGGCGAAGCGCAGCGAGGCAAGGCGCGGCGCGTTGTCTGCCGCGAGCGCGTTCCAGAAGGCTTCGCCGTTGTCCGGCGCGTCGCCGTCGCCGAACGTGCTCGTCATCAATAGGACGTATTGCGCCTTGGCGAGGCTCGCAAGCGGGTAGTCCGCCATGCAGGCCGTGCGAATCTCGAAGCCCGACTCCATCAGTTGCGTTGCGTATTGCTCGACCAGCGATTCGACGTTGCCTGTTTGCGAGGCCCACAGCAGCACGACCTTGGGGCGCGTGTGGGCGATGCGCACGCCATGCGGCTTTTCTTCGGGCGCGCCCGGCACGGCGAGCGCAGGCGTACGCACGACGGGCTCGCCGCGGCTGAACAGGCCCGCCAGCAGGCCGTCCAGCCATACGCGCGTGTCGGCGGGAAACGGCGCGTGCACGGGCAGCATCGGCACGCCAACGGGCTCGGCCGCCCGCAACGAGCGCAGGCCGCCGACAAAGCCCGCGAGATACTGGCGTTGCGCGTCGCCCAGTTGTGGCGCGGCGACGTCGTCGAGACCGAGTAGCGTCGAAAAGGCATCGATACGGGACATGTCGAGTTCCTGAGACGGGTTGACGGCTTGCGGCGCGCTGGCGTCGAGCGTGGCCGGCGTATCGGCGGCATCGGCGGCATCGGCGGCGTCCGGTACGCGCGCGGTCTCGCGCGGCGCGGCTTGCGGGCCGACGCGCGTGAGCGCGACCGCGCAGAATTTCAATTCGGGCTGCTGGGAAATCGGGTCGACCGCATCGCTCGTGACCGCGTTTACGCAAAGCTCCTCGCCATACACGTCGTTCCAGTGCATGGGCGCGAAGCAGTTGCCGGGCCGCACCCGCTCGGTCACCACGGCGGGCAGCACCACGCGGCCGCGGCGCGAGCGCACTTCCACGCGATCCTTCGCGGCAATGCCGAGCGCGGCGGCATCCTCGGGATGAATCTCGACGAAGGGGCCCGGGTTGAGCTTGTTGAGCATCGGCACCTTGCCGGTCTTCGTCATGGTGTGCCACTGGTGCTGCAGGCGACCTGTGTTGAACACGACCGGAAACGTGCCATCGGGCAACTCGGCAGGGGCAACATGGGGACGCGCGAAGAACACGCCCTTGCCGTGCGGCGTGGCGAAAGCGATGCGGGGGCGCGTGCCGTCGGCGCTTTCCTTGAACGTCTGGCTCACGCCGTCGTTCACATAGCGCAGCGGGTTGCGGTCGCTCGCGGCATCCGGTGCGATGGGCCATTGCAGCGGCGTTTCGCGCAGCTTCGCGTGGCTCGCGCCGCGCAGGTCGTAGCCCGTCTTCGGGTTCGCGAAGCGCGTGATCTCGTCGAACACCTCGGCGGCGCTCGCGTAGCTGAACGCCTCGGTAAAACCCATCTCGCAGGCCACGCGCGCGATGATCTGCCAGTCGGGCAGCGCCTCGCCCGGCGGCTCGACGGCCTGCTGCATGAGCGTCATGTTGCGCTCGGAGTTGATCATCACGCCCTCGGCCTCGGCCCAGAGCGCGCCGGGCAGCAGCACGTCGGCGTACTGATTCGTTTCGGTGTCCAGAAAGGCGTCCTGGGCGATCACCAGTTCGGCGGCCTTCAGGCCCGCCACCACCGTTTGCCGGTTCGCGACGCTCGCCACCGGGTTCGTGCAGATGATCCAGCACGCCTTGATCTCGCCCGCCGCCATGCGCGAGAACATGTCGATGGTGCCGCCGCCCACTTTCACGGGCAGCGTGCCGGGCGCGACACCCCAAGCCGCTTCCACGAACGCGCGGTCGTCTTCCGCGAGCACCGTGCGCTGACCGGGCAAGCCGGGCCCCATGTAGCCCATCTCGCGCCCGCCCATTGCGTTGGGCTGCCCCGTGAGCGAGAACGGTCCGCTGCCGGGACGGCAAATCTTGCCCGTCGCGAGATGCAGGTTGCAGATCGCGTTCGTGCTCCACGTGCCATGCGTGCTCTGGTTCAGGCCCATGGTCCAGCAGCTCATCCACTCGGGCGCTTCGCCTATCATCTGCGCGGCGCGGCGAATGTCGTCGACGGACAGACCCGTGATTTCGGCGACCTTTTCCGGCGTGTAGTCGTCGAGGAACGCGGGCATCGCGTCCCATCCTTCGGTGTGCTGTGCAATGAAGTCCGCATCGGTGTGGCCGTTCTTGTGCAACAGGTGCAGCAGGCCATTGAGCAGCGCGAGATCGGTGCCCGGCGCGATTGGCAGGAACAGCGACGCCTTCTCGGCGGTCGCCGTGCGGCGCGGGTCCACGACGATGAGTTTCGCGCCCGCCTTCACGCGGTCCATCATGCGCAGGAACAGGATCGGATGGCAGTCCGCCATGTTTGCACCGATCACGAAGAAGAGGTCTGCGCGGTCGAAGTCCTGATACGAACCCGGCGGCCCGTCCGCGCCGAGCGAGAGCTTGTAGCCGCTGCCCGCGCTCGCCATGCACAGGCGCGAGTTCGACTCGATGTTGTTGGTGCGCACGAAGCCCTTGGCGAGCTTGTTCACGAGGTACTGCGCCTCGATCGACATCTGCCCGGAAACATAGAACGAGAGCGCGTCGGGGCCGTGCGCGTCGAGCGTCGAGCGCAGGCGGCGCGCCGTATCGGCGATCGCCTGCGCGTGCGGCAGCGGCACCGGGTCCTCGTCGCGCGCGTGGCGTACGAAGGCGCGCTCGAGGCGCCCCGACTTGCGCAGCGCCACGTGCGCCGACGAACCCTTCGTGCAGAGGCGGCCGAAGTTGGTCGAATGCTCGGCGTCGCCGGAGATCTTCGCGACCTGGCCGTCCTCGACGTGCAGGATCATCCCGCAGCCTACGCCGCAGTACGGGCAAACGCTCTTTACGCTCTCGCTGCTCATGCGGTCGATCGATATCAGCTAGAAACAGATTCGGGGCGCACGGCGCATCCTGCGCGCCGCGCGTTTGTCACTACCTTTGTCACTTCAGTCGGCATGTCAGGCGGCAATCCACACCTGACCGTTTTCCACGCGTGCGGGGAACGCGTTGACCGAATGCTGCGGCGCTTCGATGCACTCGCCGGTGGACAGATCGAAGTGATGCTTGTAGATGGGCGAGGCCACCACGACGCGCTCGCCGAAGCTGCCCACGAGCCCGCGCGAGAGCACCGCTGCGTGCGAGTTCGGATCGTAGTTGCCGATGGCATACACCCGCGCGTCGCCGTCGTCGACATGGAACACGGCGACCTGTTCGCCCTTCACGAGCGCGCACACGCCGGTGTTCGGCACGATGTCGTTGAGCGTGCAGACGGGAACCCAGTTGCCTTGACTATGTTCGTTGCTCATTACGTACTCCTCGGTTCGATGAAAGGGAATCAGACGGTTTCGACGACGACGGGAATGCCGGACAGCGCTTCATGTCGCTTGAATTGCGGCGCCGCCTGCGGGACCTGCGTGCGCTCCTCGGGCGTAGCCGGGCGAATCTGGCCGCGCTCTTCAATGAAGGTGACGTGCTGGTCGCCGGCATCACTATTGACGAAGTGGCGGAAGCGGCGGCGCGTTTCGGGATCGCTTACGGCCTTCTTCCACTCGCATTCGTAGGTGTCCACCACGAGCTGCATTTCCGCTTCGAGTTCGGCGCCGAGGCCCAGCTTGTCGTGCACGACCACGTCGATCAGATAGTCGAGGCCGCCTTCGAGGTTGTCTCGCCACACGCTCGTGCGCTGCAGGCGGTCGGCCGTGCGCACGTAGAACATGAGGAAACGATCGACGTAGCGCACCAGCGTGGCCTGATCGAGATCGGCAGCGAGCAGTTCCGCATGGCGAGGCTTCATGCCGCCGTTGCCGCACACGTAGAGGTTCCAGCCCTTCTCGGTGGCGATGATGCCGACGTCCTTGCCTTGCGCCTCCGCGCATTCGCGCGTGCAGCCCGAGACACCGAACTTGATCTTGTGCGGCGCGCGCAGACCCTTGTAGCGGTTCTCGAGTTCGATCGCGAAGCCCACCGAGTCGCCCACGCCGTAGCGGCACCACGTCGAGCCCACGCACGATTTCACGGTGCGCAGGGCCTTGCCGTATGCGTGCCCCGATTCGAAGCCAGCGGCGATCAGCTCCTCCCAGACGAAAGGCAGCTGCTCGACGCGCGCACCAAAGAGGTCCACGCGCTGGCCACCCGTGATCTTCGTGTAAAGGCCGTACTTCTTCGCCACCTGCCCCACGGCGATGAGGCCTTCCGGGGTGACCTCGCCGCCCGGCATGCGCGGCACCACCGAATACGTGCCGTCGCGCTGGATGTTGGCAAGGTAGTAGTCGTTCGAATCCTGCAGGCTCGCGTGCTCCTTCTTCAGCACGAATTCGTTCCAGCAGGACGCCAGAATCCCGCCCACGGCCGGCTTGCAGATATCGCAGCCCAGCCCCTTGCCGTGCTTCGCGAGCAGTTCGCCGAAGGTCTTGACGCCCTCCACGCGCACGATGTGATACAGCTCCTGGCGCGAGTAATGGAAGTGCTCGCAAAGGTGATTATTGACGGCGAGCCCCTGGCGCTTCATCTCCGACTTCATGACCTGCGTGACGAGCGGCACGCAGCCGCCGCACGACGTGCCGGCGTTGCACGCCCCCTTCACCGCGGCGATGGTCGTCGCACCGTCGCGCACGGCCGCACAAATTTCGGCCTTCGAAACGTTGTTGCACGAGCAGATCTGTGCGGCGTCGGGCAGCGCTTCCACGCCGATCGCGGGCTTGGCCTTGCCGTCGGCCTGCGGCAGGATCATGAATTCGGGCGACTCGGGCAGCTCGATGCCATTGAGCATCATTTGCAGCAGCGTGCCGTATTCGCTCGCGTCGCCCACCATCACCGCGCCGAGCAGCTTCTTGCCGCAATCGGACACCACGATCTTCCTGTAGACCTGGCGGCGCTCGTCGGCGTAGCGGTAGGAACGGCTGCCGGGGGTCTTGCCGTGCGCGTCGCCGATGCTCGCCACGTCCACACCCATCAGCTTGAGCTTGGTGCTCATGTCGGCGCCCGCGAAGCTCGACGCCTCGCCCGCCAGCGCCCTGGCGGCGATGCGCGCCATGTCGTAACCGGGGGCGACGAGACCAAAGATCTGCCCTTGCCAGAGCGCGCATTCGCCGATGGCGTAGATGTTCGCGTCGCTCGTGCGGCACTGGTCGTCGATCACGATGCCGCCGCGCGCGCCGATTTCGAGGCCGCAGGCGCGGGCGATTTCGTCGCGCGGGCGAATGCCGGCCGAGAACACGATCATGTCGGCGTCGAGGTGCGTACCGTCGGCGAACTGCATGCGGTTGGCGGCCGTTGCGCCGTCCACCTTTTTTCCGTCCACGATCGCCAGCGTGCTCTTCTGCGTGTGCACGCTCACGCCGAGCTCTTCGATCTTGCCGCGCAGCATGCGGCCGCCGTCGTCGTCCACCTGCACCGCCATGAGGCGCGGCGCGAATTCCACCACGTGCGTGTCGAGGCCCAGGTCGCGCAGGGCTTTCGCGCATTCGAGACCGAGCAGGCCGCCACCCACCACCACGCCCGACTTCGCGTGCGCACCGCGCGCCTGCATCGCTTCGAGATCGGCAATGGTTCGGTAGACGAAGCAATCGGCGCGATCGTTGCCCGCGATGGGCGGCACGAACGCCGAGGAGCCGGTGGCCAGCACGAGCTTGTCATACGAAAGCGTCTGGCCGTTGGACACCTCGATGGTGCGCGCTTCGCGATCGATCGACACCGCCCTGGCGTCCAGCACGAGACGCACGTTCTCGCGATCGAAGAAGCCAGGCGCCACGAGCGAGAGATCGTCCGCCGACTTGCCCGCGAAGAATTCGGAGAGGTGCACGCGGTCGTAGGCGGGACGCGGCTCCTCGCAGAGCACGGTCACGCGCGCATTGGGCGCGCCGTCCGCAAGGATGCACTCGAGAAATTTGTGGCCCACCATGCCATGGCCGACGACGACGATCTCCATCGCCGCCGAGCTGTTCACTTCGTTCGTTGCTTGCACCATGAGCCCCTGCCAATAAAAAAGGCGTCCCGCGATTCCAGCTTGCGCGAAGCCAGATTCGGGGGACGCCGTTGCCCTGAATACGAAACCCTTGTGCGCCGCGCTACTGCTTGCGGCCGAATCCCCATTGATTCGCGTGGCACTTGCTGCGAAGCAATACGCAAGCACTGTGCCAATCTGCGCGCATCCCGCGCAACGCCCCGTCCGGCGGACTTCGGCGGCTAGCGAACGGGGCGTCTGGCAATTCGCTGGCGCGCGCATCGTGATGCAGGCCAGCACAAGATTGGTGCCGTGCAGCACATTCGCTGTGCGCCCTGGGCGTGCAGGTTGCAGCGTGGTTAATTGGGGGCAGCCGGCTAGGTACGCCCGGCCAGGGGCGCCCGGCCAGGTGCGCCCCGCCAGCGGGCGGGCGGCGCGAACGCGTGCAAGTTGGTCTGGAACTTGCGTGAGTCTGGACGCCCGGCAGCGTTGCCGGGCATGCAACCCTGGGGCCGCGCTTCGCGCACCGCTCGCCGCGCCCCTCTTTTCGAACACACCGGACAATGGCGTCCCCTCGTCGCAAGCGGCGAGCGGACGCCATTTGTTTTATGGCGCTCCCCACGTGGGTGCGCGCAATACAAAGGAAGACGACGATGACGACGGGCAACGAAGGCAAGGTCACGCTGGTGAGCGCAGGTCCGGGCGATCTCGACCTCCTCACCCTGAAGGCGGCGAAGGTGCTCGCGAGCGCCGACGTCGTGCTGCTCGACGATCTCGTGAATCCGGAAATCGTCACGCTCGCGCCGCAGGCCCGCGTGATCCGCGTGGGCAAGCGAGGCGGCTGCCGCTCCACGCCGCAGGCGTTCATCGAGCGGCTGATGCAGCGCTACGCGCGCCGCGGCTTGCACGTGGTGCGCGTGAAAGGCGGCGACGCGCTGCTGTTCGGCCGTGCAGGGGAAGAACTCGCGGCGTTGCGCCGCGCGGGCGTGACGGTGGAAATCGTGAACGGCATTTCTTCGGCGTTCGCGGCCGCCGCGGGACTCGGCGTATCGCTCACGCATCGCGACCATTGCCAGGGCGTGATCTTCGTGACCGCACACTTGCGCGACCACAGCGAACCGGACTGGCAGGCGCTCGCCGCGACGGGCATGACGCTCGCCATCTATATGGGCATGAGCCGCATCGAGTCGCTGTGCGCAACGCTCGTGGCCGCGCTCCCCACGGCGACGCCCGCCGCCGTCGTGCAGTGGGCGGGCAGCGCGAACGAGCGGCGCGTCACGGGCACGCTCGGCACGATTGCGGCGCACGCGCGTGCAGCAGGCCTTGGCAGCCCCGCCATCATCCTCGTGGGCAACGCGATTGGCGAGGCGGCTGCGTTCGCCATTTCGCCTGCGTCGTTCGGCGTGCATTCGCGCGAAGCGAGTATCGCGGACCTGCGTCGCCGCGCGTAAACGCGTTAGCGGCCCGTCGCTCGCGCGCGGGCCGCATCCTGCTAAGTACCCAGGTCTTCAGTTGCTAGCGCTCGCCTGAGCGCCCTGCACGACGGCCGTTGCCATCTCCGGCTCCTGAGGCAGCGCCCATTCGAGCCAGCGTGCGCGATGCAGCACCACGAGTCCGAATGCGGCCGCAGCGATCACGCCGAACGTCGCGAAGCCCATCTGGTAGCTGCCGGTGCTCTCCTTGGCGATGCCCATGATGACCGGCAGATAGAAGCCGCCGATCCCCCCCGCCGCGCCGATGATGCCCGACATCAGCCCGGTGCGGCCCTGCCAGCGGCGCGGGACGAGCTGGAACGTTGCGCCGTTGCCGAGACCGAAGCACACGTAGGTGAACGCGAGCAGCGCAATGCCGGCGGCGAACGGCGGCATCCACAGCGCGAACGCGAAGTCGCACACCGAGATCGCGGCAAGCAGCACCACCAGCGCGCGCACGCCCGAGATGCGATCCGCGACAAGGCCGCCGAGCGGGCGCACCATGGCGCCGGTCAGTGCGAGCAGCGACATCACCACGCCGGCTTCGAGCTTCGGTACCTGGTAGAGGGAAATCAGCAGCGTCGAGACATAGGACGACATGCCCACGAAGCCGCCGAACGTGATGCTGTACACGAGCATCACGACCCACGTGTCGCCTTCGGTCAGCACCGCGCGATAGTGGCGCGGCAACACCCCAATGGCGAGCAGCGCGCCGAACACCGGCAGCAGCAGCACACCGGTCTTGCCCGCGCCGAACACGCCGGCATGCACGGCAAGCACGAGCGCGATCAAGCCGGCGAGCGTGATGCCGAACGACCGCAATGCCTGCGGCGCGCTGCCGGACTTCTGGCCGAGATCGCGGGCCCAGAAGGTCACGGCCGTCGCGGCGAGCGCGAGCAGCGGCAGCGCCGCGCCCGTGGCGCGCGCCCATCCATAGTGGCTGGCGAGGCCCGGGAAGAGGAAGCCGTCGAGCACGGCGCCAATATTGCCGGCCGCGGCGAGGCCGAGCACGAGGCCCTGCACCTTCGGCGGATAGTTGCTGCCCGCCATCGGCAGCGCCACGGCGAAGCTGGCACCGCCCACGCCGAGCAGCACGCCGAGCACGAGCAGCAAGGTATAGGACGGCGTGCCCGGCATCATCAACAGCACGGCAGCGGGGATGGCGGAAAGCGCGATGCCCATCAGCGCGACACGGCGGCCGTCGTAGGCCTGGTACAGATTGCCGAGCGTCACGCGCAGAATCGCCGCGCCGAGCACGGGCACGGCCACGAGCAGGCCCAGTTCGGCCGGCGTCATCGCAATGTCCTTCTGGATGAACGGCGCGAGCGGGCCGAACATCACCCACACCGTGAAGCCAGTGTCGAAATACAGGAAACACGCGACCAGCGCGCGCCAGTTACCGCTCTTGAGCGAGCTTACCAGGTCTTTCACGAGGTTCTCTCCAGTAATGGATCTCAACCCGCCATGCGGGCATGCATCCGTTGATTTCGGAATCCAGAATGTCTTTCGGGCGCGCCATTGCGCGTTTCGGGCTTGCCGACCACGCCCTGCACGAGCCTGTCCATTTCGCCTATCACGTGCGCCAGTTCCGCCGTGATCACCGCGAATTCGCGGCCGAACTGGCCGGCGCGGGCGGCAGCCACCCGTGCATTGAGCGCGACGATGTTCGCGCGCAGGGAAATGGCGGCGAGTTCATCGACGATGCCGGCCTGGCGCTTCGCCGCCGCGGCTTCCACGCTGCGCAATTCGTCCTGGTACGCCTGGGTCAGCGCTTGCAGCAGTTCGAGCAGCGGCGTGGCGGCGGCGGTGAGTTCCGTCACGGCTGCCTCGCACCCGCTATCGGCCGTCGATGCATGGACTGAGCGCTCGAGGCACACGCACGCGTGCGCGGCGAGTTTCGTGAACGCGCGAATGCGCTCGTCGGCCTTGCGTGCGCCGAAATAGAGTTCGCGCAATGCCGTCGAGAACACGCCGGGAAAATGATCGTCACCCTCGACCAGTCGTGCGTGCGAAGCCGCAAACGTGTCGAGGCATTCGCGCGCGACGAGGAGCGCGGCCATGTCGCCGTGCAAGCCGAGCAGCGCATGGAGGACCACGCGCTGCGAGAGCATGCGCTGGCGCCCGGCCAGATTGATGAGCTCGCCGACGATTTCCGCAGAGATGTCAGGTATCGTTTCCCGCATGGTCATCTTTAGTAGTACAAATCGCGTCGCCAGGGGTTTGCCAGACCACGGCGATCGCGATGCGCATAAAAAAAGCGTCCCGAAGCGCACCCGCCACGCACGCTGTGCCGTGGAGTGCCACTTCGGGACGCCGTTGCCCCGCACGATCAAAAGATCCCGCGCATGGCGGGACGATGATGCAATTCATTGGAGCCTTCATTGGCCCCAGTAGCCATAAAGCAATAGGTATGCCACCCGCTCGCAGGCAGCCCGCGCGCCCCGCGCAACGCCCGTCTGGCGCGGGTTTCACGGTTCACGCAGCGCGCGCGGCCCGAAAAACCGTAACCGGCTGCGCGCCACCAATCGTGTGCTTCAGGTGGCTGCTGCTGGTGCACTGCAGCGAAGCCCCGCACCATGGCCGGGCACCGTCTTGCCCTTCGGCGCGACCGCACTAATCTGTAAACATGGATTTGAGGGCCGCGCCAGCGCGCATGCGTTAACGCCGGCCTGGGAGGTGCGTCATGAAGCCAGCCGCAATCGCCCTCGCGCTCGCATGGGTCACCGTCGGGCCTGGCGGCGGCGTCATCGCTTCAGCGGCGAGCGCCGCGAATGAAGCGACGATCGCTATCGTCTCCGGCACCTACGGCAGCAACTGCGGCGCGCCACGTGGCAATGTCACACGCGATCTCGCCGCGCACTGTGACGGTCTGCGAACCTGCAGCTATCCGGTGTCGATGATCGCCGCGCAATCGGGCGGCTGTCGCAACGACTATCTCGCCGAATGGCGCTGCGGCGGCCATGAATTCCACAACGCGGCACTGGCTCCCGGTGCGGGCAACGGCGATCGGCTCGTTCTCAGTTGCGTGCCTTCGAGTGGTCCGGGGCATTGAGATCTGCAAACAGGAATCAGAATCAGCATCGCAGCCCGCGCATGACGGCATTTTCAGCGCACTGCTAACCACTTTTCTCGCTGGTCCAAAGCGGACCGCACGTTCATTGTCCCTTTTCAGTGCGTGTAATAGACTCAATTCGACGGAGCGCTCCGCACAACTCACAGGCGACTGCAAACATCGAGTTGTGCTCCCGGTCACGGGGTCATGCCAGGAAAGAACGCGACGTCGGCGGACAGTTTCTCGTAATACCTGGAGTTCTGGCGGTCCTCGCCGGAGCGCGATAGGAGCCTGGGCGCGTCTGAATTGCGCGCCCAGGCCTGCGAGGAGACACAGACGATGCTGCTGCCCACTACATCAGCGCCGAAGGCGCAGTCCCGGGATTTACTCGATGTCCTGATCCGCGCCGCGCTCATTGCCGTCCTGGCGATGTTTTGCTTTCGCATCTTCGCCCCGTTCCTCGACCTCATGGTCTGGTCCGTGATTCTCGCGGTCACGCTTTATCCGCTGCAAATGAAGCTGCAGCGCAGCTTCCCTCACAAGGATGGACTCATCGCCACGCTCATCATTCTCGTGGCGTTCGGCGTGATCCTCGCGCCCACCTGGTTGCTCGGTGTCGCCGTGGCCGATTCGATCGAGCATGTCATGGGCGTCGCGAAGAGCGGCACGTTTCATATCCCGCCTCCCGCCGACTCGATCGCTCACTGGCCAATCGTCGGTCAGCGCGTCTACGACTTCTGGATGCAGGCGTCGACCGACATCACCGGTCTCGTGCAGCGGTTCGCGCCGCAACTGAAGGCGGCCGGTCTCGCGCTGCTCGGCACGGTCACCGGTCTTGGCGCCGCACTGCTGGTTTTCTTCGTAGCCCTGATCGTTGCGGGCATTCTCATGGCGCATGGCGACAAGGGCCATCGCAGCACGGTGCTGATCGCTTCGCGCGTTTCCGGCCCGGAAAACGGCCCGCAAATCGCCGAGCTTTGCACCGCCACAATTCGCGCGGTCGCCCAGGGCGTGGTCGGCATCGCGTTCATCCAGATGGTGTTGATCGGCGTTGGCTTCATCGTGATGGGCATTCCCGGCGCAGGCCTGCTCGCGCTGGCCGTGCTGCTGATCGGCATCATGCAGTTGCCCGCCACGCTCATCACCGTGCCCGTCATTATCTTCGTGATCATGACGCAGGGTGTCACCACGGCGACCATCGTCTTCTCCGTCTACGAGTTCGTTGCAGGTCTCGCCGACAACGTGCTCAAGCCGCTGCTGCTTGGCCGCGGCGTGGCAGTGCCCATGCCCGTGGTGCTGATCGGCGCGATTGGCGGTATGGTCACGGGCGGCGTGATCGGCCTTTTCATTGGTCCGGTGATGCTCGCCGTTGGCTATCAACTGTTCTGGCGCTGGGTGAAAGACCAGCCTCAACCCGAACGCGCACGAGAAGAGCAGCAGGCTTGAGCCGCGAGGCCGCCCTGTGATCCTCTGCGAGCGCCCTTACTGGCTCCCGCTCGGCGCCTGCTGCCTGAGCACGCTACTGGGCGCGTGCATGCGCGTGGGCCCCGACTTTCAGCCGCAACGCGAGAGCTGGAGCGACCACTGGAGCAGCGCGTCGATCGAGCAGGTCACGTCGATCGCGGCACGAGCCAACGAGCAACCCGACGCGCGGCAATGGTGGCGCGTATTCGGGGACGCCAATCTCGAACAGCTGATTGCCGCGGCCGACGCGGACAACGGCGACCTGAAGATCGCCGCCTTGCGCGTGATCGAGGCGCGCGCCCAGCTCGGCATCGCGCTCGCGGGGCGTTACCCGCAGGTGCAGCAGGCCAACGCCGACGTGCTGGCCTCGGCGCGCAAGCGCCATGACGGTTTCGACCCGCGTTCGGGCGCGTACTTCCAATACGGTCTTGGCTTCAGCATCGGCTGGGAACTGGACTTCTGGGGACGCTTTAGCCGCGCGATCGAATCGGCCGACGCCTCGTTCTTCGCCGCCCAGGACAACCGCGAGGACGCGCTAGTGCTCGTTCACGCGCAGGTCGCGGACACCTATTACACGCTGCGCACGACCGAAGCGCGCCTGCGGATTGCGCGCGAAAACGCCCAACTGCAAAAGCGCAGCTACGACATCACGCAAAAGCTCTTCAAGAGCGGCGAAACCGACGAGCTCGATCTCCAGCAAGCGAAAACCCAGTATCTCGGCACGCTGAGCAGCATTCCCGTATTCGAAAGCCAGATCGCGGTGGCGCGTCACGCGCTCTGCGTGCTGCTCGGGCGCCCGCCCGGCCCGCTGCCGGAGCTCGACGTGCAGCCGGCCAAGGCGGGCTTCGTCCCGCTCATCGACCGCGCCGTGCTTCAGGATGTGCCCGCGAAGCTGTTGCTGCGACGGCCGGACGTGCGCGCCGCGGAGCAGCAGATGGCCGCGCAGTCGGCGCTGATCGGCGTGGCGAAGGCCGATCTGTACCCATCCGTTTCGCTGGTCGGCTCGCTCGTGTGGAGCGCCAGCTCGCTCACCGGCGCGCCGAGCACGCTCGCCGTGGTGGGCGGCCCGAGCGTCACATGGAACCTGTTCGATCACGGCCGCATCACGAACAATGTGCGCGTGCAGGATGCCCGCCTGCAGCAATTGATCGTTGCGTATCAGGACACCGTGCGCGACGCGGCGCGCGAGGCCGACGACGCGGCAACGGCGCTGAACGCGGCACTGCAGCGCGACACCATCCTGCACGATGCGCAAGGCGCGGCGCAGCGCTCGCTCACGCTCGCCAATACGATCTACCGCGAAGGGTACTCTGACTTCCAGCGCGTGCTCGACGCGCAGCGCGCACTCTCTGCGCAGCAGGACGCATTCGTCGTCAATCGCGGCAACGCCGTGAGCAGCCTGATTGCGCTGTACAAGGCCGTGGACGGCGGCTGGGATCTGGATCAGCCGCTCATCGATCCTGCTACCCGCGCCCAGATGCAGCGACGCACGGACTGGGGCGAACTGCTCGACGAACCGGCATCGCCCTCTGCCGCGCAGAGTCCTGGCAATCAACCGCAAGGGCCGACACGATGAGCAGCGCGTCCGAACCTTCCAGCCCGCGCGAGGTGCCGCCGGCTTCCGACTCCTCGGGCAAGGCGCTCAAGTGGATCGTCGTCCTGATCGTCACAAGCCTGGTCTGGTACCTGCTTGCCGATCGCTTCACGCCTTATACGCAACAGGCGCGCATCGCGGCCTACGTCGTGCCCGTTGCGGCGGAAGTGTCGGGACGCGTGACGCGCGTGCTCGTGCACAATAACCAGGAGGTCAACGCGGGCGACGTGCTGTTCGAGATCGACAACGAGCAATACCGCATTGCCGCCGACCGCGCGCGCGCCGACCTCGAATCCACGCGCCGGCAAATCGGCGCGAGCACCGCCGGTATCGATTCGGCGCAAGCCTCATTGCGCGCGGCGCTCGCCAACGAGGTCAAGGCGCGCCAGGACAGCGACCGGCTGGAACGGCTGTACCGCGAAGACGAGGGCACGGTCTCGCTGCGGCGGCTCGAAGTGGCGCGCGCCACGCACGAGCAGGCGCAAAGCCAGGTCGAAGCCGCCCGGGCCGAAGTCGAACGCGCGCGCGAACAGCAAGGCGGCAACGAAGCGGAGAACGCGCAGTTGCGCGGCGCGGCGGGCGCACTCGAAAAGGCCGAACTCGATCTCGCCAATACGCGCATTCGCGCGCGTTCGGCCGGCGTCATCACCGACCTGCGCACCGAAGTCGGTCAGTTCGCGGCAGCGGGCAATCCGGTCATGACGCTCATCGCCATTCACGATGTCTGGGTCAGCGCGGACATGACCGAGAACAATCTGGGCCGCCTCCATGCGGGCACGCCCGTCGCCATCGCGCTGGATGCGCTGCCGGGCGAAGTGTTCGCCGGACGCGTCCGCAGCATCGGCTATGGCGTGAGCGTCGGACAGAGCACGCCGCCCGGCACCCTGCCCACCGTGCGGAATAGCCGCGACTGGCTGCGGCCCGCGCAACGCTTTCCCGTGATCGTCGAGTTCGACAGCGACGAGCGCGCACGGCTGCACAACGTTCGCGTAGGCGGGCAGGCCGAAGTGATGGCGTTTCCGAGCGCCGGCAACCCGCTCAATCCGCTCGGCCGCGTGTTCCTGCGCGTGATGAGCTGGCTCTCCTACCTCTACTGAGCGGCGTCCATGCAAACGAGCCCATCGATTCCCGGCCGCCGCGCGCTACGCGTTGCCACCGGCACGGCGCTCACGCTTGCGATCAGCTTCGCGCTCGCCTTTCCGATTCCAGTGATCGCGCCGGTGCTCGCCGTATTTCTGCTGGGGACGCAAAACCGGCCGCTTTCGCTCAAGGCGGCGCTCGCTCTCGCACTGGTCGTCGCGCTCACGACGGGCAGCGGCCTGCTGCTCGTCCCAGTGCTGCGCGATTACGCGTTCGCGGGTGTGCTACTCGTCGGCCTCTGTCTCTTCCTCGCGTTTCGCGTCGGCCTGCGCGGCGGCAACAATCTCGTGGCGACGTTCCTCGCGGCAGGCCTCACGATGATTACCGCGGCCGGCGTGGCCGACCAGCAACTCGCCGCCACGGTGGTCGGTGCGCTCGTCAAAGGACTGCTCCTCGCCGTGCTCGTCTCGGTCGTGAGCCACGCGCTGTTTCCCGAGCCCGGTGCCGCGGTGGCGGGCGCCAAACCCGCTGCCCGCGTCATGCCGCAAGAGATGGCATCGCGCATCGCCTTGCAGGCCGCGCTCGTGGTCATGCCCGCCTGGCTGCTGGCGATGAACGACCCCGCGAGCTACATGCCGATCATCATGAAGTCCGTGAGCCTCGGCAGACAAAGCTGCACCACGTCGGCACGCGGCGCGGCGCGTGAACTGCTCGGCTCCACGGCGCTCGGCGGACTGCTCGCCGTCGCGTTCTGGTTTGCGCTCAGGCTCTTCGTGAATATCTGGATGTTCTATCTCTGGATGCTGCTGTTCGGCTTGCTCGTGGCGCGCAATCTTTATCGCATCCGCCCCACGCGTTACTCGCCGGGCTTCTGGCTGAACAGTCTCGTCACGATGATCATTCTGCTGGGTCAGTCGGTCCAGGACAGCGTGGCGGGCAAGGATGTGTACCGCGCATTCGCCGTGCGCATGGCGCTCTTTCTTGCCGTTACCGCTTACGCGTGCCTGATGCTGCAGATAGTCGAGCGGCTCGCACAGCGCGGCACCGCGACGCCCAGGAGGAATACGCCATGAACAATGCGCCAACAAGCGCGGACCATGCCCCGAAAGCGCGCGAAATCCTGCTGGAATCGGGCCGGACCATCTGGTACATGCGTCTGCTTCTGGGCGGGCTGCTACTGATATTCGTCGTCCTGACGATCGGCATGTTCTATTTCGGCGGCGCCGTGGAGACGCTGAACCGCACCCCTTCTCCGATGGGCGAGACCGTGTACTTCTGCGCGATCACGGCGCTGACCATCGGTTACGGCGATGTGGTGCCGACCACCGCGTTCGGCCGTATCGACGCGGTGCTGCTCGGACTGATCGGCCTCGTGTTTACCGGATTGATCGTGGCCGCCGCCGTACGCGGCGTGCAGGAGGCCTCACGCCATGCGCGCAATCGGGCGTGAGAAGGCTTTAAGCAAATTCGAACAGGTGCAATCAGACCCCATCGAGCATAGGGAACCGGCAGGATCGAACATGACGAACACCACCGTCCGTTGGCTGCCACTGCGCATAGCGCTAGTGAAGACTGGCGCGGCGATGCTCGCCGCAGTGCTGCCGTGGCAAGCGCACGCGCAGAGCGTACCGGGCCAGCTGTCCAACCAGACCGTGATAGGCGGCAACATCAAGCAGCATGCGGACGCCGTGCTGTCCATCATGACCTACACCACGGTGCCGGACGTCACCACCAGTTCCCTTTCGATCAACAACGGCACCACCGGCAACCCGGGCTTCGGGCAGACACAGCTAGGCGGCGGCTTCACGCTGAGCCGGTCGTTTCCGTTGTACATGGAAGGCACGCTCGCCTATAGCCGCTACGACCCGACGTTCATCGCGACCGACGGCGCTCAGACGCGGGCGGTGCCCACGAGGTGGAATACCTTCAGCGGCACGGTGGGGCTTGGCTGGGACTTCCGCATCACCAACGAACTCGTGTTTCGCCCGATCATCAACGGCACGATTGGCCGTGTTTCCAGCGATCTGCGAATCGGACAGACGTTGTTCAACCATGTCACGGACAGCAATCTCCAGTTCCTCAATAACGGCTATCTGGACGCGTATGGCTACGGCGGCTCGCTCATGCTCGACTATGAGCACTACCGCGAAAACTACGAAATCGATGCGGAACTGCGCGCAACCGATATCTACCTGCGCAGCTTCGGCGGGAGTTCGCAAGCCGTTCAGGGTTCTGCGATGGCGCAGCAAGTGAGCCTCTGGACGCGCTGGCGCGCGCCAACGGGCTGGCACGCGCTCGACAAACCGGTGCGCTACGTGCTGGAGTTCGCCTACTCGCATTACTTCGGCGACAGCGCCGGAGTGCTCGGCTTCAACGAACTGACCTCGCTGGGGGTGGGGCTGGAACTCGACAGCAGCACGTATCCCATCATCATCACCCGTACACGGGCAATGGTCCGCTATGTGTTTGGCCACAACGTGCACGGCGTGTCGTTTGGCCTGGCGGTCAGCTTTTAGGATGTCGAACGATATTTCGCATTGGGGAGAACTGTGATGAGTCTACGGGGCGAGCGTCAATGTTCCTCAACAGCAGGTTCAGTCGTGAGGGGTCTCATGTTCGCAGGGGTTTGTGCCTGCCTGCTGCCACTGGCGGGATGTCCCTACTATGCGGTGCCGCCCGGCACCGTGGTCATGACGCCCGCCAGCTACGACCGGTCATTCGCCGCCGCAGCGGGCGCGATGCGCGACGAGGGACTCACGATCACCATGCAGGACCCCGGCACGGGCACGATTGCAGGAACACTCGACGGCGGCACCGTGACGGCGAACGTGCACCAGCAATCCGACGGCAGCGTGGTCGTGAAGTTCGATACCGCCGACGCACGCGACCCCACGCTGATTCACCGGGTCGTGAGCAGCTACGACCGGCGCATGGGGCGCTAGGCGGATCGTCTCCCGGCCGCTCGCGGAGCCCGCAAGCGCCACCGCCCACGCTTACGCTACGTGCGCGGCAAACCCCGTGCGTTCCGGCGCAACGCCTTCACGCAGCGTGAGCGCCGGGATTTCATACGCACCGCCATTCTGCTTGCGAAACGCAATGGGTTCGGTCTTTGCCAGCGCATCGAGGCGAGCACCGAGCGCGTCGCGCGTTTGCGCATAGCGCACCTCGTCCATGCGTCCCGTGCGATACACGAGAAACGGCGGCAGCACGTCGTAGCCCGGGTAATAGAGCACGCCATGATGGATCGGGAACAGAATGTCGTCGATCGGGCCGTTCACGCCCCGAGGCCCGTAGTGCGACGCCCAGCCGCCCATCGTCACGACGAGCATCGCGCGCTTGCCGGCCAGCGTACCTTCGCCGTAACGGTTTCCCCAGCGCACGTCGGAGTGCTCGCCCACGCCATAGGCGAAGCCGTACGCGAATACACGCTCCACCCAGCCCTTGAGGATGGCAGGCATGGAGAACCACCAGAGCGGAAACTGCAGGATGAGCGTATCGGCCCACAAGAGCTTGGCCTGCTCCCGCGCGATGTCCCCGGCCTGGAGGCCGTTCTCGAAAGCGTGCTTCGAATCGAGCGACGGATCGAACGGCGCGCCGCCCCGGCGCTCGACACTGTCCTGCGCGTCGAGCGTCGCTTTCCAGTTCATGGCATAGAGGTCCGACACCTGAACGGCGTGACCCGCCGCCTCGAGACGCCGCACGGTGAAGTCTCTGAGCGCGCCGTTGAGCGACTTGGGTTCGGGATGCGCATAGACGAGCAGGATATTCATAGGAGGGCTCCGTGATCGGGTACGAACCCAGCTTAGTTTCCCGGCTGCTATAGTGGAAATGAATAACGAAAATACCAGCCATTATGTCCGCTAATTTGCGCAGCCTCGATCTCAACCTGCTCGTCACGCTCGACGTGCTGCTCGCCGAGCACAACGTCACACGCGCGGCGCGACGCCTGAACTTCTCGCAGCCCTCGGTTAGCGTGCATCTGGCGAGGCTGCGCGAGATATTGGGCGATCCACTGCTGCTGCCAGGCCCACGCGGCATGCAGCCCACGGCTCGCGCGCTGGCGTTGCGCGAGCCCCTGCGCGAGGCGCTCGAATCGCTCGAGCGGGCAATTGCGCCCGAGAGCCCGTTCGATCCGGCCAGCGCCCGCGATACCTGGTGCGTGGCCGCGAGCGACTATGGCGAGTCCACCATCGCGTTGCCGGCGCTGCGTGGCTTGCGCGAGGCCGCGCCGCATACGCGCCTTGCCGTGGTCGAACTCGCGCCCGCGCGCGTCGCGAAGCAGGCGGCGCAGGGCGAAATCGATCTGGCCTTCCATACCACCAGCGACGCACCCGAGAACCTGCGCCGGCGCGCGCTCTTCACCGAGCGCTACGTGCTTGCGGGCCGCGCGGACCATCCGCGCCTCAAGCGCCGTCCGAGCGTCAAGCAGTTCTGCGCACTGGAGCACGTGATCGTCTCGCCCGATGGCGGCGGATTTCGCGGCATCACCGACGAAACGCTTTCGCAAACCGGACTCACGCGGCGCGTCGTGCTCTCCGTTCCGCACTTTCTTTTTGTCGTTTCAGTACTCGAACGCAGCGACCTGGTGGCGATGCTGCCGTGGAGGCTCGTACGCGAAAGCGCTGCGCTGCGCGTGGTCGAACCGCCTGTCGAGGTACCTGGCTACGAAATGTGCATGCTCTGGCACGAGCGCCCGCATCGCGACCCCGCGCATCGCTGGCTGCGCGAGCAGATCGCGCGCGCTGTGTAGCTGCGGGCGACGCACAGCATCGTCACGATCGTTCAAGACACGCGCCGCTAAAGCGGCGTACCCTCGGCTTCGTCAATATCCACAACTGGGCGCTGATCAGCGCAACTGAGCCGCCGAATGACATCCACACCCACAGCCGCACACCCCAACGCTCCGGCCGCGCGCGGCCAGGGCCAGACCATCGACCCGTAGCAGAACCTCTTGTCTCTTATTTTTAATTTGGGCAAGCCCGCAACGCGGGCGCGTCAATTCTCGAGTGTGGACAACATCGCTGTACACAGGCCTGTCCTGTGTACAGCGATGTTGTCCACACGGGGCGAACCCGATATGGAAGGCGAAGCATTGACTAAGGTAACCGGCTTGTCAGGCGAGAAATCTATGCCTGCGAGCGCTACCGGATCCAGAACTCACGCGTGAGACCGCCGGAGATTTGCCTAGCACGCAGCAGAATTCGAACGTGTCATGCTCATGGTGCGACGCATGACTGTGGCAGGACGACCTCATTTCTCGGGAGCCGTGAAACTGAGGTAGTGCTTTGGGAACCAGCCGTCCGAAAGCTGGCCCGCGTGCCTCCGCATAAACACTTGTACCACTCTCCCGTTCGTGGCCGAGAACAACTTTATCGAAGCGTTATAAAACGCGAGTTGGACTCGAGAACGCCGCTTATCACGGGAAGGTCGACCTGGCGTCGCCTGTTTCCTGCGGAGACCGCTGAATGCGTATGGCCGTCCCCGTCATGCCGCCGTCTCTCCAGGTCAGCGCCGGCGCGCTCCCCCATGCGGCCCTCCGGGCACATCGCGACGGCTACTTCCGCGATCGGCCACAACCGGTCGTTCGAGATAGTCGGCAAGATAATCGAGAATCCAGAAGACCAAGATGCTAACCGAAGAATTTACCGACGGCTGGAAGCCAATTCATGTTGGATTTGAGGGCGCACCTCTCTCGATCAATGGCATCAATCCGTGGTTGCACGCCAGCAACTGGCGACGGGTGTCTCAGGAACACATTGTCGTTCCGCACCCTGCTTATCCCAGCGAACGTCATCGTGCATGGGTCTATGAAATCACAATTCCTGGAAAGGCAGTTTGCTTCGCAGCCACTGAGCTTTCCAACGGCGTGTGGGGTTTCTACGTGCAACGGGATACCGCTTCATAGTCAAGCTAGGGGCTGTTTTACGGCAACCGGACTGTGCTCGGCTAGGAACGGTCAGCCATGGGACGATCCAGATCGGGGTGTATGTGATGTCCGGTCACGTGGCGTCATTCCAAATGCCAGAGTAGAGATCGTAAACGCGTGCATGACTGAGCGCGGCTCGGATCCTCTCTTCCCCAACAGAGTCCAGCAACAACGTTGGAATGGAAACCCCAATGTTGTCCGTATCGATAGCGAATACTTCGGCAGCGCTGCCGCAGGACGCAGAAAGCATGGTCTCTACTTCGGCGACACTGCCGCAGTGAACTATGAGCTGAAGACTCATGATCGCTTCACCTTAACCTCAGCGATGTCCTGAAGAGCGTTAGTCAAGCGCGCTTCGAGGTCGCCCCCAACCTTTTGCCCGCGCACATCGTAGTACGCCACAAAACGCACTGTGGGCGATGGGACGTGTTGGCGTCCGTAGTGGATACGAGCACGAACGAAAGCGAGACTCAGCTTGAGCGCTTCCTCCGTCTCGATAAAATGATTGACGACCAAAGCATGTTCAGGTCGATCACGGGCCGAAAACTCTGGGGTGAACATGGTTTGATTATCCGTACAGTGTGCTTCACCGAACGACCGCTTTCGAGGATTCTAACTGACCGCTTGGGGTTGGTTATGCCTATTGCGTGAGATGCGGCCGAGGCGAGCGGCGTGCCCGGTCGTGGGACCCAGTGCGGCCACTACCGGTCGTTCGACATACCGGCGTGAATCGTCGACAATCCGGTGAAACACCTTCGCTTTCGACGGAAATCAGGCAGATGGAACCTTGCGAGATCCAGTTTACCGCGGATAAC
Source organism: Paraburkholderia nodosa DSM 21604 (assembly GCF_000519185.1). GTDB lineage: Bacteria > Pseudomonadota > Gammaproteobacteria > Burkholderiales > Burkholderiaceae > Paraburkholderia > Paraburkholderia nodosa. The sequence continues at coordinate 17,039 of NZ_JAFA01000029.1, read as the reverse complement.
CTTTGCCATTGGGCTGGCATGGGCGACTATCTGCTCACTCCGCCTGATCGCAGCTATGAGATCACTCTGCGATATCAGGGCGAACCTCCGCACGGGGATTCATATCACGTTGTCGATGTGGCCGGTCGCCGGTTTCCGGGCTATGCGTGGGGTTGCATGTTCTCGATGTCAAACTGCTCGAACTTCATTGCCTTCAGTTGGATGGAGAGGAAATTCGAAAGACTGACGACTATTGTCGATGTGAGACATTCCCGATACTTCGTTTTGCCGCGATACATCTACAATCCGTGCATCGAATGGCCCTCAATTCTGGATGTGACGACACCTTCGCAGGCCCCCTTTTCGTTCATTGGCTCCGAAGTGTGGAGAATTTTTTGACATTCACCGAGGCAATTGCCATCTTGAAAACCTTCGCGTGCCTCTCGGACAATTGAACTCAGTCGAAATGACGCACTCTGACAGTGGCCCCAACAAAAAAATCGTCGTCACACGCGACAGCGTTGCAGCCGGAGACGATATTGACGCTCCTCACCGCCTGGAGTTTGGTGTTTCAAGCGATCGGACAATCGCTGACATTCTTCGATACGTTTCGCAATTGAGCTACCTACCTTCGGTAGCCGGCGGGAAAGCGACTTGGTCTGCCGTGTCGGGGCGTCCACTCGCCGTCATTGCGCAGCAATGGCCCGCCCCCAAACCGCTAAGTGTGTCGCCCATTACACTTTCGGACCTTGACTCTCGTTCCGACGTGCTATATGTGCACTTCAACTACCACGCGCAAATCGATCCGGACATCGTATTCAATGTGCTCAATCGGCTGCGCCTGAAATCGTTCTGACCGCGTGATTTCTGGAGAATGAGGTTTGGACTTCACCTTTCAACCTCGATGGAAAGAAGAATTAGTCTGCTCCTGTACGCTGGGCGAATTCGTCCTTGAGATGCCAATGGGGGTCCCCTCTGTGTACATTCCCACGGAACCCGCTTGGCTGGACCTAGCGCCAACATGGGCGCGTCCGTATTGGAACTCAGTCTACGTCCAATTGGCGACGTGGTGCGCGAGTCACGGCTTTCCGCTGCATGTGGATAGCTCGGCGAGTATCTTCGTAAAGTAGCGCCCGCGTTTATTGACCGACATGATGAACACCGAGTTGTTGCTCAAGATCGACGAAGCGCTATCAGTCATCGGGCCCATGCTATCCCCTACATGGCCTAATGTGCAGAGCATTTACCGTCAACTGAGGTGGTGCCGCGCTCAAATTTCCGGCGAGCCGTCGGAGCATAAACAGGGACCGCTTACGATGGGAGTGATTGCGACTCGGGAATTTGACATGTGGGGAGACAAGCCAGAGCTTGCAACTCTGATCAACCAAATACAACGCGCCGTCGAGCGAGGTGAATGACTGCTTTGGGCGCTCGCGAAGGACCGCTTCGGGTCGACTGCGGAAGTTCGGAGCGGCAGTAGGATGGACGAGCAGCGTTGGGCGACGACCTTCCGAGTTCGGCCATCAACATTCGTGCGCGAGTCCAGTGCGAATGACCGCAGTTCACTCCACAAGAGCCATACAATTGGGCGGACTACGTGCGGCGAAGCCGCGGGCGTCGTCGCACTATCCGACTAAGCGTTTTGCGCGTCGCGAGCGCATTGATCCATCGCCCGAAAGCGGTGAGCTTCAGGGATGTATGTCGTTGACCGACGGCGTAGTTCGCGTATGGTGGGAAGCCCCGCAGTTGCTCAGGACATGAGGGCTTTCAGGCGGCGCCAGAAGGCTGCGAACCGGTGCTGTTCCCGCGTTTGCAGCGAAAGTATCGCGTCGTACTGGACACGTGCTTCGTCGACGTGCGGCAGGTTCGACAGGAGGAGGCCGAAGTTCATGATTGTGCTCCGTGCGTCTGGCTTGACGCGTTATTGTGGAAAGCCAGTAGACACGGAAGACCGGGCGGATCATTGGCGCGGCGACAGAGGTCTACCTGCTTTCCTCACTTAAAAACAAAGGCAGAGGTGAGCGGCATATGGGATAACTGTCAGGGCCCGACATTTCGACTCCTTATCGGTGTTGATGCGCACGACTGACCGTGCGTGCTTGTTCACGCGCTCGGCGGCGAACGACTCGCACGAGCGCGAACGAGCGTAGCCGCGAGTTGAAGCTGCGACGCGTCGCCATACAGACGAACCCATCAGCAGCGTCCAGATGTCCCTCCGGTTTCAACCCTGTGTCAGGGTAAGCCATGCCGCGTAAACGTAGTGAAAAAATGAGGGCATCGCGTGGAAAAAATGCGATAGCGGCTGAATTAATACCTGAATATTGACGCCGCGTTCTGAGCAGAATCGTGCGACTGCACGCTGCTTGCCGCTTTGATCATACTCATTCGTCTATTGCCGTGTATCCCGCCAGATGTCCGTCCGAATTTGTATCCACAGCGGCCAGTCGCTGACAATCAATGAGTGACAGACAAGGGTCGATCTCAGTCAACTGGAAGGCGTCCCGATGACTCGACCGCGGACAATTCCACCGCTGGCAGGACGCTGGCCATGTTAAAGGCAAGAGAGACGAAACGTGGCGAGCGTACCCTCTGCGCGTGCTAGTGTCGCTGATCACGGTGATGAGATGTGTTGACGACTCCCGCGTTATCGTTATGGCGTCCAATTGCCAATTCGTGCTTATACCGATCACCAGTACACAGGTAGTATGGCCATCGGAAAATCGTTAGCGCGCGCAATGGACATCAAGCACTTCGTGGTATTTCTCTCTGTAGCACGACTGGGCAACCTGCGTGTCGCGGCCCGTCAGCTTGATATTCCCGAGTGGCAGGTGCGAGGCTGCCTGTTCGCACTCGAGAGGTCCTTCGGCACTCGTCTCGCAGTCCGCCGCGAGCGCTGCTTCATTACGCTGACCCCGGCCGGCCACCAGATAATCAGTTATGCCAAGCAACTCATAGAACTTTGTCAAGCTAACGCTCGCGGGGCGATTAGCCCTTGCGAGGCGTCTGGGACGGCAATTCGCCAAACAGATCGCGGTACTCGCGCGCGAAGTAGCTGGGATGCGTAAAACCCCACTGCGCCGCAGCATCCCCCACCATGAGCTCGTCCTGGCTGGTCGAGCGCAACAGGCGGCGCACGCCGTTCAAACGCACAGAGCGTAAATACTCGATGGGAGTCACGTTGGCAACGCGCTGGAAACTGGTCTGCAACGTACGGCGGCTGCAACGCAGCGCCACACACAGATCAAGCACCGTCTGCGGCTCTTCCACGCGCTCCTCAAGGATGCGCTCGCTGCGCTGAACAATTTCAGTGTAAGTTGCGTGCGTGACGTCGCGCTTGTCGGCGTGATGGGGATTGAACAGTTCCAGCAGCATGCTCAGGATTTCATCGCGAAACCGCTTGCCCGCTGCGGGATTCTCGAAAGCGTCGGGCTGCCGCTGGAATGCATCGAGGAAACGGGAGAGTTCGGCGCCAACCCGTTCGCCCTCTTCGGTCGGCACCGGCACCACGTTGCGCTCAAGCAGCTTGACCGCTTTCTCGTCTAGCACCGCTGCCGCGAGCGCGCGCAGGTCGCTGGTGGGAATGCTAACGCCGAGATAATGCATCGTCTCCGGCGTATAGAAGCGAAACTCCTCGCCGGATCCGAGCAACCAGAGAGCGTAGCCATCGAGCCGGCACCCCTGGAACGTCCCGGAAACAGGGCTTTGGAGCGGCAGTGCCAACGACGAGAGCCCGCGCGGCGCGACGCCATTTTGCGCGACCCGCCGATTGGTCGACTCGCGAAAAAACAGGAAATCGGGCGCCTGCGCCTGCATGACGACACTCTCGAAACGCCCCGGCGTGAGCTGGTTGTACACCTGCTCCCAGCCATTCACCGCGAATGAATGATCATGCACATCGGACGTTGCCCGAACCCTGAATTCCATCCCCACTCTCCCACAGGCTCACTTCGCGCCCATCCACGCTGAGTGCACTGAAGCGCCAGCGCTAACGTAATATTGTAGTTCTAAAAAAACCAGGGAGAGTCGGTCCGCAACAATTAGTGCGCGATACAGATGGATTTCGTCTCCGTAAAGCTCTCGACAGCGCCCTTGCCGAATTCACGGCCCATGCCGGACTGCTTCATCCCGCCGAATGGCATGCTCGGATCGAGCGGCACGTGAGCGTTCACCCATACCGTGCCGGCATCAATCTCCCGCACCATGTTCATGGCAGCGCGCAGATCGTTGGTCCATAGGCTCGCCGCGAGGCCGTAAGGCGACGCGTTGGCAAGCCGCAGCGCATCTTGCGGATCGTCGAACGGAACGAGCGCGACTACCGGACCGAAAACCTCGTCGCGAATGATCGCAGCATCCGGTGGCACGTCGGCAATCACGGTCGGGCGCACGTAGTAGCCCGGACCCTCAACGGTCGCGCCGCCTGCAAGGAAATGAAGACCTGCTTCCTTCGCGACCGCGATATGACGTTCCACCCGGTCGCGATGCGCCGCCGACACGAGCGGATTGATCTGTGCGTCCGGATCGCTGCCGGGCCCGATTTTCATCTGCTGTGCAATGTCGGCGAGGCCATCGGCAATCGCGCGATATTTGCTGCGATGTACGTATACGCGCGACACCGCCGCGCAAACCTGGCCTTGATTGAGAAAGCCGCCAGCCAGCACGCCCTGAACGGCCTGCTCGACGTTCACGTCGGCCAGCATCACCGCCGGATTTTTTCCGCCCAGTTCGAGTGAGAAGCGAGTGAGGTTCTGCACCGCCGCCGCGCCGACCAGCTTCCCGGTGGGCGTCGAACCCGTAAAGGAAATCTTGGCGATGCCGGGATGCGCGGCAAGCGCAGCGCCGCATTCGCGCCCACCCGTCACGACGTTGAATACACCGGGCGGAATGCCCGCTTCGATGGCCAGCTCAGCAAGGCGCAACGCCGTGAGCGGCGTCTCCGGCGACGGCTTGATGACCACCGTGCAGCCCGCGGCGAGCGCCGGAATCAGCTTCCACACTGCGATCATTAACGGGAAATTCCACGGCACGATACCGGCCACCACGCCAACCGGCTCCTTGCGCGTGAACGCCGTGTATTGCGCGCCCGGCGGGAACGGAATCGATACATCGAGCGTCTCGCCGTGGATCTTCGTCGCCCACCCAGCCATGTACCGCACGTACTCTACGGTCGCCCCGACTTCGATTGCGCGCGCAACGTTGATCGACTTCCCTTGATTCAAGGTCTCGAGCTGGGCGAGTTCCTCGCCGTGCCGTTCGAGTACGTCGGCAAGCTGCAGCAAGATGCGCTCGCGGTCGGCGGGGCGCAAGCCGCTCCAGCGACGCTGCTCGAACGCTTCACGCGCGCTCGCGACAGCGCGGTCCACGTCGACGCTGTCGGCGTCGGGCACGCGCGCGATACGCTCGCCCGTAGCGGGATTGAAAACGTCGAGCCAGCGCTCAGAGTGCGCGCGCTGCGGACCGCCATTGACGAAGAGACCGAGGTCGCGGTCGAGAAACTGTTCGATAGCGGCTCGTGCCGCTTCCGTGGCGTTATTCGTCATGTTTGCTTGCACCATGTGTCAGATTGAACGCAGCCGAGGGGACATCACGCGAATGCGAGGTAGTGCTTCACGAAGCCTTCGGAGAGCACTTCCCAAACGGTCGACGTCCCCTTGGTCACGAACCACGAATCGCCGGCCCCGAACGTGCGCGTTTCGCCCGTCGATTCGTCCGTGATGCGAATGCGGCCGTCGACTACGGTTGCCTGCTCCGAGAACGGATACACGAGGCGGAACTTGCCTTTCGTCGTGCCGAAATAGGCCGCCGAAATGGGATCGGTCGGCGCACCATGGGTCATCTTGCCGAATGCCGCGATGTCGCCGCCCTCCAGGATTTGCGCTCCGAGGTCGCTCAACTTGCCCCACGCTTCGAGTTCCGAAATTTTGATGCCCTGCTGAATTGCGCCAAGACTCATGTTCAAAGACTCCTCTAAAGTAAATGTTTGCGGCGACGGTCAACGGCGGCCGTGCCAGTAGCCCGAGCTCTGATGCATCACCTTGCCCAGCGTGACCAGCAGCGCGCGATATTGGTCCTTGCCGCGTATCGACGCGCGCGGGATCGAGCTCACCAGGCGATAACGGTCCGACCCGCCGAGAATGCCTTCCGTGAGGATCTTGCAGATAATCTGGCTCGGCGTAACACCGAATCCCGAATAGCCCTGCACGAAGAACGCATTGGGTCGGTCGGGCAGCGTGCCGATCTGCGGGAACAGATTGAGCGTCGAAGCCATCGGGCCGCCCCACGCCAGATCGATCTTGACGTCCTGAAGATAGGGGAACACTTCGAGCATCAGCTTGCGGTTCCACGTTTTCAGGTCGGCGGGAATGTGCTCGACGAGCGACGTGGACGAGCCGAACAGCAGCCGGTTCTCGTTCGTGACGCGGTAATAGTTGATGACCGGGCGGATGTCGCTATAAGCGCCGCGAATCGGGCTGATGCGCTCGATCAGTTCGTCGCTCAGGGGCTCAGTCATCGAGTTGAACGCATAGACATTGATCGTGCTTTTGTGCAGTTCCGGCTCAATGTTGTTGTTGAAGCCATCGCAGGCCCAGACGATCTTCTTCGCCTTGACGCTGCCCTTCGCGGTGCGCACATGGACCGTACTGCCATAGGTGATCTGCAGCGCGGGACTGTATTCGAATATGCGCACGCCGTAGATTTCCGACACGGCCTTGGCTTCGCCGAGCAGCAGGTTCAACGAATGGACGTGGCCGCCGCCCATATGGAGCAGACCTGCGTGATAGACGTCCGAGCCGATGATCTGCTTGACGTCCGCGCCCTCGACATAGCGAATTTCATACGGGCTGCCAAGCGACTTGAATTCCTTTTCCCAACTCCGCAGCGTTTTCGCTTGACGTGCGTTGTAGGCAAGATAGCCGTAACCGCTGCAAAAATCGGCGTCGATGTTGTAGCGCTTGATGCGTTCGCGCATGATCTGCGGCCCGAGATCGCTGAGCTCGAAAATGGTGCGCAGACCGTCTTCGCCGACGTCCTTCTTGATGGCGTCGAGGTCGTGACCGATGCCCGCCATCACCTGGCCGCCATTGCGGCCGGTTCCGCCAAAGCCGAGATAACGCGCCTCGAGCACCACCGTGTTCGTCACGCCGTTTTCGGCCAGTTCGAGCGCAGTGTGGATGCCTGAAAAGCCGCCCCCGATGATGACAACGTCGGCTTCGATATCGTTTTCCAGCGAAGGAAAGCTCAGATCGTATTTCTTCGTAGCCGTATAGTACGTAGCAGTTTCGTCATTGTGCATCGTAGTTCCCGCTCGCGCGTTGCAGCGTCAAAACGCATTTCATTAATCAACCAGAGCAGCCCTTCGTCTGCTCCTGTCTTCCAACAGAACCGGTTCAGGCCGCAGCGAAGTAGTGCTTGACGAAGCGCTCGCTGTGAACTTCCCATGAAACCGGCGTGCCTTTCTGAACGAACCAGCTGTCGCCGGGCGCGTAGCGCATGGTTTCGCCCGTGAGTCCATTGCGCAGCGTGACTTCGCCTTCCACCACGATCGCCTGCTCGGTGCAGGGGTACACCATGTCGAACCGCCCTTTTGTGCAGCCGAACCAGCCGGCACTCACCGCCGAGTCGTGCGAGCCGTGCGTGAGCAGTCCGAATACCCGAACGTCGCCTTCCACGACCGTCGCGCCGAGGTCAGCGACCGTGCCTAGTGCTTCCATTTCCGGGATGCTTTCGCCGCGCTTGATGCGGTACATCCTGTTTCTCCTTCAGTGCCCGTCGCCTCTATCGCGACCCTTCGAGGTACTTTAAGCGCCCAGAAATGGCGACCGTCAGCACAGATCGGCAAGCAATCGCGGTCTTAGGGATAGTGCGGATACCGTGCAGTCCGATGGGACTGACTCCGGCACTGCAACGAAGGGGCCAACTCACCTGATGTAGCCAAAGCACGCATCGAAGCGCTGTTCCCCGCGGAAGAGCCGATGCGTCATCAGCGCAGCCTCGGCGGCGTTCACGAGCATCAGGAGCGCAAAGCGCTCACCGTCGTCGTGCGCGACGACCGCGTAGGAGCACCGGTCGACGCCATTGCAGAAACGGGGATCGACTGAGACGATGTCTTCGTCGTCGTGCAATCCCCTGAAGAATGCGGGCTCCACCAGATTCCAGCTCGGCGGCAACCTGAGGAGGATGTCTGGTACGTCTTCTTCCCAGGAGATGATGACGGGCGTGGCGCACAACTGCCGGGTGAACCAGCCGGGGATCGCCGTTTGAGCGGCGGGCAGGAGCGCAACAGCGTGCAACAACAGGTCGTCATCGACGATTCCAGCCTCTACCGACGCTTCATCCGTTTGCACGCGACCATAAGCCTTGTTCATTGTGCCGCCTCGATGCTGGAACATCGCGCCATCGCTCAACCTCAAGCGCGTCGCCTGCCATCATCGCGCCGCTCGCTCATCGGGCGTGAGCACAAGTCGGCAATTGCCAGTGCCAACGTCGGCTTGGGCCTTTTATCTCGAAGCGCCATTTGAAACCGAGGTGGCAAGGACTTGCCGTGCCACCGTCACACGTTCGGAGATCCGCTTGGCGAGCTTGTCCGTATCGTCCGCCAGCCTCTTCATCTCCGACGCCACTACTGTAAATCCACGTCCCGCGTCGCCCGCACGCGCGGCCTCGACTCTTGCGTTGAACGAAAGGATCGAGAGCGTGCGGATCGTTTTCAGGATTTCGTCGACGTCGGCGAGAATCGGATTGGTGGCCGCGGTCATCGACGCGAGGCGGCTCTCCGAAGCGAGGCGAGCGGCACGTTCCCCCTGCACCTCCATGACGAACCCCTCCAGGTACCGCAACTCGCCCGTCTCCGCGAATACCCCGCCCCCCACTTCGCGCACCCACACCGGGCCGCCACTGGCAGGCTTGATCCGATAGTCGATGGTCCAGGGTTCCCGGTTTGCCAGCGCCTTTCGAACGATGTCGACCACGTACGCCTCGTCTTCCCTTTCGGTCAGCGAAGGCAGTGTCCTCACGGCATTATTGACGAAATCCGATGCCGGATAACCCGTCAGCGCTGCAATCGACGGTGTTGCGTACACCACGGTGTAGGTCGCATCGTTGAGCTGTCGGTAGAGAAACCCTCTCATTCGGCCAGTGATGCTGTGCATAATGCCGAGTTCGTCGCGCGGTGCGCGATCGACCCGTTCGTTGGCAGTTGCTCCCTGCATGGTCCTCATTCCGTTAACACGCCTGCGACCGCTGCACGGCGTGACTTCACGTGCTTGACGTGGCCTCACGTGGCCTCACGCAGCGATAGCCCGCCCAGCGCGGGCGTCGCATGGCCAAACCGCTCCGCTTAGAAGTTCACGCGGACACCAGCCATCACGGCCAGTTGCCGGTCGGAATTGCTGTTCACAAGATTGGGGATCTGCGCGTAATTGGTATTGGCGCCGGTCGCCGGGTCGACACCGAGGCCGTCGCCCGACGACTTCTGGGCAATGGCCACCATGTACAATGCCGTTCTTTTCGACAATGCGTAGTTCGCGCCAAGGTTGATCTGGTGGAAGTGCGTCGATCCCCCGCCACTTACCTTCGCATTGTTGAAGATGTATGCCGCGCCCAACGTCCATTCGGGACTCAGGTTATAGACGGCATTCAGTTCGGCGATATCGAAGGAAACATTGGAGCCAACCGGATTCGTCGCACTGGCGAAATACTGGCTGTCTTCAAGGCGCGTGTGCGTATACACGACCGCCAGCGTAAGCTTGTCGATCGCCACCGAGCCGCCAACGCCCCATGCCTTCAGCGATTCGGCATTCTGCAACTGGCAGTACTGCGCGGCTGCGTTGGTGCAGGCGAAATCGCCGACGTAGCCGGTTTGCCCGCCCAATGCTGCATCGAGAGGCTGGTTCAACGACAGATAGCCGGCACTGAGCGAAAACGGGCCGTGATTGTAGGCGGCGGCAAGCGCGTAACCGCGCTTCGCCGAAAAATCCCCCGCCTGTCCGCCGAAGCTGAACGTGCCCCCAAACGTGAATCCGCCAAAGTTCGCGCTCGTGAATTTGAGCGCGTTGTTGAAGTTGAACGCCTCGTTCAGGTTGTCGACATCGCCGAAGTGGGCACCGTAGAGCGTGGCCCAGCTATTACTCGATGCATAGACGCCGAGGAAATCCGAATACGAATCGTATTGGCGACCCGCTGTGAGGGTGCCGAAGCGATCATCGCCCAGACCTACCCATGCTTGCCGGTTGAATAGCGAACCGCTTTGCAGCATGGCGCCCGTTCCGGTGAGGAACTGGTTTTCGAGGTCGAACGTCGCCTTGACACCGCCGCCCAGGTCTTCGGAACCCATCAGCCCCCAACGCGACGGCACGAGATTGCCGCCGCTCATCTGAACCGCATGCCCTCCGCTCACCGAGCCGTCCGCATGCGTCACCTGCTGGTTGGTTGAATAGATCACACCGGCGTCAACGGTTCCATAAAGCGTTACGCTGCTTTGCGCGTAGGCACTGCCGCATGCGCCCACAGTAAGTAGTGCTAATGCATTGACGGAGATTTTGCGTTTCATGGTCATTTTGTAGTTAGTTGACGTCGCCGGGGTGCGCACGCCGGCGCCCCCAGGCGAGTGTGTGAATCAGAGCTTCGAGCTGCCGAGTTGCGCGAATGCGCGCGGGTCGCGTCGTTTCAGACGGGAGGCGGCAACCACACCAAGCACGGCGAATACAGGCAGCAGCGCCGTGAGAGAGTAGGAAAGCAGCGGACCCGCTCCCGTAAGCATCGGGAAATTGATAATGGCCAGAACCAGTACCGCGCCCAGCGCAACACCGGAGAAGAGCGGCAGGAACCACACGCGCATGGCGCTCTCCTCCCTCGACGGCTGCCGGCTGAAGAACGCCATGACCGCCGCAGAAGACAATGCCATCAACGCGATGATGCACAACGTCGCGACGTTCGTGAGCCACGAAAAGAGCGTCAGCACAGGATCGGCCTTGGCGACGATAAAGATCAGGACGACAACCGCTGCCAGCACAGTCTGTACCACCGATCCGGCGTGCGGGCTGCTATGGACCGGATGCGTGCGGCCAAGCCGGGCCGGCAACAGACCTTCACGGCCCGCTGCGTAGAAGTAGCGCGACGCGGAGTTATGGAAGGCCAGCAAACCGGCGTACACGCTCGTGATGAAGAGCACACTCATCGCGTCGGTGAGCGTTGCGTTGGCGTAGCGACTCGACAGCGAATAAAGGAAGGTCGTGGGGTCGGAGAGTGCGGTAAGCGTCTTCACCACGTCGGCGCTGCCTGCGCCAATGATCATGCACCAAACAGAAAATGCATAGAACGCACCGATCAGGAGTACAGAAATATACGTCGCCAGAGGCACAGTTCGCTTCGGATCTTTCGCCTCTTCGCTATAGATCGTCGTGGCCTCAAAACCAATGAAGCTCGCAAAGCAGAAGAGCAAGCCGATCGCAGGCGACCCGGCAAGGAACACATGCGGTTTGAAGGAAACCGCGTCGATGCCGTGCGCGCCGCCCGCTTTAAGAATGGCGATATCGAGAATCAGCACGACCACGTATTCGCCCATGACCAGCAACGAGAGCACCTTCGCGGAGAGATCAATCTGACGATAGCCCAGCACGGCGATACTCGCCATCGCTACGAGCGAACACGCCCACCATGGCACGTCGATGCCCAGATGCATGCTGAGAAAGCCCGCGGAGACCGCGCCGAACATGCCATACAGACCGATCTGCATTGTGTTGTAGCCGAGCAGCGCCAGCAATGCCGCAGCGCCGCCCGCCGTGCCGCCTAGACCACGCGCTGTGAACGCGTAAAAGCCGCCCGCATTAGTGATGTGACGGGACATCGCCGTGTAGCCAGCCGCGAACATCAGCAGGATCACCACCGTCGCGATCAGGAGCGCGGGCGTGCCGGCGCCATTGCCGAGCATGATGCCAATCGGAAAGCCACCCGCGATCGCCACCAGCGGTCCGGCTGCGGAAATCACGAAGAAGACGATAAAACCTAAGCCGAGTGCGCCTTTACGCAATTCGGTCGAGGTTGAAGGCTCCGCTATGACGTTCATTCGATCTCTCTCCATTAAGCCGTTCTCGTGTCCGTTCAGGCTGCTGCCATACGCGGAAGACGTATGCGACAACACGCCGCTGAGACGAAATGTAGGAGGCCAAAAAGGAAGTCCGGCAGCACAAATTGGCAACCCGCGCGGGCAAAGGGGGAAAGCCAGGGTTTGTGCGGAGACACTACGTCAATGCGCGAAGCGGAAGTCTGCCTTTACAGAAACAACGCGCCGACCAGTTCGGTGCGGCTCGACACGCCCACTTTACGAAACATCCTCAGCAGGTGGGTCTTGACCGTGGGTTGCGACAGGTCGAGGTCGCGCGCAATTGCTTTGTTGGAAAGACCGTTGCGCACCAGCCGTGCAATCTGTTCCTCCCGATGCGTGAGGCGCGGCGCAACGTTCATCCCGTGTTGTGGCGCGTGCATGGCGGGCTCGCTGCCCCATGTAGCGGCCAACGCGACTTCGAGCAGCGGCTGGAGCACGTTCGCGCGCTCAATATCGCAGGCGCTGAAGGGTACGTCGGGTGCGAAGCGCAGCAGCGAGAATGCCGCAGCCACGCGACCCTGCTCGCGCAGCAGCACTTCCATGACGTCGACAACCCTGTAAGGCTTCAGAAAGCGCAGCCAGTAGACCGAAGCCTCGCGCAGCGCTTCGGGCAACTCACAGTCGAGCATGAGCACGTTGCCGCGCTGCTGCGCACAGCGCGACGGATGCATAGGATCGAGCAAGCAATAGCGTTGCAGCCAGGTTCGGTGCATCGCCTCCGCAAGCCCGAACAGCTCGAACCCGGACGGCGCATGATCGGTGCCGATACGATAGAAAACCGTCGCGCCGGGGCGCACGATGCCCGCGAGCGTGGCGACCGCCGCCTGGAGCGCTGCATGGCTTTGCGTATCCCTCTGCATGATCGGTCCTCCTGTTGCTGTGCGACCAACATTCGATGCTACGCACAAGCGTTTGCACGGCGTGAGCGCTATTCGGCAAACGCCGCGCGAGTGAAGCGGGGCGCCTTGTCATCCTTTTGCTCGATAGGCCGCCGGACGCGCCCGGCCTATGCTCGTCCCATGTTCATCGACACAGTCAGGAGACACCCCATGAACCACCCCTCCACCGCCGGCCCGGGCCACGTCGTCATCACGGGCGCCGGCACCGGCATCGGCGAAGCGTGTGCGCGGCTCTTCGCCGCCCAGGGCGCGCGCGTCGCGCTGGTCGGACGCCGGCGTGCACCGCTCGAGCGCGTGGCAGCCGAGACTGGCGGCCTGGTCCTGGACGGCGACGCCGCGAGAGCCGCCGACTGGGCGCGCATGACCGCGCAACTGGATGCGCAAGGCGGCATCGGCGCATTGATCGCATGCGCAGGCGGCCTCGGCGCGGGCCGCGCCACCGAAACCGACGACACGGCATGGGCCGCCGCGATGCGGACGAATCTCGACACTGCGTTCGTCAGCGCGCGCGCGTGCCTGCCGCAACTGATTGCGCGCCGCGGCGCGATCGTGCTGGTCGCCTCGATCGCGTCGCTCGCGGCTGGCCCGGACGTCTGCGGCTACACCACGGCCAAGCACGCTTTGCTCGGCCTGACGCGCTCGCTGGCGCGCGACTACGGCCCGCATGGCGTGCGCGTGAATGCCGTATGCCCCGGCTGGGTCCGCACGCCAATGGCCGATGACGAAATGCAGCCGCTCATTGCACACTACGGCGATACGCTCGACGAAGCCTACGCGCGCGTCTGCGCCGATGTGCCGTTGCGGCGCGCAGCAAGCCCGACCGAGATCGCCAGCGTCTGCGCGTTTCTGGCGTCGCCCGCTGCGTCGATCGTGACCGGGGCGACGATCGTCGCGGATGGCGGCTCCTCGATCGTCGATGTGCCGACGCTCGCCTTCGACCGCCTGTGAAGCGCATCTGAGGCGCGTCTGAAGCGTCTGAAGGCGGCCTGCAAGCCGCCTTGAATCTGCGAGACGTCACGCAAACGCCGCCGATGCCTCCGGTAGCGTCGCGCCGCCGTCCACCACGATCGTCTGCCCCGTGACATAGGCGGCATGCTCCGAAGCCAGATACAGCATCGCACCCGCAATATCGCACGGCTCGCCAAGCCGCCCGAGCGGCACGGCGGCCGCAATGCGCGCGTTCAAGGCGGCGTCGCCGAGGTTTTCCATCGCAGGCGTGCGGATCATGCCGGGTTCGACGCCGTTCACCGTGATGCGCTGCGGCGCGAGTTCGAGCGCAGCAGCGCGGATAAAGCCGTTGACGCCAGCCTTCGACGCCGCGTAATGCGCGAGTCCAGGGTACGCCACGCGCGGTCCAGTCACGGAGGACGTGACGAGCACGCGGCCGCCGCCCTGACGCACGAACGCGGGCGTGGCGGCCTGCGTGAGCCAGAACAACGCACAGAGATTCACGGCAAGCGTGCGTTCGAGCACGGCGGGCGTGATGGCATCGAAGGGCGTGAGCGGGAAATACGCGGCGTTGTGCACGAGCACATCGAGGCGGCCGAAGTCGGCCTCGACGCGTTCGACCAGGCCCACGGCCTCCCCGTGCTGCGCGAGGTCGACGGCGTAGGCACGATGCGTACCGGACTCAGCCCCACCCCCGCACTCCTGCGCGAGCCAATCGCGCGCGACATCCGCCTGGAGGTCGGCAACGGCCACGTTCGCGCCGCACCGCACGAACGCCTCGGCAATGCCCCGCCCGATGCCCTGCGCGCCGCCCGTCACCAGCACGGTCCGGCCTTCGAAGGCGCGCGCATAAAGCGTGGCGTGCGTCATGACGGATACCGCGTCACGTTGAGCACCTGCGCATGCGCGCCAACCGGAAAATTCGAAAGCGCATCGAAACGGCTGCCCTGGTAGCCGAATATCTTGCCGTCGGTCTTCATGCGTTCGAGGTCGATCATCACCACGCCGAGCGTCGGCACGATCTTTTCGCGCCAGACGAACAAGTACAGCTTTGCGTCGATGGCGATCATGTGGCAGCGGTCCACGTCGGCGAGCCCCGCCTCGACGCCGGTTAGGCATTGCCACGCGTAAAAATTGTCGTTGAGATAGATGTGCTCGTAGCGCTCCGTCACGCTGTAGGTGTAGAGATTGCGCATGCCGATCAGTTCGCGCGTCGGGGCATGCAGCGGCGCTCGCGTTTGGGGCGCCTCGGCCGTGGCAGCGGGCGCACCGATACGGCCATGGCGCAACTGCACCTGTACGCCCGTCAGCTCCAGGCCGCGTTCCACACGCGTGAACGCGTCGATATGCGTCTCCGCTTCGCTCGGCAACGTACCGGTCACGGCTGTGCAAAGCTGCCTGCGCACGTCGAGCACGTAGCTCGTGGCGGCCGGGCGCGGCTTGCCCTCGTCGTCGAGCAGGCGCACGGCCGCGCCCACGTAATCGACGAAATAAATACCGTCGCGCACGGAGGTGACACGGCACGCGTGGCGCTCGCGCGGTTGCACGGGCGAGGCCGCCCCCGCCCGAGTGCGCTCCACTTCGACGCTATCCGGGCCCGCGAAACGCAGCGAGTCCACAGTGCCGTCCTCGTAGTGCAGCGCGAACTCGCGGCCTTCGAGCTCGCTCACGGGTTGAAGAATATGGCTCGCGGGCGCGAAACCTTCGGCAAGCGCGCCGACCTGAATGAACACCGGTTGGGACATGGTGGGTTGAACTCCTGACTGATTCGTTGAAGTGGCGCGCCACACCTCGGGCCAGTGGGCCGGGCGGCGCGACACTCACTTTACGAAGACGGACGCGCGCGCGGCATCGACCAGAAGGATGACAAGACGCGCGGTCCGCAAGATGCGCTTTAGAAGCGCCTTCAGACGCGAGCCGCCTCAGCCATTTTGTCGATCAACTGGCGCTGGAACGCCGCGAACCGCACGCCCGGCTGTTGCTACCGTCTCAGCGTGAGCGAGTCGCGCGATAAGCGAGCTTCGCAGCCGCAAGATCTTCGAGGGCTGAACCCACTGCCTTTAAGACGGTTCGCTGCTGCGGCGTCGTTCGCGCTTTCACGCTCCCCCGGCAAAGTTGCTGTAGATCGCCATATAGCGGGCCACGATTCCAGGCGCCGCATTCGATTGCGTTCAGCAAATCGCCCGATTTCATCAATGCTTCTTGCGTATCGACCCAAACCGCCGCCTGGCTGAAACGGGCAGGCTCAGCCTCCGTCATCGCGGGGGTGAAACTGCCAATGAGATCGAGATGGCTTCCCGGCGAAAGCCAGTCGGCGCGAATGAGCGGTTCGCTCGCAAGCGTTACGCAACTCACGATGTCGGCGTCGCGTACCGCTTCCCCGAGATCCGTAACCGGACGCGCGGGCAATCCAGCATCGCTCCATGCTTGCGCGCACCGGTTTGCCGTCTCCGGATTGCGGTCCCAGATCGCCAGATCGTCGAGCGTCCGCACGGTGGCCATCGCCGCCGGCCGGCCGGATATACCTCGGGATGGGTCGTCCTGCGCGCTTTGCTGCAGCAAGGATTCCCTCCTCGATTGCGCCTGTGTCCCGGACTGCCTGGTATTCGCCATTCTCGAAAATGACGTTCGCGCCACAAACGACCATGAAGCCCTCCGCGGTTTCCGTTGCGCTCTCCGGGACGGTGAACATATGAACCGACCCACCGGGTTCATAGAGGTAGCTTCCCTCAGTCTGCGAGTCCGCTGGATATTCAGCGTAATTCCACTGCCCCTTCGTGGTGTGACAGTTGCCGTACCTGTATCCGCTACTGCCCGCCACGCCGGTCCGTAGTCGGCCAGGAAGCGACGTTAGAGCCAAAAAACATAGTCGGCTGCTTCGCAAGCCTTAACGGACGTTCACGCACTCCCAATCGGGCTCTACTCGATCTTCGGTTCAGTTGAAGTCTTTGTAGATTTATCGACTCGCGCCTGATTTCCTGGACTNATCCACCGACACAGTTCGACGCCACGAATTGCGTGAGATACGACTTAGGGTCTCTCCACCAACGAGCGCCAACTACAGCAGCGAAGTTGCCGACACCATCCCTCTGACGCGACAGGCGTCGCTTATC
>NZ_JAFA01000028.1 GCF_000519185.1 Paraburkholderia nodosa DSM 21604 | reverse complement strand
AGCGGCTGCAGGTCTTCGTTCGACTCGATCAGGATCGCGCGATCCGCGCCGATGGCCAGCGCCGTGCGCAGCGTTTCCTGCGCTTGCGTGACGCCCGCGGACACCGCGATGACTTCCGTCGCCACNCCCGCTTCCTTCAGACGCACCGCTTCTTCCACGGCGATTTCGTCGAACGGGTTCATCGACATCTTCACGTTGGCGATATCGACGCCCGTGCCATCCGACTTCACCCGAACCTTCACGTTGTAGTCAACGACCCGCTTCACTGCTACCAGAACTTTCATCATTGTTCCCTTTCGTCCTACCCTTTCACGTCGACGGCAAGCCGCACTCAGTGCGGCGACATGAATATTTCATAGTCCTAATTCATGCATCTTCCGTAGCAACACACGGCTGCTACAGGTGGCGTCGCCGCATCGCCTCAAAATTCCACGAAAAGTTAATTTTTTACGCGGCGATAACCTATCAGTGTTTACGCTGATAACCGCGTCACAACGAACCTCTTTCGTTGCCGTGACACGAACAATAAATCATGAAAAACAATGTGTTACAGCGGTAGCCCGGTACGGCAAGAAGCCACGAAACATGAAAATCTTTTTGTTCGTGTTGACAGCACTGTAAGACGTCACTCATCATATGTCAACGAGCAAAAAATAACGTTCGGAGACGCCAGACACGCATCAACGAGCACGCGAAAATCGAGGTGCGGCACGCTCGCCAGCGCCCCCTCACAAGGATCGTCAACAGCAGTTCGCGGAACACGCATTCCGCATACGTTTAGGCTTTGAACAGGAGAGTCATGGTGGCCAGTCACGACAAGGCACGGGTAGGTGTTGATATCGGCGGAACGTTCACCGATGTCGCGCTGGAGCTGGGTGGAGAACTTTTTTCCACCAAGGTCCTCACGGATTACACGGCGCCCGAGCGCGCAATCATCAAGGGCGTGGGTATCGTCGCCGCGAAGGCTGGCATCGGGTTGAAGGACATTGGCGTCATCATTCACGGCACCACACTCGCGACGAACGCACTCATCGAGCGCCGCGGCGCGAAGACGGCCTTCATTACCACGGAGGGCTTCCGCGACACCATCGAGATGCGCACGGAAAACCGCTTCGAACAGTACGATCTGAACATCAAGCTGCCGCCGCCGCTCATCGAGCGCTGCGATCGCTTCACGCTCGCCGAGCGGATCGACGCCCAAGGCGGCGTGCTGCTCGCCCCCACCGAAGCGCAGATCGATGCCATCGCGACCCGCATCGAGCAACACGGTTATGAAAGCGTCGCAGTCGGCTTCATTCACGCGTACGTGAACGGCGTGCACGAGCGCATGATGCGCGACGCACTCGAAAAGCGTCTGCCGCACGTGTCGGTGTCGATCTCCAGCGAAGTGTCGCCGCAGATCCGCGAGTTCGAGCGCTTCAACACCGTTTGCGCGAACGCCTACGTTCGCCCGATCATGAAGTCGTATCTCGACCGCCTGCTCGGCGAGGTGCGCGCGGCGGGCGCCGTTTGCCCCATCTTCATCATTCACTCGGGCGGCGGCATCGTCTCGATCGAAAGCGCGTCGGAGTTTCCGGTGCGTCTCGTCGAATCGGGTCCTGCGGGCGGCGCGATCTTCGCGGCGCATATCGCAGCGCGCTACGATCTCAACACGGTGCTCTCGTTCGACATGGGCGGCACTACGGCCAAGATCTGCCTGATCGACGACCTCACGCCGAAGACGGCCAACACGTTCGAAGTCGCGCGCACCTATCGCTTCAAGAAAGGCAGCGGCATGCCGATTTCGATTCCCGTCGTGGAGATGGTGGAAATCGGCGCGGGCGGCGGTTCGATCGCTTCGCTCGACGTGATGCGCCAGATTCGCGTGGGCCCGCATAGCGCGGCCTCGGAGCCTGGCCCCGCGTGCTATCAGCGCGGCGGCGTGCAGCCCACGGTGACCGACGCCGACCTGCTGCTCGGCCGCCTCGATCCCGCGAATTTTGCGGGCGGCAGCATTGTGCTCTCCACCGAGAAGGCCGCGAGCGCGATGGTCGAACAGGTCGGCGGCGCGATCAATCTGAGCCCCGATGAAACGGCGTATGGCGTCGCCGAAGTCGTGGACGAGAACATGAGCAACGCGGCGCGCGTGCATGCCGTGGAAAGCGGCAAGGATATCGGCGACTACACGATGATCACGTTCGGCGGCGCGGGTCCGCTGCACGCCGCGCGTCTGTGCGAAAAGAGCGGCATCAAGAAGTTCATCGTGCCGCCGGGTGCCGGCGTGGGTTCCGCCATCGGCTTCCTGCGCGCGCCCTTCGGCTACGAAAGCGTGCGCAGCGCGACCATGCGCTTCAACGACTTCGACGCTGCGGTGCTCAACGACATCGTCGGCGAACTGAGCGAGGAAGCCCTGCGCTTCGCGCGCCAGGGTTCGGGCGACGCCGAGCCCGAAGTCGAAGTGAAGGCGTTCATGCGCTACGTCGGCCAGGGCTGGGAAATCCCCGTGGCGTTCCCGTATCGCAAGTTCACCGCCGAAGATCGCGACGCATTCACGCAAGCGTTCACGCGCGCCTACACGCAATATTTCGGCCGCCCGATCGACGGCCTCGATATCGAAATCGTAAGCTGGGCCGTGAAGGCCAGCTCCCCGCTGCCGCCCGTCGAGCGCCTGAAGCTGCTCACGTCGCGCGACGCCGTCGTGCCGCCGAAGACGCGCAAGATCTTCGACGCCGCGCAGCATCGCTTTGTTGTTGCGGCCATCGTCGAGCGCGCTTCGCTCAAGGTCGGCGAAAGCGTAACGGGGCCGGCGATCATCGTCGAGCCGGAAACGTCGACGCTCGTCACCTCCTCCTTCGACGCCATGGTTCAGCCCGATGGCTGCCTGCTCGTCGTCGCCAAAGAACTGAATGCCGCCAAGGCCAATCAGGAGTAAAGCATGTCGCTCAGCAATCTCGATACGATTCACATGCAGGTCATGTGGAACCGCCTGATTTCCGTCGTGGAAGAACAGGCCATGGCACTCATCCGCACCGCCTTCAGCACCAGCGTGCGCGAAGCGGGTGACCTTTCCGCGGGCATTTTCGACCAGCGCGGCCGCATGCTCGCGCAGGCCGTCACGGGCACGCCCGGTCACGTGAATACGATGGCCGAAGCCGTCGAGCATTTCATGAACGATATCGGCGTCGAGCGCATGTACGAGGGCGACGTGTACCTCACGAACGACCCGTGGAAAGGCACCGGCCACCTGCACGATTTCACCGTGGTTTCGCCCTCTTTCCACAATGGCGAACTGATCGGCTATTTCGCAAGCACCGCGCACGTGGTCGATATCGGCGGGCGTGGCTTCGGTCCCGACTCGCGTGAGATCTACGAAGAAGGTCTGTTCGTGCCGATCATGAAGCTGATCGAGCGCGGCGAAGTGAATCGCGATCTCGTGAATATCCTGCGCAACAACGTGCGCGAAGCCGACAAGGTGGTCGGCGATCTCTATGCGCTTGCCTCGTGCAACGAGACCGGCCACAAGCGCCTGATCGAGATGCTCAAGGAGTTCGAACTCAAGGACGTGGAAGGGATCGGCGAATTCATTCTTGCGCGCAGCCGCGAAGCGACGCTCGAACGCATTGCCGCGCTGCCGAAGCAAACGCAGACGAACGAGATGACGCTCGACGGCTACGATACGCCGGTGAAGCTCAACGTCACGCTCACCGTTTCCGACGATCATCTGCTCGCCGATTTCGCGGGCACGTCGCCTTCGAGCCCGTTCGGCATCAACGTGCCGCTGCTGTATGCGAAAGCTTACGCATGCTACGGCCTCAAGTGCATCATCGCGCCAGAAGTGCCGAACAATGCAGCCTCGCTCGAACCTTTCCGCGTGCAGGCGCCTGAAGGCTGCATTCTCAACGCGCAACGGCCGAGCCCGGTTGCCGTGCGCCACGTGCTCGGCCACTTCGTGCCGGACCTGGTGCTCGGCGCGCTGAACAAGATCCTGCCGAACCGTGTGCCGGCCGAGGGCGCGGGCGCGCTCTGGAATCTGCACGTGAGTGCGCGAGCCGCGCAGGAAGGTTCGCGTCTCAAGGGCAGCGAGATCCTCATGTTCAATAGCGGCGGCACCGGTGCGCGCGCAGAACTCGATGGTCTTTCGGCTACGGCGTTTCCGAGCGGCGTGCACGCGATGTCGGTCGAAGCCACCGAACAGGTCGGTCCGATCGTCGTCTGGCGCAAGGAAATGCGCTCGGGGTCGGGCGGCGCCGGGCAGCATCGCGGCGGCCTCGGCCAGATCGTCGAAATCGGTCCGCGCGAGGGCTACCAGTTCCGCTTCAACGCGATGTTCGATCGTATCGATCATCCCGCGAACGGCCGCTCGGGCGGCAAGGAAGGCGCAGCCGGTCAGGTCACGCTTTCGGACGGCACGCGCATGAAGGGCAAAGGCACGCAGTTCGTCGGCGAGCACGAGCGCGTCACGCTTTCGCTGCCGGGCGGCGGCGGCGTGGGCACGCCCGCGCAACGCGATCGCGAAGCCCTGCTGCGCGACATCCGCAATGAATACATCACCGAAGCGCAGTTGCGCGACGATTACGGCCTCACGCTCGACGCGCTCACGGCGTCGAACCCACAGTAAGGAGCAAGGCATGACCGACATCACCAAGCCGCCGTTCAAGAACATCCTGGTCACGGGCGCCGGCGGCGCGCTGGGCTCCGTACTGCGCGAGAGCTTGCGCCCCTATGCACAGACGCTGAGCCTCAACGGGCGTCAGCCGATGGGCGAAGCGCGCGAGAACGAAAAGCACTTCATCTGCGATCTCGCCGATCGCGACGCCGTGTTCGAAATGCTCAAGGGCGTGGATTTGGTCATCCATATGGGCGGCGCGCCGCGCGAGAATACGTTTCAGGTCATTCTCGACTCGAATATAGTCGGCAGCTACAACATTTACGAAGGCGCGCGCCAGGCCGGTGTGAAGCGCGTGATCTACGCGAGTTCGGTGCACGCCATCGGGTTTTACGAATGCACGCAGACGATCGACGCGCACTCGCCACAGCGCCCGGACAGTCTTTACGGCGTGAGCAAGACCTTCGTCGAAAACCTCTCGCGCTATTACTTCGACAAATTCGGCATCGAGTCGGTGTGCCTGCGCATCGGCTCGTGTTTTCCGAAGCCGGTCGATCGCCGCATGCTCGCGACGTGGCTTTCGTATGACGACTTCTCGCACCTGTGCGTGCAGTCGATCATGACGCCGAGCGTCGGCCATATGATCGTGTACGGCAACTCGAACAACAGCGCGAACTTCTGGGACAACACGCAGGCCGCGTACCTCGGTTACCGCCCGAAGGATTCCGCCGATGCGTATCGCGCCGAAGTCTATGCGAACACGGAGGTGGGCGATCCGCGCAACCCGGCTGTGCGCTTTCAAGGCGGCCAGTTCGCGGCGGACGGCCACTTCGAAGACCCAAAAGATAACTGAGCCCCGCTTCCCCAACGATCTATCTGGAACACACTGAGATGGCACAGCATGCACTCAAGCCTCACTACGACGTGGTGATCGTGGGCGGCGCAGTCGTTGGAAGCGCGACTGCGTATTTCCTTGCGGAGAATCCCGACTTCAACGGCTCGGTTCTCGTGATCGAACGCGACTGGACCTATGCGAAGTCGGCGACCGCGTTGTCGAGCGCGTCGATCCGGCATCAATTCTCGAATCCGCTGAACATCCAGATCTCGCAGTTCGGCACGGAGTTCATCCGCGACTTTCATGCGCGCGTGGCCGTGAATGGCGACGCACCCGAACTCGGTTTCAAGGAAAACGGCTACCTGTATCTCGGCGATGCGAACGGCGCGCCGATGTTCGAGCGCAATTGCGCCACACAGCAGTCATGCGGCGCCGACGTGGTGCTGCTCGATCCGGACCAGCTGAAAGCCCGCTTTCCGTGGCTCAACACCGAAGGGCTCGTCAACGGTGTCTACGGCCAGTCGGGCGAAGGCTGGTTCGACAGCTACGGCCTGCTGCAAGGCATGCGCAGCAAGGCGCGCTCGCTCGGCATCGAATACATCGAAAACGAAGTGGTCGACGTGTTGCGCGAAGGCTCGACCATCACGGGTGTGATGCTCAAGAGCGGCGAGACGATCGGCTGCGGCCTGATGGTCAACGCCGCGGGCACCTGCGGCCCGGCAATGGCGCGCCTCGCAGGGCTGGACATTCCCGTCGAGCCGCGCAAGCGCTGCCTGTTCGTGTTCGACTGCCGCACGCCGCTGGAAGGCGTCGTGCCGCTCACCATCGACACGACCGGCATCTTCTTCCGCCCCGAAGGCAAGTACTACCTCACGGGCTGCTACCCCGACCCGGACCCGCTCGCGGACGTCAACGACTTCGACGTGATTCATGCGGAATTCGAAGAAGTCATCTGGCCCGCACTCGCCGAACGCATTCCCGCATTCGAGGCGATCAAGGTCGTGAATTCGTGGGCCGGCCACTACGACTTCTGCATGCTCGATCACAATGCGATCGTCGGGCCGCATCCCGAGGTGACGAATTTCCTCTTTGCGAATGGCTTCAGCGGCCACGGCCTGCAGCAGTCGCCCGCGGTCGGACGCGGTCTGAGCGAACTGATCGTGTACGGCGGCTATCGCTCGCTCGATCTCGCGCCGCTCGGTTATGCGCGCGTGGTCGAGAACAAGCCGTTTCTCGAAGAAGGCGTGATCTGATGCCCTCCCCATTCTTCCACGAAGGCTTTTGACATGAGTTCCCATTCGTATCAAACCGCGTTGATTACCGGGGCATCGAGCGGCATTGGCCGCGCGATCGCCGAGCGGCTCGTCAAGGACGGCATGAAGGTCTACGCGCTAGGCCGTGACGCGAAGGCGCTCGACGCGCTCGCGAGCGCATGCGGCGTCAAGCCTCTCGCTGTCGATCTGCACGATATCGCGCCACTGCGCGAATTGTTCGGGCGCGAAGCGATCGACGTCGTCGTGAACAATGCCGGGCTGCTGCCTGCTATCGCGAAGTTCGGCGAAACTACCCCGGCCGATATCGACAACATGATCGATATTAATCTGCGTGCGCCGCTGCATATCGCGCAACTCGCGCTCGATGGCATGGTGCGGCGCAAGCGCGGCCATCTGTTTTTCATCGGTTCGAGCGCGGGCCGTTTTCCGCATCCGAACACCGCTGTTTACGGCGCGACCAAAGCCGCCGTGAGCATGTTCTGCGATTCGCTGCGCTGCGACCTGCTCGGCACGAAAGTGCGCGTCACCGAAATCGCGCCGGGCCGCGTGCAGACGAATCTCTATCGCACGGCGCTCGGCGAGCAAGGCGCGAACGAAAAGCTCTACGAAGCCTACCGTTCGATTCAGCCCGAAAACATCGCGGAACTGATCGCGACGGCGCTCGCACTGCCCGAAGCGGTAGACGTATCGCGCATGGAAGTCTTCCCCACCGACCAGGCAGCGGGCGGCTCGCAAATCGTCACGGTCGACTGAAAACCCTGCTTTAAAACCGGAAATCTACGCATCATGAAAAATCAACGAGTGGTGATCGTCGGCGGCGCCTCGGGTCTCGGCCTTTCTGTCGCCAAACTGATGCTCGCCGATGGCGCGCACAGCATCGCGCTGATCGACAAGAACGGCCCGTTGCTCGAGGAAACCGTGGGCAATTTGAAGGCGCAAGGCCATACGGTCTTCGGCGCCGAAGGCGATATCACGCGCAAGGAATCCGCGCACGCCGTCTTCGCCAAGGCGCTGGACGCGCTCGGGCGCGTGGATTGCCTCGTCAACAGCGCGGCGATCTATCCGCGCCGCCCTATCCTCGAAATCAGTGACGACGAGTGGGATCTGGAGAACGCCGTCAACATCAAGGGCACGTATCACATGATGGTCGCCGCTATTGAGCACATGCGCGGCCGCCCGAAGGTCGAAGCGCACGTTGCCGGGCGCATCGTGAACATCACGTCCGTGGACGCATTCAAGGCGCACCCGCAAAACGCGCATTATGCGGCGACCAAAGCCGCGGTCGTGAGCCTCACGAAGTCGTTCGCGCAGGAAGTCGCGAAGGATGGCATTCTCGTGAACTCGGTCGCGCCCGCAGGATTCGCGACGGACCGTGCAAAGAAGCTCGGCTTCCTCGGCGAACTCGCGAGCGCCAATCCTCTGGGCCGCGCCGCCGAGCCCGAAGAGATCGCGCAGTGGGTCGTCATGATGGCCAGCGAGCGCAACACCTACGCCACCGGTGAGAACGTGATCGTAAGCGGCGGCTATATCTACGCTTGATGGAAATCAATACCCGCTTGAGCCGCAACGGCGGGCGGGATGAGCCTGCGCCGGACTGTGTTACAGTCATAGTATGTCATACGGCGCAGGTCAGACGCGACTAGCAACTGCCGCGCCACGCGGTACGTCTGCATCCGTGAATTGCAGCGCTCTCCTGATCCGGTGTGGAGCACTCGGAATGACTCTGGACGCTGAAACCCTACTGAAGAATGCTGCGAGTTCCGGCAAGCGGCGCAGCCTGACTGAACTCGTCATTCAGGCACTCAACGACAAGATCGACCGGGGCGAATACCCGCCGGGCGGCAAGTTGCCGACCGAACCCGAACTGTGCGAAGAATTTGGCGTGAGCCGCACCGTGGTGCGCGAAGCCGTTGCCTCGCTCAAGCTTGGACGACGACTGATCGCGCGGCATGGCGTGGGCGTGTTCGTTTCCGAAGCACCGAATCAGCCGGCGAGCCCCGACTTCATCGACGGCACCACGCTCAACAATTCGATGCACGTGCTCGAATTGCGGATTGGCGTGGAAACGGAATGCGCGGCCTACGCGGCGCAGCGCCGCTCCGAAGCCCACCTGCGTGCGCTCAAGGAAGTCTACGCGCGCATGGAGATAGTCTCCGTGGAAGACGACGCCGAATGCGCGCGCGCCGATTTCGAGTTCCACCTCGCCGTCGCGACATGCTCGGAGAATCCCCATTTCGCGTCCATCCTGCGCACGCTGGGTCAAGAAATCATCATCGACCTGCGCCTCAAACATGGGAAGGCGAACGCGAAGGAGCGCAAGACCTATATCCGGCGCATCCAGCGCGAACATGCGGATATTCTCGACGCCATCGAAAAGCAGGATGTGGCGGCCGCGCGTCGCGCCATGCGCCGCCATCTGAACGAAAGCCTCGAGCGGTACCACAATCTGTCGAGTACGCGCGTCGAGTAAAGATGTGCGCGGAACGAACGCTCCGCGCACATGCGCCAGTTGGATCGATGGCGAAGCGGGTGTCGAGTTTTCATCTGCATTCCTGATTAATCAGACAATAACCAGGCGCGACACCCGCTACGCAATCAGTTCTGCAGCGCCGAGACCTTTTCGCCGTACGCGACCGCCTGCGGCACCCACTTCCCGTCGATCACCTTGTAGAACGTCGCAGCCGGGTCTTTCATGTCGCCGTTCGGCATGAAGGCAATGTTGCCCGAAATACCCGTGAACGCGACCGACTTGATGAACGGGCCGTAGACCTTCGGGTCGGTCGAATTCGCCTTCTTCATCGCGTTGACGAGCACCCATGTCGCGTCATACGCCGCGGGCGCATAGGCCACGACGCCTTCGCCGTACTTCGCCTTCATCTTGTTGTCGAAATCCTTGCCTTGCTTCATTTTCGACAGCGGCACGCCGTAGTCCCACGACACCGCGCCGTTCGCGCTCTCGCCGGCGACATTCAGGAAGGTCTCGTTCTCGAAGCTGCCGCCGCCCAGCAAGGTCGCGCGCATGCCCAGCTGGCGCATCTGTTTGACGAGCATGCCCGCCTGCTGATCGAGGCCACCCCAGAACACCACGTCGGGATTGAATGACTTCATGCGGGTCAACTGCGCCTTGAAGTCGACGGCCTTGTCCGTGGCAAATTCGCGGTCCACGATCTTGCCGCCCGCCTGCGTCACGCCTTTGACGAACTCGTCGGACATGCCCTGGCCGAATGCCGTCCGGTCGTCGATCACGGCGATGCTCTTGCCCTTGAGCGCCTCCACCGCCGAGTGGCCCGCCAGCTGACCCATCTGCGCGTCCGAGTTCACCACGCGAAAGACGTTGCCGAAACCCTGCGAGGTCAGTGTGGGGTTGGTCGCCGTGGGCGAAACCATCGGAATGCCCGCTGAGTTGTAGATGCGCGAAGCCGGGATCGTGGTGCCCGAATTGAAGTGCCCCACCACGCCCGCCACCTTCGCGTCCACCATCTTCTGCGCCACCTGCGAGCCCACGCGCGGGTCGGCCTGATCGTCCTCCGCGTCGAGCACGAAATGCACGGGCTGGCCGCCGATGACGAGCTTCTGTGCATTGGCGTCGTCGAGCGCCAGTTCCGCGCCGCGCTTCAGATCGATGCCGTAGTGCGCCGATCCACCGGTCAGCGGCGCGGCGAAGCCGATCACGACGTCGCCCGCCAGAGCGGCTGCGCTGAACGACGCGGCGCCCGCCGCCACGAAAACGGCGAGCGCGGCGCGCTTGTATGCAAACGGTACTTTCATGGGATACCTCAACGTGTTGTGGTCAGGGAGAACTATTCGGTCGAACCGCTTTTGCCAGACAAAACCGGCTCGCCAGCTCCCGATGACCTGGACGTGCGCTGACCTTCCAGAGAAGCGCGAGGCCTGCGGCGACCGCCGTCATCGAGTCGGCTTAGTCGTCAAGGTATTAGGTGAGACGTCATATGTCAATCACTCAAAAAGCGGCCGCTCACCAGGGATTTCATGGGTGCCTGCATCCCGCCGGGCCGCCCACGCAATCTGTCGGTGCGACCGATGTTTTGATCGATTCAATCATTTATAGGGTTTTACCGTAGTTGTATTGCTCGATTCAATCAAATAAGATGACTGAACTGATCGAGTCAAGCGAGCTGTGGCAGGTAAACACCCCGGGCTTGATCGAAACAGTCAAAAAACTAACCCTGCCGGAGACAAGAAACGATGAGAAGGACCACCGCCATGCTTGGCCTGTTGGGCGTCGCGATCGGCGCACATGCGCAAAGCAGCGTCACCCTCTACGGTTTGATCGACACGTCGCTCGTGTACACGAACAACCAGAAGGGTTCGGCGAACTACCAGATGTCGAGTGGTGTCTTGTCCGGCAGCCGCTGGGGCCTCAAGGGCACCGAGGATCTGGGCGGCGGGTATGCGGCCATCTACCAGCTGGAAAACGGTTTTAGCAGCACCACGGGTACGCTGGGCCAGAACGGCCGCATGTTCGGCCGCGCGGCCTGGGTGGGCGCGTCAACGCCGTTCGGCAGCGTCACGCTCGGCCGCCAGAACGAGCCTTCGGCCGATCTCGTCGGACCGCTCGTCGTCGCGAATCAGTGGGCTGGCGGCATCGGCGCGCATCCGGGCGACACCGACAACCTGTATGTGAATTCGCGCGTCAGCAACAGCATCAAGTTCCTGAGCCAGAGCTATCACGGTTTCCGTGGCGGCGCGCTGTTCAGCTTCGGCGGCACGCCGGGCGCCTTCAACAACAACCGCATCTGGAGCGTCGTGGCGGGCTACTCGCAAGGGCCGCTCGCGCTGGCCGCGTCGTACATCAACACCTCGCGCCCCAACACCGCGCTGTGGGACGGCACGGCCGGCGCCGCGCCCATTTCTCCGAACAACTCGCCGATCTTCTCGGGCTACACGTCGGCGCGCACGCAGCAAGTCGCCTCCGTGGCGGGCAACTACACGTTCGGCAACGCAAAGGTCGGTCTCGTGTATTCGAACTCGCGTTTCGAGGATCTCGGCTCGGGCGCGGCGGCGGCGCCGATTGCGGCCTACCGCGGGGCAACGGCGGTGTTCGACAACGCCGAAGTGAACTTCAGCTATCAGTTCACGCCTGCGCTGCTGATGGGCGTAGCGTACGCATATACGAATAGCCACGGCGCCGGCGACGCGCACTACAACCAGGCCAATATCGGCGGCGACTATCTGCTTTCGAAGCGCACCGACATTTACCTGACCGCCGCTTACCAGCGCGCGAGCGGCACCGACTCGACCGGCAAGGCGGCAGTGGCCGCGCTCTGGCCGATCACGGCTTCGAGCAATTCGCATCAGATCGTCGCGGCATTGGGGTTGCGGCACCGGTTCTAGCAAGCAAACCCGCAGGCAAATCAGCAGGCAAACCGCGCGGCGCGCCCCATCGCGCCGCCAGGCTGGAGGACAACGTGGCGTTGCCCTCCAGCGAAGTGGAGAACGAACATGGCAGTGAATTTCCGGGGCATCATCCCCGCCCTCATCACCCCGATGACCGCCGACGAAGAAGTCGACGAAGCCGGCCTGCGCACGCTCGTCGAGCGCCTGATCGGCGCGGGCGTGCACGCGCTGTTCGTGCTCGGCACCAACGGTGAATTCATCGCGCTTTCCGAGGCGGAAAAGCTGCGCATCGCGCGCATCGCCGTGGATCAGGCGCGCTCGCGCGTGCCTGTGATCGCGGGCACCGGCGCCTACGCCACGCGCGACGTGATCGAGCTGAACAGCAAGATGCAGGACACGGGCGTCGACGCCGTCTCCGTCATCACGCCATACTTCAACGGTGCTTCGCAGCCCGAACTGTTCACGCACTACGAGCGCATCGCACGCGCCACGCCGCTGCCGGTGATGCTCTACACGATTCCGGCCAAGGCGGGCGTGACGCTCACCATCGACACCGTGCGCCGACTCGCCGAGATTCCGAACATTCGCGGCATCAAGGACAGCGGCGGCGATTTCGACCGCCTGCTGCAGCTCATCAACCTGCGCCGCGACGATTTCGCCGTGTTTACGGGCACCGATTCGATGATCCTCTGGTCGCTGATCGCAGGCGGCGACGGCGCCGTTGCCGCCACGACGAACGCGGTACCGGGCGTCGTGATGTCGATCTGGAATCACTTCCAGGCAGGCGAAATCGAGGCGGCCCGCCGCGCCCAGGAATCGCTGCGTGCGCTGCGCGACGCCTTCGCGCTCGGCACGATGCCGGTCGTGCTCAAGACCGCGGCCGCCATGCTCGGCATGCCCGCCGGCCCGGCGCGCTCGCCCGCGCAGCCGCTCGACGCCGCCACGCGCGAACGCCTCGCGAAGGCGCTCGAAATCTACCCGCGCGTAGCCTGACGCCCCGACTGCCACAGAACGAACGCCCCTCCGCAAGACCGAAATCGAGACTCACGATATGAACCCCGTCTATCACTTCCAGACCGTCAAGCACGTCGTGCACGGCGCCAACAGCCTCGACCAGCTGCCCGAAAAGCTCGCGCTGCTCGACCGCCCGGTTCGCCGCATTGCGTTCATCACGCAACCGGTGATGGAGGAGAACGGGGTCGCGGCGCGCGTGGTGGCGGCACTCGAAGCGAAGGACATCGAAGTCTTGCTCGTGCGCGACGTGCAGCCCGAGCCGACCATCGAGAACGTGGAAACGGTGTTTCGCGGCCAGATCGAGCCGTTCGCACCCGACGCGGTGCTTTCCGTCGGCGGCGGCAGCGTGCTCGACGCCGCGAAACTCTTCGCCGTGCGCCTCACCAACGCGCAGCCGCTGCGCGAATGGCTCGGCATCGACCTGATCAAGACGCCGGGCGTGCCGCTCGTGCTCGTGCCGACCACGGCCGGCACCGGCTCCGAGGTCACGCCCAACGCCATCGTCACGCTGCCCGACGAAGCGTTGAAAGTGGGCATCGTGAGCCGCCATCTGCTGCCGCAGCTCGTGATTCTCGACGCCACGCTCACGCTCGATCTGCCGAAGCCCATTACGGCTGCCACGGGCATGGACGCGTTCATTCACGCGCTCGAGTCGTATATCTCGACCAAGGCCAATCCCATCAGCGACATGTTCGCGATGGAATCGATGCGGCTGATCGGCGCGAACCTGCTCGAAGCCTATGAGAACGGCCATTCGCTGAAGGCGCGCGAAGCCATGCTGCTCGGCTCGATGTACGGCGGCCTTGCGCTCACCGCGGCCGGTACGGCGGCCGTGCACGCCCTCGCCTACCCGCTCGGCGGCATGTTCAATATCACGCACGGCGTGGCCAACTCGATGCTGCTGCCGCACGTGATGGCGTTCAATCTCGACGCCATCGTCGGCCGCCTCGCCACCGTCGCGCACGCGCTCGGCATCGCGCAGCACGACGACAGCGATCAGGCAGCCGCCGATAAATTTCTCGAGCGCCTGCGCGACTGGACCGCGGCGCTCGCGATTCCGCAGGATCTGCGCCAGTTCGGCGTGTCGGAAACGCATCTCGACGCGCTCGCCGTTGCGGCCGCCAAGGTCAAGCGCCTGCTCGGCAACAACCCCAAGGCGCTGAGCCTCGACGACATCAAGGCGATCTACAGCCGTCTGCTGCCATGAACACGCCAACCACCCGCAACGTGCGCCTGCTGATACTCGGAGACGATCTCTCCGGCACGGCCGACTGCGCCGTGAAGAGCACGCATCGCGGCCTTGCCAGCGTGGTCTGCCTGAACGCGGCGGCGGCGCAAGGCGGCGGCGACGCTCCTGACGTGCTCGCGATCGACACCGACACGCGCCGCGCCTCGCCCGCCGACGCCGCGAGCGCGAACGCGCAGGCCTGGCGTGCGCACGCAGCCGGCCGGCGGCTCTACAAGAAGATCGATTCGACACTGCGTGGCAACGTTGCCGCCGAAGTGGCCGCGCTTGCCGCACACGCCGGTATGGCGATCGTGGCGCCCGCGCTGCCGGAAGCCGGCCGCACGACACGGGGCGGATGCCTGCTCGTGAACGGCACGCCCGTCGAAGAGACGGAAGTCTGGCGCAACGAAAGCATCGGCGGCACGGGCCATCTGCCCACCATGCTGGCGGGCGCCGGCTTGCAGGTCGCGCACATCGACCTGCAGGCCGTGCGCGAAGGCGCTGAGCCGTTGCGCGCGCGTCTCGATGCCTTGCGCGCCGCAAAGTGCGAGGCCGTGGTCTGCGACAGCGAAACGGACGCCGACCTCACCATGCTTGCCGAAGCCTCCGCCACGCTCGACGGCGTGTTCTGGGTCGGCTCGGCGGGACTCGCACAAACGTTGATCGTGCGTCTCACGAACGACAACGCGCAGCAAAGCACAACGCCCCCGACAGCCGTTGCACCCGCAACGATTGCGCAACACCCGCGCGGCGTGCTGGCGGTAGTGGGCAGCATGTCGAGCATCTCGCACGAACAGGTCGCCACACTGCGCGCCAATGCGGGCGATGCGTTCGACGTCTTCACTGTCGACGCCGTTGCACTGCTCGACCCCGTGAGCCCCGAGTCGCTCACGCTGGGCACGCGCGTGACGAACACGCTCATGCGCGGGCGTCACGCGGTGGTTGCCGTGAGCCAGACCGAGCGTGTCCTGGTCGGCGACGGCGAACTGCTTGCCCGCCAGCTAGCGGAGTGCCTCGCCCCCGCTGCTGCGCACGCGGCCGCGCTGATCGCCACGGGCGGCGAAACGGCGCGCGCGCTGCTCGCGGCCATGGGCGTGGCCACGCTGCGCGTGATCGAAGAAATTGAAAATGGCGTGCCGCTCATGGCCGCCGCCCAGGCGGCGCGCGTATTGCCCGTCGTCACCAAGGCGGGCGGCTTCGGGCGTCCCGACACCCTTTATCGCGCATGGCAGCGTCTCGCCGCCATGACGCAAGCGGACGCGAACGCGCCGCGCCACTCCAGCAAAGAGGAAGCCATGAACTATCGTCCCGTAATCGGCATCACGATGGGCGATGCCGCCGGCGTGGGCCCGGAAATCATCATGAAGAGCCTGGCGCACCAGTCGGTGTACGACGGCTGCCGCCCGCTCGTGATCGGCGACGCCAGGCGGCTCGTCGACGCCGGGCGGCGCGTCGGCGTCACGCTCGAAGTGCGCTCGATCAAGGCCCCCGCCGAAGCACGCTTCCAGCTCGGCGTGGTCGATTGCATCGACCTCGGCCTGATTCCGGAGTCGATGCCCTATGGCCAGCTTTCCTCCGTCGCCGGCGACGCCGCGTACCAGTACATCGCGCGCACGGTTGAGCTGACCTCGGCGGGCGAGCTCGACGCGATCTGCACTGCGCCGCTGAACAAGGAAGCGCTCCACGCGGGCGGCCATATCTTCCCCGGCCACACGGAAATGCTCGCGCACCTTACGGGCATTCCTGAAGTCTCGATGATGCTCGTGGCACCGAAGTTGCGCGTGATTCACGTGACGACGCATATCGGCCTGCTCGACGCGATCCGCAAGATTGAGCCGGGCCTCGTGCAGCGCACGATCGAGCGCGCGCACGAAACGCTCGTGCGCGCCGGGATCGAAGAGCCGCGCATCGGCGTTTGCGGCATCAATCCGCATGCGGGCGAAAACGGCCTGTTCGGCTATGGCGAGGAAGAGGAAAAGATCATGCCTGCCGTGGCCGTGCTGCGCGAGCGCGGCTGGGACGTGGAAGGCCCGCTGCCCGCCGACACCCTGTTCTTCCGCGCGGGCCGCGGCGACTTCGACGTGGTCGTGGCGATGTATCACGACCAGGGCCACGGCCCCGTGAAGGTGATGGGCCTCGAAGCCGGCGTGAACGTGACAGTGGGCCTGCCCGTGATCCGCACCTCGGTCGATCACGGCACGGCGTTCGATATCGCGGGCAAGGGCATTGCCGACGAACGCAGCATGCTCGAAGCGCTGAAGCAGGCACAAGACCTCGCCACGCGCCGCGCCGTGCAAACGGCTTAGTGCGGCCCCGCCGGCGTCCGAGCGCGGTCGCCGGCCGCCCAGCACACAATAATCGGAGACATCACCTATGAATCGCCTCACCGTGTGGGACACCTCCATCATCATCGCGATGGTGGTCGTGTATATCGTCGTCACGGCCTGGATCAGCATCCGGCTGCGCAGCAAGACCACCGAACAGTTCATGGTCGCGGGCCGCTCCACGCCCGCCATCGTGATCGCCATCCTGCTGATGTCGGAGTATATCGGCGCGAAGTCGACCATCGGCACCTCGCAGGAAGCCTTCAACGTGGGCATCGCGGCTTCGTGGTCGGTGATCTCCGCTTCCATCGGCTTCGTGTTCTTCGGCCTGTTCATGGCCAGGCGCCTGTATCGGTCCGGCGAATTCACGATCTCGGGCTTCATCGCGCAGAAGTACGGCAAGACGGCCAGGCTCGTTGTTTCGGCCGTCATGATCTACGCGCTCTTCATCGTGAACGTGGGCAACTACGTGAGCGGCGCCGCGGCCATTTCGACCGTGATGCGCGTGAACCTGCCCACCGCGGCGTTCATCACCGCCGTCGTCAGCACGATCTACTTCGCCTGGGGCGGCCTGAAGAGCGTGGCCTACGTGACGATCCTGCACAGCACCGTGAAGCTCATCGGCATTTGCATTCTCGTGTGGGTCGCGCTCTCCATGACCGGCGGCGTCGCGCCGATGATGCACGCCATGCCCGCCCAGTACTTCACCTGGAACGGCATGCTGGGCGGCGGCACGATTGGCGCATGGATCATCGGCACGGCCGGGGCGATCTTCTCCACGCAGTTCATCATTCAGGCGATCTCGGGCGCGAAGTCGGCGAACGAGGCGCGCAACTCCACGCTGATCGCAGGCGCGCTGTGCCTTCCCATCGCGATTGCGCTCGGCTTTCTCGGCGTCGCGGCGAAGTTCCTGTTCCCCAACATCAAGAGCCTCTACGCGCTGCCGATCTTTCTCCAGCACATGCACCCGCTGCTCTCCGGTGTGGTCACGGTCTCGCTCGTCGCCTCGATTTTCGTGAGCGTGAGCACGGTGGCGCTCGCCATCGCCTCGCTGATCGTCAAGGACTTCTACGTACCGCGCTATCGCCCGACGCCTGAGAAAGAACTTCGCGCCACGCGCACGATCTCCTTCGTGGTGGGCTTCCTGCCGCTCATTTTCGTACTGTTCGTGCCGCAGATTCTCGCGCTCTCGTTCTTCACCCGCGCACTGCGCCTTTCGGTCACCGTGGTCGCGCTGATGGGCATTTACCTGCCCTTCTTCAACAGCAACCGCGGCGCGATCAGCGCGCTCGTGGTCGCCACGATCGCCACGACGATCTGGTATGTGCTCGGCAATCCGCTTGGCATCGACAACATGTACGTCGCGCTCGTTTCGCCTGCGATCGTGATGGTCGTCGAGAAGCTGCTCGCGCCCACGGCGAGCGGCAACGGCCAGCGTGTCGTGCATTCCGACTCGTAAGGCGCGACTCGCGAACCCCTTGCCACACCGCAACAGGAATTCATCATGACGACTCCCTCCACGCTGCCTGAAGCCGCGTTCACCATGCCTGGCCGCCTGCACGCCGCCGCCGGCGACGCTGCGCGCACGGACGCCTACCTCCCTGCCGCCACGGTGCAGTGCCACGCGGCGAACCTGCTCGCGCTTGCCAACGGCGACGTGCTCTGCGCATGGTTTGGCGGCACCCAGGAAGGCGTGCCCGACATTTCGGTCTACCTCGCGCGCCTGACCAGGGGCAGCGACACGTGGAGCGAGCCGGTGCGCCTCTCCGACGACCCCACGCGCTCCGAGCAGAACCCGGTGCTCTTTGTGGCGCCCAACGGCGAAATCTGGCTGATCTACACGGCGCAACTTTCCGGGCACCAGAACACCTCGATCGTGCGCCGCCGCGTTTCCAGCGATCAGGGCCGCACCTGGGGCCCCATCGAAACGCTGTTCGACCGCCCCGGCACCTTCGTGCGCCAGCCTGTCGTGGTGGCGCGCGACGGCGCATGGCTGTGCCCCGTGTTCCTGTGCCGCGTGCAGCCCGGCGAGCGTTGGTCGGGCAACAACGACGTGAGCGTGGTGATGCGCTCGACCGACAACGGTGCGAGCTGGACCGAGCACACGGTGCCCGCGAGCGTGGGCTGCGTGCACATGAACATCCAGCCGCTCGCCGACGGCTCGCTCCTCGCGCTCTACCGTAGCCGCTGGGCCGATCATATCTACGCGAGCCGCTCCCCCGACGGCATGACGTGGAGCGCGCCCGAACCGCTCGCCCTGCCGAACAACAACTCGTCGATCCAGTTCGTCGCGCTCGCCAACGGACACCTGGGCCTCGTGTTCAACGCGAGCAGCGCGGCGCAGAGCACCGGGCGGCGCGCCTCGCTCTACGACGACATCGAGGATTCGGAGGACAGCGGCGAGCTGGTGACGCAAGCCGCCTCCGCGCACGGCAGCGCGTTCTGGGGCGCGCCGCGCGCGCCGATGACGCTCGCCATCTCGACGGACGGCGGCCGTACCTGGCCCATCACGCGCAACCTGGAAACCGGCGACGGCTACTGCATGACGAACAACTCGACGGACAAGCTCAACCGGGAGTTCTCGTATCCGTCGATCGCGCAGTCGCCCGACGGGCGCCTGCATATCGCTTACACGTACTTCCGCCAGCGCATCAAGTACGTGAGCGTGGCGGAGGAATGGGCCAGCGCGGCGGGCGCCGCGTCACAGCCCGCGCCCGCCGCCGCCTGACGGGACACTGGGATACACCGGGAGCCCACGCGATGAACGCGAGGCGGTGGAAAGTGGCTACAGTACGGGGTGCAGCACGCGGTAAAGTACCGTGTAAACTGCGTGCGCGCCGTATTGTCCACGCCGTCTGCCTCGCCGCGAAGCGGCGCCCCGAACCCAACGCCGAACACTCCATGAAAGTAGCCCGCCGCCGCGAAGCCATGCTCCAGGCCGTCCTCTCCGGCACGACCGAAGTGTCCGAGCTGTGCGAACACTTCGGCATGTCGGAGGCCACCGTGCGCCGCGACCTGCGCGCGCTCGCCGACGAGCGGCTCATCCTGCGCACCTATGGCGGTGCGGCTTCGGTCGGCACGCATGCGCCCGAGGAATCGCTCGAAGAGCGCCGCCAGAGCTTCCAGGCGGAGAAGGACGCCATTGGCCACGCGGCTGCCGCCCACGTGCGCGCCGGCGACACGATCTTCCTCGACAGCGGCACCACCACCGCCGCGCTGGCGCGCGCGCTCGCGCAGGCGGGGCGCCATGACATTCGCGTGGTGACGAACAACCTGCTCGTCGTCCAGGCACTCGCCGGCAGCAGTGTGCCGCTCACGCTGATCGGCGGCGAGGTGCGCGAGTCGAGCATGAGTACGCTCGGGCCGATCGCGCAGCTCGCGCTCACGCGCGTGACGGTCGACAAGGCCTTCCTCGGCGCCGATGGCGTGGTGGCCGGCCGCGGCCTGTGCGAAGCGACCGCCGATCAGGCCTACCTCAAGGAATGCCTCATGCGGCAGGCCGCGAGCCTCTTCGTGCTCGTGACCGCCGACAAGCTCAACCGCGACAGCCAGCAGCACTGGGCGCCGATCGAGAAACCGTGGACGCTCATCACGGACGCGAGCGCTTCGCATGGCGAATTGCAGGCGTTCCGCAATCTCGCGGGGCTCACGATCGAGCCGATCGAAGTGCGTGCGGGAGCCGCGCATTGAAAGACGACAATGGACAACGCAACGAACGCAGCAAATAGCACGGCAGCAACCGCCACGAACAAGCGTATGGTCGTGACGGGCGCAAGCTCCGGCATCGGCTACGCCATTGCGCAGCACCTGCTCGCCGAAGGCCACGACGTGATCGGGCTAAGCCGCAGCGCGCCGGACCTCGATCATCCCCGCTTCACCTGGTGCGCCGCGGACCTCGACGATACCGCCGCGATTGCCGGACTCGCGCAACGCCTGGGCGCGGTCGATGGCCTCGTGCACGCGGCCGGCTTCATGAAAACAGCGCGCATCGGCGAACTCGACGCAGCGAGCGGCGAAGCGATGTGGCGTCTGCACGTGGCCGCCGCCTCGGCGCTCGCCAACGCGCTCGTGCCCGCCATGCCCGAGGGCGGCCGCATCGTGCTGATCGGCAGCCGCGTGTCGGGCGGCGCCGCCGGGCGCAGCCAGTACGCCGCCGTCAAGGCCGCCATGGTCGGCATGGCGCGGTCGTGGGCCATCGAACTCGCGCCGCGCGGCATCACCGTCAACGTGGTTTCCCCCGCAGCAACCGCCACGCCCATGTTGAACGACCCGAAGCGCACGTCCAGCGCGCCGGTCATGCCGCCGATCGGGCGCTACGTGACGGTGGAGGAAGTGGCCTCGATGGTCGCGTATCTGCTCGGCCCGCAGGCCGGCGCGATCACGGGGCAGCAGATCATGATCTGCGGGGGGAGTTCGCTGTAGGCGCGTTCGAATACAGAGCGTGCGCATCGACACCTGATCCGCGCGCCGCGCCGCATTCCCGGCGTTCCCGCCTCGCGCTCATTCACCGATCCACGAGCCGCGCAAGTCGCTGTCGTGCATGAGTTGCAGCAGCGTTTGCGCCGGGCGGGAAAGCCGCTTTCCCGCGAGCGCGATGAATTCGACGTTGGGCAGCGCCGGCAGGCTCGCGACATTCACGGGCGGCGCCAGCCCGCGTGCCGCAAGATATTGGGGCCGTACGGTGACCCCGAGTCCGGCGCGCGCCGCCGCCACGCAGCCCGAATGGCTGCTGCTCGTACACACCAGTTGCCAGCGGAAGTCAGTCTGCGCAAGCGCGTCGAGCACCACGGCCCGCGTCACGCTCGGCTCGGCCACAAGAATGAGCGGCAGCGGCTGCGCGAGATCCATCGTCGTGCCGGCGCGCGCGAGCCATTCGAGCCGTCCGGTGAAGAGCACCGTGCCGCGTTTGTCGCCCAATCGCCGCTTGCCCACCATCAGGTCGATGGCGCCGGAATCCAGCAGCTCGTAAAGCCGGCCCGTCATGCCGATGGTGATCTCCAGCTCCACGTCGGGATGCGCGTTGCGAAACGCCGTCAGCACGGCGGGCAGCGGGCCCAGCGCAACGTCGTCGGAACAGCCGAGCCGCACCCGCCCGCGCAGGCGCGGCGCGCGGAACTGCGACTCGGCGCGGTTGATCGCCTGCAGGATGCTGCCGGCATGTGCCAGCATCGCCTCGCCATCGGACGTGATGGCGAGCGAATGCGTGTCGCGGATAAACAGGCGGCGCCCGATCGCTTCTTCAAGCCGGCGCACGTGATCGCTCACGCTCGACTGCGTGAGTCCGAGCTGGCGTGCCGCTTCCGTGAAACTGTGGCAGCGCGCGACCGCTTCGAAGGTCCTGAGCCAGATGGGGTTGAGCATGGCGGATGGTTATCGGCAATGCCGATGACAGTCAAAGTCTCTACTGGGGTTCCCGATGAGCGATGGTAACAATATCATGACGGCATTGATGATGATTGCGCCGCAAAGCCGTACCCGCCCCTGACGCGGCGCGCCGAGAAGTCCCAGATGAACAAGAATTCGAGCCACACGGCGCTGCTATGGATCGTCGCCGCCGGTTTTTTCATGCAGACGCTCGACACGACGATCGTCAACACCGCGCTCCCCTCGATTGCGCGCAGCCTTGGCGTGCGACCGCTCGTGATGCAGCCGGTCATCGTCGCGTACACGCTGACCATGGCCATGCTCACGCCCGCATCGGGCTGGCTCGCCGACCGCTTCGGCACGCGCCGCGTCTATTTCGTCGCGATTCTGATCTTCGTGCTCGGCTCGCTGTGCTGCGCGAGTGCGCACACGCTCGAGCAGCTGGTGGTCGCGCGCGTGCTGCAGGGGATCGGTGGATCGATGCTGATGCCCATCGGCCGGCTCGCGGTGCTGCGTGCGGTGAGCGGCGAGCAATACGTCTCGGCGCTCGCGCTCATTTCGGTGGCGGGCCAGGTGGGGCCGATCGTCGGCCCGACGCTGGGCGGCTGGTTCGTGCAGGCCATTTCATGGCACTGGATCTTCCTGATCAACGTGCCGATCGGCCTCGCCGGCGTGTTCGCGGTGCACCGCTATCTGCCGAACGCGACGAGCACTGCGGCGCCTCGGTTCGATCTCGCCGGCTGCGCACTCGTGTCGCTGTGCATGATTGCGTTTTCACTGGCCTTCGACACACCGGTCCAGACGCATCGCGCCGCGTGGTCTGCCGGGCTCTTCGCACTCGGCATCGCGGCCGCCTTCGCTTACGTGGCGTATGCGCGCGGCCGCCGCGATCCGCTCTTCAAGCTGCGCTTGTTCGGCGAGCCGAATTTCAGCGTCGGCCTGATCGGCAATCTCGTCTGCCGCATCGGCTCGAGCGCCGTGCCGTTTCTCGTGCCGCTGCTCATGCAACTCGAGCTTGGTTACTCGCCGCTGCGCTCGGGCCTCATGATGCTGCCCGCCGCGCTCGCGGGGACGGTCGCCAAACGCTGGATTGCGCCGCTGATCCGCCGTTACGGCTACGAGACATTCCTGCTGGTCAACACGCTGATCGTGGGCGCATCGATCGTTGCGTTCGCACTGATCTCGCGCGGCACGCCCATCGCCGTGGAGATTGTCGTGCTGGCCATCTTCGGCGCGGCCAACTCGATGCAGTTCGCCGCGATGAACAGCGTCACGCTCAAGGACCTCTCCCACGAAGACGCCGGCAGCGGCAACAGCCTCTTTTCCATGGTGCAAATGCTCGCCATGGGACTCGGCGTCACCATCGGCGGCGCGCTCGTGAGCCTTGGCGAGGCACAGTGGGGATCGGTTGCGCCCGGCTTTCGCATGAGCTTCGCAGGTGTGGGCGCGATCACGCTGATCTCCGCCCTGATCTTCCGCCGCATCGACACGCAGACGCGCGTCGCTGCTTCGCCTTCGGCGATGGCGGCCACGGCCGCCCGCCGCTGAGCGCGCGATCAGTGCGCAAGAATTCCCATCGCGCGTTTCTTCAGATCCAGGAAGTGTGATTCGAATGCGACCTGAGGCGTACGCGGTCTTTCCAGTTCGATGGGTACGTCGAGTGCCACCCGCCCCGGTCGCGCTGAAAGCACGACAAGGCGCGTACCGAGAAAGATCGCTTCGTCGATGTCATGGGTGATGAAGACCACCGTGCAGTGGAGCTGCTCCCACAGCGCGGTCAAGAACGTCTGCATGGAACTGCGCGTCTGCGCATCCAGCGCGCCGAAGGGCTCGTCCATCAGCAGCACCTTCGGCTTCATCACGAGCGCCCGCGCAATTGCCACGCGCTGCTGCATGCCGCCCGATAGCTCATAGGGCTTATGGTGGGCGAAAGACTCCAGACCGATGATGCGCAAAATGTCCGCCGACTCCTTGCGCCGTTGCGCCTTGGGCACCGAATGCAGTGACGGCCCGAACTCGATGTTTTCTTCCACGCTGAGCCACGGAAACAAGCCGGCCTGCTGGAACACGACGACACGGTCGGCCCCAGGCTGGTCCTTGATCTCGCCATCGACATAGATGTTGCCCTTGGTGGGCGACGTCAAGCCGGCAAGCAAATGCAGCAAGGTCGTCTTTCCACAGCCCGAGGCGCCGAGCACGGTGATGAATTCGCCGCCCCGGAACTGCAGATTGATGTTTTCCAGTGCCGATGTGGCGCCGAATGTCTTGTACAGAGAATCGATGACGATGTTCAAGTTCGTCTCCTGCTCGACAGTCAGACAGTCAATGGATCAATGCGCCAGATGCTTCGAGTACTGCGGCGCGACGTTGTTGTCGAAACTCGCCGGCACACTCGGAATGCGGCCTATCGAGTTGAGCACCTTGGCCGTGTTCACCAGAGTCAGGTACGTGGCGGAGGTTTTGACGCCTGCGTCGAGGCCCATGACTTTCGGCGTGGTCTGGTCGGCGCCGGAAAACAGCTCATAACCGGCGAGCTCGCTCGTCGCCACCGGCACTGTCACGCCCGTTGCCTTCGCCATCTCGGCGAGCGCCTTGTCGCGATCCTTCATCGTCACCTGATAGCCCTGGTCGAGCGCCGCGACGAAACCGCGGACCAGGTCCGGATGCGCCTTCGCCCACTCGGAGTTGGCGATACAGACGTTGTAGCTCGAAGCTTCGCGCGGCAGATCGCCGTCCGTCTTGATCGCCTTGCCGCCGGCCGTACGCAGCGCGCTGAATACCGGATCCCAGACGATCGCCGCATCG
Source organism: Paraburkholderia nodosa DSM 21604 (assembly GCF_000519185.1). Classification (GTDB taxonomy): domain Bacteria; phylum Pseudomonadota; class Gammaproteobacteria; order Burkholderiales; family Burkholderiaceae; genus Paraburkholderia; species Paraburkholderia nodosa. The sequence continues at coordinate 85,675 of NZ_JAFA01000028.1, read as the reverse complement.
ATCGCACCGGTCACCCACGAGGTGCGCATCTGCGGCGGCGCCATATTGATCTGCGTGACGGACGCATACGGCACGTGCGCAGCCGCAAGGAAGGTCGCCAGTTCGAACGAGGCCTGCGAGCCGGCGACGATCGCGATCTTCTTGCCTTGCAGCCCCGCGACGTCGTGGATGCCGCTATCCGGCTTGACCACGATGCCGGCCGCATTCGTGTAGCGCTCCTGGTTGTACACGATGGTCATCGGCAAGCCCTGTGCAATAGCCGTGACGAGCGGCGGAACGCCCAGCCCGCACATGAACGTGAGACTGTTCGATGCCAATGCACTCATCGCCGCCGGACCCGAACTGAAGAGCTTGTACTGGACATCGGCGTTCATCTGCTTTTCGAACATATGCTCGGCCATCGACACCATGTACGGATCGGCGCCGTTGTCCTCGTAGCCGATGATCACCTCGGGCTTGCTCTGCGAATGCACCGCGCCGGGAATCAGACAACTGCTCGCCAGCACAGCCGCGCTCATGCCATAGATCCATTGCATCTTTTTCATTTTTCGTCTCCTCCGATTACCCGATTAGTTATGTCCGCGCCACGGTACGACGATATTTTCGATCTTGCGAATCGCCAGCTCCATTCCATATCCGATCAACCCGATGATCACGATGCCGACGATCACGATGGCAACCTGCAAGGCCTGTCCGGCGAACTGGACGAGCCAGCCAAGGCCGCTGCTCGCCGCGATCAGTTCCGCGGCAACCAGACAGGTCCACGCCACGCCGATACCCACGCGCATTGCGGTGAAGATCTCCGGCATTGCCGAGGGCAGCACGACCTTGCGGAAGATTTGCGCGTTGGTTGCGCCAAGCGTGCGGGCAACCTCGATGCGCAGCGCCGGCGTGCTTTTCACGCCCGACATCGTGCCGATGATGATGACCGGAATGGTGCCGACCAGAATCAGAATGGCTTTGGGCAATTCGCCGATGCCGAACCACACCACCAGCAGCGGAATATAGGCAAGCGGCGGAACCGGCCGGACGAACTGCAGCAGCGGATCGATGATGTCGAACACGATCTTGTTGCGTGACATCAGCAGCCCGATCGGCACGCCGATCGCAATCGCGCCCACAAAACCAATGACGATGCGAAAGCAACTAATCAGGACATCGCTGACGAGCGACTGGCCGCCGTAGCCGTTGTGGACGATTTCGACGAAGGCCTGCCACACCGCCACCGGCGAGGGCAGCGCGAACGACGGGAAGATGCCCGCCATCGATACCGCCTGCCAGAGCAGGACGCATATCACGATCACGGCAGTGGTCAACGCCCAGGAATTCAGTTTCCCGTGGCCGCGGCGGATCTTGATGACCGGCTCGATCGACGAATCCGCGTGATGCTTCATCATCTTTAGTCTGGGTAGGGCTCTCACCGCCGTCTCCTCAAGTTGAAAAACTATGCGCACGCCAGCGCGAAGTTCCGCGTCCGGTTCGGGTTCCGTCTCAATTCAAGTATAGTCAGCGGCTACAGGGCAGATTTCGGCTTCTTTTATTTCGCACTCGCGAACTCGCCCGTTTAGTCAAGCATTCTCAATCAATAAAGCGGCGGGTAGTACCAGGCAGGAAGTTCCGATGGGGCCAGTCGCGGATGACCGCTGTCTCCCGCTTTCCCGACGCGCAGCAGGCCCCGTCCAGCCGATTTCTTCCGATTATTTGCCCCCCGCGCGCTCGCAGCCCCAACGCCCGCCAGCCGGTCGCGCTGCGCCGCAGCAAGGGCCTGGCGTGCGCGCGCGCGTCGAGTTTCTTGCCGAAAGCGGCGTGCTGACCGTTTCGTCGCGAACCGTCGCTCCGAAATTTACCTAATCGACTCGGACGGCCAGTGTTGAATATCGTGTGTTGATTGAGCGGCCGATTTCGCCGCTCAAACGTCCTCACCCCCGTCATCGATCACAGGAGCCAGCATGCCGACCCGTACCCCGTCCGCCCTTTGGGCACAGCAATTCCGACGGTCACCGGAGTCGAAGACTAGTCTGCAGCACCAGATCCGCGAGATGCTGGTGGCCTCCATCCTCGACGGGCAGTTGCCGCCGGACTCCGCCCTGCCTTCGAGCCGCGAGTTGGCCGAGCAACTCGGCGTAGCGCGCAATACCGTGGTGCTCGCCTACCAGATGCTCGTGGAGGAAGGCTATCTGGTCTCGCGCGAACGCAGCGGGCACTTCGTCAACCCCGAGATGCTGGAGGGCCTGCACGGCGTAACGGTCCAGCAGCGGGTCCAACAGCGGGTCCAGCAGCGCGTGCAGCAACGGGTGCAGCAGCCCGACATCGTCAAGCCCCATGGCGCCCAGTCGCCCGCCCCGCCCGCGTGGAAATCGCGCATCGTGCGCCCGCCCTCCGCCCAGCGCAACATCGTCAAACCCGCCAATTGGCAGAACTACGCATATCCCTTCATCTACGGGCAATTCGATCAATCGCTCTTTCCGACCAACGACTGGCGCGAGTGCTGCCTGAAAGCGCTCTCGATCATGGAGATCCGCAACTGGGCGCCCGACCTGATCGAGCGCGATGACGAGTCGCTGATCCAGCAGATCCGCACGCGCGTGCTGCCGCGGCGCGGCGTGTTCGCCATGCCCGAGGAGATCATCATCACGAATGGCTGCCAGCAGGCGCTCTATCTCGTCGCCGACCTGCTCTGCGGCAAGAACACGACCGTCGGCTTCGAGAATCCGGGATATCCCGATGCACGCAATATTTTCGTGAATCGCAACGCGCAGCTGCTCGAATTGCCGATCGACGGCGAAGGGATCGACCCGGAGCGCCTGCGCGACTCGCTCGCCCGCTGCGATTACGTGTTCGTCACGCCGAGCCATCAGTGCCCGACCACGGCCACCATGCCCATCGCGCGCCGCCAGGCGCTGCTCGAACTGGCCCAACAGCACGACTTCGTCATCATCGAAGACGACTACGAGAGCGAAAACACCTTCTCCGGCACGCCGCATCCGGCCTTGAAGAGCCTCGACACGGCCGATCGCGTGATCTACGTGGGCAGCCTTTCGAAGACGTTCGCCCCCGGCCTGCGTCTCGGTTACGTGGTCGGCCCGCAGGAACTTGTGCGCGAGCTGCGCTCGCTACGCCGCCTGATGGTCCGGCACCCGGTGGCCTATATCCAGCGCGCGTTCGCGACGTTTCTCGCGCTCGGACACCACGACGCGCTGCTGCGCCGGCTCGCGCATGCCTACAAGGAGCGCGCCCGCGCGTTGATGGCGGCGCTCGACACCCATCTGCCCGAGGTGCGTTACGTGCCGATCGGCGGTGGCGCCTCGTGCTGGGTCGAGGGCCCGGCGTGGCTGGATTCCGCGCGCCTTGCCGACGACGCGCGCGAAGCCGGCATCCTGATCGAGCCCGGCGGCGTGTTCTTCGCCGACGAAGCCGAACACAGTCCATGGTTCCGCATGGGATTCTCCGCCATCAAGCTCGAGAAAATCGAACCCGGCGTGCGCGCGCTCGCCGAGGTCGTGCGCAAGCAGCGGCCCGCCTGAGCCTCTCAGGAAGCATTCGGGCGCTGGCCCAGGCGAAAGCTCCGCACTGGTGCTACCGCCGTCGAGAGGCAAACCCTAACGTGTCGATATACCGTGCCGCGCGCGAGTCCTCGCGCACCGGCCGGCGCCGGCTTTTCCACTGGAGACACGTATGGCAGACACGCTCAGCGCCCAACCCGCCGTCACGGCCGACACGCTCGCCGCCTTTTCCGACGCCTTCAACCGCCATGACGCCGACGCGCTGATGGGGTTCATGACCGAAGACTGCGTGTTCGACGCGGCCGGCGGCCCCGAGGTATACGGCGCCCGCTTCGTCGGGCGTGAGGCGGTGCGCGCCGCTTTCGAAGCGGTCTTCCGCACGTTCCCCGACGCCCATTGGGGCGGCGGCCGCCACTACGTCGCGGGCGAACGCGGCGTATCCGAATGGGTGTTCAGCGGCACGCATGCCGAAGGCTGGCGGATCGAAGCCGAAGGCTGCGATCTCTTCGAATTCCGCGACGGCCTGATCGCCGTGAAGCGCGCGTTCCGCAAGGAGCGCCCGAAGCAGGCCGCCTGACCCGCGTGCAGCGGCGCAGCGGCGCATCGGCGCAGCGGCGCAGCGGCGCATCGGTCGCCCAGTGTTTTGAAACGAAACGTTCCATTCCATTTCAGATTCACCCATCAAGGACGGAATCCCTTGACCCTCATTGGGTGCCGAATAGCATTCAAAACACGGCGTTCCGTCAAACGATAACCGGAGACAGTTGATGAGCGAAAAGACCCCCACCCAGACGGCCAGCGGCCCGCAGGACATGACCCCGTCCGAGGCCTTTGTCGAAACCCTCGCGGCCAACGGCGTGACCGACATGTTCGGCATCATGGGCTCCGCGTTCATGGATGCGATGGACATCTTCGCGCCCGCCGGCATTCGCCTCATTCCCGTCGTTCACGAGCAGGGCGCAGGGCACATGGCCGACGGCTACTCGCGCGTATCGGGCCGCCATGGCGTCGTGATCGGCCAGAACGGTCCCGGCATCAGCAACTGCGTGACGGCCATCGCGGCGGCTTACTGGGCCCATAGCCCGGTCGTGATCGTCACGCCCGAAGCCGGTACGATGGGCATCGGCCTCGGCGGCTTCCAGGAAGCGAATCAGTTGCCGATGTTCCAGGAGTTCACGAAGTACCAGGGCCACGTGACGAACCCCGCGCGCATGGCCGAGTACACCGCGCGCTGCTTCGACCGCGCCATGTCCGAAATGGGCCCGACCCAGCTCAACATTCCGCGCGACTACTTCTACGGCAAGATCAAGGCCGAGATTCCGCAGCCGCGCCGGCTCGACCGCGGCCCCGGCGGCGCCGAAAGCCTCAACGAAGCGGCCGATCTGATCGCGGCCGCGAAGTTCCCCGTCATCATTTCCGGCGGCGGCGTCGTGATGGGCGATGCGATCGAGGAGTGCAAGGCGCTCGCCGAACGCCTCGGCGCGCCCGTCGTGAACAGCTACCTGCACAACGATTCGTTCCCGGCGAATCATCCGCTCTGGTGCGGCCCGCTCGGCTATCAGGGATCGAAGGCCGCGATGAAGCTGATCTCGCGCGCGGACGTCGTGATTGCGCTGGGCTCGCGCCTCGGACCGTTCGGCACGCTGCCGCAACATGGTATGGACTACTGGCCAAAAGACGCGAAGATCATCCAGATCGACGCCGATCACAAGATGCTCGGCCTCGTGAAGAAGATTTCGGTGGGCATTTGCGGCGACGCGAAGGCTTCGGCGCAGGCGCTGACCGAGCTGCTCGCGAACCGCACCCTCGTGAGCGACGCCAACCGCGCCGAGCGCGCCGACCAGATCGCGACCGAAAAGGCCGCGTGGGAAAAGGAACTCGACTCGTGGACGCACGAGCGCGACGCCTACAGCCTCGACATGATCGAAGAGCAGAAGCACGAGCGCCCGCCCAGCGGCGGCGAGTATCTGCATCCGCGCCAGGTGCTGCGCGAACTCGAGAAGGCGATGCCCGAGGACGTCATGGTGTCGACCGACATCGGCAACATCAACTCCGTCGCGAACAGCTATCTGCGCTTCAACAAGCCGCGCAGCTTCTTCGCCGCGATGAGCTGGGGCAACTGCGGCTATGCGTTCCCGACGATCATGGGCGCGAAGGTGGCCGCGCCCCACCGCCCCGCAATCTCGTATGCGGGCGACGGCGCCTGGGGCATGAGCCTGATGGAAACGCTCACTTGCGTGCGCCACAACATTCCGGTGACGGCCGTCGTGTTCCACAACCGTCAGTGGGGCGCCGAGAAGAAGAACCAGGTGGACTTCTACGATCGCCGCTTCGTGGCGGGCGAGCTGGAAAGCCCGAGCTTCGCCGGCATCGCGAAGGCGATGGGCGCAGAAGGCATCGTGGTGGACAAGCTCGAGGACGTGGGTCCGGCGCTCAAGCGCGCAATCGATCTGCAGATGAACCAGGGCAAGACGACCATCGTCGAGATCATGTGCACGCGCGAGCTTGGCGATCCGTTCCGCCGCGACGCGCTTTCGAAGCCCGTGCGCCTGCTCGACAAGTACAAGGACTTCGTCTGAAGGGCCAGCCGCAGCCGGCGCGCGCGGTATGTTGCAAGCAGGTGCGCGCGGGCTGCGTCCGATCGCCGGCCGCAGGCGGTGCACCCGCTTGTGGCCGGTTTTCGTCTGGACACGCCAACTGCTGGCGTGAGTGCATTCGTTTGTGCGTCCGTGAGCCCATGACACCATGAAAGCCCTGAACCGTATCGTCGAAAGCGCCCGCTTCGCGCCCATGCGCATCGTGCTGTGCGAAGCCGATGACCCACGCGTGCTCGCCGCCGCGGCGCGGGCGCATCAGGAGGGCATCGCGCGCATCATGCTCCTGGGCGACCCGGGCACCATCCGCGCGGCCGCTGCGCGCGAGTCGCTCGATCTCGGCGAGATCACGCTGATCGACCCGCAAAAGAGCGCATGGCGAGCGGCCTTCGCCGACCAGCTGGTCGCGCTGCGCGGCGCCAAAGGCATGACGCCCGCGCTCGCGTGGGAGGAGGCCGCGAAGCCGCTCGTCTTTGCCAACCTGATGGTGCGTCTCGGCCACGCGGACGGTTCGGTAGCGGGCGCCGTTCACACGAGCGCCGATGTGGTGCGCACGGCCATCCAGCTGATCGGCGTCGAGCCGTCGTTCAAGCTCGTATCGAGCTTCTTCCTGATGATGCTGTGCGAGCCGTTCCATCGCTATAAAGGCGGCCTGATCTTCTCCGACTGCGCGCTCGTGGTGGACCCCGACGCCGCGCAGCTCGCCGAGATCGCCATGGCCGCCGCCGACAGCGCGCGCAGCCTGCTGATGGAAGAGCCGCGCGTGGCGATGCTGTCGTTCTCGACGAGCGGCAGCGCCCACCATGCGAGCGTGGACAAGGTGATCGAGGCGACACGGCGCGTGCACGAGCAGCGCCCCGCCCTCTGCGTGGACGGCGACGTGCAGCTCGACGCGGCGCTCGTGGCGGAGATCGCCGAGCGCAAGATCGAGCATTCGCAGTGCGGCGGCCACGCGAACGTGCTGGTCTTCCCGAATCTCGACGCGGGCAATATCGGCTACAAGCTCGCGGAGCGTCTTGGCGGCGCGAAGGCCATCGGCCCGCTGATGCAGGGCCTGAACCGGCCCGCCAACGATCTCTCGCGCGGCTGCTGCCCCGAGGATATCTATTACGTGATCGCCACCACGGCGGTCCAGGCGCAGACGGCCCGCCAGCGCGACGTCACTCACTCGAAGGAACCCCACGCAGCATGACGCATGAGAAGGTCCTGGTGCTGATCGCCGTGATCGGCGCGGCCAGTTATTTCCAGACGATCACCGGCTTCGGCCTCAGCATGATCGTCATGGGCGCCACGAGCGGCTTCGGCCTCGCGCCGCTCGCAAGCATCGCCACCCTGCTGAGTCTCGTCACGCTCGCGAACAGCGCGGCGGCACTGCCCGGCAAGCTTCACCATATTGACTGGCGGGCCGTGGGCGCCGCGACGCTCGGCGTGCTGCCCTCGGTCGTGGTGGGTGTCCTGGTGCTCGACTATCTAAGCGCTTCGGCTTCCGGCATGCTGCAATTGCTGCTCGGCGCCGTCGTGCTGTACGGCGGCCTGGGCGCCGCGCTGCGGCCCGCGCCGCTCGCGCAACGCTCGGGCGACCGCAGCTTTTTCGTGAGCGGCGTGTGCGGCGGCCTCCTGAGCGGCATGTTCGGCGTGTCCGGGCCGCCGCTCATCTTCCAGTTCTATCGCCAGCCGCTCAAGCTGATCGAGATTCGCTGCGCGCTGATCCTCCTTTTCACGGTGACGTCGCTCACGCGCGTGCTGTTCAGCGCCTGGGAGGGCGAGCTTCCCACTTCGATCTGCATCGAGGCTGCGCTCGCCGCGCCGGTCGTGATGCTGATGACGCTCGCGGCGCGCCACTACCCGCCGCCGCTTTCTTCCCTCGCGATGCGCAGGCTGGCGTTCGGCGTGCTGATGATCATTGGCGCTTCGCTCGTGCTGTGTGCGGTGAAGGCGCTGATGGTTTGATGTGAGCTGGGGATTGCCCGCGCAGGAATCGATAACCGCGCGCAGGCCGCCGCCATTGCGCTAACGCGGCGCGCCAATCCATCGCGCAAGATCGATCAGCCGCGCCATATCGAGCGCCTCGCCAGAGTCGATCGCGACGCAATGCCGGTAGTACGGACTGAGGTCCAGCCCAACACCCAACCCGATCACATCGACATCGCGCATCGCCTCGTGCCTCGCCACCACCTCCTTCAGGTGGTTGTCGAGATAGAAGGCGTCGTTCGTCTGCGCCGTGGCCGTGTCCATCGGGCTGCCGTCCGAGATCGCAACGAGAATGCGCCGCGCCTCGGCGCGGCTCGCGAGCCGCGCGCACGTCCATTCCACGGCCTCCCCGTCCACGCCCTCGCGAAACAGGTCCGCCTTCAGAAGCGCGGCGATGGCCGGGCGGGCGCGCCGCCAGCTCTCGTCGGCGGACTTGAACACCATATGGCAGGTCTCGTTCAGGCGCCCCGGATGGGGCGGCCGCCCGCCCCCGAGCCAGTCCGCACGCGCCCGGCCGCCGTTCCAGGCGAGCGTCGTGAAGCCGAGCACTTCCGTCGCGATGCCCGCCTGCTCGCATGCGCGCGCGAGCAGATCGACCATCATCGCAACGGGCTCGATATGCGCCTTCATGGACCCCGAGCAATCGATCAGGAAGCCCACCACGCAATCGCTGCGCGGCTCGAACCGCTCGCGCCTGAACACGCGCCGCTCGGCGGGCGAGCTGACGACCTGCGCGAGGCGTCGGCCGTCGATGCGGCCGTCCTCCTCGCCGAAGAGCCAGCCGTCGCGCTGCGGCACCGCAATCGCCATCTGCAGCGCGCGCGCGAGCCGCGCAACGTTGATACCGCACGCGGCGATGCGCTCGTCGAGCCGCGCCCGATACTCGCGCAGCAGCGCTTCGCGCACGCGCTCAGCGGGACGGATTTCGCGGTCGTACTGCGTCGTGTATGCGCGATAGCCATTCGCCGCCTCGGCCAGCACGCGGCTTACGCCGGTCGGGGCGAGCGCGGGCAGCTCGACACTCGTTTCGTCGAAGTCGACCCACAGCGAGAACGACGTCAATGCGTCGTCGGGTGCGCGCGCTTCCTCGGCGTCGTCCCCTGCCCGCGCCGCGCGCGCGTCGTCGAGCATCGTCGCGACGCGGCGCGCCAGCTCGCGGGCATGCGCCGCGTAGGCGCGTTGATCTGCGCGAGTCGCGCGCAGCCCCGCAAGCTGCACGCCGATCTCGGGCACGATGCCGCCGCGCGTCGCTTCGATCAGGTCCTCGGTCTCGTCGAGCACGGGCCAGCCGCTCACGCGCGACCATACGATCTGCGCCACCGTATAGAGCAGGATGCCGAGATGGCCTTCGCTCAAGCCCGCCCGGCAATACGCGCGCGACCACGTTTCGAAGCGGTGCCGCAGGTTGTGCGCGAGTCCCGGCATGCCGGGCGGCAATTGCGCTTCGCAGCGCACCTGCTCGAACAGCTCGAACAAGAGGCGCTCAATCGGCGCGTCGGGAGACAGCCGCCGGTGCAACGCCGCGTCGGAATGGAGCAGCCGCTGCGCGGCCGCGTCGGCGGCGCCACGCAGCGAGGCGAACTCGTCCTCGTAGACGTTGCTGCGCAAATGCGGCGCATGCAGCGGCAGGGGCCGCGACTCGCGACAAAGCCGGCCGCCGCGATAATGCAGCGCGGCGTCGCCGGTGAGCGCGCGCACGGCGGCCGCGCATAACGACTCGCGCCGCAGCGCGGTGCGCACGGCCTCGGGCGTGGGCGTGGCGCTCACGCGCGAGGCTCCCGCGGTTCGCCGCCCTCGCCGCCCTTCGCGGTGGCCGCTGCGTCCAGCTCGACGCCAAAGCAGCGCTGGTAGTACTCGGCGACGATTGGCCGCTCGGCCTCGTCGCACTTGTTCAGGAACGTGAGCCGGAACGCCAGCGCGGGGTCGTGGAAAATCTGGCAGTTCTCGGCCCAGTCGATGACGGTGCGCGGCGACATCAGCGTGGAAAGATCGCCGGTCGCGAACCCCTTGCGCGTCATCGCCGCCATGCTGATCATCGAATCGACGAGTTGCCGGCCCGCGTCGTCGGTCATCTCCGGCACACGGGCGAGCACGATGCCGGCCTCCTCCTCGCGCGGCAGGTAGTTGAGCGTGGCGACCACGTTCCAGCGGTCCATTTGCGCGTGGTTCAGCATTTGCGTGCCGTGATACAGGCCGTTGAGATTGCCGAGGCCGATCGTATTGGTGGTCGCGAACAGGCGGAAGTGGGCGTGCGGGCGGATCACGCGATTCTGGTCGAGCAGCGTGAAGCTGCCGTCGCGCTCGAGGATGCGCTGGATCACGAACATCACATCGGGGCGGCCTGCGTCGTATTCGTCGAAGATCAGCGCGACCGGACGCTGCAGCGCCCACGGCACGATGCCCTCCTGGAACTCCGTGACCTGGCGGCCGTCGCGCACGACGATGGCGTCCTTGCCGACGAGATCGAGCCGGCTGATATGGCCGTCGAGATTCACGCGCACGCAGGGCCAGTTCAGGCGCGCGGCGACCTGTTCGATATGCGTGGACTTGCCCGTGCCGTGCAGCCCCTGCACCATCACTCGCCGGTTGCGCGTAAAGCCGGCGAGTATCGCGAGCGTGACTTCGGGGTTGAAGCGATAAGCCTCATCCACATCGGGCACGTGGGCGTCGCGCTCGCTGAAGGCCGGCACCATCAGGTTCGAATCGAAGCCGAAGCGCTCGTGCACCGAGACCATGCGGTCCGGCCCCTCCATCGCGCGTTCTGTGGTCATCGCGTACTCCTTGTCGCGTTCATGACTGCATGCAGGCTGCGGCTTCATTTGCCGAAGCGGCCGGCGCCCGACTCCGTTGCGGCGGGCGGCCACGTCGCGAAGGACGGCGCGTAGTCGCGGGCACGCTCACGGATGCGCGCGCGGCGCTGCAGCCATGCGTAGGTGACGAGCAGCACGGCGAGGCTCGCCACGCCGAGCCAGAGCGGCTTGCGCTGCTCGGGGATGAACGCCATCGCGACGAGAATACCCACCATGCCGGCAATCGCCACCCACGTGAGGTAGGGGAAACACCACATCTTCACGCGCAGCTCACCAACTGCAGCCGGATCGAGACGCTTGCGCAGACGCAGTTGCGATAAGGCGATCAGCAGATAGACAAAGATCGCGACCGTGCCATACGAGTTGACGAGGAACGCGAACACCGTATCCGGCGACACGTACGACATCACGACCGACACATAGCCGAACACAGTGCCAAGCAGTATCGCGCGCACCGGTACGCCGCGGCGGTTGACTTTCGCTAGCGCCGCCGGTGCGTCGCCGTGGCGGGTCAGCGCGAACAGCATGCGCGAGGCCGCATAGAGCCCCGAGTTGAGCGCCGAGAGCACGGCGGTCAGCACGATCGCGTTCATGATGTTCGCGGCGGCGGGCAAGCCCATCACCTGGAGCGCGCTCACATAGGGCGTCGACATGGCCGGCGAATTCCACGGCACGAGCGCGACCACGAGCAGTACGGAACCGACGTAGAACACGAGCACGCGCGTGATGACGGAGTTCGTGGCTTTCGCGACGGCCTTGGCGGGCTCGCGCGCCTCGGCCGCCGCGATCGTGACGATCTCCGCGCCGAAGTAAAAGCCCGTTGCCGCGACGGCGCCGCTCAATACCGGCCCGATGCCCTTCGGCATGAGGCCGCCATGGCCGAGCAGCGTCGGCAATACGGCGGTTGTGTGCAGCGACGATGGCCACAATCCAAGGACATAGAGGCCGCCGAGAAAGAGGAAAACGATGATCGCCGCCACCTTGATCGAGGAGAACCAGAACTCGAATTCGCCGTAGCTGCCCACCGAAATCAGGTTCGTTGCGCTCAGGAGTACGAGCAATACGAGGCTGATGAGCCAGGCGGGCGCGTCCGGTAGCCAGAACTGGACGAGCTTGGCGCCCGCCACCGCCTCGACGGCGACCACGATTACCCAGAAGTACCAGTACATCCAGCCGGTGAGGAAGCCGGCCAGCTTGCCCGGTCCGCGCCAGGTAGCGAATGCTAGACGTGCATATTCGTAGAACGAACCGACTGCGGGCATGGCGCACGCCATTTCGCCGAGCATGCGCATCACCAGCACGACGAGGCCGCCGGTGATGAGGAATGAGAGCACGGCGGCTGGGCCGGTCTGCTGGATCACGACGCCGCTGCCGACAAAAAGACCGGCGCCGATTACGCCGCCTAGTGCGATCATTGTCATGTGGCGCTGCTTTAGGCCACATTTCAGTTGCTGGTTGTCCATCGGGGGTTGCATGTCACCTCCACAGATATCGGGGAATCGGTTTTGGGGCGCCTTTTGGGTGGCGCTTTTTTGTTTTGCTTTGTTTTGCTTTGTTTTGTTTTGGCTTTTGTGGGTTTTCTTGTTTTCGCGTCGGGACGCAGGCGTTGCCCCTGTGCGGGGCGGCACCTACTTTTCTTTGCCAGCGGCAAAGAAAAGTAGGCAAAAGAAAGCCGCTCAAACCGCCAGCGCCTGCCACCGTTCACATCTCGCCGTAATTGGTGAATGGCTCCGGAGCGTCTGTCGCCTCGCACCACCAAAGTGAGTGACAAGGCAATCATTCATCCCGCTGCTCGCTACGCGCGCTGCGGTTGGGCCTGCAAGGGAAACCAGGGGGCATTGTCAGCCTTAGCGAGAATGCACGCGCACCAATGGTCTTTGGTTATGCCATTCGGCGCGCGGAGCGCCGCCGGAGGTATGAGCGCCTTGTCACTCCGTTTGGGGGCGAGTGGTGACAGACGCTCCGGAGCCATTCACCAATTACGGCGAGATGTGAACGGTGGCAGGCATTAGCGGTTTGAGCGGCTTTCTTTTGCCTACTTTTCTTTGCCGCTGGCAAAGAAAAGTAGGTGCCGCCCCGCACAGGGGCAACGCCTGCGTCCCGACGCGAACAAAAGCAAAGGCCAAAAGCGCACACCATCAAGCCTTCTCATCCCGCCTGAAATACTGCAAATAAAGCATCCTTTGCCCAATCCGCCGGAACGGCGCAAACAGATGCCCAGGCAACGGCGTAGTAAAAATCGGCAACGTATGCTGCCCACCCTTACCGGCGATACGCTCAGCAAGCCTCCTCCCAGCCTGCTGCGAATAAGACACCCCATTCCCCCCATAGCCAAGTGCATAAAACACCGATTGCCGGGGATCGGGCTGACACACCCGAGGCATCATGTCGTGGCTCACATCCACCCAGCCCCACCACGAATAGTCGATCTGCACGCCACGCAGCGCCGGAAACTTGCGCGCCATGCCTTCCTTGAGCAGATCGAGATGACGCGGATTAGGCGCATCATCGCCGGTAATCGCGCTGCGGCTGCCGATCTGCAACCGGCCGTCAGGCAAGAACCGATAGTAAAAACGCAGCGTGCGCGTGTCCGTGAGCACCTGAGTCGTGCGAAAGCCGCACGCGGCGATCTCGGCTTCGGTGAGCGGGCGCGTGACCATCGAATTCGAGAGAATAGGCATGATCTTGCTGCGCAGCGTGGGATGCAGCGTCTGCGCCGTGTACGCGCCGGTCGCGATGCCAACCGCGCGCGCCCGCACCACGCCGCCCGGCGTGCGCAAGTGATGCACGCCATTGATGGTCTCCCATCCCATCACCGGGCTGCTCGTGTGGACCTTCGCGCCAGCGGCACGTGCAAGGCGCAGATAACCGAACGCGAGCTTCAGCGCATGGATGCCGATCCCTTCCGGCTCGTGCAGCGCGCCGGCCGCCTCGTGGTCGTCGATGAATTCGCGGCGAAACGTCTGCGCGCTCAAAAGCTCCGACGGATAGCCGAAAACGTCCTTCCAGACCTTCGCCTCGGCGGCGAGCTTCGCCATGATGCGCGGCCGGTGCGCGATCAGGAAGTGGCCGCCAGGCTGTGGATCGCAATCGATCTCGGCAACGAGTTCCTTGAAATGATCGAAGCCCTGCTGGATTTCGTCGTGCATTTTCAGGGCGACATCCTTGCCCCAACGCTCGATCCATTGCGAGCGCGAGAGGCGCCCCGAGGCGTTCTGCCCCTGTCCGCCATTGCGGCTGCTGCAGCCCCAACTCGTGCGGTTCGCCTCCAGCACCACGGCCTTGATGCCATGCTCGCGCGCGAGGCAGAGCGCCGTGGCGAGCCCCGTGTAGCCCGCACCGATGATCGCGACATCCACGTCGAGATCTTTCGTGACGGGGCCGTCGTCGGGCGGCGGGCTGCCCGCCGTCGCGACCCAGTAGGTCGGCGCGTAATCCTTGCCGACCCCAGGGCCCGGCGAGACGAGCGGATCGTACGTGGGGTCGTACTTCGTGGAGCCGGACTCGCTCGCGGCAAAGCCCGCGGCGGCGGAATCGACTGTGCTGTATCCCATGATCAATGCTCCACAGGCTTCGTGAAGACGCTTGCATGCTCCGCTGCGAGAGCGGTTCCTGCCGACTGCCTGTTCGTCATGCCTGTCTCCTGTCGAATTGAGCTGGCGCTTTGGCGCCCGACTCTCATCCTTTGCAAAGCTGTCGTCGTTCTTTGGCGCTCTGTTGGTAAAAATTCTAGGCAGACCAGCATCGCGCAGGTAGAGCCAGTGGCCCGGTATCGCCTGGTACAGCGGCCTGGTGCAGTGGCCTGGTACAGCGCAGGGATCATTTGCATGACGTATCGGGGTAATCCGCTACGTAACCCCGCGAACTTTGCGCTCATACTGAAAATGTGCCCGGAAACTCGAACAATTCGTTTCATTTCCACGCCCTTCAGGAGGAAGCCGATGCGCGAGACAGCGCGAGAGACGACGCAAACCCCAACGCAAAACAGGGCGCAAGACAACGCCCCCGCGCTGCGCGAAGAATCGTCGGCGGACGACGCCCGCGTGTTGCGCGCGCTCGTGGTGCTGGAGCAACTGGCGTCCGCGGGCCAGCCGTATACGCTTTCGCAGTTATCCGCCCGGCTGCATATTCCCAAGGCGACGCTGCTGCGGCTCATCGATTCGCTGGAAGCACGCGGCTATGTGATCCACATGCCCGATTCGCGTGGGCACGACCGCAGCATCGCGCTGGGCCCGCGCGCGGCGCAGCTCGCGCTCGCCACGCTCGCCAACAACACCTTCACGCGCTCGTGCCGCGTGCTGCTGCGCACCCTCGTGGAAGCGCTCGGCGAAACCTGCAATCTCACCGCGCTCGACGGCGACCGCGTGCTCTATATCGAGCGCGTCGAAACGACGGAGCCGCTGCGCATGGAGATGCGTCCGGGCATGCACGTGCCGCTGCACTGCACCGCGAGCGGCAAGCTCTTTCTCTCGCAGATGAGCGTGCTCGAGCGCAACGCGCTGCTCGAACGCCTCGTGCTGACAAAGATGACGCCCCGCACCCTGACCGCCCCCAGGGCGCTCGCGGCCGAGCTTGAACAGCTCGCGGTGCGCGGCATCGGCATCGACAACGAAGAGTTCGTGCGCGGCATGGTGGCGATAGCCGTGCCAGTGCGCGACCCCGCCAGCAAACGCGTGCTCGCCGCGCTTGCCGTACATGCCCCGACTGCGCGCGCGACCCTCGAGGAACTGCTGGAGTCGGTGGGCCGCATGAAGCAAACGGCGACCAGACTCGCGCCGCTGCTCCAGGGGCTCTCGCTCGCCTGAGCGGGCGCCGGTGCGTCGCCGCTTCGGCGGCAAAACGGCCGCGCTGCGCCGTAGACTTCTGATTCCGTTTCGGCAGTTTCCGTTTCACTTTCGGCCCGTGCGCACGATCCCCGCTTGCGGTCGGCATCCCCTTCCCCGACATTGATCCGAAAACGCGGCACGTCATGCCGCTCCTGGATTTCGAGGAGACGGGATTCATGGACCATGAGGTCGACTACCTGATCGTCGGCGCCGGATCGGCCGGTTGCGTGCTTGCCCACCGGCTGAGTGCCGACGCGCGCAACGCCGTGCTGCTGCTCGAAGCGGGTGGCGAGGACAACAATCCGTGGATCCACGTCCCGGTCGGCTACTTCAAGACCATGCACAACCCCGCGCTCGACTGGTGCTACCGCACCGAGCCGGACGAAGGCGTGGCCGGCCGGCAGATCGACTGGCCGCGCGGCAAGGTGCTCGGCGGATCCAGCTCGCTCAATGGCCTGCTCTACGTGCGCGGGCAGCGTGAGGATTACGATCGCTGGGCGGCGCTCGGCAATCGCGGCTGGAGTTATGCCGACGTTCTCCCGTATTTCAGGAAGTCCGAGGACCAGGAGCGCGGCGCGAACACCTGGCACGGCGTAGGCGGCCCGCTGAAGGTCTCCGATCTGCGCTTGCGCCGGCCCATTGCCGATCATTTCATCGCCGCCGCGCAGGAAATCGGCATCCCGTTGAATGAGGACTACAACGGCGCGGTCCAGGAAGGGGTCGGCTACTTTCAGCAGACGGCCTATAACGGCTTTCGCTGGAGCACCGCGAAGGGCTTTCTCAAACCCGCACGCAAACGCAGCAATCTGATCGTGGAAACGCGGGCGCAGGCGAGCCGGATACTGTTCGAAGGACGCCGTGCGGTCGGCGTGGAATATCTGCAGGACGGCGTGAAAAAGCGGGCGCGTGCGCGAGTCGAGGTCATTCTCGCTTCGGGCGCGATCGGCTCGCCGCAAATTCTTCAGCACTCCGGAGTTGGCCCGGCGCACGTGTTGCGCAACGCTGGCGTTGCCGTGCTGCACGACTTGCCGGGCGTCGGTCAGAACCTGCAGGACCATCTTCAGGTGCGGCTCGTGTTCCGCACGCGCGAACGCACGCTCAACGACGAGGTCAACCATCCGTTGCGCAAGGCGTGGATCGGTTTGCAATACGCGCTCTGGCGCACCGGGCCGCTCACACTGGCGGCCAGCCAGGTGGCGATCTTCACGCGATCGAACCCCGCGGCCGAGCGCCCCGACATCCAGTTCCACATGCAGCCGCTGAGCGCGGACAAGCCCGGCCAGGGCGCGCATCCCTTCTCGGCGTTCACGGCGTCCGTCTGCCAGTTGCGGCCGCATAGCCGCGGCAGCGTCGAAATCCGCTCCACCGACCCGCTCCAGTATCCGGCCATTCGCGCCAACTATCTGTCCGATCCGCGCGACCACCCCGTCGTGATCGGCGGCATTCGCGTGGCGCGCCGCATCGCCGCCGCGCCGTCGCTGGCACCGCACATCGTGTCCGAGTTCGTGCCCGGCGAGCGGTATCAAAGCGATGCCGAGTTGCTGGATGCGGCGCGCCAGTTCAGCCAGTCCATCTATCACCCCGCGGGCACCTGCAAGATGGGCCGCGACGCGACCGCAGTCGTCGACGAGCGCCTGCGCGTGCATGGCCTCGCCGCGCTGCGCGTCGTCGATGCGTCGATCATGCCGGAGCTCGTCTCCGGCAACACCAACGCCCCCGTGATCATGATCGCGGAGAAAGCCGCCGACATGATTCTCGAGGACCACGCGAGCCTTTCCCGGCTGCAACGGGAGCATGCCGAAGCCTACCCCTGAAGTCACCCGGCGCAAGGGCTCGAGTAAGTAGTTTGCGCAGCACGGCAACGACACGCAGCAAACAAAGGATACCTTACGAAAATACCTGCTTTTCAAGAGGCCGCACCGCTCCAGGTGCGCCCCAAAAAGGAGACAGCCATGAACGCATTGCCCCGCACCGACGCCCGGCAGATGAGGCGCGTGGTCGTCGCGAGCCTGATCGGCGCGACCATCGAGTGGTACGACTTCTTCCTCTACGGCGTCGTCGCCGGCATCGTCTTCAACAAGCTTTATTTCCCGAGCGGCGATCCCCTCATTTCGACGATGCTCGCCTACGGCACCTTCGCGGTGGGCTTCCTGAGCCGTCCGCTCGGCGGCATCGTCTTCGGTCACTTCGGCGACCGGCTCGGCCGCAAAAGCATGCTGATCATGACGCTCTCGATCATGGGCGTCGCCACCGTGTTGATCGGCACGGTGCCGACCTATGCGCAGATCGGCCTGTGGGCGCCCGCGCTGCTGCTCGTCCTGCGCGTTGCGCAGGGTTTGGGCCTTGGCGGCGAATGGGGCGGCGCCGTGCTGATGTCGTTCGAATACGCGCCCGAAGGCAAGCGCGGCCTCTATGCGAGCATTCCGCAGATCGGCCTCGCGATCGGGCTCTGCCTCGCGTCGGGCGTGGTCGCCCTGCTCTCCTCCGTGCTCAGCAATGCGCAGTTTCTCGCCTGGGGCTGGCGCGTGGCGTTCTTCCTTTCCTTCGCGCTCGTGGCGATCGGCATGTATATCCGCCTGCGCGTGCTGGAAACGCCCGAGTTCGAACGCGTGAAGCAACAGGGCGCCGAGGTCCGCGTGCCGATCGCCGAGGTGCTCGGCCGCTATCCCGGCAACGTGCTCGCCGGCATGGGCGCCCGTTTCATCGACGGTGTGTTCTTCAACGTCTTCGCCGTTTTCACGATCGCCTATCTCACGCAGACGCTCAAGCTCTCGCGCACCGACGCCCTGCTCGCTGTCATGGCCGCCGCGTTCACGATGATCTTCACGATTCCGTTTTTCGGCCGACTTTCGGACCGCATCGGCAGAACCCGCATCTACTTCTGGGGCTCGCTCTTCACGGGCTTGTCGTCGTTCTTCGGCTTCTGGCTCATGAAGCACAGCGGCGGCTCGCCGGTGCTCGTGTGGATCGCCGTGATCATTCCGCTAGGCGTCATTTACGCTTCTGTCTATGGGCCCGAGGCGGCGCTCTTCGCGGAGCTGTTCGACGCCAATGTGCGCTACTCCGGCATCTCGTTCGTCTATCAGTTCTCCGGCATTTTCGCGAGCGGCATCAGCCCGATCATCGCGACCTGGCTTTTGCAGCGCAACGGCGGCGATCCGTGGCTCATTTGCCTCTATACGATGTTCGCGGGTCTCGTGAGCGCACTCTCGGCCGCGTGGGTGGGCCGCCGCCATCACTCGCGGCAACTTGCCATGAGCGGGGCGCGGTGAGTGGCTCGCGGCGCTTCGCGCGCGGCATGCAATGCGGCACTACATGGCGACGCTACGCGGCGGCACGCAGGCAACACGCGAGCAGTCCGTCGCGCAGCATCGCTTCGGTCTCCGTATCGATGAAGCCGATGAAGACGAGGACGCTCTCTGCGCCCGGCGCATGCTCGCCCTGTGTGGGTTGCGTCATGCGCAGCCGGCGGCCCGCGACCTGGCACACGCGCGTGCTGACGCGGCCTTCTGCATCCACCACGCGCACGAAGCCTTTTGCACGCAGGATCGTGCGCGGCAGCGCCTTGAGCCACGCGCGCAGGCGCCCCTTCTCCAATACGCCGGGCGCGGCGAGCGCCACGCTCGTGAAGGTGGGGAACACGCTGGCGCCTTGCCCGAGCGGCCGGTGCTGCCAGCGGCCGGCATCGGCGAGCGCGCGCGTTTGCGGCGCGCTGGCGTCGAACAATAGCGCGAGCGGCACGCGGCCGTAATCCGCGGGCACGACGATATCGGTCGCGGCGAGCGCGCGCACGTCCGAGACGGCGCGCTCGCGCGACTCGGGCGCGATGAGGTCGAGTTTCGCCACGATCACCGCGCTCGCGCTGTCGATCTGCTGCTGCGCCATCGCGCCGACCAGCGGATCGACCAGTGTGCGCACGAGCTCCGGCGCGTCCACGACCACGAGCACCGCCGTGAGACGAAACGCGCTGTTGAGCAGGCCCACCTGAGCGATCTTCGCCGGGTCCGACACACCGCTCGCTTCGATCAGCAGGAGGTCCGGGCGATCCTCGCGCGCGGCGAGGCGCGCGAGTGCATCGACGAGCGCGCCGCCGATCGTGCAGCAGATGCAGCCGTTGTCTAGCTCGATCACGTCGTCGCTGCGCGCGCGCACGAGCCGGGCGTCGATATTCACGGCGCCGAAGTCGTTGACGAGCACCGCAATGCGCTTGCCGTGCGGCGCCTCCAGCAGATGGTTGACCACCGTGGTCTTGCCCGCGCCGAGGTAGCCGCCGATCACCGCGAGGTCGATGGGCGCGCGCACGGTCGGCGGCGTGGCGGCGGAATTCATCGCGGCGCGCGCATGACGCGTCCGCCGAGCACCGTGCCCCATACCGGCACGTCTTTCAGGCGCTCGGGCGCACAGGTGCTCGGGTCTTCGTCGAGCACCGCGAAGTCGGCGAACTTGCCCACCTCGATGCTGCCGATCAGGTGATCGAGGCGCAGCGTGTACGCGGCGCCGAGCGTGATCGCGTGCAGCGCCTCATCGACCGTGAGCCGCTCCGCCTCACCCAGCACGCGCCCGCTGGCCGTTTCGCGCCGCACCGCGCACCACGCGGTAAACAGCGGGCTCAGCGCCGTAATGGGGGCGTCCGAATGCAACGCGCAGGGAATGCCCATGCGCTGCGCCGAGCCGGCCGGGTCCATGCGGTTCGCGCGGTCCGGGCCCATGGTCTGGCTGTAGTGCGCATCGCCCCAGTAATAAATGTGGTTCGCGAAGAAGTTCACGCACAGGCCCAGCGCCCGGATGCGCCGCAATTGCGCCGCGTCCGCCATCTGGCAGTGCTGCAGCGTGTGCCGGTGGTCGGGCCGCGGATGGCGCGCGAGCAGCGTCGCAAGCGCGTCGAGCACGACCTCGGTCGCTTCGTCGCCGTTCGTGTGGATATGCAGTTGCAGCCCTGCGCAGTGGTACGGCTCGAACACCTCGACCAGTTGCTCGGGCGGAATCAGCCACAGGCCGTTGGGCTGCCCGCCCGCGTAGCCAGGCCAGCGCACGCGCGCCGTGAAGCCCTGTATCGAGCCATCGACGATGAACTTGACCGGCCCGAAGCGCAGCTTGTCGGTATTGCCCGCCATCGCCTCCAGCACACCGGCCGCGCGCTGCGCGGGATTACGCTGCGGCGCGAACGCGGGCACGATGCGCACGGGGTAGTCGGGGTCGGCCGTGACGCTGTGCAAGGTCCGGTTGCCCTCGGGCGAAAGGTCGTTGACGAGATCGGTCGCGGTCGTCACGCCCGCGAGCTGCGCGACGCGGCCGAAGTTCCAGACCGCGTGCGGCTTCTCGCTGGCCGCGATCGCGAGCTTGCCGCCAATCACCTGGTAGATCGGGAACATCGCCGCGAATTCCTGCAGCTCGCCCGTGGGCTGGCCCTGCGCGTCGCGCGCGATGCCGTCCACGTCGGTGTCCTCGTCGATGCCGGCGAGCGCGAGCATCGCGCTGTTCACGTTCATCAAATGCACGCTCGC
Source organism: Paraburkholderia nodosa DSM 21604 (assembly GCF_000519185.1). Lineage (GTDB taxonomy): Bacteria > Pseudomonadota > Gammaproteobacteria > Burkholderiales > Burkholderiaceae > Paraburkholderia > Paraburkholderia nodosa. Next base: position 64,467 of record NZ_JAFA01000028.1, on the reverse strand, counting down.
ATGGAGGATCGCGATCGGGCGGCTCGCCGAGACCGTATCCAGTTCGCGTGTCGTCAGACGGGCCGCGCCGAAGTAGATCGGATCGAAGCCCCACGCGAGCAGCGGGCCGTCGTCGCTCATGGCGCGCTCGGCTTCAGAGAGGCGTTCGAGCACCGCGTCGAGCGTGCGCAGCCCGTGCCACAGCTTGCCGTCCGGCCCGCGACGGTCGTAGTAGCCCACGTAGACCGCATCCCATACTGCGCCTTCCATCAGGTGGCAATGGCCTTCGACGAGCCCGGGCATCAGCACCTTGTCGCGCAGCGTGTCCTCGCGCGCGCAGGCGCCGAACTGCGCCTCCCAGCGCGCGGCATCCTCGCTCGTGCCGACCGCGAGAATGCGCCCTTCGCGCACGGCCACGTGGGTCGCATGCGGCTGGCAGGGGTTGAGCGTGAGGATGCGGCGCGCCGCGAAAACCGTGACCGGCTGACCGGCAGACGAGGACGAGGACGAGGCTTGCGGATTCATTGACAGGCTCAACTCCTATGAATGACGGTGCAGCGGATCGGGCATGGCATAGCGCCGCCCGGACGGCCGCAACAGAATATGTCCCACGAAGACGACGAGTACGTTCACGCCAAGGCATACGAGCCCGAGATTGATGCCGCCGAAGCCGATATGCAGCGCGTAGCACACGATCGCGAGGCCCTGCCCGCAGACGATGCCGGCCGCCACCGCGCCCGGCCGCACCTGGCGCCCGGCGAGCAGGATCAGCATGCCGGGCAGGAACTGCGTGATGCCATAGTAGGTCGTGTTGATGAGCGAGAGCATGAGGTTCGGCGTGAGCAGCGTGGTGGTGATCGACACCACCAGATACGCCACGATCACGAATTTCGCGGTGCGCTTCTGGCGCGCCTCGGGCAGGTTCGGAATGAGGTTGCGCGTGACGATCGGCCCGATCGCGAGGCAGATGCCCGCCAGCACGAGCAGCCCCGAGAGCGCGGCGCCCGCCGCGACGAGGCCGAGCAGCCAGTCGGGCAGCAGGTGGACGGCGGCCGCGAAGAACGCGTCGTTGGGCGAGGCGAGCTTGAGGTTCGCGCTGATCGCATAGTACGAGGCCACCACGAGGAACGGGTACATCATCATGTAGAGCGGCATGGCGATCTGGGTCCGGCGGATCGTGTTGGGCCCGCGCGCGGTGAAGAAGCCCTGCGCCGCAAACGGCATCATGTAGAAGCCGAGCGACTGGAACAGCATCGTGCTCATGGAGAAGCGCAGCTGCGGCGTCGTCATCGCGTTGCTCACCTGGTGGCTCGCGGCATGGAACACCTCGCGCGTGCCGCCGGCCATCCACGCGGCGGCCACGCCCGTCACGACGATCGCGAGCAGCATCAGGATGTCCTTGAGCACGGCGATCCAGGCGGAGGCGCGCACGCCGGAAATGGCGATGTAGGTGAACGCGAGCGCGGCGCAGACGACGATCAGCCAGAACGGCTGAACGTGCCAGCCGAGTCCCTTGAGCGCGGAGACGAGGCCCGTGAACTGCAGTTCGCCCCAGGGGATCAGGAACAGGATGGACGAGCCCGCCACGATCAGCTCGAGCACGCGGCTGCGATAGTGGCCCTTGAAGAGGTCCGCCTGCGTAATGGCGTTGTGCTGCTTGCCGGCCTCCCAGATGCGCGGCCCGATGAAATAGCCGATGGGGTAAGCCAGCAGGATGTAGCCGAGAAACCAGATGCCATAGGTCGGCCCTTTCGCATAGATGCCGCCCGGAAAGCCGACCATCGTGCCGATACTGTAGATCTCGCCGGCCGTGAGGAAGAACACGAGCGCGACGCCGAACTGGCGCGACGCGACGAAGAAGTCGTGCACGCTCTGCTTGCTGTGGCCGCGCCGGGAGCGGATGGCGAGATACAGCGAAAAGGCGATCAGGAGCGAGAAGACGAATGTGGACATGCGCGGCTCTCCAGGGTGGAGACGGTGGGAGGGGCGGCGGTGGCGCGCGGATGCAGTCTGCGCAGCCGGCGCTCGCTAGTTCTCGTTCTCGTAGCGGTGCCGGTCGAAGAAATGCCAGCAGGCAAAAAGGCACCCGGAGGTCACGAGGAACCACGCGAAGATCCACGCGTAGATGAAGGGCACGCCGAAGACGTAGCGGTCCTGCTGCGCGGCCACCCAGGGGAGCGCGCCGATGACGCCCAGAAAAGGGAGGCCGATTCCGATCAGATACCTGAGCATCCTTGTCTCCTTTTGGGGGCCTGGACGCCCTGCTCCGGTCACGAGCAAGGCCGGCCAGGCCGTCTTGTTGTACCGAGTATCGGCTGACAAAAACGCGCGCGGCTAGTGCCAGACGCGCCTTATCGTTGAGTCCAGGTCGCGTCCGGGCCGGCGCCGCCTCGTGCCGACGCCGCCCAGGCGCCGCGCCGATAGCTGAGATAATGAAACCGCCCCAGCCTCAAACCCCACCCCAAGGAGCCACTGTGAGCCAATCCGCATCCTCGTCCGCCCCCAATCCAGTACGCCGTGTCGCGTTCCTGGGCCTCGGCGTGATGGGCCATCCCATGGCCGGTCATCTCGCCAAGGCCGGGCTCGACGTCACGGTCTACAACCGCACCGCCGCAAAGGCCGCGCAATGGGTCGCCGAATACGGCGGCCGCGCGGCCGCCACGCCGCGCGAAGCGGCCCAGGGCGCCGACCTGGTGCTCGCCTGCGTCGGCAACGACGACGACCTGCGCAGCATCACGCTCGGCGCGGACGGCGCCTTCGCCGGTATGACGCGCGACGCCGTATTTGCCGACCATACGACCGCCTCCGCCAACGTGGCGCGCGAGCTTTCGGCGAGCGCCGCCGAACATGGCCTGCATTTCATCGACGCGCCCGTGTCGGGCGGCCAGGCGGGCGCCCAGAACGGCAAGCTCACGATCATGTGCGGCGGCGAAGCCGCGGCCTTCGAGCGCGCGAAGCCCACGCTCGCCCACTACGGGGCGGCCGTGACGCTGGTGGGCGCGGCGGGCGCCGGCCAGCTCGCCAAGATGGTCAACCAGATCTGTATCGCGGGCCTCGTGCAGGGGCTGTCCGAGGCGATCAACTTCGGCGAGCGCTCGGGGCTCGACATGGCGCTCGTGCTCGACGTGATCGGCAAGGGCGCCGCCGCGAGCTGGCAGATGGACAACCGCGGCCAGACCATGATGGCCAACAAGTTCGACTTCGGTTTCGCCGTGGACTGGATGCGCAAGGACCTCGGCTTCTGTCTCGACGAAGCGAAGCGCAACGGCGCGGCGCTGCCGGTTACCGCGCTCGTCGACCAGTTCTACGGCGACGTGCAGCGTCTCGGCGGCAGCCGCTTCGACACGTCGAGCCTCATCTGGCGCCTGCGCAAGCTCGACGGCGGCGCATAAGGCGTACGTGGGCGGCGGCTCCCTGAAGGCCCCGGAAGCCCCCGGAAGCCTTCAGGGCCGCCGCATGCACTGCCTCACACCCTGCGAGGCTCAGCGCCACCAGCGCAGCGGGCGCCGCAGCGTATGCCGTTCGAGCCGCACCGTCGGCATGCTGTCGAGGAACGCGAACGCCCCGGCCTCTTCCGGGCCCATGCGCCGCTCGCGTTCCTCGTCGGCCTCGACCGTGCGCGAGGTATCGATGAAGAGCGCCGCGACGATGCCCAGCGCCAGCAACCCGGCCGAGATCATGAACGGCACGTTATAGCTGCCGGTGTGCTGGATCAGGTAGCCGAACACGACCGGCGACACCATCCCCGCAATGCCGAAGCCCGTGTTCATCATGCCGCCCGCCGTACCCGCGTACTTGCCGGCGATATCGAGTGGCAGCGTCCACAGCACCGGATTCGTGATCTCGAGGAAGAAGAACGAAGCGGAGAGGAAGAGCACCGCGACCATCGGGTTCGCGACGGACACCATCGGCAGCAGGAAAGCGAGCGAGCCGCCCATGCCGGTCACGAGCACCGCGCAGCGCGCGAAGCGCAGCCGGCCCGTCCACTTGAAGAGCCGGTCGGAGATCACGCCGCCAAGCGTGTCGCCCACCACGCCGGCGAGCAGCGGCAGCGCCGTGAAGAGCGCGATCTGCTTGAGGTCGAAGCCGCGCGACTCCTTCAGATACGACGGCAGCCAGGTGAGATAGACCCACAACAGCCAGCCATAGCAGAAGTCGACGAACGTGACGAGCCACATGCGCCGCACGAGCTTGCGCCACGGCGTCGCCGCGCGCTTCGCGCGGTCGCAGTCGCCCTTGCAATAGCCGATCTCGGCGGTCTCTTCGGGCGTGACGCGCCGGTTCTGCTCCGGCGAGTTCGTGAACACGAAGAGATAGAGCACCGTCCACATGAGGCTCACGATGCCGAGCAGGATGAACGCGTCGCGCCAGCCGCCCGCCACCACCACCGCGAGCACGAGCGGCGGCGTGACCGCGCCGCCCAGGCGCGCGAAGCTGTGCGTCACGCCCTGCGCGAAACCGCGTTCGCCCACCGGCATCCAGTACGTGAAAGCGCGTGTGGCCGTCGGAAACGCCCCGCCCTCGCCCACGCCGAGCGCGAAGCGCAGCCCCACGAGCATCGCGACACTGCCGGCAAAGCCCGTGGCGAGCGTGGCCGCGCCCCAGATCAACGAGAGCACGGTGAGCACGAGTTTCGGTCCGAACTTGTCCGAAAGCCAGCCGCCAATGATCTGCATGACGGCATAGGGATAGGCGAATGCGGAAAATACCAGGCCGAGCTGCACCGCGCTCAGGCCCATTTCATGGCGGATCAGCGGTCCCGCGACCGCGATGTTCACGCGGTCGATGTACGAGATGAAATACATCAGACACATGACCGCGAGAATGATATGGCGCGTCTTGACGCGCTGCGCGTGCTGCTTCATGTCGTCGTCTCCTGAGTCTCTCTTTTGTGTCGCCGGGTCGGATGCGCGCGTCGGCGCGCGAAGCGCGTAGTCGCGTATCAGCCCGAGGGCGTCACGAGCTTCAGCCGCTGGACCTTGCCCGAGGGGCCGCGCGGCAGTTCGTTCACGAAGCGGATCTCTTTCGGCGTCTTGTAGCGGCCCAGTTCGCGCAGGCAGTGCTCGCGCAGATCGTCCGGGTCGGGCGCGCCCTGCCAGTGAGCCTCGCGCGCAACCACGAACGCGACGATCTCCTGCCCATAGGCGGGATCGGGCACGCCGACGGCCGCCGCGTCGAGCACGCCCGGATGGCGCAGCAGCGCCTCGTCGATCTCGCGCGGCGCGATGTTCTCGCCGCCCTTGATGATCAGTTCCTTCGAGCGGCCGTTGATATAGAAGTAGCCTTCGTCGTCGCGATAGCCAAGGTCGCCGGTGCGCAGCCAGCCGTCGGCGGTGAACGCCTTGGCCGTGTCCTCGTGGCGCTTGTAGTAGCCGCACATGACCTGGGCGCCGCGCAACACGATTTCGCCGCACTCGTTCGGTCCGCATTCGCGGCCGTCACGATCGATCACGCGCGCTTCGCCGCCCGATGGCAGGCCGATGCTGCCGATCCGGCGCCGCGATGCATCGTACGGATTGCTAAAGACCGGCGCGGCAGTCTCGGTCATCCCCATCGTTTCGATGACGCCAATGCCGAAGCGCGCCTCGAATGCGCGATGATGGTCGGCGGGCAGCGCGGCAGACGCGCTGCGGCAGAACTTGAGCGCCGAGAGGTCGAGCCCGCGCGGTTCGTCGCCGTTGAGGAGATAGGCGACGATGGTCGGCACCACGTTGATCCACGTGCAGCCGTAGCTGGCGGCGTCGCGCCAGAACGTGCGCCCGGAGAAGCGCGGCGTGAGCACGACCGAGCCCGCGTGCCAGAGCGGCGCAAGCAAGGTCACGACGAGGCCGTTGATGTGATAGAGCGGCAGCGATGCCAGCACGCGGTCGTCGTCGGCGAGCCGGTGCTCGAGGCTGATGTTGCGCGCGTTCGCATGGAGGCTTGCGTGGCTGAGCAGCACGCCCTTCGGCGCGCCGGTCGTGCCCGAGGTGTACATCAGGAGGGCGATGTCGGCAGCGTCGGGCCCGGGCTGGGTTTCCACGGGCGGTGATTCCAGCACCGGAAGGCCCGCGAGGCTCGACGCCGGCACGGCGCTCGCCACATCGGCGGCCGCCGTTTCGAGCGCGGGCAGCACTGGCAACGCGACGGCATCCGGTTCCGTACGCACGAGCGCGATGTTGCGCGACATGCCCTGCTCGCGCAGCGCGGCGAGCGCCGCCGCGAGCGCGACGCTGGTCTGCGCGCTCGCGAAGATCATCCGCGTATCCGAATGCTCGACGATATAGGCAAGCTGGGACGCCTGGCAAAGCAGGTTGAGCGGATGCGCGATCAGTCCGCTGTACATCGCGCCGAGCAGCAGCGTGGCAGTCTGGATGCCGTTGCCCATCAGGACCGAAACGACGTCGCCCGGCTTGAGGCCGGCGTCGCGAAAGCGGCTCTCGAGTGCGCGGCAACGCTCGAGCAGCGCGCCGAAGGTCAGCGTCGCGCCCGCCGCCGTGGCGCTCCCGGCGACTGCGCCGGCGTCTTCCGTAGCGCCTTCGTCGGGCGCCGCCAGCAGGAAGGGCTTGTCGGGGTACTGTGCGGCGCGTGCTTCGATCAGCGCGCGGATCGTGGCGGGCGCGCTCATTGGCCGAACCTCCGGAAATAGTCGCCGAGCAAGGTGTCGAGTTCGGGAACGTGCTCCGCAATCGGGTACGCCACGCGCGTGATGTTCAGGTACTGCCGAAAGCCGAGATTGTCCGAAAAGTTGTTGCGCCCCCAGGTCCCGCAGCCCATCGAGAGCGAGAACGGCAGGCCATTGTCGAAGTTGCCGCCCGTCGCGAAACAATGCGCCTGGTTGACGATCACGCGCGCCACCGGCAGCGTCGACCCCAGCGTCACGGCTTCGTGCGGGTCCTCAGTGTGCAGGCCGACCGAGTGACCCGCGCCCATGTACGCGTAGAGGCTGCGCACGATATCCGCCGCTGCGCCGAAATCGCGCGCGCGGTAGACCGTGAGCACAGGCGCGAGCTTTTCGCCCGAAAACGGATGTGCCGCGCCGAAGCCGCTCTCCTCGACCATCAGGAACGCGCTCTTCTCGTGCGTCGCCACCTCTTCGAGGCCGGCAGCGCGCGCGATCTGCACCGCGGATTTTGCGGTGCAACGCGACGAGAGCTTGCCGTCGGTCCACATCGCCGCCTGCAATTGCGCCTTTTGCTGCGCGTCGAGCAGCACGCCGCCACAGGCGGCGAGTTCGTGCAGCATCGCGTCGTAGACTGCCTCGTCGATCACGACGCTGTTCTCCGACGAGCAGCTCGTCGCGTAGTCGAAGGTCTTCGACGCGGCGATCTTGTGCGCCGCATCGCGAAGGTTCGCCGTGCGCGTGACGATCGACGCCACGTTGCCGGCGCCCACGCCGAAGGCCGGCGTGCCACTGGCGTAGGCCATGCGCACGTTGGCCTGCGAGCCCGTCGCGACCACGAGGTCGGCTTCGCGCATCAGCGCGGCGGTTGCGGTCTTGTCCACGGGCGCGGGCAGCATCTGCACGAGCGCCGGGTCCAGCCCCGCTTTGGCGAACTGCGCATGGATGAAGCCGATGAGCGCCTCGCACGCGCCATAACCCTTCGGCGAGGGCGCGACGATCACCGCATTGCCGCATTTGAGCGCGTTGATGATCTTGTTGGCGGGCGTCGCGGCCGGATTGGTGGAGGGCGTGATTGCCGCGACCACCCCGACCGCGCGCGCGATTTCGACGATGCCCGTGGCCTCGTCACGCGCAATCACGCCACAGGTCTTTTTCCCATGCAGGTCGCGCAGCAGCCCGAGCGTCTTGCGGTAGTTCTTGCGGAACTTGTCGTCGGCGTTTCCGAGCCCTGTGTCGCGCACCGCCAGTTCGGCAAGCTCGCGATTCCGGCCGGGCTCCATGATCGCCCACGCGGCCGCCGCCGCAGCGGTATCCAGGGTTGCCTGCCCGGCGAACTCGAAGGCTTGCTGCGCCGCACGCGCACGCGCCACGAGCGCGGCGATCTGCGGCGCGGGCGCTTCGGGTTTGCCCGCACCGGCGGCATTGGCAACGGTCTCTCTCACATTCATCGGCGCGCTCCGATCAAATAATTGGCTGTACTGCCAATCTATTCATCGGCGCGTGAATGCGAGTCCCGATTCCCGCACAATCGGTGACACACGGCCAGGGAGCCGCGGAATATGCGATTTTCGGGACTTTCACCAGTCCCGAAAATCGCACCGAGCGATGCACAATGACGGGAAAGCTAGCGTCGACCGCACAAGGCAACCGACGCAGGAGACAAGCGTGTCCACATCGAACCAATCGAATGCGGCGGCGGTCCGCGCGTTCCGCGTGCTGGAAACGCTAGCCCAGGCGGGCCATCCTTTGGCGATGATGGATCTGGTGGAGGCGCTCGGTTTGCCCAAGCAGACGGTGCACCGCATCCTGACCCAGCTCACCGACGCGTGGCTCGTCACACGCGGCGCCAACGACAAGCTGTACGAGTGTTCGGCACGCGTGAGAATGATGGCGGTGAACGTGCTGATGCATGCCGGGCCGGCGGCCGCGCGGCATCTGCTGCTCGAACAGCTCGTCGAAAAGATTGGCGAGACCTGCAATCTCACCATGCTCGCGGGCAATGACGTGGTCTATGTCGACCGCGTGGAGACCGAATGGCCGCTGCGCATGCACCTGCAGCCGGGCTCGCACGTGCCGCTGCACTGCTCGGCAAGCGGCAAGCTGCTGCTGAGCTTTCTACCCAAGGAGCGGCGCGACCGCATGATCGACACGCTGCCACTGCGCGCGCATTCGGAGCAAACGATCACCGACCGCGAAGCGCTGCGCAAGGAGCTGGCGGTGACACGCCGCCGGCAGCTCGCGATCAACAATCAGGAGCATTTACAGGGCTTGATCGCGATCGCCGTTCCCGTGATGCTGGACCGCAACCGTGCGTGCGCGGCGATCGCCGTCCAAGCGCCTGTCGGGCGCGTCGCGCTCGACGACCTGCTCGCCTTCGTGCCCGACCTGAGGCATGCCGCAACCGAAACCGCGAAGACGTTCCGCGAGTAAAGGGACGTGGAGCGCTCGACTTACGAACGCTGATAGTAGAGATTCTGCGGATGCCGCGCTTCAGCAAAGAAAAACCAGCGCTCCGCCACCAGGCCCGCGTACTGGATCACCGCCGCCACGCAAAACACCGCGAACGATAGCCCAACGGATCGGATGCCGCCGCCGATCGCCACGAGGCAGAAGGGAGCGAGGAACGCCGCGATCAGGAACGTCCACTTGATGCGTCTGAGCGCGCGGGGTGTCTTGCCGTGAAAGAACTCGCGCAGATTGAAGGCGCCCGCCGTAAACCCGCGCGACTTCTGCTCGACGCGTTCCGCGCGAATCCCGGTCGCGCTTTGCACGGTCGATTTCGGGCGCAGGCGCGCATTGCGGACAAGCGAGGCCGTGCGCGACGCGCAGCCCGCCAGCGTCAACACGCATGCGCAGACTGCAAGCGGCACCGCCATGGCCGGTGCGAATCTCGCGGCGCACGCGGTCGCGAGCGTGAAGCCGGACGCGCAGCCGAGCAATACGAAATTGACCAGCGTGAGCGGCGTCGCCCATTCCTGGAGAAAGCGCAGGCACGCGTAGATCATCGCGGTGCACACGAACAGCAGCAGGCTCGCAACGACAGCCACGCCCCCTATTGCCAGGGAATACGAGGCCCCTAGCAGGTGCGCGAGACCGTAGGCGAACGTGCAGGCCAGAAACGCGGGAAGACAAAGGCATTCGCGCGACAGCCACGAGGTGCGCCACATCGCAATGGCCCGCCATGCCCGCTCGGGATGGCCGAGATGAAAGAACGACGCAACGAGCCCCAATGCGCCCAGTGCGCACGAAAGCGCCGTACCGACGACATAGAACATCGCCGGAACCGCCGCCACATCGCCGAAGCCAAGCCGTTGCGCCAGCTCCACGCCGACGAGCGCGATCAGCAGCCCCTGGCCCGCACCGCTCAGCGTCGTGAGAAACACCACTGAAAATGCCGGATTCATACCGTTCTCCACTCTTCGATTCGGCGCGCGCCATGCGAGCACGCGCAGACGAGCTCACACGCGCGTTGCGATTGACGCGAGATTCAGCGCGCCGTGTTCGGCCTGCGTTTCCAGCGTATCGGTGTCTCCCGCGCCCGATGTCTTGCACGAACACGAGCCGCTGCTGCAGGACGTCACCGGTTGGCGCGGTAAATAGTGATTCGACGGCCGGGTTCCCCACTCGGGCATCAGCTGATAGCCGCCGCGTTCGCGGATCGCCTTCGACACGACCGACTCGGGATCGTGAATGTCGCCAAAGAGGCGCGCCGAGGTCGGGCACGCCAGCACGCACGCGGGCTTGCGGTCGCGCTCCGGCAGCGCTTCGTTGTAGATGCGGTCGGAACACAGCGTGCACTTGGTCATTTCCTTGCGCGCTTCGTCGATTTCCCGCGCGCCGTAGGGGCAGGCCCACGCGCAGTACTTGCAGCCGATGCAGCGGTCGTAGTCGACCAGCACGAGGCCGTCTTCCTTGCGCTTGTAGCTTGCCCCGGTCGGACAGACCGGCACGCACGGCGGGTCCTCGCAGTGCAGGCAGGACTTGGGGAAATGAATGGTGTCGGCAAGCGGAAACTCGCCGGCTTCGAACGTCTGCACCCGGTTGAAGAACGTGCCCGATGGATCGGCGTCATACGGGCGAAAGTCGGCGAGACTGCCCGCCTCGCCCGACGTGTTCCATTCCTTGCAGCTCGTCACGCAAGCGTGGCAGCCCACGCAGACGTTCAGATCGATCACCAGCGCCATCTGTGTCATCGCATGCTCTCCGTTTCACTTGCGTTGCGCGGCCTTCGCAAGACGCGCGGCAAACTCGCCGCGCCCGGCGAAATACGTCTGCACGACGCGATGGATGATGCCCCCTGCCCCCGAGCCGACGGAGCCGGGCAGCGCCGGCATGGGGGCGAACTGCGGCAGCGTGTGGTCGGCGTGAGCCTCTGCCGGATAGATGCGCACGCGCACGTCGTACCACGCGGCTTGCCCCGTGACCGGATCGGAGTTCGACGTGCGCGTGTGACCGGCGTGCTTGACGGGAATTTCGTCCGCGATCAGGTGGTTCAGCAGGAAGCCGCGCTGCGACTCGTTGGCCTCGGGTCCGAGATTCCACGCGCCCGCCGACTTGCCGATGGCGTTCCACGTCCAGACCGTGCCCGGCTCGACCGCTTCGCTGTAGCGCGCGAGGCACCGCACCTTGCCCCATTGCGATTCGACGTAGATCCAGCCGCCGTCCTCGATGCCCTGCGCCGCCGCCGTGCGCGGATTCATGTACAGATAGTTCTCGCCATGAATCTGCCGCAGCCAGGCGTTCTGCGAGTCCCACGAGTGGTACATCGCCATGGGACGCTGGGTGACGGCCGCGAGCGGATACTGCGCGTGATCGGTCGTATCGTGTTCGAGCGGCGGGTGCCAGAACGGCAGCGGATCGAAGTACCGTTCGATGCGCGCGCGCAAATGCTCGGGAGGCTGCCGGCCCTTCGTCTTGCCCTGCGCGGCGAGCCGGAACTTCTGCATCACGTCCGAGTAAAGCGCGATGACGATCGGCTCGTTGAACTTGCGGAAGCCCTTTTCGACGGCGAAGTCCAGATAAGGCCCGTTGCAGTTGCGCATGTACTGCAGCGACTCGGGCAGCGTGTAGTGGTAGACGCAGTTGTGCTTCGCGTACTCCTCCCACTGCCGCGGGTTCGGTTCGCCAACCAGCGCCTTGTCGCCGTCCTTGCCGCGCCAGCCGATCAGGAAGCCCACGCCCGAGCCCGGCGCCGTCTGGTGATTGATGATGAAGTCCGGATAGTCGCGGTATTTGCGCGTGCCTTCGGGCGTCGTGAACGCCGGCAGTTTCAGGCGGCTCGCCAGCTCGACGAGTACTTCCTGGAACGGCTTGCATTCGCCCGTCGGCGGGACGACGGGCACGCGCACGGAATCTACCGGACCGTCGAATTCGGAAATGGGCCGATCTAGCATCGACATCGCGTCGTGGCGTTCGAGGTAGGTCGTGTCGGGCAGAATCAGGTCGGCGAATGCCGTCATCTCCGACTGGAACGCATCGCACACCACGATGAACGGAATCTTGTACTCGCCGTTCTCGTGCTTGTCGGCGAGCATCTTGCGGACTTCCATGGTGTTCATCGACGAATTCCACGCCATGTTGGCCATGAAGATCAACAGCGTATCGATGGGATACGGATCGCCGCGCCACGCGTTCGTAATGACGCTATGCATCAAACCGTGCACGGCGAGCGGGTACTCCCACGAAAACGCCTTGTCGATGCGCACGGGCTCGCCCTTGGCGTCGATAAACAGATCTTCCGGCGCGGCGGGCCAGCCCAGCGGACCGTTCGCGAGCGGCGTGTTCGGCTTCACGTCGTCCGGGCTGTTGGGCGGCTTCGCCGAGGGCGGCACGGCGCGCGGATACGGCGACTTGTGCCGGAAACCGCCGGGCCGGTCGATGGTGCCGAGCAGCGACATCAGCACGGCGAGCCCGCGTATCGACTGAAAGCCGTTCGAGTGAGCGGCGAGCCCGCGCATGGCGTGAAAGGCAATGGGCGCGCCCGTCACGGATTCGTGAGTCTCGCCCCAGGCGTCGGTCCACTGAATCGGCAACGTGACCTTCTGATCGCGCGCGACATCGGCCATTTCCTGGGCCAGCCGGCGGATCGTGGCTGCGGGAATGCCGGTGATCTCCGCCGCCCACTCGGGCGTGCAGTCGGCAACCTGCTCACGCAGCAACTCGAACGACGGCGCGACGGCCGTGCCGTCCGCGAGCGTATAGCGCCCTTCCAGCGCGGGGCGCACGCCCGGCGCGTGATGCGGCACTTCGCGCTGGCTCGCGGCGTCCCACCACAGGTGGTTCTGCGGAAAGAGCCGATTGCGCGCTTCCACTGCGGGGTCCTGCACGAACAGGCCGTACGTATCGCTGTCGGCGCGCATATCGAGCAGTTCGCCGGCATTCGTATAGCGCTCGACGAACTCGCGGTCGTACGCATTCTGTTCGATCAGTTCACGCATGAGCGCCATGAACAGCGCGCCATCCGTGCCGGGACGGATCGGCACCCACTCATCGGCGATTGCCGCGTAGCCCGTGCGGATCGGATTGATGGCGATGAAGCGGCCGCCCGCGCGCTTGAATTTCGAAATCGCAATCTTCAGCGGATTCGAGTGATGGTCCTCTGCCGTGCCGATCATGAAGAACAGCCGGGCGCGGTCGAGGTCCGGTCCACCGAATTCCCAGAACGAGCCGCCCATCGTATAGATCATGCCGGCCGCCATGTTCGCCGAGCAGAAGCCGCCGTGCGCCGCATAGTTTGGGGTGCCGAACTGTTTGGCGAACAAACCCGTCAGCGCCTGCATCTGGTCGCGGCCCGTGAAGAGCGCGAATTGCCTCGGGTCGGTCGCGCGCAAATGCGCGAGGCGCTTTTCCAGCATGTCGAACGCGGCTTCCCAGGAGATGGGCTCGAACTGGGCGGTGCCGCGCAGGGCGTCCGGTTTGCGCAGCAGAGGCTGCGTGAGGCGCGCCGGCGAATACTGCTTCATGATGCCCGACGAGCCTTTGGCGCAGATCACACCCTGATTAAGCGGATGGTCGGGATTGCCGTCGATATAACGAACCTCGCCGTCGCGAAGATGCACGCGTATGCCACAGCGGCACGCGCACATGTAGCACGTCGTGGTCTTGACCTCGAGCTTCTCATTCTGCGTGCGGGGCTGATGTTCCATCGCTCCTCCAGATACGCTTGCGGTGGGGCTGCACAAACGCTGTGCCGACAATGAATATCGTATAAATGTGCGGCCAATAGAAAAACTCGCAATTTGCGATCTCATTCATCAGCCCGCCCGATAGTTGCGGGCGGCGCGCGTGGCTTGACGTCTGGATTCGGGACTGGACGGGGCTGCGGGGAGCGAGGCCGCTCGGCGGCAGAGCGCTTTACGCGCGGACGAGAGGGGCTTGCTTCACTTCATGAGCGAACAGGAGATTGACGATTTCCCGTGTCGGCACGCTGGTGATCAGTGTAGATATCTTCTGGGGACGAAACCATCGGCACCTTAAAATCTCGTTACTCGGCGCAGGTCTCGCGTCGTCGTGCAGCACGGAGAAAAAGACGTGGTGCCGCTTGTTGAGCCCGCCGAACTGGAACAGGTAGCCCAGCTCGTAGCCCTCGAGCGTCGTTTCTTCGTTGAGCTCACGCACAGCAGCGTCCGCCGGCGACTCTGCGCGCCGAATCGTGCCGCCGGGCAGCGACCATCTCGATCGCCCCCGTTCGACGAGGAGAATCCGTCCTCGCTGCCAGCACACGATAGTTGCTCGTTCTTTCATGCTTCGCGTTTCATGACAGACGCCATCTGTATCGTATGAGCCGATTGTTGCCCGCCCCGGTGCGCCCGTTCGATCGCCTGGCGCACCCTTGGCAGGGGGCAGCAACGATCGAGCCCGAAGTCAGGGCGATACGGGGTCGGTACTAAAAAGTGCATCGAGGAGGTTCGACGCCGGGCGGTCCGCGAGCCGCGCCAGCGACTCGACCATGCGAACCTGGCAGTCGGCGAGCGCGATCGCGCGGACGCCCGGCGAGCCACCGAACTCCGTCCGCGCGATGACACCCACGCCAACGCCCTGCGTAATCGCGGTTTGCAATGCTTCGCGGCCTTCCACGTACAGCACGGGACGCACTTGCAGGCCCTTGCGCACCAGTTCCGCTTCGAGCAGTTGCTGCTGCGCATGCTGCATGGCTCGGTGACCGGCAGCTTTCACCGCGCTCAGGCCCTGCTCGTGTCGGGGCGGCCGCAGACCGCGGCGCAGCTCATCGCCGACAAGCAGGCGCTGAGGCGGCTCGAGCGATCGGCGCGCGAACGTCACCTCGAACGGCTGCGCGACGGACAGCCGGACAGCATGGCGTCGAGTTCGCTGCATCTCGACGTGCTGCGCGATCTCTTGCGCATCCAGTCGCACATTTGCGCGCTCGCCTATCCCCTGCTCGAACGCGACAAAGCGGATGAGGCGGCAGCGCAGGCTTGAGCGGGCGAGCATGCGCCGCTCGCCAGGCGGTTCTTATACGGGCGCGATTGCCGGTTGCGGTTGGTGATTCAGTGCCATCCACTCGCTGAAGAGCTTCACCTTCGGCTGATGCGCCACGCACTCGGGATAGACAAAGTAATAGCGCGCGCCCGTTTCGATCACCTTGTCGAACGGCATGACGAGCCGCTTCGCCACGAGGTCGTCATCGACCAGCGTCCGGTCACCGATCGCAATGCCGAAGCCTTGCATGGCCGCGTTCGTCGCCAGATCGAGAGTTTCGAAACTCGGCCCCATGTTCGCGTCCACCTGGGTCGCGCCGACCTGATCGAGCCATTGTCTCCAGTCACGGTGGTCTCGCGTCGGGTGCAGCAACGTGAATTGCGAGAGATCGTCGAACTGGGCGAGCGGCTTGCTGTTCAGCAGTTCCGGCGCGCAGACCGGCGTAATCTGCTCGTCGAACAGCGGCACCGCGTGAACATCGGCCCCTGGGGACGAACCGTAGATGATCGCGGCGTCGAACGGCTCGGCCTGGAAGTCGACGTCATGCTGCCAGGTTGCCGTGATCTGCACCAGCAAGTCGGGGTGTTCGCCCTGAAACCGCATGATTCGCGGCAACATCCAGCGCATGATGCAGGTCGGCACCTTCATGGCAAGATCCGTGCGCTGCCGCGTCAAGCGCAGCGACATCTCCTCGATGCGCGCGAGCCCCTCCTTCACGACGGGCAGCAGCATCTCGCCTTCGGTCGTCAGGGTGAGCCCCTTCTTTCCTCTGATGAAAAGCGGAAACTTGTAGTAGTCCTCCAGCGCGAGGACCTGCCGGCTCACCGCTCCCTGCGTGAGACACAGATGTTCGGCAGCACAGGTGAAGCTGCGGTGGCGGGCAACCACTTCGAATACCTGCAGTGCGTTGAGTGGAGGAAGGCGTCGCATGGGATTCGCGTTTCCGGTTTGACGGAAGCGGGCTAGTGAAGGATCTTTGAAAGGAAGTCCTTCGCACGGCTGGACTTCGGCTGTGCAAAGAACGCCTCCTTGAGATCGTCTTCGACGATACACCCCTGGTCCATGAAGATCACGCGATTCGCCACCTTCTTCGCGAAGCCCATCTCATGCGTGACGCACATCATCGTCATGCCTTCCTGAGCGAGTTCGACCATGACGTCCAGCACCTCGTTGATCATCTCTGGATCGAGTGCCGAGGTTGGCTCGTCGAACAGCATCGCGATCGGGTCCATCGACAACGCACGGGCGATCGCAACACGCTGCTGCTGACCGCCGGAGAGCTGGCCGGGAAACTTGTCCGCATGAGCGCGCAAGCCGACGCGTTGCAGCAGCCCCAAGGCCTTTTGGGCGGCCTCGTCCTTGCGTCGGCCAAGCACCTTCACCTGTGCGAGCGTGAGGTTTTCGGTAATCGACATATGCGGAAATAGTTCGAAATGCTGAAAAACCATGCCCACTTTCGAGCGCAGCTTCGACAGATTGGTCTTCCTGTCGCCAACCGACTCGCCGTTGATCCTGATCTCGCCGTTCTGAAACGGTTCGAGGCCATTGACCGTCTTGATGAGCGTCGATTTTCCCGAGCCCGACGGGCCGCATACCACGACGACTTCGCCTTTTTTCACTTCCGTCGTGCAGTCGGTGAGCACCTGGAACTGACCGTACCACTTCGATACGTTGCTAATGGTAATCATGTGGAAACCTGCTTCTGAAGAGCGTTGAAGTTCATGCGTTCAGCGGTGACGGGCACGCTGGTAGCGGCCTTCGAGCACGCGCGCATACCACGTGAGCGGAAAGCACATCGCGAAGTACAGCAGTGCGACCATTGCGTAGATCGGGAACGGGCGAAACACGGCGTTCGTGATCATGGTTCCGGTCTTGGTCAGCTCGGTCAGGCCGATGATCGACGTGAGCGCCGTACTCTTCACCACCTGCACGAGAAAGCCGACCGTGGGCGGCACGGCGATCTTCCATGCCTGCGGCCAGACGACGTAACGCAGTTGCTGAGGCCATGTCATGCCGAGACTGGCCGCGGCGCTCCACTGCCCTCGCGGCACGGCTTCGACGCACCCGCGCCAGATGTCGGCCAGGTAGGCGCTCGTGTAGAGGGTCAGCGTCACCGTTGCGGCCAGCCACGGCGAAACTTCGATTCCCACGAGCGGCAGCCCGAAGAACGCGAGAAAGAGCTGCATCAGCAGCGGCGTGCCTTGAAACAGCTCGACGTACAGCACGGCGATGCGGCGCAGCCAGGCCAACGGCGACACGCGCATCGCCAGCAGCACGAGGCCCGCGATGCCGCCTCCCACGAACGCGCAAAGCGAGAGCAGAACGGTCCAGCGCGCGGCCAGCAGCAGATTGCGCGCGATATCCCAGAGAGTGAACTCGACCATTACGAACGCTCCTTCGAAAGGCTGGATGCGGCCATGCGGGCGCGACCGGAAAACCACGAGCGCAGGGGGGCGCGTGAGGCGCCGGTGCCGCGCGCCGTGCGTCCGGCGAAGAGGCCCTTGCCGAGCCGGTTGATGAGCAGCCGCAGCACGATCGACAGCAGGAGATAGATCACCGTGACGATCACGTAGCTCTCGAACGAGCGGAAGTTGCGCGACTGGATGAAATTGGCTGCGTACGTCAGGTCGGGCACGGAGATCTGCGAGACGACGGCCGAGCCGAGCATGACGATCAGCACCTGGCCCAGCAGCGCCGGGAAGACGTTGGCGAGCGCCTGGGGCAGCACGACGTGGCGGAACACCTGCCGCCCCTGCAAGCCGAGCGCCATTGCCGCCTGGCGCTGGCCGCGAGGGATCGAGTCGATGCCGGCGCGCACGATCTCGGTCGCGTAGGCCCCAAGATTAACGGTCATCGCCAACACCGCCGCCTGCATCTCGTTGATCTGCACACCCAGACCCGGCAGCCCGAAAAACACGAAAAAGAGCTGCACGAGAAAAGGCGTATTGCGGATCAGCTCGACGTAGGACGCAACCAGCGCGCGCACCCACCTCGGGCCCGCGACGGCAAGGCTCGCGCCGGCAATGCCGAGCAAGCCGCCCAGCACGGTCGAGACCGCCGTCAGGCCTAGCGTCACTTCCACGCCGCGCGCCAGCATGCCCGCGTAAAGACCGAAGTCACTAAAGTCGAATGTGTAGGTCATCGCTGCGCCGTCTGTCGTTAGGTAAGCGGAAGCCGGAGCGCATCAGAGACTAGCCGGCAGCGGAGCGCGCAGCCACTTGAGCGAGATGGCGTTCATCGAGCCGTCCTTCTTTGCGGCCGCGATGGCGTCGTCGACCTTCTGCTTCAGACGCGGCTCGTTCTTGTTCAGGCCCACGTGATCTGGAGAGCTGAACAACGAGAACTTCTGCTCCGGATCGTTGGCGGGATGACGAGCCATGATGGTCGCGCCAACATCGTTGCCAACCACGAGCAGTTGGGCCTGACCGGACAGGAATGCGGAAATCGCGCCGTTCGGGTCGTCGAAGCGCTTGATGACCGCGGAGGGCGGCGCCACCTTGGACACACTCAGATCTTCGAGCGTGCCGCGCGCGACGGCGACCGTCTTGCCAGCCAGATCGCCCGCATTCTTCACCGGCAGCGATTTCGGACCGAATACCGCGAGATAGTACGGCGCATACGGCTGCGAGAAGTCGATCACCTTCGCGCGCTCAGGCGTCTGGCCAACCGAGAGCAGCATGTCCGCCTTGTGATCCGCCAGATAGGCCATGCGGTTGTCGCCCGTCACCTGCACGAGTTCGACCTTCGCGTTCAGGGCCTTGCCAATCAGGTTGGCCACATCGATGTCGTAGCCCTGCGGCTTCATGTCGGGCCCGATCGATCCAAACGGCGGGTAGTCCTCGAATACGCCGACACGCACGACGCCCGACTTCGCAATCGTGTCGAGCGCGTCCGCATGCGCAAGCGGGGCGAACGCGCTGAGGCCGGCCATGCCGGCAAACGCGCAGGCCGCGATGGTGCGAGCCGCCAGGCGCTGCATGGGGTTCGTGGTGACGTGAGTAGTGTTCATGACAGGTGTCTCCTTCCAACGGCTTCTCTTTGGGGGTAAAAGGTTTCAACGCGGGGTTTCAGTGCGCGGTGTGCGCAGGAATCAGCCTGCACGCGTGGGCCGGCATCTCGGCCAGCACGGCCCGCCCCACTTCGAGGTCCGGCGTCTCGCGAGGCGTGGTGGCGGCCGTGAGCGTGAAGCCGTCGCAATCGATCGTCGCTTCGATCTGCGCGCCCACGTCGCGGACAAACGTCACCTTGCCGGCCACGATGTTCGGACCGCGATTCGCACTCACGGGCCGCACGCACACGTCTTCCGGGCGAATCAGCAGGCGGATGTCGCCCGAGCGCTCCGGCGTGCGCATGGCGGCATTGACGGCGATCCGCTGGCCGCCCGGCAGCGCGATGCCAGTGTCGGCTTCGAGCGTCACGGGCAAGATGTTGCCGAGGCCGATGAAGTCCGCCACGAATTCATTCACGGGGTCGCGGTAAATGTCGAGCGGCCTGCCGACCTGGGCGATGCGTCCTTTCTGCATCACGACGATCTCGTCGGCCATCGTCATCGCTTCGCGCTGGTCATGCGTGACCATGATCGTCGTGATGCCAAGCCGCTGTTGCAGCAGGCGAATCTCGACCTGCATCGCTTCACGCAGCTTCGCATCGAGCGCCGAGAGGGGCTCGTCGAGCAGCAGCAGCTTCGGCGACGAGGCAATTGCACGCGCAATCGCCACGCGCTGGCGTTGGCCGCCGGAAAGCTGCGTAACGGGCCGGTTCGCCATGTGCGGAAGCTGGATCAGTTCGAGCAGTTCCGCCACGCGCTTCGCTTGTGCGCTCTTGTCGACACCGCGCAAGCGCAGCGGATAAGCGACATTGCCGGCAACGGTCATATGCGGAAACAGCGCGAGCGACTGAAACACCATGCCGAAGTCGCGCCGGTTGGCCGGCACATGCGTGAGGTCGCGGCCCGCGAACATCACCGATCCGGAAGTCGGCGTTTCCAGGCCCGCGATGATACGCAGCAGGGTTGTCTTGCCGCAGCCGGATGGCCCGAGAAAACACACCAGCTTGCCGTCCGGAACGTTGAGATCGACGTGGTCGACCGCGCACGCGTTCTGAAAGCGCTTGGTGATGGCCTGCAAAGACAGATGGGTCATGAGAGTTCCTTTGTGCCCCGGGGGTCGCGTGAGAGGCGGCGATCAGAGCGCCACGCCTTCGTCGCCGACGAGCTTTTCGAGCAGCCAGATCAAGGCAAAGTCGATCAGCACGATGAAGACCGCGAACGAAAACACGGTTGGGTCGAGCGACGAAACGGTGCGGCTATAGAGCCAGACAGGCAGCGTCATCGTGTTGATGCCATAGAGGAAGAACGTCACCGTGAATTCGTTAAACGAAATGATGAACGCGAACAGCATGCCGGCGAGAATGCCGGGGCGCATGAGCGGCAGCACGACGTCAACGAGCGCACGCCGCGGACTCGCGCCCATCACGCAGGCGGCTTCCTCGAATTCCGGTCCGATCGACGCAACCGATGCCGCGCAGTTCTTCACCGTGAACGGCAGCGCCAGGATCACGTGCGCAATGACGAGCCGCCCCACGCCCAGTTCCACCGGCAGCACATTGAAGACGAGCAGCAGAGAAAGCCCCAGCATCACGAGCGGATAGACCAGCGGCAGCGCGACCAGCTGCTCGATCACCGCCTTGCCGCGAAAGCGGTAGCGCGACAGTGCGTAGGCAGCGGGCACGGAGACGGCCGTGGCGATGAACATCGTTGAAACCGCCACGATGAGGCTCGTCGTGAGCGCGGTGCCCATGGACAGCACGTCGCTCGCATCGGGCGACACGAAGGTGTGCCATGCAGCCCGGTACCAGTGCAAGCCGAAGCTCTGCGGCGGAAATTCGAGCGTGTCGGAATTGCCGAATGACATCGTGATCATCGTCAGAATCGGCAGCGCCGCGAGAAAGAGCACGATCGTCGCAAACAATCCGGTCACGCGGCTGAGCCGGCCGGGCATCGTCAGGGGGATGCGCAAGGCATTCATGAGCGGGACTCCGCGTGGCGTTGCAGGTTGCGCACGAGCCGCTGCGAGATGGCCATCACCGCAAGCGTCGCGGCCATCAGAACGACACCCGAGGCGGACGCGGCGGGCCAGTTCAGCAACGGCGCGACCTGATCGTGTACCAGCACGGCGAGCATCGGCACCCGGCGTCCGCCCAGCAGCAACGGCACCGCGAACGCGCTCGCGTTATAGGCGAACACGAGCAAGCCACCTGAGACGATGCCAGGCATCGCCAGCGGCAGCATCACGTGGCGCAGCGTCTGCCAGCGGCTGGCGCCGAGGGTAGCCGCCGCCTCTTCGTACGAGCGCGACACCGCGCGCATCGCGCTCGATATGGGAAGCACGGCGAGCGGAAAGGCCGTTTGAATCAGTCCGAGCAGCACGCCGTTCTCGCGATACAGCCACAGCACCGGGCGCCCGATCAAGCCGGTGGCCATGAGCACGTGATTGACGAGGCCCGCCGGCCCCAGCATCACGAGCCATCCGTAGCCCTGCAGCAGCAGGTTGACGAGCAGCGGCAGCAGCACGCCGGCCAGCAGGAGGCGCCGCGCGGTGCGCGACTGCGTGCGCGCCATCGCGAGTGCCACGGGAATCGCCAGCACGACGGCAACGATCATGCTCTGGAAGGCAAGCCGCAAGGTCAGCCAGAGCGAGCGCAGGAAGTAGGCGTCCCCGAGATCGACGTAATTCTGCAGCGTGAAGGCATGCCACTCGTTGCCTGGGAGGCCGAAGCTCATGCGCAGCACGGCGAGCGCCGCCGCGATCAGCACGGCGAGAAACGCGAGGATCGGTGCGAGCAGCAGCAACGGCGGCACGCGCGGCAGCGCCGTTGCGGTACTGTGCTGGGCCGTCGATTCCCCGGCAGGCGCCGGCGTGCCCGCGCGGCGTGAAGAGAGGGCTGACATGGCGCTCACGCGGAAAAGATCTCGGTAAAGCGCTTGATCCACGCAGGCTGCAACGCGGCGAGCGCCTTGTCGTCGTGAAGCACGGCCTTCTCGGCGATCTGCTGCGGCGACGGCACGAAGGCGCGGCTTTCGGCGGGAATGACCGCGCGCGAACTCACCGGACCGTTGAGCACGTCGGCAGCCATGCGGCCCTGCACGCCGGCATCGAGCGAATGATTGATGAAAGCGTGGATGAGATCGATATCGCCGGGATGTGACTTCGGAATCACCGTAAACATCAGCTGTGTCGCGAAGCCCTCTTTCATGCCGTAAGTCACGGCCATCTTGTACTCGGGCTTGCGGATCTGCTCCGGGAAGAATGCCGGCGCATAGATGCCGCCAATGTCGAGCGAGCCGGTGCGGAACAGATCGGCGACCTGGTTCGGGTTTTCGCCGAGCGTCAGCACACGGTCCTTCAACTGGGCGAGCTTTTTGAAGCCCGGATCGATATTCTGCTGCGAGCCGCCCGCCATCTTCGCCGCGATGATCGCCAGATCGACCGCTTCCGCCCACTCTGGCGGCGGCAGGAACAGGCGCCCCGCATACTTCGGATCCCAAAGGGCTTCGTACGTCGAGGGTGCGGTCTTCACGGTCGACGTGTTGTAGATGAGGCCGTCCGACCACAGCAGGTAGCCGACGCCGAATCCGTTGGCGCCCGTGCGGTATTGCGGCGCGACGTCTTTCAGGTTCGGCAGCTTGTTCAGGTCTGGCTTCATCAGCAGGCCCGCATCGGCGAGACCGGAAGCGCCGACCCCGGCAAGCGTGATCACGTCGTAGGTCGGCCGGTCGCCGGCCGCCTTGAGTTTCGCGACCATGCCGGAGGTGCCATCGGCGCGGTCGGCGATGACCTGTGCGCCGGTCTTCTGGCTGAACGTGGCGGCGATGTTGCGCAAGGCCGCCGCGCCGGTATCGTCGGACCAGGTGAGCAGCCGCAGGGTCTTGCCCGCGTAGCTCTTCTCCTGTGCCCTGGCAGTACTGATGAACGGCATGGGCAGCGCCGATGCCGCCAGAGCCGTGCCGATTGCCTGAATGGCCTGCCTTCTCCCCAGCTTGATCCCCTGCATGGTCGTCTCCTGATTGAACCGTATTGGCGCTGCCCAATGCGCGCTGCGATTACCAAAAATCACGCGAACGTGCTGCGTGAATGGACTCTACGTGCGTCAAAAACCCGCAACAAACGAAATCTCTGCATGCGCGCCATGACAAAAGCTCATGCACCGCGAACGCAATCCGGAGCGCCGGCGACCCCGGCAGGCATGAGCACTTGCTTGACTTCCTGGAAGGCGGCGAGCCCGAACGGACCCAGTTCGCGCCCGATGCTGCTGCGCTTGTAGCCGCCCCATGAGGTCTGAGGAAAGATGACCTGCGGCGCGTTGATCCACACGACGCCCGCTTCCAGCTCGGCCGCCACTCGCCTGCCCCGCCCGGCGTCGCGCGTGACGACCGTGGCGACCAGGCCGAACTCGGTATCGTTGGCCGCGCCGATGGCCTCTTCCTCGGTATCGAAGCTGCGCAGGCACAGCACGGGGCCAAAGATTTCCTCGCGCCACAGCGGGCTTTCGGCCGGGATATCGACGAACATCGTCGGTTTCACGAAGTAGCCGGGACCGGCTGGCGCCTCGCCTTCGATCACGAGGCGCGCGCCGTCGGCCTTGCCACGCGCGATGTAGCGCTGCACGCGTTCGTACTGCGCGCGGCTGGTGAGTGGCCCCATTTGGACGCCGGAACTGAATGGATCGCCCACGACCGTGCGCGTTGCGCGGTCGGCGAGACGCGCGGCAAGTGCGTCCGCTATCGGTCGTTCGACCAGCACGCGCGAAGTGGCCGAGCACATCTGGCCGCCATTGAAAAACGCGCCGCCCGCGACGAGGTCGGTGGCGAGATCGAGATCCGCATCGGCGAACACGATGATGGAGGACTTCCCGCCCAGTTCCAGACTCACGCCCTTGATCGTGTCCGCGGCGGCTTTCATGACCTGCGCGCCAACGGCCGTGCTCCCGGTAAAGGAAACTTTCGCGACGAGCGGGTGTGCCGCCAACGGCGCCCCGACTTCGGTGCCCGTGCCCGTCACGACGTTGACCACGCCTCCCGGCACACCGGCGTCCGCGATAATCGCCGCAAGCTCCAGCTCGGGCAGCGGCGTTATTTCGGAGGGCTTGAGAATGACCGTGCAGCCGGCCGCAAGCGCGGGCGCGAGCTTCCACGCCGTGGTGACCATCGGGAAGTTCCACGGCACGATCAGCGCAACCACGCCCGCCGGCTCGCGCCGGACAGTCGCCTGATAGTCGTCACTGGGAATCGCGACCCCGGATTCGCCGATTGCGTCGAGCTCTTCGGCGAGGCCCGCGTAGTACTCGAACGTCGCGATGACGTCGCTCACGTCGATTCGCGCTTCGTCCAGCGGTTTGCCGTTGTTGAGTGACTGGAGCGCCGCAAGACGCTCGCGCCGGTCGCTCACACCGCTCGCGATCGCACGAAGCAAGATGGCACGTTGCGCGCCGGTGGTCTTCTTCCAGCTGCGGAAGGCCCGCGCGGCGGCACGCACCGCGCAATCGACATCGGCGGCATTGCCGGCCTCGACCTGGGCAATCGTTTCCTCGGTCGATGGGTTGACGACCGGCAGACGCTGCCCGCCCTCACTCGCGCACCAGAAGCCGTCGATGTAGAGCTGCGTACGCAGCGCGACGCCAGGCTCGAACCCTTCGTGCTGCTTCATGACGGCACCCGTGCAAACCAGTCGGCTTCGTTCACTTCGATCACGGTGGGGATGTCGCGCGATACGGCCTGCTGTAGTTCGGCAGCAAGCGCATCGGGCGTATCCACGCGAGCGGCCACGCAGCCGAACCCGCGCGCCAGCGCGAGAAAGTCCGGCGTGTGGATATCGACGCCGACCGGCACGATGTCGCGCGCCGTCATGTATCGGCGTATCTCGCCGTAGCCAAAGTTGTTCCACAAGAGAACCACCACGGGCACCCTGGCTTCAACGGCGCTGGCGAGTTCCGGCAGCGTGAACTGCAGCCCGCCGTCGCCGATCAGGCAAACCACGGGGCGATCGGGCGCGGCGAGCTTCGCGCCAACCGCCGCCGGAAGCCCGTAGCCCAGCGTGCCGTAGCCGGTCGACGAGTTGAACCATGAACGCGGTTGCGGTGCGTCGTGCACGAAGTTGCCCGCATACACGGGGCTGGTCGAGTCGCCCGCGATGATGACGTGTGGCAACGCGGCCGTGATCGTGTCGACAAGGCGCTTCTGCGAGCGCGTCGGCGCGTCGTAGCTGGCCTCCACGGCCTGCCGCGCGAGCGCAACCCGCTGCGCGCCCCAGTCGCGCTGACACGCCGCCGTGACGCATTCATGCAGCCGCGTCGACAGGCTGCCAAGCGCCTGCCGCGAATCGGCGGCGATGGCCACGTCGGGACTAAAGTTGCGCATCAGTTGCTGCGCGTCGATGTCGATGCGGATCAGCCGGCCCTCGATCGAAAAGCCGCCGTCGAACACCACGTCGTAGTCGGTTTCGCCCAACTCGGTGCCGACCGCGAGCACGACGTCCGCTTCGCGGGCCAGCGCCCGCGTTGGCGGCAGCGATTGCGTCGAGCCGAGCAGCAGCGGGTGCCCCGGCGGCAGCAGTCCCTTGGCGTTGATCGTCAGCGCGACCGGCGCCTGCAGGCGCTCGGCGAGTTCCTGCAGTTCGGCCGCGGCGTGCAGCGCGCCACCGCCTGCGAGAATCAGCGGACGCCGCGCCGAGGCGAGCAGGTCTGCCGCCGCAGCGAGGGCGGCCGGGCAGCCCGCCGGCTTCGCTGGCAGCACGGCTGGCATCAGGTTCATGCCGCGAGCGGGCGCGACGATCACATCCAGTGGAATCTCGATGTGCACGGGACGCGGCCGCGCGCCGCCGAAAACGGCAAATGCCCGGGCCAGCACCTGGGGCAGCTCCGCGGCATCGAGCAGTGTGTGCGAGAACGCGGTGAGCCCGGCGAACACGCCGCGCTGCGACGGCAGTTCGTGCAGGCGCCCGTCTCCGTTGCCGAGTTCGCGCCGTGCATTGACGCTCGAAATCACCAGCATCGGAATGGAGTCGGCATAGGCCTGCGCCATCGCGGTCGCGATGTTCGTCATGCCCGGCCCGGTGATGATGAAGCACACGCCCGGTTTTCCGGTCACGCGTGCATAGCCGTCCGCCATGAAGCCCGCACCCTGCTCATGGCGCGGCGTGACGTGGCGAAGGGACGAAGCGGCTAGACCCCGATAAAGCTCGACCGTATGCACGCCCGGGATGCCGAAAACGTACTGGACGCCGTATCCTTCGAGCAGGGTGACGAGCGCCTCTGCGCAGGTCAGGCCCGTTGTATGGGGCCATTCAATTGGCCGCGCGCCGGCTTCCTCGAAGCTGGCGGTAAATTCCGGATAGTTCATGGATGGTCGCGTTCCTGGTTGGTACCGCCCGATGCAAATGCCGGCCCGGCTGGCCTATGCACACGCATCTGCGTCGTTGTCCAAACCATTCTCGGCGGCGCCATGCGGCGCGGACAATCGATATGTTTTCATGAGGTGCATGAGCTTCTTGCATGACCTGAGGAAAACCCACATCCGCACGACGGCGTGCAAGGGTTTACGCCGACCCATGACTGGGGGACATGCGTCGCATGAAATTATTTCGATTGTTCGTGTCCCGCCCTCGCGCAGAAAATGCATTCAGTGAATGCTTTTAAGCGTCTAACCGAATGCAACTGGAGCGAATCATGGACATAGAATATTTCCAGCCCCTGGGCGGCAATGCGATGCCGCGCTGCGGCGGGATCGCGACGATGATGCGGCTGCCCAACGTGCAGAATGCCGAAGGGCTCGATGCATGCTTCGTGGGCGTGCCGTTCGATCTGGGCACATCGAATCGCACCGGCGCGCGCTACGGGCCGCGCCAGATTCGCACCGAATCGGTGTTGCTGCGCCCGTACAACATGGCGACACGCGCCGCACCGTTCGATTCGCTGCGTGTCGCGGATATCGGCGATGTCGCGATCAATCCGTACAACCTCCCCGATTCGATCGCGCGGATCGAGACCGCCTACGACGCAATCCTGAGCCACGGCGCGACGCCGATCACGCTCGGCGGCGACCATACGATCACGCTGCCGATCCTGCGTGCCATTCATCGCAAGCACGGCAAGGTCGGACTGATTCACGTCGACGCGCACGCGGACGTCAACGACACGATGATGGGCGAGAAGATCGCGCACGGCACACCGTTTCGCCGCGCCGTCGAGGAAGGGCTGCTCGACTGCCAGCGTGTGGTGCAGATCGGTCTGCGCGGCACCGGCTACGCCGCCGAAGACTTCGACTGGTGCCGCGAACAGGGTTTTCGCGTGGTGCAAGCCGAGGAATGCTGGAACCGCTCGCTCGAACCGTTGATGGCAGAGGTGCGCGAGCGCGTTGGCGGAGGACCGGTGTATTTGAGTTTCGATATCGACGGGATCGACCCGGCTTACGCGCCCGGTACCGGCACGCCGGAGATCGCGGGACTGACGGTCCCGCAAGCCCTCGAAATCATTCGTGGCGCATGGGGGCTCGACCTCGTGGGCGCCGATGTGGTCGAAGTCGCGCCGCCGTACGATCCGTTCGGCACCACCGCCCTGCTAGCCGCCAATCTCGCATACGAAGCGCTGTGCGTGCTCCCGCGTGTGAAGCGCCGCGCGTGAATCGGGATATTGCCCGCTTTGGCGGCGACCCCGCTTTGCTCGAGCTGACGGACGCGCTACTCGATCAAAACGGGGTGCGTTACCGTGCGACGCGATCGGTTCGCGCCAGGTGATCCTCCAGCCTGCGCAGGCCCATTGTCAGCGCCAGTGTCATCAGCCAGTATGCTGCGGCAATCGCCAGGTAAGGCTCCCAGTAGCGACCGTAGGCACCGGCCACAGTGCGTGCAGCATAGGCCATCTCACCGAGACCGATTGCCGAGATCAACGACGTGTCCTTGAGCAGCGAAATCACGTTGTTGCCCAGTGGCGGCAACATGCGCCGGAAGGCCTGGGGAATCACAACGTAACGCATCATCTGTCCGTGCGTCATGCCGAGCGACTGGCCCGCCTGCCTCTGGCCGATCGCAATCGACTGGATGCCTGCGCGAAACACCTCGGAGATATAAGCGCTGGAGTTCAGCGTCAGCGCCGCCACGCCCGAGATCAGCGCCCCGTGATTCTGCTTCAAGGTTCGAGCCAGATCGCCGCTAATCAGGAGCCCGTGCACAGGATGGATGAACACCGGCATCACCGCGAAATGCATCAGCAAGATCTGCACGAACAACGGCGTACCACGAAAGAAACTCACATAGGCCGTAGACGGCCAACGGAGCACATATTTGCACACCGTCCGCCACGGCTGATGCCTCGCGTCGGCAAGCCGCGCCAGCGCCAACAACAGGCCCAGGGCGCAGCCCATCAGCACGCAGGCCACCGTCGTGCCAACGGTGACCAGTGCCCCCTCCCAGAACAGTTGCCTGTACTCCACCAGGATGTCCGGGCGGAACCAGCCGAACCACATGACCGGATTGCTGTCTTCCATGCTCGCTTTCAATAAAAGGCCGAAGCGCGGGCGGGCCCGGCGCGCGCCGGGGCATCACGCCATTATTGCGGCTTGAAGTCCTGGTTGAACCACTTCTTGTAGATCACGTTGTAGCTGCCATCTGCGCGGATCGCCGCCAACCCGGCGTTAATCTTGTCCAGCAGCGCCTTGTCGCCCTTGCGGACGACGATTCCGTAGTATTCCTTGGGGAAATTCGCGTCTTCCACGGTCTTGAGACCAGGATTCTGCGATACCCGGTACGCAATGACACCGTTGTCGCCAATTGCCGCGTCTACTCCACCTGAAGCCAGTTCGGAAATGATGAGCGGCGTGCTTTCGAAACGGCGGATATTCGGGTTGGTCTTGCCCACCTCACGGCTCATGACATCGTCAGCCGTGGAACCGCTCACCACGGAGACCTTCTTGCCATCCAGGTCCTTCAGCGACTTCACCGAACTGCTCTTGGGCACCGCGATCAACTGGCGCGCATCGAAATACGGCGTCGAGAAGTCAAAACTCTGCTTACGCTTGTCGTTGATCGTGACACCGGAGATGACCAGGTCCACGTCGCCATTGTTGAGCGACGCGAAGATGCTGGTGAACGGCGTGTTCACAATACGCAGTTTCATATGCTGCTGCCTGGCGATCGCATCGATGATGTCGATGTCAAAACCTACGATCTGCTTGTCCTTGTTTTCAAACGCGAACGGCGTATAGGTCGCGCTCGATGCCACAACCAGTTCGCGGTCTTCCGCGTGTGCGGCGACAGACCAGATAGCACAGGCGGCCACCGAGGCGGCAAGGGTGAGGAAGAATTTTTTCACAGCGTCGTCGCCCCGAGACAAGAAAAGTTGGAAAAGTATATAGCAATCCACTAAAAAGCCTACCAGCCAAAATTCGTCTACATCCCGTGTTCGCGCGCCGCGACGCCGCCCGCACTTTGACGATCATCCGGCGCATCTTCGCCGGGCGGGCTGCGTTGAACATGGCGCACTCGCCGGCATGGATCGACCGGCGCGCGTCATTAGCATTCGACAATCCATTCGTAGTGCCACGCAGATCTACGTTCCTATAATTGCCCGGCGTGCCAACCCATCCTTTCACCCCGGAGCCATCTTCATGATTCGACGCACTCTGTCCATTCTCGCCGCGCTCGCGCTCGTGCTGCCGTTTTCCAGCGCTCCCGCCTTCTCCGCCGGCTCGCCGACGCCGCTCAAGGTGGGTGTGGCCGGCGGCGTAGACGAGCAGATCTGGGAGGTCGTCACGCAGGTTGCGAAGAAGGACGGGCTGGATGTGGAGGCAATCGTGATCAGCGGCACCGCAAGCCCGAATGAGGCGCTGAACAACGGCGATCTGAACGCCAATTCCTTCCAGCACATTCCGTATCTGCGCGATCAGGTCAAGTCGCGCGGCTACAAGATCGTGGCGGTTGGCGACACGTATATTTCGCCTATCGGCTTCTACTCGAAGAAGTACAAGTCGCTCGAGGCGCTCCCTGTCGGCGCAACGGTCAGCATTCCTGCCGACCCGAGCAACCAGACCCGGGCCCTCGTGATCCTGCGCGATCACAAGCTCATCACGTTGCGCGATGGCTTCGATCCCTACACCGGCACCGCTTCGCTACAGGACGTGCGCTCCAACCCACGCAAGCTGAATTTCGTCGAGGCCGACCCGCTGGTCCAGGCGCGCTCGCTGCCCGACGTCGATGCCGCAGCCATCGTCAATAACGTGGCGTCCGAGGCGGGCCTTTACGCCACGCGCGACGGCATCGCGGTCGAGCACAAGGAGCACAACCCCTACGTGAACATCATCGCGGTGCGCGAGCAGGACCGCAACGCGCCGTGGGTGCCGAAGCTCGTCAAGGCGTATCAGTCAGAGGAAGTCAGGCACTTTATCCAGACACACTTCAATGGCTCCGTGACTCCCGCATTCTGATACTTCGCATGCCTGCGCATGTTGCCATCTCGAGGTGAAAGGTTATGTCGCCAACCCTGGCTGACCGCTACGTGCAGGCCCTGCTGCAGACCCTGCTAATGGTGGGCGCGTCGATGCTGATCGCGATCGTCGCCGGCATGCTGCTCGCGATCGTGCTCACGGTGAACGCACCGGGCGGGCTTTATCCGCGACCGCTACTGCACAAGACGCTCTCGACCGCCATTAACATGTTCCGCGCGATCCCCTTCATCATCCTGCTGGTCGCGCTGCTGCCGGTCACGCGCTTCATTGTCGGTACGACGCTGGGCGCGTGGGCCGCCGTCGTGCCGTTGAGCGCGAACCTGATTCCGTTCTTTGCGCGCATCGTCCAGGTCAATCTCGGCGGTGTGGAGCCAGGGCTCATCGAGGCCGCGCGCGCGATGGGCTGCAAACGCTCCCAGATCGTCCACCACGTGCTGTTGCCCGAAGCGCTGCCCGGCATTCTCGGCGGCGTCACGGTAACCGCAATCGCGATGATCGACATGTCGGCGATGGCCGGCGCCGTCGGCGGCGGCGGCCTTGGCGACATGGCGATTCGCTATGGCTACGAACGCTATGAAACCCGGGTGATGATCGTCGTGATCTTCATCCTGGTCGCGCTCGTATCGGTGATTCAGCTGATCGGCGAATATTTCGCTCGCCGGGTCGATCGCAAGCACTGACGACGCCCAGCCGTGCAGGAAATCCGTCGAGTTACCGGTGGTGATACTTCGAATCCACTTCGTTGATCGCCGCGACGTTGCCTGCGCTACGCCCGTTTTCGTCGAACGTGTTGTCGAGAAAAGCATCGGCAATGGCCTTGGCCACCTCCGGCCCGATCACGCGCGAGCCCATCGTGATGATCTGCGCATTGTTCGAGAGCGCCGCGCGTTCCGCGGAGTAGGTGTCGTGGCACAGCGCGGCGCGAATGCCCGGCACCTTGTTCGCCGAAATGCTGACACCGATGCCGGTGCCGCACACGAGAATCGCGCGGTCGTATGCGCCGCTGATCACGCCGGATGCCACGCGGTCCGAGAGATTGGCGTAAAACTCATTCGGATTCGATTCGTTGCTCGACACTTCGAAGACGTCGAAACGATCTTTCAGGTAGTCGGCCAGCACCCGGGCCAATCCGACTCCGGCACTGTCGCCTCCAATGGCCACTTTCATGGCGATCTCCTTGAGAATAGGGGTTGGCAAGCCCGCATCGTGGTCAGAGCACTGCCCCGACGCGCTTCAATATGTCCAGATACCCGCTCACATGCCACGCCGAACGGCCGATGAAAAGCCCGTCGATATTCGGGCAGGCCGTGAGTTCGGCGCAGTTGTCGGGGTTGACCGAGCCGCCGTACAGGCACGGGATGCGGCGGCCGAGAATCGCCTGAGCGACCTGACTGATTTCCGCCTGTCGCGCGTCGGCGTACTCGGGGCTGGCGGGAACGCCGTGTTCGCCAATGGCCCACACCGGCTCGTACGCGAGCAGAATCGGCGCTGCGCGCTGTTCCGGGCCGAGTCTTGCCAGTGCGCCACGGACCTCGGCAGCCAGCACTTCCGCGGCCCGGCCGCTTTGCTTGTCGGCGAGCGTCTCGCCGATACAGACCAACGGCGTCAGCCCATGGCGCACGGCGGCCTCGACCTTGAGGCCAACAGTGTCGTCGGTCTCGCCGAAATGCTCGCGCCGTTCGGAATGGCCCAGTTCGACGAGATCCATTCCGCAATCGACGAGCATCGGCGGCGCAATTTCGCCGGTCCAGGCGCCGTGCTCATCCCAGTGCATGTTTTGCGCGCCGACCTTGATACCGGTCTCCGCAAGAATGGATTTGACTTCCCGAATCGCGGTGAAAGGCGGAATCACGAAGCACTGAATGCGTGGGTCGTCGGGGCTGGCAAGCATGCGCTCGGCAAAAGCGATCGCTTCCGCCAGCGTCTTGTTCATCTTCCAGCTCGTGCCGACCCAAAAGAGGGAATCAGTCATGGTTACCTTGTTGCGCATCTGCGCTCACGTTTCGCAGCGCATGTCGCGCCGGAACCGGCGGGNGTGGCTCGCCCCGCCAGTCCGGCGCACTGATCAATACGCCAGCCAACTCACTTCGACAGCACGAACGGCGCGGTGTACTTCGACGCATTCGCTTTGGTGATCAGCACGCAGTCGAACAGCTGCTTCTCGCTCGATGCGCCCGTCTTGCCGGTTTTCAGGAACTGGTCTGCCTCCTGCACCGCCTTGGCGGAAAACTCGGCGACCGGTTGCAGCACCGTGTACTGCAACTCGCCGGCCTTGACCGCATCGACCGCTGCGGGCGAACCGTCGAAGCCGCCGACCTTCACGCTCTTGATCTTGCCGGCCTGCTTGAGCGCGGCGATCGCGCCGAGCGCCATTTCGTCGTTGCCGCTAATGACACCGATCACGTCCGGATGCGCCTGCATCAGGCTCTGCGTGGCGTTGAAACCTTGCGTGCGGTCCCAGTTGGCCACTTGCGAGCCCACCACCTTCAGATCCGGATACTGGCTCAGCACCGATTTGTAGCCGTTCGAGCGCGTCGCGGCGTTGTTGTCGGACGGCGCGCCGAGCAATTCGACGTAATTGCCCTTCGAGCCGACGTCCTTGACCCATTGCTGGGCGCCCAGAGCCGCGCCTTGAGCGTTGTTCGAAACCAGCTGCGCCTTGGCGAGGCCCGGCTGATTGATTTCCGCGTTGACGAGGAACACCGGAATCTTCGCGGCGATCGCCTTCTTCACGGCGCCAACGGAACCGCTCGCGTTGGCCGGGTCGAGAATGATCGCGACCGACTTGTTGGTGATGGCGGTGTCGATCTGCTGACTCTCGGTATTCGTGTCGCCTTTCGATGCGGAAACGTTGGCGGTGTAGCCGAGCTTTTTGGCTTCAGCAGCGGCGATGTTGCCTTCGGCAAGCCAGTACGGGTTCGCAGGATCGTTGACGATGATGCTGATGAGGCCGGCGGCTTGAGCCTGTCCGGCGAACAAGGGCGCGGCCAGGGCGATGGCCGCAAGGATCGTGGTCTTTGTCTTCAAGGTCATGAGTTGTCTCCTCCAAGGTTGATGATGGTGTAAAGCTTCAATTCACTTCTCGCTTGCCGGTCGTACTGCTCATGCCTTGCCGCCGCCTTGCGAAGAAGCCAGTTGTCCACCGGTCGGCGCGGGACGCTTGACGCGGCGGCGATATTGAATGGCGTTCAGCAACACCGCGAGGACGATGACCGCGCCGGTGAATACGGTTTGCCAGTAAGACGAGATGCCGATGATCACGAGACCGTCGGACAGAAAGCCGATCACGAATGCGCCGAGCAGCGTGCCGCGGATATTGCCGGTGCCGCCCATCAGCGACGCGCCTCCGATCACCACGGCCGCGATGGCCGTCAGTTCGTAGCTCGTGCCCGCCGTCGGACCGGCGGAGGTGAGCTGCGAGGAGAGAATCAGGCCGGCGATCGCCGCGCAAATGCCCGAGAGCATGTACACGCTGATCTGCACGTGTTTTACCGGCACGCCGGAGAGTTCCGCCGCGCGAGCATTGCCGCCCGAGGCATAGAGCCAGCGGCCGAATGCCGAGCGATTGAGCACGATGCTGCAGAGAACCGCGATCACCACCAGGATCAGCACGCCCACCGGCACGTTGAACAGCCGGTCGAAGCCAAGCCAGTCGAAGCCGGTATTGCCCAGATCGGCCTGTCCGCCCAGGTTGTTATAGGTGAGACCGTTGGTCATCAGCAGCGCGAAGCCGCGCACGACATACATGACGCCGAGCGTGGCGACGAACGCCGGCACGCGGAAACGCGCGATCAGAATCCCGTTGACGAGGCCGATGAAAGCGCCGAGCGCGCAGCACAGCACGACCACCACCCAGACCGACGGATACAGCACGACGCCGAGCACGTTCAGCGTCACGCCCTGCATGAAGAATCCCGCGACGACACCGGAGAGTCCGAGCGTGGAGCCAACCGAGAGGTCGATCCCCCCGTTGATGATCACGAGCAGCATGCCGATCGCAAGGATCCCGTAAATGGCCACGTGTGAGGCCATTGTCAGGAAGTTTTCTAGTGCGAAATAATTGGGTGACAGAAAGGAAAAGATAATGACGATGGCGATCAGCGCGAAAAACGCACGTCCTTCGAGCAGGATCTTGCCAAAGTCAAGCCCTTCTCCGCCGAAGCGACTGGATCTCGGTGTTTTGGCGGCATGGTTCATGTTGAATGTCTCCTGGCATTGCTACGATCAGACAACAACGGCTTCGCCCGAGGCGGCCATGATGTCGTCCTTGTTGGCATCCGGTCCGAATTCGGCCGATATCTTGCCGCGCCGCATGACGATGATGCGATGCGCGACGCTCAGGCACTCCCCGACTTCCGAAGTCGAATAGACCACGGCCAGACCTTGCTTCGCGTTCTCCGCGAGCAGGCGAAACACCTCCGCTTTCGCGCCGATGTCGATGCCGCGGCTGGGTTCGTCGAGCAGGATGACTTTCGGCCCGGTTGCCAGCATCTTGCCGATCACCACCTTTTGCTGATTGCCCCCGGAGAGCGAGCGGATCGATGCACCCGCTTCCGAGGTCTTGACGTGCACGTTGCGGATCGATTCGCCCACGAGTTCGCGCTCGGCGCCAGGCGACATCAAGAACCCCTTCACGAAGGAGCGGATGCTCGCGAGCGACAGGTTCGAGCCCACGCTCATGGTCGGTACGAGCCCATCGCGCTGCCGGTCCTCCGGCACCAGCACGAGGCCCTTCGCGATGCGCTCGCCAATGCTCAGCGACGCCATGTCCTCGCCTTCGAGCCGCACCTTGCCGCCCGTGACGGGGAGGTGCGTGCGCCCGGCCACCGCTTCGAGCAGTTCCGTGCGGCCCGCGCCCATCAATCCGTAAATGCAGACGATCTCGCCCGCGCGCACCTTGAGCGACAGATGATCGACCACCGAGGTGCCCGTGCCCGATTCGTCGGCGACGCTGATGTCGTCGATGTCGAGCGCGACGTCGCCGAACGCGTAACCCGTCGGCGGCGAGCCGAGATCGAAGTTCTCGCCGACCATGTTGCGCACGATCCAGCCGAGGTCGATGTCCTTCCTCTGCGCCGTGGCGGTGATCCTGCCGTCGCGCAAGACCACGGCGTAGTCCGTGACCTGCAACGCCTCTTCGAGATGATGCGAGATGTACACGATCGAAACGCCGCGGCTCGTCAGGTCGCGAATCACCTTGAAGAGCACCTCGACCTCGGAGGCGCTCAGCGCGGAAGTCGGCTCGTCCATGATGAGGATGCGCGAATCGACCGAGAGCGCACGTGCGATCTCGACCACCTGCTGCTGGCCGAGGCGCAGGTCGTGGACCAGCGTCATCGGGTCGATCTCTTCTTCGAGGTCGACCATCAGTGCCTGCGTCTGGCGCGCCTCTTCGGCGAAGTCCACGCCGGTCGGCGTGCGCAACTCCCGGCCCATGAAGATGTTGTCGCGCACGCTCAGATTGGGCGCGAGGCTCAACTCCTGGTGAATGATCGAGATGCCGTGATCGCGCGCATCGCTCGACGAGACGAAAGCGACGCGCTCGCCGTCGAGTTCGATCTCACCCGACGTGGGCTTTTCCACGCCGGAAAGAATCTTCATCAAGGTCGACTTGCCTGCGCCGTTCTCGCCAAACAGCGTCGTGACCTTGCCGCGATGGATCTCGAAGTTCACGCCCTTCAGGGCATGCACGCCGCCGTATGACTTGACGATGTTGCGCGCGGACAGCAGGACGCCGTCCTTCGTTGCGGCCGGTGTCGTGATTGGGATCGCGGTGCTCATTTGACGTCCAGCTTCACAGGAGTGACGAGCCAGCCGTTCGGATTGATCAGCTGGAACACGCCGACGACCGAGACGGTCTTGCCGGTCAATCTGGTCGTATCGATCTTCGACAGGACCGCTTTCTTCATTTCAGAATTGATCGCGTAGCCGGCGTTCTGATAGTCGATCTGGTTGGTGAACTGCCCGAAGCTGATGTTGCCGGTGGCGTCGCGCAGATCCGTGCCGTTGATTGCCGGCCCCGTTTGCACGCGCACGACAAGCGAATCAGGCAGACCGGGCACCTTCACTTCGTACACGCCCGCGTCTTCCTTGCCCGCCACGCCGGTGAACTTCACCGCCATCTCGGGACCCACGCCGCCGCCAGCCACACCGTATTGCTTGCCCGCCGCGTCCTGATCCGTGGCGATGGCAGCGGCCAGCGTGGCGGCATCGACCGCACGCTTTTCGATGGCTGCCTGGGTTTTCGGGAACTGCTTCGTGCCGTAGGCGGCCGGTTCGAATTCTTTGGTCTGCGAGTCCGCGTCGGAGCCGATCTTCACGACCCTCGTGCTCATCGCCATCGCAACCAGCAACATCACCAGCAACACCACTTCGATCACGAGGCGAGCCTTGTGCCCGGAATGACCCTTCGTCGATGGAGCAATGGCGCTCATTGGCTCACCCCCCTTGCGTCGCAACGACGGCTTTGCCGGTCGTCTGCCCATTCAATCCGTGCCATGTCTCCTCCAGTTTTCTACGATCACATTGACCACCATCGCGGCCGACGCCGCACCCGGATCCATGTGTCCGATGCTGCGTTCACCGAGACGCGACGACCGCCCCTTGGTCGCGACCATCGCGATCGTCGACTCGGCGCCCGCCGTTGCCGCCTCGCCCGCGCGCGTCATGATCTCGCGCACCGGCAAGCCTTCCTCCATGCCGTGTTCGATCGCCGCCGCAGCGGGCGCCCAGGCATCGACCATGGTCTTTTCGCCGATTTCGGCCCGTCCGCGCGAGCGGATGCCTTCAGCCATCGCGACGATCAGGCCCGGCGCCTCGTTCAGCGGGAGTTCCTGGCGCGCACCGGCAACCTTGGCCGCGCGCATGAATGCAGTGGCATAGAGCGGTCCCGACGAAGCGCCAACCGCGTTCAGGAAGCCCTTGGCCGCCGCATTCAACTGATCCGCGAGGGTGGCTTCCGCCGGCAGCGTCTCGATCGCGTTCGAGGCGGCAGTCAAGCCCTGCTCCATCGCGATACCGTGATCCGCGTCGCCGATCGCGCCATCGAGCCGGCAAAGCTCGTCGCGCGCCTTCGCGATGGCGTCCGCGAGTTCGCGGAACAGGCGTGCCATATCGGCGGTCGTCAGCGCGGGCATCATGCGGCCCTCTGCTGAAACATCGCGCATTCGCACGGGTGATCGATGAGGCGCTGGAGTTCGTCGTCCAGATGCATCACGGTGATCGACGCGCCCGCCATTTCGAGCGACGTGCAAAGCGGCCCGACCAGCGTGCGATGCACCACGAGCCCCGCTTCCCTCAGGCGCTGCGCAACGCGGCGGTTGAGGATGTACAGCTCCATGAGCGGCGTGGAACCGAGCGAGTTCACGAGTACGGCAACGCGATCGCCTTTGGCGGCGCCCATCTCGGCGAGGATCGCATCCATGATCTCGTCGGTGATGGCGTCGGCGGTGCGCAGCGTCTCGCGGCGCATGCCCGGCTCGCCGTGAATGCCCATGCCGATTTCCATTTCACCGGGCGCGATCTCGAAGTTCGGACGTCGCGTTTGCGGCAGCGAGCACGGCGCGAGCGCCACCCCCAGCGTGTAGGTGCGCGCGTTGGCATGACGCGCCACGCGCTCCACCTCGTCGAGCGGCATCATCAGATCGGCGGCGGCGCCCGCCGCCTTGAAGATGAACACGTTGCCCGCCACGCCGCGCCGCGTTGCGCGCTTCTCGCGCGGCGCCGAGGCAATGTCGTCGGTCGTCAGCACCGTGCGCGCCTCGACGCCCTCGAGTTCGAGCATCTCGGTGGCCATGTCGAAGTTCATCACGTCGCCGGCATAGTTGCCGTACATGAACAGCACGCCCGCGCCGCCATGCGCGGCGAGCGCGGCATCCACGGCCGGTTGCGGCGGCGGCGACGCGAAGACGTTGCCGATCACCGCCGCGTCGGCCAGCCCCCTGCCGACGAAGCCCAGAAACGTCGGCTCATGGCCCGACCCGCCGCCAATCACGAGCGCCACCTTGCCGGCACGCGGCCCGTTGCGCGCGACGATCGCGCGCGGCGCGCTGTCGTTGCGCGTGAGCAGATCGCCGTGGGCGGCCATGATGCCTTCCAGCATCTCGTCGACGGCGGCGTCGCCGTCGTTGATCAGTTTCTGTGTCCTCGTGCCGTGCATCGTCGGATCTCCTCAGATATTCAGATCGGCAACGCCGGAATCGAAATGCGGCGCCCAGAACGCCACGGATTCGGCGATCTGCTCGACGACTTGCCGGTCGGTCGGCTCGCGCTCCTTGAACGACAGCTCGAGGCAAATCTCGTTGTCGCGTCCGCCGCCTTCGTGCAGCGCCTTGATCAGCGGCTCGGGCTGAATGCGGCCGCGCGCGTTGAACTCGGCGGTGAAAGGACGATGACCGCCCTTGTCCATCAGCGACTGCTTGATGTGAATGATCGGCGACACCCGCGGCACGGCACGCGCCCACGCATACGGGTCGAAATCGTCCGGGTTGGGGCTGGTGACGTCGCCGTGGTCGATATCGGCCATCATCCACATGGGGATCGCCATGTTCGCGGCGCTCAGCTTGTCCTGCAGCGCCATGCACGCGGCAATGGTCTCACCGAACTCGCGGCCGATCGACATGGGCTCCCAGAACACGTATTTCAGCCCCGCCGCCTTCGCATGCCCGGCGACTTCGGCCCAGCAATCGATCGCGGTCTGGATCAGCGCATCGCGGCGCGCCCGGTCGTCGAAGTCCTTGTAGGTGAAGATAGCGAACTGCGTGCCGATGGAATCGCCGCCCAGGTCGGCGGTGATATCCGCGAAAGTCTTGAACCAGTCGACGTAATAGCGGCGCACCTCGGCGTCCGGATGACCGAAGTGGTTCAGCCGCCCGTAAGGCCCCGTCATGCCGGACGTGATGCGCACGCCGGTGCGCGTCATCGCAGCGCGCATCTCGCGCGTCAGCCTGCGCGTCGTTGCTGCCGGCCACGACGGGTTGATGAACTCGTGTGTCAACTGCACGTCACGGATCTTCATGTCGTGCGCAATGGCGTCGATCAGGTCGCCCGGCTCGGCAAAGCGGTTCACCAGCGGATTCGTGTTGAGTGCGAGTGTGAATGCCATGTTCGTCTCGTGTCGTATGGGTTGCCTCGGAGTTGCGGCCCGCCCCGCTTACGCGGATTTCCTGACGAGGCCGTCGAGCCAGACGCCGAAGGCGGCTTTTTGCGCAGCGCTCATGTGCAAACCGTGCTTGGTGCGCCGCGTGAGCATGTCGTCGGCCGACTCAGCCCATTCGTTAGCTATCAAATAGCGTGCCTCCGCCTCATAGAAGGTCGGCCCGAACTGCTGGCCCAGACCGGCGAGCGAGGTCGCGCCGTTAATCACCTGATGCGTGAGCGTGCCGTGGGTCTGCGTGTAGTAGCGCAACAGGTTGCGAGGCAGCCATTCGTACTGCACCTGCAGCTTCGCCATGAAACGCGGCACGTCGGCGCCTTCGATGTCGCCACCCGGCAACGTCGCGGCTGCGGTCCAGTCCGCGCCCATCTTCGGGAAGGTCGGCTGCAGCTTTTGCAGCGCGTGCTCGGCCAGCTTGCGGAAGGTGGTGATCTTGCCGCCGAAGACATTCAATAGCGGCGCGCCGCCGGTAATGTCCAGATCGAACACGTAATCGCGCGTGACCGCCGACGGATTGCCCTTGCCGTCGTCGTAGAGCGGGCGCACGCCCGAGAACGTCGACACGATGTCCTGCTTGCGCAATGGATGCTTGAAATAGCGGTTCACCGCAGAGAGCAGATAGTCGATCTCGTCGTTCGTGATCGCCACCGTTTCCGGGGCGCCGTCCCAGGCGACGTCGGTCGTGCCGATGAGCGCCTTGTCGCCTTCGTACGCGTTAATGAAGATCACGCGCTTGTCGTGGTTCTGCACGAGGTAGGAATGCGGACCTTCCCAGAACTTCGGCGTGACGAGATGGCTGCCCTTGACGAGCCGCACCTTGCGCGTCGACTGCGCGCCCGCGCGCCCAATCACTTCGGACACCCAGGGTCCGGCCGCGTTGACCAGCGCCCGCGCGCTCACTACCCGCGTCGCGCCGTTACGCGCGTCGCGCAGTTCCACGCGCCACGCCCCGCCTTCGCGCCGCGCCGAAACAAACGCGGTGCGCGTGAGCACTTCGGCGCCGCGCCGGGCGGCGTCCACGGCGTTGAGCACCACAAGGCGCGCATCGTCGACCCAGCAGTCGGAATACTCGAAGCCTTTGTGGTACTCGTCCTTGATCGGCGCCCCTTCGGGATTGCGCCGCAGATCGAGCGAGCGCGTGCCCGGCAGCTTCTTGCGTCCGCCAAGATGGTCGTACAGGAAGAGGCCCGTGCGCACAAGCCAGGCGGGACGATCGCCGGGACTGTGCGGCAGCACGAAACGCAGCGGCCAGATGATGTGCGGCGCGGCGTTGAGCAGCACTTCGCGCTCGATCAGCGCCTCGCGCACGAGCCGGAATTCGTAGTACTCCAGATAACGCAACCCGCCATGCACCAGCTTGCCGGAACGCGACGACGTGCCCTGCGCCAGATCGTCCTTCTCGCACAGCATTACCGACAGCCCGCGGCCCGCCGCATCGCGCGCGATACCCGCGCCGTTGATGCCGCCGCCGATGACACACAGGTCCACCATGTCCTTCTCGCTCATCTCACGTTCCATGTTCGACGTTAGTTGAGGCTTGCGGAAACTGCCTCCGGCCGATGCCGCGATTTCAGCAATCGGGCCGTTTCCGCCCACGTCGGCACCAGCGCTTCGCGTGCCTTGCGATACGCGGGAAAAAGTTGCGCGTACAACTGCGTCAGTTCCACATCGGGCGACTCGGGCTGCCCAAGCAGCGGCGTCACCCATTCGGCGATGCACGCATTCATGTTCGGGTACACGCCTAGCGCGACCGCCGCCATCATGGCCGCACCGGCCGCGCCCGCTTCCTCGCGGGTGGAGATCCGCGTGGGCGCGCCGACCACGGCGCCGAGCACGCCGCGCAACGCGCGCGAACGCGTCGCGCCGCCAGTCAGGCGCAGTTCGTCCGGCATCGGAATGCCCATCGACGTGTAGCAGTCGCGTGCGGCCATCCCGAGCCCTTCGACCACGGCGCGGA
The DNA here is from genome assembly GCF_000519185.1 of Paraburkholderia nodosa DSM 21604. Taxonomy (GTDB): domain Bacteria; phylum Pseudomonadota; class Gammaproteobacteria; order Burkholderiales; family Burkholderiaceae; genus Paraburkholderia; species Paraburkholderia nodosa. The sequence goes on along the minus strand of NZ_JAFA01000028.1, from coordinate 22,841 downwards.
CCAGATCCGGATACCGGCTTTCGCTCGTCAGTCCAATGAAGCCCGCTCGCGCGTTGGGCTCGACAAACGGCCCGCGTTCGCCCGCATCCGAGATATACGGGTGATACAGCAGCGAGCCCGGCCGCCCCTCCTGCAGCCAGCCGTCGACGCATTTGATCCGGTCGCTGCGCGAAAGGCTCGTGCCGAACTGCGTGAGCAGATCGCACGCGAGATTGAGCACCCAGTCGACGTTCAGCGTGGCCGCCATGTTCGACTGCACCTGCGCCGACATGCCCGGCAACGGCAGCGCGATGACGTAGCCCGTGCCTTCCGCGTTCAGATGCACGTTGTCGTTGCGCATGGCGCGCATGTGCATGCCCGTCGAGCCGACGATCGAGCAGCTCGCGCCCGTCGCGCCTTCGGTGTGTATGCCCGCGCCCAGCGCCGTCAGCACGATATCGACGAAGCCGAGACACACGGGCGTACCGGCCAGCAGACCTGTCTCTGCCGCTGCCTGCGCAGAGAGCGGATGCGTGCGTTCGGTCCCGTCGATGATCTCGGGCAGCAGGCCGCGCCGCGCGCTCAGGCCGAGTGCGTCGATGACCGCGTCGTCGTAGCGGCGCGTGCGGAAGTTGCCGTAGGTGAAGCTGGCCTCCGACGGATCGGTCGCGCGCACGCCGGTCAAATTGAGATACAGCCAGTCCTTGCAATGCAGCGCGACTTCGGCGCGCGCCAGCACGTCAGGCATCGTCGCGGCCATATGGGCGATCTGCGCGCCCTGGCTGCATGCGGCGAGCCCGGTGCCGGTCGCCTCGAAGCGCGCGCGACTCGCGGGACCTTCCTGCAAGGCGCGCACCGTGTTCGCGGCGCGCGCGTCGAGCCACAGCCAGGCGTCGCTTGCGGGCTGGTTGCCCGCACCGACGAGCCACGTGCCGTCGCCCTGGCCCGTGACCGCCAGCGCCTGCGTACGTTGCGCGAGGCCCTCGACCTGCGCGCCGAGATCGCGCAAGGCTTGCGCGCAATCGGCCCAGGTTTGCGCCAGCGACTGGGTCGCCGCGCCATCGGCGCTGGTCGTGTAGCGGTTGGGCAGCGAGGCCACGGCAATCTGCCGTCCCGACAAATCGAAGGCCACGGCCTTGATGACCGAGGTGCCCGCGTCGATGCCGACGATGAGATTTCGCGCTGCGTTGCCCCCGACGTTACCCATCACGTTGCTCATCACGGAGCTTCCGTAGCTTCAGGGTCCCCACCCAGCGCCAGCGCCGTGGCCTCGTCGGTGATCAAGCCGCTGAGGAGGCCGCTTTTCAGGACGGCGCGGATGGCGGCGATCTTCGACACGCCTCCGGCAATGGCCACGATGCGCCGGCTCGTCAGATCGGCCAACGGGGGCGCCACCGTGCGCGCCGCCAGCGACGTTTCGACGGATTCGCCGGCGTCGCTGAAAAAATGCCCGAGCAGTTCGCCCTTGCCGCCCTTGCTGCGCACTTCTTCGATTTCCGCCGGCTCGATCATCTGCGACGCGACAAGCTGTGCATCCGCGTCCACCGAGCCGATGCCGACGACCATCAAATCCGCATGCGCCGCGAGATCGAACACTTCGCGCACGCCACGCTGCGAGAGCAGCACTTCACGATCCTCCGCGGTATTGGCGAAGAACGGCAGCGGCAGCACGTACGACACCGCGCCCGTCTGATCGGCGAGCTTGTGGATGACGTCATACGGATTCGCGGTGTACTTGCGCGTCACGCCGCCGAGCAGCGAGACGAAGCGCACCGTGCCCGCGTCCATGCGCGGAATGTTCGCCACCACGGCGGCGAGCGTGCGCCCGTGGCCGATGCCGATGACGCCGTCCTGGCGCGCCGCGATCTCGCGTTGCAAGAAGTACGCCCCCGCGACGCCCAGCGCACGCAACGGCAAGTCGCCTTCGTGCAGATCCGGCACCACTTCGCAATAGCTCAGACCGTAGCGCTGGGCCAGTTCGGCTTCGAGCACGACGCACTCGGCGACATCGCCGTCGATCGTGAACTTGATTGCGCCGCTCTGATTGGCGCGCGTGATCAGCCGGTGCGCCTTGACGCTGCTCACGCCGAGTCGGGACGCGACATCGGCCTGGGTCTGCCCGGCTGCGTAGTGCAACCAGGCCGCGCGTATCGCAAGGCTGTCCTCGGCATCACGCTTTCCGGCGATTTTCGTCATGTTGTCTCCATGCACCCACGAAAAGTGATATTTTTTTCGTGTGTTGAAATTTATTTCAGTGACCTCAAGGTAAGCATTCCTTTCCCCGGCTGCCATCCGCGATAACCCTGGGTGGTCTTCGCCTGCTCGAGGGGCCGAAAGGAAACTGTTGCAACGCATCAAAAAACAGCATGGAGACACGATGGAGCGCTATTTACTCGGCGTCGACAGCGGTTCGACCGCCACCAAGGCCGTCGTCTTTGACACATCCGGACGCACCGTCGCGGTGGGAAGCCGGCGGGTCGAGCAGCGCCAACCGCGCGCGCGACACGTCGAACGAGACATGCAAGAGGTTTGGGCAGCGGCCTGCGGCGCCATCCGCGATGCGTTGCACGAGATTCCGCCGGACTCGATTGCGGCCGTGGGCGTGACCGGGCACGGCGACGGGCTCTATCTCGTCGACAGCGCCGGCGCGCCGCTCGGACCAGGCGTTCTGTCGCTCGACAGTCGCGCATTCGAGGTAACCGAACGCTGGCGTGAGGCAGGCGTGCTCGAAGAAGCGCTGACGCTGACGGGACAGCAGCCCTATCCCTACGCTGCCGTTAGCTTGCTCAAGTGGATCCAGCTCAACGAGCCGAAACGCTTTGCGAAGATCGGCCACGTGCTCTTTTGCAAGGACTGGCTTCGTCTATGCCTGACCGGCGTGCCGGCCACCGATCCGACCGAAGCGAGTTCGTCCTTCACCGATGTCGATACCCAGACTTATAGCGACGAAGTCCTCGCGCTCTACGGCCTGACGTCGATCGGTCATGCGCTGCCGGAGATCATCGCTTCGGCGGCGGCCGCTGGCCGGATCACCGCGCAGGCCGCCGCGCAGACCGGTCTGAAGGAAGGCACGCCGGTTGCCTGCGGGCTGCACGATGTCACGTCGAGCGCCCTCGGCATGGGCAACATCGAGCCGGGTGTTCTTTCGATTACGGCGGGCACGTTCAGCATCAACGAAATCCTGTCCGACCGACCGCAACGGGATCCGCGCTGGTCGTGCCGCAACGGCACGCGTCCCGGCCAATGGATGAACATGTCCATCTCGCCTGCTTCGTCGAGCAATGTCGACTGGGCGTTGCGCGAACTCTTTCAGCACGAAACGCAGGACGCCGCGCGGCGCGGCTGCTCGTTGTTCGACCTGATCGGCGACGAAGTACAGGCGGCCTTCACGGAGCCGAGTTCGGTCATGTTTCATCCGTTCCTGTTCGGCTCGCCGTTCGAGCAACCGGCGAGTGCGTCGTTCTTCGGCATACGCTCGTGGCATCGTCGCGCGCATCTGGCGCGTGCCGTGCTCGAAGGCATGGTGTTCAATCACCGTTGGCATGTCGAAGCGTTGACGAGCGCGTTTCCTGCGCGTCGAGCCGGGCTGACTGGCGGAGGCTCGTCGAGCCCCCTGCTTGCGCAGCTATTCGCCGATGTCCTCGGCGTCGCGATCGATATTCCCGAGAGTCCGGAGGCCAGCGCGCTTGGCGCCGCGCTCTGCGCCGGTGTCAGCGTGGGTGTTTTCGCCTCGCTTTCCGATGCAACTGCGCGCGCGTGCCGGGTCGCGCACACGTACGTTCCGGACACCCAACGACATGGCCAGCTCGACGAGGCGTATGCGCTCTGGTCGCGGCTCACGGCAGCCATGCAGCCTTTGTGGCCCGCGCTCGACCATGCGGCCGTCGCGAACTGAAGAAGGAGCACAACGATGACAGAACGAAACCGCGAATGCTTTCTCGACCGCGTGAAGCAGCAGTCAAAGGTCAGCGTGTTGATTATCGGAGGCGGCATCAACGGCGCGGGCCTCTTTCGCGATCTCTCATTGCAAGGCGTCGACTGCCTGCTGATCGACAAGACGGATTTCGCCTCCGGCGCGAGCAGCGCGCCGTCGCGCCTCATTCACGGCGGCGTGAAGTACCTCGAAACCGGCGAGTTTCGCCTCGTGGCCGAATCCACGCTGGAGCGCAACCTGCTGCTGAAAAACGCGCCGCATTATGTGCAGCCGCTCGAAACCGTCTTGCCGATTCACTCGTACTTCGGCGGCATGATCGCGTCCGCGTGCCGTTTCTTCGGCATGAAGGCAAAGCTGGCCGATCGCGGCGCGGTCATCTCGAAGATCGGTCTGGCAATGTATGACTTTCTCGGCCGGCATGACCGCACGATGCCGCGGCATCGTTTCGCGCTCAGAAAGCGATCGCTGCAGAGCCTGCCGCTGCTCGATCCGGCGATCAAGGCGACTGCCACGTATTACGACGCCAAAGTGACCCAAGCCGAACGGCTGAACTTCGAACTCGTCGCCGACGGTCTCGCTGCCTGCGAGCACTCCGCCGCAGCCAATTACGTGAGTGTCGATCACGTGGAGAACGGCGTCGTATGGCTGCGTGATCTCGTGACGCAGGAACGCATTGCTGTGGAGCCCGCTATCGTCGTCAATGCGGGCGGCGCGTGGATCGACAGCGTCAATGCCGCGCTCGGGATCGAGCGGAAATATATCGGCGGAACGAAGGGATCGCATTTGATCGTCGACCATCCCGAGCTCCATGCGCAACTGAGCGGCCGTATGGTGTATTACGGCTCGAAGGACGGTCGCATCTCGCTGATCTATCCGTTCATGGACAAGCTGCTCATCGGCTCGACCGATATCCGGGTCAGCGATCCGGACGGCGTACGCTGCGAGGACGACGAGGTCGCCTACATGCTCGGCGTATTGCGCAAAGTCTTTCCGGGCGTGCATCTCGAGCAATCGGATATCGCCTTCCGGTATAGCGGCGTGCGGCCACTGCCTTATTCGGACGCCGCGAATCCGGGCGATGTGAGCCGCGATCATGTGGTGCACGTCGATCACCTGCCGGGTACGCAGATCCCGGTGCTGTCGCTGGTAGGCGGCAAGTGGACGACCTTTCGCGGCTTCGCGGAATCCGTCGCCGACGACGCGCTCAAACGCCTCGGACGCTCACGCAGGATCAGCACGCGCCACGAGCCGATCGGCGGTGGGCGTGACTATCCGCACGATGCAGGCAAACGGGCCGTGTGGGTCGGCGCACTCGCACAACGCCACAATCTTCCGGCCGAACGGGCCGAGACGCTTTTCGCCCGGTATGGCACAACGGCGGCGGCGGTCGCCGCGTACTGCGCGAACGCGCAGGACGCACGCGCGGATCATTCGCTCACGGGCGAGTCGGGCTACACGGCGCATGAGATCCGATACCTGTGCGAACACGACATGGTGACGCATCTCGCCGATCTGGTTTTCCGCCGCACGACCATTGCAATCTCAGGGCATCTGACGAACGCGTTGTTGCTGGAAGCCTCCGGCATTGCAGCGCAGGCGCTGGGATGGGATACGGTACGCACGCTGCAGGAAATTGATGCGACGCGTGAAACTGCGCGTGAGCGTCATGGTGTTGTGCTTTCTAGCGGCGAGGTTGCAGCTCGGAATATTCGCTAGCGATGTCCGCACACGCGCTAGCCTGTCTGCCAATTGGGCTAGCGTGCCTTGACAAGCGATTGCGCAGAGCGCAGATCATCAAAACGTTCGCACTCCTGCTTGAGCCACGAGGCAAAGATCGCAGTGCGACGGTCATCCGGACTGCGGGAGAGGAGCATGTAGCGAGCGGGCGCGCGCACCGCGCGGTTAAACACGTTGACCAGCCGTCCGGCGCGAATCGCGTCGTAGACGAGCGCCGTGCGCCCCATCGCGACGCCCTGATGGCTGAGCGCAGCTCCAATGGCGAGGCTTGACAGATTGAACTGCGGACCGTCGAGCTGGTCAAGCCACTCCGGACGAAGCTCTTCCATCCAGGTACGCCACTCCACGAACTCCGCGGCGCCGATCCACGGCGACGCGTCGTGCAGCAACACCACGCCATCCAACGACTCCCCGTGAGCAAAGGCCGGATGGAGAGCCAGATACTCGGGCGTCGCCACGGCCACCAGGTATTCGTCGAGCAACACGTCGGCCTGCAGTTCTGTGTAGCTCGCCGGGTCATAGCGGATTGCGACGTCGATGTCCTCAGCGTTCATCGACTGGCGATCCAACGTCTGAAATTCGGCTTTGAGCCGCACGGAGACCTCCGGCTGCTGACGATGAAACTCCGTCAGACGCGGCATCAACCATTCCAACGCGAACGATGGCAGACAGTTGACCTGCAGCGGCGCATTCGACAAGTCGAGCCGGTTCAACGTGGCGTGAATCTCGCCGAGTGCGCGCGTCGTGGTCTCGAACAGCGGCTCGCCCTTGGCAGTGAGCTTCAGGCCGCGCGCCTCGCGCACAAAAAGCGTGTAACCCAGCCGGTCTTCGAGCTGACGTATCTGCTGACTGACGGCGCTCTGCGTCAAATTGAGCGATTTCGCTGCGCGCGTGAAGCTCAGCAAGCGCCCTGCGGCCTCGAAGCACCGCAAGGCCCCCAGAAGTGAGGCATCGAGTTGCATAGGTATTAGTCCAGCTAATGCATGCATTAGTAACGAGCGCTATTTTTACACGACATCAAGGACTAGTATCACCGCTCGTTAAGCAAATTGATCGACGCGACGCTCTTCATGACCCATCCCCACCTGTCACCTCCACTATTAGCCAAACTTCAATCGCACGAACCCGTGCTTTGGGTAAATCCGGCGTTGGGCCAACCTCTGCCAGCCTCTGCCCCTTCGACCGAACTGATCGCGCAAGCCCGCTTGCGCCTCGAGCGCTGCGCGCCGCTGCTAGCGACGCTGTTCCCCGAACTGGTCGAAAGCCGGGGCGTGATCGACTCACCGCTCACGCCGGCGACTGCGCTGCGTGACGTTCTGTTCGGCAAACTGGACGCGCACGGGAAGATGGACATGGGCGCGTGGTTCATTAAACGCGACGATATGCTGCCGGTAGCCGGTTCGATCAAGGCGCGCGGCGGATTTCACGAGGTTCTGGCCTTCGCCGAGGCCATCGCGATCGAGCATGGTCTGATCGACGCTGATGCGGACCGCCGTGCACTCGCCACACCGGCCGCACGCGCCCTCTTCTCGCAGTATTCGGTGACCGTCGGCAGCACGGGCAATCTCGGCCTGTCCATCGGCGTGATGGCGGCCGCACTCGGTTTCGACGCCGTCGTGCACATGTCCGCCGACGCAAAGGAATGGAAAAAGGCCCGGCTGCGCCATCGCAATGTGCGAGTGGTCGAGCACGCGGGCGATTACGCACAAGCGGTGGCCGCCGGGCGCGAGCAGGCTCTTGCCGCACCGCGCAGTCATTTCGTCGACGACGAGCGATCGGAATTGCTCTTCTTTGGTTATGCGGCCTGTGCCCAGCAATTAGCCCGGCAACTCGCCGAAGCGGGCCGCGCGGTCGACGCCGCCCATCCGCTGTTCGTCTATTTGCCATGCGGCGTCGGCGGCGCGCCGGGTGGCATTACGTACGGACTCAAGGCTATTTTCGGTGAGCACGTGCATTGCTTCTTCGCCGAACCGGTCGCCTCGCCCTGCGTTCTCGTGCAATTGGCTTCGGGCGGCGACGCTCCCGTCTCTGTCTACGATATCGGTCTCGATAACCGGACCGACGCTGACGGGTTGGCCGTTGGGCAGGCATCGCACCTCGTCAGCCCGCTGATGACCTCGCAACTCTCGGGGGTCTTTACTGTGCCCGACGAGCAGCTCTACGTCCATTTACTGGCACTCAAGACCTCACTGGGCATCGAGATCGAGCCCTCGGCTGCGGCCGGCATCGGTGGCCCGTTCTGGCTCACACAGTCGCCCGAAGGCCAGGCCTATGCGCGTGCAAGCAACGTGGACATGCGCGAAGCGACCCACGTCATATGGTCCACGGGCGGCTCGCTGGTGCCGCCCGAGGAGCTACAGCGTTTTCAAGCCCATGCGCAAGCGCTTGTGAGCCAGAACGCCCATGCATCTACTGCAGATACGGTGAAGATCGCCTGAGGCTATCGTCATCGCCCCATCCTCGCCCCTGGAGACACATTCATGAAACCGCAAGCCGTTTTCCCGCCAGAGGTTCAAGCAAGTGCCGGGAGCACGACGCTCGAAGACGCCACCTACCGCAAGGTGGCACTTCGCTTCATCCCGCTCCTGATGTTGTGCTACGTCGTCGCGTATCTTGACCGGGTCAACATCGGCATCGCCAAGCTCACGATGCTGACCGATCTGCAGTTCAGCGAAGGGGCATACGGTTTGGGCGCCGGCTTGTTCTTCATCGGCTACATGTTGTTCGAAGTCCCGAGCAACCTCATCATGCACAAGGTCGGCGCACGGCGCTGGATCGCCCGGATCATGATTTCCTGGGGGCTGCTTTCGGGCGTCATGGCGTTCGTCACCGCGCCGTGGCAATTCTACGTCGTGCGGTTTTTACTCGGCGTGGCCGAAGCGGGTTTCTACCCCGGTGTGATTCTGTACCTCACCTACTGGTTTCCGAACCGGCGCCGTGCGAGGGTGACCGCCGTGTTTCAGGCGGGCATTCCAGTTGCCGGCCTGCTAGGTAGCCCGCTGTCGGGCTGGATTCTCGAGCGGTTTCATCAGGTCGGCGGCCACGCCGGCTGGCAATGGGTGTTCCTGCTCGAAGCCCTGCCAACGTTCCCGCTGGCCATCGGTGTGCTGTGGGTTCTGACCGACCGTGTGACCCATGCGAAGTGGCTTACCGAAGAAGAACGGGGGATGATCGCGCGCGACATTGCGAACGACGATCACGGCCGCGAGCACCTGCCGCTCTCGGGCATCCTGCGCGATTTGCGCATCGGCAAGATCATTCTGATGACGTTCCCAGCCATGATGGCGCTCTACACGCTCGGTTTCTACCTGCCGACGCTCATCAAGGACGCCGGCGCGCAGAGCGGACTGGAAATCGGTTGTCTAAGCGCCATTCCCTATCTCGTTGCCATCGTGGCGATGGTGCTTGTCGGGCGTAGTTCGGATCGCCGGCGCGAGCGCCGCTGGCATCTGGCCGGCATCATGCTGCTGGGGGCGTTCGGCCTGGTGGCGAGCGTCTTCGCCGGCCAGCACCTGGTGCTCGCGATGATTGCGCTCTCGCTTGCTGCAGCCGGCATCATCAGCTTCTCGCCAATCATGTGGACGTTGCCGACAGCATTTCTCGGCGGAGCGACGGCTGCGGCCTGCATCGGTGCGATCAACAGTCTGGCGAATCTGGGCGGCTTCGTAAGCCCGTACCTGATCGGCTGGATTCGCGACACGTATCACAGCACGGCACCGGCAATCTTCATCATCGCCGGCTCGCTCGTCATCAGCGCACTACTGGCGTTGAGTTTCGATCCGAAGACGGTCAACCGCTGAGTCAAGCCATCCGACGCCATTGGAGTAAACGACTTTGACTATCGCACGCCATCCCACCCGGCTAGCCGTAGCCGGACTCATTCACGAAACCAATACGTATGCCACCGAGTTTGCAGGCATGACGCCACTGAGCGCCTTCGAACAGTATTGGGGCGACGAGATTCCCGCCGCCTTCGAACGCTCGAACCATCAGGTTGGCGGTTTCATCGAAGGCGCGCTGCGCACCGGCGCGACGCTCGTGCATACCTACGTTGGACAGGCTACGCCGTCGGGCACCATCGAAGCCGACGCGTATGTGGCAATGAAGCGCAATATCCTGGACGGCATCCGTGCGGCATTACCGCTCGACGGTGTCCTGCTTGCCTTGCATGGAGCCGGCGTTGCCGCCAGCACCGACGACGTCGAGGGCGACCTGGCGCTCGCGGTGCGGGCGCTTGTCGGCGACGACGTGCCCATCGCCGTCGTCTACGATCTGCACGGCAACATGACCGAGGCAATGCGCTCGGCCTGTGAACTGACGCTACCCTGCAAGCTGTATCCGCATACCGACTTCTTCGACCGCGGTATCGAGGCCGTCGAGTGGTTAGTGGAAATCGTCAATGGCCGCCTGCGACCGGTGACAGTCATGCGTCGCCTACCGATGCTGCCCTACATCGTCACCACATACGAGGGATTCATTCCGGCCGCAGTGAACGAAGTATGTGCGCGACTGGCGGCACAACCCGGCGTGGTCGACTGCTCCTGGTTTCATGGCTTCCCGTACGCCGACATCGCCGCGCCTTGTCCGGCGGTCGTATGCACAACGACGGGCGATACGGCGCTTGCGCAACGCTGCGTCGATGAAGTGGCACAGTTCATCTGGTCGCATCGCGACGCGTTCCGACCGCAGTTTCCCACGCCCGCCGGCGGCATTGCGTTGGCCCTCGCCGAACCCGAAGGACCCGTAGTCGTCAACGAGTACGCCGACAATCCGGGCGGCGGCACACCCGGTGACGGTACGCATTTGCTGCGGGCGCTACTCGATACGCGACCTGCGCCTGGCACGACCTGCTTCGCGTCGATCAACGACGCAGGGGTCGTCGCGCAGGCGCAGCGCGCGGGTGTCGGCAGCACGATTCGCGTCTCATTGGGCGGGAAGCTCGGGCGCTATCAGGGTGCACCGATCGAGGCCGAGGCGTATGTCAAGTCGATCACGGACGGCAAATTCGTCAACCGTCCGGGGGCCATGTTCGCTGGAGTACGTTTCGACCTTGGAGCGATGTGCCGACTCGTGATTCAAGGTGTGGACGTGATCGTCGCGTCGCGCGCCGAGCAGATCTACGATGTCGAGCCGTTCGCGTTGCACGGCCTCGATGTCACCGGCCATCGGGTCATCGCGATCAAGGGGGCGAACCACTTTCGGGCGTACTACCGCCATCTCGCGAGACGGATCATTTCCGTCGACAGCGCAGGATTGAGCACGGCGGCCATCGACTCGTTCGCACGTCAACGATTGGTCGGCGATTTCTGGCCGCTGTCGGATACGGCGAATCTCGGGGACTGGTTGGCCTGATGACGCTATCGAGCCCGGCGGGATTTCTGATGATTCTGGAAGCGCTTCAACCCGAAATACGAGCGACTGCGCTCGGCATCATCTACGCGATCGGCGTGACCTCGTTCGGCGGGTTTGCCCAGTTCATCGTCGGCACGCTATGGCGTCCAACCGGGAGCTTCTACGCTCCGGCGTGGTACGTAATGGGTTGCGGATGCCTGAGCCTGTCAGGGGTCCTGCTGTTCAGGGAAGCCCCTCTGAAACGCACCCGCTAATCGCGGTTCAATGCAATTCGTTGAATTCGACGTGTCCACCCTTCATCACCAGAGGAATGCGATCGCCCTGGCCGCCGAGGCAGCCCAGCTCGCGCAGCGGATCGCCATCGACCACCAGCACGTCGGCATAGGCGCCTGGTGCCAGGCGTCCCAGCTTGCCCGTCATGCCGAGGATTTCGGCGCCGATGGTGGTGGCGCTGCTGATGATCTCCGCAGGCGTCAGGACTTGCGCGCGAATCGTGAACTCGTCGCTTTGCATGCGATGCGACGGTCCGAGCAGATCGCTGCCGAAACCCATCTTGACCCCGGCGCGTTTGAATATTTCCAGTGACTGCAGGCCGGCCTCGCGCACGATGTCGATCTTGGCCGCGCTCTCGGGGGGCAAGCCGTAGCGCACGCCCTCCAGATGCAAGGCTTCGTAGGCCACCAGCGTGGGCACCGCGTACGCGCCGTGCTCGGCCATCAGCGCGGCGGTCGGTGCGTCGATCAGATTGCCGTGCTCGATGGTGCGCACCCCGCAGCGCACCGCACGCTGCATCGATTCGGGCGTATAGGCATGCGCCATCACGTAGGTGCCGCGCGCCTGGGCTTCGGCGACGACCGCGCGGATCTCGTCCTCCGAGTAACCGAGGGCGCCGACCGGATCGGTCGGCGACGCGACGCCGCCCGAGGCCATGATCTTGATCTGGTCGGCGCCCATCTGCAGTTCTTCCCGCACCGCCCGGCGCAACGCGTCGACGCCGTCGACGACGCGGCTCAAGGCCCCGACGCGCACGCAGCAGTTACACGGCGCGTCGCCGACGATGAAGTCCGAGCGCGCGCGCACGTCGCCGTGGCCGCCGGTCTGGCTGAGTGCACGCCCGGCGATGAACAGGCGTGGCCCCTGCGCGAGGCCCATTTCGATCGATTGCTTCAGCGCGAGGCCGGCACCGCCCGCATCGCGCACGGTCGTAAAGCCACGCCGCAAGATGCCGCGCATGATCGGCACCGCCTTGAGCGTGACGAACACGTTGGGCATTCTTGCCTGACCCGGCAGATCGAACTGCGTCGCGACCATGTGCGCGTGCAGGTCGATCAAGCCCGGCATGATGGTCTTGCCTGCGAGGTCGATGACCTGCGCGTCGTGCGCCTCGATCGGCTGTGGCGATACTGCCTTGATCGTGTCGCCCTCCACTAGCAGGTTGTGGCCCGGCTGCAGTGCGCCTTGCAGCGGATCGAGCAAAGCACCGTTCTTGAACAGGATGCGGTTCATACGTTTCTCCTCCGGCTGCCTCGCTCGAGCGAGCCATGTGCCGACTGTGAGCGTTGCAGGCGCATGGCGGCAATTTCTTCGAGCGATCGGCCGCGCGTGGGTACGCCCATGATCAGAACGGCGAGCGCACCGATGATCAGCACCAGCGTCGTGGCGCCGAAAACCCCGCCGAAACCGAGGCGCGGGTAGAGATAGCCAACCAGGATGGGCGCGGCGATCGCGCCCAGGCGCCCGATTGCCGAAGCGACGCCCATGCCGGTCGCACGAACGTCGGTTGGGAACACTTCCGGCGTGAAAGCATAGACGCCGGCATACGTCCCGTTCATGAAGAACGACAGCAGAAAGCCCGCCGCCAGAATTTCGGCATTGCCGTGGGTGAGCGCGAGGCCCAGCGCGGAGAGGCCGCCAAGGGCCATGTAGCTCGCGATGGTGGCCTGGCGGCCGATCTTTTCATTGAGCCATGCACCCGAAAAGTAGCCGGGAATTTGCGCGAGGTACATGACGAGCGAATACGAAAAGCTGCGCGTGATGGTCATCCCGCTTTGCACCAGCAAGCCGGGGATCCACGTAAAGAACGCGTAGTAGCTGAACGTGATCGACAGCCACATCAGCCAGGCCATCGCGGTGATGCTCGCCAGTTCGCGCGACCAGAGTGCCTTGAGGTTGCCGAGCGGCGTGCCGCGCCCCGCGGTTGCCGGCGCAGCCGGCTCGTGCGCTTGCAGCGGCTCGAGTTGCAAGCCGTTGGCGCGCACCTCCGCTTCCATTTTGTCGACGATCGCCTCGGCCTCGACGGTTCTGCCGCGCGTATCGAGCCAGCGCGGCGACTCCGGCAGTGCACGCCGCCACCACAGCAGCATGACGACCGGGAGCGCGGTGATTACCGAGACGGCGCGCCAGGCATCGGGTGCCAGCGGGATCACCAGATAACCGAGCACCGCGGCGGCGACGAAGCCGAACGAAAAGAACGCCGCCAGACTGCCGGTGAACGTGCCGCGATACTTGCGCGCCACGAACTCGGAGAGAAACGGCGCCACGATGGCGCTTTCGGCGCCGGTGCCAACACCGGCGACGATGCGCATCGCCATGAAGAACGGCCAGTCCTGCGCCACGGCGCTAATGAGCGAAGCGATGCAGTAGATGATCAGCGCCCACACCATGACCGTGCGCCGCCCGATCACGTCGCCGAGGATGCCGGCGATCGCGGCGCCGAAGAAATACCCAATGAAGGTGCCGCTACCGAGCACGCCGGTCTGTACGCTGCTCAGATGCCACTGCGTGCGCAACACCGGCAGCATGAAGGCCAGCACGGCGGCATCCATCGCATCGAACACGTAGCCCAGCCCTCCCAGCCACAACAATCGCCGGTGAAAGCTCGAATACGGCATGCGTTCTATGCGTGCTGGAATCGTCGACATGGCTTGCCTCCAGAAGGGGGAGTGGCGTGGCGCCGGGCAATGTCAGGCGAGTATAGGGAGCCGAAATTGACACGTCTTGACAACAAACCGCACCGAACATGCGGATTCCAGCATAGCGGCACACCCCGCACGCCTGGCGCGCGGGCGGGGCATTGAGTGCAACTACGGCTCCAGCGGGCCCAGGAAATGCGCTATCAGGCGTGCAGTCTCGGGACAACTCTGCAGCACACGCATGCAGCCATGCAGCAATCCGCGCCCGAGATGAAACTGCGCGGCAGCGCCTGCTGCATGCAACCGCTCGGCGTACACATTGCCATCGTCACGCAAGGGATCGAATTCGGCCGGGCAGCATGCCGATGGCCGCACGCACGGGCAACCCGGCCTCGAAGCAGGCATCGGGTCGCGCGGAGCGAACATGAGGCTTAGTGGCGGTATGCGGCAAGCGCATCGCGCGCCTGGAAAGCACTGTACGTCAGTTGTGCGGCCGCGAGGCCCGCGAGACCGAAGGTGCGCGTCAGGCTGAATGCGGAGAAGCCTTCGGGCACCGGCACGCCCAGCGCCAACGCGTCGGCCAGCGTCTCGCCCGCGACCGTGGTGGGCGCCATGCCGTGGCCGCCGAATGCGATGGCATGCCAGACGCCGTCGGCATCTCGACCGATTTGCGGCATCTTGTGCCGCGCGTAGCTCATCAAGCCACCCCAGGCGTACTCGATCTTCACATCCGCCAGTTGCGGATACACGCGTGCGAGGTCGCGCTTGAGCAGGCGCGCGATGGCGTCCGGACCGCGGTCGAGTACCGAGATCCGGCCACCCCAAAGAATGCGTGTGTCCTTCAGCGGCCGGTAATAGTCGAACGCGAAACGCGTGTCGTAGACCGCATAGGGCGCGTCGATCGCATCGGCGAGGCGCGCGCCAAGCGGCTCGGTGGCGATCACGTAGGTCGCGATCGGCAATACCGCGCGCTCGATACGCGGTGCGACGCCGCGCGCATAACCGCCGCCGGCGAACACGACATCCTTCGCGGTGACGGTGCCGTGCGGTGTGCGCACGACGAAGCCCGCGCCGTTCCGCTCGATCGCGCGCACCGGCGATTGGTCGTAGATTCGGGCGCCGCCCTGCGCAGCGGCGTTCGCAACGCCGAGCACGTACTTCAGCGGATGGAAATGAAACGCGTTGGGCTCGAACAGGCCGCCGTGATAACGCGTGGTCTTCAACTGCGCGCGCAACGTGTCCTTGGTCAGCGGCTCCCAGTCGACGCCGAAGTCGCGTTTCATCAGCGTGCGCGTTGCGTCGAGACGCGAAGGATCATCGAACCAGTTCGCGAGCACGACGCCACGATCGACGATCTCGCAATCGATTCCGTAGCGTGCGATGCGCGTGCGGATCAGCTCCACGGCGTCGACCGTGAGCTGGTACAGGGAGCGCGCCTGGCTGTGCCCGAGCGTGCGCAGCAGATCGGCATTGTCGAGGCTGTAACCGCCGAACACGAAGCCGCCGTTACGGCCCGACGCGCCAAAGCCCACGCGCTCGGCATCGAGCACGACAATATCGCGCACGCCGCGCTCGACTAGCCCGAGCGCGGTATTCAGGCCGGCGAGGCCGCCGCCGACGATGCAGATTTGCGTATCTGTCTTGCCGGTCAGTTGCGGGTAGGACGGACGAGAGACGGTGGATTCGTAGTAATTGTTCATGCGATTACAGAATTTCGATGTACGAAGGGAAAACAGGAGAATATCGACGTTGCAGCGCTGGATCACACGTCCGAAGCCGCCTTCACCTGATTCACCTGGCTGACGATGCTGGCCGGATAGCCGGCGCTCAACGAAGTCTCGGAGGACGCCGCCATCTGGCGTTCGATCCACGGCGCGATCTCCATGTCTTCGTAGCGAACCAGCCGGCATTTGCGCACGATCGAGTAGCCCAACCAGACCACGAGAAAGAGCGGCAGGCCGATATAGGTCGCAGCCACGTCTACCCAGTCTATCTTATTGGCAAGCAAAGCCTGATAGTTCTGGCCGAGCGTGACGACAGTACACAGCACGGCGGCGAGAATCGGGCCGAACGGAAACCATTTCGCGCGATACGGCAATTGCTCGAGGCGATAGCCCTGCTTCAGGAATCCCTTGCGGAATCGATAATGGCTGACCGCGATGCCGAGCCACGTGATGAAGCCCGCCATTCCCGACAGATTCAGCAACCACAGGTACATCGTCTTGTCGCCATAGAGCGACGAGAGAAAGCACAGTGCCCCGACCGCGGTCGTCGCGTACAGTGCGTTGCGCGGCACGCCGCCCGTCGAAAGCTTCGCAAACAGCCGCGGCGCGCGGCCTTCCATGGCGAGGTTGTATAGCATGCGGGTCGACGCGTACATGCCGGAATTGCCGGCGGACAGCACGGCGGAGAGGATGACCGCATTCATCACGCCGGCCGCAAACGCGAGACCGGCACGCCGGAATACGAGCGTAAACGGACTCACGCCGATATCGGTCACGTCGCTTTTCAGCAGGTTGGGATCCGTATACGGAACGAGCACGCCAATGACGAGAATCGCGAGCACGTAGAAAAGCAGGATGCGCCAGAAGATCTGTTTGACTGCACGCGGAATCGTTGCGCCCGGATTTTCTGCTTCGCCCGCCGCGACGCCGATCATCTCCGTGCCCTGGAACGAAAAGCCCGCGATCATGGCGACGCCGAGCATCGCGCTCCAGCCGCCGGCAAACGGCGCGTCCTTGATCGTGAAGTTTTCCCAACCGTTGCTGGGCCCGCCTTGCAGGATGCCGAAAATCATCAGGAGACCGATCGCGATGAACGCAAGCACGGTCAGCACCTTGATCAACGCGAACCAGTACTCGGCCTCGCCGAAGCCGCGAACCGACAATGCGTTGAACGAGAAAACCACGGCCAGAAAGAGCGCGCTCCACCACATGCCCGGCACGTGCGGGAACCAGTAGCCCATCACGAGTTGCGCCGCGACGAGTTCGACTGCGATCGTCACCGCCCAGCTATACCAGTAGTTCCAGCCGATGGCGAAACCGAAGCCTTCATCGACGAACTTTGCACCGTATGCGGCGAACGAGCCCGAAACAGGCATGAACGCCGCCATCTCGCCGAGGCTCGTCATCAGGAAATAGACCATCAGGCCGATCACCATGTACGAAAGGATCGCGCCTCCGGGGCCCGCCTGCGAAATCGATGCGCCCGTGGCCACGAACAGGCCCGTGCCAATGGAGCCGCCAATGGCGATCATGCGCAAGTGGCGCGCTTGCAGGCTGCGATGGAGTTTGGGCGTCCGGGGACTCGAGCTGGATGGGTTCTCAGAATGTTTGCCGGATTGTGAACGCATGACGTGCGTTGTCTCCATGTCGACTTTCAGAGGCGAAGCACGTCTGGCCTTCCCGCTACCCTCTTGCGGGATTCACGCACGGGACCGACCGACGTACGTGCCGTCTTCATTTTTTTTGGGGTGACCGCACGCCTGAAATGAGGCGGCCAGGAATACGCCAGCGGTGTGCAGCACACACGCGACGCCGGACCGAGTATACGGATTGGGAAACGAAGGCTACAAACGATATTTAAGAACTAATTGATGCACTTTTTTCATCAAGCCTGCGAAATCGCCAACCGTGCTCCCTTTACATAGCCCGCCAGCTTCCGCGCGTACCAGTTGGTGAAGTTGATCAGCATGAACTCCGAAGGCGCATAAGGCCCCGGCACGTACGCCTTCGAACTTGTGCCGCGCTGATTGTGCATCACCAGCGTGGCGTCCTGCTCGTTCGTCGCGCGCCATACCTGTGTGAGCGTCTCTACGTCGTAGTCCACGCCTTCTACGGCATCCTCGTGCACGAGCCAGGTCGTCTTGAGTGCCGTCTGCGTGGCCGACACGGGCAGCACGCGAAAATGGATGATATGGTCCGAGAGAAAGTGGTTCCAGTTGTTTGGAACCCTGAACATCCGCACCGAACCGAGGTCGGGCTCGGTCAGGCCGCCCAGCAGCTTCTTGCACGCAGGGCTGCCGTCGGCGGTGAACGAAACCGCGCCGCGATGGAACGCCAAGCGGATGCAGCGGAATTCCGTCCCACCGTTCGCGGGCAAATGCGGCAACGCGAGACGCTCCCGCCGTTGAGCCGTTGAACACGAGACGTGAATAATTCGGCGGGAGGTGTGGTGTTTAATCGCGATTAGGATAAGTCTTCTTATCACAACGCATCTATTTATATCTCAAACTACGCGATTTCAAAAGATCGCCGGATGCGGTCCCGCGGCCCGCCCTCTGCCGAACCTGTCGGCTTGCCCGATGCCGGTGAACCCGCAATCCTCAACTCCAGCGAGATAAAAGCGCAGCTCCTGAGCTTCGCGTCAGTCCAGGCGTTTCATCTGTCAACCCTCCACGTTCGCCCCGGTAACTCGCGACGGCGTTGGAACCGATATAAAAGAATGGCGGTTCACGACGCGTAGAATACGCCCTTCATTCAACGCATCCGGATCCGGGCACATCGCCGCGAATACCCTGAAAATCCAGGCTCTGCGTGTGTCGCTGGTTGGCGAACTGGCCTAGGCGGCAGTCGGGCGAACAAACAAAGGCGTTATCGCCTGACGGCAAGAAAGAACCAAGCGCTCCATCTGGCTTTGTACAGGGGTGTTCTCCATGCAGCCAGGCATCGGAATATGGGCGTCTTGGCTGGGCGGCTCGTCAGGCTCGGGGAAGCGTGCGTAGTGCGGCATCAACTGATTAGTGAACGAAAGAAACATGCAGACCGTTGCGGTACTCGACTTCGAAACAACCGGGCTTTCGCCGAATCTGGGCGACCGCGCTACCGAGATTGCCGTCATCCTCCTGCGTGACGGTCAGATTGTTGATCGTTACCAGAGCTTGATGAACGCAGGACGGCGCATCCCGTCCGATGTCGTTGCTCTCACCGGCATCACGAACGACATGATCGCATCGGCGCCTCCTGTATCGAAAGTCATGAGGGAAGCTGCAGCGTTTGTTGGAAACCATCCCGTCGTTGCCCACAATGCCGGTTTCGACAAGCGGTTTTGGCAGGCCGAACTGGGGCTTCTTGGAGCGCCAGCGGAGCATTCGTTTGCTTGCACGATGCTCGTCGCCAGGCGGATCTACCCACGCGCCCAGAGTCACCGCCTGGCTAGTTTGGCGGAGATGCTTCGGTTACCGAAATCGGGTCGTGCTCACCGGGCGATGGTTGACGCTGAGGTCGCCAGCCATCTGTGGTGCCGATTGCAGAACGACATCGCTCAAGCTTACGGGCTGAAGCGAATCGATCACGCCCTCATGGCTCGATTGCAGAAAACCAGCAAGGCGAAGGTTGCGACATTTCTGGGTTCGCTGTCTAACGACTGAGTCCGCAGCGCCGAACAACCTGGACCGGGCCCTCGATCCGTGGGGGGGAGGCCTTCCAGAGGCACTGTCGCGTTGTCGTGTTGATGACGGAGGAGCTGATCGAGCGCACCACCCGCTCAGGCTGGCGAGCGTTTTCTCCAGTCCGTGTGAATGGCTTTGGCCATGTAGACGGGCGCCTTTTTGGGCGGACGTCCGTTGGGAGCTGGGCAGTCAACCATTCTGGGCGGCCTTTTTGTTCCGCACGCTGCTTGGGGTGGTCCTGAGTTGCCACGGGTGTCCCGTTCGGCAATGCCGCAAAACGCCGTAACCTGGGTAGTTGCCTGCCTTACCGACACGCAGATGCGTGCAGGCGGTGGGACTGCGCGGTTCTTCCTGATCAAACGCGGCTCTCACGCACGGCCGCCGCGAAATCGGGCGTACGTCATGGGCTTTTTTCGCTGGCGATGAAGAAACCGCTTGCCAGATGGCGCTTTCCTGTTGCGAATCGCTAAAACCGTTGATACGCTTAGCGCCAGCTTAAGACGGTGCAGTAACGCAGGGCGTCGTGCACCGTCTTAAGCGGCTCTCAACCTGATAGAGGATTGTTCATGGCAACGAAGACCGCAACGAAAGCCCCGAAGGCTGCAAAATCGGCCGCACAGAAGGCAGCACCGAAGGCCGCAAAGCCGGCAGCCAGGAAGGCCGCGCCGAAGGCTGCTGCTCCGGCGAAGAAGGCTGCGACCAATGGCGCACTCAAGCCGCTGAAAGAAACGTTCACGAAGGCCTCGTTGGCAACGTACGTTGCCGAGCAAGCCGGTGTCGAGCCGAAAGCAGCCAAAGCCGTTCTGGCTGCGCTCGAAGACACGATTCTGGGCTCGGTGCATAAGAAGGGTGCAGGTGAGTTCACTCTGTCGGGCCTGGTGAAAATCGGAGTCCAGGCTGTCCCGGCGAAGAAAAAGCGCTTCGGCAAGGACCCGTTCACGGGTCAGGAGCGCTGGTTCGATGCAAAGCCGGCAACGGTGAAGCTGAAGATTCGCGCGCTGAAGAAGCTGAAGGACGCCGCCGCAGCCTGAAGCCCGTTGCGACGTTGACAGGAAGCCCGCCGAGCGGGCTTTTTTGTTTTCAGGCCGCCGCCACCGCCATCGAGGCCAATCATGCACTGCTTGCGGGAACCCTAAGCCGCACGGAACTCACCACGGTGCGCCACAATTGCGGCATGCTTCGGCGTCAGCCACCGCAAAATATGCACAGCGACGACGTCAAACTTAAGAGGCTAACAGCCGGCGCGTTTGCGACGACGAAGTGAGCGCCGAGTGGCCCATATGTGCCGGCCCATGACCAGACACCCGCAACAATCCACCGTCACATGTTGGGAGCCATTGCTGCCGCTATACTCCGGATCTCCCTTCCTCACACTTTCCCGGCATGAAGCGCGTTTCCGTTCGGCACTCTCCCATTCACGGAAAGGGTGTCTTCGCCCTGCGGGCGCTTTCCGCCGGCGAGCGCATCTTTGAGTACAAGGGGCTCGTCACCACCTGGCGGGAAGCGGCCCGCACCTATGCGCGGCGAGCTGACGCCGGGCACACTTTCCTCTTCGGGTTGTCGGACGGACGCGTCATTGATGGTGGCCGCGGCGGAAACGGCGCAAGGTGGCTCAACCATGCGTGCAAGGCGAACTGCGAGGCGATCGAGCAATCTGGCCGCGTCTACATCAACGCGCTCAGGGACATCCAGGTCGGCGAGGAACTGTTTATCGACTACGCGCTTGAAATCTCGGCGAAATCGCGCGATTCAGTCGGCGAGTACACCTGTCGCTGCAGCGCCAAGCGTTGCCGTGGGACCATGCTTGCCCCGATCTAGGCACACTCCGCCGAAGACTCCCATCACCGGAGTACGCACCGACTGGAGAAGCCGGTGCGTCAAGGCGCACAGCCTTTGCACATCGGCAGTCCAGACCTCGTCCAACGGCCGTAGACTGCGTTGCGCGTGTCAACATTGAGACATTAAAGCCTCCAACTCGCCGACGCCGTCGAATCGCCGGTGACGGCACCACGAACCGGTCGGCGGATTGGAACTAGCCGCCGCGGAGGACGCTTGTCTGAAAATGGCTGTGCTCTACTCCGATGAAGCTGGTTTGGACTTAAACATGCGGACAGGCACCTGATCTGCAAACGACAAACGGAAAGCGGAAGCGTTATTCGGGCGAATACGAACCCAAGGATCCGCCAACTCCGTCGCGGAGAACTCACGGTCGAGTCCGAAATTGATCGTCGATCGATCAATGTGGAACGCGTCTTTATATATATCGAGAAGCATATAGCCGTTGGCAAAGATCGAGATTCGATTTATCTTGTCCGACAAGCGTTCGTTTAAGAATGGCATCATCATGCAATGATCGAAATCGATCAATGCGAGAACCGGTTCCGGGCGAATGAAACTTGGAGTCGCGTAGGCAAACATCAATTGTTTGACAGCGTTCGTGCCGACACCCGATCCACTACCGCACGCAACGTACTTCTCTTGCTCTTTGCCATCGAAACCCTGTTCTTTAGCATCAGGTTCAATGTGCCACGGCGTGTACCATTGGCCAGACGCTATACCGTGACCGATGCCAGAGCGATCCTCCGGACGTGGTTCAACACCGGTCCTGAACCTGTTCGCTCTGTCCGTTCTCCCAAACAGAAGTCCAAGGATGCCAAGCTTAGGCTCCCGCAAATAGACGGAAGAAAAAGCACGGAAATGCCCAATTTCATCGGCGGAATATTCCCGGTCGAGCTGTAGCCTTACGGTAAGGGCATCGACAGGCTGGCTTGCCTCCTGCAAAAAAAGGAGCTGGGCTAGCGTGGCATGCACTTCTTGAAAACCCGTCGCGATGACAGACTGAATGTCGTCGCCCCATTTGGCGAAGAAGCTCGCTTGTTCAGCCTCCGACATGGGCAGCCCTAAGTATTGAAAGCGTGCGGCAAAACCATCGGGACTGTCCAAGGCGATCCGCAATCGCTCCCGATCAAATATTTCGCAGGCGGAAAATCCCGTCTGCTGCGCTTGCGTGATTAACTCAGCTTTTTCCCCGATCGTGAAATTGACGTTGGTGAAGAAGACGAACACCGACGGTCTCGGGTCTGCAGCATATGCACTTTGTAGGTCGTCCGCGAACTTGCTGCGGATCTTCCGTTTTTTCTCGTCGACGTCTGCGGCCTGATTGACGAAACCAACTGCTCCGTATGCCAATTCAGAAGTGCGAAAGAGCGCCTCAATATCCCTACCACCATCAGGCCCACCACGGGGGCGGAGCGAGTCAAGGTGGTTGTCGCCTGATTCATGCAACCAATTGCGTTTTATCCCGAAGGTGGTCGCGAATGACAGCTTCGCGCTCGGGATTGAGTGTGACGGTGACGATCGGCGACCAGTCTCGTGTGTGACCTGACCAACGTGCCGGATTGCGTTCACGCGCCTGGAGGTATGTCTGATGACGCGCTTGCAGGATTGCCAGATCCTCACCGGCATGACGCTGCGCGGGTGTGACGTAGCGAATGCCGCTGTGGCGATGCGAAGTTGTACCAGTGCACGAAGTCGTGGC
>NZ_JAFA01000027.1 GCF_000519185.1 Paraburkholderia nodosa DSM 21604 | reverse complement strand
AGGTACAGGCCCTTGCTCATCCACTGCTTGAAGTTGCGCGCCCTGTACAGCTCCGTGTAAAGCCACGACTGCTTGAACGCTTCCGGGTAAGCCGCGAGCTCGTCGCTCTGGCGGCCTGCCTGCACGGCTTCGAATGCCGCATCGGCAGCCAGCATGCCGGTCTTGATCGCCGCGTGGCTGCCCTTGATGCGTGAGGCGTTCAGGAAGCCCGCATCGTCGCCCACGAGCGCGCCGCCCGGGAACACGAGCTTGGGCAGCGACATCAGGCCGCCGGCGGTGATCGCGCGCGCGCCGTACGACACGCGCTTGCCGCCTTCCAGATACTTGCGGATTTCCGGATGCGTCTTGTAGCGCTGGAATTCCTCGAACGGCGAGAGATACGGGTTCTGGTACGCCAGACCCACGACAAANCCCACCATCACCTGGTTNTTGTCGATGTGGTACAGGAACGAGCCGCCGTAGGTGTCGGACTCCAGCGGCCAGCCCGCGGTGTGGATCACGAGGCCGGGCTGGTGCTTCGCGGGATCGATTTCCCACAGTTCCTTGATGCCGATGCCGTAGACCTGCGGATCCGAATCCTTGCCCAGCTTGAACTTCTCGTTGAGCTGGCGGCCCAGATGCCCGCGGCAGCCTTCGCAGAACAGCGTGTACTTCGCGTGCAGCTCCATGCCGAGCTGGAAGTTCTCGGTAGGCTCGCCGTCCTTGCCGACACCCATGTTGCCGGTGGCGACGCCCTTGACCGACCCGTCGTCGTTGTAGAGCACTTCGGCGGCCGGAAAGCCCGGGAAGATTTCCACGCCCAGCGCCTCGGCCTGCTGGCCCAGCCAGCGCGTGACGTTCGCGAGGCTGATGACATAGTTGCCGTGGTTCTTGAAGTTGTCGGGCAGCGCCCAGTTCGGCACGCCCTTCGCGCCGGTTTCCGTGAGGAACAGGAACTTGTCTTCGGTAACCGGCACGTTCAGCGGTGCGCCTTGCTCTTTCCAGTCCGGGATCAGCTCATTCAAGGCGCGCGGATCCATGACCGCGCCCGAGAGGATATGCGCCCCGATTTCCGAGCCTTTCTCCAGCACGCAAACGCCGATTTCAGTGCCTTTCTCCGCGGCCAGCTGCTTCAGGCGGATCGCGGCAGACAGCCCGGCGGGGCCGCCGCCAACGATCACGACGTCGTATTCCATCGACTCGCGTGGACCGTACTGTGTAATCAGATCACTCGACGACATATCCTCTTCCTTGCTTGCTAACTGAGCGCCCTAAGCCGCTCGATCAAAACTGCACTTCGCTCAGCGCGAGCACGCCAGCGTCGCCCTTTGCGGCCAGGATCGACGTCTCGAGGCCGCCTGCCTGCGCGAGAATGTGCTCGGCGTAGAACTGCGCGATCGCGATCTTCGCGCCGTAAAACTCGGCGTCGTTCGCGAGTTCGCGTTGCGAGACGAGCAACGCGCGCGCCATTTGCCAGCCGCACAGCACGATGCCCGCGAGCTTGAGATACGGCACGCTGCCCGCGAACACCGCGTTCGGGTCGCGCTTTACGTTTGCAACCACGTAGTCGACGACATTCGCCAGCGCACGAGCTCCCTTCTCCAACTGCTCGCGCATCGATGCCGCCGCCGCGCCGCCCACCTGACCGAGTTCCTCAGCAGTCCGGGCGATCTCGCCAAGCAGCGCCTTCGCAACCGCGCCGCCGTCGCGCACCGTCTTGCGGCCCACCAGGTCGTTCGCCTGGATCGCCGTGGTGCCTTCGTAGATGGCGAGAATGCGCGCATCGCGGTAGTACTGAGCCGCGCCCGTTTCCTCGATGAAGCCCATGCCGCCATGCACCTGGACGCCAAGGCTCGTCACTTCGTTGACCATTTCGGTGCTCCAGCCCTTCACGATCGGCACGAGGAATTCGTAGATCGCGAGATTGCGCGCACGCGCTTCAGGGTCGGCGTGGTAGTGAGCATGGTCGCTATAGGCAGCGGCGACATACGCGAGCGCTCGTGCGCCCTCGGTCATCGCGCGCATCGAGCCGAGCATGCGGCGCACGTCCGGGTGATGGATGATGGTCGCCGACTGCTTGAGCGAGCCGTCCACGGGGCGGCTCTGCACACGCTCCTTCGCGTACGCCACGGCCTTCTGGTACGCGCTCTCCGCCACGCCCACGCCCTGCATGCCCACGCCGAAGCGCGCCGCGTTCATCATGATGAACATGTATTCGAGGCCGCGATTCTCCTCGCCCACGAGGTAGCCGATCGCGCCGCCGTGATCGCCGTACTGGAGCACGGCCGTCGGGCTCGCCTTGATGCCGAGCTTGTGTTCGATCGATACGCAATGGACGTCGTTGCGCGCGCCGAGCGAGCCGTCGTCGTTGACGAGGAACTTCGGCACGACAAAGAGCGAAATGCCTTTCACGCCTTCGGGGGCGTCGGGCGTACGCGCGAGCACGAGGTGAACGATGTTCTCCGCCATGTCGTGCTCGCCCCACGTGATGAAGATCTTCGTGCCGAAGACCTTGTAGGTGCCGTCGCCCTGCGGTTCGGCGCGTGAGCGCACCAGCGCGAGGTCGGAGCCGGCCTGCGGCTCGGTGAGGTTCATCGTGCCGGTCCAGTCGCCGGAGATGAGCTTCGGCACGTAGCGCGCCTTCAGCTCGTCGCTGCCCGCGGTGAGCAGCGCCTCGATGGCGCCGTCGGTGAGCAGCGGGCACAGCGCGAACGAGAGGTTCGCCGCGTTGAGCATCTCGATGCAAGGCGTAGCGATCAGCTTGGGCAGCGCCTGGCCGCCGAATTCGGACGGATGCTGCAGCCCCTGCCAGCCGCCCTCGACATACTGGCGGAACGCCCCGGCGAAGCCAGGCGTCGCCGTGACCTCGCCGTCGCGCCAGCTGCTGGGCGCGCGGTCGCCTTCTACGTTCAGCGGCGCGATGACTTCGCCGGAGAGCTTCGCGCACTCGTCGAGCACGGCCTGCGCAGTGTCGAAACCAGCGTCTTCGAAACCCGGCAGGGTTGCGACGGCGTCGATGCCAGCCAGCTCTTGCAGCACGAACAGCATGTCCTTGACGGGGGCGTTGTAGCTCATGATCGGTCCTTCCAGTCACTCAGGGGTCAAATTGGATGCGCCGCCGGGCCAGGGATACCTGGATGGCCACCTTGCGGCAGTACAGGACGGATCGTAGCGTCAATGGGTCGCAAAACCACTGTCCAAACCGGACCACATGGTGACAATTCTGGCCATGCTGTCGGCCGCTGTGCCCACCCATCATGGGTGGGTGTCCGCACTTTGCGCCGGGCGACGCTCAGGCGCGGCGCCGGTAGGTGCCGGGCGTGCTGCCCGTCCAGTGGCGAAAGGCGCGGTGAAAGGCGCTGGGGTCGTCGAAACCCAGATCGCCGCCGATGGCCGCGATCGTGTCCTGGGTGTCGGTAAGGCGCTGGATTGCCACGTCGCGGCGCAGTTCGTCCTTGAGCGCCTGGAAGGTGGTCTCCTCCGCGGCGAGGCGCCGGCACAGCGTGCGCACCGAGCAGTGCAGGCTGTCGGCCGCCGCTTCGATGGTCGGCAGATCGGGCAGTTGCGCGGCCAGGTACTGACGCACGTTGTGGCTCACGAGCTGCTCGCTGAAAGTCTCGAAGATCCAGTCGCCGGGAGAGCGCGCAAGAAACGCGCGCAGGTTGCGCTTGCTCTGCCGGATCGGCATGTCGAGATAGGCCGCGCTGAAGCGCATCAACGTGGCCTCGCAGCCAAAACGCACGGGCCCGGAGAAGAAGTAGCGGTGATCGAGCGCGTGCGGCGGCTGCGCGCAGGCGAAATCGACTTGCAGGAGCGGAATACGCTGGCCGATCAGCCAGGACGACACGCCATGCGCGAGCTTGAGCGTCAGCTCCTGGCCGAGCGGCCCGATCGCGCCATACGCCGGGTTGGCGCGTAATGCCACCTGGGCCACCAGCCCCTGACGGCGCGATTCGAGCCGGAAGTCGTCGAGCACGATGTGGAAGAACTGGTCGAAGCGATGCAGCGCCGTTTCGAGGTTGCGCGCATCGAGCAGGCTCAGGCAGAGAAACTTGAGTGTGCCGCTGCGCAGCGGCCGGCTGAAGATGCCGGGCATCTCGTCGTCGAGTTCGATAGCGAGCGTCTGGTAGAGCGTGGAGAACTGCTCTTCCGTCACACGGCCACCCGGCTTGGCGAGCAGTTCCAGCGCGATGCCCGCCTCGTTGAGATAGCGGCGGATCACGGTGGGCTCGGCGCCCGCGCCGGCGAGAAAGCCGTTGACGAGCGAGATGGGAACGGTGGCGCTAGGCGATGGCATGCATTGACGATGGAAGGCCGCGGAAACGGACGGACATCGGCGTCGGTCCGCGCGCCATTTTAAATCGGCGCGGCCAGAATCACGCGGCCGGGCCCCTCGTCCGCGCAAACTCCGCAAACCACGCGAGACTTTCCGGGTTGGCCATGGTGTCCGGATTGGCCACCTTCTCGAGCGGCTGCCCGAGCAGAAGCCGCTTGATCGGCACCTCCATCTTCTTGCCCGATAGCGTGCGCGGAACGGCCTGAACCTGATGGATCTCATCGGGCACATGGCGCGCCGAGAGCGCCTCGCGCACGCGCGCGCGAATGCGCTGCGCGAGCGCGTCGCCCAGATCGACACCCGGGCGCAACACCACGAAGAGCGGCATCGACGAGCTGCGCCCCAGGTACTCCAGATCGACCACGAGGCTGTCGAGCACCTCGGGCACCGACTCCACCGCGCGATACAGCTCGCTCGTGCCCATGCGGATGCCGTGGCGGTTAATGGTGGCGTCCGAGCGGCCGTAGATGACCGCGCCGCCGCGGGGCGTGATGCGCAGCCAGTCGCCGTGGCGCCAGATGCCAGGAAACATGTCGAAGTAGCTTTCGCGGTAGCGCCGGTTCGCTTCGTCGCGCCAGAAGTAAAGCGGCATCGAAGGCATCGGCGCGGTGCACACGAGTTCGCCGACTTCGTCGATGCGCGCGTGCCCGGCGTCATCGAATGCCTCGACGCGCGCGCCAAGGCACCGGCACTGCATTTCGCCGAGATAAACCGGCAAGGTCGGCACGCCGGCGAGGAAGCAGCCCGCGAAGTCGGTGCCGCCCGAAATCGCATCGATCCAGACGGGCCCCACCTGCTCGAGTATCCAGGCATACGCTTCGGGCGGCAGCGGCGAGCCGGTCGAGCCGACCGCGCGCAGGCGCGAGAGATCGGCCGCCGCACGCGGCTCGACGCCGGTCTTCAGGCACCCCTGGAAGTATGCCGCCCCCGCGCCGAAGAACGTCACGCCCGTCTCGCCCACGAAGCGCCACAACGCCGGCGCGTCGGGATACGTGGGGTTGCCGTCGTAGAGGCAGAGCGTCGCGCCCGCGAGCAGGCCGCCCACCTGGCAATTCCACATGATCCAGTTCGTGCTGGCGTACCAGTGGAAACGGTCACCCGGGTTCAGGTCGAGATGCAGCGCGGTGAGCTTCACGTGCTCCACCACGATGCCGCCGTGCGAATGCACGATGGCCTTGGGCATGCCCGTCGTGCCCGACGAATAGACGATCCACAACGGATGATCGAACGGCACGTGTTCGATCTGCAGCGGGACGTTGCCAGCGATGGCGTCGCGCCATGCCGTGGCCTGCGGGTACGCCTTCGCGTCGGCGTCCGGGTCGAGCTGCGGGACGAACACGAGGTGCGCCACGCTCGGCAATTCGCGCAGCAGATGGTGAATCAGCTCGCGCCGGTCGTGCGGCTTGCCGCCGTAGCGATAGCCGTCCACGGCGAACAGCACCTTCGGCTCGATCTGCCGGAAGCGGTCGAGCACCGCGAGCGGCCCCATGTCGGGCGAGCACACCGACCAGATCGCGCCCACGCTCGCCGAGGCGAGGAATGCCACGACGGTTTCGGGCGTGTTCGGCATGAAAGCCGCCACGCGGTCGCCGCGCGTCACGCCCATGCACCGCAGCGTGGCCGCGCAAGCCGCAACCTGGCGGCGCAGCTCCGCCCAGCTCAATTCGCGCGTGCGCCCCGCCATGGGGCCGCTCTCGCTGCGCGAAACGATCGCGGGCCGCGCGTCGCTCGCGAGCTGAAAGGCCCGCTCGACGTAGTTCAATTCGACACCCGGAAACCAGCGTGCACCGGGCATCGCCGCATCGGCGAGCGCCACGCCGCGCGGCTCGCGCGAGGGAATCTGCGCCCAGTCCCACAGCGCGCACCAGAAACCGTCGATGTCCTCGACGGACCAGCGCCAAAGCGCGTCGTAGTCGTCGAACGCGAGACCGCGCGTCTCGCCGAGCCATTTCATGAACCGGGTTACGCGCGCTGATTCGACTTGCTGCGGCGCCGGCGTCCAGGCCGGAGCGGATGCGGGAACAGTTTCGTTCATCTCGTTGCGTGAGCTCGTGCGGGTTCGTTTGACCTAATGGTGCCGGAGCCGGTGCGCCTCGAACAATTCAGGGAAACCAGTGGGAGGTTTCCAACCGCGTTTGCTGACGACGATGTCCGCTAACGTCGCGCGCAATGACATGTCACGTTGTGATTATTTCCAGTATTTCGAATAAAAGCGGTAATTGAACACTTACGCGCGATCAATATTTTGCTTCCCGATTTAATCTAAGATAAATCGAAATTCACATGCCGGGTTGTCCTGCACAAATAGATCGAACCGCTAATTTACCTTGCGCCGCGCAACACCTGTTTTACCGGGAAAGTCCGGCAATACGGCCCATTCCGTACGCAATTGGCATAAGGCCCGTCATAAAACTGCAATCCACTGACGCCTTTAATTTGGCTAATTGCCGCCGATTTGCCTCTCCCTATCGGACCAAGGTCTTATTGTCAGATTGCGCGCCCCCTATCAGATTGAGCGCGTAGCGGCACGGGTTCCGCTCTCGCGGCATGCGATCCGCGCTGCAGACTCAGGCACAAGCATGTTGATGGGCTCGCGCGCAGCGCGAGATCTGCAACCCAGCCGGCTAGTACAGGAGATCGCGCATGTCCGAATCGACGTCTACGCCTCACCCCGCCGCCAAGCCCGATAGCGCCGCCACGCCAGCCGCCGCCAACAGGCTTCGCCTCGGCGCGCTCACCGCCCTCGTCGTGGGCTCGATGGTGGGCGGCGGTATCTTTTCCCTGCCGCAAAACATGGCGGCCAGCGCCGACGCCGGCGCAGTGCTGATCGGCTGGGCGATCACCGCGGTCGGCATGCTCATGCTGGCGTTCGTGTTCCAGTCGCTGGCCATACGCAAGCCCGAACTCGACGGCGGGGTCTATGCCTTCGCGAAAGCCGGCTTCGGCGACTACATGGGCTTCGGCTCGGCCTGGGGCTACTGGATCAGCGCGTGGCTCGGCAACGTCGGCTACTTCGTTCTCCTGTTCAGCACGCTCGGCTACTTCTTCCCGGTGTTCGGCGAGGGCAACACGCCGATCTCCATCATCTGCGCCTCGGTGCTGCTCTGGGCGCTGCACTTTCTCGTGCTGCGGGGCATCAAGGAGGCTGCGATCGTCAACCAGATCACCACGGTCGCGAAGCTGGTGCCGCTATGCCTCTTCATCGTCATCTGCGCGTTTGCGTTCCGCTCCGGCACTTTCACGGCCGACTTCTGGGGACACATGAATCCCAAGCTCGGCAGCGTGACGAACCAGGTCCGCAACATGATGCTCGTGACGGTGTGGGTGTTCATCGGCATTGAGGGCGCGAGCATTTTCTCCGCGCGCGCGGAAAAGCGCAGCGATGTCGGCAAGGCCACCGTCATCGGTTTCGTCGGCGTGCTGCTCCTGCTCGTGCTCGTGAACATCCTTTCGCTCGGCGTGCTCACGCAGCCGAAGCTCGCGGCCCTGCAGAATCCCTCGATGGCGGGCGTGCTCGAAAACGTGGTCGGCCACTGGGGCGCGATTCTCATCAGCGTGGGGCTCGTCGTGTCGCTCGCGGGCGCGCTGCTCTCGTGGGTGCTGCTGTGCGCCGAAATCATCTTTTCGGCCGCGCGCGACCACACGATGCCAAACTTCCTGCGCAAGGAAAACGCGAAGCACGTGCCCGCCAACGCGCTGTGGCTCACGAACGGCATGGTGCAGATCTTCCTCGTCATCACGCTGTTCTCGAAGGGCACGTATCTCTCGCTCATCTATCTCGCGACCTCGATGATCCTGCTGCCCTACTTCTGGTCGGCAGCCTACGCATTCCTGCTCGCACTGCGCGGCGAAACGTATGAAGCCAACAGCGGCGAGCGCAACAAGGACCTCGTCGTCGCGGGCATCGCCGTGATCTATGCGGTCTGGCTCATTTACGCCGGCGGCCTCAAATACGTGCTGCTCTCCGCGTTGCTTTACGCGCCGGGCATCGTGCTGTTCGCACGCGCAAAACGCGAGGTCGGCCAGCCCGTGCTCACCAACATCGAGAAGTTCGTTTTCGCCGCTGTGCTGATTGGCGCATTGCTGGCGGCTTTCGGCCTGTACAAGGGCTTTCTCACCCTCTGATTCGAGGAGTCTCATGATGAGTACGGACACTGTCGCCTTCGGCGTCAATTCCGAGGCAGGCAAGCTGCGCAAGGTCATGGTATGTGCGCCGGGTCTCGCGCATCAACGCCTCACACCCAGCAACTGCGACGAGCTGCTTTACGACGACGTGATCTGGGTCAGCCAGGCGAAGCGCGACCACTTCGACTTCGTGACGAAGATGCGGGAGCGCGGCGTGGACGTCCTCGAGATGCACAATCTGCTCACGGAAACGGTGCAACACCCCGAAGGGCTCAAGTACATCCTCGATCGCAAGGTTCGCCCCGAGACCGTGGGCGTTTCGCTCGCCGGCGAGGTGCGCAGCTGGCTCGAAGGGCTCGAGCCGCGCAAGACCGCGGAATTCCTCATTGGCGGCGTGGTTGCCGAAGATATTCCGGATACCGAACAAAGCAAGATCCTCAAGGAATTTCGCCGTTATCTGGGCTATTCGAGCTTCGTGCTCGCGCCGCTGCCCAACAGCACCTTCACACGCGATACGACCTGCTGGATCTACGGCGGCGTTTCGCTCAATCCGATGTACTGGCCGGCGCGCCGGCAGGAAACGCTGCTCACCACAGCCATCTACCGGTATCACCCCGAGTTCGCGGGCAAGGACTTTCAGGTGTGGTACGGCGACCCCGACGAGGACCATGGCGCCGCCACGCTCGAAGGCGGCGACGTGATGCCGATCGGCAACCGCGTCGTGCTGATCGGCATGGGCGAGCGCACGAGCCGCCAGGCAATCGGCCGTCTCGCGCAGAACATTTTCGCCAAGGGCGGCGCCGAGCGCATCGTCGTGGCGGGCCTGCCCAAGTCGCGCGCGGCCATGCACCTCGACACGGTATTCAGCTTCTGCGACCGCGACCTCGTGACGATCTTCCCCGAAGTGGTCAACGAGATCGTGCCGTTCTCGATTCGCCCCGACGAAAAGAGCCCCTCGAAGCTCGACCTGCGCCGCGAGGAAAAGCCCTTCGTGGACGTTGTGGCCGAAGCGTTGGGTTTGAAGAGCCTGCGCATCGTCGAGACCGGCGGCAACGCGTTCGCGGCCGAGCGCGAGCAATGGGACGACGGCAACAACGTGGTGTGCGTCGAGCCCGGCGTCGTGATTGGCTACGACCGCAACACCTATACGAATACGCTGCTGCGCAAGGCCGGCGTGGAGGTCATCACGATCACGGCGAGCGAACTGGGCCGCGGGCGTGGCGGCGGCCACTGCATGACGTGCCCGATCGTGCGCGACGCCGTCGATCTCTGAGCGTCGCCCCCTATCCGCATTCCCACTGCATTCGCAACGGAGAAACGACATGGCTTTCAACCTGCGCAACCGCAGCCTGCTTAGTCTGATGCACCACAACACCCGCGAGCTGCGTTATCTGCTCGACCTCTCGCGCGACCTCAAGCGCGCCAAGTACACGGGGACCGAGCAGCAGCACCTCAAGGGCGTCAACATTGCGCTGATCTTCGAGAAGACCTCCACGCGCACGCGCTGCGCGTTCGAAGTCGCGGCCTACGACCAGGGCGCGAACGTCACCTATATCGACCCGACCTCTTCGCAAATCGGCCACAAGGAAAGCATGAAGGACACGGCGCGTGTGCTGGGCCGCATGTACGACGCGATCGAGTATCGCGGCTTCAAGCAGGAGATCGTCGAGGAACTGGCGAAGTTCGCTGGCGTGCCGGTGTTCAACGGCCTCACCGACGAATACCACCCCACGCAGATGCTCGCCGACGTGCTCACCATGCGCGAGCATTCGGACAAGCCGCTCACGCAGATCAGCTACGCGTATCTCGGCGACGCCCGCAACAACATGGGCAACTCGTTGCTGCTCATCGGCGCAAAGCTCGGCATGGACGTGCGCATCGCGGCGCCGAAGTCGCTCTGGCCGCACGACGATCTCGTGGCGGACTGCAAGAAGTTCGCCGAGGAAAGCGGCGCGCGCATCCTGCTGACCGAGGACCCCAAGGCTGCCGTCAAGGGCGTGGATTTCGTGCACACCGACGTGTGGGTCTCGATGGGCGAGCCCATGGAAGCCTGGGGCGAGCGCATCAAGGCGCTGCTTCCCTATCAGGTGAACATGCCGCTCATGAAGGCGAGCGGCACGCCGCATACGCGCTTCATGCACTGCCTGCCCGCCTTCCACAACAGCGACACGGTGATCGGCAAGCAGATCGCCGATAAGTATCCGGAGCTCAAGGGCGGCGTCGAGGTCACGGAGGAAGTGTTCGAGTCGCCGCTGAATCTGGCCTTCGAACAGGCGGAAAACCGCATGCACACGATCAAGGCGATTCTCGTTTCGACGCTCGCCGACATTTGAGCCGTACCGATTGACGGGGCGCATGCGCCCCGCTTCACCGACACGCATCACCTTGGGAGTCAGACATGCGAATCGTGATTGCGCTTGGCGGCAACGCGCTGCTGCGTCGCGGCGAGCCGATGACGGCGGAGAACCAGCGCGAGAACGTGCGCCTCGCGGCCAGCCAGATCTCGCAAATCGCGCAGGGCAACGAACTGGTGATCGCCCACGGCAACGGCCCGCAGGTCGGCCTGCTCGCGCTGCAGGGCGAGGCCTACAAGGACGTGCCCGGCTACCCGCTCGACGTGCTCGGCGCGCAGACCGAGGGCATGATCGGCTACATGATCGAGCAGGAACTCGGCAATCTCCTGCCGTACGAGGTGCCCTTCGCGACCATCCTCACCCAGGTCGAAGTGGACGCGAACGATCCGGCGTTCCAGCATCCTAGCAAGCCGATCGGCCCGGTCTACACGAAGGAGCAGGCAGAGACGCTCGCTGCCGAGCGCGGCTGGGCCATCGCCCCGGACGGCGACAAGTTCCGCCGTGTCGTGGCGAGCCCGCGGCCGAAGCACATCTTCGAGATCCGCCCCGTGAAATGGCTGCTGGAGCGCGGCACGATCGTGATTTGCGCGGGCGGCGGCGGCATCCCGACGCTCTACGGCGAAGGCCACAAGCTGGGCGGCGTGGAGGCCGTGATCGACAAGGATCTGTGCTCCGCCCTGCTCGCGCAGGAGCTGGAGGCCGATATGCTCATCATCGCCACCGACGTGAACGCCACGTATGTCGACTGGAGCAAGCCGTCGCAAAAGGCGATTGCGAGCGCGCATCCCGACGAACTGGAGAAGCTGGGCTTCGCGGCCGGGTCGATGGGACCGAAGGTCATGGCGGCCGCGGAGTTCGCGCGCAACACCGGCAAGGATGCGGTGATCGGCGCGCTGGCCGATATCGTAGCGATTACCCAGGGCAAGGCGGGCACGCGCGTGAGCACGAGCAGGCCGGGCTTGATCTTCCATTAAGGCTGGCCTGTTCGGCCTGAGAGCAGGCGCCTCGAAACGGCGCCTGAAAATGCAGGGCGCGCACCGCAGCTGGCGAAGCCGCGGTGCGCGCCCTGTTGTGCGTTTGCGTGGCGCCTACTCCTCGCGTGGCGGCGGCATGACCTGGGCGCTGATGGTGTGCTCGCGCCAGAACAGGTTGTTAATGCGGCCCTGCAACCTGCGCAGCCCCTCCTCGCTCGCGGCGTGGAAGGTGAGCAGCGCGCCGGGACGGCCCGCCCCCTCGATGCGCTGAATCGCGTCGTAGGGCGGAAAACCGTAGCGCTCCAGAAACTCGTTGATTTCGGCGTCCGTGACGTGTTCGTCGATATTACCCAGCAGCAGCTCGGCCATGGTCTAACCCCTCGTGAGCGTTCAATCGTGATGATAGTGTGGTTTGATCCGGCGCGACGACAGGCTGCGCCGGATCGAACGCCATGCCGCTCAGTACTTCTCCTGCACGTAGCGGTAAGGATAGTCCGGGTCGCGGTAGCCTTGTGGCTTCTGGCGCTCGGGCAGCGTGACCTTCTCGCGCGGCAGCGCTTTGTACGCAATGGTGTTCAGAATATGGCTGATGACGTTCAGACGCGCACGCTTCTTGTCATCGGATCGGACAACGAACCATGGGGATTCCGGCGTATCCGTCATGTCGAACATTTCGTCGCGCGCCCGTGAATAGTCGTACCAGCGGCTATACGACAGGAGGTCCATGGGCGAAAGCTTCCAGATCTTGCGCGAATCGTTGATGCGACCTTCGAGGCGCCGGGTCTGCTCTTTCTGGCTCACTTCGAGCCAGAACTTGATGAGGATCGTGCCCGAGTCGATGATGGCGCGCTCGATGAGCGGCACCCCGCGCAGGAATTCCGTCGCCTGTTCCGGCGTGCAAAAACCCATCACGCGCTCGACGCCCGCACGGTTGTACCAGCTGCGGTCGAACACCACGATCTCGCCCGCGGCGGGCAACAGCGGCAGGTAGCGCTGGAAGTACATTTGCGACTTCTCGCGCTCCGTGGGCGCGGGCAGCGCGAAGACGCGAAACACGCGCGGGCTGACCCGTTCGGTGAGCGCCTTGATCGTGCCGCCCTTGCCTGCGCCGTCGCGGCCTTCGAACAGGATGCATACCCTGAGGCGCTTCTGGACCACCCACTCCTGCAAGCGAACGAGTTCGCCATGCAGGCGCTCGAGCTCCTTTTGATAGGCCTTTTCGCTGAGTTTTTCCGTCGGCACGGCTGTGCTCGCGGCCTTGACTTCCTCTTTCTTCGCCATTGCATCGCTCCCCGCTTCAGACGCCTCACACAAGGCATCCATCCACTATGGTGTGTGGACGAGGGGCGCGCAATAAGACTTTAGACTCAGGCACTGGCCGTCTTGACGTCCGGCAATCACGCTCGCGTACGAGCGCGTCATTCGTGCGCGTAGTTGAACTCGGGCATGGCCTTCAGTTGGTCCTTGTCGGCCTGCAGCACGATCTGTTTGCGGTCGATGCGCAGGTCGTTGAACGGCACGGCCACGAGATGCTTGCCCAAACCGAGGAAGCCGCCCACGGAGAGAATCGCGAAGGCGCCCTGGTTAGGCGACTCGAGCACGATGTCGTCGATCGCGCCGATCTTGCTGCCGCTATTGTCGTAGACATCGGAGCCCACGAGCTTCGAGGCGCGAAAGCCGGTGCCCGACTGCACCGTCGCCATGCGCTGCACGGCGATCGATTGCGGAGCCCCCTGCGCGAGCGCGGCAGACGGCACGCCCAGTGCACAGCCGAACACGCACCCAAACGCGACAACGAGCGCAGTTGCGCGGCGGCAGGCCAGGTCACACAAATTCAGTGGGCGATTCGATTGTGTCGTCATGGTATCCCCCTCCCTTGTACGAATGCACGGTGAATACCGCGCGAATGCAAGCGCTGTGCCCGGCGCACTCAGGCTTGCGCGAGCCAGTGCTCGATCAGCGGGCCGCGTTCGCCGTAAAGGGGATCGCTAGCGGGATACGGGAGCGCCTGCATGGCGCGCAACTCCGCCGAAGTCAGCGCGTCGCGGCGGATGTCCCACTGCTGCCCGCGCGGATAGCCGCCCGCCACGCGGAAGCCGCCGGCCAGCGAAAGCAGGCAATGGCCCGTGCCGGCCGGCAGCAGCAGCGCGTCGCCGGCATGCACGCGCAGCACGCGTCCGCCCGGGCCGCCGAGAATCAGTTCGGCTGTGCCAGCGAACACGCCGAGCACCTCGTGCGCCGTGGAGTGGAAATGGTGATAGTCGAACACGCCGTCGAGCCATTGCACCGGCCAGCCGTTCGTCTCGAAGCGCTCGTTGAACGCCCGTGCAAGGTCATGGGGGCCCGGCGCCAGCGCGCGCCGATAGACGATGACGGGAAGCCGGGCGTTGTTCGGCACCCATCCGTGCCCGGCCAGGAAGAAAGTTTCCACACCGCTTTTGCCTTGGGCCGGACGGCTTTCGCGCAGATGGCGCGGAAAACGAAAGGCGCGATTTTCGTGCATCGTCTTACTCCCTCGCATCGCTGGCAGCCGACGCGTTCGCTGCGCCGTTTGTCGTTTCTTTTGCCGCGCCCTTTACCGGCTGCTTCGCGTGATGCGGTTTGTGTTTCGAGGAATGCGTCGTTCGCGTGGCCTGCGCGTCCTTGTTGGCGGGCACGCCTTGTTCGACGCCCTGGGTCGGCGCCGGGTACACGCCGTTGGCCTTCGCCCCGTTCGACTCCGTGGCGGGCGCCGTGGCGGGCGCCGTGGTCGGTCGATCCGCGCCGGTGTTGTCCTGCGCGAGCGCCACGCCCGCCGGTGCTCCTTCCAGGACGACTGCCAGCGCGAGCGCGCCGGCCATGAAACCCTTCGTCGGTGGGGTGTGCCTGGTCATCGGTCCTCCTTCAATACGATGCGAGCCCGGGTGCGAGGACCCCCGCAAAGTCGAAGCGAGCTGACCGCGCAGGTCCCTGCTTAAAAAGCAGCAACCCGCGTACCGGCCCGGGCAGGCCCGAGCCCGGCACGGCGTTTGCGGCCAGCCGGGCAAATGGATTCGTGCGAACGCGGCGCCGAGGTACCGCGGTGCCACATCAGGCGCACGCTTCGCGCATCCCGGAGAGGTCTATGCGTTCGAATTTCCTTCTCGCCGCCCGTGTTCGACGCGGCCCCGAGGCTCATCTGCCGACCGAGGAGCCCGACAATCCGCGTCGGCCGCCATCGCCTCCGGTGGTGCCGGACGTCGAGCCGCCGCCCGTGCCGGCAGGCGATCCGCCGCCTGAAGCGCCACCCGAGCGCCTGCGCTAGCGTTCCCGGCCGCCATGATGCGGCAGCGCTCAGCCGGCGCCCAGCAGCCGGCGCAACAGGCCCGCCTTCACCTCGGGCCATTCGTCCTCGATGATGCTAAAGCGCACGGAGTCGCGCTTGCGGCCGTCCGGCATGATGCGTTCGCGCCGCACCACACCCTCTTCTTTTGCGCCGAGGCGCAGGATCGCGGCGCGCGACTTCGCGTTGAGCACGTCGGTCGTGAACTGCACGCGCACGCAGCCGAGCGTTTCGAAGGCGTAACTCAGCATCAGGAACTTCACCTCCGTGTTCACGATGGTGCGCTGCGCCGAGGCCGCGAGCCACGTGGAGCCGATCTCCAGCTTGCGGTTCTCCCGGTCGACCTTCCAGAAGCACGTGCTCCCCACCACGCGATCGCTTTCGCGCAGGCGGATCGTGAACGGGATCACGGTGCCGGCGCTCACGCCATCGAGCGCCCTGGCGATCCAGGCGTCGACGGTCGCGGGCCCAGGCACCACCGTCACCTTCAGGTTCCAGAGTTCGCCGTCCGCCGCCGCGGCGACGAGGCGCGGCGCGTCTTGCGCGCACAGCGGGTGCAGTGCGACGGTGCGGCCGTTCAGGGTGGGCAGATCGTGCGGTGCCGGAATGGCTTCGGCGGCGGTTGGGGATGCGCGGCCGGGCAAGTCGGTCATGACGGGAATCGATGGAATGTAGGGCCGCCTGGGGGCAGAACGCCCACGCATTCTAGCGCCGGGCTGGCGCCGGCGGCGGCGCGCCTGCCGTTACAATCGGGCCCGGCGCCCACGCCGCGCAAGCCCGGTGGCGCTGCCCGTCCCCATTTTTTCGCATCGCATCATGGCCCGCATCGAGCTCCACTTTCCCGAAGACCAGTTCTATTACTCGACGCACCTCACGGTGCGCGTCACCGACATCAATTCGGCCAATCACCTCGCCAACGATTCGATGATCTCGATGATTTCCGAGGCGCGCGCGCGTTTTCTGTTCGACGCGGGCATCGAGGACATGAAGGACGCGCACACGAGCATCATCGTCACCGACCTCGCCACGACCTATCGCGCCGAAGCCTACGCGCGCGACGCGCTGTGCTTCGAGGTGGGCATCATGGATTTCAACAAGTACGGCGGCGACATCATCTTCCGCATCACACGGCCCGCCGATGCCGCGCTCATCGCCATGGCGAAATCGGGCTTCGTGTTCTTCGACTACGAAGCGAAAAAGGTCGTGCCGATGCCGCAGGCTTTCCGCGACAAGTTTCCGCAGGTCAATACGGTCGGCTGAGCCTGGATTCGCTCAGCGCGGCTGGAACATGATGAGCGCCATGCCGGCCAGCGTGAAGCCGATGCCGGCCCAGTCCCAGGGGCTCGGCCGGATCGCCTCGACGGCCCAGAGCCAGAGAATCGCCACGCAGACATAGACGCCGCCGTAGGCCGCATAGGTGCGACCGGCGGCCGTGGGGTGGAGCGTGAGCAGCCACGCGAAGAGCGCGAGCGAGGCCGCGGCGGGCACGAGGAGCCAGGCGCTCGCGCCTTCGCGCAGCCAGCGGTAAGGCAGATAGCAGCCGATGATCTCGGCGAACGCGGTCACGACGAAAAGCACAAACGTCTTCATGGGCGGCGGCTAGTGGCTGGGGCGCCCATGGTAACGCAAGCGGCCACGCCGCCCGCGCGATCTTCGCAACGTGCCGCTCAGTTCCCTTCAGGTGGGCTCAGGGCCGCTCTCCACGGGCAAGCCGCGCTTCGATCTCGCTCACCACGGGCAGCAGATCGGCGACGCTGTCGATCACATAGTGCGCGCCCGCCGCACGCAGGCGTTCCACGGCCGCGGCGCGGCGGCGCGCGAATTCGTCGGGCGCGAGCGCGTGGACTTCGTCCTCGGTCAGGCCGAACGCGTTGCCGCTCACCGCGACACCCACCGCCCACGTCCCGCCGTTGATGCCCTCCTCGATGCCGACCTCGGTATCGTCCACCTTGATCGCGTCTCGTGCGAGCCACACGCCGAGCTGCGGCAGCGTGCGATAAATCATGTACGGCGAAGGCCGGCCCTCAGGCGTGTCGCCCGTGCAAACAATGCTGTCCGGCTCGAAGCCCTGCGCCTTCGCGCCCGGCACGATCTGGTCGATGATCTCGCGCGTGTAGCCCGTGGTCGTGCCGATGCGTACG
This sequence comes from Paraburkholderia nodosa DSM 21604, assembly GCF_000519185.1. Classification (GTDB taxonomy): domain Bacteria; phylum Pseudomonadota; class Gammaproteobacteria; order Burkholderiales; family Burkholderiaceae; genus Paraburkholderia; species Paraburkholderia nodosa. The sequence continues at coordinate 95,751 of NZ_JAFA01000027.1, read as the reverse complement.
CCATCGGCGCGCAGCGCGGCGGTCACGGCCGCCACGCCCGGAATCACGTCGCTGTACTGCGCGGCCACGGCGATGTTCTTCGGCACGAAGACGTCATACACGGCGTCGATATCGGCTTCGCCCGGCGCGTGGCCGTAGTGCGCTTCCCATGCCGCCGCGACGCGCGGCAACGCCATCAGCGCCGCGATGTGCGGACGCTTGGCCATGCCCATCGGCCCGCGCGCCTCCTCGATCGTGATCGGCACGCCGAATTGCTCGAAGGTCTCGACGAAGGCGCCCATGGGCGCGCGCGAGCCGTAGTCGACCACGGTGCCGGCCCAGTCGAAGATCACTGCCTTGACGTGTTTCATTGCATGTGTCCTGCTAAAAAATGGATGGTGGGGAGTCTTAACGGTGTGCGCGCATCAAGCGGCGAGCGCTTCGCGTGCGCCGAGGTCGAGCGGCGCGGGCGCAGCACTTGCCACGCCGAGCGTGCGCAGCGCGTCGCCGCACGCGGCCACGACGCGGCGCATGACGGTTTCGTCGAGCGCGCCGATGCAGCCGATGCGAAAGCTCTCCACGCTAGTCAGCTTGCCCGGATAGATGATGAAACCCTGCGTCTTCATCAGTTCGTAGAAGCGCGCGAACTCGAATGCGGGATCGGCCGGGGAAAAGAACGTGACGATGATGGGCGAGCGCCAGGCTTCGGTCAGCAGCGGCTCGAAACCGAGCCCGCGCATACCCTCGACGAGCACGTCGCGGTTGCGCGCATAGCGCGCGAGGCGCCCCGGCTGACCGCCTTCGAGCGCGTGCAAACGCAGCGCCTCGATGAACGCGGCCACCGCGTGCGTGGGCGGCGTGAAGCGCCACTGGCCGGTGCGGTTCATGACCTCCCACTGATCGTAGATATCGAGCGCGAGCGAGTGGCTCACGCCCTTTGCTTTGTTCAGGACTGCTTTTTTCGCGATCACGAAGCCGAAGCCCGGCACGCCCTCGATGCACTTGTTCGCCGACGAGACGAACGCGTCGCAAGGCAGCGTGCGCACGTCGAGCGGCACCGCGCCGAACGCGCTCATCGAGTCGACCAGAAGGCGCCGCCCCTGGCGGGCCGTCACGGCCGCGATCGCTTCGATCGGGTTCAGAATGCCCGAGCTGGTCTCGCAGTGGACGGCGACGACATGCGTGATGTCCGGGTTCGCGATCAGCAGTTGCTCGACGTCTTCGGCGCGCGGCGGCAGGTAGTCGCCGGTATCGTGCACGGTGTGCCGGCGGCCCAGGTAGCGCAGCGTCGTGGCGATGCGCTTGCCATACGCGCCGTTGGCGAGCACGAGCGCGTGGCCGTCGCGCGGCACGAAACTGCCGAGCATCGCCTCGACGCAATAGCTGCCGCTGCCCTGCAACGGCACGCAGTCGTATTCACCCTGCTCGTCGCCCGCGATCTGAAGCAGCGCGGCGCGCAATTGCGCGGTCATGGCACGGAAGTCGGCGTCCCACGAGCCCCAGTCGCGCTGCATCGCGGCCTTGGTCGAAGCCGCAGTGGTAAGCGGTCCGGGGGTCAGGAGATACGGCTCGGCGGGGGTGGTCATGCGGGCTCCAGTGGGCGTCGGGACAGTCAATTCCGACACGTTAACGCAGCGCTCTCCATCGGTAAAATCGATATAATCGATGTCGATATAAGTTAAACTTATCCCCTGTTTTATCCCCTATTGCCGGAGCGCTTCGACATGCAATACGCGCAGTTGCGGGCTTTTCACGCGGTCGCCGAACACGGCGGGTTCTCACGCGCCGCGCAGGCGCTCTCACTCACGCAGCCGGCCGTCTCGGACCATGTGCGGCGGCTCGAACAGGATTTCGGGGTCAAACTCTTCGAGCGCGGGCCTCGCGGTGTCGAACTCACGGAACTGGGGCGACGACTCTTTGCAGTGACGCGTCAGATGGTGGGGTGCGAACGCGACGCGCGGCGGCTGCTCGAAGCGGCGGGGGCGCTCGAATCGGGCGAACTCGCCCTCGCCGCCGACGCGCCCGACCTCGCCATCAAGCTGATCGGCGCGTTCAGGCGGCGCTATCCGGGGGTGGTGATCAAGCTTTCGATCGCGAATGCGACCGAATGCATGCGCCGCGTCCTCGCGAGCGAAGCCGACGCCGCGATCACGGCCGCGCGCCAGGTGCACAGCCGGCTGCAGGTGCGGGTGCTGCGCGAGGAACCGCTCGTCGCGGTCGTGCCCGCTGAGAGTGCCGCCGCGAAAAAGCGCCGTATGACTTACGAGGAGCTCGTGCTCGAGCCGATGGTGTTTCGCGAAACGCATTCGGTCACGCAGCAGTTGCTCGAAGCCGAACTCGTGCGTAAAGGACTGCAGGTCCAGCCCGTGCTCTACGTGGACGGCCGCGAGGCATTGCAAACGGCCATTGCGCAGGGAGTGGGAGTGGGCGTGATCGCGCATGCGGAATTCGGCGAGTCGCGGCGCATTCGCATGCTGCCGCTCGTGGACTGCCAGGTGCGCATGGTCGAATCGCTCACGCGCCTCGCCGACACGTCCTCGTCGAATCTGCTTGACGCGCTCTTCGCCACCCCGCTCGATTGAGCGGCGGGAGGGCCGTCAGGACACCACGATGGCGGTGCCGACGGCATGGAGCAGATCGCGCAGCGTTTCGGCCTGCTCCATGCGCGCGCCGTGGCGCAGGTGAATGCGCAACGCCCGGCCCGCAATGCCGTCGACCGGGCGCGCGAGCCACAGTTCGACGGCGAGCCCGAGGCCGTCGGGCGCATCGGGCACGACGGGTTCGACGACGCGCGGCTTGAAGGAGGCGAATTCGGACATGGCGAGACCTCGTCGGTGGCGGGATCGACTTCATCGTAGCGACGCGACACGCCCGCGCCAAACGAGAAATCCGCGTATGCAAATGAGCGCCGCCCCGCATTGGATCGCGCGGGCAGTGGCATGCACGCCCCGCTCGCGCCGCGCGCCGCTTCGTGGGGGCCTGCGGGGGGTGGCTCTTTTACCAGCAGCGTGTGGCCGCGAGTGGCAAACTGAACGCATCGTTGCGCGGCCATTCGCCTGTTTGCCTGCAACGAGATGGGAGGACCTCTTCATGGAACGCCCCTTTACCGATCGCCGCGAGGCGGGCCGTTTGCTCGCCGGCCCGCTCTCGGCCTACGCGGACAGACGCGACGTCATCGTCCTCGCGCTGCCGCGCGGCGGCGTGCCGGTAGCCTATGAAGTCGCGAAGGCGCTGCATGTGCCGCTCGATGTCTTGCCCGTGTGCAAGCTCGGCCTGCCCTGGCAGACGGAACTCGCCATGGGCGCGCTGTCGTCGAACGGCGCGCAGTACGTGGACAGCGCGCTCGTGCGCAGCGCCGGCGTGAGCGAGGCACAGTTGCAGAGTGCCATGGCGCTCGCGCGCATCGAGCTTGGACGGCGCGAGGCGCGCTATCGCGGCGAGCGTGCCCCGCTGGCGGTCGCGGGCCGTGTGGCGGTCGTCGTCGACGACGGCATGGCCACCGGCGCGTCGCTCAAGGCAGCGGCGCTTGCGCTCGCCACGCTGGGCCCCGCGCGCATCGTCGCGGCGCTGCCGGTCGCGCCGGCGGGCTCGCAGGACCGGCTCGGCGGGACCGTGGACGAGTTCGTCTGCGCGCGCATGCCCGAGGCGTTCTACAGCGTCGGCCAGTTCTATCTCGACTTCGATCAGGTTAGCGACGACACCGTGCGCGACCTGTTGGCTCAAGCGGCGGCTGACGACGCGAACGGCGAGGCGTAGAGCCAGGCCGCGCCGGTCGTGCCGCCGCTCTCACAACCGCTGCCCTCGCGCCCTATCGCACCGGATTCGACGCCGCTTCGCCCACTACCGTTTGCCAGGGCCGCACGCGCCAATGCTTCACGAGCCCCGAGAGCACATACGGGTCGGCGCGCGCGAACGCTTCGGCCGCGGCCGGGCTGTCGCCCTGAAAAAGCAGCAGCGCATTGTCGACGGGATCGGCAATCGCCCCCGCTAGCAGCAACTCGCCGCGTTCGACGGCGGCCCATGCCAGCTTCAGATGCGCGCTGCGGTGTTCGGGACGGCGTTCGAGGTAGTCGTCTGCGAGTTCGTACATCAAGAGGTAATGCATCCGCGTTCTCCGTGCTGTTGCCGCCGCGCCGGACAGGGTCGACGGCCGATAGCGAACATTGTGCAGCAGCCCACGCGTCAACCGAACACATTGCTGCGTCGTTTTAATGGCGGCTTTGCCATAATGGCGGCGCGCGAGAGTCGCACCGGCCATTCACGGCGGGCCGCACGTCAACTGAGAACGTCCAAAGTCAAGGGAGTGAACGATGAAAATGCAATCCGTCATTGCTGCAATCGTGCTGGGCGGCGCGCTGGCCGCGCCGGCGTTCGCACAGACCGCCGCACCCGCTGCGCCGGCGGCGAACAGCCAGCAGAACAAGATGAAGGCATGCAACACCCAGGCCGGCGACAAGAAAGGCGACGATCGCAAGGCATTCATGAAGCAGTGCCTTTCGGCTGCCGGCGCCCCCGCTCCGACCATGACCCAGCAGGAGCGCATGAAGGCGTGCAACGCCCAGGCCGCCGACAAGAAAGGCGACGACCGCAAGGCATTCATGAAGACCTGCCTCTCGACGAAGAGCTGAGCGAAGGGGTTCGGGCATCCTCCCGCACCGTTTTGCACCCTTTCGCATCGGCAGGATCCGCGCGCCGCAGCGTTTGCTGTGGCGCGTTTTTTTATGCGCCGGTTTTGTGCGTTGCAGCGGTTGTTCGATCTCTGCGCGCCTGTGTCTTCGGTTGTGCGAATCATCGTCGACGTATGCGAAATCGTGCAGGTTTGCGCGGATTTGCGTCATCGCCCGCGTTCGGACGTGCCGTTTTTCTCCTATGATGGCTGCAGCGGCGGCCCTCCCCGAGAAATCACACATTAGCCATCGGGCTGCCGCGTTGACGTTGATGCCCATGGCATCGAACGGAGGCGCAGATGGCATGGAGACACAAGAACCGCTGGTTTCGCCGCTGGCTCATGGTGATCACCTTCTGGCTCGTGCCGGTGATGATCGTCGTGGTGCGCGAGGTTCAGGACGAGATGGCGTATAACCGCGCGGATTTGCAGCGCGCGCTGACCACCTGGACCTTCACCGACGCCGAGCGCGACGCCGGCGCCCCGCTGCGCTGCCACGGCACGCCCGAAACCGCGCGTGCAGCCGGCTGCCCCGCCGGGGTGCTGGCGGCGAACGCGCAGCGCCAGCAGGAAGCGCGCGACGAATACGCCGTGCGGCGCACGACGCTCGCGGGCTACTTGTGGCACGCGTTCGTCGGTTACTGGGTCGTGCCCGCTGCAGTGCTGCTCGCGATCGGCGTGCTGCTCGGCGGCGTGAAGCGCGCCCTGCGGCGGCCCACGGCCAAGCCAGTGCAGGAGCGCTAGCGCTTTTCGTGCATGCTCCAGCGCGCAGCGTTTGTGCTGCGCAGCCTCAAAGTGCGGGTCGGGACGTTCGGGTATAACGACTGGACGCCGTGCATCGCGGCGCCCGGCAACAAGAACGGAGAACAAGATGACCGCATCTCGCATGCTTTTGAAGGCTTCTGTCGCAATCGCCGTCGGCGTCGCGGCACTCTCGGGCTGCACCACCACCGGCAGCCAGGCCCCCAACGCCGCGACCGACGCGTCGCGCGCCCAGTCAATCAACTCCGACGTCGACGCCACCCTGTCGCGCCTCTATCAGACCGTTCCGGGCTCGCGCGAGCTGGTCGGCAAGGCTCGCGGCATTCTCGTGTTTCCGCGTGTGATCCAGGCGGGCATCGGCGTCGGCGGCGAACACGGCGACGGCGCGCTGCGCGTGGGCGGCAGCACGGTCGGCTTCTACAGCACGTCGTCGGCTTCGGTCGGCGCAACGCTAGGCGTGCAGTCGAAGTCCGTCATCTATCTCTTCATGACCGAAGACGCGCTGGCGAAATTCCGCAATTCGAGCGGCTGGTCGGCAGGCGGCGACGCATCGGTCGCGCTCGTGAAGGTCGGCGCGAACGGCTCGATCGACACCACCACGGCTACCAAGCCCGTGCAGGTCTTCGTGCTCACCAACAGCGGGCTGATCGGCGACCTCTCGCTCGGCGGCACGAAGATCACGAAGCTCGACCTCTAAGCGCAGCGCGAGCGTCCGCGTGCTCAGCTCGCGGACGTATCGATCACCTTGAAGCGCGAGCGCTTGTTCGCGCGAATCACCGCCTCATACGCCTGCACGTACTCCTGCGCCATGCGGTGCGAGGTGAAACGCTCTTCGAAGCGGCGCCGCACGCCGGCGCGCGGAACGCGCGCGATGCGGTTCACCGCCGCCACGGCGCCGATCTCGTCCTCGACGATAAAGCCCGTCACGCCCTCTTCCACCACCTCCGGCACCGCGCCGCGATTGAACGCGATCACCGGCGTGCCGCACGCCATCGCCTCGATCATCACGAGGCCGAACGGCTCCGGCCAGTCGATCGGGAACAGCAGCGCATGGGCGCCGGAGAGGAATTCGGCCTTCTGGCTATCGTTGATCTCGCCCACGTACTCGACGTGCGGCAGCGCAAGCAACGGCTTGATGTCGCGCTCGAAATACTCGCGGTCGGCTTCGTCGACCTTCGCGGCGATCCGGATGGGCAGCCCGCAGCGCCCGGCAATGCGTATCGCCGTGTCGACGCGTTTTTCAGGCGAAATACGGCCGAGAAACGCAAGATAGCGCGGCTCGACGGGCTGCGGCGTGTAGAGCGCCTCGGGCAGGCCGTGGTAGACGGTGCGCAGCCAGCGCGCCTGCGGCATGGGCTGGCGCTGTGCATTCGAGATCGAGATGACGGGCGCGGTGTTGAACGTATCGAAGACCGGCTGCTGCTCGGGCAGGTCGAGACGGCCATGCAGCGTCGTCACGAACGGCGTTTCCTGGCGCTTGAACACCGAAAACGAGTAGTAGTCCATATGGAAATGCAACACGTCGAACTGGTCGGCCTGGCGGCGCACCATTTCCATGAGGAGCATGTGCGGTGCAATGCGGTCGCGGATGCCGGGGTCGAGCCGCAGCGCACGGGGCCACACGGGCTCGAGCTTCGCGCTCGTGAGCGAATCGCCGCTCGCGAACAGCGTGACGTCGTGCCCGAGTTCGACCAGCGCTTCGGTGATATACGACACGGCGCGCTCGGTGCCGCCATAGAGCTTCGGCGGGACCGATTCGGTCAGCGGGGCGATCTGCGCAATTCTCATCGAGTCTCTCCAGGAAACGGGGCCGCGTTGCCCGTTCTTGCGGTGCCGGTCATTCTAAGCCAGGCGTCCGGCGCTCCGGGCTTCCTTCGGGTTAGCACGGATTCGCATCGATTCATGCGGGGTCGGGTCCTGGCGGCCAGCGGCGACGCAGCAGTTGTCCCATTATTCGGCAAGCCGGGCGCGCGCGCCGCCAGTCTTTCAATTTCTATACGGTGTTACATGCCGAAACAACCCCTGCGTTTGCCCTACCGGCCTACCTGGCGGGCCATTTCCAGGCCGGCACCTCGAGCGTGTCCGGATCGGCGAACCCGGTTGCGCCGAGGCGCCGTTCGAGCACGACCGACTGGCTGCCGGCCTCGCGCTCCAGCGCCGCCACGAGCCGCGCCGCGTGCGAGACGACGATGACCTGCGAGTGCAGCGACGCCCGCGCGATGAGCCGCGCGAGCGACGGCAGCAGGTCCGGATGCAGGCTCGTCTCGGGCTCGTCGAGCACCAGCAGGCCGGGCGGCCGCGGGCTCAGCAGCGCCGCCGCGAGCAGCAGGTAGCGCAAGGTGCCGTCCGACAGTTCCGCGCCGCGCAGCGGCCGCAATAGCCCCTCCTGGCGCAGCGCCACCTCGAAACGGCCTTCGTGATTCACGATTTCGACGCGCGCGCCCGGAAAGGCGTCGCCGATGGCGGTATCGAGCGCCTCGCCGTCGCCGATCTCGCGGATCGTCTGCAGCGCGGCGGCGAGGTTTGCGCCGTCGTCGGCGAGCACTGGCGAATGTGTGCCGATCTGCACCTGGCGCGCGCTCGCGTGCTCGTCCGTGCGGAAGTGGTCGTAGAAGCGCCACGAGCGAATCTGCTCGCGCACGGCGATCATTTCGGGCGCGCTGCGCGGGTCGGCGTACTCGGTCATCATGCTGTCGAAGCTCGCCACGGGCTGCGCGAGTGTCGTCCACTCGCCCGAGGCGTCGCGGATGCGGATCATCGGCCCCTGGCGGTCCACGAGCAACGCTGAGGGCCGCAGGATCGGCCCGCTCCAGATGCACTCGCGTTTGATCACCGGGTCGAGCGAAAACTGCGAAGTGGACGAAGGCAGCGGCAATCCCAGATCGATCGCGTAACCGAAGGCGTCGCCCGCGAAGCCCAGGCGCAGGCTCACCGCATCCTTGCGCACCGTGCCCTGTACCGCGTATTCCCCCGCCGCGACCGCGCGCGAGAAGCGCTCCGGGCCCGCCCACAGCGTGGATTGCAGGCCGCCCTCGCGCGCCAGCGACGGAATCACGCCGCCGCGCGCGGTGAGCGCTAGCAGACGCAACGCGCGATAGAGATTCGACTTGCCACTGCCGTTCGGACCGGTCACGACATTGAGCGCACCGAGCGGCACGATAAGCTCGCGCAGCGAGCGGTAGTTGGCGATTGCGAGTGTAGTCAGCATGGAGGTGCGCGGGGTTGCGTGGCAGTTGCGCGGCGGGTGCCTGGATCAGCCACGCATCATACGCAATCGTGCCGGCGCGCGAACCGCCTATGCCCGGTATCGATCAGCGCGGCTGGGGCACCGCCGCGAGATCGCGCAGGAAGGTGTCTCGCCAGACGCCGAGATCGTTGCGTCTGAGCGCCTCCATGTTGGTCTGGTAGCGCGCCTGGCGCTCTTCGAGCGGCATCGAGAGCGCGCGTTCCAGCGCCTCCGACATGCCGGTCGCATCATGAGGATTCACGAGCAATGCGCCCGAGAGTTCGGCCGCCGCGCCCGCGAAGATCGACAGCACGAGCACGCCCGGATCGTTCGGATTCTGCGCGGCCACATACTCCTTGGCGACGAGGTTCATGCCGTCGTGCAGCGGCGTCACGTAGCCGATCTGCGACTCGCGAAAGAGCGACATCAGCTTCCAGCGGTCGTACTGCTGGCTCAGATAGCGGATCGGCGTGTAATCGAGGCCCGAGTAGCGGCCGTTGATGCGCCCGGCCTCGCGCTCCAGCTCCTCGCGTATCACCTTGTAGCTCGCGACATCCGAGCGTGTCGGCGGCGCGATCTGCACGAGCGTGACCTTGCCGCGCCATTCGGGCGACGTTTCCAGCAACTGCTCGAACGCATGGAAACGCTCGACGAGACCCTTCGAATAGTCGAGCCGGTCCACGCTCATGATGAGCTTGCGCCCTTCCAGACTCTGCTTGAGGTCGAGCACGTGCTGGCGGCTTTCATAACGTGCGGCCTGCTCGGCGATCTCGTCCGGAAACACGCCGATGCGGTAGACCCCCGTGCGCAGCTTGCGGCCATACGCCTCGACCTCGCCGTGCTCCGGATTGCCGACGCGCTCGCTGACCTTGCCGCGCGCCTCGCGCGCGATGTAGTCGTGGAACGCCTGCTGGTCGTTCTGCGTCTGGAAGCCTAGCAGGTCATAACAGCACAGCGACCTGACGAGTTCGTCGTGCGGCGGAATGGTCTGCAGCACCTGCGGTGAAGGAAACGGAATATGCAGGAAAAAGCCGATGCGGTTGCGCACGCCTTCCGAGCGCAGCGCCTCGGCGAACGGAATCAGGTGATAGTCGTGGACCCAGATGTTGTCGTCCGGGTGGACCAGCTTCATGAGCTTGTGCGCGAGCCACGCGTTCACGCGGCGGTAGCCCGCGTATTCGTCGCGCTCGTAGCGCGCGAGGTCGTTGCGGTAGTGGAAGACCGGCCAGAGCGTGGCGTTCGAGAATCCGCGGTAGTACTGATCGTAGTCCTTGCGCGTGAGGCCGACGGTCGCAAAGGTGACGTGGCCTTCTTCGACGAGCGTCGGCCCCGCGTTCGCCACCGTCTCGCTCACCACGTCGCCGCTCCAGCCGAACCACACGCCGCCCGCGTCCTTCAGCGCGCCGAATACGCCGACTGCGAGGCCGCCTGCCGAGCCCTTGGTCTCCGTCGGCGTCGCCACGCGGTTCGAGACGACTATCAGTCTGCCCATCTTGCTGTTCCTCCTCCTTTCCCTCACGACCGCTATCAGCGGTTATCAACTATTGGCGCGGCGGCTTTCAGTTGCCGGCTCGCGGGCGTCATTGGCTTGCGCTGCGTCCTCTCCCTTAGCCGCTTCGGACGCCGGCCGCACCGGGCGGTGCGTCTCCAGCTCCTCGCCGTCCCCCGGCACGCGCGTGCCCGTCACGGGATCCGCCTCAGTATGTGCCGCCGTGCTCGCCGCCGCCTGCCGCGCCGGGCGCCGTACGAAGGACGGCAGTTCCCCGGTGCTGCTTTCGAGCTCCGCCGAAACCTCGGCGCGTGCGCGCGGCAGGAACTGCGGATAGTGCTCGTTGACGAAATCGAGCAGCCCTTCGCGCACGCGGCAGCGCAAATCGAAGTTCAGGCCCGAGTCGCGCGAACTCACCAGCACGCGCACCTGCATCGCGCGCTCGTTGGCGTCGGTGACCTGTAAAACCTGCACGCGGCGGTCCCATTCGGGCGCGCCGTCGACGATGCGCGCGAGCGCCTCGCGCAGCGGCGCGAGCGGCATGCGGTAGTCGAGCCACAGAAACACCGTGCCGATGATCTGCGAGCTGCTGCGCGTCCAGTTCGCGAACGGATTCTCGATGAACCACTGCAGCGGCACGATGAGCCGCCGCTGGTCCCAGATCCGCACCGAAACATAGGTGCCGGTAATTTCCTCGATGCGCCCCCACTCGCCCTGGATCACGACCACGTCGTCGAGCCGGATCGGCTGCGAGAGCGCGATCTGCAAACCGGCAATCAGATTCCCTAGCACGGGGCGTGCCGCGATACCGGCAACGAGACCGGCAACACCAGCCGAAGCCAGCAGGCTCGCGCCGATCTGCCTCACGTTCGGGAAGGTCATGAGCGCCGAGCCCACGCCCACGATGATGATGAGCACCATCACCGTGCGCGCGAGCACGCGGGCCTGAGTGTGGATGCGGCGGGCCTGGAGGTTGTCGGCGATGTCGAGCGGATGGGCGGCGATGATGGCCTCGCCAATCGCCGCCGCGCAGCGCACTGAAAGCCAGGTGATCGCGGCGATCAGCGCGAACGCGCACAGCTCGCGCAGACCGCCGATGTGCCGGAGCGTATCGGGCGCCTGCCACCAGACGAATTCGATCGCGAGAATGGCGAGCACGGCGAGCGCCGGCTTGCGGATATGGCGCAGGAACACGCTGACGCGCGGATACGGGCGTGCGACGCGCAGCAAGACGCGTCCGCCGACCCAGTGCAGGCCGAACGCGAAAACGAGCGCGAGCGCGCTCACGAGCAACGTGCCGAGCCAGTCCTGCAGCGGCGCGTCGGTGAAACGGGAGAGATCGTCGAGTGTCGGCATCTGCGGCCAGTTCCTCCTGAGCATCCTGAGCAAAGGGCGACGCCTGGAAACGGCACGGGCGCAGGCCCGCGGACGGCCACGGCGATGGTGACAGCTGGCCTCGCTGCGGCTTCGAAGATGAACGGCGCGGCGGTGGTCGGTGCCGCGCCGTGGTTCCAGCTATGTCTATCTACGCGCTACGGGTTACGACTTGAACCCGCCGGCTTCAACTGCCGTTGCCGGTCTTGCAGGGAAACGCCTTGCCCAGCCCGAGCGAAATGGCGGTACTGGCGTTGTAGCCGGCCACGTTCGGGTTGTCGGCGATGTACTTGCGCACCGCGTCGGTGAGTTGCGCCGAGCGCGCATCGGGCGGCAGGCAGAAGTATTGACCCACGCGCGGTCCGGTAGTGCCGCCGATGGCGTCGATGGTGTTGAAGATGCCGTCCGCGGCACCTTCGATATAGGCAGCGCACGCGCTGCGCGAAGCCACATCCGTCTTCGTGCAGAGCCGGTTGAGGTCGCTTGCCGTGAATGCGAAAGCGGAGAGCGGCAACGCCATCGCGCCCGCACAGATCAGAACCCGCAGCATGGTTCTCCTTGAGTTGTCGTGGGGAGCGGCGCATCTAGCGCCGCCGGGCGGCCGCGTTGGTCCAGTGCGGCCGTCTTCATCCCCATTATTTTGCACTGTTTTGCGGCGCTGCCGGGCTCGCCGTGGAGAGGCCAGCCTGGGTCATGCGCGCCGTGAGGTCCTTGATCGCGTCCGGCGCCTTGTACTGGCGCGCGAAATCGAGCGCCGTCATGCCGATCTGGTTCTTCGCGCCAAGCGTCGCGCCGTGCTCGAGCAGCATCTGGAGCGTCGTGAGATGGTCGCCGCGCGCGGCCATCATGAGCGGCGTCGTGCCGTTGGGCGACAGCGCGTTGACGTCGGCCGAATAGCCGATCAGCAGCTTCGCGACGTCGTCGTTGCCGTTCGCGGCGGCGTAGTGCAGCGGCGTCCAGCCCTTCTTGTTGACCTCGGCGCCCTTGGTGATGAGGAGCTTCACGAAGTCCACGTCTCCGTTGAGCGAGGCGAGCATCAGCGCGTTTTCGCCAGCGCGGTCTTCGGCGGCGATGTTCGTCTTCGGGTTGTCGAGCAGCAGCGCCCCGACCTTGTCGGACTTCTCGCGCGCGGCGAGCACGAGGAGCGGCATGCCCTGGTCGTCGGTGGCGTTCGGGTCCATGCCGCCCGCGAGCGCTTTTTGCACGCCCTTGTCGTCGTCGAACTTGACGCTCTTGACGAGCGAGTCCATCGGAGCGGCATGCGCCGCGGCGCCGAACAGGGTGGCGGCGACGCCGAGCACGAGCGCGGCGGCAGTACGGCGAACAGGGTTGGCGGCGTGCGGGAGCGGTTTCGAGTTCATGTCAAGCCTTAACGTTATCTGCTATCTCGTTGATATTTACCATCATTGACAGCATGCGGTTCGCGATTCAGGCCTGCGGCTGGATCTTGAAGAGCCGGAAAAAGTTCTGCGTGGTGACAGCGCCAAGTTCGGCGTCCGGCAATCCGCGTTGCTGTGCAATAAATCTTCCGACATGGCTCACGTACGCAGGTTCATTGGGTTTGCCACGAAATGGCACTGGCGCGAGGTACGGCGAATCGGTTTCGATCAAAAGGCGCTCGATCGGCACGCGACGCGACACCTCCTGCACATCGGTCGCGCTCTTGAACGTCACGATGCCCGAAAGCGAGATGTAAAAATTCTGCGCGAGCGCGCGCTCGGCAATCGCCCACGGCTCCGTGAAGCAATGCATCACGCCGCCCGGTTCGCCCGCGCGCTCTTCTTCCATGATGCGCAGGGTGTCGTCCGAAGCGGCTCGCGTATGGACGATGAGCGGCTTACCGGTGGCGTGCGCCGCGCGAATGTGCGTGCGAAAGCGCTCGCGCTGCCATTCCATGTCGGCGATCGTGCGCTCGCCCAGGCGATAGTAATCGAGCCCCGTTTCGCCGATCGCCACCACTTTCGGGTGCTCAGCCAGCTCGACCAGCTCGGCCACCGTCGGCTCGCGCATGTGCTCGTGGTCGGGATGCACACCGACCGACGCATAGACGTTCTCGTAGCGGCTCGCGATATCGAGCACCGAAGGCAGCGTTTCGAGGTCCACCGACACGCACAGCGCGTGCGTGACGGCGTTCGCGCGCATGTTCTCGAGCACCTGCGGGAGGCGGTCGCCGAGGCCCTCGAAGTTGATGTGGCAATGTGAATCGACAAACATGGGTGGTCCTGCGATGGAGGATTCGGGCCTGATCGTGGGCGTCGGCGTGCACGTCAGGCGAACAGTTCACGATAGCCGAGAAAGAGTTCCTCGAACACGAGGCGCGCATTCAGCGGATGGTTTTCCACGGCGCGCTGGCGTGTGACCGTCTTCAGGTAGCGCGCCAGCGCCGCAGCGTCGAGCTTCGCGGCGCAGCGCGCGAGGCCGCCGGCGGCCTGCGGAAAGTAGCGCGGGCGGCCCGCCGTGCGCTCGGCGAGCAGATCGTAGACCCAGCGCTGCAGCCAGCCGAGCACGAGCGGCACCGGCAGCTTTTGCAGCGTCTCGCCGCAGGCAAAGGCGTCGCAGGCGGGGCCCGCCGCGAGCTGGGCCAGGGTCCAGTCGCGCAGCGTGCGGTTTTCGTCGTGCGCGAGCGCGAGCGCCGCGAGGGGCGCGCCGCCGGCTTCGGCGAGCAGCGCCGGCGCGTCGTCCACGCCCTGCTGTGCAAGCCAGGCCGCGGCGGCTTCGGGCGCGGGCGTGCCCATGGGCCACTGGCGGCAGCGGCTGATGATGGTCGGCAGCAGGCGGTCGATGCGCGCCGACACCACGAGGAACACCACGCCTGCGGGCGGCTCTTCGAGCGTCTTCAGCAGCGCGTTCGCGGCGGCGACGTTGAGCGCCTCGGCCGGATACAGCACGACCACGCGCAGGCCGCCGCGGTGCGAGCCCACGCCCGTGAAGCCGAGCAGCGCACGCACTTGCTCGATACGGATTTCCTTGCTTGGCGCGCGGCCCTTCTTGCCCTCTTCGCCGTCGGCCTTGTCCGCCTTTTCGGCTTTGGCGTCATCGTCGCCGGCCTGGCCGATTTCGCCCGCCAAGGCCTCGGGCACGACGATGCGGTAGTCCGGATGATTGCCCTGGACGAACCAGTTGCACGCCGCACAGGCGCCGCATGGCTCGCCGCCCGCCTGCGGCGCTTCGCAGAGCAGCCCCTGCGCGAGATGCTGCGCGAACTGGAGCTTGCCGATGCCCGCCTGGCCATGCAGCAGCAGCGCATGCGGCCAGTGGCTGCGCAGTTGCTGCAGGCGTTGCCAGTCGTCGGTTTGCCAGGGATAGATCATCTTCGGAATCAATCGGTTAAGGGATCTTCAGCAGAATTCACCTGCAGATCGCACAGCCCTATAAGAACGCCAAATATCGCCTTGAAATCAAAGCGCTGCGATCACATGTTCGAGTTTTTTGCGAATCGCATCGATGCCCTGCGACGAATCGACGATCGCGAAACGATACGGCGCCTCTTCGGCGCGGCGCAGGTATTCGGTGCGCGTGCGCTTGAAGAACGCGTCGGATTCGCTTTCGAAGCGATCGGGTTCGCGCGCCGCGCCGCGCCGCTCGCTCGCCGTGTCCGGCGGCAGGTCGAACAGCACCGTCAGGTCCGGCTGGAAACCGCCCTGCACCCAGCGCTCCAGCGTTTCGAGCTTGTCGCGCGGCAACCCGCGGCCGCCACCCTGATAGGCGAAGGTGGCGTCGCTGAAACGGTCGGACAGCACCCAGTCGCCGCGCGCGAGCGCGGGCTCGATCACTTTGGCGAGGTGCTCGCGGCGCGCCGCGAACATCAGGAGCGCTTCGGTTTCGAGGTCCATCGGTTGATGCAGCACGAGTTCCCGGATCGACTCGCCAAGCGGCGTGCCGCCGGGTTCGCGCGTCATGACGACCGTACGTCCTGTCGGCGCGAGTTTCTGGGCGAGCTGATCGCAAAACCAGGCGAGATGCGTGGTCTTGCCCGCGCCGTCGATGCCCTCGAACGTGATGAATCGGCCCCGCGCCATTTAATTTCCCCGGATGTATTTGTCGACGGCCTTGTTGTGGTCGACAAGATTGTCAGAAAAGACGCTGCTGCCGTCGCCGCGCGCCACGAAGTACAGCGCAGCCGTCGATGCCGGATTGAGCGCCGCCTGGATCGCCGCGACGCCGGGCAGTGCAATGGGCGTTGGCGGCAACCCGAGGCGCACGTAGGTATTGTAAAGAGTGTCCGACTGCAGATCGCGCTTGCGCAAATGCCCCGCGTAGTTGTCGCCCAGTCCGTAGATCACGGCCGGATCGGTCTGCAGCGGCATGCCCACTTTCAGGCGGTTCGAGAACACGGCCGCCACGAGCGCGCGGTCGGCGGCGCGGCCCGTCTCCTTTTCGACGAGCGACGCGAGCGTCAGCGCCTCGTAGGGCGACTTCAGCGGCAAGCCGGGCGCACGCGCGGTCCACGCTTCGTTCAGGCGCGTCTGCATCAGACGGTAGGCGCGCCGGTACACGTCGAGATCGCTCGAGCCCTTGTCGAACAGATAGGTGTCGGGGAAAAACAACCCCTCGCCGCTGCCGTTCGGCGCGGGCGGCGCGCCGATCGCCGCGAGCAGTTCGGCGTCGCTCATGCCGGCCGTGTCGTGGCGCAGCGCGGGGTTCGCGTCGAGTTCGGCGCGCATGTGCTTGAAGGTCCAGCCTTCGATGATGGTGGCGACGGACTCGTTCACGTCGCCGAGCGCCATCTTCTGCAGCACGTCATAGGGCGTGATGCCCGCCTTGAACTCGTAGTTGCCCGATTTGAGCTGGCTCTGCAAGCCGAGCACGCGCGTCATGAGCACGAAAAGTTGCGTCTGCACAGGCACGCCGCCGCGCCGCAATTGCAGGGTGACGCTGCGCACGGTGCTGTGCGGCTTGATGGTGACGTCGAGCTGTGGGGCGGCCAGTTCGAGCGGCGTGGTGGCCCAGCGCCATACACCGCCTGCCGCGGCGGCGCCAATCACGACTAGCGCGGCGCCGGCAACAAGGCATTTCTTCAGAAGGGACATGGAAACACGACTCAGGGGGACCTCATATAATAACTGCTTGCCCTCGCTAAAGTCAGGATTGACTGTTCCCCGAATCCATGAACTCACCGCTCGATCCCGCTTCCACGCTTTCCGTTCCTGAATCCACGGCCGACTTCGACGCCGTTCTGAAAGGCGGCGCCTACGCAATCCTGCCGCAGTTCGGCGTGATCGACGCCAATGGCGACGACGCCGCGACCTTCCTGCACAGCCAGCTCACCAACGACGTCCAGCATCTCGACGTGGCCGGCGCGCGCCTCGCGGGCTACTGCTCGCCCAAGGGCCGTCTGCTCGCCTCGTTCCTGACCTGGAAGACCGGCGACACGATCCGTCTCCTGATCTCGAAGGACGTGCAGGCATCGGTGCAAAAACGCCTGTCGATGTTCGTGCTGCGCGCCAAGGCCAAGCTCACCGACGACAGCGACAAGCTGCTCGTGGTGGGCCTCGCCGGCGACGTGCGCGGCGCGCTCGCGAGCGTGTTCGACGCGCTGCCCGACGGCGTGCACGTGAAAGTGGACGACCCCGCGGGCACGCTGATCCGCGTGCCCGACGCGGCCGGCGTGCTGCGTTATCTGTGGGTCGGCCCGAAGGAAGCGGTGCAGGAGCGCCTCGCGAAGCTCGACGGTTTGGTCAAGCGCGTGTCGCCGGCGGTGTGGGACTGGCTCGACATTCGCGCGGGCGAGCCGCGCATCACGCAGGCCGTGAGCGAGCAGTTCGTGCCGCAGATGGTCAACTACGACGTGCTGGGCGGCGTGAACTTCCGCAAGGGCTGCTACCCTGGCCAGGAAATCGTCGCGCGCAGCCAGTATCGCGGCACGATCAAGCGCCGCACCGCGCTCGCCAATGTGGCCGCGAATCTGGACGCCGCACATGCGGGCGCCGAACTCTTTCATTCGGACGACCCGAGCCAGCCGTGCGGCATGGTCGTGAACGCCGCCGCCGCGCCCGAGGGCGGTGTCGATCTGCTCGCCGAGATCAAGCTTGCCGCGCTCGAAACGGGCAGCGTGCATCTCGGCGCTGCGGACGGCCCCGCGCTGCGTGTGTTGCCGCTGCCGTACGCGTTGCCGGCCGAAATTTGACGCTGCGCACCGCGTCCATCGCGCGCGAGGCGCCAGGCGCCTCGCGTTGCGTGGGCGCGGCCCCAGACCCGACCCTGCAAGGGCCAGCTCCATGTGCCTGATCGTGTTCGACTGGCGTCCGCGCGCGAGCGCCGGCACGCTTTTCACGCTCGCGGCGAACCGCGACGAGTTCCTGCGCCGCACCGCCGAGCCGCTGCACTGGTGGGACGCCGCGGACGACGTCACGTCGCCGGGCAGTTCGGCAACGGGCGTGCTGGCGGGCCGCGATCTCGTGGGCGGCGGCACGTGGCTCGGCATGACGCGCAGCGGCCGCTTCGCCGCGCTCACGAACTATCGCGCGCCGAACGACATGCGCCCCGACGCGCCCACGCGCGGCACGCTCGTCTCGCGCTGGCTGACCGGCGCGCAAGGTCTGCCCGATACGCCGGTGGGCTATCTCGACGAGATCGCGCGCTCGGGCGATCTCTACAACGGCTTCAATCTGATCGTCGGCGACTGGACGCGGCGCGAGCTGGCGTGGTACTGCAATCGCGCGGACCGCGCGCCGGCCTTGCTGCCCGAAGGCACGCACGGCATTTCGAATGCCGTGCTCGACACGCCGTGGCCCAAGCTCGTACGCAAGCGCGCGGAACTCGCGCAGCTCGCGACGGGTGACGCGCAAGTCCCACTCGCGCGGCTCGTGGACATGATGCGCGACCCACAGGTCGCGCCCGACCGCGAATTGCCCGCCACGGGCATTTCGCTCGAACGCGAACGCGCGCTTTCCGCGGCATTCATCGAAACGCCCGACTATGGGACGCGCGGCACCACGGCGCTGCGCGTCACGCTGCGCGGCGCCCTGCTGGATGTGGAAGCGCTCGAGCGCAGCGACGACGACGGCGCGCATCGCGTCGTCCGCCCGGGCGCCTTCGAGCGCCACGAGACCTACACCGTCGAAAGAGGCTGAGCGCGTTTCAGTCGCCCGTGCCGAACGCCACGCGCAGCGCGTGGGCGGCCTGCTGCTGTGCGCGCCGCGCCTCGTCGATGAACGCGCCCATCTTGATGAACTCGTGGATCACGCCGTCGTAACGCACGAGCGTGACCTCGTTGCCGGCTTCGCGCAGCTTTTGCGCATAGGCCTCGCCTTCGTCCACGAGCGGATCGAATTCGGCCACGCCGATCCATGCGGCCGCGACGCCGCGAAAATCGGGCTCGCCGCGCGTGCCGTCGAGCGGCGCGAAGCGCCAGTCGTCGCGGTCCGAGTCGTTGCGCACGTAGTGGTCGAAGAACCACTGGATCGTCGGCGCGGTCAGCAAGTGGCCGTCGGCAAGACGCTGGTGCGATTCGCTTTGCTGATGCGCGCTCACCGCCGGATAGAACAGCAGCTGCAGCACCGGCGCGATACCCGCGTCGCGCGCCAGCACCGCGCAGACCGTGGCGAGCGTGCCGCCCGCACTGTCGCCACCCACGGCGAAGCGCGAGGCGTCGAGCGCGTATTCGGCCGCGTGCGCGCGGAGCCACGCGTAGGCGTCGAAGGCGTCATGCACCGCGGTCGGGAAACGATGTTCTGGCGCGAGACGGTAATCCACGGAAAACACGGCGCAGCGCGCGTCGCGCGCGAACATGCGGCAGAGCGCATCGTGCGTGTCGACGCTGCCGATCGTGAAGCCGCCGCCGTGATAGTAGACCAGCACGGGCAGCGGTTCCGCCCAGTGCGGCTCGACCGGCAGATAAAGGCGCGCGCGGATCGTCGCGCCGTCACGCATCGGCACCTGCAGGTCTTCCACGCCATGCATCGGCGCAGACGGGATTTCGAGCACCGACGCGCTCTTTTCATACTCGGCGCGCGCCTGGTGCGCCGTCTGCTCGTGGTAAGGCGCGCGGCCCGTGCGGGCCACCATGTCGAGCACGAGTGCGATCTTCGCGGTGAGTGGCATGGCACGGACCCCGTGCGCCGCGTTTATTGCGGCGCTTTCTTGACTTCAGGTTTGAGCGAGAGCGGATCGGTCGGGTTGCGCAATGTTTCGATGTCCTCATGACGCAACTTCACCGAGGGAAGAATCTGCGGATGCGTGAGGATATAGAAGCGCCCTTCCCGCACGGCGTCGAAGGTCGCCTTCGCGACGTCGTCGGGCGTGAGCTTGCCGGAACGCACCGCGCGCTGCAACTGCAGATCGGCGGCTTGCTGCGAGCGCGTGGGCGGCGCCTGGTTGCGCAGATCGTCGGGGCGGCTGCGTTCGGCGTTCGCAATGCCGGTCGACACGAAGGCCGGACACAGCAGCGAGCAGCTCACCTTGTCGGTCACGTTCTTCAGGTCGTGATAGAGCGTCTCGGTGAGCGAGACCACGGCATGCTTGGACGCGTTGTACACGCCCATGGCGGGCGGCGAAAGCAGCCCCGCTACCGAAGCCGTGTTGACGATATGCGCGCGCTCGCCCTGCGCGAGCATGGCTGGCGTGAAGCTGCGCACGCCGTTGGCCACGCCCATCACGTTCACGCCGAACACCCAGTCCCAATCCTGCGCGCTGCTTTCCCACACGAAGCCGCCGGTGCCGACGCCTGCGTTGTTGAAGAGCAGATGGACTTTGCCATAGGTGTCGAGCGCGGCCTTCGCGAGTGCGTCGACCTGCGCCGCATCGCGCACGTCGGTGCGCACGCCGATGGCCTGCGCGCCGCCTTCGCGCAATGCGTTGACGGTTTCGTCGAGCAGCGTCTGATCGACATCGGCGAGCACGAGCTTCATGCCGAGCGCTGCGGCCTGCTGCGCGAACGCGCGGCCAAAGCCGCTTGCCGCGCCCGTGATGACGGCCACGCGGCCGTCGAACTCAAACGGTTCGGACATTGCGAATCCTGGGGTGAAAATTGCGGTGAATACTGAGCACGGAAAAGCGAAGCGCCCTTTTCGGGCGCTTGCGCTGACAGTGAAACCGTTAGATCAGCTTGACGAGCTGCTTGCCGAAATTCTGGCCTTTGAGCATGCCGAGGAACGCGCTGGGCGCGTTCTCGAGCCCTTCTGCCACGGTCTCGCGATACGCGAGCTGCTGCTTCGCGACCAGCGTACCCAGTTCGGTAAGCGCCTGCGGCCACACTTCCATGTGCTCGCTCACGATGAAGCCCTGCACGAGCAGGCGCTGCGTGAGCAGCAGTTGCGGATACTTGAGCGGCATCGGCTCGCCGTCGTAACCGGCGATCATCCCGCATAGCGCGATGCGGCCGAACGCGTTCATACGCGCGAGCGTAGCGTCGAGCACCGCGCCACCGACGTTCTCGAAGTAGCCGTCCACGCCGTCCGGCGTCGCGGTCTTGAGGTCCTGATAGAGATTGCCGGCCTTGTAATCGACGCATGCGTCGAAGCCGAGCGTATCCACGACATAGCGGCATTTTTCTGCGCCGCCCGCGATACCCACCGCGCGGCAACCCGCGCGCTTCGCGAGCTGGCCGACGACGCTGCCCACCGCGCCGCTCGCCGCGCTCACGACGACGGTTTGCCCTGCCTTCGGCTCGATGATGCGGTTCAGGCCGTACCACGCGGTGACGCCCGGCATGCCCACCGGTCCGAGGTACGCGGAAAGCGGCACATGGGTCGTATCGACGACCCGCAGGTCACTGCCGTCCGAAGTGCCGAACTCCTGCCAGCCGAACATGCCCACGACCTTGTCGCCGACCTTGAACTTCGCGTTGCGCGACTCGACCACCTCGCCCACCGTGCCGCCGATCATCACCGAGTCGAGCGGCTGCGGCGCCGCATACGACTTGCTGTCGTTCATCCGCCCGCGCATGTACGGATCGAGCGAGAGGTAGTGGTTGCGCACGCGCAGCTGGCCCTCTTCGAGCGGTGCGAGCGGCGTTTTGACGAGGCGGAAGTTATCGACGCTCGCGGCGCCTTCCGGGCGCGAAGCGAGCAGGATCTGGCGATTGGTCTGGGTCATGGCGTCCGTGTTGCTTCGTTGGGCGCGGCGAGGCGTTGCACGCCTGCCGCGCGAGAGAACAGCAACCGGGCGCGCACGAGCAAAGCCCTCGCACGCGCCCGATTGCGCGTTTAACCGTCGCTCGGCCCCGGCCGCGCGCTGGGGTCGCTGCGCAGACGCTGACGCGTCACGTCGCGGCCCACTGCAAGCCGGCGCATGTACTTGAAGGTGCCGAGCGCCTTGGCGACGAAATGGCCTTCGCTGTCGCGAATCTCGCCTTCGCAATAGGCCATCGTGGTGGAACGGTGCAGCACGCGGCCGGTGGCGCGCAATTCGCCGCGCCCCGGCTGCATGAAGTTCACTTTCATTTCGACGGTGACGACGCCCACGCCGTCGGCGGCGACGCTGCGCGCCGCCATGGCGAGCGCGATGTCGGCGAGCGTCATCGTGACGCCGCCGTGCGCGACGTCCCACGTATTCAGATGCCGCTCGGCGAGCGGCAGCACGACTTCGCTCGCACCGTCGCGCGCGCTCACGAGTTGCGCGCCGAGATGCTCGACGAACGGACTCTCGATGATCGTGAGCGATGGTTGCGGTTGTCGAGCGTCTTCGCCTTTTGGCGCGCCGCCGCCCTGGGATTGATCTGCGGTACCGGTCATGATGCGTTTCAGACCACGTAATCCACGCACTGGCGCGACTCGACCACGAGCTTCGCGAACTGCTTCACGACGAGATGCTCGGGGTGGTCCTGATAGCCGTCGAGCGCGGCCTGATCGGCGAAGTCGGAAACGAGCACGAGGTCGAACGTGGAAGCGAGGCCCGGGCCGGCCACTCCGACTTCGAGGTGCAGCGTGCCCGGCACGAGATCTCGGCAGGCTTCGAGCAGCGCCTTGAACTTCACGACGTTCTCGGCACGCGTCGCGCCTTCGGCCGACTCCTTGAGCTTCCACATCACGATATGACGAATCACGAACTCACCTCTTTCAGTCTGCATGGGAACAGGCGCCGCACCGTGTGCGCGCCGACAGCCGTCATGATACCCGCAGCGACTCGAGCGCGAGGGCGGCCCGGCGCGCGTAAAGCAGCGGGAAAGCGATGAAATCGTGAGTGCGGCAGCGGGCATGTCCACTGCCGCGCCCTGGCGTCAGACGACTTCGAAGAGGCCGGCAGCGCCCTGCCCGCCGCCGATGCACATCGTCACCACGACGAACTTCGCGCCGCGGCGCTTGCCTTCGATGAGCGCATGGCCCGTGAGGCGAGCGCCCGACACGCCATATGGGTGACCGACGGCAATCGCGCCGCCGTTCACGTTCAGGCGGTCGGCGGGAATGCCGAGCTTGTCGCGGCAATACAGCACCTGCACCGCGAACGCTTCGTTCAGCTCCCACAGGCCGATGTCCTCGACCTTCAGGCCCGTCTGCTTGAGCAGCTTGGGCACGGCGAACACGGGACCGATGCCCATCTCGTCCGGCTCGCAGCCCGCCACGGCGAAGCCTCGGAAGATGCCGAGCGGCTGCAGGCCTTCGCGCTCCGCGACTTTCGCGTTCATGACGACGCAGGCGCTCGCACCGTCCGAGAACTGGCTCGCGTTACCGGCCGTGATGACGCCGCCCGGCATCGCCGTGCGGATTTTCGCAACGCCTTCGAGCGTGGTGTCGGCGCGAATGCCTTCGTCGGCTGCGATCGTCACTTCCTTCGTGACGAGCTGCCCCGTCGCCTTGTCGGCAACCCCGGCGAGCACCGTCATCGGCACGATTTCGTCGTTGAAGAGACCCGCTGCCTGCGCGGCCGCCGCGCGCAACTGCGACTGCACGCCGTACTCGTCCTGGCGTTCCTTCGAGATTTCATAGCGCTTCGCGACGTTCTCGGCCGTTTGCAGCATGCTCCAGTAGATTTCAGGCTTGTGCTGGTTGAGCCAGCCTTCGGCCACCATGTGGCGGTTCATCTCGTTCTGCACGCACGAGATCGATTCCACCCCGCCCGCGACGAACACGTCGCCTTCACCCGCGATCACGCGTTGCGCGGCAAGCGCAATCGTCTGGAGTCCAGACGAACAGAAGCGGTTCACGGTCATGCCCGGCACGCTCACGGGCAGGCCCGCGCGCAGCGCGATCTGGCGCGCGATATTCGCGCCCGTTGCGCCCTCGGGGTTCGCGCAACCCATGATCACGTCTTCCACGCGCGCGGGGTCGATCTTCGCGCGCTCGACGGCGGCTTGCGTCACGTGCCCGCCGAGCGTGGCGCCGTGCGTCATGTTGAAGGCGCCCTTCCAGGATTTGGCGAGGCCCGTGCGGGCGGTCGATACGATTACGGCGTCAGTCATGCGATGTCTCCCACTACGAATATTGAATCCAGAGGATGGCTTTGATTGGACGTTCAGGCGGACAATGCCAGCACCTCGGCCGATTGCGCGCGCTTCACACCGGCGGCCAGCAACTGCTGCCACGCGGCGGCAAGCGAGCCGTTCAGGTCGATGGCGCGCGAGGCGTCTTCGATCAGCACGGTTTCGAAGCCCGCGGTGCGCGCGTCGAGCGCCGACCACGCCACGCAATAGTCGGTCGCGAGGCCGCAGCAGTACACGCGCTTCACGCCCACGTCGCGCAAATAACCCGCGAGGCCCGTGGGCGTCTTGCGGTCGGCTTCGAGAAACGCGGAGTAGCTGTCCACGTCAGCGTGATGGCCCTTGCGGATCACCGCGCGCGCGTGCGGCACGTTCAGGTCGCGATGCAGCGCGGCGCCTTCGGTGCCCTGCACGCAATGCACGGGCCATAGCACCTGCTCGCCGTAGGGCAGCGCCGTCGTCTCGAACGGCGCGCGCCCCGCGTGGTTGGCCGCAAACGAAACGTGCTGCGCCGGGTGCCAGTCCTGCGTGAGCACCACGTGGCTGAAGCCCTGCGCGAGCCGGTTCGCGACCGGCACGACTTCATCGCCATGCGCGACAGCAAGCGCCCCGCCCGGCATGAAGTCGTATTGCAGGTCGATCAGCAGGAGCACGTCGTCTGCGCTTCTCATGATGTTCGTCCGCCTGTTCGTCCGCTTTTGCGTCCGTGAATGATGCTTAGTTGAACGTACCGCCCGTGGCAGCCAGTTCGACGATCGAAGGCGCGACTTCCCACGCCTCGCCATTGCGCTGCTGCGCGTAGCGGCGCATGGCGCGCTCGACGTTGTAGAGGCCGACCGTGTCGGCATACAGCATCGGGCCGCCGCGCCACAGCGGGAAGCCGTAGCCCGTGAGATAGACCATGTCGATGTCCGACGCCTTCGAAGCGATGCCCTCCTCGAGAATCTTCGCGCCTTCGTTGACGAGCGAGAACACGAGACGCTCGACGATTTCCTCGTCGCTGATCTTGCGGCGCTCCACACCGGCTTCCTTCGAGTACGCCACGATCATCTCGTCGACGAGCTTCGACGGCAGTGCGTTGCGCTCGCCCGCCTTGTAGTCGTACCAGCCCGCGCCGGTCTTCTGCCCGAAGCGGCCGGTCTCGCACAGACGGTCGGCGATCTTCGAGTACTTCATGTCCGGGTGTTCCTGATAACGGCGCTTGCGAATGGCCCAGCCAATATCGTTGCCCGCCAGGTCGCTCATGCGGAACGGACCCATCGCGAAGCCGAACTTCTCGATCGCCCGGTCCACTTGCGCGGGCAGCGCGCCTTCTTCGAGCATGTAGAGCGCCTGACGCACGTACTGTTCGATCATGCGGTTGCCGATGAAGCCGTCGCACACGCCCGAAACCACGGCCGTCTTGCGGATCTTCTTCGCGACCTGCATGACGGTGGCGAGCACGTCTTTGCCCGTTTCCTTGCCGCGCACGACTTCGAGCAGCTTCATTACATTGGCAGGACTGAAGAAGTGCAGACCGACCACGTCCTGCGGACGCTTCGTGAACGCCGCGATCTTGTCGACGTCGAGCGTCGAGGTGTTCGAGGCGAGGATCGCGCCAGCCTTGGCGACTTCGTCGAGGCGCTTGAACACCTGCTCCTTCACGCCGAGTTCTTCGAACACGGCTTCGATGATGAGATCGGCTTGCTTGAGGTCGTCGTAGGAGAGCGTCGGGCTGATGAGGGCCATGCGCGCTTCTACCTTCTCCTGCGTGAGCTTGCCCTTCTTGACCTGCGCTTCGTAGTTCTTGCGGATCGTGGCGAGGCCGCGTTCGAGTGCTTCCTGCTTCGTTTCCAGCAGCGTGACCGGCACGCCCGCGTTGAGGAAGTTCATCGTGATGCCGCCGCCCATCGTGCCCGCGCCGATCACCGCGACCTTCTGGATGTCGCGCGTGGGCGTGCTCGACGGCACATCGGGAATCTTGCTCGCGGCGCGCTCGCCGAAGAACGCGTGGCGCAGCGCGCGGCTTTCCGGCGTCTGCACGAGTTCGAGGAAGCATTCGCGCTCAAAGGCGAGGCCCTTTTCGAAGCCCTGCTTCACACCCGCCGCGATGGCGTCGACGCACTTGACCGGCGCGGGGTAGTTCTTCGCCATCGCGCCCACGGTGTTGCGCGAGAACTGCAGGAAGCCTTCGGCGTTCGCATGTTCGATTTTGCGGTGGCGTACGAGCGGATGCGGGCCCGGTTTGTCGGCCGCCTTGCGCGCGAATGCGATCGCCTCGTCGAGCAGGTCGCCTTGCGCCATGGCGTCGAAGAGCCCCGAATTCGCGAGCTTTTCGCTCATCACCGGCGCGCCCGTGACGATCATGTTGAGCGCGGCTTCAAGGCCGATCGCACGCGGCAGACGCTGCGTGCCGCCCGCGCCCGGCAGAATACCGAGCTTCACTTCGGGCAGCGCGATCTGCGCGCCGGGAGCGGCGATGCGGTAGTGCGCGCCGAGCGCCAGTTCGAGACCGCCGCCCATGGCCACGCTGTGGATCGCGGCCACGACCGGCTTCGCGCTTTTTTCGACTTCCTTGATGACGGTGTGGAGCGTGGGCTCCTGCATCGCCTTGGGCGTGTTGAATTCGGTGATATCCGCGCCGCCCGAGAACGCCTTGCCGGCGCCCGTGATCACGATGGCCGCAACGGCCGGATCGATCGCGGCGCGCGCGAGGCCCTCGACAATGCCTGCGCGGGTCGAATGCCCGAGGCCGTTGACGGGCGGATTATTGAGCGTGATGACGGCGACGCCGTCGCGAGTCGTGTAGTCCACTGCCATTTGCCTGCCTCCATGCTTGCGGGCCGCGATGTGCGTCGTCGGTTTCATTGTCCGACATTCCCGGTCAGCAGGCAGAATACCCAAAAAAGAACGTTCGTTCAATTTTTTGCTGCGCTGCGGACGCCAGGGTTTGTACTGAACGTACGAATCTGGCGGGTCGGCGGGCAAAAGTCGGAAGAAAAAAAACGCAGCCAGATGGCTGCGCCGGAGAACCTTGCGCGGCTGCGCGGGCGGCTCGGGGCGGCCTACCCGTGCTTCGCGGCGTCTTGCGCCGGGTCGAACGGACAGCCCTCCACCGCGAGCGCAGTCGGCAGCACGTATGCGCGGAACTGCTCGCGCAGCTTGAGCTTTTGCAGCTTGCCCGTTGCCGTATGGGGCAATTCGTCGACGAACACGGCGTCGTCGGGCAGCCACCACTTCGCGACCTTGCCTTCGAAGTACGCGAGCAGTTCTTCACGCGTGACCGCGGCGCCGGGCTTCTTGACCGCGACGATGAGCGGCCGTTCGGTCCACCGCGGATGCGCGCAGGCAATGCACGCGGCCTCCGCGATGGCCGGATGCGCCACTGCGATGTTTTCCAGGTCGATCGAGCTGATCCACTCGCCGCCCGACTTGATCACGTCCTTGCTGCGGTCGGTAATGTGCAGGAAGCCATCGGGGTCGATCGTGGCGACGTCGCCCGTGGGGAACCAGCCGTCCACGAGCGGCGAGCCGCTTTCCTGGCGGAAATAATGGTCGATCACCCACGGCCCGCGCACGTGCAGGTCGCCGAACGTCACGCCATCCCAAGGCAATTCCCGCCCGTCTTCGCCCACGATCTTCATGTCCACGCCGAAAATCACGCGACCCTGCTTTTCGAGCAGCGCCTGCTGCGCTTCGCGCGGGCGCTCCGACTGCTCCCAGTTGAGCCTCGAGAGCGTGCCGAGCGGCGACATCTCCGTCATGCCCCACGCGTGGATGGTCTGCACGCCGTAGTCGTCTTCGAAGGCTCGTTGTATCGCCGGCGGGCAGGCCGAGCCGCCGACCACGGTGCGCTGGAGTGTGGTAAAACGCACGCCGGCTCCGCGCACATACGCCAGCAAGCCGAGCCAGACCGTGGGCACGCCGGCCGAGGTGGTGACGCCTTCCGCTTCCATGAGTTCGTAGAGCGACTTGCCGTCGAGATCCTTGCCGGGCAGCACGAGTTTCGCGCCCGTGAGCGGTGCCGCATGCGGAATGCCCCATGCGTTCACATGGAACATCGGCACGACCGGCAAGATCGCATCGCGCGCGGAAAGCCCCATTGCGTCGGGCAGCGACGCGCCATACGCATGCAGCACCGACGAGCGGTGGGTGTAGAGCGCGCCTTTCGGGTTGCCCGTGGTGCCGGACGTGTAACAAAGGTTCGAGGCGCTGCGCTCGTCGAGTTCGGGCCACGCGTAGTTGGCGTCCTGCGCGGCGAGCAGCGTTTCGTAGCAGAGCACTTCCGTGCGCATTGGCGGCCGGTGCGACTCGTCGCACAGCGCGACCCAGCCGCGCACGTTCGGGCATTGCGGCGCGAGCGTATCGACGAGCGCGGCGAACGTGATGTCGAACAGGACGTAGCGGTCGTCGGCGTGGTTGACGATCCACGCGATCTGCTCGGGAAAGAGCCGCGGATTGATGGTGTGGCACACGGCGCCGAAACCGGTCACGCCGAAATAGGCTTCGAGGTGCCGGTAGCCGTTCCAGGCCAGCGTGCCGACGCGCTCGCCCGGCGCCACGCCCAGCGCCATGAGCGCCTCGGCAAGCTGCTTCGAGCGCACCTCGCACTCGCGGTACGTGTAACGATGAATATCGCCCTCGACGCGGCGCGAGACGATCTGCGCGCTGCCATGATGGCGCGCCGCATGCGCGATCAACGACGGGAGCGTGAGCGGCACATCCATCATCTGTCCCAGCAGCGGCGCACTCATCGGTAGCGGTCTCCTCGCGTTTGATCGGCGTTCGGTGTCGTTGTCTTTCGCGTACTACGTTCGCGTCTGTGGCCGGCGCGCCGGCAAGCTTCGAACGCGCCCCAGCACGCCGGCGGGTGCGGACTTACAATATCGACTATTCAACAGGCCCTCAATATGTCGTTTTCACCAGGCACTCCCGACTCCCAAGGCGGCTCGTCCGCTACGCACACGCCCGCCACCGGTCCGCTCGCCGACTTCGAACGCGCATTGATCGTGCCGCGCGACGACGCCTTCGCCGCACTCGGCGCCCGCTTTTACACGCGGCTGCCCGGCGCGCCGCTGCCTTCGCCTTACGTTGTCGGCTTTTCGAAGGCCATGGCCGCGCAACTCGGGCTCGATGCGTCCGCTGTTGCCGATCCCGCGTTCGCCGCGTTCTTCAGTGGAAATTTCACGCGCGAGCGCTCGCCTTCGGCCATGTCGTACGCAACGGTCTACTCCGGCCACCAGTTCGGCGTGTGGGCGGGCCAGCTCGGCGACGGCCGCGCGCTCACGCTCGGCGAGGTCGAGCACGAGGGCAGGCGCAACGAGATCCAGCTCAAAGGCGCGGGGCGCACGCCCTACTCGCGCATGGGCGACGGCCGCGCGGTGCTGCGCTCGTCGATCCGCGAATTTCTGTGCTCGGAGGCCATGCACCATCTCGGCATACCGACTACGCGCGCACTCACGGTGACCGGCTCCGATCAGCCCGTGCGCCGCGAAGACATGGAAACGGCTGCGGTCGTCACGCGCGTGTCGCCGAGCTTCGTACGCTTCGGCCACTTCGAGCACTTCTATTCGCACGACGACGTGGACGCACTGCGCGCGCTCGCCGACCACGTGATCGCGCGCTTCTATCCGCGACTGCGTGACGCCGACGACCCGTACCTCGCCCTGCTCGACGAAGCGGTGCGCACCACGGCGGCGCTGATGGTCGAATGGCAGGCCGTGGGCTTCTGCCACGGCGTGATGAACACCGACAACATGTCGATCCTCGGCCTCACGATCGATTACGGTCCGTTCGGCTTCATGGACGGCTTCGACGCCAACCACATCTGCAATCATTCGGATTCGCAGGGCCGCTACGCGTACCGCATGCAGCCGCAGATCGCGTACTGGAATCTCTTCTGCCTCGCGCAGGCGCTCGTGCCGCTGTTCGGCGCGCACTACGAGATCGCCGACGAAAAGAAGCGCGGCGAACGCGTGGTGGCCGACGCGCAAGGTGTGCTCGAACGCTTCAAGGGGCACTTCGCGCCCGCGCTCGAAGCGCGCATGCGCGCGAAACTCGGCCTCGAACACGAGCGCGAAGGCGACGACGCGCTCGCGAACAAGCTGTTCGAAATCATGCATGCGAACCGTGCCGATTTCACGCTCACATATCGCCATCTCGCGGGCGTTTCGAAGCATGACGCGAGCGGCGACACGCCGGTGCGCGATCTTTTTCTCGATCGCGCCGCCTTCGACGCCTGGGCCGCCGACTACCGCGCGCGCCTCGCGCACGAAACACGCGACGACGCCGCGCGCGCAGCAGCGATGAACCGCACGAATCCGAAATACGTGCTGCGCAATCACCTCGCGCAAACGGCGATCGAGCGCGCCGCGCAAAAGGACTTCAGCGAAGTCGAGCGGCTCGCCAAGGTGCTGGAGCGGCCATTCGACGAGCAGCCCGAAAACGCGTCGTACGCAGGGCTGCCGCCCGACTGGGCGAGTTCGCTCGAAGTCAGTTGCTCTTCGTGAGCGCGCCCCCATCTACGTGATCCTTGTTTCCCACCCGACAGGAACCCAACATGAGCCAGGACGACCATAACTCCACCGCCTACCCGGGCTACAAAGCCGACGAGCAATGGCGGGAGCAGCTCGACGACGCGCAGTATCAGGTCACACGCCACGCCGCGACCGAGCGCGCGTTCACGGGCAAGTACTGGGACCACTTCGATCGGGGTGTCTATGACTGTGTGTGTTGCGGCACGCCGCTCTTCGAGTCCGACACGAAATTCGACGCGGGCTGTGGCTGGCCGAGCTACTTCCGCCCGATCAACGGCGAGGTGATCGAGGAGAAAACCGACCGCGCGCACGGCATGCTGCGCATCGAGGTGCGCTGCAAGAACTGTGGCGCGCACCTCGGCCACGTGTTCGAGGATGGTCCGGCCCCGACGGGCCTTCGGTATTGCATCAATTCGGCTGCGCTACAATTCGAGCCCAAGTGAACGTTGGCAAGGCAGCCCCGCGCCCAGCGCGGGGCGCAATGCGGCCTTGACAGCGTCGTGCCCTCTTTTGCCGGGCTCAATTCGTCAACTCTCAGGCCGATAATGAAATTCCTGTTTGATCTGTTCCCGATCATCCTCTTTTTCGTCGCCTTCAAGCTGTGGGGCATCTTTACGGCTACGGCCGTGGCGATTGGAGCTACGCTCGTGCAGATCGCGTGGGTCGCATTCCGTCACCGCAAGGTCGACCCGATGCTGTGGCTTTCGCTCGGCATCGTCGTCGTGTTCGGCGGCGCCACGCTGATGCTGCACGACGAGACCTTCATCAAGTGGAAACCCACCGTGCTCTACTGGGCGTTCTCGGTCGTGCTGCTCGTTTCGCAAGTGGCATTCGGCAAGAACCTCATCGAAGCGATGATGGGCAAGCAGATCACCCTGCCGTCGCGCATCTGGACGCAACTGAACTTCGTCTGGTCGATCTTCTTCGCGCTGCTCGGCATTCTCAATCTCTTCGTGGCGTTTCACTTTTCCACCGACGCGTGGGTCGACTTCAAGCTGTTCGGCGCGACCGGCATCCTCGTGGTGTTCATCGTCGGCCAGAGCCTGTGGCTTTCGCGTTACATGAAGGAAGAAGAATGAGCGACGTCTTTCTCAACGCCAGCCCCGCCGAGCGTATGGCGCTCATCGAAACGCGCCTGACCGCGGCGCTCGCCCCCGTTTCCATCGACGTGCGCGACGACAGCGCGCAGCACGCCGGACACGCGGGCGCCGCTGCCGGCGGTCACTATCATGTCACGATCGTTGCGGGCGCATTCGCGGGGAAAGCCCGCGTGGCAAGGCATCGCATGGTGTATGATGCGCTGGCCGAGGCCATGCAGCGCGGCATCCACGCACTCGCGATCACGGCGCTCACGCCCGAAGAAGCCGCGGCGCTGCCCCGGTAGCCCACGTTGGATTTCGACCTGCTTGATCCTTTTGTTCGCCATTTTGGTTCGCCCCGTTAGGACTTTCCGATGACCTTGAAGAAAACCCATCTTTGGGTGTTGCTGGCTGCGTGCGCGGCGGCTCCCGCCTTTGCGCAGAACATCGCCGTCGTGAACGGCACGCCGATTCCCAAAGCGCGCGCCGATGCGCTGGTCCAGCAGCTTGTCCAACAAGGCCAGCAGGATTCGCCGCAACTGCAAATGGCGGTACGCGAAGAACTCGTGAACCGCGAAATCCTCATGCAGGAAGCCATTCGCGAAGGCATTCCGAACAACCCCGATGTGAAGGCGCAAATCGCCGTGGCCCAGCAGACCGTCGTGCTGCGCGCGCTGATTCAGAACTTCGTGAAGAACAACCAGCCGAGCGACGCCGAAGTCAAGGCGCGCTACGACCAGTTGACCAAGGATGCGGGCGGCAGCGAATACCACCTGCACCACATCCTCGTGGACAACGAGCAGCAGGCCAAGGACCTGATCGCGAAGATCAAGGCTGGCGCCAGCTTCGAAGACCTCGCGAAGCAGTACTCGAAGGACCCGGGCTCGGCCAAGAACGGCGGCGACCTCGACTGGTCCGATCCGAAGGCTTATGTGCCGGAATTCGCGACCGCGGCCACGCATCTCCAGAAAGGCCAGATGACCGATACGCCGGTGCACACGCAGTTCGGCTGGCACATCATCCGCGTGGACGACATCCGCCCGGTCACGCCGCCGCCGCTCGAACAGGTGCGCCCGCAGATCGTCCAGCAGATCCAGCAGGAAAAGCTGCAGGCGTTCGAAGAGAATCTGCGCAAGCAAGCGAAGATTCAGTAAGGCTGCATGGCGGCTCGTTTGCCGCGCATTTGCCGCTTTCGCTGCTCTAAAAACCCCGCGACCTTCGAAGGCGCGGGGTTTTTGTTTGCGGCTACGCGTTGAGCTCGTAGCTCGTGCTGCGCCCGCCCCCCTCCGCCTTGCGCAGCACGCCGCGCGTCACCAGGTCGTTGATGTCGCGTAACGCCGTATCGGACGAGCATTTGGCGATGGCCGCCCATTTGCCGCTCGTGAGCTTGCCGTCGAAGCCGTCGAGCAAGCGGTTCAGGAGCTTGACCTGGCGCTCGTTGAACGGCGTCGTGGCCCACTCGCGCCAGAAGCGCGCCTTGGCGAGCACGGCGTCCAGCGTGATTTGCGCCTGATCGACGGCGCGATGCAGCGCGTCGAAGAACCAGGCGAGCCACAGCGTGACATCCATCGAGCCGCGCTGCGTGCGCTCGAGAATGTCGTAATAGCCTTTGCGCTCCCGCTGAATCTGCGCGGAGAGGCTGTAAAAGCGCTGCGCACTGCCGTCCGCGCGCGCGAGCAGCAAGTCGCCGATGGCCCTTGCCACGCGGCCGTTGCCGTCGTCGAACGGGTGCAGCGTGACGAACCACAAGTGGCCGAGAGCGGCCTTGATCAGCGGCGGCGCTTGCGCCGGGCCGTTGAGCCAGTCGAGAAAGCCCCGCGTTTCGGCTTCCAGCCGGTTCGCGGGCGGCGCCTCGAAATGCACGCGTTGACGGCCGATCGGCCCCGAGATCACCTGCATGGGCCCGCTCGCATCGTCGCGCCATGCACCGACGTTGATCCGCGACAGGCCCGCGTAGCCCGTAGGAAATAGCGCGGCGTGCCAGCCAAACAGGCGCTCGCGCGTAACCGGCGCGCGGCTGTTGGTGGTCGCGTCGAGCACCATCTCCACCACGCCTTCCACGTGGCGGTCCACCGGCGCGAGCGCCCCGATGTCCACGCCCATTCGACGCGCGATGGACGAACGCACGGAGGCGACGTCGAGTTGCTCTCCCTCGATCTCGCTGGTCTTGAGCACGTCCTCCGTCAGGGCTGCGAGGCTCGCCTGATCGCGCAGCGCCAGGCCGACATCGGCCAGCCTGCCCACCAGCACGCCTTGGGCGCGGCTGACCTCGGCCATGGGCTCGGCAAGCGCCGTCAGATCGAAGCGCCACTGAGGCCAGTCGCCGGCTTGCCAGATATAGGTGTATTCGCCGCTATTCATGCGGCGATTATGAGACGTATTCGCCGCATGCACAAGTTAATCACCGCAACAAATGCGGTGATTAACGCCGCTATTTGCCGCAAGGCCGCGTCGATCGGCGCCCAAAAGACAAAAACCCCGGCCCGCACTCGCAATCGAGGCATGACCGGGATTTTCCGCCGGGGCGAGTTGCCTTTGGCGTGCCCTGGCGTCAAACGTCCGCGTGCTTCGCCGGGCGCGTTAGCCCACCCACTTGCGCGCGTTCTGGAACGCACGCATCCACGGGCTTGCCTCGCCCCAGGCTTCGGGGTGCCAGCTCATCGTCACCGTGCGCTGCACGCGCTCGGTGTGCGGCATCAGCACCGTGAAGCGGCCGTCGGGCGTCGTGACCGAGGTGATGCCTTGCGGCGAGCCGTTCGGATTGAACGGGTAGGCCTCGGTCGCCTGGGCGCGATGGTCGACGTAGCGCATCGCCACCGCGACCTTCGAGATGTCGCCCTGCTGCGAGAAGTCCGCGAAACCTTCGCCGTGCGCGACCGCCACCGGAATGCGCGAGCCGTCCATGCCGCTGAAGAAGATCGACGGCGAGCCCTGCACTTCCACCAGCGAGAAGCGCGCTTCGAACTGCTCCGACTTGTTGCGCGTGAACTTCGGCCAGGCTTCGGCGCCCGGGATCATCGAGGCGAGGCTCGACATCATCTGGCAGCCGTTGCAGATGCCGAGCGCAAACGTGTCCTCGCGCGCGAAGAACGCCGCGAACATGTCCGCGAGCTTCGCATTGAAGCGGATAGTCTTGGCCCAGCCTTCGCCCGCGCCCAGCACGTCGCCGTACGAGAAGCCGCCGCAGGCCACCGCGCCCGCGAAGTCGGCGAGCGTGGCGCGGCCTTCGAGCAGGTCGCTCATATGGACGTCGTGCGCGTCGAAGCCGGCGCGGTCGAACGCGTACGCGGTTTCGAGGTGCGAGTTCACGCCTTGCTCGCGCAGGATCGCCACGCGCGGGCGCGCGCCCTTGCCGATGAACGGCGCGGCGATGTCCTCGGCCGGATCGAACGTCAGATGCGGCTGCATGCCCGGATCGGCGGCGTCGAGCAGCGCGTCGTATTCGGAATCGGCGCACGCGGGGTTGTCGCGCAGACGCGCAATGCGCCAGCTCACTTCGCTCCACACGCGTTGCAGTTCCGCACGAGGCGCTCCGTAGATACGCTTGGCGTCACGGTAGATTTCGATCGAGTCGCGCGGGTTCAGCGTGCCGATCACGTGCGAGCAGACCGAGAGGCCGTGCTGGCGCAGCACGCCCATCACGACGTCGCGCTGCTGTGCGGGCACCTGGATCACGGCGCCGAGTTCTTCGGAGAAGAGCGCGCGCAGCGTGCGGTCTTCGCGGCGGCCGCTCGTTTGCTTCGCCCAGTCCTTGGCGTCGCCGTAGTCGGACTCGTGCTCGCTGTCGAGCGCGAGCATGTCCACGTTCAGCGACACGCCCGTGCGGCCCGCGAAGGCCATTTCGCAGACCGTCGCCCACAGGCCGCCGTCCGAGCGGTCGTGGTACGCGAGCAGTTGCTCGTTCGCGTTCAGTTGCTGGATGGCCGTGAAGAACTGCTTGAGGTCTTCAGCGCTATCCACGTCGGGCACCGCGTCGCCGACCTGCTGCGTGACCTGCGCGAAAATGCTGCCGCCCATGCGGTTCTTGCCGCGACCCAGATCGATCGCGATCAGCACCGATTCGCCCACTTCGTCGGCACGGCGCAGTTGCGGCGTGAGATGGCGGCGCACATCGTCGACCGGCGCGAACGCCGAGATGATGAGCGAGACCGGCGCGACCACTTCCTTTGCCACGCCTTCCTCATTCCACTTCGTGCGCATGGACAGCGAATCCTTGCCTACCGGAATGCCGATGCCCAGCGCCGGGCACAACTCCATGCCGATCGCCTTCACGGTGTCGTACAGCGCGGCGTCCTCGCCCGGTGCACCGCACGCGGCCATCCAGTTCGCGGAGAGCTTGAGCTTGTCGAGCGAGAGGATCGGAGCGCTGGCGATGTTGGTGATCGCCTCGCCCACGGCCATGCGGCCCGATGCGGGCGCATCGATCACGGCGAGCGGCGTGCGCTCGCCCATCGTCATCGCTTCGCCCTTGTAGCCGGCGTAGTCGAGCGCGGTGATCGCGCAGTCGGCCACCGGCACCTGCCACGGGCCGACCATCTGGTCGCGCACCGTCGTGCCGCCCACCGAGCGGTCGCCGATGGTGATGAGGAACGACTTGCTGCCCACGCTCGGGTGGCGCAGCACGCTCTTCGCGACTTCGTCGAGCGAGACGCCCGTGACTTCGACCGGCGCGAGCGGCATGCTCGCATGCTCGACATTGCGGTGCATGCGCGGGGGCTTGCCGAGCAGGATGTCCATCGGCATGTCGACGGGCTGGTGGCCGCCGTTGGCCGCGAGCGCCTGCTCGTCGGCGTCGATGAGCTTCAGGTCGCGCGCGTCGGTCGCGACGCCCACGACGGCGAACGGGCAGCGCTCACGCTCGCAGATCGCCTGGAACTCCGCCAGATCGGCGGGTGCGATCGCGAGGACGTAGCGTTCCTGCGATTCGTTCGACCAGATTTCGCGCGGCGAAAGACCCGACTCTTCGAGCTGCACCTTGCGCAGCTCGAAGCGCGCGCCCTTGTCCGCGCCGTCGACGAGTTCCGGGAACGCGTTGGAAAGGCCGCCCGCGCCCACGTCGTGAATGCTCAGGATCGGGTTGCGCTCGCCCAGCTGCCAGCACGAATTGATGACTTCCTGCGCGCGACGCTCGATTTCCGGGTTGCCGCGCTGAACTGAGTCGAAGTCGAGTTCGGCGGTGTTGGTGCCGGTGGCCATCGAGCTGGCCGCGCCGCCGCCCATGCCGATGCGCATGCCCGGACCGCCGATCTGGATCAGCAGCGTGCCGGCCGGCAGGTCGTGCTTGTGCGTGTGCTGCGCGCTGATGTTGCCGATGCCGCCCGCGATCATGATCGGCTTGTGATAGCCGCGCACGGTGCCCGCCACGTTCTGCTCGTAGGTACGGAAATAGCCGCCGAGGTTCGGCCGGCCGAATTCGTTGTTGAACGCGGCGCCACCGAGCGGGCCGTCGATCATGATCTGCAGCGGCGACGCGATACGGTCCGGGCGGCCGTAGGCGCCCCGCGTGTCGGCGGGGTTGCGCAGCGCGAGCGGCACGGCCGCATCGCGGGCGTCTTCCCATGCTTCGCGCGCGTCGGGCAGATCGAGGTTCGAAACCGTGAAGCCCGTGAGGCCGGCCTTCGGACGCGCGCCGCGGCCCGTCGCGCCTTCGTCGCGGATTTCGCCGCCCGAGCCCGTTGCCGCGCCCGCGAACGGCGAGATCGCCGTGGGGTGGTTGTGCGTCTCCACCTTCATCAGCGTGTGCGTGAGTTCGGTGTGGCGGCCGTACTGTTCGCCAGGCGTGCCGTCGGCGTTGTTCTTACGCGGGAACCAGCGCTCCGCGACCGCGCCTTCCATGATCGACGAGTTGTCCGAGTACGCAACGATCGTGCCCTGCGGGCTGATCTTCTCGGTGTTGCGGATCATCGCGAAGAGCGACATATCCTGATCCTGGCCGTCGATCGTCCAGTTCGCGTTGAAGATCTTGTGGCGGCAGTGCTCGCTGTTGGCCTGCGCGAACATCATCAGCTCGACGTCGGTCGGGTTGCGCTCGAGCTTCTTGAAGTTTTCGACGAGGTAGTCGATTTCATCGTCGGCGAGCGCGAGGCCCAGTTCGCCGTTGGCCGTTTCCAGCGCCGCACGGCCGTGGCCGAGCACGTCGACCGTCTGCATCGGGCGGGCCGGCAGTTCGTCGAACAGATGCAGCGCCGCGTCGCGCGAAGGCGCCACGCTTTCCGTCATGCGATCGTGCAGCGCCGCGGCGACAGCGGCGTGCGCCTCAACCGAAAGCGTCTTCTTGCCGCCGAGCAGGCCCGACTTCAGCACCACGGTGTATTCGACGCCGCGCTCGATGCGGCGCACCTTCTCGAGGCCGCAATGGTGCGCGATGTCCGTGGCCTTGCTCGCCCACGGCGACACCGTCCCGAAGCGCGGCACGACGAGGAACGTGAGCGCGCTGCCGCGCTCCTGCGATGCCGCGAACGGCGCGCCGTAGTGCATCAGCGCTTCGATCTTCGCGCTGTCGTCAGCGGAGAGCTCCGTGGCCGAATTGACGAAATGCAGATACTGGCCGTACACGCCGACGATGTTGGCGTCGATACGCTGAAGCGTCTCGAGCAGGCGGGTCTGACGGAAGTCGGAAAGGGCCGAAGCGCCGGGGAAACACGAGAAGTGGGCCATGGACTGGGGCGTTGCGTCGAGGTTGCGTCAGAGTTGCGTCGCGGCTTCGCCTCGCGCGAAACACGTCGCAAGGTGGCGATGCGTCGCGCGGGGGATGGCGACGGTCAGGCGAAGGGAGACCGCGATTATAACCCGGAAGGCTTGTCCTGACCGCCCCGGCGGCCGTGCACCACGCGTGTGGCAAGCCGGCCTCGCGCATGGCGATGCGGACGCTTTCGCTGCTATGATTGCGCGTTTCGTCTGATCGGCGCACCCGGGCATGGCTTCGGCGCGCTGCACGCCCCACCTTCGGCAGGACGCCCTCACCCGAGCGAGCGCCACCTGCCTGCAGATCGTATCGTCATGGATGTCATCGTCATCGGCGGCGGAATCGCCGGCATCGCTACCGCCTGGCAGCTGCGCGCGGCCGGGCATCGCGTCTGCGTGATCGAACGCCACGCCACTGTCGCGCAAGGCGCGACCTACGGGCATAGCGGCATTGCGCTGCCCACGCCGCTCGACGTCTGGTTCGGCCCCACCTTCCTGCGCAATGGCCGTCAGTCGTCCGGCGGCGTGATCAGCAAGACAGGCTGGCGCGGCCAGGCGCACGGTTTCGCCAAGCGCCTTGCCACGCTGCACGGCTCCGAGGCGTTCGCCGAGCGCTATGCGCTGCTGCGTCCGCTCATCGACTCGGCGCAAGCGGCGCTCGCCGACATCGACGCGCGCTTCCAGCTCGATTACGAGCAGCGCGACGGCCTGCTCTACCTCGTGCGCGGCAACGACGAATGGTCGCTCACACAACCGGCCCTCGAGCTGCTGCGGCGCTTCGAGACGCCGCACCACGCGCTTTCGCCCGCGGAATGCGTGGCTTTCGACCATGCCATCCCCGCCGATCCGCCGTTTGCAGGCGGCGTGCGCTTCGAGACCGGCCGGGTCGCCAACTGCCCGCTCTTCGTGAAGCTGCTCAAGCAGGTGCTCGACGCCCAGGGCGGCGTGCAGTTCGAGATGAGCCGCGAGGTCAGCGCAATCCGCCTGGAAGACCGGCGCGCGGCCGTGGAACTCGCGCCGCCTGCGCACGAAGCGGGCCGCTCGCGCGACGTCGAGGTGATCTCGGGCGACGCCGTCGTGGTCGCCGCGGGCGCACAAACGCCGCAGCTTCTGACACCGCTCGGCCTCAAGATGCCGTTTTATCCGCTGCGCATGCACACGCTCAATTCGCCGGTGGCGCACGAGGAATGCGTGCCGCAGACCACGATCGTCGATGCCGGCAAGCGCATCGCCATCGCGCGCATGAATCACCGGCTGCGCATATCGGGCGCCGCCGTGCTGCTGCGCGCGCAGGAAGTCGACGACGCGCTGCCCGAGGCGCTCACCGAAGACGCCCTCGCGCTGCTCGGCGAGGCGTCGCGCGACTGGGCGCCGGGCGCCGCGCGCATTTCGGCCGCGCTCGCGTGGGAGGGCATGAAGCTGCTTTCCGCCGACGGCCTGCCGGCGGTCGGCAGCGTGAGCCATCCGCGCCTCTACGTCAACGCAGGCCACGGGCCGGCAGGCTGGGCGCTTTCGCTCGGCTCGGCGCGTCTCATCGCCCAGCAGATCTCGAACACCGCGCCTGAACTGCCGGCCGATACCATCAAGGCGCTCCAGCCGGGCCGCGATTGAGCGGCGCTCGCGTGTGCGGCGTTGCCGCGCCGCCGCGCCCGTCCACCGCGCGCCTGGGGCGTGCCGTCTGAGCGCTTGCTCGGGTATCGTTGCGATGTCGCCTCTCTGGACCGCATCGTCATGACGCACGCTCCACACTCCTCTGGCACCGGGCAACCGGTGCTCGTCTACCCGCACGATCGTGCGGTCCCGCTGCTTGCCGTCGAACAGTTGCGCAAGGCCGAAGTCGCAGCGCAGTCGGCTCTGCCTGCTCACGCGCTCATGGCGCGCGCAGGCGCCGCCGCCGCGCACTTCCTGAGCGAGCAGCTCGCGCATGCGCCCTCGTCGGCGAGCGACAAGCCCGTCTGGTTCGCCGCCGGGCCTGGCAACAACGGTGGTGACGCCCTCGTCGTCGCCACCGAACTGCATCGCGCGGGCGTCGCAGTGGAAGTTTGCATGCCCGTCGAGGTCAAGCCCGACGACGCGTGCTGGGCGCTCGCCGAGGCGCGCGCGGCGGGCGTGCCCATCGCCGCGTCGGCGCCCGCATCGTTCGACGCTTACGGCTGGCTCGTCGACGGGATGTTCGGCATCGGCCTCGCGCGCGGGCTCGAAGGCGTGTTCGCCGAACTCGCCGAGATGCTCTCGGCACGCGCGCGCAGCCATGGCCATGTGCTCGCGCTCGACGTGCCGAGCGGCCTCGACAGCGACACCGGCAACGTGGTCGGCAGCGGCCCGGCGGTGCGCGCGACCCATACCGTGACCTTCATCGCCGCCAAACCCGGCCTGTACACGGGTGTCGGGCGCGACTACGCAGGCGCGGTCGCGGTCGCGCCGATCGGCATCGACACCGAAGGCACGCCGGGCGCCGGGCGCCTGAACGCGCCCGCGCTCTTCGCCGCCGCGCTGCCCGCACGCGACTTCGCCACCCACAAGGGCACGTTCGGCACGCTCGCCGTCGTGGGCGGCGACACGGGTATGTGCGGCGCGCCGATTCTCGCGGCGCGCGCGGCGCTGCTCACCGGCGCGGGCAAGGTTCACGTGGGCTTTCTCGGCAGCGACGCGCCGCCCTACGACGCCCCGCACCCCGAACTCATGCTGCACGCGGCGGCCAAACTCGCGCTCGGCGCGATGGACGCCGTCGCCGCGGGCTGCGGCATGGGCGGCAGCGCGTCGGCGCGCCAGCTCGTTGACGCCATCCTGCGCCTGCACGCCCCCGTGCTCCTCGATGCCGATGCGCTCAATCTCGTCGCGCGCGACGAGGCGCTCGCGGCGCACGTCGCGCAGTCGGCCGCCGCGCGCGGGGCGCCTTGCGTGCTCACACCGCATCCGCTCGAAGCGGCGCGCCTGCTCGGCTGCGACACCGCCCAGGTACAGCGCGACCGCCTCGCCGCAGCGCGAGCACTTGCCGACCGCTACGCGGCGGTTGCCGTGCTCAAGGGCAGCGGCACCGTGATCGCCGCGCCCGACGGCCGCGTCGCCGTCAACCCCACCGGCAACGCAGGCCTCGCCACGGGCGGCACCGGCGACGTGCTCGGCGGCATGATCGGCGCGCTGCTGGCCCAGCGCGTGCCGCCCTACGAGGCGGCGCTCGCGGGCGTCTACCTGCACGGCCTCGCCGCCGACACACTGTGCGCTCAAGGCGACGGTCCCGCGGGTCTCACGGCGGGCGAACTCGCGCCAGCCGTGCGCCAGCTGATGAACCGACTCTTTTACGCGCCGACTTATGCAGCCTGAGGGTGCATCCCGCACGCCCGCTCGCGCGGCACGCGGCTTGCTTCACACCCACGCTCGTCCCACCTCCCGCGCCTTGCACGGCCGCAGGTATCACAACGCTGCGCAGTGTCGCGCGAGGCCGCTATACTGATCCTCCGCACGCCGTCTTCCACCGGAGGCGGCCCGTGCTTCCCCGCGGCGCGCGAAGCGCGCGTTCGGCCTGACCGGCGAACCGCACCTGCCGCCCTCCATTCGTGATCCCTCGCTAGACGAACATGACGAATCCGCTCCCCGCCTGGTCCGCGCTACAGACGCATTACGAACAGATCCGCGACGAAAAGCTGCGCGACTGGTTCGCCCCCGCCAACGACCCGGCGCCGACGCGCGCCGAACGCTTCACGTTCGCAGGCGCCGGTCTCGGCGCCGACTTCTCGAAGAACCGCATCACCGACGCCACGCTCAAGCTGCTCGTGCAGCTCGCTCGCGAGGCCGGCGTGGAAGCGCGCCGCGATGCGATGTTCAAGGGCGAAGTCGTCAACCCGACTGAAGGCCGCGCGGCGCTGCACACCGCCTTGCGCGCCACCGAAGCCGACGCCCCGTTCCACGCCCAGATCGCGGCCGAGCGCGCGAAGATGGCGAAGTTCGCCGACGCCGTGCGCAGCGGCGCGTGGACCGGCTACACGGGCAAGCGCATCCGCCATGTCGTGAATATCGGCATCGGCGGCTCGGATCTCGGGCCGAAAATGGTCGTGCACGCGCTCAAGCATCTCGAACTACCCGAGATCACCTCGCACTTCGTCTCGAACGTCGACGGCGCGGACCTGTGGCGGACGATCGAAAACATCGATCCGGAAGAGACGCTGGCGATCATCGTCTCGAAGACGTTCACGACGCTCGAAACCATGACCAACGCGCTGTCGATGCGCGACTGGTTCGTGAAACACGGCTGCCCGGAAGGCGAACTCGCGAAGCA
The DNA here is from genome assembly GCF_000519185.1 of Paraburkholderia nodosa DSM 21604. Classification (GTDB taxonomy): domain Bacteria; phylum Pseudomonadota; class Gammaproteobacteria; order Burkholderiales; family Burkholderiaceae; genus Paraburkholderia; species Paraburkholderia nodosa. The sequence goes on along the minus strand of NZ_JAFA01000027.1, from coordinate 53,346 downwards.
CTTCGTGGGCGTCTCGGCCAATCCGGCCGAAGTCGTAAAGTTCGGCATCGCCAGGGAAAACGTGTTCGAGATGTGGGACTGGGTCGGCGGCCGCTACTCGTTGTGGTCGGCCGTGGGCCTCTCGATCATGATCGCCATCGGGCCGCAGCAGTTCGACGAACTGCTCGCCGGCGCGCACGACATGGACAAGCACTTCCGCGAAGCGCCGCTGGAGAAGAACCTGCCCGTGCTGCTCGGCATGATCGGTGTCTGGTATCGCAACTTCTTCGGCTCGCAGAGCTATCTCGTTGCGCCCTACTCCGAAGCGTTGCACTTCCTGCCTTCGTATCTCCAGCAACTCGAAATGGAGAGCAACGGCAAGTCGGCGCGCCTCGACGGCAAGTTCGTCGATTACGCGACCTCGGCGATCACCTGGGGCGAGCCCGGCACGAACGGCCAGCACGCGTTCTTCCAGATGCTGCACCAAGGTACGACGATCGTGCCGATCGACTTCATCGCCGTGCTCACGCCCGAGCATCCGCTGGCCGACCATCAACCGAAGCTGCTCGCGAACTGCTTTGCGCAGAGCGAGGCGCTGATGCTTGGCCGCACCGAGGAAGAAGCGCGCAAGATCGCGGGCCCGGACAAGCCCGAACTCGTGCCGCACATCATGTTCCCCGGCAACCGGCCGACCACCACGCTGCTCGTCGACGCGCTCACCGCGCGCTCGCTCGGCGCGATCATCGCGCTCTATGAGCACAAGGTGCTCGTGCAGGCTTCCGTGTGGGACATCAACCCGTTCGACCAGTGGGGCGTGGAACTCGGCAAGATCCTCGGCAAGGTGGTCGAAGCCGACCTGAACGCGGCAAGCGCCGATGTGAAGCGGCACGATTCGTCCACGGCCGCGCTGATCGCGCGCGCCCGCGCGGCGCTCAAGCGCTAAATCGGGCAGAGGCGGCGTGCGCATGCGCTGCGCACGCCGTTCGATGGTCAGGCGCTAACGCCCGGCTTCGACATTGCTCGCGTTGCGCGAGGCTGCCGCGCCATGCGGCGCGTTGGGCACGCGGTGGCCAGCCTCGATCGTGATGATGGCGTCACAGCGCTGCGCGAGATCGACGTCGTGGGTGACGAGCACGAGCGTCGCGCCGTTGGCGCGATTGAGTTCGAACATCAGGTCGATGACGGCGTGGCCCGTGGCGGCGTCGAGACTGCCGGTGGGCTCGTCGGCGAACAGCACGGCGGGGCTCGTCACGAACGCGCGGGCGAGCGCCACGCGTTGCTGCTCGCCGCCCGAGAGCAGCTTCGGGTAGTGGCCCGTGCGCTCGGCAAGACCCACGCGCTCGAGCAGCGTGCGCGCGCGGGAGAAAGCATCACGCGTCGACATGCCGCCCTGCAGTTCGAGCGGCAGCGCGACGTTCTCCAAAGCGGTGAGATGCGGCATCAACTGGAACGACTGGAACACGAAGCCCACCGAGCCGTTGCGCAGCGCCGCGCGCTGATCTTCGGCCATGCCGGTAAGCTCATGGCCTAGCAGGCGCACCGAACCGGCGCTCGCGCTGTCGAGGCCGGCCAGCAGGCCGAGCAGCGTCGACTTGCCGGAGCCGGACGCGCCGACGATCGCCACGCTCCCGCCCGCCTGCACGGTGAGGTCGATGCCGTCGAGGATCGTCAGCTCGCCGGTGGCGTCGGTGACCCGCTTGCTCAAACCCCGTACTTCGATGACTGGATCGCTATTCATTCGCACATGATGATGCACAGGTTAGCCGTGAACCAGAAGCGCGCCGCGCGGCGCGCCGCCCTTTCCCGCGCTTCGTCCCGCTTCAGCGCGTTTGCCGCTATCGCGACCTTGACCGCCGTTGCCCTGCTCGGCGCCTTATGTGGCATGACCGGCACCGCGCTCGCGGCCTCGCCCGTTTCCACGGCCAACGCGGCGACGAACCCCGCTGCCACGGCAAAACCGAACGTCGTCGTACTCGGCGACAGCCTTTCCGCCGAATACGGCCTGCCGCGCGATACGGGCTGGGTGGCCCTGCTGCGCCAGCGGCTCGCCAGTGAGCGGATCGATTATAACGTTGCGAATGCGAGCATCAGCGGGGACACGACCAGCGGCGGACTCACGCGCCTGCCGCTCGTCATGCAGCGCATCAAGCCCGCGATCGTGATCGTCGAACTGGGCGCAAACGACGCACTGCGCGGCGTGCCGCTCACGACGACGGACAGCAATCTGCGCGCCATCGTCGCGCAGATCCGCAAGGGCGGCGCGAAACCCGTGCTCATCGGCATGTACGTGCCGCCCAACTACGGGGTCGACTATACGCGTGACTTCCACGCCATCTACGAGCGGCTTGCAAAAGAACTGAACGTGCCGCTCGTGCCCTTTCTGCTCGCCGGCCTCGCCGACAAGCCCGAACTCTTCCAGGCCGATCAGATCCATCCTACCCAGCAGGCACAGCCTTTGCTGCTCGACAATGTGTGGCCAACGCTCAAGCCGCTGCTCGGCAGCGGCGTGCGACGCTGAGGCGGCAGCTGGGCAAACGTGCGGGCACCCTCACCGGGCGCCCTTTCCCAGCGCGCAGCCCTTGGCGCGTTCAAGCCGCTCGAGCCTCTCAGGCAGCGTGGCGGCGGGCAACTGCGTCTCGCCATTGGCCACCTTTTGCATCAGACATGCGGGCCCGAGAGGCTTCGCTGCCTGAATCCGACCGACCCTGACTGGAGGAAGAAGCGTGAAATATTTACCTCTCATTGTCGTTACGGCAGCACTGGCTGCCTGCGCCAATCAGCCAATGCCGAGCGGAGCGCAGTCCGTCGGCACGAGCCAACAACCGCCTGCGACGGTTGCGCAATGCATCGCGCAAAAGTGGGCCGACAAGTCGCAGCAGCAAGTCGTCTCGCAGTCCGTGCTCGCCAACGGCCAGGCTGTCGACGTCTACGTCCCTGGCCAGCAGCCGCCTAACGGCGCAGCGGCGACGGTGCGCCCGGCATGGAGCGCCAGCGCGAAGACGTGGGTCGGCTTCCGCTCCGGCGGCGGCGCCGGTGGAGACGCCACCAGCGACATCAGCGCCTGCCTCTGATTTCGCGCTCGCCAGAACGCAAAAGCCCCGCGACGTTTCGCGGGGCTTTTTTTGTGCCGGCTCTCGACGCCGGCGGGCTGATGCGGGTCGGGCTTACTGGGCGCCGTCGCCGTCGCCCGACTGGCTGGCCGAACTGAGCGAACCGTAGAGCTTCACCTTCGCGCGCTCGCGCAACGCGTCGAGGTACGCCTGCACCTGCGACTGGCCGTCCACCTGGGCCAGCTGCTGCTGCGCGGCGCCCAGACGCGGGCCTTCTGCGGCCGGACCGTTGGTCACGCTGTTCACGCGGTAGATCGCATAGCCGTCGTTGCCGAGGTCCACGCCCACGTAAGCGGGCAGCTTCTGCGAATCGGCCTTGAAGACGGCGGACAGCGCGCTGGGCGGCAACCCTTGAGCGTCGTTGCGCGACACCTTGAGCGCCGACGAGAAACCATCGGTCGACTTCGACTTCTGCAGTTCCGCGAGCCTGGCCTCGCCGTCCTTGTGCGCCATGTCGGCGGCCTGCTGCGCGACCACCTTCTGGCGCACCGCATCCTTGACCGCGGCGAATGCGGGCACGGCGGCCGGCTGGTAGTTCGTCACGTGAGCCGAGATCAGCGTGCTGTTGCCGACGTCGATCGCCTGGGTGTTGTTGTGCTGGTTCACCGAGTCGCTCGCGAAAACTGCGTCGAGGAACTTCTGGTTGTTCAGCGGGCTATCCGGCGGCAGCGCTGCATTCGGCTTCGGCGTGACCGTGGCCGTCTGGATCGTCAGCTTGTACTTGTCCGCGGCCGGCTGCAGGCTCTTCGCCTGCTCGTAGACCACCGACGTGAAGCCATCGCTCGCGTCGGCGAGCAATTTTGCGGCTTGCTGCGCCTTCACGTCGTTCGTGATCTGCGCCTTCACATCGTCGAACGGCTTCGTGACCGCCGGCTTCAGGTCCGTGACCTTGACGATGTGATAGCCGAAGTCCGACTGGATCACGTCGCTGATCTCGTCCTTCTTGAGCTTGAAGACCGCGGCGTCGAACGCCTGGCCGCCCGCGATCATGCCGGGGCCGAAGTAGCCGAGGTCGCCGCCCTTCGAGGCCGAACCCGGGTCCTGCGACTCCTTCTGCGCGATCTGCGCGAACTGATCCGGATGCGCCTTCACTTCGGCGAGGATCGATTCGGCCTTCTGCTTCGCGGCGTTGCGCACGTCGGCGCTCGCGTCCTTCGGCACCGTGATCAGGATGTGGCTCGCGCGCACTTCTTCCTGCGTGCGATAGTGCGCGATGTTGTCGTCGTAGTACTTCTTGAGATCGGCGTCGCTCGGCTGCACGCCGGCGGCAACCGTCGCCGCCGAGAGCACGAGATACTGGATCTGCGCCGTGGCCGGCGTGGCGAACGCGTTCTTGTTCGCGTCGTAGTACGCCTGCAGTTGCGCGTCGGTCGGCTGGACCTTGGGCGCATAGTCGCTCGCGTGGAACGCAAGGCCCTGCACGTCGCGCTGCTGCTCCGAGAGGCCCGTGAGCTGCTGCGCGAGCGCCTTCGGCGTGAACGCGCTGCTGATGATCGACGCCGGCAGTTGCTGCATGGCGAGGCTATAGCGCACGCGCTCGTCGTACTGCTCGGGCGTCATGCCCTGCATGGCGAGCAGTTGCTTGTACTGGTCGAGATTGATCGAGCCGTCAGGATTCTTGAGCGACGATATCACCGGGTCGGAGAGCAGCGCGCGGCGCACGGCATCGTCCGAGGCGGTGAGGTGCAGGCGCTGCGTTTCGTCCACGAGCACGCGCTGCTGGATCAGACCGTCGAGTATGTCCTTGCGGTGCTGGGGCGTGTCGAACATGCTCGCGTCGAATTGCGCGCCGAGGACCTGGCGGGCCTGGTCGAGCTGCTGGCGCGCCGCGTTGTCGTATTCGACACGCGTGATCTTGTGCCCGTTGACGCTCGCGACGTTCGCGCTTTCATCGAAGAAGCCGCGGAAACCTTGAATCCCGACGAAGCCCAGCCCTGGCAGGACGACCAGGAGCAGCATGAACATCATCAGGCGTTTGTGATTGCGGAAAAAGTCGAGCATGCGTGACCAGACGTTGAGGGCGCCAGAAAATGGAACGCCCGATATTACAACAGCGGCCAACAAAAAAGGCGAACCGGAGTTCGCCTTCTTGTCGAGATATCCTTGGCGGAGCGGACGGGACTCGAACCCGCGACCCCCGGCGTGACAGGCCGGTATTCTAACCAACTGAACTACCGCTCCGTGCGGGTGCGCTACGTACCGGAACTGAAGCTGTGGTGGGTGCTGAGAGGCTCGAACTCCCGACCTACGCCTTGTAAGGGCGCCGCTCTACCAACTGAGCTAAGCACCCAGCTTCATGCTTTCCTGAACTGCGACTTCTGCTGCGCTACCCATCAGGTAGCGAGCCCGCTAGTTTAGCGCATCCTTCAGCGCTTTACCAGGCCTAAATTTGGGCACCTTCGCCGCCTTGATCTTGATCGCGTCGCCAGTACGCGGATTGCGGCCCGTGCGCGCGGTGCGCTTGCCGACGGCGAACGTGCCGAAGCCGACGAGCGTAACCGAGCCGCCCTTCTTGAGCGTGCCTTTGACGCCGCCGATCACGGCGTCGAGTGCGCGTCCCGCAGCCGCCTTCGAAATGTCGGCTTGTTGCGCGATATGGTCAATCAGTTCCGTTTTATTCATTCCAGCCCCCGAGAATGTGTTTGGGCAATCGTAAGAAAGAAGTTCAACTTATTGGATAGACGTCCCCGCCATAGCGCGGGGACCGCTCATTTAACGGGGCCGAAAGGGCCGTGTCAAGCGGGGTTGAGCCTGATTCGGCGCGGGATTCGAGGGATTATTCGAAGGAGTATCGAACATGTGGGAAAAGGCAGAAAAGACCGCTGGTTGTCATCACAACGTCAAGGATTGTGACGCAAATAAAAAGCCCGCGGACCATGCCGCGGGCTTTTTGGGGTCCAACGCGCCGCGCATGCGCGCGGCTTGTTGAAGGCGTACTGAAGGCTTAGTGCTTGACGACTTCCGTCGCGCCGGCATCCTTCGATTCGGCCACGGGCGCCTTGGCGTCCTCGGCCTTCACTTCTTCTTCCGGCAGCGGCTGCGGCACACGTTCGAGCGCGAGTTCGAGCACCTTGTCGATCCAGCGGACCGGCACGATTTCGATCGAGTTCTTCACGTTGTCCGGAATCTCGGTGAGATCCTTGACGTTCTCTTCCGGGATCAGCACGAGCTTGATGCCACCGCGATGCGCCGCGAGCAGCTTCTCCTTCAGGCCGCCGATCGGCAGCACTTCGCCGCGCAGCGTGATCTCGCCCGTCATCGCCACGTCGGCACGCACCGGAATACCCGTGAGCACCGACACGAGCGCCGTCGTCATCGCACCGCCTGCGGACGGACCGTCCTTCGGCGTCGCGCCTTCCGGCACGTGGATGTGGATGTCCTGCTTCTCGAACGCTTCGTCCTTGATACCCAGACGACGCGAACGCGAACGCACCACCGAGCGTGCCGCTTCGACCGATTCCTTCATGACGTCGCCGAGCGAACCCGTACGGATCACGTTGCCCTTGCCGGGCATGACCGCCGCTTCGATCGTCAGCAGATCGCCGCCGACTTCCGTCCACGCGAGGCCCGTGACCTGACCGATCTGGTTTTCCTTCGCGGCCAGACCGAAGTCGTACTTGCGCACGCCGAGGAAGGTGTCGAGGTTGCCGCCGTCGACCGTGACGGCCTTGTCGGCCTTCTTCAGCAGCAGCATCTTCACGACCTTGCGGCAGATCTTCGAGATCTCGCGCTCGAGCGAACGCACACCCGCTTCACGCGTGTAGTAGCGAATGATGTCGCGGATCGCATCTTCGGCGACTTCGATTTCGCCTGGCTTCAGGCCGTTGTTCTTCTTCTGCTTCGGAAGAAGATAGCGCTGAGCAATGCTGACCTTCTCGTCTTCCGTGTAACCCGAGAGGCGGATGACTTCCATCCGGTCGAGCAGCGGCGGCGGAATGTTCAGCGAGTTCGACGTGGCGACGAACATCACATCGGAGAGGTCGAAATCGACTTCGATGTAGTGATCGGCGAACGTATGGTTCTGTTCCGGATCGAGCACTTCGAGCAGCGCCGACGACGGATCGCCGCGGAAATCCATGCCCATCTTGTCGACTTCGTCGAGCAGGAAGAGCGGATTGCGCACGCCGACCTTGGCCAGGCTCTGCAGGATCTTGCCCGGCATCGAACCGATGTACGTACGACGGTGGCCGCGGATTTCGGCTTCGTCACGCACGCCGCCCAGCGCCATACGCACGAACTTGCGGTTCGTTGCGCGCGCAATCGACTGCCCGAGCGAGGTCTTGCCGACGCCCGGAGGCCCGACGAGGCACAGGATCGGCGCCTTGACCTTGTCCACGCGCTGTTGCACCGCGAGGTACTCGAGAATGCGTTCCTTCACCTTCTCGAGACCGAAGTGGTCTTCGTCGAGTACGGCTTCGGCGTTCGAGAGGTCGTTGTTGACCTTGCTCTTCTTGCGCCACGGCAGGCCGATCAGCGTGTCGATGTAGTTGCGCACGACAGTGGCTTCCGCCGACATCGGCGACATCAGCTTGAGCTTCTTGAGCTCGGCGTCGGCCTTCTTCTTGGCTTCCTTCGGCATGCGCGCGGCCGTGATGCGCTTCTCGAGTTCTTCGAGATCCGCACCCTCTTCGCCTTCGCCCAGTTCCTTCTGGATGGCCTTGACCTGCTCGTTCAGGTAGTACTCGCGCTGGCTCTTTTCCATTTGGCGCTTCACGCGGCCGCGAATACGCTTCTCCACCTGGAGAATGTCGATTTCGGCTTCGAGTTGCGCGAGCAGATGCTCCAGACGCTCCACGACCGGGAACATCTCGAGGATGTGCTGCTTCTGGTCGAGCTTGAGCGGCAGATGCGCGGCGATGGTGTCAGCAAGACGACCGGCCTCGTCGATGCCCGACAGCGACGTCAGGATCTCCGGCGGGATCTTCTTGTTGAGCTTCACGTACTGGTCGAACTGCGAGACGATCGCGCGGCGCAGCGCTTCGGTTTCTGCGCTGTCGGCGTGGTCCGGTTCGAGCGGCATCACTTCGCACGAGAACTGCGTTTCCTGCTCTTCGATGGAAAGCGTCTTCGCGCGCTGCAGGCCTTCCACGAGCACCTTCACGGTGCCGTCGGGCAGCTTGAGCATTTGCAGGATGTTGGCGACACACCCTACTTCATACATGTCTTTTTCGGTCGGCTCATCCTTCGCGGCGGTTTTCTGCGCGACGAGCATGATGTGCTTGCCGCCTTCCATAGCCGCTTCGAGGGCCTTGATCGATTTCGGTCGGCCCACGAAAAGGGGAATCACCATATGCGGGAAGACTACGACGTCTCGCAGCGGCAGCAGCGGGAGCGTGGTGCGTTCCGGCGGGAGGAGTTGGGTTCCTGACATTTCATTTCCCCATGAGTGGAATCAATTGTTCGGTAATTGAGGCCTGAGATACCGATTGCAAGCCTCGCGCGTGTGGGAAAAGTTCAGTGACTCCAAAATAGTGCGCCATCGACCACAAGATTAAACGAAAAAGCCGTTCATCCCATTGTATGAACGGCCCTTTTCCGGAACTCTTTAGCCGATCACCACCATCAGTTCGACCCTGCAACCTTCGGCGCGTCTTCGTAGATCAGCAGCGGTTTGCCGTCGCCGTCGATCACGTTGTCGTCGATGATGACCTTGCTCACGCCCTTCATGGCCGGCAGATCGTACATCACGTCGAGCAATGCCTGTTCCAGGATCGAGCGCAGGCCACGAGCTCCGGTCTTGCGGCGGATCGCCTTGCGGGCGACGGCCTGCAGCGCGGCTGGGCGAATTTCCAGCTCCACGCGCTCCATGTTGAAGAGCTTGTGATACTGCTTGACGAGTGCATTCTTCGGCTCGACCAGAATCTTCATGAGCGCGACTTCGTCGAGCTTGCCGAGCGTAGCGACCACGGGCAGACGGCCGATCAGTTCGGGAATCAGGCCGAACTTGATCAGGTCTTCCGGTTCCGTTTCGCGCAGCACTTCGCCTGTGTCGCGCTCCTGCTTGCTCTTCACGCTTGCGCCGAAGCCAATGCCGGTCTTTTCCGTACGGTCGGTGATGACCTTTTCCAGACCGTCGAACGCGCCGCCGCAAATGAACAGGATATTGGTCGTGTCGACCTGGATGAAATCCTGGTTCGGATGCTTGCGGCCGCCCTGCGGCGGCACCGAAGCCATCGTGCCCTCGACGAGCTTGAGCAGCGCCTGCTGCACGCCCTCGCCGGAGACGTCGCGCGTGATCGACGGGTTGTCCGACTTGCGGCTGATCTTGTCGATTTCGTCGATATAGACGATGCCGCGCTGGGCCTTGTCGACCTCGTAATTGCAGTTCTGCAGCAGCTTCTGAATGATGTTCTCGACGTCTTCGCCCACGTAACCGGCTTCGGTCAGCGTGGTGGCGTCGGCGATCACGAACGGCACGTTCAGAAGGCGCGCGAGCGTCTGCGCGAGCAGCGTCTTGCCCGAGCCCGTGGGCCCGATCAGGAGAATGTTGCTCTTGGAGAGTTCGACGTCGTCTTTCTTGTCGAGGTGCTTCAGACGCTTGTAGTGGTTGTACACCGCCACTGCGAGAATCTTCTTCGCGCGTTCCTGCCCGATCACGTACTGGTCGAGGATGTCGCGGATCTCCTGCGGGCTCGGCAGGTCCGAGCGCGACAGCGCCGCGTCGACGCCCGCACCGGCGGCTTCGTCGCGAATGATCTCGTTGCACAAGTCGATGCATTCATCGCAGATGAATACCGACGGACCAGCGATGAGCTTTTTCACCTCATGCTGGCTCTTGCCGCAGAACGAGCAATACAACAGCTTCTCGCTGTTAGAACCTTTCTTGTCCGCCATGGATAAATGAGCCTCCGGACACTCTGTTACATGATACGCCGTTTCCCCCGGCGAGGCCGGAGGGTGCGTGAACCGCTTGCTGTGACGGCGTTGGGGGCCGCAGGCCGCGAAGCGCGTTTGCCGATTATTTCACAAGGTCTGCGCGGCGTCGGCTATCCCCTTTTGTACGGGGGCCGAGCTGTTCCTTTGCGTTGCCTTTGTCACGGCTTGCGCGCCGCCCTTCGCAGGGTCGGACGCGCAAAACCGCTCGCGCAGCTTAAGGACGCTTGTGCAGGACCTGGTCGACGAGACCGTATGCCTGGGCGTCGTCACCCGACATGAAATTGTCGCGATCCGTGTCGCGCGCAATGCGCTCGACCGGCTGACCCGTATGGTGCGCGAGCAACTGGTTCAGGCGCTCCTTCAGGTACAGGATTTCGCGAGCCTGGATTTCGATGTCCGACGCCTGGCCGCGCGCGCCGCCGAGCGGCTGGTGAATCATCACGCGCGAGTTCGGCAGCGCGAAACGCTTGCCCTTGGCGCCCGACGCCAGCAGGAACGCGCCCATGCTGGCCGCGAGGCCCATGCAAAGGGTCGAAACGTCCGGCTTGATGAACTGCATCGTGTCGTAAATCGCCATGCCGGCCGACACCGAGCCGCCCGGGCTGTTGATGTACAGGCTGATGTCCTTGTCCGGGTTTTCGCTTTCGAGGAACAGCAGTTGGGCGACCACGAGGTTCGCCGTCTGGTCGTTCACTTCGCCGACCAGGAACACCACGCGCTCCTTGAGCAGGCGCGAGTAGATGTCGTAGGAACGTTCGCCGCGGCCACTCGTTTCGACGACGATCGGCACGAGGCCGAGCGCCTGCGGGTCGAAGTCCCGCGACGAGTGGGAGGTCAACGTATCCAGCGATTGAGCGCGAATGGTCATGCGGTGCATCCTTGTCTGGAAAAGTTCTTCTATATACCCGTATGGCGACGGACCCCGGTTAAATCAACCACACGGACAGCATGGCTAAAACCTGCGGATGCAAAAACGGCGTGCTGGCCGTCGGTCGCTCCGACAGCCGGCACGCCGTAGCGGGCAGTTTTAAGCCTGCGCCGTCGCGCTTGCCAGTTCTTCGAAGCTAACTTGCTTGTCCGTCACTTTGGCCTTGCCGAGCACGAAGTCGACGACGTTCGATTCGACGACATAGGCTTCCATTTCGGCCAGACGCTGCTGGTTGGAATAATACCAGCGCACGACCTCCTTCGGGTCCTCATAGCTTTTCGCGAATTCGTCGACTTCAGCACGGATCTGCTCCGGCTTCGCCTCGAGGCTGTTGGCCTTCACGAGTTCGGCGAGCACGAGGCCGAGCTTCACGCGACGCTCGGCTTGTTCCTTGAACATTTCGGCCGGGATCGGCGCGTCCTTGGCGTTGGGAACGCCACGCTGCGCGAGGTCGGCGCGCGCCATTTCGACGAGGCGTTCCTGATCCTGCTCGACGAGCGCGTTCGGCACCTCGAGTTCGGAAATCTTGAGGAGCGCGTCCATCACCTGGTTCTTGACGATGGACTGGGTGCGGCGCTTCGCTTCGCGTTCGAGGTTGTCCTTGATTTCGGCGCGCATCTTCACGAGGTCGCCGTCGGCGATGCCGAGCGACTTGGCGAATTCAGCGTCGATTTCCGGCAGGTGCGGCCACTCGATCTGCTGCATCGTGATCGTGAACTTCGCCGTCTTGCCGGCGACGTCCTTGCCGTGATAGTCCTCGGGGAACGCGAGGTCGAATTCGCGCGACTCACCCTTCTTCAGGCCGATCGCCGCCTTTTCGAATTCCGGCAGCATGCGGCCTTCGCCCAGCACGAACGCGAAGCCTTCCGCGGTGCCGCCCTGGAACGCGACGTCGTCGATCTTGCCGACGAAGTCGACCGTCACGCGGTCGCCTTCCTTTGCTGCGGTGTCGGCGCCGCCGTCACCGTGCTCGCCGGCTTCGCCGCGAGCGTGGAAGTGCACGCGCTGCTTGCGCAGGATGTCGAGCGTGCGGTCGATTTCCGCTTCGGTGATGGTCGTGGTCGTGCGCTCGATTTCGGCCGTCGCGACGTCGCCGAGCTTCACTTCCGGGTAGACCTCGAAGGTCGCGTCGAACGCGTAGTCGCCTTCAGCGGCTTCCGACTTCGGCGCGAAGCTCGGCTGGCCGGCAACGCGCAGGTTCTCGGCGCGGCTGATGTCGAAGAACTCCTTGCCGACCTTGTCGCTCAGGACTTCGGCTTCGACCTGGCCCGAATACTGCTGCGTGACCATCTTGAGCGGCACCTTGCCCGGGCGGAAACCCGGCATGCGCACGTTCTTCGCGAGTTTACGGATGCGCGAATCGATTTCTTTCTGCACGGCGTCCTTCGGCAGGGAAATCGTCACGCGGCGTTCCAGCTTGCCGAGGTTTTCAACAACGTTAGCCATGGCTTCAATCGTCCTAAAATTGTTCGAGCGAATCAGTAATCTGTGGTCTTTGCGTGCCGCGGTCCGCTTGCGGCCGCTTGGTTCCGATGCGGCCCAGCAACCCGCTTTGGAGCTGAACGCCGGCGCCTCACGCGCCGCTCAACAGCGCCGAAACGGGCGACTTGCGGTGCGGTTCCGTCAAAAGAGCCAAGTATTTTAGCAAACTATTTCCCGGTCCCAGTGGAATTGCCGTTTGAGTGTGCTATGAGCCTGTTTTCGACCCGGTTTTGGCCTGCTTTTGAGCCGGCACAAGCCCGAAACGTGCTCCGATGCGCGCTATCGCAGCGCCGTTATCCAGCACACGCGGCGAGGCTGTTAAGCTAACGCTCGCGCCGGACGCCCCGCCGGCCGCAGCCGCTCCCAACACAATTCTTCCAGCAGAGACACCATGCCGAATTCGTCGCCTGACGCTCCCGTTATCGTCATTGCTCCTGATTCTTTCAAAGGCTCGCTCAGCGCGGACGGGGTCGCTGCCGCGATCGCCGAGGGCATCCGCCGCGTGCGCGCCGACGCCGACATCCGCATCCGCCCCATGGCCGACGGCGGCGAAGGCACGCTCGACGCGATGCTGTCGATGGGCGGCGAGCGCCGCGTACTCACCGTGGAAGGCGCAGCGGGCCCGAAGCGCGACGCCGCAGTGGGCCTGCTGCACGACGGCAGCGCGATCGTCGAAACTGCCGAGATCGTCGGCATCACGGACCCAGTGGGCATGGGCGTGCCGGTGGACGCGCGCAGCACGCGCGGCATGGGCGAAGCGATCCGTGCGCTGCTCGACGAAGGCGTGCGGCGCTTTTACGTGGCGCTCGGCGGCAGCAGCACCAACGACGCCGGCGCGGGCCTGCTCGCGGGGCTCGGCCTGCAACTCTTCGACGCAGCGGACAAGCCCCTCGAGCCCACGCCGCAAGCGCTCGCGCAAGTGGCGCGGGTGGACGTTTCCGGGCTCGACGCGCGGCTTCGCGAAGCATCGTTCGTCGGCATGTCCGACGTGGACAATCCGCTTACGGGCGAGCATGGCGCAACCGCCGTGTTCGGGCCGCAAAAAGGCGTGACGCCGGAGCAGGTCGCGCCGATCGACGCGGCGCTCGGCCGGTTCGCCGATCTGCTCGAAGCGGCGCTGGGCCGTCGCGTGCGCGACGAAGCCGGTTCCGGCGCGGCCGGCGGCCTGGGTTTCGCGCTGCGCATGCTCGGCGCGAGCTTCGAGCCCGGCGCCGAAGTCGTTGCGCGCACCATCGGTCTGGACGAAGCGCTCGATCGCGCGGACTGGCTCATCACCGGCGAAGGCCGCTCCGACGTACAAACGCTGCACGGCAAGGCGCCGTTCATCGCCTGCCGCCACGCCGCGGCCCTCGGGGTGCCGGCCACGCTGCTCTCGGGCGCCGTGGACGCAGCCGCCCTGCCGCGCCTCGCGGAGCACTTCAGCGGCTGCTTCTCGCCCGCGCCGGGCCCCATCACGCTCGAAACCGCGATTCGCGACGCCGCACGCCTGCTCGCCAACGAAGCCGAGCAACTCGCCCGCCTCAAATACGCTGCGCGTACATCCAACTAAGATCCGGGCAGACCCGGCCGGGGCCCGTCGCCCCGGCCTCGTTGCCCTTCCCCGGGTGGCCAGATCGCGGCCAGTTTCATGACCTCGGCACGCCACGCATTCCGCAGTAAGCGATTAATAGATTCGTGCACCGCATCGGATGCGCTGGACAAGGGTTAGGATGCGTTGACCCGAGCGCGAGATGGGGCAACAATTATGGAATCGCGACACGTGTCGCGCCCTTCCCAAGCGACCAGACCAGGACTCCCATGAAGGCAAGCAAAGCCGGACTCGAACAATTCCTCACCTATCGGCTGCATGTCCTGAACAAACTCTCCGAACGTGGCGCAAGCGAACGCTACCAGGCGAAGCTCGGCATCACACTTCCGGAGGCTCGGCTCATTGCAGCTGTGGGGGCGTTCGGCCCGTTTTCCGTGATGGAGCTTGCGCGTCACGCGAATCTCGACAAGAGCCAGGCAAGCCGTGCAGCCGAGGCGCTGATGCGCCGCGGCCTCATGCAGCGCGACACGAGCGAGGAGGACGGACGCCTCGTGCTCGTTTCGCTCACAACCGACGGACGCGCGCTGTATCGCAAGGTCATGCCCATCGCGCGCAAGTGGAATGTCGACCTCTTCGCGAGCCTCGACGACAAGGAACGCGACGCACTCGCGCGCGCGCTCGACAAGGTGATCGAAGCCATGCAGACCGAACTGTAAGGCAGTCCGAACGAGCAGAGGCAATAAGCCAAACAGATGGCGGCCAGCGTCAAGCCGCCATCGCGAGTGCTTCGCGCAAGCCGTGCACAAACAAAAAGGCCACGTACCGGAAGGTACATGGCCTTTTTACTTTGGTGCGTGAGGCCGGACTCGAACCGGCACACCCTTGCGGGCGTCAGGACCTAAACCTGGTGCGTCTACCAATTTCGCCACTCACGCGAATTCTTTGCGCTTGTCTTCTTGCGCCCGGCAGGACCGCTGCGAACCACGCGTGCGGTACAACCCTGTGCGACATGCCGACTGATCGAGTCCTCGTGAGACGCCGGACGCGGTGTTGTCCACCTCGCCCGCAATCCAGCCTGCTTTCTGACTGCGCCCGCCGGCAGCGATGCTTCATTATGGGCCGGCTGCGCGCTTCCAGCTAAGCGTCAGAAAGCGCAAGCGCGAGATTCTAACCGATTGACTGGCGCTTGTCTGCATCCCGAAAACAGTGCGCGACGGGGCATGCCAGCGCATCGGCCCGTGCATCGACGCGCGCGCCGGCCCGCCCTGCCGGGCCGGCCGAAAGCCGCGCCGATGCTAGAATCGCGGCTCTACCGTCGCGGCGCGCTCTGGCCGCCGCGCGAGCCGCTTCGCCCCACATCTCCGAACGCCGTGAACTTCGACGACTACTGCCTGCAAAAGGCGGCTCCCCCTGGTTCGAGCACTTACTATGCGCTGCGTCAGGCCCGCGCTGCGCGCCAGCCGCTCCTGACCGCCCTCTTCGCGCTGCGCCGCGAACTCGAGGAAACCGCGAAAGAAACGAGCGATCCCACCGTCGGCCGCACGAAGCTCGCCTGGTGGCAAAAGGAACTGGCCGCGCTTGCCGCAGGCAAACCGGCGCATCCGGTCACCCAGGCGCTCGCCGAGCATCTCGGCGATGCGAGCGCCGTCTATCCCGATCTGCAAGCGCTGCTCGCCGGCTTCGAGATGGACTTCGAGCAGGCACGCTATCTCGATCTGCCGAATCTGCGCCGCTATATGCAGGGCGTGGGCGGCACGTTCGCCTCGCTCATCGCGCAACTGAGTGCGCGCACCGACGAAGATCGCCAGGACGCCGCACGCTGGGCTGCACCGCTCGGCAACGCACTGATGCTCGCGCAGTTCGTGCCGGAAATCGGCAACGACGCGCGCCATGGCCGCATCTACGTGCCCATCGACGAACTGCAGCGCTACAACGTCACCGCCGCCGATCTCATCAACCGGCGCTACAGCGCGGAGTTCACCGAGCTGATGCAGTTCCAGACCTCGCGCGCGCGCGAATCGGTCCAGGCCGCGCTCGACGCGATTCCCGCTTCGGCGCGGCGCGACCAGCGCACCTTGCGTGCGCTCGCGGCGCTCGAACTGGCGCTGCTCGACGAAGTCGAGCGCGAAGGCTACCACGTGCTGCATCAGCAGATCGTGCTCACGCCGGTGCGCAAGCTGTGGATCGCCTGGCGCGCCGCGCGGCGTAGTTGAAGCTCGCGGCCGCGCTACGCGCGCAGCAACGGCAGCGGCTCGAAGCGCTGCTGCAGCACGGCCTGCGCGTCGAGGCCCCACCAGGGGCCTAGCACGGTCGCATAGATCTGCCTGAAATCGACGCCCACCGGCAGATTGCCATTGCCGTCGAGCCGCGTGAGTTGCGGCGCCTGACCATAGAGCCCGCCCGCCACCCGCCCGCCCGCGACGAAGTGCGCCGAAGCCGTACCGTGATCGGTGCCGCGGCTTTGATTCTCGCGCACGCGCCGCCCGAATTCCGCATACGTCACGATGAGCGTGCGGTCCCAACGTCCGAGTTCCACGAGCGCCGAGCGCATCGCCGCCATGCCCGAGGCGAACTGGCGCAACAAGTCGGCGTGGCGCTGCGGCTGGTTCTGGTGCGTGTCGAAGCCGTTCAGCGTCAGACGAATCACCGCGACGCCGCGCCCCGCCACCGGCGCGCCTTGCGGTGTGTCGCTCGAGGCGAGCGCCTGCATGGCCGTTTTGATCGAGGTGCCGAATGCGCCGGCCGGAAATGCAGTTTTCAGCGCGTAATTGCCCGGGCGCGGCCGCAGCGCATCGGCGGCGTGCACGATGTTGTTCTCGACGTCGAGGATATGCGCGAGCGCGGGATTGTGTTCCTTGAGCGAGACCGGCGTGACGAGGCGCGAAGCGCGCGCGAACTGCGCCGGATTCACAAGCGCGATGGCGCGCGCGCCGTTCGAGAGCGGCCCCATCTCGGCGCTGCCGAGCACGAGCGCATCGGCGGCGAAGCCGGGCGGCACCGGCTCGCGTGCGAACGCGCGCGTGAGCCAGCCCTCGCGCAGATATTCGTTGGAGCGCGAAGCCGTGTCCCAGATCTCGATCGATCGAAAGTGCGACAGGTTGGGCTGCGCGTAGCTCACGCCCTGCACGATCGCGAGCTCGTGCGCGCGCCACATCGGCATGAGCGGCGCGAGCGCCGGATGGAGCGCCGTGCGCTCGTCCAGTTGTATCGCCTGTGCGCGCGGCACGCCGATCGTTTGCCGGTAGCTGTAATAGAGCGGATCGGCAAAAGGCACGACGGTGTTGAGGCCGTCGTTGCCGCCCTTCAGCTCGACGAGAATCAGCAGGTTCTCGTAGCCGCTCGGCGTGCCCGGGTGCATGGGCGCCGCGCCTTGCGCGCGCGCAGCGCGAGGCAGCCATAGCGCGGAACCTGCCGTCGCGGCGACCGCCGTCGCACCGGCTGCAAGAAAGTCGCGTCGCTTCATGGCTTGCCTCGCTCGTCAGTGCGGCGGCGCACATTGCCGCCCGGGATTCGGCTATTCATATCCATGCTTCACTTCAACTGATACACCGGATCCATCAGCAGTGCCTGGAGATATGAACTCGAGCTACTGCCAACTGCAATCGCATCGACAGGCGCCAGCGGCAGGACTGCGTGCTGCATCTGCAACTGCGCGGAAAGGCCGGGCGTGGCATCGGCGGTGAGACCGAATCGCGAGAGCCAGCCGTCCAGATCGAAGCGCATGCCGCCTTGCAAGGCGTCACGCCGCATCGCGTTCTGCACGTTTTGCGGCATGCTTGCCGTGATCTTCGTCGCTGCGGCCGAAGCATGCGGTCGCCCTGCTTCCGTCGCACGAAACAGCTGCTCGACGAACTGCTTGCGCGCGAGCAGCGTCGAGCTATTGATCCACGACGCCCCGCCTGGCCACCCCTTCACGTTCGGCGGATAGAACAGGTTCTCGCCCAACGCGGCCGAGCGGCGCGCGAACGGCAGCGTATCGCCATAGGCCACATCGAAGCGCCGCATCGTGCCGACGATGAACTCCACCGGCGAACTCACGAGCACGCCCCGATTGCTTTCATCCCAGAACGCGGGCGTGGTCAAGAGCGCGCGAAGCGCAGCGCCGACTTCATAGCCACTTGAGTGAAACCGATCGGCGACGCTTGCGAGCTGCTCTTCGTCAGGCGTCGCGGAGATGAACTCGCGCCAAAGCCTCGCCGACACATACCGGGCAGTTTGCGGCTGCGCGAGCAGGATGTCGAGCACCTGGTCGCCGTCGAATGCACCGCTGCGTCCCAGCACAGTCTTTTCGCCGTCGTCGTGCAAGTCGGCGCGCCAGACGAACGCCACGGTGTCGGGATCGAGACTCCAACCCGTATAGGCGCGTGCCGCTTCGGCAACGTCACGCTGCGAGTACTGCCCTTCGCCCAGCGTGAACAGTTCCATCACTTCACGCGCGAAATTCTCGTTGGGCCGGCCCTTGCGATTGCTCGCGCCGTCGAGGTAAAGCAGCATCGCGGGGTCCTTCGCGACCGCGTGCAGCATGCCCGCGAAACTGCCCAGCGCATCGCGCCGCAACAGCGCGTTTTGCGCGGCCATCAACTGCGGCTCGCCGACTTTGTCCTGACCCGAGGTGAAGTGGTTGTGCCAGAAGAGCGTCATGCGCTCAGTCAGCGGCGAAGGCGTGACGAGCATCTCGCGCAGCCACCATGCGCGCAATTCGTCGTAGCGCGCACCGCGCTGGCGCTGCGCTTGCTGGCGTTCTTCGGGTGTCCACGCGCTGCGCTGTGCCCGGCTCGGCGGCACTTCGGCGCTCCATGCGGGCAGCGGCGTGAGCTCCTCGCTGCGCGCGCTGCCGACGAGCCGCGCGACAGCCTGCTCTCGCGTGAGCCCCACATAAGGTTCGACTTCGCTCTCGCGCGGCGCGAAGCCCGTGCGCACGAGAAGATGGCGGGCATCGTCGGCGTCGAGCAGCGCATCCGCGCCGTCGTCGGGCGCCGCTGCGTGGGCGGCGGACTGCGCGTTTGGCCTCGACCGTCTGGAGTCGCTCATGATGAATGGGCGCACGACGAATCCGCCGGCGCAATTATTGAACGTACCGGCTTAACGGCTGTGGCGAAACGGATGTTGACGATGCAATTGCTACGGTATTTTTCAGCGCGTTTCGGCAGCGCGAGTGCACCAATGCAAGCTTCGATGCCGATAAAATCATGAAAGCCGCGAGAAAGGCGTGCGCGAGGTGCCAGGAGAAAATCGTGTAAACGTTATCGCAGCGTTATCGCAGCAGAGCGGCATTTACGCGCGCCGCACTATCAACGCTTGTACAGTTCGCGCACGGCGTCTTCGATATGCTGGCGCAAGAGGCGCCGTTCGTCGGGCGTCATATGGCCGTCGCGGCGACGCTGATCGAGATCGGGGGGAACTGCGGGACGCTGGTTGATGTCCGATGCGGGGCGCGGGATCGTATCGCTGCGTACGCGCCGCATCGACGGTTTGCCGCCCGGCGAGCGAGCGGGGGACTGCGAGTTCTCGTAGCGGTCTGCGGAGGGCTGGGCCCGGGCCGGCACCGACTCCAGTGCAGCCGCCACGCCACCGGCTAGCGCCAGTGCAAGCATGGTGTGGCGCATTGTCGGCCTGACCCCTCCCATCGTTTTGTTCCCTTCTTGACGCGGCAAACGGCTACCTCGAATACATGTGCGAACCCGGCTCGGCGCGGGCATGAATTTTAAAGTCGAATGAAGTATCTACCGAACTGCCGCTTTACGTAAAGAAGTCTATCTGTCGGTGCTTGCGGTCGTGGCACAGCACGGGTAAATTTTGTAACTGACTGTAACCTGATAATTGGTGCAAACTCGCATCAGTATCCAATCGCGCTAAGATGCCAGGCATGGAAACCAAAAACCCGTCCAAAATTCTCGTTGTCGATGACGATCCCCGACTGCGGGACCTGCTGCGCCGCTACCTCGGCGAGCAGGGCTTCAATGTCTACGTGGCCGAAAACGCCCCCGCCATGAACAAGCTGTGGGTGCGCGAGCGTTTCGACCTGCTCGTGCTCGACCTCATGCTGCCAGGCGAAGACGGCCTGTCGATCTGCCGGCGTCTGCGCGGCAGCAACGACCGCACGCCCATCATCATGCTCACCGCCAAAGGCGAGGACGTGGACCGCATCGTCGGCCTCGAAATGGGTGCCGACGACTATTTGCCCAAGCCCTTCAACCCGCGCGAACTCGTCGCACGCATTCACGCGGTGCTGCGCCGCCAGGCGCCGTCCGAACTGCCGGGCGCGCCCTCGGAAACCACCGAGGTGTTCGAGTTCGGCGAATTCGCGTTGAACCTCGCCACGCGTACGCTCACCAAGGCCGGCCAGGAAATTCCGCTCACCACGGGCGAATTCTCGGTGCTCAAGGTGTTCGCGCGTCATCCGCGCCAGCCGCTCTCGCGCGAAAAGCTCATGGAGTTGGCGCGCGGCCGTGAATACGAAGTGTTCGACCGCAGCCTCGACGTGCAGATCTCGCGCCTGCGCAAGCTCATCGAACCCGATCCGGGCAGCCCGCGTTTCATTCAAACGGTTTGGGGCCTCGGCTACGTGTTCATTCCCGACGGCGCCGCGTGATCCTGGATGGTGTCTCGTTGTCTGCACTGCCTCTGTTGAAACGGGAAGGGTCCATGCGGATTGACCGGCGTTTGCTCACGCTCGCGTTCGGCGATCTGTTCTGGCGCACCTTCCTGCTGATCGCGCTTCTCATCGCGGTGAGTCTCGCCGCGTGGTTCCAGAGCTTTCGCGTGATCGAGCGGGAGCCGCGCGCGCAGCGCGTGGCGCTCCAGCTCGTCGCGATCGTGAAGCTCACGCGCACGGCGCTCCTCTACTCCGATCCCGATCTGCGCCGCGCGTTGCTGCAGGATCTCGAGAGCAACGAGGGCGTGCGCGTGTACCCGCGCGAAACCACCGACAAATACAAGCTTCAGCCCGACGAGTCGCTCAATCGCCTGATCGAGCACGACATCCGCGGGCGTCTTGGCGACGACACCGTGATCGCGCAGTCCGTGAACGACATTCCGGGCGTGTGGATCAGCTTCAAGATCGACGAAGACGACTACTGGGTCGCGCTCGACCGCGACCAGCTCGACAACGTCACCGGCCTGCAGTGGGTCGGATGGGGTGTCTCTGCGCTTGCGCTATCGCTCTTCGGGGCGGCCTTCATCACGAGTCTCGTGAACCGGCCATTCGCGCGTCTCGCCATGTCGGCGCGCATGCTGGGCTCGGGCCAGCCGCCCGCGCCGTTGCCTGAGAGCGGCATGGGCGTCGCGGCCGAAACGAATCGCTCGTTCAACCAGATGGTGCGGGACCTCGAGCAGCTGGAGGCTGACCGCGCGCTGATGCTCGCGGGCATCTCGCACGATCTGCGCACGCCGCTCGCGCGCCTGCGGCTCGAGACGGAGATGAGTCCGTCCGACCAGGCCACCAAGGACGCGATGATCGACGACATCGAGCAGATGGACATGATCATCGGCCGCTTCCTCGATTACGCACGGCCCGCCCAGCGCATGCCCGAGCGCGTCGACCTCTCGGTCATCGCCGGCGAGATGGCCGGGCGCATGGCGAGCGAAGATGGCGTGCGTCTCATCACGCGGCTCGCGCCTTCGGCCATGATCGAAGCCGACGACACCGACATGCGCCGCGTCGTGGGCAACCTGATCGAGAACGCCCGCAAGTACGGCGCGAGCGAAACCGACGGCATTCCGCACATCATGCTCGAAACGCGCGTCTCGCATTCGCGCGTCGAACTTTCCGTGGTCGACGAAGGCCCGGGCATTCCCGAGGATCAGCTCCCGCTCGTCACGCGGCCGTTTTACCGCGTCGATACGGCTCGTACGCAGGCGAACGGCACGGGACTCGGCATGGCCATCGTGCAGCGCCTCGTGGGCCGCTATCGCGGCGCGCTGCGTCTGCGCAACCGGCTGCCAGGCCCGGGGCTCGAAGTGACGATCGAGTTCCCGCTCGCCAAGGGCGCCTGAGCCTCTTTCGCTCCTGAGCGAGACCCGGCGGCGGCGCACCGTCGCACCACGCGCCGCCCGCACCTGCGACAATCGTTTTCATGGGCACGCCGCGTTGCGCACCGCGCACGCGGCGGCAAAGCGGGCCGCCCGGCCCGTCTCTCGTCTGAGGACCTCCGCCATGAAAACCGTCGGCGACAAACTCGAAGCTTTTACCGTCACGGCCGCGAAGCCCGGCTTCAACCATCCCGAAGAAAACGGCGAGTCGGCGTTCACCGAGATCACCGAGCAGACCTTCGCCAACAAGTGGAAGGTCATCTATTTCTACCCCAAGGATTTCACGCTCGTCTGCCCCACCGAGATCGTCGCGTTCGCCGGGCTCATCAAGGAATTCGATGACCGCGAAACGGTCGTGATGGGCGGCAGTTGCGACAACGAATATGTGAAGCTCGCGTGGCGACGCGAGGACAAGACGCTCGATCGCCTCAATCACTATTCGTTCGGCGACGTGAAGGGCGAACTCATCGATCAGCTCGGCATACGCGACAAGGAAGCGGGCGTGGCGCTGCGCGCGACGTTCATCGTCGATCCCGACAACACGATCCAGCATGTCACGGTGAACAACCTCAACGTCGGGCGCAGCGCCGAAGAAGTGCTGCGCGTGCTCGATGGGTTGCAGACCGGCGAGCTGTGTCCGGACGGCCGCGAAGTCGGCGGCGGAACGCTCTAGGCCTCGCGCCGTTGTGCTTCACGTCTGGCTCGCGGCGGCGCGGGTGGGCAGGCGGTTGCGTATCGCCGTTTCGAGCGGCCGCTTCCACTCGAGCACGCGCTTTTCGAGCAGCTGCCACGACAGATGCGCGAGCAGCACGGCCAGTGCGAACTGCAGCACGAGCGCGAGGACCGACTGCGCCACCTCGGGCACGTGAAACCGCGCATAGAGCCCCGGCGCCACGCCAAGACGCGCCGGCACGAGGTTGTGAAACAGATAGAAGCCGTAGCTGATCGTGCCGAGCCAGGCCAGCGGCCGCAGTTCCAGCGCCGCGACCAGTACGCTGTCCTGACGACGCACGAGCCACAGGAACAACGCGCCGAGCGAGAGCGCGAGCCCGATGTCGAAGCAGCCCGGCAGCATCGTCGCGCTCGTCACGCCTTCGGCGCAGTCAGCACAATCGGCGCGCGCCAGCGCGAAGCTGGCGATCGCCGCACACGCGCCAACGAACCACAGCGCGCTCAATGCGCCCGGGCGCAACGGCACGCGCGCGCCGCCAATCGCCAGTGCGCCGCCGAGCGCCAGCATGGCGAAGTTCCACGGCGAGAACGCGTAGATGAGCGGCGCGATCGCCCCTTCCTCGTACAGCGCGAGATGCGCGCACGCGGCCGCCGCGATGACCACCGCGCAGAGCATGAGATGGCGCGACGCGCGCACGAACAGCAGCGCGAATGGCGCGACGAGATAGAACTGCTGCTCGACCGCGAGGCTCCAGAAATGCGATACGGTGCCGGGCCAACCGTCGTGCACCACGCCGATCCAGTAATTGGAGAGGAATACGAAATGCCAGGCGAGCCCGAGATCGACATCGCGCTGATAGAAGCTCGCATGCGCGATGGTGAGCGCCACGAGCAGCAGGTAATACACGGGAAAAATGCGCAGCGTGCGCTTCATGAAAAAGACGTACAGCAGCGCGGCCGTGCGCGCGCCGTGCTGCTCGATGCGGACCCGATTGCGATGCAACTCACCGATGATCAGATAGCCGCTGATCAGAAAGAACAGCCAGACGCCGATCTTGCCCGCATCGATCGCGTCGACGTGGGCCTTGTGCGAGAGGAACACGAGCACCACTGCCAGCGCCCGCAGGCCATCGAGGCCTTTCACGCGTCTTTCAACTCCCGCCATCGTCCTCCCCACTTCCGGTTACCGGTTCAGTATGGGACGAAAAAAACGGAAATTAATCGGCAAGAAAAGCAACGGCGATGATTGCAGCTGCAATCATCGCCGTCAGGTGCGGAGCAGGCACGCGCCCTGCTCCCGCCGTTCAACCCTGCAAAATGACGTTTGAATAACCGCTCACGCGCGCAGCAGCAGTACCGCCGCCTGCGCTTCGATCCCCTCGCTGCGGCCGAGATAGCCGAGCTTTTCATTCGTCTTCGCCTTCACGTTGACGCGCTCGACCGGCAGGTTCAGGTCTTCGGCGATCGTCTGGCGCATCGATTCGATGTGCGGCGCGAGCTTGGGCGCCTGCGCGATCACCGTGGTATCGACGTTCATCAGTGTAAAGCCCGCCTCCTGCACGCGGCGCAGGCATTCGCGCAGCAGCACGCGGCTGTTCGCGCCATAGAACTGCTTGTCGGTGTCGGGGAAATGGCGACCGATGTCGCCGAGCGCGGCAGCGCCGAACAGCGCGTCGGTGATGGCGTGCAGCAGCACGTCGGCGTCCGAGTGGCCGAGCAGGCCGCGATCGTAGGGGATCGTCACGCCGCCGAGCACGAGCGGGCGGCCGGGCACCAGCGCGTGCACGTCGTAGCCTTGTCCGATTCTGATGTCCATGTTTGGGATTCCGGGTAAAGGGATTGCGGCGCGCTTACTCTGCGGGCCGGCTGAGGATCGCTTCGGCGAGCGCGAAATCTTCGGGGTACGTCACCTTGAAGTTGCGCAGACTGCCCTGCACGAGTCGCGGCGCGTGGCCGAGCCATTCGATCGCGCTCGCTTCGTCGGTGAGGTCGTGACCGTCTTGCTGCGCGCGCTCGATGGCCGTGCGCAGCATGCCGATGCGGAACATCTGCGGGGTCTGGGCCTGCCAGAGGCCGTCGCGCGACTCGGTGCGCGCGATATGCGCGCCGGGCGCCGCGGGATCCTTCGGCGCGACGCGCTTGAGCGTGTCGGCCACCGGCAGCGCCATGATGCCCCCCACGGGGTCGTCCTTGAGCGACTCGACGAGCGTGCGGATCAGCGCGGGCGTGATGCCGGGGCGCGCGGCGTCGTGCACGAGCACCCAGTCGTCGTCGGTTGCGCCGAATTCCGCGAGCGCGGCGAGGCCGTTGTAGACCGACGCCTGGCGCGAGGCGCCGCCGCAGCGGCGCACGGCAAAGCGCAAGCCGCTGAAGCGCCGGGCGTCGAAGTGGTTATCGTCGGGAGAAATCACCACGAGCGTCTGCGAGAATTCGTTGCAGGCGTCAAAAGCGGCAAGCGTATAGTGCAGGAGGTCGCGTCCGGCAACGATTCGATATTGTTTCGGCATGGCCGAGCCCGAACGGCTGCCGGTGCCGGCGCACGGAATCAGGGCAAAGAGGCGTGAAGTCACGGTGTCGCGAGCCGCATGAGTCAAAGTAAAGGACGGATTTTATAATAGGTCCCTTACCCGCACGCCGGACGCCCGCAAAACGGCCATAAAATGCCCGCGCAACGTAAGGAAAAACGCGCCGGATTCACTTGAAGACCGCAAACCGGCCCCCATATTCCGGCGTTGCACGTGCCCGAACTGAACTGGCCACCATACCGACACAAGCGCCGACACAATCGTCGGCCACCCTGTTGCCCATGTCCGATATCGCCGCTTCCTCGCAATCTCCGTCCCCCGTTGCCGTCGTCAAGCCGGGCCAGCGCTACGCGTTCGATGGCACGCACGGCTCGTCCGACGCGCTCCTGATCGCCCGCTACCGCGAGGCCGCGCGCGCCGGCGCCGCCCCGCTGCTAGCCGTGATCTGCGCGAGCGCCGTGGACGCGCAGCGGCTCGCCCTGGAGATCCCGTTTTTCGCGCCCGAGGCGCGCGTGCGCCTGCTGCCCGACTGGGAAACGCTGCCGTACGACACGTTCTCGCCGCACCAGGACCTCGTTTCCGAGCGCCTCGCGACGCTGCACGATCTCGGCGAAGGCCGCTGCGACATTCTCATCGTGCCGGCCACCACGGCGCTCTACCGCATGCCGCCCGCCTCGTTCCTCGCGGCCTACACCTTCTCGTTCTCGCAGGGCGAGCGCCTCGACGAAGCGAAGCTCAAGTCGCAGCTCACGCTCGCGGGTTACGAGCACGTGAGCCAGGTGGTGCGCCCGGGCGAATACTGCGTGCGCGGCTCGCTCATCGACCTGTTTCCGATGGGCTCGCCGCTGCCCTACCGCATCGACCTGTTCGACGACCAGGTCGACTCGATCCGCGCGTTCGATCCGGACAGCCAGCGCAGCCTCTATCCCGTGAAGGACGTGCGCCTGCTGCCCGGCCGCGAGTTCCCGTTCGACGAAGCCGCGCGCACGGCGTTTCGCAGCCGCTGGCGCGAAGTGTTCGAGGGCGACCCGAGCCGCGCGACGATCTACAAGGACATGGGCAACGGCGTGCCTTCGGCGGGCATCGAATACTACCTGCCGCTTTTTTTCGAAGAGACGGCTACGCTCTTCCACTATCTGCCGCAAAACGCGCAGCTGGTGTTCTCGGGCGACCTCGACACGTCGATCCGCCGCTTCACGAACGACACGAAGCAGCGCCACAACTTCCTCTCGCACGACCGCGAGCGGCCGATCCTCGAGCCGCAGCGCCTTTTCCTGACCGACGAGGACTTCTTCGCCTTCGCGAAGCCGTTCGCGCGCCTCGTGCTGCCCGCCACGAGCGCGGGCGGCTGGGCCACGGCGCTGCCGAACCTCGCGATCGACCGCCACGCCGACGACCCGCTCGCCTCGCTGCGCACGTACCTCGACACGACGAAGAACCGCGTGCTGTTCGCGGTGGAATCGGCGGGCCGGCGCGAAACCATCGCGCAGCTGCTCGCCGACAACCACCTGCGCCCCGCGGGCGCGGACAGCTTCGAGGACTGGCTCACCGGCGACGAGCGTTTCGCGATGGGCGTCGCGCCGCTCTCCACGGGCTTCGCGCTGCCGGGCGAGGAACTCGCGGTCATCACCGAGACCGAGCTTTACGGCCCGCTCGCACGCCGCGCCGGGCGCCGCCGCCAGGAACAGGCGAGCAACGTCGATTCGATGGTGCGCGACCTCTCCGAGCTGAAAGTGGGCGATCCGGTGGTCCATGCGCAGCACGGCATCGGCCGCTATCACGGTCTGGTGACGATGGACCTCGGCGAAGGCGACACCGAGTTCCTGCACCTCGAATACGCGAACGGCAGCAAGCTCTACGTGCCGGTGTCGCAATTGCACGTGATTTCGCGCTACAGCGGGGCCGATCCCGATAGCGCACCGCTGCACGCGCTCGGCTCGGGCCAGTGGGAAAAGGCGCGCCGCAAGGCCGCGCAGCAGATCCGCGACACGGCCGCCGAGCTTCTGAATCTCTACGCGCGCCGCGCCGCGCGCGAGGGCCACGCGTTCGCGCTCGAACCGCGCGACTACGTGAAGTTCGCGGAGAGTTTCGGCTTCGAGGAAACGCCCGACCAGGCCGCCGCGATCGCCGCCGTGATCGGCGACATGACGAGCGGCAAGCCGATGGACCGCCTCGTGTGCGGCGACGTCGGCTTCGGCAAGACCGAAGTGGCGTTGCGCGCGGCGTTCATCGCCGTGATGGGCGGCAAGCAGGTGGCGATTCTCTCGCCCACCACGCTGCTCGCCGAGCAGCACACGCAGACCTTCACGGACCGCTTCGCCGACTGGCCCGTGCGTATCGCCGAGCTATCGCGCTTCAAGACCGCGAAGGAAGTGAGCGCCGCGATCCAGCAGATCAACGACGGCAGCGTCGATATCGTGATCGGCACGCACAAGCTGCTTTCGTCCGATGTTCAGTTCAAGCGCCTCGGGCTCGTGATCATCGACGAGGAGCACCGCTTCGGCGTGCGCCAGAAGGAGGCGCTCAAGGCGCTGCGCGCGGAAGTCGACGTGCTCACGCTCACCGCCACGCCGATTCCGCGTACGCTCGGCATGGCACTCGAAGGCCTGCGCGACTTCTCCGTGATCGCGACCGCGCCGCAAAAGCGCCTCGCCATCAAGACGTTCGTGCGCCGCGAGGAAGACAGCGTGATTCGCGAGGCCATGCTGCGCGAACTCAAGCGCGGTGGCCAGGTGTACTTCCTGCACAACGAGGTAGAGACCATCGAGAACCGCCGCGCGATGCTCGAAGCGCTCGTGCCGGAAGCACGTATCGCCGTGGCGCACGGCCAGATGCACGAGCGCGAACTCGAAACCGTGATGCGCGATTTCGTGGCGCAACGCGCGAACGTGCTGCTCTGTACGACGATCATCGAGACCGGCATCGACGTGCCGACGGCGAACACGATCCTCATCCACCGTTCCGACAAATTCGGTCTCGCACAGCTGCACCAGTTGCGCGGCCGCGTCGGGCGCTCGCACCACCAGGCGTACGCGTATTTGCTCGTGCACGATCCGCAAGGGCTCACGAAGCAGGCGCAACGCCGGCTCGAAGCCATTCAGCAGATGGAGGAACTCGGCTCGGGCTTCTATCTGGCGATGCACGACCTGGAAATTCGCGGCACGGGCGAGGTGCTCGGCGACAAGCAGTCGGGCGAGATCCAGGAGATCGGCTTCCAGCTGTATACGGACATGCTCAACGACGCCGTGAAGGCGCTCAAGGACGGCCGCGAGCCCGATCTCAATGCGCCGCTCGCGGCGACCACCGAGATCAACCTGCATGCGCCCGCCATCCTGCCCGCCGACTATTGCGGCGACGTGCAGGAACGCCTGTCGCTTTACAAGCGGCTCGCGAACTGCGAGCACGACGATTCGATCGACGGCATTCAGGAAGAGCTGATCGACCGCTTCGGCAAGATGCCGGCGCAGGCGCATGCGCTGATCGAAACGCACCGTCTGCGTCTGGCGGCCAAGCCGCTCGGCATCACGAAGATCGATGCGGGCGAAGCGGTCATTGGCCTGCAGTTCGTGCCGAATCCGCCCGTGGACGCCATGCGCATCATCGAGATGGTGCAGAAGCACAAGCACATCAAGCTCGCCGGACAGGACAAGTTGCGCATCGAAACGCGCAGCCCCGATCTCGCGGTGCGCGTGGCGACCGTGAAGGAGACGTTGCGCGCGCTCGGCGCGCCCAATCGCGCCGGCGCATCGCGCTGAACGCCTTTTCAGCATCATCGGACGCCCGCGCGGATTGCCTTTAGCGCGGGCGTTTTCACGTCTTGCTGCAGTGCGCCATGCCCAGCGCGGTCGCCTGCCGCGTGGGACGCCGCACTGCCCGCAGCTTTGGCTTGCCCCATTCTTTTTGGGTAAGATGAAGAATACAAGCAAGCTGGAGTCCAACATGTCCCTCGCCGCTGAAACAGCGCAGTCGTCCACGCCTTCCGCCGCCCTTCCCGCCTCGCTCCCCTGGGTCACCCGCCTGGTTTCCATGGATACGGTCAGCCGCCATCCGAATCTCGGCCTGATCGAGACCGTGCGCGACGATCTGCGCGCACGCGGCATCGAGTCGACGCTCACCTATGGCCGCGACGGCAAATGGGCCAACCTGTTCGCCACGATCCCCGCGCACGACGGCGAGACGAACGGCGGCATCGTGCTCTCGGGCCACACCGACGTGGTGCCCGTGGACGGCCAGAAATGGGACAGCGACCCGTTCAAGCCGGAGATTCGCGACGGGCTCCTATATGGCCGCGGCACCTGCGACATGAAGGGTTTCATCGGCGCGGCACTCACGCTGCTGCCCGAGATCCAGCAGACGAAACTCGCCAAGCCCTTGCACCTCGCGCTCTCGTTCGACGAGGAAGTGGGCTGCGTAGGCGCGCCGCTCATGATCGAGGAACTCGTGAAGCACGGCGTGAAGCCTGAAGGCTGCATCGTGGGCGAGCCCACGAGCATGCACCCCATCGTCGCGCACAAGGGCATCAACGCGTACCAGTGCTGCGTGCGCGGTCAGGCCGCTCATTCGTCGCTCACGCCGCGTGGCCTGAACGCGATCGAGTACGCGGCGCGCCTCATCTGCTACATCCGTGACATGGCCGACGAGTTCCGCGCGAACGGTCCGTTCGACGAGCTTTACGACGTGCCGTTCACGACCGCGCAGACGAGCACGATCGAAGGCGGCAACGCCATCAACACGGTACCGGCCGAGTGCCGCTTCGCGTTCGAGTTCCGCAATCTCCCGACGCTCGACCCCGACACGATCTTCGCGCGCGTCGAGCAGTACGCGCGCGAAACGCTCGTGCCGAAGATGCAGCGCGAGCACGCGGTGGGCGCGATCGAGTTCACGAAGATCGCCGCAGCCCCCGGCCTCGACGCCACCGAGCAGGCCGCGATCACGCAACTCGTGCGCGCGCTCACCGCCGATCAGGCGCGCCGCAAGGTGGCTTATGGCACCGAGGCGGGCCTGTTCGCACGCGCGGGCATTCCGAGCGTGGTGTGCGGCCCCGGCGACATCCAGCAGGCGCACAAGCCGAACGAATACGTCTCGCTCGAACAGCTCGCGGCCTGCGAAGGTTTCCTGCGCAAGCTCGTGCACGGCATGTCCGTCGAAGCCCTGGCACAGTAACCACGCCGGACGCGCACCATCATGTCCACCGCCGCGCCGCTGCCCACCAGCCACACGATCGACGGTGAGGCGATCCCTACGCTCGACGAGATCGCCTCGCAGCATTTCGCGCTCGCGCCGTGGGTACTGCGCACGCCGGTGTTCGATCGCCACGATCTGTCCACGCTCGAAGCGACGCTCGTGAACTTCAAGTTCGAGCTGCTGCAGTCGAGCGGCAGCTTCAAGGTGCGCGGCGCGTTCACGCATCTGCTCGCCCTCGACGCCGCGCAACGCAGCGTCGGCGTCACGTGCGTTTCGGGCGGCAATCACGCGATTGCGGTAGCGTATGCGGCGATGCGCCTCGGCATCAGCGCGAAGGTCGTGCTCTTTCGCACCGCGAGCGCGGCACGCGTCGCACAGTGCAAGCGCTTTGGCGCGGAAATTGTCGTAGCGGGCAACAGCAGCGAGGCATTCGAGATCGTGCGCCGTATCGAGACCGACGAGGGGCGCTATTTCGTGCATCCCTTCAATGGCTATCGCACGGTGCTCGGCACGGCCACGCTCGGCTACGAATGGGCCACCCAGGCGCCCGATCTCGACGCGGTCGTCGTGCCCATCGGCGGCGGCGGGCTCGCTGCGGGCGTCGCCACCGCGCTGCGCCTCGCCAATCCGCGAGTGCGCGTGTATGGCGTCGAGCCCGAGGGCTCGGACGTGATGAGCCGCAGCTTCGCCGCGAACCACACGGTGCGCCTGACCCACATGCACTCGATCGCCGACTCGCTCATGGCGCCGCATGCGGAGCAATACAGCTATACGCTGTGCCGCCGTCATCTCGAGCGCGTCGTCACGGTCACCGACGACGCCTTGCGCAGCGCAATGCGCGTGCTCTTCGAGCAGCTCAAGCTCGCCGTCGAGCCCGCTTGCGCCACCGCCACGGCGGGGCTGCTCGGGCCGCTGCGCGACACGCTGCAAGGCAAACGCGTAGGCGTGCTGCTGTGTGGCACCAACACCGACCCGGCGACGTTCCACCAGCAGATCTCGCTTGCGCACTAGCGCGGCGCACGCGCGGTAGGCACGCCGCGTGCGTTCGCCGGGACTTCGTCGCCGGCCCACGGCAAAACGTCAGGGAATGTCAAATTGCTACCGCGATACGGATGCGTTCGCTATGATTGCGCCAATACGCCGTATTGACCCCAGCCCCGTGCTGCGCCATTCAGGGAGAGCCCGCTCATGAGCATCGTCCAGGAGTTCAAGGAATTCGCCGTCAAAGGCAACGTGATGGATCTCGCCGTCGGTGTGATCATCGGCGGCGCGTTCTCGAGCATTGTCAACTCGATTGTGAAAGATCTCATCATGCCGGTCATCGGCGTGATCACGGGCGGCCTCGACTTCTCGAACATGTTCGTGCGGCTCGGCCACATTCCGGCCAGCTATAAGGGCAACCCCGAGTCGTACAAGGATCTGCAGACCGCGGGCGTGGCCGTGTTCGGCTATGGCTCGTTCATTACCGCGGTGATCAACTTCGTCATTCTCGCGTTCATCATCTTTTTGATGGTGAAGTTCATCAACAAGCTGCGCCAGCCGCAAGTGGCTGCGGCCGCCGAGCCGCCGCCCACGCCCGAAGACGTGCTGCTGCTGCGCGAGATCCGCGATTCGTTGCAGAACAATCCGCGCTGAGCCGCACGAGCGCCCAGACAAAAGCCCACGCCGCCGCAAGGCCGCGCGGGCTTTTTTGTGCCCGGATCCAGGCAGCGTCAGGGACGAGGCGCGGCGGAATCGGGCTCGGCCGCCGCGCTGCGCGCGGCTGCGGCCTCTTCGATCAGCCGTTCGAGCTGCTCGAAGTTGACGGGTTTCGTGAGGTGCGCGGTAAAGCCCGCTTCGACGCTGCGGCGCACGTCGTCGTCGGTGCCGAAGCCGGTGAGCGCGACGGCCGGCGCCGTTGATTGCGCACGAAACGCCCGGATGAAGTCGATGCCCGAGCCATCCGGCAGACCGATGTCGCTCACCACGAGGTCGAAGGCCATGCTGGCCGTGAGCGCGAGCGCGCCGGTTACGCTGCCCGCCACCGCCACCTCGTGGCCGCCCGCGCGCATCAACTGCGACATGACCTCGGCGGTGTCCTCGTGATCCTCGATCAGCAGGATGTTCAGCGCGCCCACCCGGTGCGGCCCGCGCAGTTCGGCGGTCGCTGCCGCCCCCTCAGCCCGCGCCGCGGTCGGCAGCACGATCGTGAAGGTCGCGCCACAATGCGCGCCGGGGCTCTTCGCGCTCACGTTGCCGCCGTGCGCCTCGGTCAGCGCCCGCGTCACGGCAAGGCCTAATCCGAGCCCGCCGAACTGGCGCGTGAGATTGTGGCTGCCCTGCTCGAAGGCATGAAAGAGCTTGCCGATCTGCTCGGGTGCAATGCCGATGCCCGTATCCTCGACCTCGATTTCCACCTGCATGCGCTCGTCGCGCGTGCGCACGTAAATGTGGCCGCCGTCGGGCGTGAACTTCGCGGCGTTGCGCACGAGATTCCAGAGCATCTGCTGCAGGCGCGCGCGGTCGCCGCGCACGTAATGCTGCTGCGCGCGCAGATCGACGTGCACATCCTGCTGCTTGATCTGGATTTCGCTGTGGAACAGCTCGAGCACGGCCTCGATCACGTCGTGCACGTCGACCGTCTCGAGCGCAAGACTCAGTTTGCCATTGGCCACGCGCGTGAGATCGAGCAGGTCGTCGATCAGACGCGCCTCGAGCTCGATATTGCGGCGGATCATCAGCACGCCCGCGCGCGCCGCATCGGGCAGGCCCGGGATCTGCTCCAGCAGACGCGTGCCCGCGAGCACCGGCGTGAGCGGCGTGCGCAGCTCGTGCGAGAGCATGGCGAGGAAGCGGTCTTTCGCGCGATTGGCTTCTTCAGCGATCTGCCGCGCGGCCTGCTCCGAGGCGAGCAGGCGCTCGCGCTCCTGGGTTGCTTCGCGCTGTGCGTCGATGTCGGTGCAACTGCCGAACCATTTGTTCACGCCGCCGCGCGGGTCGCGCATCGGAACGATTCGGACATCGAACCATCGGTAGACGCCATCGTGGCGGCGAATCCGCAACTCGTGGCGATAGTCGGCGGCACCGCTGTTCACGGCCTTGAGCCAGGTGTGGCGAATCTCCTCGCGATCGTCGGCATGCACGGCGTCGAGCCATGCGAGACCGTGCGACTGGCCCGCGTCGAGACCCGTGTACTCGAGCCACTGCTTCGAGACGAAGTCGCAATTGCCGTCCGCGCCGCAGGTGAGCACGAGGTGCGGCAAGGCTTCGGAGAGCGTGCGGTAGTGCTCTTCGCGGTCGCGCAGGAGCAGCGCTTCGTCGGAGGCGCGCTGCAGCGCCACCTGCGAGAGCACGCGCGCGACGGCTTCAGGCAGGTAGTCGAGATAGTCGCCCGATTTCGGCACCACGTCCGAGACGCCCGCGCGCAACGCGGCGATCACGCGGGATTCGTCGGTGAAGCCGGTCACGAGGATGGCCGGCACGCGCACGTCGTCGGCACGCAGGCGACGGAAGAAGTCGAGGCCCGTTTCCGCGCCGTCAAGCTGATAGTCGAGCACGAGCACATCGGGCGTCTGCACGGCGAGCAGCGCGCGCGCCTCCCCGACACCCGTGCAGGTGTCCACGCGCGCACCGGCGCGCAGAAGCGATTTGCGGGCGAGGCGCAGGATGCCTTCGTCGTCGTCGACGACAAGTACGCGTGCGCCGTCCAGCATCGTGGGTTCCTCAGTCATGCGCGAAGCATCCCTTCGGGCACGGGTCCGGTTTGCCGCCGTTCTTCCATTCGATTGCCAATGCGTGATGCATGCGTGATGCGTTATTGGGCGCCGGCCGGCCGCGCCTGGACGAAGCGATGTCCCGGCGGCAGCTTGACGACCTGGAGAAAGAAGCCGAGCCGGCGAACGGCCTCGATGAACGCGTCATATTCGACCGGTTTCGTGATGTACACGTTGCAGCCGAGCTCATAGCAGCGTTCGATTTCGCGAGGGTCGTCGGTGGTCGTGAGCACGATCACCGGCACCGACGCCGTGGCGGGCTCCGCTTTCAGGCGCCGCAGCACCTCGAAGCCGTCCACGCGCGGCATGCGCAGGTCGAGCAGCACGACAAAATTACCGAGCGAGTCGCGCGAAGGCCAGTGCGCGGCCGCAGCCGGGTTATCGCCCGGCGTGCCGAAAAAATAATCGAGCGCCTCCTGGCCGTCGCGAAAGCGCAGAAAGCCGTTCGAGATCCCCGAACGGCGCAGGTTACGCTCGACCAGCGTGGCATGCCCGTCGTCGTCTTCGATCAGAACGATGCTGACCTGTTCCCCGTTCGTCATCTCGACTCTCCTACGTCCTGCATGAACTTTTTAAGGCTTATTGAAAGCTTGCCGCGCAGCGCGCCAGAATACCCGCTATGTGGTACGCAACGGCTGGTCCGGCAGCGCGACGAAGAACGTCGAGCCCGTGCCCTCGGTCGATTCGACCCAGACGCGCCCGCCATGCCGCTCCGCAATCCGCTTGGCGAGCGCGAGGCCGGTGCCCTGCCCGGGCGATTCGCCGCCGTGCAGCCGCTGAAAGGCGCGGAACAGCTTCGGCAGATACGCCTGCGCGATCCCAACGCCATTGTCGCGCACAAAATAAGTCCGCGTACGTTCGCCAGGCTCTCCGGCCGCTGATTTTCCGGGGTCTTTTCCCGCGCTTTTACCGGGTTCGCCGGCGGATTGCGCGCCGGCCTCCAGCGCGCCGATCTCGACCCGGCCCGGCCGCGTGGGATCGAGATGGTGCAGCGCGTTCTCGATGAGGTTGCCGAAGATCTGCTCGAGCGCGGCCGGATCGCCCCACGCGGGCGGCAACTCGCCCACTTCGATGCGCGCGGCCTTCGTGCGTTCCTCGTCGAGGCCACCGAGCACGCGCTCGACGAGCCGCGCGACGTTGACGCGCTGCCAGCGGTATTCGAGGCGTCCGGCGCGCGAGATGCGCAGCAGCGCCTCGATGATGGCCGCCGCGCGCGCCACCGCCTGACGCAGGAATTTCAGCGATTCGTCGACATCGCCGTCGAGCACTTCGGCCATCGCGCGATATTCGTGTTCGGGCAGCCCCGCCGCGTCGACCTGCGTGCGCAAGTCGTCGCACGATACCTGCAGTTCCTTCGAAAAACCCTGCAGGTTCACGAGCGGCGAGCGCAAATCGTGCGACACGCTGTAGATGAACATCTCGTTGTCCTGACTCTCCTGGCGCAAATGCTCGTTGGCGCTCGCGAGATCCGCGGCGCGCGCCTGGAGCTGCGCCTTCAGCGCGGTCTGTTCGCGCTCGGCCACGCGCAGCCGCGCGCTCGTCTGATGCAGCACCGCATCGAGCGCCGCGATTTCATCGTCGCCCGAGAGCGGCGGCGCGAGCGGCGCCCCATCGCCCAGACGCTCGGCGTTCGCGCCGAGCGCGGCGAGTCGCACGCCCACGTTGCGCGCAAACGCCATGGCCGTAAACGCCCAGATCAGCATCGAGCCCACCACGGCGAAAATCAGCGCGTCCTGCTGGCGCTCGCGCGTCTCGCGCAGCATCGCCGCGCGGGCCTCGTCGAGCCGCGTCTCCTCGGCGATGAACTCACCCAGCACCTCGCGCACCGTCTCGATCTCCGGCGGCATGCCGTTGCCCGCCACGCGCGCAAACGGCGCGCTATGTCCCGTGCGCAGCGCATCGGCAATATCACCCGCTTCCTTGCGCCATGCATAGGCGGCGTCGCGCATGCGCTCGACGCGCGTGAGCTGGGGCGGATTGTCGGCGACCATGCGCGCAAGCAGCGTGATGCGGTCGGAGAACTCGGTCCAGACGGCGTGGCGATCGATGAAGGAAGGGTCTTCGAGCACGATGCCGGTGCGCACGCGCGCGGCTTCGCGCAGCAACGGGTCGACGAGACTGTTGGCCTGCCAAAGGATTTGCTGCGTGTTCTCGGCGCGTTTGGCCGCGAGCGCGGCCTTTCCCTGCGCGTCGAACACGACGCCGAGCAGCGCCAGTTCGACGACGCTCGGAATCGCGATCAGCAAGAGCCCCTTGGCGAAGAGTTTCATGTCGGTCTGGTTCGGTGGCGGGTCTGGGCGGCGCGCCGTGCTTTTCGCCATGCGTTTTGCAATGCGTTTTGCAAGCTCTCGCGCCGCGTCCGCCCTGGCAAAACCAGCCAGCTGGGGGCGCCTCGGGCAACCGCGGGCACCAGAACCGCAACATTATCTGCGCGATTTTTCAGGATGACAATGTATGTGACACCACACACCTCGCGTCGTGGAAAACCCGCTTTTTTGCGGCAATTCGCCACACCGAGCGCACACACAGGTCTATTATTGAGACGGAGACAAGCGAGAGAGCGCCGGGATATCTACATGAGCGCGACGTGCGATCCGGCATGGCGTTTGCGAACGCGATGAGGGTTTTGAAACAGGGGCAGCAAGCCGGGCCGCGCAGGCCGGATCGCTACAGGCGGTCCGCGCGCCGTTTAAGCGGACCGTCCCCATCTCGATCCTCATGAAGACAGCAAATCCGTGTGCTATAAAGGATCGACGTGCGGCGCACCAGTCCGGGAGTGGTCGCATGGGAACGCTGCGTGTACTGCAATCCACCTTTTTCAGGCGAATTTTTATGTCCTTCCCGAAAAAGCGCAAACGCGTCAAGGCAGACGGCGATGAGTCATTTCTCGCCGTGCTGAGCCACTTCAAACCGTTCGGCCAGCTTGATACCAAGATCGCGCGTGCGCGCGCGCAGGACGAGCCCGTGCTCTATGCGCATATCCTGCCGGGGCTCGACGTGCTCCTGTGTAGCGTGCGCGGTGCGCAGCCGCCCTATCCGGGCACGAGTGAGTTGCGCAAGCGCTGCATCGAATCGATCGCTCACGCGCTCGAACAGCCGATCGAAGGCCTCGAGAACGGCGGCTACTGGTACGAGGCGGACGGCTTCGGCTTCCTTGTGTTCGCGAGCCGCGCGCGCGGCCGGGTCCTGCCCGAGTTCGGCGCGGCGCGTCCGACCATGACCACCCGGCGCGTGACGCGCCGCCAGGACGCCGCCGGCGACACGGCGCCGCGTTCGTTGCGCTAGGTCGCGCTTCCAACGAAGTTCACTACGGCACTGCGCCGGGTCGATTGACCCGGCGCAGTGTTTTTCGCGTCCGCTTCCCGTATCAGCTTCCCTTGTAGAGCGGCTCCTGCCCTTGCGTCGGCTTGCCCGCCGAGGCCGGCGACGGCGCGCTGCGCGTCGCCGGGCCCGCTTTCGCGCCCTTGTCACCCTTATCGCCCTTGCCGGCCTTGTCAGTCGCCGCAGCCGCGCTCGCGCCCGTGCCTGCGCTTCCGAGGTCGGCCTTTGGCAGCGCATGCATTTTCTGGCCCGGCGGCGGCGCCACGGGATGCTGATGCATCTGCGCGAACAGCGTGTCGCACGGCAGCGGCTTGTTGTTGCTCGGCGCGATGAGCGGAATCAGCGCGGCGAACGGGTTGATCAGCCCGAGCCCGATCATGGCGCCGCCGCGCAGCGCAAGCGCCGTCGCATCCACGCCCACATGCGGGTTCTTGAAGGTGCCCTTCACGTAGAGCGGCGAGCGCAGCGTGAAAATGCGGAAGCCCTTGGTATGCGGATGGACCCTCATGTTCATCGACTCGTCGCGCAGATCGATCGGGCCGTCGATGTCGATCACGGCGTCGTCGGTGTCGAGCGCGAACACGCGCGGATCGAGCACGCCGTTGGTGGCGACGAAGTCGGCCGCGGCGCAATTGATTTTCACGTCGCGCGAGCCGAACAGCTTTTCGTAGACCACGTTCGCCACGTTCAGGCCCGCCGCCTCCATGAGCAGCCTACTGATCGTGCCCTGCGTGACGAGCAGCTTCACCTCGCCGTTCGAGGTCGCAGCGAGCGCCGCCGGCGAGTTGCCGGTCGCCGTGAGCGATGCGTCGCCGTTGATCTCGCCGAGCGCCGACTGCATCGTCTTGAAGTTCGGGAATAGCTGCTTGAGCTTCAGGTGGCGCGCCTCCAGCGTGCCGCGCGCCTTGAGCGGCGCGCCGCTGCCGTCCAGGCTCAGCCGCGTGCCGAGCGTGCCGCCTGCCACGCCGAACTGCAGCGGGTCGAGCACGAGCACGCCGTTCGTCATCATGACGTGCGTGTAGAGGTCCTGCACCGGCAGGCTGCCCTGCTTGATGATGCGCCGCCCCGTGAACTTGACGTCGGCGTCGATGGCGTTCCAGCGGTCGGTGCGGAACTGCTCGACCGGAATCACGCGATCGGCCGGTTGGGTCACGGTGTCGCCGCGCTTTTCCTTGCTCGCACGGCTGTCGGCGCCGATGATCGGCGCAAGGTCCGAGAACTGCAGCAGGTTCGAGACCAGCTCGCCGCTCAGGAGCGGCCGTGGCGTGCGTTGCTCGTAGACCACCGTACCGTTCAGATCGCTGCCGCCGACGCGGCCCGTGAAGTTCTCATAGCGGAACACGCTCGCGCCGCGTTTGAAATTGCCGACGAAGCGGCCATCGGTGGCATACGGCGGCGTTTCGGGCAACGTCACACCGGTGAGGTTGTAGAGATGCGCCAGGCTTTCCCCCTGCAGCCACAGGCGCAGATCGACGGCGGCCAGATGCATGGGGTCGGTGACCGTGCCGACCAGCGCGATGTGCATGTCGCCCACGCGCACGTCGGCCTGGATCGGGAACGGGCGCTTCTCGTCCTGCAGGGCGAGCACGCCGCCGAGCTTGCCGTCGCCCGAGAGCGCCGTCTTGCCATAGGCGCCCTTGATCGTCCAGCCGATCGCGTAGAACGGCTGTTTCACGGGCGGCTGCGCGGGCGCCGCGCCCGAGCCGACAACGGCGCTGCTGGCGCCGCTCGCGGCGAGTGTCTGCGAGCCGGCTGCGGGCGCGCTTGTTGCGCTCGACGTGCCCGTGGTTGTGCCGGCAACACTCGCGGCAGCCGGCACGCCCGAAGCCGCCGCGCCGCTAGCCGCACCGCTAGCCGCGCTGGCGGCCGCCGCCTCCGAAGCCTGCTCCTTGTTGACCTGCTGCGTCAGCCGGTTCGCACCCGCACGCCCGATGACCTGCGCGGAGCCCTGGCGCGACGCCGCTTCCTGCTCCTCCATCACCTTGCCGATCGGGATGCCGTGCCCGAGCAGGCTCACCTCGATCTTCACGTCGGTTTTCGAC
The DNA here is from genome assembly GCF_000519185.1 of Paraburkholderia nodosa DSM 21604. Taxonomy (GTDB): domain Bacteria; phylum Pseudomonadota; class Gammaproteobacteria; order Burkholderiales; family Burkholderiaceae; genus Paraburkholderia; species Paraburkholderia nodosa. The sequence goes on along the minus strand of NZ_JAFA01000027.1, from coordinate 13,916 downwards.
TGCTGGTCGCTCACGGCAATATTGCCGCTCGAGAACGTGATGTCGTGCAGATCGAGCCGCCACGTCGACGGTCCGCTCGAGGCGGGCAGCTTGAAGGTCCAGTTGTTGCGCCCGTCGATGAGACGCTCGACGTCGATCGACGGATTCACGAGATTGATCGCCGGAATCACGATGTCGTGCGCGAGCAGCGGCAGCACGGCCACCTCGAAGTCGATCTCGTCGAGCGTGGCGAAGTGCGGGGACTTCGTCCAGTCGGGATTGGCGATCTCGATCTGCGTAGCGGAAAAACGTGGCCAGGGCACCCACGCGCGCCAGCCCGTTTCGCCGGGCGGCCGCTGCCAGCCCACCTTGAGATCGCCTTCGATCGCGAACGGCCGCCCGATGGCCTCGGTGACCTTCTCGTTCACGTAGGGTTTGGCGTGGTTCCAGTCGAACGCCAGGATGAAGACGACGAGCACGGCAATCAACACGACGACAACCGCGACGAGCCATGCGATGATCCTGGCGAGCGTGCGGCCGAGGCGGAAGGGCTTGGGCTGCGGTGACGTCATGCGTACTCCACGTTATGCGTTGTTGTATGGCCTGCTATGTTGCAATACCGCAAGAGCAGTCAGCGTGCCCGGTTACATCTGCACGACTGCCTCGCACGACCTGTATGCCGGCCCTGTTTGCAATCTTTCGATGCTCAAGCACATCCCACTTCCCCCACCCCACGCCACTGGCGTGCCGCTCGTCGAGGCGCACCAGGTCGCCCGGCGCGACGCGCAACGCGGCCAGTGGCTGCTGCAACCCACCGATTTCGCCCTGCAGGCGGGCGAGCGCGCCGTGCTGACGGGACCGTCCGGCTCCGGCAAGAGCGTGTTCCTGCGCGCGCTCGCGCTGCTCGACCCGCTCGATGGCGGCGACGTGCGCTGGCACGGCGAAGCGGTGACGCGCGGGCGCATTGTCCACTATCGGCGGCATATTGCGTACCTGCGGCAGCGGCCTGCGCTGCTCGACGGCAGCGTCGAGGACAATCTGCGCTACCCCTATACGCTAGCGGTATATCGCGACGTGCGATTCGACCCAGCGCGCGCCAGCGCGCTTTTCGCCGCCACCGGCCGTTCCAGCGACTTCCTCGCGCGCGACACCGCCGAGCTTTCGGGCGGCGAAGCGCAGATCGTGGCGCTCGTGCGCGTGCTCCAGCTCGATCCCGAAGCGCTCCTGCTCGACGAGCCGACCGCGTCTCTCGACCCCGAATCGGCGCGCGCCGTCGAAGCGCTCGTGGCCGGCTGGTTCGATGAGGCGCGCACGGCGCGCGCCACGGTCTGGGTCTCGCACGATCCCGCCCAAGCACAGCGCGTGGGCGCGCGGCATCTGACGATGCGCGCGGGTGTGCTCGAAGAACCCGCCACGCGCGCGGCGTTCACCCAGGGAGCCGCGCAATGAGCCCCGGCGTGCTGCAGAACCTCGGCATCGGCGACGTCGCCATTGCGGCGCTGCTCGTGTTCGTCAACGGCGCGGTCTCCGTGCTGCTCAAGCTCGACCTCGAGCGCAAGCTGGCGTGGGCCGCCGTGCGCACCGTCGTGCAGCTGCTCGCGATCGGTTACGTGCTCGGCTGGGTGTTCGCGTTCAACCGCTGGTACGTCGTGCTGCCGCTCATGGTACTCATGACGCTGATCGCCGGCTTTGCAGGGGCGCAGCGCGGCGCGCGCACCTATGGCGGGCAGCGCGCGGACAGCATCGTGTCGATCTGGGTGAGCGCGTGGCTCGTGGCGGCAGTCGGGCTCTTCGTGGTGATCCGCATCCGGCCGTGGTACGAGCCGCAGTATGCGATTCCGATCCTCGGCATGATTCTCGGCAACACGCTGACGGGGGTGTCGCTCGGCGTGGAGCGCATGATGCAGGAGCTGACCGCGCGGCGCGACCGTGTGGAGAGCGCGCTCGCGCTGGGCGCAACGCGCTGGGAAGCCGCGCAGGCGAGCGCCCGCGAAGCCGTGCGCGCCGGCATGATTCCGACGCTCAACCAGATGGCCGTGGTCGGCGTGGTGAGCCTGCCCGGCATGATGACGGGCCAGGTGCTCGCGGGGCAATCGCCGCTACAGGCCGTGCGCTATCAGATCGTGATCATGTTCCTGATCGCGGCTTCGTCGGCGCTGGGCACGGTGGGCGCAGTGCTGCTCGCGTACCGGCGCCTGTTCTCGCCGCAGCATCGCTTTCTCGTTGCGCGGCTCATCGAGCGCAAGACACGCGCTTAAAGCCTGGGCGGCGTGCGCGGCCGGCGCGCCCGGGGCGTCTCGCCGGCCCTCCCGCTCGAGCCGCGTCCTAGCGCTGCGCCGAGATCGAGATTTGCGTGCCGTCGCTGAGCTTGAGCGTCTTCGCGGTGCCATTGGTGGGCATCGTGAGATGCGCGACCTCGCTATGCGCGACCACGGCGGGGCACGTGAGCGAAGCGCCGTTGTTCGACACCGTCTGCGTGCCGTGCGGCGCCTGGGCGCGGAAGCTCACCTGCACGGTGGCCGTGCCGTTGCTCGCGACGATAGGCGCCAGACGCACCTGGGTCTGCCGGACCATCGCGCCGTTCGCGTCGAGCGGCAACGAGGCGTAGTCCGGGCAGCCTTGCGGCGTCGCGACCGCACCGCCCGGCGGCGTGGTGCGCCAGGTGAAGTCGTCGGTGTCGCCCGAGCGCAGGGTGCGGGTCTCCTGGGCGTCGCCGAACGCCTTCGACGCGACCCGCACGGTGTAGCGGATCGGCCCGTCGGTCGCGGCCTTCGAGGTGACCGTGATCGGCGTGGCCGCGAATGCCGGCAGCGCGATCGCGCAGGCAGCGGCGAGGACAAACTGGACGAGCGCCGCGGGGCGGCGGCGAGTATGGCGGGAGCTGCGGCAAGGCATGCGTCACCTCCTGGCGGGAACGGCCGCGCCCGCGAGCGAAAAGCGGCGTACGCAACGAACGCGGCGAGCCGCGAAACGCCAGGTACGACGCTCCGCTCCCGTGCGGCGGATGGTCTGCTAGCAGTCTAGCGCGCTGCGCGCTGCCTTGCGCCGAGCACATGCATCGCACGGACCAGGTTTTATCCTGCTTGTCATCGCCAGCAATTTGCTTGTCGTCCGGCAGCGCACCGTCGGCGCCGGGCGGCGTCTGCGTGGCCGACTCGTCGTGCATACACGGCACGCGCAAACCCTCACCTCGCGCCGCTACTTGCCGGCGGTTTCGAGACCCAGCGTCAGCTCCGCCGTCAACGTCTGGCGCACGCGCCCATAGGCCGCCCAGGGATCGGCTTGCTCGATCTGCGCGAGGCGCGCGTCGATCGTCGCAAGCGTCCATTGCGCACCGCCCGTCGTCGCCTCCAGTTCGTCCCAGCCGATCGGCACGGACACGCCCATGCCCGGCCGCGCCCGCACGCCATACGCGAGCGCCGTGCTCGCACCGCGCGCATTGCGCAGGTAGTCGACGAAGATCTTCTTCTTGCGGTGTTCGGGGCCCATCGTGGCCGTGATCTGCGTGGGCCAAACCGAGGCCAGATGCTGCGCAACCGCACGAGCGAACGCCTTCGCGTCATCCCAGCCCGCCTCCGGCGTGAGCGGCACGACGATATGCAGCCCCTTGCCGCCGCTCGTCTTGCAGAACGATTCGAGCCTCAGTTCCGCAAGCAAGGCGCGCGTGGACTGCGCCGCCTCGATCATGCGGTCCCAGCCCAGCGCCGGATCGGGGTCGAGGTCGAACACGACCCGATCGGGCCGCTCGATGTCGTGGACATGGGCGTTCCACGTGTGCAGCTCGATGACGTCCATCTGCGCGGCGCTCACCAGCGCTCTCGCCGTATCGATCGTGAGCAGCGGCGGATGGCCCGGGTCGAGCCCTTCGTGTTCGGTGAGTTCGGGCAGCGGCGCGCGAGCGCGGTGGCGCTGGAAGAACATCTCGCCGCTCAGGCCGCGCGGTGCGCGCACGAGCGACACGGGGCGATCGCGCAGATGCGGCAGGATCCAGCGCGCGGCGCGCTCGTAGTAGCGCACGAGCTCGAGCTTGTGCGTGCCGCTGTCCGCGTCGATGACGCGCCTTGCGCTCGTGATGCGTATGCCGTCGATTTCGCTGTCGGCGGAGTCATCACGCCGGCGCCGTGCGCTACGAGGCAAGCGGTGCACGGACGCGGCAGGCGTGGCCGGTGCGGCGGCGTCCGATGTCGGGGCCCGCTCGCCGCGCGGCGTTCGGGCAGATGTCGTGGCTGGGGCCTTGCGGGCGTCCTGCATACCGGTTCCCCTGGCGCCTTGGCGCACATGACGCGTCGCGCGACGCGAGTCGCGACACGTTCGGTTGACGGCGCGCGGCGGCCGCCCCCGTTGGATCGCCGCACGAGCTTTCATTGTGCCTCGAATGGGCGCTTTCGTCGCTGCAAGGTGTTCGCAAACGCACGCCAAAAACGGGGAAGTATCCGCGAGGCGCGCAAACGCGACGGGCGGCGTGTGCGACCGCAGCGGTCGGCGGGACGTTACAATGACGGGCTTTGCCGCGCACTGCAGGAGCACTGCGGGGTCTTGCACGCACACGCGCGACTGCGCCCTTTTTCATCCGATCAATCCGACGACGCCGTGCGTCGGATTCGCCTGTCCTGCCATGAACCTCGTCATCCAGAGTCCCGCCCCGCTCGACACCGTCCATCACAAGCCGCTCCTCGGCCTCGCCCGCGGCAGCCGCGTCGCGCCGATCGATGCCCACGCGCTGCGCATCGAGAACGCCGAGCCGGCCCAGCGCGCCGACCTCGAGGTCTACTGCGGCACGCATCAGCTCGACTATGCGTTCGTCGACGCCGGCCGCGCGCTGGCCGATTTCGGCCTCCTGGCGATGGACATGGACTCGACGCTCATCACGATCGAATGCATCGACGAAATCGCCGACTTCTGCGGTCTGAAGGCCGAGGTCGCGGCGATTACCGAAGCCTCGATGCGCGGCGAGATCAAGGACTTCAACGAGAGCCTCACGCGCCGCGTGGCGCTGCTCGAGGGGCTCGACGCGAGCGCGCTGGAGCGTGTGTACGAGGAACGCCTGCAGCTCTCGCCGGGTGCCGAACAGATGCTCGCGGGCGCGAAGGCCGCCGGGCTGAAGACGCTGCTGGTTTCCGGCGGCTTCACGTTCTTCACCGAGCGCCTGAAAGCGCGCCTCGGGCTCGACTACACGCGCGCGAACACGCTCGAAATCGTCGACGGCAAGCTCACGGGCCGCGTGACGGGCGAGATCGTCAACGCCGACGTGAAGGCGCGTACGCTCGCCGAAACCTGTGCCGAAATCGGCATCGATCCGCGCCGCGCAATCGCAATGGGCGACGGCTCGAACGACCTCAAGATGATGGGCGTGGCCGGTTTGTCGGTGGCGTTCCGCGCGAAGCCGGTGGTGCGGGAGGCCGCGAGCGTCGCGTTCAACTTCGTCGGGCTCGACGGGTTGCTGCGTCTTTTCTGATTCGGGTTTCGTTCGCAGCGGTCAGATACGCCAACGGCCGCTCGTGTCCTTGTGGACGCGAGCGGCCGTTGTGGCTTTGTGCGGATTATTCAGGCGTGCTTGTTTTTTCCGCGAGCCTCGCGAGCGAGCGCTCGATATCGGCGCGCAGATCGGCTTCTTCTTCGAGACCGATGTAGAAACGCACCAGCGTGCCGCGATGCGGCCAGCTCGCAGCCGTGCGCATCGAACCGACGTCGTACGGCATCGCGAGACTATGCGCCCCGCCCCAGCTCCAGCCCAATGCGAAGAGTTCGAGCGACTCGCAGAACGTGTCGATCTGCGCCGCACTGTAGCGCTCGTCGAACACCACGGAAAAGAGACCGCCCGCGCCCGTGAAGTCGCGCTTGTAGAACTCGTGGCCCGGGCATTCTTCGAACGCCGGGTGCAGCATCGCCGCGATTTCGGGACGCGTCTTGAGCCAGCCTGCGAGTGCGAGCGCGGTGCGATCGTGCGCCTCGAAGCGCGCCTTCATGCTCGGCAGTGCGCGCAGCACGAGCGAGCAGTCGTCGACCGAGACGCCAATACCAAGCCGCATGCGCGCGGCCTTGAGCTTGAGATAGAGATCGCGGTCCGCCGTGATGGTCGCGCCCATCAGCACGTCGCTGCCGCCCGACTGATACTTGGTGAGCGCCTGCACCGAGATGTCGATGCCGTGCTCGAACGGCTTGAAGGCGAGGCCCGCCGACCACGTATTGTCGATGGCCGTCACGACGTTGCGCGCGCGCGCCGCCGTCGTGATCGCGCGCACGTCGGGCACTTCCATCGTCACCGAGCCGGGCGCTTCCAGCCAGATCAGCTTCGTGTTCGGCTGGATCAGCTCGGCGATGCCCGCACCGATCATCGGTTCGTAATAGCGCACCGTGAGGCCGAAATCTCGCGCGAGCCAGTCGCCATGGTCGCGGTTCGGCGAATAGACGTTATCGGGGATCAGTACATCGTCGCCCGACTTCAGCAGTCCGAAGTAGACGTTCGAGATGGCCGAGAGGCCCGAGGGTTGCAGCAGCGCATGCTCGCCGCCTTCGATCTCGGCGATGCGCTTTTGCAGCATGGCCGAGGTGGGCGTGGCGTGCAGGCCGTAGCGCCATTGCGCGTCGTTGCGCCAGTCGAGCGCGCGAACCGAAGCGAGGTCGGGAAACACCACGGTCGACGCCCGCGTGACAGGGGCGGCAAACGACTCGAAGCCGGGCGTGAGGTCGTCTTGCGGGTGAACGATGCGCGTCTGCAATGCGCGGCGGGAGTCGGATTTGGTCATGTCGGAAGGCGAATTCGGTTGAGGCGCGATGACGTTGCGGCGCGCGGCTTGCGCAATGGCGCGTGCAACGCCGCATACCGAAGAGTAACACCCGCAGCGGCGCTTATTGCCCGATGACGAGATTGCTCACGCCGTTCACGGCATGCGCGCCGTTCGGCGTCGACGCGGGCGCGCTCGCCGCACCGGTCGACACGGCCGGAGCCGCGGACCCCGCGGCGAGCGGCTTCAGATCGAATGGCACGGGATGGGAATCGTCCGGGTCCATGCGGTCGCCCGAAAGCGAGCCGTCCTCGGCGAACGTGCCCACCCAGTTGCCGGTGATATGCGTGCCGTCGTTCGAGTCCTCGGCTTCGAGCGTGGCATCCGCGTGGTCGCCGGCGATCAGGATCACCTCGCCGGTGTCCGTGAACTGGTATTCGCCATGCACGCCGGTCGGGTCGTCGTCGCCGGCCTTGGCGCCAAGGCGCATGACGATCTGGCGCTGGCCGAGCGTGCCGACGTATTGCGGCAGCTTCGCGAACTCGGGGTTCGGCTTGAGCGTGGATTTGACCGGCGGCGGCGCGCTTGCGTCCTGCGCGCGCGCCGCGAGCGGCAGCGTGAGGACCATGGCCGCCGCAGCCGCGGCCACGATCCAGCCGCGCGCCCGGATGGCGCTGCCCCGTCGGGCGGCCGCGCGCGGCGGCCGCTGTGCTTGCGTCAATACTTCCATCTGCATCCTTCCTTCACTTGCACAGCGGCCTTGCGCAAAGCCGCGCGTCACGAGTCGGCGTCAAATCCGTTCGAAGATGGCCGCAATGCCCTGGCCGCCGCCGATGCACATCGTCACGAGCGCGTAGCGGCCGCCGATACGCTGCAGTTCATACAGCGCCTTCACGGTGATGAGCGCGCCGGTCGCGCCGATCGGGTGGCCGAGCGAGATGCCCGAGCCGTTCGGATTGACCCTGGCCGGGTCGAACCCGAGCTCCTGCGACACCGCGCAGGCCTGCGCCGCGAAGGCTTCGTTGGCTTCTATCACGTCGAGGTCGCTGACCTTGAGACCGGCGCGCTGGAGCGCCTTCTGCGTGGCCGGCACGGGGCCGATGCCCATGTACGCCGGATCGACGCCCGCATGCGCGTACGAGACGAGGCGCGCGAGCGGCTTCACGCCGCGCGCGCGGGCAGCGTCCGCGCTCATCAGCAGTACGGCGGCAGCGGCGTCGTTGATGCCCGACGCGTTGCCCGCCGTGACCGTGCCGTTTTCCTTCGCGAACACCGGCTTGAGTTTGGAGAAGTCCTCCAGCGTGGCGCCGTGGCGCACGTGCTCGTCGGCATCGAACAGCACTTCGCCCTTCTTCGACTTGATTGAGATGGGTAGGATCTGATCCTTGAAGCGGCCTTCGGCGATCGCACGCTCGGCGCGGCGATGGGATTCGAGCGCGAGCGCGTCCTGCGCCTCGCGCGTGATGCCGAACTTCTTCGCGACGTTTTCCGCCGTCACGCCCATGTGGATCGTCTGGAACGGGTCGTGCAGCGCACCGATCATCATGTCGACGAGTTGCGTGTCGCCCATGCGCTGGCCGAAACGCGCGGCCGGCATCGAATACGGCGCGCGGCTCATGTTTTCCGCGCCGCCGCCGATCGCGATGTCGGCGTCGCCGAGCAGAATGGTTTGCGCCGCAGAAACGATCGCCTGCAGGCCCGAGCCGCACAGGCGGTTCACGGTCAATGCCGGCGCGTGCTGGGCAACGCCGCCGTTGATGGCGGCCACGCGCGCAAGATACATGTCCTTGGGCTCCGTGTGCACGACGTTGCCGAACACCACGTGACCCACCGCGTCGCCTTCCACGTTCGCGCGCGAGAGCACTTCGCGCACCACGCGTGCTCCGAGATCCGTCGGCGAGAAGTCCTTGAGGCCGCCGCCGAAGTCGCCGATTGCCGTGCGCACACCGCTTGCCACCACTACTTCGCGTTCCATGGTCTTGCTCCTCGTCTTCCTGAATGGATGAATCTTGTTATTGATGCGCTTCGCTTGCGGGCTGCCCGGCAAGCAAGCGCTCGACGTCCTCGCGATACGGGATCGGCGCAACCGCGCCAAAACCCAGCGTCGAGAGCGCGGCGGCCGCGTTCGCATAGCGCGCAGCCGCGAACGGATCGTCGCCGGCTGCGAGCCGCGCGACGAATGCGCCGCCGAAGCAGTCGCCCGCGCCCGTGGCGTCCACCGCCGCGACCACGTGGCCCGGCACGACGCGCCGCTCGTCGGGCGTCGCCACATAGGCGCCGTCCTTGCCCAGCTTCAACGCGACCACGCGGGCACCGCGCGCGAGCAGGTAATCGAGGATCGCGTCACGGTCGTCGAGTCCTGTGAGCACCGCCACGTCGTCCCAGCTGGGCAGGCAGATATCGGTCAGGCGCAGCACTTCGTTCATCACGGCGCGGGCTCGCCCGAGCGGCCACAGCTTTAGGCGCAGGTTGGTGTCGAAGCTCACGCGCACGCCGTTGGCGCGCGCATGCTCGATGGCGGCGAGTGCCGCGTCGCAGGCGCTGTCGCTGATCGCCACGCTGATGCCGGAAAGATGCAGCACGCGCGCAGCCGCGATGATGTCGAGCGGCAGATCGCGCGGCGTGTAACGGCTCGCGGCCGAGCCCTTGCGCAGATAGTCGAAGGCATGGCCGCCCGGGCCATGCGAGACGAAGTAGACGCCCGTGGGCGCCGTGGCGTCCACCCGCACCGTCGAGGTATCGACGCCTTCGCGCGTCCACAGGTCGGTCAGGAGGCGTCCGAAATGATCGTCGCCGACGGCCGAGACGAAGCCCGTGCGTGCGCCCTGGCGAGCCGCCGCGATGGCGAAGTTCGACGTGTCGCCGCCAAAGCCCTGCAAGTACTCGGGACGGTCTTTCGACGCCTGGTTGAACTCGACCATGGCCTCGCCATAAGCGAGGACTTGCCGGGCGACGCTCGTCATGCCGGTCAGACCTCGCCCCAGAGATCGTGGCCATCCGCGCCAGTGATCTTCACCGAAACGAAATCGCCGACCTTGTAACGCTTCGACGCCTTGGTCGCCGGCGCGACATACACCACGCCGTCGATCTCGGGTGCATCCGCCGCGGTGCGGCCAATGCCGCCATCGACGTTGATCTCGTCGATCAACACCTTGAGGGTCTTGCCCACCTTGCGCTGGATACGTTTGGCCGAGACCTGCTCCGCCACTTCCATGAAGCGCGCGCGGCGTTCCTCGCGCACTTCGTCGGGCAGCGCGCCGTCCAGTTCGTTCGCCGTTGCGCCTTCGACCGGCGAATAGGCGAAGCAGCCCACGCGGTCGAGTTCGGCCTCGCGGATGAAGTCGAGCAGCGTTTCGAACTGCTCTTCGGTCTCGCCGGGGAAGCCGGCAATGAACGTGCTGCGGATCGTGAGATCGGGACACATTTCGCGCCAGGCCTTCACGCGCTCCATGACCTTCTCCGCGTTCGCGGGACGCTTCATGCGCTTGAGCACTTCAGGATGCGCGTGCTGGAACGGCACATCGAGATACGGCAGCACGTGGCCCTTGAACGGTCCTTCGGCCATCATCGGAATGACTTCGTCCACGCTCGGGTACGGGTAGACGTAGTGCAGCCGCACCCAGGCGCCATATTGCGCGGCCAGCTCGCCCAGCGCGCCGACGAGATCGGTCATGCGCGTCTTGATTGGCTTGCCGTTCCAGAAGCCGGTGCGGTACTTCACGTCCACGCCGTAAGCGCTCGTGTCCTGCGAAATGACGAGCAACTCCTTCACGCCGGACTTGAAGAGGTTCTCCGCTTCGAGCATGACCTCCGCGACCGGGCGCGACACGAGGTCGCCGCGCATCGACGGAATGATGCAGAACGTGCAGCGGTGATTGCAGCCTTCGGAGATCTTCAGGTACGCGTAGTGGCGCGGCGTGAGCTTGATGCCCGCAGCCGGCACGAGGTCGACGAATGGATCGTGCGGCTTGGGCAGGTGGCTGTGCACGGCTTGCATGACCTCGCCCACGGCGTGCGGGCCCGTCACGGCGAGCACCTTCGGATGCACTTCCTCGATCAGGTTCGAGCCGCTCGCGCTCGCCTTCTTGCCGAGACAGCCGGTGACGATCACCTTGCCGTTCTCGGAAAGCGCTTCGCCGATGGCGTCGAGACTCTCCTGCACCGCTTCGTCGATGAAGCCGCACGTGTTGACGACCACGAGATCCGCACCGTCGTAAGACCCCGAGATTTCGTAACCCTCGGCACGCAACTGGGTAATGATCTGCTCGGAGTCGACAAGCGCCTTCGGGCAGCCAAGGGAAACCATCCCGACGCGCGGAGCAGGATTGCGGGGGGTCGTTGATTCAACAGGGTTTTTCACGTGTACGTCCGGATATGGGGCGCAGGGCGAGGTAGCGCCGCGCGAGGGTCAAGCCAATCTGCCATTTTACCCGTTTGGCGTATCGTGCGGCGCAGCATGGTGAGTGCGCGCCTCATGGCGTCAGGGTCGGATGGAATATGGACAGAATCAAACTTTGTTCAGCTATCGCTCGCCTGCGAACTGCGCATCCGGATAATTTTCGCCGCGTGCGCCCGGCGCGCGGTCAAACGCAACATGAACCGGTTGTGCGGAGAGAGCGAAAACATGAACGAGAAAATGGACCCGATTCAGGCTGAACTACTGGACTCGGTGCGTGGGTTGAAAGTGCGCCGGGGCGCCTCGAGCGGCGCGTTGCGCGTCACCGGCCGCAAGCCCACCACCGCCGCGCTCGCGCGTGCGAGCGCCGGCCTTTCGCAGAGCGCGTTCGCGGCACTACTTGGCGTTTCCACACGCACGCTGCAGGACTGGGAGCAAGGCCGGCGCCAGCCGACCGGCGCCGCACAATCCCTTTTGCGGGTGGCCGTGGCGCACCCTGAAGCCTTGCGCGACCTGCAAAGCGCCTGAGGGTAAATGAAGGCGGCGGCATCGCCCGCTGCCTCACAAAGCGTGGCGCTCGCGCGGCAACGCGCCGCCACGGCGCGCCGGAGATGCGAGAGCGCGCCGCGACTTGCCAGCGCGCGCCACCCGCCGTGTGCGCCGCGCCGCTTACTTCTTCTCTTCCTCGCCGCCCTCGGGCGCGCCCTGCGCCGGCGCCGCTGCGCCGCCCGGCGGCACGGGCTTGAACGGGAAGCTGCTGAACATGTTCTTCGCCTGGTTCTGCATCTGCTCCTGCATCTGCACGAACATGTTCTTCGACTGCTCAATGTAGCTCGTCATCATGCCCTGCATCATCGGCGCCTGCATGTTCATGAACTGCGACCAGACCTCGGGATTCATCGCGTTGCCTTCGTAGAGGCTCTTCGACTGGTCCGCGAGCTTGTTCTGGATGTCGATGAACGCCTGGATGTTCTTTTCCAGGTAAGTGCCCATCATGCCCTGCATCGCATGCCCATAGAAACGGATGATCTGCGACAGCATCGACGACGAGAACATCGGCAGACCGCCGCTTTCCTCTTCGAGAATGATCTGCAGCAGGATGCTGCGCGTCAGATCCTCGTTGGTCTTCGCGTCGATGACCTTGAACTCCTCCTGCTCCAGCACGAGTTGCTTCACGTCGGTCAACGTGATGTACGTGCTCGTCTCCGTGTCGTACAGCCGACGATTCGGATATTTCTTGATGAGACGTTCGGCGGTTTTCTTTGTAGTCGTCATGTGTCGCCCTTGTTAGCGCCAACGCGCGGCAGCCGCTGCCGTCGCGCGTTCGCCTAGCCCGTCAAGCGTGCCTGCCCCGGTGAGCAAACAGGCCCGCTGCCGTCCTCGATCCCAGCTTCGCGCGTCCCCTGCAGGCGCGCGGCGCTCAGGATCAGCCCATGTGCAACCCGCCATTCAGCGAGAAGTCAGCACCGGTTGCAAAGCCTGACTCGTCGGACGCGAGCCACGCCACGATCGACGCGATTTCCTCGGGCGCGCCGAGACGGCGCACGGGAATCGTCGCGACGATCTTTTCCAGCACGTCGGGACGGATGGACTTCACCATATCCGTGCCGATATAGCCCGGCGAGACGGTATTGACCGTCACGCCCTTGGTCGCCACTTCCTGGGCCAGCGCCATCGTAAAGCCGTGAATGCCGGCCTTGGCCGTGGAATAGTTGGTCTGCCCGAACTGGCCCTTCTGGCCGTTCACCGACGAGATATTGATGATGCGGCCCCAGCCACGCTCGACCATGCCGTCGATCACCTGCTTCGTGACGTTGAAGAGGCTCGTGAGATTGGTGTCGATCACGGCCGTCCAGTCTTCGCGCGTCATCTTGCGGAAGACGACGTCGCGCGTAATGCCGGCGTTGTTCACGAGCACGTCGATTTCACCGACCTCGGCCTTGACCTTGTCGAACGCCTGGCGCGTCGAATCCCAGTCGCCCACGTTGCCTTCCGAGGCCACGAAGTCGAAACCGAGCGCCTTCTGATCTTCCAGCCACTTCACGCGGCGCGGCGAATGCGGGCCACAGCCGGCGACCACCGTAAAACCCTGCTTGGCGAGGCGCTGGCAAATGCCCGTTCCGATGCCGCCCATCCCGCCTGTTACATACGCAATACGCTCTGACATAAACCACACTCCATTATCGTTTTCCGGCTGCGCCGCTTGCGGTTATTGGTCGCCCCGCGGGTCACAAGCGCCGGAGCGGTCCGCTCCGGCAGTGACATCAAGCGCGCTCGAGCGCGAGCGCCACGCCCATGCCGCCGCCGATGCACAGCGAGGCCAGACCGCGCTTCGCATCGCGGCGCTGCATTTCGTGCAGCAGCGTCACGAGAATCCGGCAGCCCGACGCGCCGATCGGGTGTCCGATCGCAATCGCCCCGCCGTTCACGTTGATCTTCGACGTGTCCCAGCCCATCTGCTTGTTCACGGCCAGCGCCTGCGCCGCGAATGCCTCGTTGATCTCCATGAGATCGAGGTCGTTCGCCGACCAGCCCGCGCGCTCCAGCGCACGCTTCGAAGCCGGCACCGGACCCATGCCCATCACCTTCGGATCNACGCCGCCGCTGGCGTACGCCTTGATGCGCGCGAGCGGCGTNAGGCCCAGCGCNTCGGCCTTCTTCGCCGACATCACCACGACCGCGGCNGCGCCGTCGTTGAGGCCCGACGCGTTCGCCGCCGTCACCGTGCCTTCCTTGTTGAACGCGGGCTTCAGACCCGCGAGCGACTCCGCCGTCACGCCGTGGCGCACGAATTCGTCGGTCGCGAACTGCAGCGG
>NZ_JAFA01000026.1 GCF_000519185.1 Paraburkholderia nodosa DSM 21604 | reverse complement strand
CAGGCTGCTGACATCACCGGCGCGGGTAGCACCTTCGCAGCACCGATCTATACGAAATGGGCGGATGCCTATCAAAAGTCGGGCGGCGGCAAGGTCAACTACCAGGGCATTGGCTCGTCGGGCGGCATCAAGCAGATTCAAGCCAAGACGGTGGACTTCGCGGGCTCGGACGCTCCGCTGAAGGACGAGGATCTGGCCAAGGAAGGCCTGTTCCAGTTTCCGACGGTGGTCGGCGGCGTCGTGCCGGCGATCAACGTGCCGGGCGTGAAGCCGGGCGAGATCACCCTGTCGGGCCCGGTGCTCGGCGACATCTACCTCGGCAAGATCAAGAAGTGGAACGATCCGGCCATCGTCGCGCTGAACCCGAAGGTCAAGCTGCCTGATCTCGACATCGCCGTGGTCCGCCGCGCCGACGGCTCGGGCACCAGCTTCATCTGGACGAACTACCTCTCGAAGGTCAACCCCGAGTGGAAGAGCAAGGTCGGCGAAGGCACGACCGTGAGCTGGCCGACGGGCACGGGCGGCAAGGGCAACGACGGCGTGGCCGCCTTCGTGCAGCGTCTGCCGGGCGCGATCGGCTACGTCGAGTGGGCGTACGCCAAGCANAANCANATGGTCTACNCNGCNATGAAGAACGANNCGGGCGCNGTGGTTCAGCCGNNCACCGAAACGTTCAAGGCNGCGGCCGCNGGCGCGGACTGGAAGAAGTCGTTCTACCAGATCCTCACGAACGAGCCGGGCAAGGACGCATGGCCGGTGGTCGGCGCGACCTTCGTGCTGCTGCACACGGCACAGGACAAGCCGGACCAGGGCAAGGAAACGCTCAAGTTCTTCGACTGGGCCTTCAAGAACGGCTCGTCCGCCGCCGATAGCCTCGACTACATCTCGCTGCCGGAGTCGGTGGTCAGCGAAATCAAGTCGCAGTGGAAGGAGAAGGTCAAGGACGCGAGCGGCAAGCCGATCGCCCCCTAACCTGCAATGGAATGCAGGCGCGCATGCATTGCGCGCCTGTCTCCAGCCACGCTGAGCGTTCGAGGCCTGGTCAGCCTAGTGCGCGTCGCTGCGCAAACTCCGAAGATTTTCGCGCACGCGCCGCGCGACCAGCACGCTCAGGTAATCCATGATGCGCGCGCCGTCGCTGAATGCCGCCCAGGTTTCTTCGTACATCCTGGAAACGGTCTCCATAGGAGCATGGGTCTCGGCTGCAATCGCCTTTACGAGTTCTTCTGCGGCGTGCTGGTTCATCGATGCCTCCATGCGTATAGAGGGGAACGCGGGAAGGCCATTAGACTGCATCGCGCGTCCGGCGCGCCAATACATTTAGCCTATCTAGCGACGCTTTTCGTTCGATACGAATTTGTCGGTGTACAGCCTGTCAAATTCATTCGCCGGCAGGCGCGATCTCCAGGCGATAACCCACACCGTAGATCGAGCGAATCATGTCCTGCTCGGGCCGGATCGACTGGATCTTGCGCCGCAGGTTCTTGACGTGCGAGTCGATCGTGCGGTCGGCCACGACACGGTGATCGTCGTATAGCGCGCGCAGAAGGAAGTCGCGCGCGTAAATGCGGCCCGGGCCCGAATGCAGCAGCGCGAGCAAACGAAATTCGATGGGTGTGAGGTGCAGATCCCGACCGTCCAGGCGCGCGGCGTGTTGCGCAACTTCGATTGAAAACGGCGAAACCACGGTGCCTTCCGCTTCCTGGTGCGCGCGCGCAAGCAGTTCGGCCCGGCGCAGGATCGCCTTGACGCGCGCCACGACTTCACGTGGACTGAACGGTTTGCACACGTAGTCGTCGGCACCCAGTTCGAGCCCGAGCAAACGGTCGATTTCGTCCACGCGCGCCGTGATGATCATCACGGGTATCGCGGAGAACGTGCGGAGTTCGCGGCACACGTCGAGGCCGCTGCGTCCGGGCAACATCAGGTCGAGCAGCACCATCGACGGTTGATGTTCGCGCACGTAGGGCACGACCTCGCGGCCGTCGGCCAGGATCGTCGTGGCGAAATCCTCCTTCGCGAGGTAGTCGGCGAGCAGGGCCGCGAGCTTCGGCTCGTCTTCGACGATGAGTATGGACGGCCGCGTGATCGGATCAATCATGATGCGTGTGTAGGCGAGGAAGTTGGACCAGGATCCGCAGCCCGCCAAGCGGGGAGCGCGATGCCTCGATGGTGCCGCCGTGCTGCTCCACGATGTGCTTGCACAATGCGAGCCCGAGACCTGCGCCGCCGCTTTGACGGCTGCGCGATGGATCGACGCGGAAGAACCGGTCGAACAGATGGGGCAGCAGCGGCGCGGGAACCGGCGGAAACGAGTCTTGAACGTCGACATAGATGTCGTTGTCGTTCGACGTGACCGAGAGCCTCACGCGGCCACCGGCGTTGGTGTAGCGCAGCGCGTTTTCCAGCAGGTTTTTCCAGACCTGCGTGAGGCGATAAGGATCGCCCGAGAGCGTTGCATGTGCGTCGTCGGGATCGAATTCCAGCGTGATGTCCTTGGCGGCGAGGCGCTCGCGAAATACGTCGCATGCCGCTTCGACGATGGGCACGAGATCGAGCGGCACTTTTTCGAACGAAAGCTGGCCGATGTCCGCCAGCGATAGCTCGTAAAGATCATCGATCAACTGGCTGAGCATCGCTACTTCGGACTGCAGAGAAGCGATGGTCGCCGCGTCGGGCCGGCGCACGCCGTCCTCGATCGCCTCGAGTTCGCCGCGCAGCACCGAGAGGGGCGTGCGCAGCTCATGCGAAATATCGGCGATAAAGTCGCGCCGGTCGCTTTCGGCTTTTTCGAGCGACGCCGCGAGGCGGTTGAAATCGCTCGCGAGCATCTGCAATTCGTCGCTGCCTTTGGCCGGCACGCGCGTGGCGTAGTCGCCGCCCGCGAGGCGATGCGTGGCCGTGACGATCCGCTTGATCGGTGTGAGCAACGTGCGCGCGAGGATGATCGACATGGCGGCGGAGAGCAACGCGGTGAAACCCACGATGATCCACGTCGCCTGCAGCTGGCGATTCTTGAAGCGCTGCTCCGCCTGATTGATGAGCGAGGTGGGTCCCGCCACCGCGATCCAGCCGACCGTTTGACCCTTGACGCGCAGCGGATGGCGCACGGCGTCGGGCGGCGGGGGCGGCCCCGCGCTCGTGACGAGCTTCATGTTCGCATCGTAAAGCGTGTAAGGCGGGCGAAACGGCCGCGGGCGCCCGGCAAGGCCGCGGGCGAAGGGGCCACCGTTGCCGTCGTCGCCGTGGAAGCCGTCCGGCGCATCGGGCGGGCGCGCATCGCCGGGCGGCGCACCAGGCGGCGGCCCGCCATCGAACGGCGGCCGGTCTTTCGCGGGCTCGCGAGCGAAATTCCAATTGCCGTGCTGGGCGTACGAAGCTTCGAGTTCCTGCTGGAGCGCCGACAGTTCGCTCGCACTTTGCTCCTGCAGAAAATCCACGAAGCCGAATTCGAAACTCGTCCGGATCGCGACGCCCATGGCCACGGCGGCGAGCACGCAAGCCGAAAGAATCGCGAGGAAGAGTTTGGAAGTGACGCTGACTTTCATGACGGGTTCAGCAGGGAGCAATAAAGGCGAGTGCGAAATTATTCGGCACTATTTTTGCCCGAAGCGTACCGTAAGGTGTACGTGGCCCGTCCGAATCCACATTTTCTCCAGATTTCCCTTCTTTTTCCTGCACCGTTGTTCCGTATGATCCGCTGCAGATCGAAGCGCATCCATGCGTTCGTGCGCCGGATCCGGATGGAAAGACGTGCATCACAGAGGAAGGGACAGATCGATGGACATTCACGTGCTGCTTGTCGAACCCGATCAGGCGTATCGGGACGACCTGCGTACTTATTTGCAGCGTCAGCAGATCGCGGTGTCGGTGCTGTATGGCGTCGAGCGGCTGGAGCAGCGTCTCGCGCGAGAAACGCCTTCGCTCATCATCCTGCGGCACGATGCGCTCAAGATCGACGGCATTGCAGCGCTGCGCACGCTGCGTGAGCGAGGGTGGCTGACGCCCGCCATCGTCGTGAGCCAGTCCGCCGACGTGGCCGACAAGGTGCTCGCCTTCGAATTCGGCGCCAACGACTATATGGTCGATCCGTTCGATCCGCGCGAACTGCTCGCGCGCCTGCACCACGCATTGCGCTGCAGGATCGACTATCCCGCGTCGCCGCGCAGGGAGACGAAGTACGTCTTCGACGGCTTCGAACTCGACGCCATCGACAATCAACTGTTCCGGGACGGCCTCAAGGTTCCCGCGCCTCCGCTGGTGCTCGCCGTGCTCGCGGTGTTCGCGGCGAACCGCCTGCGGCCGCTTTCACGTGAGCGCATCGTGAGCATGATCGATCGCAACTCGTCGCTTCACGCGCGCAGCGTCGACGTTGTCGTCTTTCGTCTGCGCAAGTTGCTCGGCCTGTCGCCTTGCGGCCGCCAATATATTCAAACGCGTTACCGGGACGGTTATGTTTTTTGCCCCGACGACGCGCTTCCCGATCTGGACCTGGCCGCTGCACGTGGATAAAAAAACCCGGCGGTTCGCCGGGTATGCAAAGGGTTGAAGGTAAAGCACCCTTCATCTGCGGTCGAGGCTTCCCGCGCAATGTCAGGCGAGACCAGCGTAGCAGGTGGCGTCGCATTCTCGAACTCCGGAAACATTGCTATTTCTTAACGCGTAATGGTTCCCGTAACGTTCGGGCGCGCTGGCGTGGCGCGGAAGAAATCCGCAGAAAGATCACGTAACCCGCAAACCGCGCCACAGTGGCACCATGCGTGTCCATAGCCGAAACCCGCCTGGACACGTAACCGATGCCACAACCCGCCCGTGTGAGTCACGCACAGCACGACACGCTTGCAACGGGTTCCTCCGTTGCGCACGCGAAAGCACGCAACGCAGCGTTCGTGATGTCGTCGGCGCTAGGGGATTCGCTGAATCTGCTGGTCATCGCGCACAACCTCGTGCGAGCGGGCTGGCAAGTGGAAATATTCGGAGTTCACGCGTGGTCGCTTGCGGGCTGGTTCCCGCACCTGTCGATGAACCCGGCGCTCAACGAGGAGGAAGCACGCGCTCGGCTAGGGAGCTTCGGCGTCGTGGTGCAGATGCACCGGGACCGGCCGTTCAAGCATCTACGTGCATGGCATCCGGGCTCCGTCGACCTGCACGATATCGAATACGCCGATGACGGCCGGTGCATGGCGCAGCGCTTTGCGGCGTTCGCGGCGGTTCATTTCGAATTGAAAACCGTCGAGATATCGAACGGTATTCGCGCGCCGCTGGAGTTTCAGCACCGCCGTTACGCCCAACGCGTGGCGGTGCATCCGGAGGCCAGCACGGCCGACAAGCGCTGGCTGGCGCGGCGCTTCATTGGCTTGTCCCAGCGTTTGGGCGGGGAAGGCTTTGCGCCTGAGTTCGTGGTTGCCGACAGCGAGCGCAAGCACTGGTTGCCGCTTGCCAGCGTAGCGCCGCCATTGTGCTCGTTTCAGGATACGGCCGATCTGGCAGCGTGGCTCTACGAATCGGGTTGGTTCATCGGCAACGATTCGGGCTTGGGGCATCTTGCATCGGCGCTCGGCATTCCGACGCTGACCGTGTTTCGGCGGCGACGCGTCGCGCAACGCTGGCGCCCGGGATTTCAGCGCGGCGAGATCGTGCTGCCGCCGTGGTGGGTGCCGACCGCGGGACTCAAGGAGAAGTGGTGGCGCGAAAGCATCTCGGTGAGACGCGTGCACCGGGCCTTTCTGACATTGCGGGAGCGCGTGGCGTCGAATACCTGAAGCTTCCGTTGCGATAAACGCATGGTGGGGTTCGCTACGTATGCCGAATCAAAATTTAGTGTTACTAACGTATACATCTTCGCATAAAAATGAAATTACAGATCCAGGGCAGCGTTGCGGTGGCGTTGCCGCCGCCAATCGGCGACAGCCTCATCGGGCTCGTGCTCGTCAACAATCTGATTCGAAATGGCTACCGTCCCATCGTGTTTGGCTGGGTAGCCGAGCAGCTCGCGGCCTGGTTTCCCCATATGACGGTCGGGTACCAGGCGGCGTATGCGGGCGCCTTCGACACGGTGATCGAACTGCGTCCGACCGAGTTTGGGCCGATGCTGAGCCGCACCGGCAAGACGTTTCGTCTGGCTGAACTGCCCGAATTTGGCGGCGGGAAGCACATGGTCGACCGCATCGTCGAGATTGCCGCGAGTGTGTTCGGGTTACGCGATGTGACGCATTCGAACGGCCTCGTTGTGCCGCCTGGCGTGCAGCGTTGCCGTTTCGCGGATCGTGTCGTGATCCATCCGACCGGCAGCCACCGGGAAAAAATGTGGAGCCGCGAGAAGTTTCTCGCGCTCGCCCATGAACTCAGGCGCGCTCAGTTCCATCCGAGCTTTCTCGTTGCGCCCGGCGAGTTCGCCGCCTGGCGGCAAAGCACCGTGCAAGGCCACGAGGTTCACTCGCTGCCGCGACTCGAAGACGTGGCGACGTGGATCGCCGAATCGGCGTGGTTCATCGGCAACGACTCGGGTCTGGGCCACCTCGCTTCCTCGATCGGCGTGCCCACGCTCACGCTTTTCATGCGGCGCGGCCTCGCACGTACGTGGCGCCCGTGCTGGGGACCCGGCCAGGTCGTATTGCCGCCCAACGTCATCCCGTTCGGCAATCTCAAGGAGCTGCTATGGACGAAGCTGCTCAGCGTAAGCCGTGTGATGGCGCACTTTCAGGCGCTGCAGGCGCGCTCATGAGCGCAAGCCATACAGCGCGGCCCTGTGCGAAGGACTGGATCGGCCAATTTTAGAGGAGCGGATCCCCATGAAACTCGGTGTTTCCTGCAACGTCATGAAGCATAGCGGCGGCATGGAGCGCTACGCGAGAGACCTCGCGCGCGGCATTGCCGAACGCGGCTTTCGACCCGCTTATTTTGCGCGGAAGCTCGACCACGCGCTGCCAGAGTATGCGATGGTCGAGCCGCATCGCATCAACGTGTCGTTTCTGCCGGGCAAGCTGCGCGACGCCTGGTTCTCCTGGCGGCTGCGCCGCGCGAAGCGTGTCGCAGACGTGGACGTCATGATCGGTTGCAACCGGGTCGACAGTTCGGATATCGCGGTTTGTGGCGGCACCCATCGCGGGTTTCTCCGCGCAACGAGCCGTAGACTCAAGCTCACCGACCGTTGGCAGATTGCGCTGGAAGAACGCCTGTATGCCAATGCGGCGATCATCCTCGCGCATTCTCCGTTGATGCATGACGAACTGATCGAGCTGTACGGGATCGATGAAGCCAGGGTGCGCATTCTGCGTCCCCCGGTCGATACGGCGCGCTTCACGCCCGTCGATGCGGCTGCTCGCGCCTCGCTGCGCAAGCGGCTCGGCTTCCAGGACGACGAGTGTGTGTTGCTCTTTCCTTCGAGCAGCCATGTGCGCAAGGGACTCCCGCTCATTGAAGCCGCCGTGCGAGACCTGAATGAACCCGTCGTCGTCGCGGTAGCGGGCCGCCCGGTGGCCAGTCTCTCGCCGCATGTGCGTTACATCGGCTTTCAGCGCGAAATCGAAGACTGTTATCGCGCGGCGGACTTCACGATCCTGGCTTCCGCCTATGAGCCTTTCGGGCTGGTGGGTATCGAATCGGTCATGTGCGGCACGCCGGTGATCATGCCGTCGACGATGGGGTGCTGCGACGTGATTGCCACGCATGCGAAACACGTGTTCGAGCGGGGCGATGTGCGATCGCTGCGCGAGACGATCAGGCGCGCAATCGCCAGCCGGTTTGTCGTGAACGGTCAGCCTGTGCGAGAAAACGCCAACGAGAACGGGCAAGCCGTGCTGTACGACGCCAGCGTGGCTGGGCACGTCGACTCGCTGCTATCACTAGCCAGCCAGGTTCATACAGGGTGGGGCATCAGCCCGTTGGCGCCTTACGCGGCGCCGCTTCGACGCTGGGTCTGAGCGTGGCTGTCGCGGCTGTCATTCCGCGCTCACCTTGACCGCCACATCCACCTGATGCGCGCCCCCGCCAAGAATGACGCCACGCAGGAGCGACACGTCGGTGTAATCTCGGCCGATGGCGAGCGTCACGTGACCCTGGTCGGCGAGCACGTCGTTGGTCGGATCGAGATCGATCCAGCCGGCAGAGGGGGCAGACGGCGCCGCAGGCACGTACAGCGACACCCATGCATGCGAGGCGTCCGCGCCGATCATCGGTTGAGCGCCTTCGGGCGGGTCGTTGCGCAGATAGCCGCTTACGTAGCGCGCGGCGAGCCCGATCGAGCGCAGGCAGCCGATCATTACCTGGGCGAAATCCTGACACACGCCATGGCGCAATTCGAATGCGCGCACGGCGGGTGTGTCGAACGACGTCGCCGAGGGGCGGTAGGCGAAATCGGCGTGGATGCGATGCATCAGGTCGATCGCGCCGGCCAGAACCGGCGCGCCGGGCGCGAAACTCTCCAGCGCGTAAGCGCGCAATTCCGGCAGCAAGGCGATATTCGGCGAGGCGAAGCAGAACTCCGACTCCGCATGGAAGGCGCCGCCCGCCGTGTAACGCAGCGTTTGTGCGACGTCTTCCCAGGCCGGCGTGCCGTCTGCATCGAGCGTCGCGTAGCGCGGCGAGAGCAGCACGCTCGTTTCGCTCGTCATTTGCAGGTAGTCATGCGGCGCGTCGAACGAGAAGTAGAGCACCTCGTTGCCGAAGGCGTCGCGGCGGCTCGTCTGATACGACGGCGCGGGTTCGATACGCTCGCGGTGCGCGAGCACGCGCTGCCAGGGCAGGTCGAGCGGGCGGATGGTCGCGAGATGCTGCGCGGTTTCGACGAGCGTCGAATAGCGGTAGGTCGTGCGGTGCGTGACCGCGAGGCGCGTGCCGTTCATGACCAGACCTGCGCGGCGAGCGGCACGGCGTGGCTGAACCAGCGCGCGCTGATCTCGTTCGACATCGCGGCCATCCGCTCGGCGAGACTGTCACACAGTGCGGTGAGCGCAGGGTAGCGGCCGTCGTCGCCGGGCTCGCAGAGCGCCTCCAGCGTGGGCAGCGCCTCGACGGCCGCGAGCTGCGAGGCGAACGGCTCGCGCTTCGGGCCGCGCGCCGCCTGGGCGATTTCGTCGAGCCGCGCGCGCAGCCGCGCATAGACGCCGTAGAGGCCGCGCGGATTGGTCGGGTCGGTCACGATCACGTCGAGCAGGGCAGGCACTTCGAGGCGCCCCGGATACAGCGAGCGATACGTGAGCGTGCTGTCGAACAGTTGCAGCAGCACGTCGAAGCCCGCGGGCGTGGCGAGCGTGCGTTCGTGCGCGGCGATTCGGAGCATGGTGGCCAATGCGGCTACGCGTTCGATATGGCGTCCGGCAAACAGCAGGCGCCAGGCTTCGTCGCGGGTCATGCGGTCGCCCTGGCAGCCGCTGATAGCGCTCAACTGCGTTGCGAGCGTATCGAGCGCGCCCATCAGCGCCATGCGGTCGTACGGCGTGGGACGCCTGAATTCGATCGCCGCTCCCGATCGCGCGGCCGCAGGCACGAGCGAAAGCGCCTGAAGCGCGTCACGGAAGTCGTTGCGCGAGGCGAGCACGGTGCGCCAATGGTCGTTCGAAAGCCGGCCGCGAATCTCGCCGCACGCATACGCCTGGCTCGCGAGCGTGCGGCCGATGCCCGTTGCGCCGGCATTTTCGTGCAGATTGGCCGCGAGCGCGCGCTCGAAGTCGTCGAGGCTGCGCCGGGCTTCGCTGACCGTGGCGGGCACGAGCCCGTTGGCGGCGGCCAGTTCGATGAAGGTGCCGAACAGCTCTTCGGCGTCGCTGCCTTCGAGCGAGCCGAGAATCAGCCGGCACAGGCGCACGCCGTTTTCGGCGCGCTCGCCATAACGCCCCGCCCAGAACAGGTTCTCCGCCGCGCGGCTCGGCACGCGGCGGCGTTCGCGGCGCAGCTCAGCGGGCTTGATCGGGCTCGGCAGGAGCGTGAAGGTCGAACCGGGCTGGCTCGACAGCACCCAGGTATCCACGCTGCTGCCGCCCATCTGCATCGATACGGATTCCTGATGTTCGGCTGCCAGGCGCGTGAAGCCGCCAGGCAGCACACGCCAGCCGCATTCCTGATCGGCAATCGCGTAGACGCGCAGCACGGCAGGCCGCGCGCCGAGCATGCCCGCACCGGTCTCGTAGCGCGGCGTATAGCTGTAGCACAGCGGCTGCTGGACCGTGAAGGCGTCGGGCAACTGCTCGATGCGCTCGCGCCAGTCGGCGAGCGATTGCTCGCCGGCGGCGAGTCCGGGCGGCGCGGACGGCGCGTTCGCCGCGCCCGGCCACGTCGGCACGAGCAGCGCCTCGGGCACCTGCGCGAGCGCATCGCGCCAGGCCGCGTCTTCGCCGCACCACCAGGTTGCGACGCCCGGCAGCGCAAGCTCTTCGCCGAGCAGCGCCTGCGCGATGCCGGGCATGAAGCCGTGCAGCGCGGGCGATTCGACGAAGCCCGCGCCGGGCACGTTCGAGACCATCACGTTGCCCGCGCGCATGACCTGCAGCAGGCCCGGCACGCCGATGGTCGAGTCGGCGCGAAGCTCGACCGGGTCGCAGAAGGTATCGTCGAGGCGGCGCAGCACGGCGTGCACGCGCTCCAGCCCGTCCAGCGTTTTCAGGTACAGCATGTCGTCGCGCACCGTGAGGTCCTTGCCCTCGACGAGCGTGAGGCCGAGGTAGCGCGCGAGGAACACATGCTCGAAGTAAGTCTCGCTGAAGGGCCCCGGCGTGAGCAGCACGATATGCGCAGACGCGCCGCTCACGCTGCGCTCGTCGGCGCTCATGATCGCGCGTGCAGCCGCGGCGAGCGTGGCGACAAGCTGCGAATAGGACGGCGCGAGACGGTGCACCCGCATGGTGCGAAACGGCTCGGCGAAGAGGCTCGAGACGATGAGCCGGTTTTCCAGCAGATAGCCGAGTCCCGAGGGCGCTTCCGTGCGGTGCGAGACGACGGTCCATTGTCCTTCGGGCGAGCGCGCAAGGTCGAGCGCGACGATCTGCAGATACTGGCGGCCGGGCGGCACGAAGCCTTTCACGGCGCGCAGGTAGCCCGGGTGGCCGAACACCAGCGCGCTCGGCAGCAGGCCGCGCGCAAGCAGCGTTTGCGGCCCGTAGATATCGGCGACGATCTCGTTGAGCAGGCGCGCGCGCTGCGCGGCGCCGCGCTCGATCTGCGCCCATTCGGCCTCGTCGATGATGAACGGCAGCACGTCGAGCGCCCACGGCCGCGGTCCGCCCGGGTCCGCGTAGACGTTATAGGTGATGTCGTTCTCTCGCACCTGGCGCGCGACCGACGCGGCCGCGCCGTCGAATCCCGCCACGCCCGGCTTGCCGAGCAGCCCGAAAAACTGCCGCCACGGCTCGCGCAGCTCGCCTTCCGCCGTTTGCAGTTCGTCCCAGTGTCCGGCGCGCACCGGCAGCGTGCGCAGCGGCGCGCCCGCCTGGTCGTCGCTGGCGGAGGAATCGAACGGCAGGGTGGATTGAGTCGGCAAGATCGTGGGTCGTGGCAGCGCGCCTCGTTCGCGAGGCGCGCCTTCGGTTAGGGCGCTTGACGGGTTATCGGCCGCAATCAGCCGCGGCGTAGATCCAGTGTGAACGGAAATTCGAGGCTGCGCTCGGGCGGCGCCACTTCCACGGGCCCCGGCGTGTGGCCGGTCGTGAAGAAACGCGCGCGTCGCCGGCTCTCGGCCTCGTAGGCATTGACCGGAAACGTCTGATAATGGCGGCCGCCCGGATGCGCAACATGATACTGGCATCCGCCGATCGCGCGCGCGCTCCAGGTGTCGACGATATCGATCGTGAGCGGCGCGTGCACGCCGATGGTGGGATGCAGCGACGTCGACTGTTGCCACGCGCGAAAGCGCACACCCGCCACGCTCTCGCTCACGCGCCCGGTGGGTTGAAGCGGCAGCGCGCGGCCGTTCACGGTCACGACGTGGCGGCTTTCGTTGATGCCGAGCACGCGTACTTCGAGCCGCTCCACCGACGAATCGACATAGCGCACCGTCGTGCCGGCCCCGCCTTCTTCGCCCATCACGTGCCACGGTTCGAGGGCATGGCGCACCGAGAGCGCGATGCCGCTCGTCTGCAGCTCGCCGACCAGCGGGAAGCGGAATTCGAAGTGCGGCGCGAACCAGGCGGGGTCGAGCGCGAATTCCGCCGCGGACGTTTCGGCGAGCACGTCGTCGAAATCCATCTGCACGAAGGTCGAGAGCATGAAGCGGTCGTGCAGCTCGGTGCCCCAGCGCGTGAGACGCTGCGTGTACGGCGTTTTCCAGAAGCGCGCGACGAGCGCGCGCAGCAGCAGTTGCTGCGCGAGGCTCATGCGCGCGTGCGGCGGCATTTCGAAGCCGCGCAGCTCGAGCAGGCCCAGGCGGCCGGTCGGGCCGTCGGGCGAATAGAGCTTGTCGATGCAGAACTCGGCGCGATGCGTGTTGCCGGTCACGTCGATGAGGATGTTGCGCAGCGTGCGGTCGATGAGCCAGGGCGGCACGCGCGGGCGGTCGTCGAAGGGGCTCCCGAAACCACGCAGCAAATCGACCTGACGCTGGATCTCGGCGAACGCGACTTCCAGTTCGTAGACCTGATCGTTACGCGCTTCGTCCACGCGCGGCGCCTGGCTCGTCGGCCCGATGAAGAGGCCCGAAAACAGGTACGACAACGACGGATGGTTGTGCCAGTAGGCCACGAGGCTCGCGAGCAGGTCGGGGCGGCGCAGGAACGGGCTGTCGGCGGGCGTGGCGCCGCCGAGCACGAGGTGATTACCGCCGCCGGTGCCGGTGTGGCGGCCGTCGAGCATGAACTTCTCGGTGGAGAGCAGGGTTTCGTGCGCGGCGTGATAGAGGAATTCGGTGCGCTCGACCAGTTCGTCCCAGGTCGACGACGGGTGGATGTTCACCTCGATCACGCCGGGGTCGGGCGTGAGCTGGAGCATTTTCAGGCGCGGGTCGCGCGGCGGCGGATAGCCTTCGATCACGACGGGCAGCGCCAGGTCGGCGGCGGTGGCTTCGACGGCGGCCAGCAAGTCGAGGTAGTCGTCGAGTTCGGCGAGCGGCGGCATGAATACATGAAGCTGGCCTTGCGAGCGGCCAAAGGAGGCGGCTTCGGCTTTCGGCCCGGCGGCGCGCGCGGGGTCGCGTACTTCGACGCACAGTGCGGTGCGGTGGGTCCAGGCGGCGGATTCGCCGCGCTCGGGGTAGCGGTTTGTTTCAGGTCCATTCGCGTTTCCCGCGCTTCCCGCGTTTTCCTCGTGCCGCGATGGCGCGGCAGCATCGAAGCCCGCCTCGTACTGCATGCGCAGCTCGGCCGCGCTGCGCAGCGGCGCCGGCGCGGCGAACGGATCGCGCGAGTGCTGCCACGGGTAGTCGGCCGCCGCGACCCACGGCAGCGAATCGAGCGGCAGACGGTAGCCCATCGGCGAGTCGCCGGGAATGAGGTACATGCGGTCGTCGCGGAAGAACCATGGGCCGCTCACCCAGCGCGGGCCCTGCATGGCGGGCTGGGCCGCGGTCGGCTCGTCGCGCTCGCACGCGAGCGGCAGCACATAGCCGGTCACGGTATCGAGGCCCGAGTCGAACACGCGGCGCAGCCGCATGCGTTCCAGCTCGTCGTCGAGGCGCGAGTCGAACGGATCGACGTTCACGGGCAGGCGGCGCTCGCGCCACAGGTAATACCAGGTGTCCTCGTAGCCCGGCTGCACGTGTTGTGGATCGACCGCGAGCTTCGCAGCGACGTGTTCGATGAAGCGCTGTGCGTCCTGGGCCGTGTGGTGCGTGAGCGAGCGCTCGTCGGCGAAGCGCGCGGGATCGCGCCAGCAGGGCTCGCCGTCCGCACGCCAAAAGAGCGAAAGCGCCCAGCGCGGCAACTGCTCGCCCGGATACCACTTGCCCTGGCCGATATGCAGAAAGCCCAGCGCGCCATAGTGCGCACGCAGCTTGTCCATCAGCGCGATGGCGTAGCGGCGCTTGGTCGGGCCGAGCGCGTCGGTGTTCCATTCGGGCGCGTCGCGGTCGCCCGCCGCCACGAAGGTCGGCTCGCCGCCCATCGTGAGGCGCACGTCCTGGCCGGCGAGCGCGGCGTCCACCTGGACACTCATGGCCTGCATGTCGGCCCATTGGGCTTCGGTGTAAGGCTTCGTCACGCGCGGGGTTTCGAGCACGCGCGAGATCGACATCGAATGCGCGAACTCGACTTCGCATTCTTCGAGCGCGCCCGAGATCGGCGCGGCGCTGCCGGGCTCCGGGGTGCACGCCACCGGAATATGGCCTTCGCCCGCGAGCAGGCCCGAGGTCGGATCGAGCCCGATCCAGCCCGCGCCCGGCAGATAGACCTCGCACCAGGCGTGCAGGTCGGTGAAGTCGGCCTCGGCGCCGCGCGGGCCGTCGATCGCCTTGACGTCGGGCGTGAGCTGCAGCAGATAGCCCGACACGAAGCGCGCCGCGAGCCCGAGCTGACGCAGCGTCTGCACGAGCAGCCAGCCCGTGTCGCGGCACGAGCCGGAGCCTTTCTCCAGCGTTTCCTCGGGCGTCTGCACGCCCGGCTCCATGCGGATCAGGTAGCCGATCTCGCGTTGCAGGCGCTGGTTCAGATCGACGAGGAAGTCGATCGTCACGCGCGGCGTGCGGTCGATCGTTTCGACGAACGCGGCGAAGCGCGGCGTCGGCTCGCTGTGCGCCAGATACGGCGCAAGCTCCGCGGCCAGCTCGGGCGCGTACGCGAACGGAAAGCGCTCGGCGCCCGGTTCGAGAAAGAAGTCGAACGGGTTGTAGACCGCCATTTCCGCGACCAGGTCGATCGTGACGCGGAATTCGCACGTCGGCTCGGGAAACGCGAGCCGCGCCTGGTAGTTGGCGAACGGGTCCTGCTGCCAGTTGACGAAATGACCGGCGGGCTCCACGCGCATCGAGTACGAGAGGATGGGCGTGCGGCAGTGCGGCGCGGGGCGCAGGCGCACCACGTGAGGCGCGAGGCGCACGAGCCGGTCATAGCGATACTGCGTGACATGGTTTAACGCGACACGGATGGACACACCCGACTCCTCGATCGACGTGGATGGAACGGCGGAAAAGGCGCACGGCGCAGCCCGCTTATGATGCGCATGGCGCGAGTGCAGAATGTGACAGCGGCGGCCACGTGCGTGCGAGGCACGCGGCGTGCTGCGCGAGGCGCAGCGGAGCGCGCGGCCATCACAGGAATGCGGCAATGAAGACTTTTCACTGCGATCACTGCAATCAGCTGGTGTTTTTCGAGAACGAGCGCTGCGAGCGGTGCGAGGCGCGCCTCGGCTACGTGCCGCTGACAGGAGAGATGCACGCGTTCGAGGAGGCGGGCGAGGGCCGCTGGCGCAGTCTGAATGCGCAAGCAAAAGGCACGCTCTTTCGCCAGTGCCACAACTACGCAATCGAAAATGTCTGCAACGGCATGATCCCGGCCGATTGCGAGGACACGCTGTGCCGCGCCTGCCAGTTCACGCACACGATTCCCGATCTCTCGCGGCCCGAGAACCGTCTTTACTGGTATCGCCTCGAGACCGCCAAACGGCGCCTGCTCTACACGCTGGGGGCGCTCGGCCTGCCGCTCGTCACGCGCGCCGAAGACCCGGAGCATGGCCTGCAATTCGAGTTTCTCGAAGAGACGGGCGACGGCCAGCGCATCATGACGGGCCACGATCATGGCCTCATCACGATGAACATCGCCGAGGCCGACGACGCGCATCGCGAGCGCACGCGCGTATCGCTGCACGAGCCGTATCGCACCTTGCTGGGGCATTTCCGCCACGAGGTCGGCCACTACTATTTCGACCGTCTCATCGCGCAAGAGCCAACGGGGCGTTGGCTCGAACCGTTTCGCCGCCGCTTCGGCGACGAGCGCGCCGACTATGCCGCCGCGCTCGCCGCCCATTACGCCGACGGCCCCGCGCCCGACTGGGCCGAGCGCCACGTGAGCGCGTATGCGTCCGTGCATCCGTGGGAGGACTGGGCCGAGACGTGGGCGCATTACCTGCATATCGTCGATACGCTCGATACGGCCACGGCCTGCGGCCTCGCGCTCATGCCCGACAGCCCCGACGAGCCCACGCTGGTCGACCAGACGCCGGTGGACGAGGCGAGCTTCGACAGCCTGATGGCGCGCTGGTTTCCGCTCACCTATGCGCTGAACAGCCTGAACCGCAGCCTCGGCATGCCCGACGGCTATCCGTTCGCGCTGGCTTCGCCCGTCATCGACAAGTTGCGCTTCGTTCATCGCGTGATCTCGGCTTCGTGTTCGCGGTCGTGAACGCCCACGCGCCGCGCGAATTCGTTGCTGCGCCGGCTCAGCGCTCCAGCACCCAGGTGTCCTTCGTGCCGCCGCCCTGCGAGGAATTGACCACGAGCGAGCCCTCGCGCAGCGCGACGCGCGTGAGCCCGCCCGGCACCATGCGCACTTCCTTGCCCGAGAGCACGAACGGACGCAGATCGATGTGGCGCGGCGCGACGCCCGTTTCGACCCACGTCGGGCAGGTGGAAAGGGAGAGCGTGGGCTGCGCGATGTACTTGTCCGGGTTCGCAACGAGCGCCGCGCGAAACGCCTCGATCTCGGCGCGCGTGGCAGCGGGACCGATCAGCATGCCGTAGCCGCCCGCGCCGTGCGTTTCCTTCACGACCAGCTCCGGCAGATGGTCGAGCACGTAGCGCAGGTCGTCGGCCTTGCGGCACATCCACGTGGGCACGTTCTTGAGCAGCGGTTCCTCGCCCAGATAAAAGCGCACCATGTCGGGCACGTAGGGGTAGATCGACTTGTCGTCGGCCACACCCGTGCCCACCGCGTTGCACAGCGTCACGTTGCCCTTGCGGTAGACGTTCATGAGGCCCGCCGCGCCGAGCGTCGAGTCGGAGCGGAAAACTAGCGGATCGAGAAAGTCGTCGTCCACGCGCCGGTAAATCACGTCCACGCGCTGCGGGCCCTGCGTGGTGCGCATATAGAGGTGATCGTTCTCGACAAACAGGTCCTGGCCTTCCACGAGCTCGATGCCCATTTGCTGCGCGAGGAACGCGTGCTCGAAGTAGGCCGGGTTGTACATGCCCGGCGTGAGCAGCACGACCGCCGGGTTGTCGGCGCCGGACGGCGCGGCGGCGCGCAGCGTGTCGAGCAGCAGGTCGGGGTAGTGCGCAACGGGCGCCACGCGATTGCGCACGAACAGATCGGGAAAGAGCCGCATCATCATCTTGCGGTTTTCCAGCATGTACGAGACGCCGGAAGGCACGCGCAGGTTGTCCTCGAGCACGTAGAACTCGCCCTCGCCGGCGCGCACGATATCGATGCCCGCGATATGCGCATAGATGTCGTGCGCGACGTTCACGCCTTGCATCTCGGGGCGGTACTGCGCGTTGCGCAGGATCTGGTCGGCGGGGACGATGCCGCGCCTGACGATCTCCTGCTCGTGATAAATGTCGTGGATGAAGCGGTTGAGCGCGTTCACGCGCTGGCGCAGGCCTCGCTCGAGCGTGTTCCACTCCTGGCGCTGGAAGATGCGCGGGATCACGTCGAACGGAATCGTACGCTCGGTGCCCGCACCCGATACGTCCTTTTCGCCATACACGGCGAAGGTGATGCCCACGCGCCGGAAGATGGCATCGGCTTCGGTGCGCTTCTTGAGCATCTGCTGCTCGCTCTGGCTGCGCATCCAGGCGAAGAATTCGCGGTAGTGGGTGCGCGGCTCGCCGGCCTGCGCGAACGCCGTGGCGGTCAGGCCCCGAACGTCGAACTCCCCGTACTCGAACATCTCGTTGAAGACTGTTGGCGTCATGTGCGTTTTTCCGTTCGCTGCTTTTTTGCGCTCGCTTATTCGTGCTTCTTCATTCGGTTCGGTGATCGGGCTGCATGGGGCCAATGCAACTTCCATGCCGATCGCGGCGGCAACGTGTGCTCGATGTTGGTGCGCGGCGACGCTCAGAACTCCATATCGAGTTCGTCGATGTCCTCGGTTTCCGACTGGGCCGCTGCAATCCATTCCGCGACGTAAGGCTGCTTGAGCACGCGCATGCAGTAGTCGCCGATGTCGGGGTCGATCGGCACGTCATAGGTGAGCAGGCGCGTGACGACGGGCGCATACATCGCGTCCGCCGCGCCGATCTCGCCAAAGAGCCACGGGCCACCATGCTTCTGCAGGCATTCGCGCCAGATGGTCACAATGCGCCCGATGTCGTCCTGCGCACGCGACCAGACGCGAAAGTTCGGAAAGTGGCCGCGCAGGTTCATCGGCAGCGCGGAGCGCAAAGCGCTGAAGCCCGAATGCATTTCCCCGCACACCGAGCGGCAGTGCGCGCGCGCCGTGCGGTCCGCGGGCAACAGCTGCGCCTGCGGCTGGATCTCGTTGAGGTATTCGCAGATCGCGAGCGTGTCCCAGACCGCGATGCCGTCGTGGCGCAGGCAGGGAACGAGAATCGAAGGCGAGAGCAGCAGCAGTTCGGCACGCGTGGCCGCGTCGTCGAGCGGCACCGTCACCGTGTCGAATTCGAGTCCGGCGAGTCTGGCAAGCAGCCAGCCGCGCATGGACCACGACGAATAGTTCCGGCTGCTGATCGTCAGGGTCGTATTCGTCTGACTCATGGGGGCTCCTGAACGGTGAGGACATGACGGCAAACAGTGCGACGGGCAGGCAGCCGCATGCACCGAATGCGCGCATCGCCCCTGCATGCACCGCTCACGCCAACTGGCCGCACTACATTGCGGCATGCAGGAAGGCAATGCCGCCGCTTCCTGCGAAGCGTCCGCGCCGTGCTGCCGTGGCGCAGCGCGCCGGCCAGGG
Organism: Paraburkholderia nodosa DSM 21604; assembly: GCF_000519185.1. Classification (GTDB taxonomy): domain Bacteria; phylum Pseudomonadota; class Gammaproteobacteria; order Burkholderiales; family Burkholderiaceae; genus Paraburkholderia; species Paraburkholderia nodosa. Next base: position 97,441 of record NZ_JAFA01000026.1, on the reverse strand, counting down.
CGCGAGTGCAAGCGCGCCATGCCGGGAAAGTGCAAGCACTGTGCCAATGAACGCTTCTGGCATACGTATTGCCTGCTTCGCTTCGCGTTCAAGACAATCGGGATCTCTGCCCATGAACCTGCTCGCCTATCTGGCCTACCAGACGATCGCGGACGTGACGAGGTTCGGGCGCACCACCGCGTCGTTCTCCCGCGCGGCGCTCGCGGCGTGGCCCGCGTTCGCGTGCGGCTTCGACGCGCGCTATCTCGACGCCTGGTGGGAGCAGATCGAGCTTGCCGGGCTCTCGCACGCGCGGCCGCCGTTCGAAATCGATGGGGTGGAGGTCTGTGGCGTGCGCACGCCGGTGACCGAAGCCGTCGTCAAGCGCACGCCATTCGCCACGTTGCTCCACTTTCGCAAGGACGTCGCCACGCCACAGCCGCGCGTGCTGCTCGTCGCGCCGATGTCGGGGCATTTCGCGACGCTGCTGCGCGGCACCGTGCGCACCATGCTCGCCGATCACGACGTCTATATCACCGACTGGCACAACCCGCGCGACGTGCCTTTATCGGCGGGGCGCTTCGGCTTCGACGAATACGTCGAGCACGTCATGTCCTTCATTCGGCGCATCGGCCCCGATGCACATCTGGTGGCGATCTGCCAGCCGACGGTCGCGGCGCTCGCGGCCGTATCGTTGATGGCCGCCGACAACGATCCCGCGCAGCCCGCGAGCATGACGCTGATGGCGGGACCGATCGATTGCCGGGTGAATCCCACCAAGGTCAACGAACTCGCCAACAGCAAGCCGATCACGTGGTTCGAGCGCAATCTCATCAGCGCGGTGCCAGGCGGTTTTCCCGGCGCGCAGCGGCGCGTGTACCCGGGTTTCGTGCAGCTCAGTGCGTTCATGTCGATGAACCTGGAGCGTCACATCGCTTCGTTCGAGGAGATGCGCCACGAACGGGCGAAGGGCGACCCCACGAGAGCGGATGCGCTCAACGTGTTCTATCGCGAGTACTTCGCCACCTCCGATCTCACCGCGGAGTTCTACCTGGAAACGGTCAGCTCGGTGTTTCAGGAATACGCCCTGCCGTCAGGCAAGCTCAAGGTGGGCGAGCGCCTCGTGGAGCCGCATGCGATTCGCCGCACCGCGCTGCTCACGATCGAAGGCGAGAAGGACGATATCTGCGCGGTCGGCCAGACCGTTGCCGCCCATGACCTGTGCCGGGGGCTGCGCCCTTATATGAAGACGCATCATGTGCAGACGGGCGTGGGCCACTACGGCGTCTTCAATGGGCGCCGCTGGGACACGCAGATCTATCCGCTCGTGCGTTCGACGATTCACGACCACGAGCCGCGCACGCGGCGCATCGCGGCGCCAGAGGCGATGGGCGACGATCGGGTAACGCTGCGTGCGCTGCTCGACGCCGACGCGCATGCGGCAACGGCAATCAGCCGCGCCGCCGAAACGCAGCCCAACCGGGGCTAGCGCCTTAGATTGCGGGGCTCGCTTGCCAGGGCGTCGGCGCGGGCACGGCGCAGGGCGCATCCACATCGATCGACTTGAAGTCGGCGGGGCTCACGATTTCGAGGTACTCCATGTCGGGCGAGTAATCGAAGAGGTAATGGGCGATGCCCGGCGCCTGATGCACGCAGTCGCCCGCTTCGACGAGCGTTTCCTTCTCGCCGTACATGAAGCGCGCCCAGCCCTTGAGCATGATGACGATATGAAACTCTGCCTCATGCCGGTGCCAGCCCGTGCCCAGTTCCGGCGCAAGATTTGCCCTGACGAGTTGCGCGACCACCTTGCCATGCGTGGCTTTCGCAATGCCCAGGTCGCGATAGACAAAGAAGTCGCGCAGCCCGCCGCCCGTGAACGAGGTGTCCTGCGGCTTGACGTGCGAAAAATCCGTGGCGAGTGCGGTTTGCATGACAGGTCTCCCGAGCGCAAAGGTTGAAGGGGTAAGGGGATTAGCAAGCACGACGCGTTCCAGCGTGAAGCCATCGACGATTCCGTGCTTCAACGGCGCGTTGAGCGTTATATCGATTCCGTTATTCATCACATAATGAATCGAAATTTCGGCCTCAATTTTGACTGACCAGTATCTGACCTTTCCATTCCCTGTTTCGGAGACCTCATGGCAACAAGATTCGCTCGCGCGTCGGTGCGCTCACTGCGCCTCGTGGCTGCGCTGTTCGCCACGCTCGGCACCTGGGTCGCGTTGAGCCCTACCGCCATCGCTGCGGCCCCGATGGGCGTCGCGTTCGTCTATCTCGGCAACCCTGGCGACGCAGGCTGGACCTACGCGCACGAACAGGGCGTGAAGGCGATCGAAGCGAAATACGGCGGCAAGATCAAGGTCACACGTGTGGAGAACGTGCCCGAATCCGCCGACTCGGAGCGCGTGTTTCGCGACCTCGCGAGCAAGGGCAACAAGATCATCGTGGGCTCGAGCTTCGGCTTTCAGGACTTCGAACTGAAGACCGCAAAGGATTATCCCGACGTCGTCTTCGAGCATGCGACGGGATACAAGAAGGCCGCGAACTTCGCGACCTATGACGTGCGCACGTACCAGAGCGCGTATCTGGCCGGGCTCGTGGGCGGCTATACGACGAAGACGAATACGCTCGGCTTCGTCGCCTCGGTGCCGGTGCCCGAAGTGGTGCGCAACATCAACGCCTTCACGATGGGCGCGCGTTCGGTCAATCCGAATGCGAAGGTCAAAGTTATCTGGATCAATAGCTGGTTCGATCCGGGCAAGGAGAAACAGGCCGCCGAAACGCTGATCGGCCAGGGCGCGGACGTGCTGATCCAGAACACCGACTCGACGGCGACGATGCAGACGGCCGAGCAGAAGAAAGTGCACGCGTTCGGTTGGGACTCCGACATGAAGAAGTTCGGCCCGAATGCCCAATTGGGTGCTTGCGTGAGTTACTGGGGCGTGTATTACTCTCACCTGATCGAACAGGTGCAAGCCGGCACGTGGGCCAACACGCCGACGTGGTGGGGCCTCAAGGAAAAAGCCATCGATCTCGCCGACATCAATACCGCGACCGTATCGCCTGCCGCGCAAAAGGCGCTCGCGCAAAAGCGCGACGACATCATCGCCGGCAAATTCGATCCGTTCGCGGGCCCGATCAAGGATCAGAGCGGCGCGATCAAGGTGGCAGCCGGCACGTCGCTGCCGGACGCCGAGTTGCTGCGGCTGAACTGGTTCGTGCAGGGCGTAGACGGCGCATTGCCGAAATAACACCGCCAACGAGGAGGAGACACACGTTGAGCCTGACCATTTCCCCGCAACAGAACGCTTCGGCATTCCCAGAGCAAGGGCTCGCGCCGACGCGCGAACAGATCGTCCGCCATCTGCGGCACGCAAGCGTGATCGCGGAACGCGCGACGCAGTTGGGCCATCACCCGTTTGGCGCCATTCTCGTCGGGCCCGATCAGGAATCGGTTCTCATCGAGCAGGGCAATGTCGATACCGTCAATCATGCGGAAGCCGTGCTCGCGCGCATCGCCGCGCTCAACTTCACGCCGCAATACTTGTGGAGTTGCACGCTGTATACGACGGTCGAGCCGTGCTGCATGTGCGCGGGCACGGCCTACTGGGCGAACATTGGGCGCGTGGTGTTCGGCATGACGGAAGAGCGGCTGCTGCAGGCCACGGGCAATCACGCGGAGAATCCGACGATGAGTGTGTCGTCGCGCCATGTTTTCGATCATTGCCAGAAGCGCGTTGACCTGATCGGGCCCGTAGCCGAGGTCGAGGAAGAAGTGATGCAGGTGCAGCGCAGATTTTGGGGACACACTTGAGCAGCGACTTCATGCCGTAATCACGCGAAATCGCTCTGTAAGTCGGCTGACCTATGCTTAACGCACCGGCGTACCTTTGAACAGGAGAAACGCAAATGAAAGCTCGGCGCATCTTTGCAGCCCTGTTGGCTGTATCGCTTGTCCTGGCGCTGCCAGCCACCGCGAGTTATGCCTGCGACGGTGCGGGTTATAACCAGCCAGGCTCTGGAAAATGAAGCGGTTAGATAACTAGCCATTGGCTGGAAAACCGCCACCCAAAATCTTTTTTGCACCGCCGCATCGGGTATGCTCATCCCCATCCGTCTCATTGAATGAGAGAGAAACAGGGGAGCGAAGACATGCGGCGCGTGGTGTTCAATCAGAAGGGTGGCGTAGGCAAGTCAACGATCGTTTGCAATCTCGCTGCGATCAGCGCGAACGAGGGCCGGCGCACGCTCGTCATCGACCTCGACGCGCAGGCAAATTCGAGCCAGTACCTGCTCGGCGCGGCTTCCACCGACGCGAAGCCCAATGTCGCCGACTTCTTCGAAACCGCGCTGACGTTCAGCTTCCGGCCGGTCGAGGTCACGTCGTTCATTCATTCGACACCCTTCGAGAATCTGGACGTGATGCCCGCGCATCCCGATCTCGACACGCTGCATGGGAAGCTCGAGTCGCGCTACAAGATCTACAAGCTGCGCGACGCGCTCAAAGAGCTCGACATGTACGATGCGATCTACATCGACACGCCGCCTGCGCTGAACTTCTACACGCGCTCGGCGCTGATCGCGGTCGAGCGCTGTCTCATTCCGTTCGACTGCGACGACTTCTCGCGCCGCGCGCTCTACACGCTGCTCGAGAACGTGAAGGAGATTCAGCAGGACCACAATGCCGCGCTCACGGTCGAAGGGATCGTCATCAACCAGTTCCAGCCGCGCGCGAGCCTGCCGCAGCAACTCGTGGACGAACTCGTCGATGAAGGGTTGCCGGTGCTGTCGTCGCGGCTTTCATCGTCGGTGAAGATTCGCGAATCGCATCAGCAGGCCAAGCCCGTCGTTCACCTCGATCCGGCGCACAAGCTCACGCGCGAATTCCTCGCGCTCCATCAGGAACTGAGCGGGGCCTAAAGGGCAAGCGCGGACATCACCGGTTTACGCCCTCGGCGGAGTGTGCAAGTATCCCTCGCAGCGAGTCGCACCGAGACTCTTGCTCTCTTGCGAGGTGCAGAATGGACTGGAGGTTCTGGAAGACCGAGAAGCGCCAGGAAGAGGCGCGCAACTGGCCTGCCAATACGCATGAATCGATACGCCAACTCCTGAGCATGTATCAGGGCGTCGGCACGCCGCCGTTTGCGAACTGGGCCGCGCCTGGCATCGCATTCACACCCGAGGTCGAAGCAACCGCCCAAAATGGGGTCAAGGGCTACCAGCTCGCCCTCTGGTTCTGGCTCTTTGCCGAGAAGCACGGCACCATCGCGGCGAGAATGGCACGCGAGACGTTCTGCCTGCTGGCCGACGCGGCGCAGCCGTCGTCGGGAGACGCGATCGATGCGCTCCTCGATCAGGAAAACCGCCTCGCGCGTGCTGTCGAGGCGATTTCCGCCGAGCAGCGCGCGTTCAGACTGGAAGGCCAGAGCGTCGAACTGCCGATGGAATTCTTTCTGGCCACCGGCACCCTGAGGCTCAGGCCCGACTCGCCTTATGCGGGGGATGTGGCCGCCTCCCTGCAAGGCAACGACTACAAGCTGGCGGACTGCTTTCGCCACGCCACCGACGAAGCGCTGTCCGTGTTCCGGCCGATGATCCAGGCGGTCGATTTCGACGCGAAATCGTTGCCCAACTGGAAATGGAGCGCCCGGCCGGGCGCGGCCGAGCGGCATCTGCAGCGGCGCTACAGCAATCCACTCTTTCCACTGCATCGGCAGATGGTGACGGCTCACGACGTGCATGAGGCGCGTCTTGCCGATAACCAGGCGCTGCAGGATATTCGCAACGAACTCAATGAAGTGCGCCGCGCATTCTTCGAAAAGCCGGAGCTGCCGTTGAACTGGCTGGCGTACCTCGAAAGCTACCGGGACGAGGTGGACAGGCTCGACGAACGCCGCCTCGTTGCGGGCGGGCAGAACGCGGCGCTCGGCGAAGCGATAGCGGCGCTGCGTGCCGAGATTCTGGCGCCGTGGCGCGCCGAGATTCAGAAGAATCGCCACAGCCTCGCCACGCTCGAGCAGGACGAAGCGCGCAGGGCCGAACGGCGCGCACTGCTGTACGGCTGCGACTGGACCGCGCAACTGCTGAGTCACGGCTCGCTGATCCCGCCGGACGAAGTCGTTCCGGCTCTGCTGAGCGAAGCTCCGCCGGAGCTGGAGAGGGCGGTGACCGGTCTGCAGTCGGAGCCGCGCCTGCATGAGACGCTGGCCCACTGCCGGGCCGTTGCGCACCGGCTCGTGAACGAGCTGCGCGCGGCAGGTCACGCCTTTCCCGATATGACCGACAAGCTGCGTATTCTGGACGGCTCGTTCGACGCTCCCCTGAACGGCCCGAAGGACCGGCCGCTCGACGGCGCGCCGGGAGAGGTGCCGGCCTGAAGTTCGAGGCGGGCACCCGGTTGATTCGCTAACGTCAGGTTTTCAGCCGGTAGCCCGTCTTGAAGATCCACGCGGTGATCGCGAGGAACACCGCGAGAAAGGCGGCCGTCATGCCGAGACTCACGCCGACGTCGACATCGGCGAGCCCGTAGAAGCTCCAGCGAAAACCGCTGATGAGATAGACGATCGGGTTGAATAGCGTGATCACCTTCCACGCCGTCGGCAGCATGTCGACCGAGTAGAAGGCGCCGCCGAGAAAGGTCAGCGGCGTGATGATCAGGAGCGGGACGATTTGCAGCTTCTCGAAGTTGTCCGCCCAGATGCCGATGATGAAACCGAGCAGGCTGAACGTGACCGCGGTCAGCAGCAGGAACAGCGCCATCCATACGGGGTGCTGGATCTGGATCGGCACGAAGAGCGCCGCGGTCGCGAGGATGATGAGCCCGAGCACGACCGACTTGGTCGCCGCCGCGCCGACATAGCTGACCACGATTTCGAGGTAGGACACGGGCGCCGAGAGCAGCTCGTAGATCGTGCCCGTGAAGCGCGGGAAGTAGATGCCGAACGACGCGTTCGAGATGCTCTGCGAGAGCAGCGACAGCATGATCAGGCCCGGCACGATGAACGCGCCGTAGCTGACACCGTTCACTTCCTTGATGCGCGAACCGATTGCGGAGCCGAATACGATGAAGTAGAGCGAGGTCGAAATGACCGGTGCGACAATGCTCTGCATCAGCGTGCGCCGCGTGCGCGCCATTTCGAACCGGTAGATGGCACGAATTGCGTAGTGGTTCATCGGGAGGTTACCTGTCCTTTGCCGTATTCTGCGACCGAAGCTGCGGCGGGCCGTGAAGCGGCCGCCGGGTCTCTATGGACGAGACTCACGAAGATGTCCTCGAGCGAGCTCTGGCTCGTTTTCAGGTCCGTGAAGCCGATGCCGGCCTCGTTCAGGTTCTTGAGCAGCGTGATGATGTCGTTGCGTTCGTTTTCGCTGTCGTACGTATAGATGAGTTCGGTGCCGCCGTCGGCCAGCTCCAGCCCCCAGGTGGCGAGCCCGTCCGGAATCGCGCTCAGCGGCGCGTCGAGCTGCAGCGTCAGCTGTTTGCGGCCGAGCTTGCGCATGAGCACGTCCTTGCGCTCGACGAGCATGATCTTGCCCGCGTTGATGACGCCGATGCGGTCGGCCATCTCCTCCGCCTCGTCGATGTAGTGCGTCGTGAGGATGATCGTCACGCCGTTCGCCTTGAGCCCGCGCACGAGTTCCCACATGTCGCGGCGCAGCTCGACGTCCACCCCCGCCGTCGGTTCGTCCAGAAACAGGACTTGCGGCTCGTGCGCGAGCGCCTTCGCGATCAGCACGCGGCGTTTCATGCCGCCCGAGAGCGTCATGATCTTGTTGTTCCGCTTTTCCCACAGCGAGAGGTCGCGCAGCACGCGCTCGACATATGCGGGGTTGGGCGGCTTGCCGAACAGGCCGCGGCTGAACGATACGGTGGCCCAGACTGTTTCGAACGCGTCGGTCGTCAGCTCCTGCGGCACGAGGCCGATCAGCGAGCGCGCGGCGCGATAGTCGGCGAGGATATCGTGACCGGCCACGCGCACACTGCCTTCGCTCGCATTGACGATGCCGCAGATGATGCTGATCAGCGTCGTCTTGCCGGCGCCGTTCGGCCCCAGCAGCGCGAAGATTTCGCCCCGCGCAATGTCCAGATTGACGTTCGTGAGCGCCCGGAGTCCCGATGCATAGACTTTCGAGAGATTCTCGATGGAGAGGATCGTTTGCATGTGCGTGACATTACCAGAAGCGGGTGAAACGCATCGCGCGGACCCACGCGGGACATCGGACATCGCCAGGGAAAACCCTCTCGTCTCATTCCCATTCACTGGGAATCGTATTTTTGATTTCTGGGAGTGACGTGGCATGCTGGGTGCATCAATTCAGCCTTCGTCCTCCAGGTGAAACAGGAACCCGGTGTTACCGGCGCAGAGCGCCTGCTACTGGTGCTTTCGGCACTCGCGAGCCGCGGCAAGGCGATGTCCGCGAAGGACATGCTCGCGGCCACGGGGCTCGCGCAAAGCACACTTTACCGCCAGGTCGCGGTGCTCAAGCGCTGGGGCTTCGTGACCGAAGACGCCGGCTACTACGCGCCGGGCCCCATCAGTCTGCAGCTTGCGCTTGGCTTCGATGTCAATTCGCTGCTCGTCGAATCGAGCCGCGAAGGCATGCTGCAACTCGCGCGGACCTCGCAGGAGAGCGTCGGGCTCGTCGTCGCCGTGAACGACCAGGTGGTCTGCCTCGAAATGGTCGAAAGCACGCATTCGCTGCGCTGCTCGTTCGAGAAGGGACGCGCGGTGCCGCTCAAGGCCGGGGCGTCGGCCAGGTCATTGCTCGCTTTCATGCACGAAAAGGCGCGCGGCGAGACGCTCGATCGCCTCTTCGCCGGCGACGCCAAGGGCCGCGCCGCCATGGAAGCGGAACTGGAGCAGATTCGCGCGCGCGGCTACGCGGTGAGCGAAAGCGAAGTCGACCCCGGCGTATGGGGCGTGAGCGCGCCCGTGTTCCGGCGCGTTGCGCGCGGCGCGGGGGCCAACGCGTCGATCACCTTGATGGCGCCGTCCTCGCGCGTGGCGGGCCGCGAATTGCAGCTCGCCGACTGGACTTTGCGCACCGCGCACACCATTTCCGCCCGCCTGCAGACCGATTGACCGCAACGAACGAAGTCGGCGAACGAAGCCAAAACCGCAGCGTCCCAAAAAACCACACAGGAGTCCAACATGAAACTGCACAAACTGCTGTCCGCCACGTGCGTCGCCCTCGCGATGTTCGCCGCCGCCGCTCCCGGCACCGCGAGCGCCCAGGCGCAGAACGTCCTCCAGGTCGCGACCGATGCGACGTTCCCGCCGATGGAGTTCACGGAAAACGGTCAGCGCACCGGCTTTGACGTCGACCTGATGAACGCGCTCGCCAAGGCAATGGGCAAGCAGGTCCAGTGGACCGACATCGACTTCAAGGGGCTGATTCCGGGGCTGATCGCGCACCGCTTCGACGCCGCGATCTCCGGTATCTACATCACGCCCGAACGCAGCCAGGTGGTGGACTTCACGCAGCCGTATTTCGCAGGCGGCCTAGTCGCACTCGTGAAGGCCGACTCGCCCATCAAGACGCTCGCCGATCTCGACGGCAAGAAGGTCTCGGTGCAGGTCGGCACGAAGTCGGTGAACTTCCTGCGCGACAACTACCCGAAGGTCACGCGCGTCGAGGTCGAGAAGAACCAGGAAATGTTCGACCTGGTCGGCATTGGCCGTGCCGACGCCGCGGTGACCGGCAAGCCCGCCGCGTACCAGTTCGCCCGCACGCGCTCGGGATTTCGCGTGCTCGACACGGAGCTGACGAAGGAGGCCTATGGCATTGCCGTGCGCAAGGACGAACCGCAGCTGCGCGATTCGCTGAACGCGGCACTTGCGAAGATCAAGGCGGACGGCACGTACGCCCAGATCGTGAACAAGTGGTTCGGCTCGAGTTCGAAGTGACCCGGCGGATCTGATCCATGCAACTCGACTTCTCTCCGGCTATCGCCGGTTGGGCCGACATCGCACACGGCGCGCTGGTCACGGTGGAAGTGACCGCCGCCGCGCTCGTGCTCAGCTGCATGCTCGGCCTCCTGATCGGCATCGGCCGGCTCGCGCCGCAGCGGCGGCTCGTTTACGGCTTCTGCACGGGCTACCTCGTGTTCTTTCGTGGCACGCCTCTGCTCGTGCAGCTGTTCCTGCTGTTTTTCGGACTGCCGCAGTTCAACATCCTGTTGCCGGCGTTCGTCTGCGGGATGCTGGGGCTCGGGCTCTATTCGGCGGCCTACGTCTCGGAGATCGTGCGCGGCGCGATCCAGTCCGTCGATCGCGGGCAGATGGAAGCCGCGCGGTCGATCGGCATGTCGTCGGGGCAGGCCATGCGCGCCATCATCCTCCCGCAGGCCGTGGTTCGCATGATTCCGCCGCTCGGCAACGAATTCATCGCGCTCATCAAGAATTCCGCGCTGGTCTCGCTGCTGACGATCGACGACCTGATGCATGAAGGCCAGAAGATCATCAGCGTTTCGTATCGCTCGCTGGAGGTGTACCTCGTGATCGCGCTCGTCTATCTCGTGCTGACGCAGACGACCAACTATGCGCTGCATCGCGTCGAGCGCCGTCTGCGCGCCGGAGGGATGGTGCAATGAGCGCGCAACCGGATCCGATCGTTCGCATTCGCGGACTCAAGAAGTCGTTTGGCTCGCACCTCGTGCTCAACGGCATCGACTTCGACATTCAGCCGCAACAGGTGGTCGTGGTGATCGGCCCGAGCGGTTCGGGCAAGAGCACGTTCCTGCGCTGCTGCAACGGGCTGGAGCAGGCCGAGGGCGGCACAGTCGATATCTGCGGTCATCGCCTCGTGGATAACGGCGCGATGCTCAAGGACCGCGCGCTCAATGCGCTGCGTACCGAAGTCGGCATGGTGTTCCAGTCGTTCAACCTGTTTCCGCACCTCTCCGTGCTGCACAACATCACGGTCGGGCCGCGCATGTTGCGCGGGGCGTCGAAGGCGCAGGCCGAGTCCGCCGCGCTCGCGCTGCTCGAGAAAGTCGGGCTCGCGCACAAGGCGCATGTGATGCCGGCGAGCCTTTCGGGCGGGCAGAAGCAGCGTGTCGCCATTGCGCGCGCGCTGGCCATGCAGCCGCGCGTGATGTTGTTCGACGAGCCGACTTCGGCGCTCGACCCGGAACTGGTCGGCGAGGTGTTGCAGGTCATGAAGCTGCTGGCTTCCGAGGGCATGACGATGGTGGTCGTCACGCACGAGATGGGCTTCGCGAAGGAAGTGGCCGACGTCGTGGTGGTGATGGACGGCGGCGAGATCGTCGAGTCGGGGCCGCCTTCGACGATCTTCACCGCGCCGGCACAGCCGCGCACGCGCAGTTTCCTGCAAGCGGTGTTGTCGCGCGCATGAGCCGCTCGTCCGCACCCGAAGGCAGGGCAGGCGCGAGAGTGACGTTGCTGAGTGGCGTCGATCTCGTGCCCGCGCCCTGGAAAAACGGCGGCGGCGTGACGCGCGAAATCGCGACGGGTTGCGCAGCGGGCGCGCCGCCCGATGGGTTCGCGTGGCGCGCGAGTCTCGCGGATATCGCGCAGGCCGGGCCGTTTTCGTGCTTCGCGGGCATCGACCGCACGCTCGTCTTGATCGAGGGCGCCGCCTTGCAGCTGGACGAAGCGTGCGCAGGAGGACAAGCGCCTCACGCCACACATACGCTCGATCGCGCCCTGGACATCGCGCGCTTTGCCGGCGAATCGGCGATCGATGCACGGATCGCCGCCGGCCCCGTGCGCGTGTTCAACCTGATGGTGCGCCGCGAGGCCGCGCGCGGCGCGCTCGAAGTGTGGCGCGAGGCAGGGCGGCGCAGTGTGCATGCGCAGACCGTGTTGCTGCATGCCGTGCAAGGTCGAGTCGAGGTGAGCGTGGCGGGCGACGGCTTCATCGCTCTCGCGCCCGCCGACACGTTGCGCGTGGACGCGGCGCAGGCCGTGGACCTCGAAACGCGCGGCGCAGGCGCGCTGCTGGCCGTCACACTCGATATCGCGCGAGCCTGATTTCATGAGCCCCCCGATGCCTCCGCTTGCCATGACGAACGCGCTCTTCGCGGACCATGCGTATTTGCCCTGCGGCTGGCGCCGCAATGTGCTGCTCGAATGGGACGCTACGGGCACGCTGCGCGGCGTAACGCCCGATCTGGCGCAAGCGCCTCAAGGCGTCGCGCGTGCGCCGGGCCCGATCACGCCTGGCATGCCTAATCTTCATTCGCATGCGTTCCAGCGCGCCATGGCGGGCCTCACCGAATATCGCGCGAACCCGACCGACAGCTTCTGGAGCTGGCGCGACCTGATGTACCGCTTCGCGGCGCGCATCACGCCCGACGATCTCGCTGCGGTCGCGAGCTGGCTTTATGTGGAAATGCTCAAGGCGGGCTATACCTCCGTCTGCGAGTTTCACTACGTGCATCACGCGCAGGACGGCCAGCGCTATGCGAGCCCCGCCGAACTGGCGCAGCGTGTGGTCGAGGCGGCAGAGGACACCGGCATCGGCATGACCATGCTGCCCGTGCTCTACCAGTACAGCGGCTTCGGCGCGCAAGCGCCGCGCGACGATCAGCGGCGCTTCATCAACACGCCCGACCAGTTGCTCGGCATTGTCGAGGCGCTGCGTGCGTGGCGGCCCGAGCATGGCGCGTTGCGCTATGGCGTCGCGCCGCATTCGCTGCGCGCGGTTTCGCACGACTCGTTGCGTGCGCTGCTGGAAGGCCTGGATCACGCGCTTCCTCACGCGCCGGTGCATATCCACATCGCCGAGCAGACGGCCGAAGTGGACGCGTGCCTCGCGACCGAGGGCGCGCGGCCCGTGCAATGGCTGCTCGATCGCTTCGACGTGAACGCGCGCTGGTGCCTCGTCCATGCCACGCATATCGACGCGCGGGAGACCGCTGCGCTCGCGCAGAGCGGCGCGATTACGGGCCTGTGCCTCACGACCGAAGCGAATCTTGGCGATGGCGTTTTCCCCGCGCGCGAGTATCTCGATGCGGGCGGCGCGTTCGGCATCGGCTCGGACAGCCATATCGGCGTGGACTGGCGCGCCGAATTGCGCCTGCTCGAATATGGGCAGCGGCTCACGCGGCGCGAACGCAACGTGCTCGCGTCGCCCGAGACGGCGCAGGTGGCCGACCGTCTTTTCGACGCGGCGCTCGCGGGCGGCGCGCGCGCGACGGGGCGCGCGGTGGGCGCGCTGCAGGAGGGCGCCCGCGCGGACTGGCTCGTGCTCGACGCGCAGCATCCGAACCTCGCGCAGCAGACGCCGCCAAGCTGGCTTTCCTCCGTGGTGTTCTGCGAGCATGGCGAGACCCCGGTGCTTGATGTCTATGTGGGCGGCGAGCAGGTCGTCGCGCAGCGCCGGCATCGCGACGAAACGCGCCTGTACGCCGGCTATCGCCAGGCGTTGAACCATCTCCTCGCCGGCGCGTGAGCGCGCGGCCAACCGAACGGAGCCCCCATGACCGACCTCTTTACGCTCGAACGCGGCACGGCGCCGCTGCTGATCTCGATTCCCCACCTCGGCACGCAGATTCCCGAGGCGCTGCGCGACGCCTATACGGACATCGCGCTCACGGTGGCCGATACCGACTGGCATCTCGACCGGCTCTATGCGTTTGCGAAGTTGCTGGACGCGACGATACTCGGTGCGAGCGTGTCGCGCTATGTGATCGACCTGAACCGGCCGCCCAACGACGAAAGCCTGTATCCGGGGCAGACGACGACTTCGCTGTGTCCGACCGAAACGTTCCGCGGCGAGGCGCTCTATCGCGAGGGCCGCGCGCCTGATGCGCACGAGCGGCAACGCCGCGTCGCCGCATACTGGCAGCCGTATCACGACGCGCTGCGCGCCGAGCTGCAACGCCTGCGCGCGCAGCACGCCAACGTCCTGCTGTGGGAAGCGCACTCGATTGCGAGCGCGCTGCCGCGGCTATTCGACGGCAAGCTGCCCGATCTGAACATCGGCACGCAGGACGGGCGCACGGCGGCGGCAGCGGTGCAGGCGGCGGTCGAGCGCGCGGCGGCCGCGAGCGACTTCACGTGGATCGCGAATGGCCGCTTCAAGGGCGGCTACAACACGCGTCACTACGGCGCGCCGCAGGACGGCGTGCATGCGGTGCAACTCGAGATGTGCCAGTCGACCTACATGAGCGAGACCGCGCCGTTCGACTATGAGCCTTCGCTCGCGCAGAAAGTCGAGCCGGTGGTGAGCAGGATGGTGGACGGCGCGCTCGAGGCCGTGAAGGCGATGAACGCCGCCGCGGGCTGATTGCGCCGCGCGTGAACGCGCTATTAAGCGAATCCCTACATTTCAGAAAGCAGCCGGTCTCAAAGGCGATTTGCGCCGTTCTGCGCGCCGCCCAGCACGGGAAAGTACTCAGTTGTGCGGGCTACGATCGCGCTGCCGATCGTAGTATTCTCTAGCGACGCGGCCTCGGGGGGCGCTGATGTGCCATCGCGAAGCAGTCCAGACATCCACATAAAGAGGAGAGGTTGAATGAAGTTGACGAAGCTCCTGTTCACAAGCGCGCTTGCCGTATCGGCACTTGGATTTACCGCCATTTCCGCTCATGCGGAAGATCTGCTGGATTCCGTCAAACAGGCCGGGGTGCTCAAGATCGGTCTGGAAGGCACCTATCCCCCGTTCGATTCCCGTGACAGCAAGGGCGACCTCGTCGGCTTCGACGTGGACGTCGCGAAGGCCGTGGCGGCCAAGCTCGGGGTCAAGCCCGAGTTCATTCCCACCGAGTGGAGCGGTATTATCGCGGCGCTGCAGGCCGGCAAGTTCGACGTGATCGTCAATCAGGTGACCATCACGCCGCAACGCCAGCAGGCGCTCGACTTCAGCCAGCCGTACACGTACTCGGCCGCGCAGCTGATCCAGCGCTCCGACGACAAACGCGAATTCAAGACGCTCGACGAATTCAAGGGCGACAAGAAGCTCGGCGTGACGCTCGGCACCAACTATGACCAGATGGCGCGCGCCGTGCCCGGCATCAACGTGCAGACCTATCCCGGCGCGCCCGAGAAGCTGCGCGACCTGGCCACGAAGCGCATCGACGCAACGATGGACGACCGCCTGATGCTGCCGTACATCATCAAGACGTCGAATCTGCCGCTGCGTCCGGGCGCCGTGTTGCCGGGCGCCGATCAGGAAATGGCCATTCCGTTCCGCAAGGGCAATCCGAAGTTCGAGAAGGCGATCAACGACGCGCTCACCTCGCTCAAGCAGGACGGCACGCTCAAGAAGATCTCCATGCAGTGGTTCGGCCAGGACGTGACGCAACCGCTCGCGCACTAACGCTACTGGCGTTTCGCGACACTCGCGCCGGCCGCCTTCATGGCCGGCGCGTTTCGCTTCAACACATCTTCCTATCGCGCCGCCTGCGTCCTCGTGCGCAGCTTCGCTACCTCCGCCACGCCCACCCCGCCTGCCTTGTTGTTCCAGCCCGCGCGCACGAACGTGAGCACATCGGCGATCTGCTTGTCGCTTAGGATATCTGCATAAGCGGGCATGGGGTACGGCGCGGGCATGCCCTGGATCACGAGATCGCCCGTGCCGTTGAGCGTGACGTTGATGAGCGACGACGCGTCTTTTTCCAGCACATTCGGATTGCCCGCGAGCGGCGCGAACATCGGCGCGAAGCCGCGCCCGTCGGCGCCGTGGCAATGCATGCAATACGCCGTGTAGACGCGCGCGCCCGCATCGTTCGCCGGACGCGAAAGCGACACTTTCGTCGCCTGCGCGTCATAGGCGTAGGCCGGTGCGCCGTCGCCGCCCTTCGCGGGCAGCGACTTCAGGTAGAGCGCGATCGCGTTGACGTCCGTGTCGCTCATGGCCTGGGTGCTCTTGTTGACCACATCGGTCATCGCGCCGAACGCCGAAGCGTGCTGGTTCGCGCCCGTCTTCAGGAACTGCGCGAGGTCCGCTTCGCTCCAGCGCCCGAGGCCCGTGTTGTGCGCGCCGGTCAGGTTCGAGGCGAACCAGCCGTCGAGCACGGCGCCGGTGAGCCAGGCGTCGCCGCTTTCGTCGAACGCCTTCTCGTTGAAACCGATGCCGCGCGGCGTGTGGCACGAGCCGCAATGGCCGAGACCCTGCACGAGGTACGCGCCGCGGTTCCATGCCACGTCCTTGCCCGCTTTGTCCTGGTACGCGCCTTTCTCGAGGAAGACGGCGTTCCAGATCTTGAGCGGCCAGCGCATGTTCATCGGCCACTTGATGTCGGCGTCGCGGTTGCTCTGCCTGACCGGTTGCACGCCTTGCATGAAGTACGCGTAGAGCGCGGCGACGTCCTCGTCGCGCACCTTCGCGTACGAGGGATAAGGCATCGCCGGATAGAGGTTGTGGCCGTCTTTGGCGACGCCCTCGCGCAGGGCGCGCGCGAAGTCCGCTTGCGTGTAGCCGCCAATGCCGGTGTCCGGGTCGGGCGTGATGTTGGTCGTGTAGATGCGGCCAAGCGGTGTGCTCATCGGCAGGCCGCCTGCAAACGGCTTGCCGTGCGGCGCGGTGTGGCACGCCGCGCAGTCGCCCACGGCGGCGAGGTAGGCGCCGCGCTGGATCGTGGCGGCGTCCGCTGCGCTCGCCGCGAGCGCGGGGCGCGTGCTCACGCACGCGAATGCGGCGAGCGCGAGCGTTGCGCCGGCAACGCGGCGCAGGCCGCGGGCTCGTTGGGATGCGTCGATCGTCTTCGTCATGGTTCGCTCCCTCAAGCCGATTGCGCGGACGCGCCCGCGTTCATGAGCTGGCGGCCCACGGGCAAGTGCCGCAGACGTTTTCCGGTTGCCGCATAGATCGCATTCGCCACGGCCGGTATGACCGCCGAAGTCCCGGGCTCGCCGATCCCGCCGGGCGCTTCGGCGCTCTTCACCAGATGCACTTCGATCACCGGCATCTGGTCGATGCGCATGACCCGGTAGTCGGTGAAGTTGGTTTGCGTGACGCGTCCGTGCTCGATCGTGATCTCGCCCCACAGCGCGGCCGTGATGCCGAACACGATGCCGCCCTGGATCTGCGCCTCGATGGTCTCGGGATTCACGGCCATGCCGCAATCCACGGCGCACACCACGCGGTCCACGCGCACCTCGCCGTCGTCCACGGTGACGTCCGCGACCATGCTGAGGAAGCTGCCGAACGCGTGCATCACTGCGACGCCGCGCCCTTGGCCCTTCGGCATGGGCGGTCCCCAGTTCGCGGCGCGCGTGGCCACGTCGAGCACGTTGAGCGCGCGCGGCGACTTGCCGAGCAGATTGCGGCGGTAGGTGACCGGGTCGGTTTTCGCGGCCACCGCGAGTTCGTCGACGAAGCTCTCCACCACGAATGTGCTGCGCGTGGGCCCCACGCCGCGCCAGAACGCGGTGGGCACCGCATGCGGCTCCTGGCGCACGTATTCGATCAGCTGGTTCGGCAGGTCGTAGGGCAGGTCGGCGGCGACTTCCACGGCGTCGGGGTCGACGCCGTGCTGGAACGCGGGGGGCGCAAAGCGCGCAATGATCGAGGAGCCCGCGATGCGATGCTGCCAGGCAACGGGCTTGCCGTTCGCGTCGAGCCCGGCGGAAAGGCGGTCGTAGTAGTACGGCCTGTACATGTCGTGCTGAATGTCCTCCTCGCGCGTGTAGAACACCTTCACCGGCACCTTGAGCTGCTTGCCGATCTTGAGCGCCTGGGTGATCGCATCGACTTCGAGCCGCCGCCCGAAGCCGCCGCCAAGCAAGTGATTGTGCAGCGTGACCTGCTCGGGCTTCAGACCCGTGACGGCCACGGCGGCATCCACGGCGCGCGTGGGCACCTGGGTGCCCACCCAGATTTCGCAGCCGTCTGACTGCACGTTGACCGTGCAGTTGATCGGCTCCATCGTTGCGTGCGCAAGGAACGGCTGCTGATAAACGGCGTCGATGCGTGTTTTTGCGGTGCCGAACCCCTGCTGCACGTCGCCATTCTTGCGCGCGACGGCGCCCTCGCGTTGCGAGGCGCTCGCGAGATCGGCGACGATCTGCTGCATCGAAACGTTCGCGCCCGCGCCTTCGTTCCACTCGACGACGAGCGCCGCGGCGCCCCGTTTCGCGGCCCACGTGTGCGCGCCGATCACGGCCACGGCGTTGTCGATCTTCACGACCTGCGTGACGCCGGGAACCTGCTTCGCGTGGGTGTCGTCGACCTTCGCGAGCGTGCCGCCGAACACAGGGCAGTTCACGATGGCGGCGTAGACCATGTCGGGCAGACGCACGTCGAGGCCGAAGAGCGCCGAGCCGTTCACCTTCTCGGGCGAGTCGAGGCGCCTGGTGGGCTTGCCGACCAGCGTGAAGTCTTTCGGGTCCTTGAGCGCCACCTTCTGCGGCACGGGCAGATGGGCGGCCGCATCGACGAGCTGGCCATAGGTGACGCGCCGGCCGCTCGCATCGTGCAGCACCTCGCCTGCTTTGGCGTGGCAGGTGGCCGGATCGACTTGCCACTGTTGCGCCGCCGCCTGAATCAGAACGGTGCGCGCGGCCGCGCCCGCTTCGCGCATGGGCTGCCAGGCAAAGCGAATCGACGTCGAGCCGCCCGTGAGCTGGCCGCCCAGCAGCGGGTCGGTGAAGAGCTTCGCATTGGGCGGCGCGTGATCGATCGTGACGCTATCGAGCGGCACTTCGAGTTCTTCCGCGATCAGCATCGGAATCGAGGTGTACACGCCTTGCCCCATCTCCACCTTGGGGACGATCAGCGTGACCTTGCCCGAGCGGTCGATCTGCACGAACGCGTTCGGCTCGAACACGCCGTCTTGCGGCGCTTCGTTGCCGTCGCCGCCAACGACCGATTGACGCGTCTGGCTGTCACCCTGCGCGCCGGCAGAAAAGCTGATGCCGAGCAGCAGGCCGCCGCCCGTCGCCGCGCCGAGCTTGAGAAACGTGCGGCGCGAGAGTGGGCCGCTTGCTGTGACATGCTGCTTGCGTTCTGGCGCGCCGTTCTGCGCATCGAGGAGACCCTGTGACATCTCAGGCCTCCTTCGCGGCTTGCTTGATGGCGGCGCGAATCCGCGCATAGGTGCCGCAGCGGCAGATGTTGCCCGCCATGGCGGCGTCGATATCCGCGTCGCTCGGGTTCGGATTCACGGCGATGAGCGCTGTCGCCGACATCACCTGCCCCGATTGACAGTAGCCGCACTGCACCACGTCGATCTCGCGCCACGCCTTCTGCACCTTCTGTCCGGCGGGGGTCGCGCCGATGGCCTCGATGGTGGTGATCCTGCGGCCCGCAACGGCCGCGACGGGCAGCACGCACGAGCGCGCGGCCACGCCGTCGAGATGCACCGTGCATGCGCCGCACTGGGCAATGCCGCAGCCGAACTTCGTGCCGGTGAGGCCGACGACGTCGCGCAGGACCCAGAGCAGCGGCATGTCGGGCGGCGCGTCGACCGTATGAGTTTCTCCGTTGATTGTTAGCGTCGTCATGGAGCGGCTCTCCGAGAGTGGGGATTTGTCGTTCTTGATCGTGCAATCGAAGCGTCCGCGCGCCGGCTGTTCCGCCTGGCTTGCCTAATGAGCAAGCCAAAGCGCAGGCCCGTGGGCACGGCCTTTCGACAACCGCTCGAGTGTAGCGCCGCCGTTAAATGTGTGCAGAAAACGGGTCCGTGTGGTGACTCGCAAACGGATCCTGTTCTGAGGCTATCGCGTAAGCCAGAGAACTCGGGGCGTCTTTGCGAGATCGAGATCGCCGGCGGCGACTGGGCGGTGCGAAGAATCCAGTTCAGGTCGCCATGCTCGTCGAGCTGCGGTTCACTCTGGAAAGTCGTGACGGTTCGCTCGCGAGTGGGGATGACAGGGCTTGCAAGCCGACTCGGCGCGGAAGTTGTGATCGTCATGAGTTCACTCAGCGCACTGGGCAATGGCAGTGCGACCGTCAGCAACCCACTGTCGATACTGTTCGCACGTTGCGTCGTTCGCGGGAAACACACCCCACAGTGTTTCGCCTGCGCCGATGCGCAGACCGATGTACTGTTCGAGATCGTCCTGTGTGTCGCACGCATCGGCCAGTTCCGCAGCCAGATGCGCGGGAACGACCGTCACGTTGTTGCGGTCGCCGTGGTCAGTCGCAGTTGGAAAAACCAATCGCAAACGCGCAGTGTGATGGTGTCGCGAGTGGTGTACTCATTACCAAAGCGATTTCGTGACAGCGGTTTCAAATTTGCGTGGCATCGCTAGATGCAATAACAAGCGCGTCCAGGACCGCCGCAACGGCGGGTCGTTTGGCAGTCCCCTTCGGCAGCGCGGTGAAGACGCGTCGATTAAGAACGGGCTCAATCGGCAGGACTGAAAAATCCTCATCCGCCTCAATCTTTTGCAGACCTAACCGGGGCAGCACGGCTACCGCGCCTCCGATTCTCACCATTTCCAGAGTGACAGCGGTGTTGCGGCTGCTGTACATAACCTTTGGCGTAAAGCCGGCGGCAATGCAAGCGTTCATGAGAAACGTGTGATACGTCGCCGCAGATTGGTTCAATGCCCAACGCTCATGGGCCAGGTCTGAAAGATGGATAGCCCTTCGTCCTGACAACTTGTGGCCCGATGCGACTACCGCGTCGAAGTGGTCGACACACAAGGGCTGGAAGTCGAGGACGTTTGCGAGTGCCTCCGCACTCACCAGGTCATCAACAATCGCGATATCGGTCTGCTTCGCAGCGGCGGCGCGAAGCCCTTCTGATGGCTCCAGTTCGGTGAACTGCACATGGAGTTGAGGGTGCGCCTCCAGAAGCATTTTTATCGCTTGCGGGACCACGCTGCTGGCCAGTGACCCGAATGCGGACATTCGAATCTCCCCGCTGACTTCTACGTTCGCGGCTGCGACTTCTGCTTCGATTTTCTCGACCATCTCGAATAGCTCCGTCGCTCGCGCGACCAGGCGCCGACCGGCGGGCGTGAGTTGCACTCCGCGGCCTGAACGTTCGATAAGCACGGTCTCAAGCTCATCTTCGAGTTGCGCCAGCTGCTGGGAGACGGCAGGGCGCGTCAGGTGTACGGCATCGGCTACGGCAGAAATCGTCCCTAAAACGGACAACTCGTGGAGCAATCGGAGGCGGCTGAGATTGAGCATCGGCGTGTCGACACGGGTTGGATCAGCTAAATAGTAAGCAAAACTTTCGTATGGCGTCAAAAAGTGTCGTCTTTTTTTCCTCTTTTTGTCTTCCTATAGTCACATCACAGGCAGTCAAACAGCATGGTCATAGGCGAAAACCCCCTGTGAATCATGGTGTTGAGCGGCGTGCCCGTTTTCCAATACGAACCCCGTCGGAGGAAGTCGAAATGAAGGTTGCATTTATCGGTGTAGGTCGCATGGGTAGTCGCATGGCAGCGCGGCTGGTGGCTGCCGGCCACCAGGTGAGCGTGTTTGACCCCAGCCAGGCTGCCATGGAAGCGCTGGCAGCCAAGGGTGCTGTCGCTACGAAGAGCCCGGCAGATGCAGCAATCGACGCCGAACGAATCCTCCTGAGCCTTCCGAGCCCGAAGACGCTTCGTGACGCGGTAACCGGCACCGATGGCGTGCTGAAGACGGCGGCGGAAGGCGCAATCATCGTTGACTTCAGCACCGTCGACCCGGCGACGACCAAGGAAATCGCAGCGACCGCGGCGCAGCGAAAGGTCGCATTCGTCGATTCGCCCGTAAGCGGCGGCGTGCTCGGCGCAGAGAACGGCAAGCTGGTGCTCATGGTCGGTGGCTCGGCGGACGTCCTTGAAAAGCTGAAGCCGGTGTTCGACGTCCTCGCTGGCCGTGTCGTGCACTGCGGCGATATTGGTGCGGGTCAGCTGACGAAGCTCAGCCACAACCTCCTCACAGCCATCAATACGGTCGCACTCGGCGAGGTGCTCACGGCGAGCGTCAAGGCCGGCGCGAAGCTCGACGTGCTCTGCGATGTACTGACTGCGGGCCTGGCGGGCAGCAAGATGCTCGACTACCTGCCGAAGACACTCTTCACGGCAGAGCGTCCCGCGAACTTCGCCATCGACCTGATGCACAAGGACATCAAGCTGTGCCTCGACGAGTTTTCGAATCTGCCGATGCCCCTCGGCCAGCTCGTTCTGCAGACGTACAACGCGGCTCGCGCGAAGGGCCTCGGCGGCAAGGACTCCACCAGCGTGAACGAGATCTACGAAGAGCTGCTCGGCGTGCGTCTGAGCCTGCCGGCTGCCCAGTAACTAAACGGACCGTCGAAGGAAACATTGTGAATTCCCGTACTGAGAACCTCTCCGCTGAAGTCGTCTTGCCGAAGGATGGCATCACGGGTCTGCTTATCAACAACGAATGGCGTACTCCCGCCAAGGGCAAAACTCTCGACGTCGAAAATCCGTCGCGTCGCGAGAAGCTCGCTACCATCGGCGCGAGCGACGCCGATGATGTCAAGGCGGCGGTCGCCGCCGCGGCAGCGGCGTTCCCGAAGTGGCGTCGCCTGGCTTCGCGTGCGCGCGGAGCGTTGCTCACAGAACTGGGCAATCGCGTGACCGCGAACGCCGAAGAAATCGCTCGCGTGCTTGCAGCGGAAAGCGGAAACGCACTGCGCACCCAGAGCCGTCCGGAAGTACTGGGCGCGGCCGAAGTGCTGCGTTACTACGGCGGCGTGATTGCTGAGCAGAAGGGCGAAACCCTGCCGCTCGGCCCTGGCCTCTTCAGCTACTCGACGCGTGAGCCCTTGGGCGTCGTTGGCGCCATCATCCCGTGGAATTCGCCTGTAGTTCTGGCGGCAGTGAAAATCGGTATGGCACTTGGCACGGGTAACACGCTGGTGCTCAAACCTGCTGAAGATGCGCCGCTGGCCGTCATCAAGATTGCGGAACTGGCTACCGACCTTTTCCCCGCGGGCGTGTTCAACGTCGTGACGGGTACCGGCATCGACGCTGGAGCGCCTCTTGCTGCACATCCCAACGTCGCCAAGGTGTCGTTCACGGGTTCGCTGGAAGTCGGCAAGCTTGTCGGCCACGCTGTCGCCGACCGTATCGGACATGCGACGCTCGAACTGGGTGGCAAGAGCCCCTGTATCGTTTATCCGGATGCTGCAACGCCGGAATACATCGATGCGACGGTCACCGGCATCATCAATGCGATGCGCTTTGCGCGCCAGGGCCAGTCGTGCACGGCCGGTTCACGTCTCTATGTTCACAAGGACGTGTGGGACGCGGTGATGACGAAGCTCGTCGCAAAGGTCAAGGAACTGAAGATTGGCGATTCGCTCGACGAATCCAGCGACATTGGCGCAGTCATCAACGCCGAACGGTATTCGGAAGTGCGCGCGTTCATCAAGGAAGCCATCGATGCAGGTGCCGAGGTGCTGACTGGCTCGCTGCCACCGGCGGTTGAAGACGCGAAGGGATTCTTCCCCGAGCCCGTCATCTTTACTGGCGTCGACAACAGCTGGCGTGTCGCGCGCGAAGAGGTGTTTGGACCGGTTCTGGTGGCTATCCCCTGGTCGGACGAAGACGAAGTCATCCGCTGGGCGAACGATACGGTCTATGGGCTCGCCGCTTATGTGTTTACGAATGACATCACGAAGGCGCTGAAGGCGACCGGGCAAATCGACGCCGGTTGGCTCCAGGTCAATCGAGCAGGCGGTCAGATTCCGGGCATGTCCTACGGCGGTGCGAAGCAGAGCGGCATCGGCGCGGAGTATTCCATTGAAGGGGCGCTCGAAGCCTATACCTCGCGCAAGAGCGTGACCATCAACGTCTAATCAGGACGTGAAAGACGGCCCGGCGATTGACCGGGCCGCCCATACCCATGACTACATGCAGGTTTGGAGTGAGATGATGAATGCAAATCTGGCAGCATCCGCGGGCGTAGCGCGTGGCGAGACGCGCTCGACATCGACACGAGCGGCGTTGAGCTCGTTCATCGGAACGACGGTTGAATGGTACGACTACTTCCTCTATGGGACCGCAGCCGCACTGGTCTTTCCGAAGGTCTTCTTCAACGAACTGACCCCCGAACTGGCCACGCTGGCCTCCATGGCCTCGTTTGCCGTGGCGTTCATCCTGCGCCCTCTGGGCGGTATGGTGATTGGTCACTTCGGTGACCGGATGGGCCGCAAAAAAATGCTGGTTTTCACGCTGCTGGTCATGGGGCTGTGTACGGCAGCGATTGGCTTTCTTCCGTCGTATAACGCGGTCGGCTACTGGAGCCCGGGCTTGCTCATCGCTTTACGCGTCGTGCAAGGCTTTGCGCTCGGCGGCGAATGGGGTGGCGCGGCGCTCATGTCCGTCGAGCATGCGCCGGAAGGTCGGCGCGGGCTGTTCGGCGCGACAATGCAGATGGGCGTGCCAGCAGGATTGCTGGTTTCAACTGGCGCCTTTGCGATGGTTTCGGCGCTTCCTGACCAGCAGTTCTTCGCATGGGGCTGGAGGCTGCCGTTCATTTTTAGTCTGGTTCTCCTGTGCGTTGGCATGTACATCCGGCTCCAGGTGAGTGAGCCGCCGAGCTTCGAGAAGGTCAAGGCATCGGGTAACGTATCGCGCGTGCCGCTTCTCGAAGTCTGGCAAAACGAAAAGAAAAAGACCCTCATCATGGTCTTCTTCCAGACAGCAGCCAATGTCGGTTACTTCCTGATTACGGTCTACGCACTGACGTATATCACGGGTACGCTTCATCTCCCGCGTAGCGTTGCGTCGACTGGTTTGCTGATTGCAGCTGCCGTCGACCTCGTGATGCAACCGGTGTTCGGCTGGCTGTCGGACAAGGTGGGGCGAAAGGTCGTGTATGGCTTCGGCGCCATCTTCTTCGCAGTCTATGCATTTCCGATGTTCTGGCTGCTGAACACTGCGAATCCGGTCCTCATCACTATCGCCCTCGTGCTCGGTCTCGGCATCGGTCACGCTTCGACGGGCTCGCTGCATGGCGTGATATACGCCGAGCAATATCCGACACGTTACCGGTTCAGCGGGTCGTCTACGGCATATCAGCTTTCCGGGATTGTTTCGAGTGCGCCGACTCCGCTGATTGCCGCATGGCTTGTCTCCTCGACGGGGAACTCAATGGCAGTCTCCTGGTATGTAGTCGTCGGAGCCATCATTACGCTGGTTTGCGTTCTCCTCGTGAAGGAAACGTATCGCGACCCGATTGACCGGTGAGCCGGGGAGCAGGAATGACCAAGACAAACGAACAGCTGACCGGCGAGCGAATCGACCGCCTGATGACGGTGGAGATTCGTCCGCTCGACGGAGGTCTGCCGGCAGGTTTCGTCGTCCCGATGTATGAAGTCTGCCGCGCGCACCACGGGGAGCCACTCAGTTCGCTCGCTGCACGGCGCCTCACTGACACCGTGAATCGTGGTGACACTGTCTTCATTGCGACCGGCGCAGGCGTGGCTCCCAACTTGCCACAAGGGGAGACGGATGGCCCGGTCGGGGCGGCGGTGCTGGCACGCGCGCTGATTCTCGCATTTGGCGTGCGGGCTGTTCTCGTTACGGAAGACGCGCATGCAGCACCAGTGGCGGCTGTCGCTGCTGTCATCAACGCAGAGCTGGCGGAGCGGGGTAACCAGCGCGCGGTCTCCGTCGTCACGTTTCCCTTGGGACTTGAGCGCGGAGTGCAAATCGCCGGAGCGCTGATGGAGGAATACCGTCCGGCAGCTGTGGTGTTCGTCGAGCGTGATGGTCCCAACAAGGAGGGCTTCTTCCACGGTGTGCGCGGTGATTGCCGCAACCCAGAGGATGTCGGTCACGTGTATCTGCTCGCCGACCTGGCGCGAAAACGCGGCGTGCTGAGCATTGGGATAGGCGATGGCGGTAATGAAGTGGGCTTCGGCGCAGTGCGCGATGCGATTACCGCAGTTCATCCGCTCGGTGGCAAGTCGCTAGCCGGCCATGCGTCCGGCGTCGTGACGGTGACAGCAACCGACATCGTTGTCAGTGCTTCAGTTTCGAATTGGGGGGCCTACGGGATTGCGGCCGCGCTTGCTTCCATTAGCAAGGACGTTGATGTGCTGCATACGCCGCGGCTCGAGTACACGCTCATAAAGGCGACGGTCGACGCAGGTGCCCGAGACGGCGCTACATCGAAGGCGGAGGTTGCGGTCGACGGCATCAACTGGGAGGGACATACATCCTTCGTCGAGCTCCTCAGAAGCATCGTCACCGTTTCCATCTGAGAGAAGCGAAACATTGAGTCAGCCTCTCGCAGCCCCCTTTTTGACCTAACAAGGTGTATGAAATGAGTGACGTCAAAGAAAAGAAGGCGAATGCGCCTTCGACGAGCGCGCCGGGCAAGACCGACAGCTTTGGCAATCCGATTGACCCGACCGTGGGATTCGCGCGCGGCACCATCATTCGCTCCAGCATTGATGAAGCATTGCGTTTGCGTCATGGCCAGGCGGTCGCCGCGCGGCGGGTCAAGATGCTCGGTGCTGAATCAATCGGCGTATTCACCGGAAATCAGCGCGATTTCCCGATACGACCCGAAGACATTGCGACCCTTTGCGAAGAGTGGGTCGGTCCCGGCCTGGAGGCTGAGGAACTGCGTCAGGTAGCCATCGGGCACATGGGCGCCCGCGGCGACGACGCCGTCGCCATATTCAATCGCACCAGCGCCGGCATCATCGCCACCATTGCCGCGCTTGCGGAAGGCAGGCCTGTGGTGTCGGTCGTCCCTCCAAAGGGGCGCTCGCACGCGTCGGTTGTGCGCGGTGCGAAGATTGCTGGCGTTCCGGTCCATGAAGTGCAGGGTGACAACGACTGGCTTAAGGTTATCGAGGCACAGCGTCCGGCGCTGGTCGTCATCACGACGGTCACCAGCAGCCTTGAGCGCCTTGAGGACCACGTTACGCTCGAAGTCGGTCAGTACGCTCGCGCGTTAGGCGCGAAGGTCTTCCTCGACGAAGCCTATGGGGCGCGTCTGCGCACAGTACTCCACGGCGGCCGCTTGAGCCTGCAACTCGGCGCAGACATAGCCGTTACGAATTGCGACAAGGCGGGATTGTCCGGGCCGCGAGCTGGTGTGCTTGTCGGCCGTGCGGAACTCGTCACCGCCGCTGCCGCAAAGGGCGCGGAATTCGGAATGGAGGCGCGTGCTCCTATCGCTGCCGCGGTGCTGCGCTCCTTGCAGAAGTATCAGCCGGAAGACCTGCGTCAGGAGTCTGCTGCGGGCCAGAAACTGGCTGATGCGCTCGCCCGCAAAATGGGTGCAGACCTCGTGCAGCGCAGCGACCTGGGGCCGATGGTCGAAGAAGATGCTGTGCTTCGGGTCCTCCTGAGGATCGCCGGCCGCGAGAACGAGAAGCCTGCCGTCGTACCCTGTGAGGCGACCTCGGCACTCGGCATGGTCCTCCTGGAAGACCACGGCATCCTCACCGTCAATACGCACGGTCAACCGGGCGCCCGCGTCTCGTTGCGCCTCAAACCGACGCTCGACGCTCTCGGTCGGACCGGCGGATTTGATGCCGTCGTTTCCGCGGTGATGCAGGCGCTCGATAAAGTCGCGGCGGTAATCCACGACCGCGATGCAATCGCGAAACTGGTTCTCGGTAAGTGAAAAATGGCAAATAAAGAATTCAGTCAAATCGACGACCGGCTCGACGCGCTGGTCTCCCTCGACCTCGGTGGACGTGGCGTGGAACACCTGTACCGCGCTGCGCGTGAGCGCCAGGGCGGGTCACTCGTCGGTGCTGCCGCAGATGCTCTTTTGAGCATCCCCGATAAGGCCAACGTATTTGTCACGACGGGCTCCGTGTCTCGTGCGTGGATTTCGCCGTCCATTGGCGAGAACGACGGTCCTGCTGGCCTTGCTGCGGTCGTTCGTGCGCTGGCGCTGTCGAAGAACGCGCTGTGCATCACATTCGTGGAGGAGACGCTGATTGAAACCACAGCGGCGATTCTCACCACAGCAGGGATGACCGTCCTGCCATACGAGCAGGCGAAGATTGCACGCGACGACGGAAGTCTCGCTGTCGTTTGTATCGAAGCCTTCCCGGTCGATGACGTGCAGGCGAAAATCGTTTCGCCTGAACTCATCGAGAAGTACAAGCCTGCGCTGTTCTTTTCGACCGAACGTGTTGGCCGCAATGTCGATGGCATCTACTGCAGCATGCGAGGCATCGACTATGGCATGGGCCGCGCACGCATCGACTATCTGTTCGACGAGTGCATCGAGCGGAAAGTCCCGACGGTTGCGGTTGGTGATGGCGGCAACGAAATCGGTATGGGCGTCGTCGCTGAAGCGGTCAAAGGTTACGTGAAATTCGGTGACAGGCGCCCCGACGGCAGCGCCGGCATTGGCGCGGTGACGGGAACTGACGTACTTGTCACTGCCGCATGCTCGAACTGGGGTTGTTACGCAATCGCGGGGGCATACGCAGCGCGATGCGGGAGGGCATCGCTTGCACATACCCCATTGATGGAGGCCACGTTGCTGCGTCGAGGCGTTGACGTCGGTCTCATCAATTCCGTGGCGAACGTGGTCGACGGCAACGTCGACGGTATCCCGGAGGCAACGCACCTCGCAGTTGCGCAGCTGATTTCGACGATCATCGCACCCGCGTTCAAGTAAATTCTGGTAGCGTAAGCCATTCAAGCTCACACTCAGCATCATACAGTTGAGTCCCAGGAACTATTGAGGAACTGGGACCTTTTTATTGGCACAGGTATGGAAGGTGCGGCGGCGAGTGATCTCTGAAAGTGAAAGTTCGTTCTAACACGGGGTGCGGCAGATGCATCGAACCCGCGTTGGCAAACGGATCCCGACAAACCGGCAGAGCAAACGGGTCCGATGTGTGACACATGGACCGCGTCAGCGTTGTGTAAGGCTAGAAAGCTTGCACCAAACCAACCTGTGCACCTCTCACTGGTGCACCAGGATAAGCGAGCGCAAGACCTGCGTTCGCTGCGCCCGCGAGACGATATTGTGCCGCGCCACGATTGTCGAGCCACGACAGCGCCGCATATACGCTTGTGCGCTTTGAGAACGCATAGTTGAACATCGCGCTGTACTGGACGGCATCGTTGCTCCCGATCCGGTCCTGCAGGAACGTGTAGCCCAGCGCGAGAAACGCGAAAGGCGAGAAGGTCCAGCGCCCGGAGAACTCGAAGCTGCGGATGTCGATCTTCATGTCGTCCCACGAAGCGGCTGCGTAGCCGGCATAGAGGCGCGCCGCGCCGAAATCATACGAGCCGCCCGCGAAGGTAGAGCGTTCGGTGCTGGTAGCGTTGGCGTTGCGCACGCCTTGCATCGTGTACACGGCGGAGATCGCCGGACCGTCGTAGGTAACGGCGAACTGGTAGTTCGAGCCGCCCGAACGGAACCCGCCTGCATCACCGAGACCGATGTAACCAGCAGCCTGAAGGCCTGCAAACTTTGGTGAGAAGTACGCCACGGTATTGCTCGTACGATACGTATAGACACTCAGATTGTTGATGCCCGAAGCCTGTGTGGCACCTCCAAACGCGTCGAGACGGCCTTCGTTGAGAAACAGCAGCGAGTTCTGGCGGCCAGCTCGCACGCTGCCCCAACTACCCGACGCGCCAACCCATGCCTGCCGGTTGAATATCGATCCCGCCGTCGCGAACGTGCCGTCGTTCGAATAGAAGCCGTTTTCCAGAACGAAGTCGATCTTGTTGCCGCCGCCGATGTCCTCGGATCCGCGAAAGCCGATGCGCGAGCCATATTGCCCGCTGCTGTTCATCGCTGCCGTATAGCCGTTGCCCGTGTTGACATACTGCACGAACGTGTCGACCATGCCGTACATCGTGACAGACGACTGCGCGTGCGCGTGCGAGGAAAGGAACGGCAGCGCGAGCAATGGCGCAACCCGGCAGGCAACGCGGGCGATGAAGCGTTTCATAGGTCTCCTCGTGACTGGATATTTAATTTGTAATCCGAAATATTTATGCAAGAAAGCCGCAGTTTCGGAGGTTGCGCTGCGGCTTGGAGTCTGCGGGCTTATTCGGTGGCGGGGGCGAACTGCGTCCAGTGACCGGGCCGGCTCGCCTGTTGCTGATAGGTCTCCACGCGGTCCGCGGCGAGGCCCAGCACGTCGGCAACGGATTGGCCGCGCGCACGCAGATAGTCGTCGAGTTCCGCGATGGCGTCGCCGAGCGCCGCATAGCCGCGCGTGAGCACGGCAGACGTCATTTCGGTCGCGCAGGCGCCTGCAAGCAGGAAGCGCGCGACATCGAGCCCGTTGCGCGCGCCGTTGGTCGCGAGCAGCGGAAAATCCGCGCCCACCCGGCGGCGCGCGAGCGAGATCCAGCGTGCCGTGAGCGGCAGCGCCCAGCCGCCGCCGACAGCCGCATTCGTGCCGAGCACGGGGCGCTGCGTGTCGAGATCGGGCAGAAAGCCCATGAAGCGACCCATCAGGATCACGGCGTCGGCGCCGCCTGCCTTTGCAGCGGCCGCGATGCCGGCCACGTCCTCGCTCTGGCCCGTGAGCTTGATCCACAGCGGGAGCGTCGTGCTTGCGCGCAGCCGCGCGACGATGCGCGTGATGCGCTCGGCGTCGCGTTCGAGGCGAATCGCGCCTTGCGCCGCTTCCTCGCCGTGCGGCGCGCCGATATTCACTTCGAGAACGCGCAGGCCGGCCTGTTCGATCTGCGAAGCGTACTGCGCGCATTGCTCGAGATCGCTGAGGATGAGGCTCGCGATCACGTAGCTGTCGCTCGCTCGCGCGTCCTTGTCCAGCGCGGCCAGCTCGTCGATCCAGCCTTCAAAGCCGCGCTGCAACAGGCCCGAGCGGCAAAAGAGCGTTGCGTCCTGCGAGCGCGCCTCGTGCCATGGCACTGGATTCCAGTGGTTGTCCAGCAGCGCGTAGTCGGTTCGATCGAGCTGATCTTTTGCGGCCTGGGATTCGTTGGTCGATTTGGCGACCACGGCGCCCACGCCCTGGCGCAGCGCCGCGCGGATTGCGTCGCCCGTCATCGTGTGTTCGCCCGCGCCGCAGATGACGGGGTTTTTGAGGGTGAGCGCGCCAACGCGGCTCTCCAGTCGGTTCATTGTCATGCGTTCGTTCAGGTCGGTTTCTTGCGATGCGCCGCGAGCGTGTGCTCGTACGCGTCGCCGTTGAGCCGCGCGCTCAATGCGGCGGCGGCGGTCTGCACGTGCTTGAGCATGGCCGGGTCCGGCGGCGAGACCACTTCGCCGCTAGACCCGACTACGCCGATCGTGCCGAGCACCACGTTGTTGTGGCCGAAGATCGGGCAGCACAGTGCGTTGATGCCCACCGTCACTTCACCGTCCGCGTCGTCGTAGAGGCGCGCGCGAATGAGCTTCAGGCGTGCCGCGAGTTCGGCGGGATCGGTCATCGTGTGCGGCGTGAGCGGCAACATCTTGCGGCGCATCACGCGTTGCTGGCTGGCTTCGTCGGCGAAGGCGAGCACGATACGGCCTTGCGCCGAGCAATACGGCTGTACGCGATTGCCCGGCTTCACGGAGATGCAGACATTCGCCTTCGACTCGACCGTCGCGACCACCAGCGCCGTGTCGTTGGTCGCGACTGAGAGCAGGGCGGTCTGGCCCGTCGCATCGCGGATCTGCGTGAGGTACGGGTCGGCGAGCGTGCGCAGGTCGAACTGCTCGCTCGCCGCCGCGCCATAGATCACGAGACGCGCACCGAGCCGGTACTTCTCGCTGACCGGGTCCTGCTCCACCACGCCCAACTGGCGCAGCGAAGCGAGGTGGCGGTACACGCGGGGCTTGGGCTCCTCGATGATCTGCGCGAGTTCGGTCACGCCCATCGGGCGCCGCGCCGACGACATCTCGTCGAGCAGCCTGAACACGATCTCCACCGATTCCAGTACGGCCGGTCCTTCGCCCGTCTCCTGAATGCGCGCCTTTTGCGTTGCCATTGACTCGTTCTCCGGTTGTGGCCCGGCGCGGTTCAGAGACCCATCAGCCGGGCGGCATTGCCCGACGTCATTTTACGGATGTCTGCGTCGCTGTACCCGATGTCGAGCGCCGTGCGGATCACACTGCGGAATCCGTCGCCGATGGTCGGGTTGCCCTTCTGGCCGAGATCCGAGCCGAGAATCGTCAGATCGACCGTGCCCGCCTCGATCACCTGGCCGAGGAATTCGGGGTCGTAGAACTTGAACTTGGAGCCCGGCACCCACATGCACATCGAGTGCTCCATGAACACACCTTCGCTCGCGAGCTGGCGCATATGGTCGAGCGTCGCGTCGACCACGTAGGTCGGGTGGTTCACGAGCAGGCGCTTCACGCCGCGTTTGCGCGCTTCCTCGAAGAGCGGAAAGATCTCCGAGATGTTGAGGTGGCCGCCCGAGAGCACCACGTCCGCCTCGGCGACCAGGTCGAGAATCGCGAGCACTTCGTCCTTGAGCTGGCCGTCGTCGTCAAGCACGGTCAGCGGGATCGGCTGCAGCATGCGCTGTGTCGTCTGCGGAAATTTCTGGTCGAACTGCTTGTCCTGGTGATGGTGCGCGATGTGGTTCTTCGAGGAGAACGTCGGCATCCAGACGAGATTCGCGCCGAGTTTCAGGCCGTGCTCGACGGCATGCACGTTCAGGCCGCCCACCGCATTGTTCAGCGGCACGCCCGAGAGCACCTGCACGCCCGAATCGGCGAAGTGCTTGTTGAGCAGGTACGAGACCGGCGTGCACGAGTAGTAGTGGTCCTTCAGCAGCACGGCTTTCAGGCCCGCCGCAGAGGCTTCGCGAATCGCCTCGATGTGGTCGAGATAGCGCGCCATCACGGAAGGGCCGCTATGGCAATGCAGGTCGATCGCCCCCTGCATGAGGCGGTCGATCTGCGCGTCCTGTTCGGCGGTGTCGTTGTCGTGTTCGAGAATGGTGTCGCTCATGGCAATTCCTTTGCGTTGATTCAGGTGGCGGCGCGCACGTGCTGCGCGGCCTGACGCCAGCCGGCGCGCATCATGGACTGATCCGAGCCGACGACGAAGAACGAGGCGCCGGCGGCGCGCCACGCGGGCACGCTCGCCGTTTCGCCGAGGAAGATTCCGCCGGCCTTGCCGGCGTCGACGGCCGCGTCGAGCGCGGCGCGCGTGGCGCGGGACACGACGGGGTCGTCGATATCGAAGGTGCGCAGCGAGACCGAGAGGTCGGCGCGGCCGACAAAGAGGCAATCCACGCCGTCCACGCCGGCGATCGCGGCGAGATGCGCGAGCGCATCCTCGTCCTCGATCTGGCAGATCACGCTCACGGCTTCGTCCTGCTGGGCGATGTGCTCGCGCATCGGCACCACGCCATAGTCGCCCGCGCGCGCCGAGTTCGAGAAGCCGCGCACCCCCTTCGCATAGCGTGTGCAGGCAACGATCTCTGCGGCCTGCGCGGCGCTGCGCACGTGCGGCACGAGCACGCCTTCGGCGCCCATGTCGAGCACTTGCAGCAACGTGGCAGGACGCGTGTCGGGTACGCGCACGAGACCCGCCACGCCGGCCGCGCGGCAAGCCATCAGGCAGGCGTCGAGATCGCCCGCGCTGAACGCGGCGTGCTCCGCATCGATCACGACGGCGTCGAGGCCCGCCGCGCCCGCCACTTCCACAGGCTGATAGTGGCCGGTCTTGATGAACGAGCTGACGAGCGTCGTGCCCGAGCGCAGGCGGCTGCGAAAGCTTTGCGGGCTCATCTGCGGGCTCACGCGGCGGCTCCGGCCGCTGCGTCCTTCGCCGCGAATTCGCCCGCCTGGTACTCGACCAGATGGCGATAGTCCTCGCGCAGCGGCGCGAACACGTCGAGGTTGAGCACGACCTCGTCGCCGATCGGCTCCGCGTAGTGCACCACGTGCGGCGGAATGCGGATCATCGTGCCGGGACCGCCTTCGATCACGTCGTCGTCCAGATGAAAGCGCACGCGGCCCTGCACGATGATGACGAGCTGCTCGAACGTGTGGCTGTGCGGGAACACCTGCATGCCGGGCGTGAGCCAGTTCATCACGCACATCACGTCGTCGCCGCGAAAGCCGACGCGTTCCACGCCCTTGCGCACCACTTCGCGCGGCAGGTCGTTCCAGTTGTGAAGCAGGTCCTGATAGTTCATCGAAGGGTGTCTCCCGCAAGTGGCGCGGCGCTGGCCGGACCGGTGCGCGCCGTGGTTTCGATTAAAAGAACAAGTTTTCGATGGGGAGAATCCTAGTTCCCGTTTGACGGGGCAGTCAAGGCTCGTGTGTCGCAAAGGATGTTGGGATTTACACCTGGCGACAAGTGCTTGACATTGCTTGAAACGTGCCTCTACGATGTGTCGGTGAAAAGAACGTCGTTTCTTTTAGAAAAACATGAAAGGGCAACGAAAGACGCCCGGCAGACATAGGACGCAACATGACGACATTTGAAACTCCCTTGCTGATCGACGGCGCATGGCGCGCCGGGACGCACGCGCAACGCGCGACGGTGCGCGATCCCGCGACGGGCGCTGCGCTCGGCGAGCTCACGCTCGCCAGCGAGCAGGACATGACGCTCGCGCTGGCGGCGGCACAGCGCGGCTTCGAGGTGTGGCGCAAGACATCCGCTTACGAGCGCGCCAAAATTCTCGTCCGCGCGGCGGATCTGCTGCGTGAGCGCGCGGAAACGATCGCGCAACTCATCACGAAGGAGCAGGGCAAGCCGTTGGCCGAGGCTCGTATGGAAGCGGGCGGCGCGGGCGATCACGTCGACTGGTACGCGGAAGAAGGCCGGCGCGCCTATGGCCGGCTGATTCCGCCGCGCCAGCGTGGCGCGCGCCAGATCGTGCTGCGCGAGCCGGTCGGCCCGGTGGCGGCGTTCAGCCCGTGGAACTTCCCGGTTTCGCAGCTCGTACGCAAGATCGCGGGCGCGCTGGCGGCCGGCTGCTCGATCATCGCGAAGGGGCCGGAGGAAACACCGTCGTCCTGTATCGAAATGTGCCGCGCGTTCCAGGACGCGGGCGTTCCCGATGGCGTGCTGAACCTTCTGTTCGGTGTTCCCGCTGAAGTGTCGTCGTATCTGATCCAGTCCGACGTGATCCGCAAGGTGTCGTTCACAGGTTCGGTGCCCGTGGGCCGCGCACTGGGCGCGCTGGCGGCGCAGCATTTGAAGCGCTGCACGCTGGAGCTGGGCGGCCACGCGCCGTTCATCGTCTGCGATGACGCCGACGTGGCCACCGCGGCGGCGCTCGGCGCCGGGCTCAAGTTCCGCAACGCGGGCCAGGTCTGCGCCTCGCCCACGCGCTTTTTCGTGCAGGCGGGTGTCTACGACGCGTTCCTCGACGCGTTCGCGAACCAGAGCGCGCGCCTCGTGGTCGGCGCGGGCACTGACGCGGGCACGCAAATGGGGCCGCTCGCCCACGCGCGCCGCGTGGACGCCATGGCGGCCTTCGTCGCCGACGCGCGCGAATGCGGCGCGACGGTGCGCACAGGTGGCGAGCGCATCGCCGGCAGCGAAGGCTTCTACTTCCAGCCAACCGTGCTCACCGACCTGCCCGACCACGCACGCGTGATGCACGACGAACCGTTCGGCCCGATCGCGGCTGTCCTGCGCTTCGAGACGCTCGACGAGGTGATCGCGCGTGCCAACGCGCTACCGTATGGCCTCGCCGCGTTCGCCTTCACGCGCTCGATCGCAACGGCCACGCGACTCGCCGACGATCTCGAATCCGGCATGGTGTCGATCAACCACTTCGGCCTCGCCGCGCCCGAAACACCGTTTGGCGGCTGGAAGGACAGCGGCTACGGCAGCGAGGGCGGCAGCGAAGGGCTCGACGCCTACCTGCAGCCGAAGTTCGTCAGCCAGGTCGGCATCTGAGCGGCGTGGCGATGGAAACGTTCGACTACATCGTGGCGGGCGGCGGCTCGGGTGGCTGCACGGTCGCGGCGCGGCTCGTCGAAGCGGGCTGCAGCGTGCTGCTGCTCGAGGCCGGTCCGCGCGACAACCATCCGTACATTCATATTCCCGGCACCTTCATCCGCGTGCACGGCACGCGGCGCACGTGGATGTACCGCACCGACGCGCAGGCGCATGTGAACGGCCGCGAGGTCTATATCCCGCAGGGACGCACGCTCGGCGGCGGCAGCTCGGTCAACGCGATGATCTATATTCGCGGCCAGCAGCAGGACTACGACGACTGGGCCGCCGCCGGCGCGACCGGCTGGCGCTTCGCCGACGTGCTGCCGTATTTCCGCCGCGCCGAAGGCAACCGGCGCCTCGGCGCGCCGCTGCATGGACAGCAGGGACCGCTCAAGGTCAGCGACGGCACGCATCGCCATCCTCTGAGCCTTGCATTCGTGAAGGCCGCGATGGAAGCGGGCGTGCCCTATACCGAGGACTTCAACGGCGCGAGCCAGGAAGGCGTCGGCTACTACCAGACCACGACGGATGCGGGCCGCCGCTGCAGCTCGGCCGTCGCCTATCTCGGCCGCGTGCGCGGTCAGCAAAGCTTGAGCGTGCGCACCGGCTACGAAGTCGAGCGGCTCGTGTTCGAAGGGCGCCGCGCCGTGGGGGTGATCGCGCGCGCCGACGACGGCAGCCGCCATGAATTCCGCTGCCGCGAGGAAATCGTGCTGAGCGCGGGCGCGCTCGCCACGCCGAAGATCCTGATGCTCTCGGGGGTTGGCGACGGCGTGCATCTGCGTGCGGTGGGCGTGGGCGTGCTGCACGATCTGCCGGGCGTCGGGCGCAATTTCCAGGACCATCTTTCGGCGTCGGTGTATGGGCGTACGCGTGAGCCGGTGAGCCTGCTCGGCCATGACCGCGGCGTGAAGGCACTGCGTCACGGGCTGCAATACGTCGCCGCGCGGCGCGGCTTGCTCACGTCGAACGTGATCGAGAGCGGCGCGTTCGTCGACGCGACCGGTTGCGGGCGGCCTGACGTGCAATTTCACGTCGTGCCCGCGCTCGTTGGCGACGTCGATCGCGCGCCGCCCGAAGGGCATGGCATTTCGGTGAATCCCTGCGCGCTGCGGCCCAAGTCGCGTGGCACGCTGCGCCTGCGCAGCGCCGATCCGCATGAGGGCTTCTCGCTCGACGCCGGCTTTCTTTCCGACGAAGACGATCTGCGCACCATGGTCGCCGGCGTGCGTTTCGCGCGGCGTATCATGCGCGCCCCGTCGCTCGCGGCCCTGCTCGACGGCATGCTCGTGCTGCCCGATTCGGCCGACGACGCGATCCCGCAGAACGTCTACGAAGATTACGTGCGATCGGTGGCGAAGACGGTATTTCACCCTGTCGGCACCTGCAAGATGGGAACGGACGCGCTGGCGGTCGTCACGCCCGACCTGCGCGTGCGCGGACTGGACGGGCTGCGTCTCGCCGACGCCTCGGTCATGCCGTTGATCGTGAGCGGCAACACGAACGCGCCGACGATCATGATCGGCGAGCGCTGCGCGGACTTCATGCTTGCGCAGCGTGCCGGAGCACGGCGCGCGGCCTGAAACCATACGCGGCGAGGAACGGACGCGGCCACAGAGCCGCGCTGTCTCCACCTCGACCCGGACAAGAAGACAAAATCCAATGCAAGGCAGCACAACACGCAGTTGAGGAGACACCATGAATCTGCTTTCCCGCTCAACGTTCGAATCCGCACGTGACTGGGCGCTCTATAACCGCGTCGCGCGGCGCATCCTGCCGTTCCTGTTTTTTCTCTACATCATTTCGTTTCTCGACCGCGTGAACGTCGGCTTCGCCAAGCTGCAGATGGCCGCCGATATCGGCCTGAGCGACACCGCGTTCGGCTTCGGCGCGGGCGTGTTCTTCATCGGCTACTGCATCTGCGAGATTCCAAGCAACCTGATGTTGCAACGCTTTGGCGCAAAGTTCTGGATCGCGCGCATCATGGTCCTGTGGGGCATCGTTTCGTCGTGCATGCTGTTCGTGCATAACCCGACTTCGTTTTATGTGCTGCGCTTTCTGCTTGGCATTTCCGAAGCGGGCTTCTATCCGGGCATCGTGCTCTATCTCACGTACTGGTTTCCGACCTACGCCCGCTCGCAGGCGATGGCGTATTTCAACCTGGGCATCGCGCTCGCGGGCGTGTTCGGCAGTCCGCTATCCGGCTGGATCATGCAGACTTTCGCGGGCGTATGGGGTCTTGCGGGCTGGCAGTGGCTGTTCCTCCTCGAAGGCTCGCCCGCGATCCTGTTCGGCATCGTCACGTACTTCTATCTCGACGACGGCCCGGGCAAGGTCCACTGGCTCAGCGCAGAGGACAACGCGCGCGTCACGAGCCAACTGAGCGCCGAGCGCGGTGCGAACGAGCGTGATGGCGCGCGCCACGACTTCGGTGCGGCGTTCACGAACGCGGGCATCTGGTGCCTCATTGTGACGAATTTCACGCTGCTTTGCGGCACCTATGGCGTGTCGTTCTGGATGCCCCAGATCGTGAAGAACCTCGGCATCGGCAATCTCTTCACGACGGGCCTGCTCGCCGCGGTGCCGTTCGCGGTGGCGGCGGTGGTCATGATCATCGTGAGCAAGCATTCGGACCGCACCAAGGAGCGTCGTTGGCATGGCACGATCGCGACGGCGCTTTCGGCAGCGGGGCTTGCGTTTAGCGCGTGCTTTCACACGCAACCGTGGCTTTCGCTGATCGGCCTGAGCGTGGCGATGGCTGGCGGGCTGTCGGGCTTCTGCGTGCTATGGGCGCTGCCGGGTGTGCTGCTGACGGGGCAGGCGGCCGCCGCGGCGATCGCGCTGATGGCGATGATCGGCAACCTGGGCGGCTATGCGAGCCCGCTCCTGATTGGCTACCTGCGCGACCGAACAGGGCATCTGGAAAGCGGGCTCTATGCGCTTGCGGCGGTGACGCTTATCGGCGCCCTGACGATGGCGTGCGTGCCGCAGTTGCGTCAGCGGCCGCGCACGGGCGAGCGCGCGATGATCGGCGATACGCCGGTTTGATGCGTCGCTCCGCGTGAAGTAACGGGAACGCGGCGCGCGCCTGCGCTGCCGCGTCCTTCGTTTGTTGTGCGCTCAACCGTTACCAGGTTCGCCGGCCAGCGCGGCGCGCAAATCACTGCCCTTGTAGCCGAGGTTCCACGAAATGCGCAGCGCCGTGCGCACGAGCGGATCGACGATCGCGGCCGGCGGCGCCTTCGGAATGTACTGAATGCTGCCGACGAGCGCGAGCGTGCCAACCGCGAAACCCGTGCTGTCGAGCAACGGCGCCGCCACGGCGCTGATGCCGAGCGTCTCGGCCTCGAATGCCACCGCGTAGCCCTTTTCGCGCGTTTTGCGCACGACCGCGTCGAGCTCCGCCTGCGACGTGATGGTGTGCGGCGTGTACGCTTTCAACTCTTGCCGCTTGAGCTGCGCGCGCAACTCGGGCTGGCCGAACGCGAGCGCGACATAGCCCTGCGCGTTCGCATTGAGCGCCAGATTGGTGCCCGGCCGCACGCCGATCTCGAGCGCTGCCTTGCCGACCACGGTGGCGAGCACGGTCAGTTCGCGCGCGCCCAGCCCAGAGAGCACGACCGACATCCCCAGCTCTTCGCGCAGATCGCGCATGGCCGTTTCCGAGGCGCTCAGCAAGTCGATGCGCGTGGCCGCCGCGCGGCTCAGCAAATACGCCTTCACGCCGGGCCGGTAGCGCGAAGTCACCGGATTCTGCGCCAGATAGCCGAGCTCCATCAGCGTCTGCAGATGGCGAAAGATGGTGGCCTTCGTGGTGCCCAGTTGTGCGGCCAGTTCGCTTACGCCGATTTCGTCGGTGGCGCCGACGACGCTTTCCAGAATGTCGAACGTCATCTGCACCGACTTGACACCGCTCTTGGTTTTTTCTTCGTCCATCTTCGGTTGATCCCCTTATGTGCGCCTTCCTGCGCACGTCCATGCACATATATCACAACGCCGCGCCGTAGCGTATCGCGAACCGCTCAGTTCGTACGCGAAAATACCTATGTTACGCGATACGTAACATGGTAACGTATATCGAAACGATGGCAGAGGATTTCAGGCGCTGCCGACCGCTCACGACTGGCATGGACATTCCGATGAACGCACTGAATCAACTCGATATCGACCACCACCTGCATCCGCAGACCAATCTTCGTCAACATGAACAATCAGGACCACTGATTATTGAATCCGGCGACGGCCCCTATGTCATCGACACGCAGGGAAAGCGCTATTTCGAAGGCATGTCGGGGCTCTGGTGCGCCTCACTCGGTTTCAGCGAGCAGCGCCTTGCCGATGCGGCGCATCGCCAGATGCAGAAGCTGCCCTACCAGCAGACGTTCGCGCACCGCAGCAGCCGCCCAGTGATCGAGCTGGCCGCGCGCCTGCTCGAACGTGCGCCCGCGCCGATGTCGAAGGTGATGTTCCAGAGCTCGGGCTCCGAGGCCATCGACACGGCCATCAAGCTCGTCTGGTATTACCAGGCGGCGGCGGGGCGGCCGGGCAAGCGCAGGATCATTGGCCGCCGGCGCGGCTATCACGGCACGACGGTCGCGGCCGCGAGCCTCACCGGCTTGCCGAACATGCAGACGGGATGGGGTTTGCCGCTGCCGGAAATGCTGCACGTCACCTGTCCGCACTTCTACCGCGAAGGCCACGAGGGCGAGACGGAGCAGGCTTTCTCCGCGCGGCTCGTGGACGAACTCGAGCAGTTGATTCTCTCGGAAGGCGCCGACACCATCGGCGCATTCTTCGCCGAACCGGTCATGGGCACGGGCGGCGTGGTGGTGCCGCCGGCGGGTTACTTCGAGGGCGTGCAGGCCGTGCTGCGCGAGCACGACATCCTGTTCGTGGTGGACGAGGTGATTTGTGGCTTCGGGCGAACCGGGCATTACTGGGGCTCACAGGCGTTCGGTCTTGTGCCCGATATGCTGACGTGCGCGAAAGGGCTTTCCTCCGCATATCAGCCGATTTCGGCGCTGATGGTCACCGAGCGCCTTTATCAAACGATCGCGAGTCAGACCGATGCGCTCGGTGGTTTCGGTCACGGCTTCACGTATGGCGGGCATCCGGTGGCGGCCGCTGTGGCTTTGGAAACGCTCGCCTTGTATGACGAATACCGCATTCTCGAACGCGTGGCGGCGACGGGCGCGCGCCTGCAACATGGGCTTCGCCAACTTGCGGAGCACCCGCTCGTGGGTGAGGCGCGTGGCATTGGCTTGATGGGCGCGCTCGAACTCGTCGCCAGCAAGGACACACGCGCGCCGTTCGATCCGCACATGCAGGTGCCCAAACGCGTGACGGATTTGCTGCAGGCACGCGGCTTCCTGCTGCGCGCGCTGGGCGCATCCATCCTGTTCGCTCCCCCGCTCATCAGCACCGAGGCGCAGATCGAGGCGCTGCTGGGGGCGGTGCGTGAGTGCCTCGACGAGGTAGCGCGCGGGCTGTGCGACTGAGTTCTGTCACGTTCCGGTTGACACGGGGATTTTGTCAACGGACGATGGATTGCATAAAGAAACGACGTAACGCATAACGAAACGAACGATCGGGCGGCGAGCGACGGTGGCAAGCGCGCGCCGGCCGTCCAACCTCGGATGGTAACCGCATGAGACTGTTGAGCCGCGCCAGCTTCGAGCGCGAACGGGACGATGCGCTGTACAACCGCATCGCCACGAAGCTGCTTCCCTACCTCGTCCTGCTGCTCGTCGTGTCGTTCGTCGACCGGGTCAACGTGGGCT
Source organism: Paraburkholderia nodosa DSM 21604 (assembly GCF_000519185.1). Lineage (GTDB taxonomy): Bacteria > Pseudomonadota > Gammaproteobacteria > Burkholderiales > Burkholderiaceae > Paraburkholderia > Paraburkholderia nodosa. The sequence continues at coordinate 55,981 of NZ_JAFA01000026.1, read as the reverse complement.
TCGCCAAGCTGGAAATGGCGAGCGACATCGGCCTCAGCGATCTCGCCTACGGCACGGGCGCCGGGTTGTTCTTTCTCGGCTACTGCGCCTTTGAGATTCCCGCCAATCTGATTCTCCAGCGAGTGGGCGCGCGCCTGTGGCTCGGCGCAATCATGCTCGTGTGGGGCGTGATTTCGGCGGGCATGGCGTTCGTCAGCAATCCGCATCAGTTCTACGCAATGCGCGTGTTGCTCGGCATTGCCGAAGCGGGGTGCTATCCCGGCGTCATGCTCTACATGACGTACTGGTTTCCCGCGCGACTGCGTTCGCAGGTGTGCGCGATCTTCTTTCTCGGGCTGACCTTCGGCGGCATGCTGGGCGGCCCGCTCTCGGGCTGGATTCTTCAGTCCGCGCCGCAATGGGGCGGTCTGCGCGGCTGGCAGTGGCTCTTCATCATGGAGGCATTGCCGGCGATCGTGCTCGCACTGGTCACGTTCGCATGGCTGCCGAACGATCCGCTCGACGCGAAATGGCTGAGCCCGCAGGAACGCCGCGACGTTCACGCGGCGGCGCGCGGCGGCAATGGCGCGCATGCGGCGGACGCGATGCCGGGCCGCGTGTCGGCCGCGCTGCGCAGCCCCACGATATGGCTGATGGCGGTGGCGAATTTCGCGCTGCTCGGCGGCGCGTATGGCGTGAGCTTCTGGTTGCCGCAGATCCTGCGTAGCGCTGGGATCGCCAGTCTGCTGCACATCGGACTGCTTTCCGCGCTGCCTTATATGTTTTCCGGCGTCTGCATGGTGCTCGCGGCGCGCCACTCCGACCGCACACAGGAGCGCCGCTGGCATTCGATCCTGCCGATGCTACTCTCGGTGGCAGGCTTCTGGCTGGCGGGCGCGACGTCGGGCAACCTGGCGGACGGGCTGGTGGGCGGCCTCGCCGGACTCGTGCTCGCGGTCGTCGGCGCGCAAACGGCCTCGGGTGTGCTGTGGTCGGTGCCGGCGACGCTGTTCTCGGGCTCGGCGGCGGGCACGGCGCTCGCGATGGTGACGATCGGCGGCAATCTCGGCGGTTACGCGATCCCGTACATGATCGGCTATGCGCGCACGCTGGCGGGCGGCTTCGCGCCGGGCTTCTACGTGCTCTGCGCGGTGCAGGTGCTCGGCATGGCCGCGCTGCTGCTGATTCCGGCCAGCCGCTTCCGCATGGGCGAGGCGGCGCAAGAGGCGCGTGCGTTATCGCAGCGCAACGCGGCATAAGGGCGAACTCACGATGAAAGTCTTCTACTGCGAAAGCCAGCGGGGTCACGATCCGGCGTCGTTCATCGTGCATGGGCGCGAACTGGCATATACCGAGCAGCCCGCTCGCGCCGACGTGCTGCATGCCGCCGCGCTTGCTGCCGGCTGTGTCGCCTGCGTGCCCGACGATTTTGGGCTCAGCTCGGTCGAGCCGGTTCACTCGCCACGCTATATCGAGTTCCTGCGCGACGGCCTCGACGCCTGGCGGCGCGCGACCGGCGTGGCGGGCCCGATGGTGCCGAGTTTCCATCCGTTCGGCGAGGCGGCCGTCTATCCGGAGTCGATGGTTGGGCGCTGCGGATTTCATATGGCCGACACCACTGCGCCGATCGCGGATGGTAGCTGGCGCGCGATTCTGCGCAGCGCGCACACGGCCCATCACGCGGCGCACGCGGTCCTGGCCGGCGACGGCGTGGCCTACGCGCTGTGCCGCCCTCCTGGCCATCACGCCGAACGCGAGCGTGCGGGCGGATTCTGCTATGTGAACAACGTCGCGGTGGCCGTCGAGCAATTGCGCACGCGCTTGCGACGAGTGGCGGTTGTCGACGTCGACGTGCATCACGGCAACGGGCAGCAAAGCATCTATTACGCCGACCCCGACGTGCTGACTGTTTCGCTGCATGTCGATCCGGCGGTGGCGTATCCGTTTTTCAGCGGTGGCGAGGGCGAGCGCGGCCTGGGTAGCGCACTGGGCCGCAACCGCAATATCCCGCTGCCCAAGGGCACAAGCGACGACCCCTACCTTGTGGCGCTCGATACGGCCTGCTCGGAAATCGTCCGCTTTGCCCCCGATGCGCTCGTCGTGGCGCTGGGCCTCGACGCCTCGAAGCACGACCCGTTCGCCTATTTCCAGATCACGGAGCACGGCTTCGCGCGCATTGGCGCTCGCCTCGCGCAACTGAACCTGCCAACCGTGCTCGTGCAAGAGGGCGGCTATCTCGCGACGGATCTCGGCGAGAACCTGCGCGCCGTGCTGCGCGCGTGGTTCTAGCGCGCATTCGATTGCGCGCCGTTGACGGGGGATACCGATCGATGGCTCAACCATATATTTAGTAATACAAATTTAATTAAGGAGATGGAGATGAGAAATCGAACGAAGTGGATTGTCGCGTGTACGGCAGCGCTCACGGCGACGTCCGGCATCGCGATGGCGGGCGAGACGGTGACGTTCGCGGGCTATGGCGGCGCCTACCAGAAGGGCATGGTCGAAGGGCTCGCGCAACCCGCGGCGGCCCGGCTCGGCTATTCGCTCGTGCAGAACACCACGCCGGGCCTGACGGCGGTGCGCGTGCAGGTGCAATCGGGCAGTCCCGCATGGGATATCGTCAATCTCGGCTCCGACGAATGCGCGGCGGGCAGCACGCAAGGCCTGTTCGAGCCGCTCGACTACAAGCAGATCAAGACCGACGGCATTCCGCACAATGCCTATGCGAAGGACTGGATCGCGAGCAACTACTACAGCGTCGTGCTCGCGTATCGCAAGGACAAGTATGGCAACAACCCGCCACGCACGTGGCAGGACTTCTGGAATGTCAGCCGGTTTCCGGGTCGGCGCGCCATGTCGGACGCGCCGATCGAATCGCTCGAAATCGCCGCATTGGCCGACGGTGTCCAGCCCGACAAGCTCTACCCGCTCGACATAAACCGTGCGCTGCAGTCGATCGAAAAGCTCAAGCCGCATGTCAACGTGTGGTGGTCGAGCGGCGCGCAATCGGCGCAATTGATCGAGAGCGGCGAGGTGGACATGGAGATGATCTGGGGCAGCCGCCTCACGCCCGTGCTCAAGGACAACGCGCCCGTCGCGTATTCGAACGCGCAAACAATACTCGGCATGGGCTGCCTCGCGATCCCGAAGGGCGCGCGCCACGCGGCGGCCGCCCAGAAGATGATCGCGCTGATGACGTCGCCTGAATTGCAGGCGAACATTCCGCAGTATCTGGAAGGCTATGGGCCGACCAACGTGCATGCGTTCGACGTCAAGACGTTTTCGCCGCAGGCGCTCGCGGAGCTGAATTCCAGCCCGCAGAACCTCGAGCGCGCCGTGAAGATCGACGGCCGCTGGTGGGGGGCGGGCGAGAACCAGAAGGTGGCGACGGTGCGCTACAAAGCCGCCATCGCGCGCTGAGTCAGGACGAAACAGGGGTGAACATGAAGGCAACCGTTTCGATCCGAAGCGTGAGCAAGGCGTATGGCGCCACGAAAGTGCTCGACAACGTGTCGCTCGACATCGGCGCGGGCGAATTCCTGACGTTGCTCGGCCCTTCCGGCAGCGGCAAGACAACGCTGCTGATGGTGCTGGCGGGTTTCACGCGCGCGAGTTCGGGCTCGATCAAGGTGACCGGCGTCGAGCTGTTGACGATGCCGCCTCACCAGCGCGACATCGGCATGGTGTTCCAGAACTACGCGCTGTTTCCGCACATGAGCGTAGCCGAGAACGTCGGTTATCCGCTCAAGCTGCGCGGCGTGGAAGCGCGCGAGCGGCGCCGGCGCGTGGATGCCATGCTCGACGTCGTGCAGCTCGCAGGGTACGGCGAGCGCCGCATCGGCGCGCTTTCCGGGGGCCAGCGGCAGCGCGTGGCACTGGCGCGCGCGCTCGTGTTCGAGCCGCGCATCCTGCTTCTCGACGAGCCGCTTTCCGCGCTCGACAAGCAACTGCGTGACCGCATGCAGATCGAAATCCGCCGGCTGCACGAGCGCTTTGGCACCACGACCATCAATGTCACGCACGACCAGCAGGAAGCACTGACGATGTCCGACCGTATTGCCATCGTCAACGGCGGAACGCTGGCACAAGTTGGTACACCTGAGGAAGTCTACCGGCGTCCGCGCAACCGTTTCGTGGCGCAATTCATGGGTGAAACCTGCATGGTGCCGCTCAGGCGCGACGCACACGCGGCGTGGTTCGGCGATACGCGCGTCGCGCTCACGCCGGGCCGCGCGGGCGAGATGGGCGAACCCGGCGAACTGTGGATGGCGCTGCGCCCGGAATCGCTACGCATCGTAGAAACAGCCGACGACGATAGCCTGTGCTTCGACGCCGTGGTGAAGGACCACGCCTATCGCGGCGACGCGCAAATCGTGTATGCGGGTCTCGCGGATGGTCATGAAGTGAAGGTCCTGATGCCACCCGAGCCGGCGGCCAGCCGTGGGCGCCGATTCGCCCCGGGCGACCGTGTGAAGCTCGGGTTGCCGCGCGAAGATCTGGTGCTGGTCGGGGAGGCTGCATGAATCTCGCATCGAACGAAGCGCCGGTGGTCGGCGCGCCCGGCGCGGAGAACGAAGTCGCGCTGCGGCGCCTCGAGGTCACAGGACGGTTGCGCATGGTCCTGCTCGGCTTCCCGGGTCTTGCCGTTGTGGGCGTGCTGCTGGTGATCCCGTTCGCGTGGCTCATTGAAAAGTCCTTGCAGAACGACGCGGGGCAAATGTCGCTCGCGAACTATCGTGCGTTGCTGGACCCGATGTATCTGGACTCGGTGGCGACGACGCTAGAAGTCTCGTTCGCGGTCACGCTGGGCGCGGTGCTGATCGGCTATCCCGTGGCGTATCTGCTTTCGCAGCTGCCGCGCCGTATCGCCGGCATGCTGCTCGTGGCCGTGGTGCTGCCGTACTGGACCTCCACGCTGGTGCGCACATACTCGTGGCTCGTGCTGTTGCAGCGCAATGGCGTGGTGAACGAGTTTCTGGTCGGTCACGGCCTGGTGGGATCTCCGCTGCACCTGGTCAACAACTTCACAGGCGTGGTCATCGGCATGGTGCATGTGATGACGCCGGTGCTCATCATGCCGCTCTACGGGGTAATGCGTTCGATCGATCCGGGTCTCATGAAAGCCGCGGCGAGTTGCGGAGCCACGCCGCGCGCGGCGTTCTGGCAGGTGTTTTTCCCGCAGACGCTCAACGGCCTCGCCGCCGGCATCGTGATGGTGTTCGTGATCTCGCTGGGATACTACGTCACGCCGGCCTTGCTGGGTGGCGGCAACGTCAACGTGATGGCGATGCAGATTCAGACCACGCTCGCGACCGAAGGCGACTGGGGGCTCGTGAGCGCGCAGGGCGTGGTGCTCGTTCTGATCGCGCTGATCGCTTCGTGGCTCGTGCGGCGCATCGCTCACGTGGTGGCGCCGAGGGAGGCAAGCTGACATGCAAATGATCGCTACCGACACGCAGATCACCCACGCGCAACGCGCCTGGCTTTACCTCATGTGTGCGCTGGTTCTGGCGTTTCTCGTCGTGCCGTGCCTGCTCGTCATTCCGATGTCGTTCTCTGCGGACAGTTTTCTGCACTTTCCGCCACACCGGCTGAGCCTGCGCTGGTATCGCAGCTTCCTCGCCTCCGACGATTGGCTGCATGGCGCATGGGTTTCCACAGAGGTTGCGTGTGCAACTGTCGTGCTCGCGACCGCGCTCGGCACTGCGGGCGCTTACGCGATTCGCCAACTGGGCGGCAGGTTCGGCGGCGCCATGCGGGCCGTGTTCATGCTACCGATGATCGCGCCGGTCATCCTGATCGCCGTGGGGGTGTTCTTCGTATTCGCGCGCGTGGGGCTGAACAACTCGCTGGGTGGTCTCGTGCTCGCGCATACCTTGCTCGCGCTGCCTTATGTGGTGGTCACGGTGGGCACGGGGCTCGAAACGTGCGATCTCACACAGGAAATGGTGGCGCGCAGCCTCGGCGCGGGGCGCCTGCGGGCGTTCTTCGAGATCACGTTGCCACAGATTGCGCCTGCGATCTACTCGTCGCTGCTGTTCTCGTTCATGACCTCGTTCGACGAGACCGTGATCGTGCTGTTCATTTCCGGCGGCGACACGTCGACCTTGACGCGACTGATGTTCGAGAATATCCGCGACCAGCAGGACCCGACGATCGCCGCGATTTCCACGCTGCTGATTGTGATCTCGACGGCGGCGCTGATCGCCGCGCAGCGACTGTCCGGAAACAAGCGTAACGATTGATCCGGCGAATCGGCCGCCGCGCGGCGGCCGGGTTCAGTTTTTTGTGCGCCTCCCTTACTTTGATAACCGGTAATGCATTCAACCGACCATGAAAATTAGGACTACATTTTTATTGCTGGCAGGTGTCTACGCGTGTAACGCGCACGCGCAATCGAGCCTCACGCTATACGGGATCGTCGACGAATTCGTGCAATACGTCGATACGGGTTCGGGGTATACCGCGGCCATGGGTTCGAGCGGCCAGTGGGCGAGCCGCTTCGGCGTGCGCGGCAAGGAGGATCTTGGCGGAGGCTACGCCGTCAACTTCGTGCTCGAAAACGGCTTTGCGCCTACCACCGGTGCGCTTGCGAGCGCGGGCAGTCTGTTCAATCGCCAGGCGTGGGTCGGCCTCTCCAGCGACTGGGGGCAGGTGCGTGCGGGCCGCCAGAATTCACCGCTATTTATCGACGAAGGCCGCATGGACGCGTTCGGCGCCGTCACTCAAGCCTCAGGGCTCGACAACATCACGACCTATGAAATTCGCACGAGCAATACGATTTCGTATTTGACGCCGTCGTTTCACGGGCTGAAGGGCAGCGTCTATGTTGGGCTTGGCAACGCGGGCGGCCTGCGCGGAACCGGTGCGAGCTACCAGTTCGACGTGACCTACGATCAAGGACCGTTCTCGGCGTTCGTCGCCGGCCAGGCCATACGCAATACAGACAACGCGCCGACAGATCGGACGATCCTCTCCGGCGTCTCCTATGCGATCGGCAAGTTCACGATCTACGGCGCGTACACGTGGGCCAAATGGGACGAGTTGGCGCTCGACGCCAACACTTATGGCGTTTCGGTGGGGTATACGATCAACCCGTTCAACTATTTCGCCGTCGGCTGGGCGCAGTTGACGGACCGCACTTCAGCCGGCAACGGCGCTCGCCAGTTCAGCGTTATGTATAACCACGAAGTGTCGAAGCGGACGAACTTCTATGCAGCAGTTTCCTTTCTACAGAATCGCGGCCAGGCCAGTTACACGCTGGCCGGCGCGGCGAATGCCGGGTTGCCGCTGGCGTATCCCGGCGCGGACGCGCGTGGCGTTCAGTTAGGGTTGGTACATCGCTTTTAACCATTGGAGGATAGGTCGGTGCAACGTGTGCCAACACAGGCACACGTTGCGTCGCGATGGGCGCTCCGGTAACCAATTGCGCACTGACGTACGTTTCGCCATGAGAGCACGGGCCGTCAAGAGCTGGTTACTTCGGTCACACAGAATATTGGTTGCCTACAATCTGTGGTTCCTGATCTGTCATGGCGGGCACGAGAACTATCGTGAAGTTGAGTGCTCTGCCAGCTGCACGCGCATCATCACCCGGACGTCGCGAAGAATATGCTTAAGAACCAGCCTGTAAACGGCGGCCATGAGACCAGTCCGTCGACACCATTCCGTAGCCAGCTCCTCTCGCGGCTCGACCTCGTGACGCTACGGCTCTTCATCGCCGTCGTGGAGGAGGCGAGCATCGCGAAAGCCGCCGAGCGCGAGCACTTGGCGCCGTCGGCGGTCAGCAAGCGCCTTGCGGATCTCGAACTCGCGCTTGGGGTGCCGCTGCTTGAACGGCATCGCCGCGGCGTGACGCTGACGAGCGCCGGTGAAGCACTGCTCAGTCACTCTCGCCGTATCCTGCGCGATCTGACCCGGCTCGAAAGCGAGATGACGGAATTCACCGCCGGGACGAAAGGCGCACGCGGGCATATTTGTGCGTCGGCGAACGAGTCGGCGCTGTTCGGTTTTTTCCCCGACGCATTGGGGCGTTTCATGCGGGATTACCCGAACGTAACGGTCGAACTTCGGCCAGATACGAGCACCGGCGTCGTTCACGCGGTACGCGAGGGCGCAGCCGATCTCGGCATATTCTGGGGCGATCAGCCGGTCGACAATCTCGATGTGATGCCCTGCTATGTGGACCGGCTCGTGGTCGTCGCGCCGGCCAACCATCCGCTCGTCGGACGCCGGAACCTGCGCTTCGAAGAATTGCTCGATTACACGCTCATCATGCAGGAGCCCTATAGCTCGATCCAGGCGCTCGTCGAACGGCTCGCGCGCGAGGCGGGCCGGGTGTTGCGATCGCGTATCCGAGTGGCTGGTTTCGATGCTGTGTGCCGGATGGCGCAGGCAGAACTCGGCATCGGCATCGTGCCGGACTATTTCGTCACCGGCCGCGCGGCAGCCATGCACATCGCGGAGATTCCACTCGACGAGCCATGGGCAAGCCGCCTCCACAAGCTCTGCATCCGCCAGGCCGAGGAATTGCCGACCGCGACACGGCTGCTCGTCGACTTCCTTACCGCTTGACGATGCTGCAGCGCGGCAACGCCTGCCATCGCGGTTGACGCATCGTGGGTTCCAAAATACGTCTTCAGCCGTATTTTTGAGGCACGCAGACTGTGCTCCATTGGTACCGACCACTCGGCGGTACGGCAAGGAGCCTGTGTGATTTCTCCCTCGACATCTGCGCGCACGTTGTTCGACAAGCTGTGGGACCGGCATGTCGTTCACGAGCGCGACGACGGACACACGCTGATCTACATCGACCGGCATTACGTCGGCGACGACCTGCCGCGTGACACGTTCGACAGCCTCGCGCGCAAGGGGCTGCGCGTGCGGCGGCCGGAGGCGACGTTCGCGATGGCCGACCACTATGCGTCCTCGCGCGGCCGGACGATCGCCGATGTCGTCGATGACGACCGGCGCGAACTAGTCGAGCGGCTGATTCACTTCACACGCGACCAGGGCGTGCCGATGTTCGCACTCGACGATCCGCGCCACGGCATCGTGCATGTGAGCGGCCCGGAGCAGGGACTCACGCTGCCGGGCATGACCGTGGTGTGTGGCGACAGCCATACGTCTACGCACGGCGCGCTCGGAGCGTTCGGCTTCGGCATAGGGGCATCGGAAGTCGCGCACGTGCTGGCGACGCAAACGCTGTGGCAGCGCCGCCCGGCCACCATGCGCGCCGCGTTCACGGGCCGCCTCGCTGCCGGCGTGACCGCCAAGGATCTTGCGCTTGCGATGATTGCGCAGATCGGCGTGGCAGGCGGCGTCGGGCACGTGGTCGAGTACGCGGGCGAGACTGTAGACGCCTTGTCCGTTGAAGCGCGCATGACCCTTTGCAATCTGTCGATCGAGGCGGGCGCCCGCGCCGGCTTGATCGCCCCTGACGAAACCACGTTTGCGTGGCTGCGTGGCCGCGCCTTCGCGCCGAAGGACGCTGAGTGGGATAGCGCGGTCGCTGGCTGGAGAACCTTGCGGACCGACGTCGGTGCGGCGTTCGCGCGCGAGGTGTACCTCGACGCTTCCCGAGTCGCGCCCATGGTCACCTGGGGGACGAATCCTTCACAGTCGACGCCGATCGACGGAACGGTGATCGATCCGGCGGACATCGGTGACGCCGCGCAGCAGGAGCGCACGCTTGCCGCGCTCGACTACATGGATTTGCGGCCCGCACAGCCCATGGAGGGAATCGCGATCGATCGCGTTTTTATCGGCTCCTGCACTAACGGCCGCCTCGAAGATCTGCGCGCGGCGGCAGCCGTGCTGGGTGGCAGGCAGGTTCGCGTTCCCACGCTGATCGTGCCGGGTTCCCGTGCGGTGCAGAACGCCGCGGTAGCAGAAGGCCTCGACCGCATTTTCATGGCGGCCGGCGCGGAGTGGCGTGAGCCGGGCTGCTCAATGTGCCTCGCGATCAACGGCGACGAAGGCCTTTCCGGCGAACGTATCGCATCCACGACCAACCGCAATTTCGTCGGGCGCCAGGGGCGAGGCGTGCGCACGCACCTGATGAGCCCCGGTATGGCTGCAGGCGCCGCCGTTACGGGATATATCGTCGATTATCGGGAGTTGCTGCGCGATGCAACCGTTGACCACGTTTGAGGCCGTGGCGGTGCCGCTGCCCGCCGCCGACATCGACACCGACCAGATTATTCCGGCCCGCTTCATGCACGCCCACCGGCGCGATTACGGACGCTACTTCTTTCACGATCAACGGTTCGATCCGCAATCCGGCGAGGTTCGCCCGGATTTCGTGCTGAACCGACTCGACTACGCGAATGCCCAGATCCTCGTGACCGGTCCGAACTTCGGCTGCGGTTCGTCGCGCGAGCAGGCCGTGCACACGCTATTCGATTTCGGCATTCGTGCCATTGTCGGGACCACCTTCGGCGATATCTTCTTCAGCAACTGTCTGAAGAACGGCGTCTTGCCGATCCGGGCGGACGCCGCATTCGTCGCGCACGTATGCGCGTGGTTGACCGATCGACCCGGGGCGCGGGTCAAGGTCGATCTGCCGGGGCAACGCGTGGTCGCGCCCGACGGCAAAACGGTTGCGTTCGACATCGACGCTTTCTCGAAAGAAGCCCTCGTCGATGGTCTCGACGAGATCGACATCACATTGCGACTCGCCGCGAAGATCGACGACTTCGAGCGTCGCAATGGTCCCGGTCAAACGTAGACCCGATCCGGGTGGCAGTCCCTCTCGAGCATACAGACTGAAACTTGACATAGGACGACGAATGAAAATCGCAGTGCTCCCCGGAGACGGGATCGGCCCCGAAGTGACGGCGCAGGCGCTCAAGGTGCTGCACGTGCTCCTGAACGAAGGCATGCCGTTCGAATTCGAGCAGGCGCTTATTGGCGGCTGCGCCTACGACAGCACTGGCCACCCGCTGCCGCAAGCGACAAGGCAACTCGCCCACGAAGCCGACGCGATCCTGTTCGGCGCCGAAGGCGGCTTCGAATATGAGACGCTGCCGCGCGGTCTTCGTCCCGGCGACGCGCTGCTCACCTTGCGCCAGGAGTTGCAGCTCTTTGCGAATTTCCGGCCGGTGCTCGCGTATCCGGAGTTATTCGGTGCCTCGCCGCTGAAATCGGCGCATATCGACGGACTGGACCTGTTGATCTTGCGGGAACTGACGGGTGACCTGTATTTCGGCAGCCCGCGTGGTGTGACGGTAGAGAACGGGATGCGCGTGGGCGTGAACACGATGCGCTATGACGAACTGGAAATACGACGAATCGCGCACGTCGCATTCCGCACCGCACGCAAGCGTCAGTCGCGCGTGTGCTCGGTGGACAAGGCGAACGTGCTCGAAGCGATGGAACTCTGGCGCGAGGTGATGGACGAGGTCGCTCGCGACTATCCCGACGTCGCGCTCGAACACCTCTATATCGATGCCGCTGCGATGTCGCTGCTGCGTACCCCCCGACATTTCGACGTGATCGTGACCGGCAATCTGTTCGGCGACATTCTCTCGGACGAGGCGTCGATGCTCACGGGCTCGATCGGCATGCTGCCGTCGGCGTCGATCGGCGAGGGAACGAAGGGGCTCTATGAGCCCGTGCACGGATGCGCGCCGGACATTGCCGGGAAGGACATTGCGAATCCCCTGGCTTCGATCCTTTCCGCGGCCATGATGCTGCGCATGAGCTTCGACGACGATGCCGCCGCCACGCGTATCGAGCGCGCGGTGCGCCGGGTTCTCGCCTCCGGTTACCGCACGGCGGACATCGCCGAGCCGGGAACGAAGCGGGTGGGCACGGCGCAGATGGGCGACCTCGTCGTCGCGGCGATGTCCTGATCGCGTGTGCAAGGTGGATTCCGTAACAAGGAGGCCGTCATGATCAATGACCGCAAGCCGCTAGTGCGATTTCGTGGCGTAGGCAAGAGCTACGACGGCGTTAATCGGGTGGTGGAAGGACTCGATCTCGACATCTACGAAGGCGAGTTTCTCTCGCTGCTCGGACCGTCCGGGTCGGGGAAGACCACGTGTCTCATGATGCTGGCCGGTTTCGAATCGCCCACCGAGGGCGAAATCTGGCTCGGTGACACGCTGCTGAACGTCACGCCACCACACAAGCGGAACATCGGCATGGTGTTCCAGAACTACGCACTGTTTCCGCACATGACGGTCACGCAAAACGTCGCCTATCCGCTGACGGTGCGCAGGGTAGGCGCGGCCGAACGGCAGGCCGCCGTCAAGCGCGCCCTGGACATGGTGCAGATGAGCCAGTACGCCATGCGTTTGCCGGCAAGTCTATCGGGCGGCCAGCAGCAGCGTATTGCGCTCGCGCGTGCGCTGGTGTTCAACCCGCGCCTCGTCTTGATGGACGAGCCGCTCGGCGCGCTCGACAAGCGTCTGCGCGAGCACATGCAGATCGAGTTGAAGGATCTGCACGCCAAGCTTGGATTGACGTTCGTCTACGTGACGCACGACCAGAGCGAAGCGCTCACGATGTCCGACCGGGTGGCGGTGTTCGACACCGGGCGCGTCCAGCAGATCGATCGCGTCGATGCGCTCTATGAAACGCCGGGCAACGGCATCGTCGCGAATTTCGTCGGCGACACCAATGTCTTCGTTGGCCGCTTGCTGTCGCTCGATGGCGAGAGGGGCGAAGTCGGTCTGCCGGGTGGTGAAGTGCTGACCGGCAGGGTGATCGGCGCGCCGCGCGTTGGCGACACGGTGCGCGCCTGCGTGCGTCCGGAACGGATCGCGTTGGGCGAGCAGGCGAGCGCGGAGGGCGCAGACGCGGCGGTCAACACGATGCAGTCGCGATCGGAGGGGACGCTGTATTTCGGCGACCACGTTCGCTTCCGGTTCTCCGTGGCCGGGCAGGGTTCGGGGTTCGTCAAGGTGCCGCTCGACGACGCGGGCCTCGGCAGGATAGGGAACGGCGACGCCGTGGTACTGCGTTTTGCCGAACGGCACGTGCGGATCTTCGCTTAACGCATTTTCAATCAATCGGGGGAGACATCATGCGTAATACTCAATGGGTTGGCGTTGTGGCAATCACATGCGCGCTTCAATCGCTTTCCTGCGGCGTTCTCGCGCGGCCGCTCGCGGTCGTCAACTACGGGGGCACGCTGGCCGATGCGCAGCAAAGCGCATTCATCGCACCGTTTCAGGCCGCTACGGGCATCGACGTGACAGCGACCTCGTATTCGGGCGAACAGGCGAAGGTCAAGGCGATGGTCGACGGCCACCAGGTGAGCTGGGATGTCGTGGAGGTCGAATCGACCGACGTTGGCCGCGGCTGCGACAGCGGCATGTACGAACGCATCGACTGGTCGAAGATTGCGGATAGCGGTCAGCTCGATCATGCCGCAAAGACGCGCTGTGGCGTGGGCATCTTCGCGTGGGCGAATACGTTCGCGTACAACACGAAGCTGCTGAAGACGGCGCCTGCTAGCTGGGGGGACTTCTGGGACACGAAGAAATTCCCGGGCAAGCGCGGCATGCGCAAGACCGCGCGAGGCAACCTCGAATTTGCGTTGATGGCCGACGGCGTGAAACCGGCCGACGTGTACAAGGTGCTGGCTACGCCCGAAGGCGTCGACCGCGCATTCCGCAAGCTCGACGAACTGCGGCCGAACATCCAGTGGTGGGACGCGGGCGCGCAACCGGCGCAGTTCCTCGTGTCCGGCGACGTCGCCATGTCGACCGTCTTCAGCGGCCGGATCATTACGGCGCAGAAAGCCGGCCAGCCGCTCGACCTCGTCTGGAACGGGGCGATCTCGGACTATGACTACTGGGTCATCCCTAAGGGCTCGCCGATGAAGGACGATGCGCTGAAGTTCATCAACTTTGCAAGCGGCGTCGATCAGCAGGCCGCGTACCTTGCGAAGCAGCCCGGCGGCCCGGCGAACACCCAGGCGCTCGCGAAGATGACACCGGCGCAACTGAAGAACCTGCCGAATACGCCGGAGCACGCGAAGGTCGGCGTCGTGAACGACCGCGAGTTCTGGGACGAGCACGGCGATGATCTCGACCAGCGCTTCGCCGCCTGGGCCGCGCGCTGAGCGAGTGGCAGCCATGTCGAATCCGTCGGGCGCTCAGGAGATGGGAACGGTGATCGACGGGCCGGAGCGCCCGCCCGTGGCCGCTCGCCCGCGCGTGGCGCGCAAGACGCGCTCGCGTGGTGATGTGGGCGGCGCGCTGCTGCTGATCGCGCCGCTTGCGTTGTTCATGCTGGTCTTCTTCATCGTGCCGATCGCGAGTCTGTTGACGCGGGCCGCGTGGGACCCGGCGGTCGCGGTGGCGTTCCCGGCCACGGCACGGGCGCTGGCCACGTGGGACGGCGTGTCGGTGCCGCCTGCGGCGGCGTTCAGCGCGCTAGCGGGCGATATCGTCGCCGCAGACGACGCGGGTACGCTCGGCGACGCGACGGAGCGGCTCAACCGCGACGTGCCCGGCATGCGGCTGCTGCTGATGCGCACGCGCCGCCACCTGGACCAACTCGCCGAAAGTGCGGGGCCGGTAGCAGCGGCCCGCGATGCCGGCGCCGCGAAAGCGGATCTGGTTCAGCTCGACACGCGCTGGGGCGAGGCGCAAACGTGGCAGGCAATCGGGCGTGCGGTGCAGCCTTTGACGGGTGTCTATCTGCTGCGCGCCGTCGACAGCCATCTCGACGCCAACGGCAGTGTCGCCATGCTGCCTCCCGATCAACGCGTCTTTCTGCCGATACTCGGGCGCACCTTCGGGATCAGCGCAGTGGTGACCGCGCTCGTCGTCGTATTCGGCTTTCCGCTCACCTACTGGCTGAGCAGGCTTCCCGTGGCGAGGCAGCGGCTCGTGCTGATGGCGGTGTTGATCCCGTTCTGGACGTCGATTCTCGTGCGCATCGCGGCGTGGATGGTCGTGCTGCCGCGCGAGGGCGTGATCAACCGGCTGGCGCTCGCCATGCACATCGTCAATACGCCGCTCGACCTTATCTACAACCGCACGGGCGTCGTCATTTCGATGGTGCACATCCTGATCCCGTTCATGGTCTTGCCGCTGCACGCGGTCATGCGAGGCATTCCACCCAGCTATCAGCGCGCCGCAGTCTCGCTCGGTAGTCATCCATTCAGCGCGTTCTGGCGCGTCTACGCGCCGCTCACGGCTCCCGGGGTCGCGGCGGGTTCGCTTCTCGTGTTCGTGAGCGCACTGGGCTACTACATCGCGCCGGCGCTGCTCGGCGGAGCGGGCGACCAGATGCTGAGCTACTACATCGCTTATTTCACGAATACGTCGATCAACTGGGGTCTCGCCGCCGCGTTGAGCGCGCTGCTGCTGATTGCGACCGCATTGCTGTTCGTCGTCTACCGGATGCTCATGGCAGGGCGCCGGCACATGTTCCGGGAGGCGGCGACGCTATGAGATTCATGCCCGCTTTCGAGCCGTCGGCAGGTTTGCCCGAGAAAGTCTGGTACGTTGCGTTACGCGTGCTCTGCTATGGGTTGCTCGCGTATCTCGCACTGCCCATTGTTGCGCTGGTGCCGCTGTCGTTTTCGGCGGACTCGTTCCTCGTGTACCCGGTGTCGCACTGGTCGCTTCACTGGTATCGCGTGCTGTTCACATCCGATATCTGGTGGCGTGCAATCCGCAATAGCTTCATCGTCGCGCCGAGCGCCACAGTGCTGGCCACCGTGCTCGGCACGCTTTGCGCACTCGGGCTCGACCGCGCGAGTTTTCCGGGCAAGCGACTGCTGACCGCGATGATTCTTTCTCCGCTCGTCGCGCCGCTGGTCGTGGTCGCCGTCGGCATGTATCTGTTCTACATGAGGCTGCATCTCGCGGGAACGTTCGTCGGGCTCATCATCGCGCACGCGTTGCTGGGCGCGCCGTTCGTAGTGACGACGGTCAGCGCGGTGCTGAAGGGCTTCAACAAGACGCTCGTGAACGCGAGCCTGAGCCTCGGCGCCGGACGTGTGGAGACGTTTTTCCGCGTAACCCTGCCGCTGATCCTGCCGGGCGTACTCGCCGGTGCGTTGTTTGCATTCGCCACGTCGTTCGACGAAGTCGTCATCACGTTGTTTCTCGCCGGCCCGGATCAGGTCACGATACCGCGGCAGATGTTCAGCGGCATTCGCGACAGCATCACGCCGACGATCGTTGCATTGGCGACGATCCTGGTGCTGTTCTCGACCTCCCTTCTGGTCGTCGGAGAATGGTTGCGTCGCAAATCTGCCGCTGTTCGCTAGTCGGCTAGTTCGCGTTCACTTCTTCTCCTTTGCTGGCAACCATCTACCGACTCGAATCCGACGAACTCATGAGCATGCTGCCGTTTCCGCAACGCATCGACACACTCCGGACCGCCTTCGTCGAAGGCGGAGATATCGCACTGCGCCATGTTCACGTGCTGGGCGAAGGCGCGCGCGCAGGCACGTCGCTGCCGACGTCCGCTTGGGACGACAGCGGCGACTACGGCGTCAAGGTCGTCAATATCTATGCGGGCAGCCGGGCGCGTGGCCTGATTCTTGGGGGGCTGCCCCAACGTTTGGAAATGACTCAGACAGGCCCTGTAACTTTTACAATGCAGTGAAAGTACGCTCACAGCCAAAACGCGCCTTGACTTCCATTTAGATGATGACTACCATCTAAACAACATCGGATCACGGAGCGGGTCATCATGAGGAAGTCGAAGGTCGAAACGGCGCAGACGCGGGAGCGCATCGTTGAAGTCGCGGCTGGGGCATTCAGGGCGAATGGCATCCACGCAACGGGACTTGCCGACGTGATGGCCGCCGCAGGGCTTTCGCATGGCGGCTTTTATCGCCATTTCGAGTCGAAGGATCAGCTGGTTGCCGAGGCGTGCGAAGCGGGGCTGGCCGGCATCGTCGAAAACCTCGTCGCCGCTGCGGATGGGGCCACGGGCGAGGACGCTTTCCGGGCGATCGTGGACGCGTACATGTCCACCGGTCATCGCGACGCGCGCGCGAACGGTTGTCCGCTTGCCGGCATGGGCAGCGAGCTGGCACGCGCGGACGACGCAACGCGGGCGGCGGCTTCGCGCGGGTTCGACGCGCTCGTGGACATGCTGGCGGCGCGCATGGCAACACCGGAGGAAGAGGCGGACCGCTCGCAGGCCGTTTTCGCGCTCGCAGCCATGATCGGCGCGCTGACCCTGGCGCGCATCATCCCCGATCAGGACGCTTCCGCGTCGCTGCTGGAAGATGTCAGGCAACACATCGAAGTGATCTGAACGAAAGCGGTCGCCAGAGACTGGCGATTCATTTTGTGCTCACATGTGCATATGCACTTTTAACGGAGAACTCATCATGCAACAGCGAAAATTCCTGATCACCGGCGCCACTGGCAAAACCGGCGTGCACGTGGTCAATAACCTGGTCGAAGCCGGTCATGCGGTTCGCGCGATGGTCCGTACGGAAGACGCCCGCAGTGCCGCGCTGCGAGCCGCCGGCGCCGAAGTGGTGGTCGGCGATCTGCTTGATCACGACGACCTGATTCGCGCCACCTCGGGCGTGACGGGCGCTTACCTCTGCTATCCCGTTCGGCCCGGGTTTATTCAGGGCACCGCGTATTTCGCGGACGCCGCGCGCCGCGCCGGTCTCGAAGTCGTCGTGGAAATGTCGCAGATTTCCGCACGCGAGGATGCGAAGAGCCACGCCGCGCGCGACCACTGGATCGCCGAACGCGTGCTCGACTGGTCAGGGGTACCGACCATTCATGTGCGCCCGACCTTTTTTTCCGAATGGCTGATCTTCCCGTGGGTGCGCGACACCCTCGTCAAGCAAGGGCAGATCACGCTGCCTTACGGAGCGGGACGCCACGCGCCGATCGCCGCCGTTGACCAGGCCCGCTTCATCGCCAAGGTGCTCGCGCAACCGTTGGGCCATATCGGCAAGCGCTACGAGCTTTGCGGGCCGGTCGAATTCGACCACCAGGGCATTGCCGACGAGATCGGCAAGGTCATCGACCGGAAGATCGTTTATCGCCCCGGCACACTCGATGAATATCGCGAGCATTTGCAGAAATACGACCTCCCCGAGTTTGCAATCCAGCACTTCATCGAAGTCGCCGTCGATTACCAGAACGGCGTGTTCAAGGGGACCGACAGCATCATCGAGCAGGTTACCGGCAAGGCGCCGCAGACGGTCGAGGCGTTCGTTCGCGCTCATCGCGAGCTTTTCCGGGTTTGATTCAAACGAATACTTTGTATCACTAATTTAATTGGAGATTCAAAATGAAAATCAGGAATTCCGTCGTGTTTATCACCGGCGCAAGCCGTGGCCTCGGTCTGGCGTTTGCACGCGAGGCGCTGGCCCGCGGTGCCGCCAAAGTCTACGCAGGGGTGCGCGATCCGGAAGGCTTCAGCGAACCCGGCATCGTCCCCGTCAAGATCGACGTGACGGATCCGGCCTCCGTTACGGCTGCCGCGAAGATCGCCGCGGACGTGACGCTGCTCGTGAACAACGCAGGGATTGCGGAAATTCTCGCGTCGCCGCTTGCGGCAGAGGCGGAGGAACAGGCGCGGCGCATCTTCGAAACGAACTTTTATGGCGTCATTCGCACGACCCGCGCGTTCGAATCCGTGCTGCCGAGCGACGGCAACGGCGGCGTGATCAACGTGCTCTCCGATGTCTCGTGGCGAGCCGTGCCGTTCCTCGCGCCGTATTCCGCTTCGAAGGCGGCGGCCTGGAGCTATACCAACAACACCCGGCTGCACTTCATCGAGCGCAAGATCGGCGTGGTCGGTGTGCACGTCGGCTTCGTGGATACCGATCTCACGAAGGATTTCGACGTGCCGAAAGCCAGTCCCGTCGATGTCGTTCGCCAGGCCTACGACGCGCTCGAAGCGGGCGAAAGCGAAGTGCTCGCGGATGCGGGCAGCCGTGAGTTGAAGCAATCGCTTTCGGCTGGGGTGCCGGGTTATATCGACCCTTCGGTGCTGCTGGCATAGCGATGTTGCGGCGAGCAGCCGCTTCCCCGGCTGCTTCAATCTGCTTTCCTAACCTTTCAGAAAGATGATCCTGAAGGTTTAGAATCATTGTCTTGTGTTGCCCGCTTTCTTAAACATTTAGATATCCGAATATTGGTCAATTCAGTGCGGCTTCGCACACAACCCGTGTTTCCATTGTTGAGAGTTTCGTCGAAACGGCTGAATGTTGAACAGACGGCACCTTAGGTTCAAATAAATCGAATTGAAGCGTGCCACTTAGAGGCGGTTCGTAAGTTCGAAGGGAGACGGGGGATATCCAGTTAGCTTACGTGCCGGTGCCTGCCACACCGTGATGTCATTCCCGGGAGAGCATGATGCCGCTCTTTGCTCGCAGGAGGCTGAGTTCTTCGGAGCGCGCACTGAACCGTCGGATTGCGGCTCAAATGCGCGTTGAGTGGCTGGCCCGCGTGGCATGCAGGAACGGAACATTTCAGGCGGAACCCTACCGTCAGCTGTGGGAGGCCTCGCAACGAGCAGTCAGCGAAAACGCGAGCGCCGAGGAAATCGGCGACTTCTGGCACAAGTATTGGGAATTTACGCGAACCGCCGGGGCACGCACGTTCACGATGCGGCTTGCGACGCTTTACGACGGCATCAAAGTTTGCCTTGGATTCGGCGCCCAGGTCGATTCGCCCCTGGTTTCCAGAAGGGTGCTCAATGTGGCGGCGGCCCAGGTGCAGTACGCGCTGCACTACGCGGCCCAAACCGCCCGCAAGATCGATCCCAACGTGTGCGCGGCATTGCTGCGAAGTTGCACTGCGGTTCAGAGCCCGACGGTCACGGAACCCGAAATCGCAGCGTTCTGGGTGCAATACCAGCAGTTCAACGAACAACTCGATCCGGCTTCTATCTCGTCGTCGACCAGGACGCTGCAGGTACGAGAAAGCGTATTTGTTGGCCCTTTTATCGTGATGGGCCTGCTCGCGTTGATCGTGTTCGGCAGTACGGTATTCGTGCTGGCCCAGTACTCCAGCGTCGTCGCGGACCGCACGCATCTCGATGAAGCATTGAACAGCCTCCGTATCGCCAATTCCGATCTCGAGGGCTTCGTGCCCGAGCGGACGACTGGTCAGCCGCTAGCCGTGAATTTCGTGGACGGCTCGACGAAGGCGGGGGAGGCGCTGCCGGCAAGCACGATCGTGGTGGCGAACCTGGGCGCGCGTCATGCCGCGCGGGCAAGCTTGCCGGTGCAGGGTTTGGCGGACCTCGACTGGGCCGCCCGCGCGGAGCCCAATACCTATGAAGAAGCCTGCACGGAGCGCATCGTGGCAGTCGGCCGGGTAGGTCAGGCCGCGGACGTGCTCCAGTCCTGGCTGACTGCGAAGGGCATTAAAACGAAGGGCGCCGTGCCTGAGGCCGCGCAGAAAGCCGCGGCCCCAGCGGCGAGCCTATGCGGCGAGCCCGATGAAGCGATCTTGCCGCTCGCCTACGCGTTGCGATTCGCCGCCTCCGTGAAGGTGGATCGCTACGCGCAATTGCTGTTGCCGACGTTACTGGGTCTGCTCGGCGCCACGATCTTCATGCTGCGGCAGATTATCGGGCAGATAAAGGACGGTACGTATTCCCAACTGTTCTATTCGCAGGCCGTCGTTCGCTTGTGCCTCGGATCGTTTGCCGGCTTCAGCACGGCGCTCATTTTTTCGCCCGACTCGCTTTCCGCGCTCAAAGGCTTGACTGCGAGCGGCATTGCGTTCGCCGCCGGCTATTCGATCGATATTGTGTTCGCGTTCCTCGACAAAATCGTCGGGGCGTTTTCCACCCGTGATCACTGAGCGCCGCGATTCACGTTGTGACCGCTGAACGCAGCAAACGAAAGTGATGCGTTTCATTGATTTCGAGCGGCCTGTCTATCGACGGCCACCTAACCGCCAAACAGGAGGCGCTATGTCCACCGGCATTGACACGACCCAGAACTGCACTGCTCACGCCAGCGCCTTGCGCGCAGCGGGATATGACTTCATTGGCCGCTATCTCAGCAGGTCGACGTGGAAGCTTATCGGTGCGGCGGAAGCGTCGGCGCTGCGCGCAGCCGGCTTGAACCTCGTCCTTGTCTATGAGGACGGACCGACCGCGCCGAGCTATTTCAGCTTTGGCCGCGGTCAGATCGACGCACAACGCGCCGCAACGCAGGCGGCGTTGCTTGGCGCGCAGGATGCGACCTGCATCTATTTTGCGGTCGACTATGACGCGTCGCTTGCCGACGTGAATGGCTGCATCGGCGACTACTTCAAGGGCGTGTCGGCAGGGCTAGCCGGGGTTGCTGGCACGGGAGGGACGACGGCCGCCGTGCCGCATTACCTCGTGGGCGCTTACGGCTCGGGACGCACGTGTCGGGCGCTCCAGCAGACGGGTGCCGCGCAATACACCTGGCTTGCTCAGTCGTCAGGCTGGGCCGGCTATGACCCGGTCGGATCGTGGTCGATCGTTCAGGGCATGCCCGTGGCGGTAGCTGGCGTGTCGGGCGACCCGAACAAGGCTGATGCGGCTTACGGCGCGGTTGCTCCTTAGGCACAAGCGTGCGCTCAACGACAAACGGAGCAGGTCATGTTAAACAGTACAGTTCTCGAAGTCGGCATTGGCCTGGTGTTCTGCTATTTCGCGGTGAGCCTTGCCGTCAGCACCGTGACCGAGCTTTTTGCGTCGCTCTTGCAATTGCGCGCGAAATGTCTGCTATCCGGCGTCAAGCAGATCCTGAACGACCCGCAGTTCAATGGCATGGCGCGCGACCTCTACAACCACGCGCTCGTGAGCCCGCGCGACTCCGGTGACGCGACGAATGCGCGCGACCTGAAGTACAAGCCCTCCTATATTCCGTCGAAGGACTTTGCCCTGGCGATGATCGATATCCTTCGGCGCGCGCCCGGCGCGGACCAGGACATCGGTCAGTCGATTGCCACCATCCAGAACCAGCAGTTGAGGGAGGTATTGCAGGCGATGTATCGGCACGCCAATCAGGATGTCGGCCAGTTTTCTGACGCGCTCGGCAAGTGGTTCGACAATGGCATGGACAGGCTCTCCGGCACCTACAAGCGCTGGTCGCAGTTCATTTCATTTGCCGTGGCGCTCGTCATCGTGATTGCGCTGAACATCGATACGGTTTTTCTGTTCAGGATTCTGTGGGTGCATCCCTCGCTCGCGGGTGCGCTGCACTCGAGCGCGGCTTCCGATGCGGTCTCCCTGATGAATCAGTTGCCGATCGGCTGGCAAAGAGATGACGCCTACGCAGACGGCGTGGTCTGGATGATCGTCGGCTGGCTTCTCACGGCGAGCGCAACGTTGTTCGGCGCGCCGTTCTGGTTCGATCTGCTGCAAAACGTGACGAACCTGCGCGGCACCGGGCCGTCCACCGACGACGCTGCCCGCAAAACGGCGTCGAACTGACGGCCCGTCGGCTCAATCGCCTGTCGGCAAAACCAGCTCGGCATCGAACCCAACAACTCGCTCATCCACCACGCGATTGCGCAGCGCGAGCGTGCCGCCATGCGCGGCCGCCACGCTGCGCGCAATCGTGAGCCCCAATCCCGTGCCGCCGGGTGCATCGCTGCTACGCGAATCGATGCGGAAATAAGGCTCGAACACGCGTTCGAGCAGCGCGGCATCGGCAATGCCGGGCCCGTTGTCGCTGATCACCACGCGCACGCCATCTTCCACGTCGCAAACGGTGACGCTCGCCTCGCCGCCATAGCGAATCGCGTTGTCGAAGAGATTCTGCAGACAGCGTTTGAGGTTGCGCGCAAAGCCCGGAACGGGTGCGCGCACGCTGCCAGTCACGCGCGCAAGATGGCCCTGTTCGCGTGCATCCCCGGCAAGGCCTTCGAGCATCGAAACGAGGTCGATGCGCTGGCGCGGTTCGGTGATCTCCACGCCCTGCACGGCGTCGAGCGTGGCGCGCACCATGCCTTCCATGTCTTCGAGGTCGCCGCGCAAACGCTCGCGCGAAGCCGGGTCCGGCAGCATTTCGACGCGCAGCCGCAGCCGCGTGAGCGGCGAGCGCAAGTCGTGCGAGACGGCGCTCAGAAAGCGCGTGCGCGCAGCAAAGCTGTCGATCAACTGCCGCTGCATGGCGTTGAACGAGTGCGCCGCATTGCGCACTTCGCGCGGACCCGCCTCGGCGAGAGGCGCGCGATAGATATTGCGCCCGAGCGCTTCGGCCGCCGTCGCGAAGCGGCGCAATGGCGCAAGTGCGAAGCGCACCGCCACCATGGCGATCAGGCACACAGCGGCGAAGCGCAGCAGATAGATCCGCAGCAGGTAATCGATCACGAGCGCGCCGCGCTCGGTATGCATGCCCGCCTGGCCTTCGTTCGCGTGGATGTCGAGCCAGCCGTGTCCGGGCACTTCGAGTTGCACGTGAAAGTCGCCGGTGGGCGTGCGCGAGTCGAACAGGCTCAGCACGCCGCCTTCCCGGCGCGCGCCGTCGCGCACCTGAGCGTCGATGAGATGCACGTCGATGGGTTCGGACAGGCGCTTGCGGATCACGCCTTCGATCAGCCCGGCGGTGGCGCGCTGCGCGAGCGAAAGCGTGGCGGGCGTGGCCAGCGGCGCGCCTTGCACCCACTGCAGACGGTAGCGGTCGTCGCCGAGCGTGCCGACGATCGCCTCGCGCGTCGCCGCATTGGGCGCGCGCTCGATCAGGCGCACCGTATCGGCGAGACGGCTGCCGAAAAGGCGCGCCGGAATTTCGAGCGTGCGGTTGTCGTGGGTTTCGAACCAGATCGTGCTGGTCAGCAACTGTCCCGCGAACATGCCCGCCGCGAGGATCACGACGAGGCGCCCAAAGAGCGTGTCTGGCCAAAGCGGCCGAAGTGGCCAAAGCGGCGGCCAGCGGCGCAACTTCGCCGCGATTTGCGCGACCCGCCTCACGCTTCGTACCCAACGTCGGCCACGAGCATATAGCCCTCGTTACGCACGGTGCGAATCAGCGTGGCCTCGCGCGCCGAGTCCTTCAGGTGCTGGCGCAGCCGGCTCACGCAGACGTCGATGGCGCGGTCGAGCGGCGTCAGGCTCTTGCTGAACACCTGGTCGAGCAGAAACTCGCGCGAGAGCGGGCGGTTCGGATGGTCGAGCAGCGTGCGCAGCGTGCGGTAGTCCGAGCCGCCGAGCGAGACGACCACGCCGTCGGGCGAGCGCATCTGCTTCATGCGCGTGTCGAGGCGCCAGCCCGCGAAGGTGATGAACGCGTTCGCGTCGGCGGGGCGGGTGCCCGGCACGGCGCGCGTGCGGCGCAGGACCACCTTGATCTTGGCGAGCAGTTCGCGCGGATCGAAAGGCTTGGGCAGATAGTCGTCGGCGCCCATTTCGAGGCCGAGGATGCGGTCGAGCAGCCCGCCGCGCGCCGAAAGAATGATGACGGGCGTGTCGTGGGCCCGGCGCAGCTCGCGCGTGAGGTCGAGTCCGTCTTCGCCGTCGAGCATGAGGTCGAGCACGATCA
Source organism: Paraburkholderia nodosa DSM 21604 (assembly GCF_000519185.1). Taxonomy (GTDB): domain Bacteria; phylum Pseudomonadota; class Gammaproteobacteria; order Burkholderiales; family Burkholderiaceae; genus Paraburkholderia; species Paraburkholderia nodosa. The sequence continues at coordinate 31,572 of NZ_JAFA01000026.1, read as the reverse complement.
GGTCGATCTGGGCGGTGCCGAGTATCTGCTTCATCTGCGCGCCGTTGGTGGCGGCGCTCGCCTGGTAGCCCATCTCGCGCAGGTAGTCGCGCAGCAGTTGCCGGATGTTGGCGTCGTCGTCGACGACCAGTATGTGATCCATCTTTTTCTCTTGCTGCCGCGGGCCGTAAGCCGCGCCAACACATTCCATTACAAAACGGCCGGTTTCAACACATCGCCATTACAAGCGGCCGTTAAAGTTGCACCCGCAAATAGCAATCGTTCGCATTTACAGAATATATCATGTTGACCTTTCGATTGATCCCCGGCTTGACCCGCCTGGCGCAGCGGGGCGCCGTCCTGGCCGCAACTTCGACCGCCATCGCCTTGAGCTGCAGCGCAGCCGCGGCCGAGGCCGCCACGCCCGCCGTGGCGCAGACGGCCCAGGCGCCGCTCGCCGTCACCGACCTCGCGGGCCGCACGATCAAGGTGCCGGCCGAGCCGCACCGGATTCTGCTCGGCGAGAGCCGTCTGCTTGCCGCGGTCGCGCTGCTCGAGGGGCAGAAGCCGCTCGCGCGCATCGTGGGCTGGCAGGGCGACCTGCCGACCATGGACCCACAGACCTTCGAGGCCTACGCGCAGCGCTTCCGCGAAATTCGCCAGATCCCGCTGATCGGCAAGGCGACCGAGGACAGCATCAGCGACGAGAAGGCGCTCGCGCTCAAGCCCGATGTGGCGATCTTCAGCGTGGCGGGCCACGGCCCGAGCCGTTACAACGCGCTCGTCAAGCAGCTCGAAGCGACCGGTACGACCGTGGTGTTCGTCGACTTCCGCGTGCATCCCATGCAGAACACGCTGCCGAGCATCAAGCTGCTTGGCGAGGTCCTGCATCGCGAGAAGGAAGCCGATGCCTATATCCAGTTCTATCAGCAGCATCTCGCGCGTGTGCAGCAGGTGGTGAACGCGATTCCCGAGTCGCAGCGCCCGAAGGTGTTCGTGGACATGCTGGCGGGCGTGTGGGACGCGGGCTGCTGCCACACGGCGGGCAAGGGCAATTTCGGCGAGTTCGTGGATGCCGCGGGCGGCCGCAACATCGCGGCAGGCCTGTTGCCCGGTGTGCTCGGCGACATCAGCATGGAGCAAGTGATCGCCGCGCGGCCCGATGTGTACATCGCCACGGGCAGCCGCACGAAGCCCGGCCTCGCTTCGCTGCGCGTGGGCGCGCTCACGAGCGAGCACGACGCCGACGCGAGCCTGGCGCAATTGGCCGCGCGCCCCGGCTTCGACGCCATCAAGGCGATTCACGATGGCCGCGTGCATGGCATCTCGCACAACTATTACGACTCGCCGTACAACATCGTCGCGATCGAGGCGTTCGCGAAGTGGTTCTATCCGCAGCAGTTCAGCACGCTCGACGTGCATGCGACCGAGCGCGAGCTGTATCGCCGCTTTCTCGCGATTCCCGATACGGGCACGGAGTGGGTCGATGCGCCGTTGCCTGCGGCGCAAGCGCGGCAGGCTGCGCGGTGAACGGCATGCGCTTGCCCGCAGAGGCCGCGCGGCCTCTCGACGCCATGCCCGCTGCGCACGACGCGAATGCGCAACTGCGCGCCTACGCGCGCCTCACGCGCCGCCGCGTGCTGTGCCTCGTAGCCGTCGCGTTGCTGATCGTCGCCTCGCTGCTGTTCGACCTCAGTTCCGGCCCTGCGGGCCTGCCCATCGCGACCTTGCTGCGCACGATCTTCGTGCCCGCATCGGCTGATCCGGCCAACAGCGTGATCGTGTGGCAGATCCGCCTGCCCTATGCCGTCATGGCGCTCGTGGTCGGCGCCTCGCTTGGCATTTCGGGCGCGGAGATGCAGACGATCCTCAACAATCCGCTCGCGAGCCCCTATACGTTGGGCGTTTCGGCGGCGGCGGCCTTCGGCGCGTCGCTCGCCATCGTGCTCGACGTGGCGATTCCGGGCGTCGCGCAAACGTGGATCGTCTCGGCCAACGCGTTCGTATTCGCGTTCGCTGCGGCGCTGCTGCTCGATTTCGTCGCGCGCTGGCGCGGCATGAGCACGGCGGGCGTCGTGTTGATGGGCATCGCGCTCGTGTTCTCGTTTCATGCGCTCGTCGAACTGATGCAGTTCGTCGCCTCCGCCGACGCGCTGCAGGGCCTCGTGTTCTGGACGCTCGGTTCGCTCGCGCGCGCCGACTGGCCGAAGATCGGCGTGCTCACGGCGGCGCTCGCGCTCGCGTTGCCGTTCTCGATGCGCAACGCGTGGACGCTCACCGCGCTGCGCCTGGGCGAAGAGCGCGCGGCGAGCTTCGGCATCGACGTGCGGCGGCTGCGCCTGGGCACGCTATTGCGCGTGTCGGCGCTCTCGGCGCTCGCCGTGTCGTTCGTCGGGACCATCGGTTTCGTGGGACTGATTGCGCCGCATATCGCGCGCACGATTTTCGGCGAGGATCATCGCTTCTATTTGCCGGGCAGCCTGCTGCTCGGCGCGCTGATGCTCTCGCTCGCTTCCATTGCCTCGAAACTGCTCGTGCCGGGCGTGCTGATTCCGGTGGGGATCGTCACGGCACTCGTGGGCATTCCGCTCTTTCTCGGCATCGTCGTGCGCTCGCAGGGAGCCATGCAATGAGCGGATTGTCGATCCACGCGCTTTCGGTGCGCTACGGCAAGCGCGAGGTGCTGAGCGACTTGAGCGCCGGGCCGCTCGCGCGCGGCGAAATCACGGCGCTGCTCGGGCCGAACGGCAGCGGCAAATCCACCTTGCTGCGCACGCTGGCGGGACTGAACGCGCCACGCAGCGGTTCGCTCACGCTCGATGGCGCGCCGCTCACGCTAAGCGCCGCGGGTGCGCGCTCGCACAGCGTGGTCTATCTGCCGCAAGCGTTGCCCGCCGGCGTGCGCCTCGCGGTGCTGGAGTCGGTCGTGGTGGCCGCGCGCGCGGGGCGCGATCCGGTATCGCAGTGGGGCGCGTCGCGCGCTGCGTCCTCCGCGCAGATCGCGCACGCGCATGCCGTGCTCGAGCGGCTTGGCATCGCTGCGCTCGCGGGCCGCTCGCTCGACGAACTCTCGGGTGGGCAGCGCCAGCTCGTGGGCATCGCCCAGGCGCTGGTGCGCGATCCGCAGGTGCTGCTGCTCGACGAGCCGTGCTCCGCACTCGACCTCAATCACCAGTTTCATGTGATGCAGGTGCTGCGCGAGGTGACGCGCGAGCGCGCGATCGTCACTGTGGTCGTGCTCCACGACATCAACGCTGCCGTGCGATCCTGCGACCGCGCGATGCTGCTGCATCGAGGGCGCATCGCGCGCCTCGGCGCACCGGCCGAGGTCGTCACGGCCGACAGTCTTGCCGAAGTGTTCAGCGTTCGCGCGCGCATCGAGCCATGCTCGCGCGGACAGCTTCAAGTTCTGATCGACGGTCTCGCCGGTCAGCAGGGCATCGCCAGCCGCCACTAGCGCGGCCCAGCCAGCCCGTTCCAACCGCCGTTTCAGCGCGTGCCTTCACGCTGCCGGACCGCATTCGCCCAGCGCGAATGCGGGGCCGGTTTGCGCGCTGAGCGGCCATCGCCATACGTAAAGCGCGCGCAAACGCGTGAATAACAACTCGAAGGAAAAAACAATGAAAAAGACGCTCGTCGCCGCAGCCCTTGCCGCGGCCTATGCATGCGGAGCCCACGCACAGAGCAGCGTGACGCTGTACGGCGTGATCGACGCCGGCCTCTCGTACAACAGCAACGCCGGCGGCCATAGCCTCTTCGCGGCCGGCAGCGGCAACGTCACGGGCAGCCACTGGGGCGTCACCGGCAGCGAGGACCTGGGCGGCGGCACGCGCGCCGTCTTCCGCCTCGAGAGCGGCTTCAGCGTGACGAACGGCACGCTGCGCCAGGGCGGCCGCATGTTCGGCTATCAGGCGTACGCGGGCCTCGAAAACAATCGCTACGGCGCGCTCACGCTGGGCCGGCAATATGACTCCGTGGTCGACTATCTCGCGCCGCTCAGCTTCACGGGGCGTCATCCGGGCGGCAACAATCTTTCGGCTCACCCGTACGACAACGACAACCTCAACAACTCGTTTCGCGTGAACAACGCGGTCAAGTACGCGAGCGCGAATTACGGCGGCGCGAAGTTCGGCGCGCTCTACGGTTTCTCGAACGAAGCGGGCGGCTTCGACGACAATCGCCTCTACAGCTTGGGCGCGTCGTACGATTTCGGCGGATTCGAGTTCGGCGCGGGCTACCTGCAGGCGAACAACGGCGGCAGCAGCAACACGAACGGTGCGCTCACGCTCACCGACCGCACGTTCATCGCGGCCCGGCAGCGCACCTATGGCGCGGGTGTCAATTACGTTACGCGCAATGCGCGCTTCGGCTTCGTGTGGACCCGCACGCAACTGGGCGGCCTCGATACGATCAACGGCGCGAACAGTCTCGGCCTCGTGCAGAACGGGCAGGGCGCGAGCTTCAGCAACTACGAGGTGAACGCGAGCTACCTGTTCACGCCGCAATTCAGCCTGAACGGCGCGTACACCTACACGCAGGGCGCGCTTTCGAGTTCAGGCGGCGAGCATCACCCGCGCTGGCACGAGGTGTCGGTGCAGGCCGACTACTTCCTCTCGAAGCGCACCGACGTCTATGCGCAGGCGAGCTACCAGCACATCAGCGCGGATGGGTCGGGTCTCGGTGCGGATATCAGCGGGCAGTCGCCGTCGTCGACGAGTCAGCAGACGGTTGTTGCGATCGGCATGCGGCACAGGTTCTAGGCAACGTGCAGCTTAAAGCAGGCTGACTACGCTGACGATGCTGCTCAAGCCGGCGTCAACGCCAACGCCAACTCCGGCGCCGGCGAGCATCGTCCCGCGGCACAGCGGCGCGCCGCAGCGGCAGATGTATTCGCGCATACTGTCTTCGCAGGCGTCGTCGGGCAGTTCGAGCGCGTAGTCGATGAACAGCTCTTCGCCGGGCAGGATGTCGCGGCACGCGTCGATGAACACGTGGCCGTTGATTTCGATCGTTTCGCAGTTCGCCTGGCACGCGTGGTTGAGCCAGCGCGCCCAGTTGCCGCCCTGGCCGCCGTCGATCACGCGGCCATCGGAAAGGCCGAAGAGAAACGTATGCGCACCGTCTTCACGCAGACGATAACGCCGGGCCGCGCTGCGCCAGCTCATGATCTTGCCTTTGTATTCGAAGATGCGCTCGCCGGCCCGCAGGGGGCGCAACGCATAGACGCCTTTTCCGTGCACCGGCGACTGCCGGACAGTCATTCGTTTGCTCATGGCCATCTTCGCGCGTTGAACGCGTGCAGTATAAGCGGCCACGATGAAAGCGAGTGATGAAAATGGATATGGGCATCGACCTTGCGTATCGCGCCGTCACACATTGCGTGCACCGTGTTGATGCGGACGGCGCCCGACTCTCGGCTTCTGCCACATGTGTGCCTCGCAGTTGACCTCGCGGGCAGGATCAAGGCAACATACCCGGGATTCTTTCGCGAGTTTCCGGATCCAATTTTCGAGTGGGCATATGGCAAGCACGAATGAGCCAGGCGCAGACGCCTCGCTGACCTATCGGCTGAAGGCATTGACCAAGATCGCCGACCGCATGAGCAGCGAGATGTCGCGCGACAAGCTGGGTGTGCCGTATCCGGAGGCAAGCATCATCGCCGCGATCGGCACGTTCGGTCCGCAAACCGTGATGGATATCTCGCGGCGCGCCAACCTCGACAAGAGTCAGGCGAGCCGCACGGTCGAGGCCATGCTCTCGAAGGAGATCCTCGCGCGCACGGGCAACGACAAGGACGGGCGCAGCGTCATCATTTCGCTCACCGCCGAAGGCCGCAAGATTTTCAAGAAGATCGGCCCGACCCTGGACAAGCGCGAAAGCGACCTTTACCACGGGCTGAACGAGGCCGAGCGCGTCGCGCTGCGCTTCCTGCTCGACAAGATCCTCGCGTCACACGGCTGGGACGCCACGCCCTGACCGCCTGCTGGTCCGTGCATGAATTTCCGGCACGCGATCAGTCATTGAATTGTCATCAAATTGCCACCGCGAAGCGCAATGCCGCTTCGTGGCGGACCAGGCGTTAACGCTCAGTGGCGCCCAAGCATAAAAGAATGGCATTTGAAGCGAAAAGCGCTTCGATGGATTGCCGTATCGTCCGCTCACATCGAAAAGCATGCGGGTTGCGCCGTGCAGACCGTCGGCCGCCGCATGCGGATCTAATTTCTTGGGAGCAGGACTGACATGAAAGACATCATCGCGGAAAGCCAGGGGACGAGCGCCGAGGATCGCGCGACGAACGCCGCGCTACGCAGCGGGGCGGATCGCGCAAGCCGCAGCGCCGCTGCGCGTTCGCCTTCGAACTGGGCGTGGGCGACGCCGTCCAGCCAGTACGACTGGATGGACGGCCACGCTCCGTTCGCTGCGCTCGATTAGCGCAAATGGCAATGATCTGAAGACCGATGCGCTCCATTCAACGCTCGCACGCGACAGGGTGTCGCCTGCGAGCGGGCTATTTCGGCATGATAGTTGACTTGTCATGTAACTGAAAGTCGGCGGCAGGCAGCGCTGCAATGGAGGCAACGATGTTCAGGAACATTAGCAAAACGTATCCGGACCTGGTGGGCGATCGCACGCGTGTGCAAACCTCGCGAGTCATCGCCTTCGAAGCCGCGCATGCCTGGCCGCTATGACTGCTTCGGCGCCTGGATCATCTTCCAGCCGTTGCCGGCAGGATCGCGAAAACCCGCGTCGACGCTGCCGTAGCGGTCGACCGGCTCCTGGGTGAATTCCACGCCCAGGCCTTTCAGGCGCTCGTAGCTGGCGCGGCAGTCCGCCACCGCGAGCACGAGGGGCGGCATGGCGCCCTTGGCGACCATGGCGCGCAGCGTTTGCGCGGTGGCCTCGTCGTGAACCGGCGGCCCGGGCAGGAACAGCCCGAGCTGGAACGATGGCTGCTCCGGGTGCTGGACCGTGAGCCAGCGGTACGCCCCATTGCGCACGTCGGTATGCACACGGAATCCGAGTTTGTCGACGTAGAACTTGAGCGCCTCGTCCTGGTCGTCGACATACAGGCCCACCACATTGATACCCTGATTCATAACACCTCCCTGGTTAGTGACCGCACTTCAGGTCCGCACTTTAGCCTTGCCCGTACGCCGCCGCTTCTCCAAAACTGCTGTGGTGAGGTCGGGGCGCTGCGCGGCTTTCAGCACGCAGGCCGGCACGCGGTCGATCTCGGGCAGGTTGGCCCGCGCCTGGACGCGCATGGCGCTGGGGCTCGAGCCGGTCACGTCGCGAAACGTGCGGCCAAAGGTGCCGAGGCTCTCCCAGCCGGTGGCGAAGGCGATGTCCGTGATGTCGAGATCGGTGTCGCGCAACAGGGTGGTGGCCTGCTCGATGCGCCGCGTGAGCAGGTAGCGATGCGGCGGGAGGCCGAAGGCGCGCTTGAAGGAGCGCGCGAAATGCGCTTGGGAAACGCCGCTGACCTCGGCCAGGCGCTTGACGGGCCAGGCCTCGTGAGAGGCGGCGTCCATGCGGTCTTTCGCGCGCAACAGACGGCGCAGCAGGGCTGGGTCCAGGAGCGGTTCGGCGTCGGGCGGTTCAGGATGCGCATGGGCGAGCGTGGGCGCATCGGCGTGGAGGGCTGCGCTAGCGGGCATGCATTCGTCTGGAGTGGGCGGCATGCCGGTAGTTTAGGCCCAACGGCGATCGATGGCCGACGATCGGCTTTCGATCGGTTGGGCCTGCCAGGCGTCGCTCACTGCGATTCGACGAACTCGATGATCTCGCCGTTGTCGCGCTTGAGGTACACGTCGGCGCCTTTCATGCGCACTTCGTTGCACGAATACGGCATCTTGCTGCCCTTGCTGCAGATCTTGCCGTCCTCGGCTTTCCAGTCGCCGTGGTCGGCAAAGCCTTTGCTCGACTTGAAGTCGTAGTCGCCGTTATTGCCGTACTGCACGTGCCACGTGCTGCCATCGGCGATCTTGATGTCGAACGCCTTGCCAGAGAGGCGTTGCTGGATGTCGGCCGCGCTGGGGCTCGCGGAACCGTCCGGGAATGCCGCGGAGTCTGCAAAAGCCGTAGCGGGAACGATGAGCAGGAGGGCAAGCAGCTTCTTCATGGGAGGTCTCCTGAAAGCCGGATTACTGCCTTGCTTCGACACGATGGAGCGGCGCGCTCGCCCGGCGGATAGCCCGATGCCAGGCGTGGAGGCGAGCGTTGCGCGTCGTTCGCGTGCACGTTTTCACTATAGCGCTGGGCGATTTCGCCAATGTGGTCTGGCGCACACAAGGCGTGTAACCGGGGGCCGCAAGTCGATGTCCGCACATCGTTGCGCATGCCCCCGATGTGTGCTGGCGGCCCGTGAAATGTCTGCCCGCCACGACCTTACTTCAACCGTCCCGCCAGGAACTGCTGCAGCCGCTCGCTGCGCGGCGTATTGAGCACTTCCTTGGGGTCGCCTTGCTCTTCGATCTTGCCCTTGTGCAGAAACACGACGTGATTCGACACGTTGCGCGCGAAGCCCATTTCGTGCGTGACGACGATCATGGTGCGGCCTTCCTCCGCGAGCTTTTGCATGACCTTGAGCACTTCGCCCACGAGTTCGGGGTCGAGCGCGGAAGTGGGCTCGTCGAACAGCATCACTTCGGGCTCCATGGCCAGCGCGCGGGCGATCGCCACGCGCTGCTGCTGGCCGCCGGAAAGATGCGACGGGTACTTGTGCTCGACACCGGCAGCCAGCCCCACCTTGTCGAGGTACTTGCGCGCGCGGGCCTCGGCCTCGCTGCGGCTCAAGCCCAGCACGCTGACCGGCGCCTCGATGATGTTCTCGAGCACGGTCATGTGCGCCCAGAGATTGAAGTGCTGAAAGACCATCGAAAGGCGCGTGCGCATTTTCTGGAGCTGCTTCGGATCGCTCACACGCAGCGCGCCGCCGCGGTCGGCGCTCGTACGGACCTCCTCGCCGTTGAGGGTGATGCGTCCCGAGCAGGGCGATTCGAGAAAGTTAATGCAACGCAGAAACGTACTCTTTCCCGAACCGCTCGATCCGATCAGGCTGATCACGTCGCCAGCCTTTGCCTTGAGCGATACGCCCTTCAAAACCTCGTTCTCGCCGAACTTCTTGTGCAGGTCGTCGACAATCAGCTTGTACATACTCGGTTCACTCCATCAGGACTGAAATTCTTAATGGCCTTGCGGCTTCAAATAGGCCAGCACACGTGTTTCGAGGCGGCGGAAACCCCAGATCAGGGCGAAGACGATGGACGCATAGAGCGCCGCCGCGATGCCGTACGCCTGGAACGTCATATAGGTGGCGGAATTCGCGTCGCGCGCCACTTTCAAAATGTCGGGCACGGTCGCGGTGAAAGCCAGCGTCGTGGCGTGCAGCATGAGGATCACTTCGTTGCTGTACGAGGGCAGGGCGCGCCGCAATGCGGAAGGCAGGATGATGCGCGTGTAGACCTTCGTCTTCGACATGCCATACGCCTGGGCCGCTTCGATCTCGCCATACGAGGTCTCGCGAATCGCGCCCGCGAAAATCTCGGTGGCGTAAGCGCACTCGTTCAATGCAAAGGCCAGCAGCGTGCAGTTCATGGCACTGCGAAAGAAGTCGCCAAGAACGGGATTGGCGTGCACGAAGTGCAGGCTGTACAGGCCGGTGTAACAGAGCAGCAACTGCACATAGAGCGGCGTGCCGCGGAACACATACGTATAGACCCAGACAGGCCGCGAAAGCCACGGGTTGCGCGACGCGCGCGCAATGGCGAGCGGCACGGCAAGCAGGAAGCCCGCCACGATCGACACGACCAGCAGCCAGAGCGTGATGACGAGGCCGCTCGTGTTGAAGCCGTCGCTGTACAGATAGTTGGGCCAGTATTGACGAAGCAGTTCGATCACAGCGCTGCCCTCCGCACACCGGTCGAATAGCGCTTTTCGAGGCGGTGCAATGCCAGGTTGGAAACCGTGGTGATGGCGAGATAAATCGCGCCGGTCACGAGCGTGAAAAAGAAGAACGCCTGGGTGGCCTTGCCCGCATCCTGCGCGGCCTTCACCACATCGGCGAGACCGATGATCGAAACGAGTGCCGTGGCCTTCACGAGGACCTGCCAGTTATTGCCGATGCCCGGCAGCGCGAAACGCATCATCTGCGGGAACAGGATGCGCGTGAACACGCGCGTGGAACTCATGCCGTATGCAAAACCGGCTTCGATCTGCCCGCGCGGCACGGCGAGAAACGCGCCGCGGAAGGTCTCCGTGAAATACGCGCCGTAAATGAAACCGAGCGTGATGACACCGGCCACGAACGGGTCGATGTCGATCTGGTCCATGCCCATCATGTCGGTCGCGTCGTTGAGCCAGATCTGGATGCTGTAGAACAGCAGCAGCATGAGCACGAGGTCGGGCACCGCGCGAATGAGCGTGGTGTACGCCGTGCCGATGCGCGAAAGCACGCGGTTGGGCGAGAGCTTCGCGGCAGCGCCCGCAAGCCCGAGCAGAAACGCGGCGCCGAGCGAGAGCACCGCGAGCTTGATGGTTTCCCACGTGCCCGCGAGGAGCAGCGGGCCGAAGCCTTGAAAGACCATGGAAGGATGTCCTCGTTCAGGGGAGCAGGGCTCCCCCTGGTTGTTGCCGATGAAGACGGCGGTGCTTAACCGCCGTAGACGTCGAAGTCGAAATACTTCGACTCGATCTTCTTGTACGTGCCGTCCTTGATCATGTCGGCGATCGTCTTGTCGATCTTCGCCTTGAGGTCGGCATCTTCCTTGCGCAGGCCGATGGCGGCGGCGCCCGTGGGGATTTCCGCTCCCGCGAATGCAAAGCCTGCGCCACGCGGCGTCTTCAGGAAGCCGAGATTGGCCTGCACTTCGTCTTGCAGCGCGGCGTCGAGGCGACCCGACTGCAGATCCAGATAGACCTGATCCTGGTTCTGGTAGGGAATCACGTTGATGCCCTTGGGCGCCCAGTTCTGCTTCGCGTAGGTCTCCTGAATCGAGCCTTGTTCGACGCCCACCGTCTTGCCTTGCAGCGAAGCGATGGTCGGCTGCAGCGGCGAGCCCTGCTTCGCGACGAGGCGCGTGGGCGTGTTGAACAGCTTGGCCGAGAAGGCGATCTGCTGCTCGCGCTGCGGGGTGATCGTGAGCGCGGAGAGCGCGCCGTCGAACTTCTTGGCCTTGAGGCCCGGGATCATGCCGTCGAAATCCTGCTCGACCCACACGCACTTGGCGTTCAGGCGCCGGCAGATTTCGTTGCCGAGGTCGATGTCGAAACCGGCCAGCTTGCCATCGGTCGCCTTCGACTCGAACGGCGCGTAGCTCGCGTCGGTGCCGAAGCGGATGGTGGACCAGTCTTTCGCATACGCGCCACCGGCGGCAAGGGCGAGGGCGACACACAAGGCGAGTTTCTTCATGAAGTCTCCGATAGGAAGGGTTGGCGTGTACCCGGTCATGGACTGGCGGTTCGGCCCGGCAAGTTGTCTATACAATTATCGATGCGTCGAAAAGACCGGCAATCGGTGTTATCACCTGGGGATTTCACTGTGCTGCAATCGAAAGACGGCGTAATTCTGGCGTCAGGAAGCGGAGATGCGGGTATACGTGGAGCAGATTGAACTTGTATAGACAAGCTCGCTTCGGTAATCTGATTCCACCTTGTCCAGACAACTTTGACACCGCCATGAACATCAAACTCACTCCCGGCCATCTGACCCTGTCCCAACTGCGCCAGATCGCGCGTGCCAATGAAAACGGCGGCGTGAAGCTCGAACTCGATCCGGCCAGCTTTGCCGCCATCGACGCAGGCGCACGCGCCGTTGCCGAGATCACGGCGAAGGGCGAGCCGGCGTACGGCATCAATACGGGCTTCGGGCGTCTGGCAAGCACACACATTCCGAACGACCAGCTCGAACTGCTGCAGCGCAATCTGGTGCTCTCGCACGCCGTGGGCGTGGGCGAGCCGATGTCGCGTCCGGTCGTGCGTCTCTTGATGGCGCTGAAACTGTCGAGCCTGGGCCGCGGCCATTCGGGTATCCGCCGCGAAGTGATGGACGCGCTCATCACGCTGTTCAACGCCGACGTGCTGCCTGTGATTCCCGTGAAGGGCTCGGTGGGCGCCTCGGGCGACCTCGCGCCGCTCGCGCATATGTCCTGCGTGTTGCTAGGTGTGGGCGACGTGTTCGCGAAGGGCGAGCGCATGAGCGCGCTGGAGGGCTTGCGTCTCGTCGGCCTCAAGCCGCTTGCGCTGCAGGCGAAGGAAGGTCTCGCGCTGCTCAACGGCACGCAGGCTTCCACGGCGCTCGCGATCTACAACATGTTCGCGATTGAAGACCTCTACCGCACGGCACTCGTTGCTGGCGCGCTCTGCGTGGATGCGGCGGCAGGTTCGGTGAAGCCGTTCGACGCGCGCATTCACGAACTGCGCGGCCATCGCGGCCAGATCGAGGCGGCAGCGGCCTATCGCACGCTGCTCGAAGGCTCGGCGATCAACCTCTCGCACCGTGACTGCGGCAAGGTCCAGGACCCGTACTCGCTGCGCTGCCAGCCGCAGGTGATGGGCGCGTGTCTCGACCAGATGCGCCACGCGGCGCAGGTGCTGCTCATCGAGGCGAACGCGGTCTCGGACAATCCGCTGATCTTCCCGGAAACGAACGAAGTGCTCTCGGGCGGTAACTTCCACGCGGAGCCGGTGGCCTTCGCCGCCGACAATCTCGCGCTGGCCGCCGCCGAAATCGGCGCACTGGCCGAGCGCCGCATCGCGCTGCTCATCGACGCGACGCTCTCGGGCCTGCCGCCTTTCCTCGTGAAGGACGGCGGCGTGAACTCGGGCTTCATGATCGCGCACGTCACGGCGGCTGCACTGGCNTCGGANAACAAGACGCTCGCGCATCCGGCCTCGGTCGATTCGCTGCCGACCTCGGCAAACCAGGAAGACCACGTTTCGATGGCGACNTTCGCGGCNCGCAAGCTNGCNGACATNGCCGACAACACGGCCAANATNCTCGCGATCGAACTGCTCGCNGCNGCCCAGGGCGTGGACCTGCGCGCGCCGCATCATACGAGCCCGGCGCTCGCGCATGTGATGCAGTCGGTGCGCGCCGAGGTGCCGCATTACGACCTCGACCGCTACTTCGCGCCGGATATCGAAGCGACTACGCGTCTCGTGCAGAACGGCGTCATCGCTACGCACAGCCCGTTCGCGTTCGAGTCCGAGGCGCAATAAAGCGCACTCACGCGCAAGCAGGCGCCACGCCAAAGCAAGGGCCAACGCGATGAACGCTCCCGCATACCAGGGCATCAAGGATTTCATCCTCGCGCGCATTCACGCCGGTGAATGGAGCGAGGGCGACCAGGTGCCTTCGGAGAACGAACTGGCGCGCGAGTTCAAGGTCGCGCGCATGACCGTGAACCGGGCGCTGCGCGAACTCACCGCGGAACAGGTGCTCACGCGCGTGCAGGGCGCGGGCACCTTCGTCGCGCGGCCCAAGTACGAATCGACGCTCGTCGCCATTCGCAGCATCTCCGACGAAATCCTCGCGCGCGGGCACCGCTACCGCGCCGAGGTGCTCGAGATCGGCGTGCATCGCGCCGACGAGGCGCTCGCCGTCGAAATGGGGCTCGCCGCGAACGACCAGGTGTTCAACTCGCGCGTGCTCCACTTCGAGAACGACGAGCCCGTGCAGCTCGAAGAGCGCTGGGTCAATCCCGCCATCGCGCCCGATTACGCGGCGCAGGACTTCACGCACATCACGCCGAACCAGTACCTCGTGCATGTCGCGCCGCTGCAGGGCGTGGAGTACCGCATCGAGGCGCTCGCCCCCGAGGCGCAAACGCGCGCGCACCTCGCCATGGGCGAAGCCGAGCCGTGCCTCGTGCTGCACCGGCGAACCCGCTCGCGCGGGCTCGTCGCATCGGTCGCCAATCTCTGGCATCCGGGCAGCCGCTACCGCTTCACGGGGCATTTCTAAGGGCCGCGTAGGTGAGCCCGCCCAGGTCGGGCCGCGCAGGTCCCTCGGCGCCGCTCGCCGCCATTTCCTCAGTCTTTTCTCTGTGCATGGCCTGTCGTCGGCATGCGTCTTGCTCCTTTTACAGATGGCTGACCATATTGCCAATTGCGGCGCGCGCATGGGGCCAGACGGCCCGGGAAAGCGCGCATGGTGCGCCGCAGCCCGTATCATTGGCAGATGACGCGAACGAAGGAGGAGCTCCGCAATGGACGATGCCAACGCCACGCTCATGCCGATGTGGCGGGCCAATCTGGCGCTGCTCACGCGCGAGGTCGGGTCGGCCACCCGGCTCGCGCGCATGATGACGTTTTCCGCGAGCTACATGAAGCTGATCGTGTCGGGCGAGCGCGACTTCAGCGCGGAGTTCGTGCGCGGCGTGGAAGCCGTCACGGGCCTGCCCGAAGGCTGGATGGACGTGAAGCACGACAGCGCCGACGTGCCCGACGAGACGCGCGAGGCGATCGCGAGCGAGACGCCGCGCGCGCGCTTTCGCGGCACTGCGCATCCGGTGCGCAAGGCGCCCGTGCTGCGCGTGGAGCCGATCTTCGGCCAGGGCGCGAAGCGCGAGGAAGTGACGGCGACGCCCGAGGCGCACCGGCGTCTAGCGGGCACGCGCAAGATCCGCGATCTCGCCGCGCAGGACGTGCGCAAGCTCGAGCGCTATCTGAGCGTGCCGCCGGTCGAGCCGGCGGTGCTGCGCTCGCGTATCGAAGACGTGATCAACTACGCCGACCCCGACGATCGCGTGCGCGCCGATCTCGAAGGCCGCCTCGAGCAGATCGAGAAGCATCGCGAAATGCTGCTGCGCCATGTCTCGCGCCTCTACGCGCTGCTTTCGCGGCTGGGCGACGACTGATTCGTTGCCCGAATCATCGTCCGAAGATCATCGCTCCTGGACGCGCAGTTCCGTGAGGATCTGGTCGGCGAGAAAGTCGCACGGCGGACGGTTCGAGCGCGCGCTGCGCGCGAGCACCACTTCCAGCTCGGGGAGTGCCGGAAGGCCATGCTGGCGGCCGAGCGTGACGAACGTCTCGGGCACCGCGCAGCGCGCGAGCGGCGCGATCGCGAGACCCGCGGCCACCATGCTGCACAGGCCCATCAGGCTCGGGCTTTCATAGGATGTGCGATACGCGATCTTCGCGCGCTCCAGCGCCTGGATCGCGTTCGTGTGCGCGACGCTGCCGCCGCCGAAGAGGGCGACCGGCAGCGGCCGCTCGCGCCAGATCTCGCGCCCGCTCGCCGCGCTCACGGCCGCGGGGGGCGCGGCCCACACCATCGGCTCGAAGCGGATGAACTCGCCCGCGAGGCCGCGCGTGCGCGTGATGCAGGCGAGGTCGATCTTGTTGTCCTTCAGGAGCGGCAGGAGCGCACTGCTCGGCAGCCCGATCACCTGGATCTCCACCTTCGGCCAGTTCGCCGAGAACTTGCGCAGCACCGGCGGCATGAGCGAGGACGCGTAGTCGTCGGGCACGCCGATCGATACGCGCCCCGTCACCTCCGGGTGCGCGAGCGAGGCCCACGCTTCGTCGCGCAACGCGAGCATGCGCCGCGCGTAGGCGATGAGCGTCTGGCCGTCGGGCGTGGGCGTGACGCTGCGCGGCGCGCGGATGAACAGCGGCTTGCCGATGGATTCCTCGAGCGCGCGGATCTGCATGCTGAGCGCGGCCTGCGAGCGGTGCACGAGCGCGGCGCCGCGCACGAAGCTGCCGGCGTCGGCGACGGCCACCACCATGGCGAGCACGTCGAGGTCGAGGGTCTTCATTGGTATAAGAAAAATTGATCGAAGGCTTCAATATAACGCGTTTGTCTGAACGCGGGGATGGGCCGATACTGGGGCCGTACCGACCCTTCGCGTTGTTCTTCGCGCAGTTATTCGCATCGCCGTTCGCTTTTCGGAGAAGCCCATGTTGATGTCGCCGCCCGTCGATTTGACCTACGAACGATTCCAGCAACTGCAGATGCGGCTCGACATGTCGCGCGGCAAGCCTTCGCCCGAACAGCTCGATCTATCGCAGGCGCTCATCGACGAAGCCGGGCAGGCGGGCTATCTCGCGCGCGATGGCTTCGATTGCCGCAACTACGGCCTGCCGGGCGGCTTGCCCGAGGCGCGCGAGCTGGGCGCCGGGCTGCTCGGCGTGCCGGGCGCGCAGGTGATCGCGGCCGGCAATTCGAGCCTCGAACTGATGCACGACGCGCTGACCTTCGCGCTGCTGCACGGCGTGCCGGTGGGCGAGGGCGCGGAGCCTGGCGCGCCGTGGCGAGCGCAGGGCGAGATCGCGTTCCTGTGCCCGGTGCCGGGCTACGACCGCCACTTCGCGATCTGCGAGGCGCTGGGCGTGCGCATGATCGCCGTGCCGATGCGCGAGGACGGCCCCGACATGGACCGCGTGGAGGCGCTCGTGCGCGACGATGCGTCGATCAAGGGGATGTGGTGCGTGCCGCTCTACAGCAACCCGACCGGTGCGATCTGGTCCGACGAGGTGATCCGGCGTCTCGCCGCCATGCCCGCCGCGCCCGACTTCCGGCTCTTCTGGGACGACGCCTACCGCTTCCACCACCTGAGCGACGAAGCGCACACGACGCTCGACGTATTCGAGGCCTGCGCGGCGGCGGGCCACGCCGGGCGCGCGCTGATGTTCGCTTCGCTCTCGAAGGTGACGTTCGGCGGCGGGGCGTTCGCGTGGCTCGCCGCCGCGCCGCGCAACGTGGCCTGGTGGCAGAAGCACTCGGCCGTGCGCACGATCGGGCCGGACAAGCTCAACCAGTTGCGCCACGTGCGCTTCCTGCGCGACCGCGCGACGCTCACCGGGTTGATGGCGCGCCATCGTGCGCTGCTCAAGCCGAAGTTCGATGCGGTCGACGAGGTGTTCCGCGCGCGCCTGACCGACGTGCCCGGCGTAAGCTGGAACGTGCCGCGCGGCGGCTATTTCATCAGCCTTTATGCGCCCGAGGGTTGCGCGCGCCGCACCGTCGAACTCGCGGCGGCGGCGGGACTCGTCCTCACGCCCGCGGGCGCGGCGTTCCCGTATGGCGTCGATCCGCACGACAGTCATCTGCGGATTGCGCCGTCGTTTCCGGCGCTCGACGAGGTGCGCCTTGCCGCCGAGGGCATCGCGCTGTCGCTGCTGCGCGCGATCGAGGAACGGCGGGCATAGCGGCCAGGGCGGCTCCGGCGGCGCTCGCGTCGATGTGCTACAACGGCAGACGTAGCCTACGAACGTAGCCAACTTCCCGCGAGGTTGCCGTGCAAGGTCTCGCCGTTTCATTGCAACGCGCGCTCGCCCAGCGCGAGCGCGAAGGCCGCGCCGATAGCGGCCGTGCGCCCACGGCGCGCCCGCTCGCGGCGGGCGCCGGCTGGTCGGTCGACGATGTCGTCTGCACGCTCGGGCCCGGCGACCGGCCCTACGAGGAGCGCCACACGAGCGCGTGCCTCGCCGTCGTGGCGGCAGGCGTGTTCGGCTACCGCAGCGGCAACGCGCGCGCGCTGATGACGCCCGGCGCGCTCATGCTCGGGGAAACCGGCGCCTGCTTCGAATGTGGCCACCGTCACGCGGCGGGCGACCGCTGCCTCTCGTTTCATTACGACCCCGCCTGGCTCGACGAGCAGGCCGCAGCCGCGGGCCTCGCGCCCGGCGCGCGCCGCTGGCGGGCCGCGCGGGTGCCGCCGGTGCGCGCGCTCGCGCCGCTCGTGGCGCACGCTTGCGCCGACGCGCTCGCGCAAGAGCGGCGTCGCGCGCCCGGCTTGGGCGCCGCCGCCTGGGATGAAATGGCACTGGAACTCGCGCTCACGACCTTGCGTGTGGTCGCGAGCGGCAAGGACGCGGCGACCCCTGCCGGGCCGGGCGCCGCCGCGGCGGCACGCGTGGTCGCGACGCTGCGCCTGATCGACGAAACGCCCGACGATGCGCATACGCTCGCCAGCCTCGCGAGCGCGGCGGGCGTGAGTGAGTTCTATTTTCTGCGCACCTTCTCGGCGGTGGCCGGCGTGACGCCGCATCAATATCTGCTGCGCGCACGATTGCGCGCCGCTGCGCTGCGTCTTGCCGCCGACGACGAAGCGAAGATCGTCGACGTTGCGCTTGCGAGCGGCTTTAACGATCTGTCGAACTTCAACGCGGCGTTTCGCACGGAGTTCGGCGCGAGTCCCCGCGCGTGGCGTGCCGCGCAGCGCGAGCGTCATCTCGCGCAGACCTCATGGCCGAACGCCGCGCAAGCGGCGCCGCGCGCCTGAACCGCTCATGACGCGAGGCGAGGGGTTCAGGCGCGCCGCCCGGAGCGTCGCGCCGCGCCTTGCGTTGAGCCTGGCGTTGACCCTTGCGTTGACCCTGACAATCGCGAGCGGCCACGCCCGCGCCCAGGCGAGCGACCGAAGCCCCGACAGCGCGGCGCGCGTCGAGACCGCTGATAGCGCCGCGCAAACCGACGTCCCGCCATACACGCTCGAGCGCGACGTGCATCTGTTCGTCGTGCAGCAGGACGGCTCGGTCGTCGAGGACGACGACACCGTGCTGCGCGCCAACACCACCGCCGGCGTGGAAGAGATCGCCCAGCGCTATGTCTGGTTCAATAAGGATATCGAAACGATTACGCAACTCTCGGCCGAAACCATCGACCCGGACGGCACCGCGCACGCGGTCGGCGCGAGCGGCATTCGCGACGTGCAGGAGCCGCGCTCGGCGGGCGCGCCCACGTTCGAGGACGGCGTGCTGCGCACGGTGATCTTTCCGGGCGTCCAGGTCGGATCGCGCGTGCATCTGCATTTCGCCAAACGCCGCGCGAAGGCGCTCGACGCCGGCACCTTCTCGTACTTCGTCGAGCCGACCGGCGAACCCGTCGAGTTTCAGCGCCTCATCTTCGATTTGCCCGCCAATGTGCCGCTCCACGCCGACGCGCGCGGCTACACGGCGCTTGCCCCCGAGACGGCGAACGGCCGTACGCGCTACGCGTTCGACTACCGGCACGGCCCCTATCCGCCGCTCGAAGCGGGGGCGGTGGCCTACGTGAACTGGGGCGACCGGCTGATGGTGTCGACGGTGCCCGACTTCGCCGCATTCGCCGCGCGCTACCGTGAATCCGCCGCCGATCCCACCTCGACCGATCCGGCCATCGCGTCGCTTGCACAGGCGCTCACGGCGGGCGTGAGCGACCCGCGCGAAAAGGCGCGCCGCATTTACGACTGGATGCGCTTCAATATCCGCTACGTCGCGCTCTTTCTTGGCGAGACCGCGGCCGTGCCGCATCGCGCGACTGACATCCTGCGCAACCGCTACGGCGACTGCAAGGACCACGTGGCGCTCTTCAGTGCGCTGCTCGCGGCAGTCGGCATACGCGCCGAGCCCGTGCTGCTCAATCTCGGCCCCGTCTATACGTTGCCCGACGTGCCGGGCTACGGCGCGCATGCGATCAACCATGCGATCGCGTGGCTGCCCGACCTTGGCGTGTACGCGGACACCTCGTCGGGCGGCTACGCGTTCGGCTACCTGCCGCCGGGCGTGATGGACCGGCCCGTGCTGCTCGTCGACGACGGCGTGCTCTCGCGCACGCCCGCGACCGAACGGCGCGAGCGCACAGCGCGCCTGTCGCTCGAGGTGAGCGCGACCGGCGACGCCGCCTACAGCTACTACGTGGAAGACGAAGGCGCGGGCGCAGAGCCCGAGCGCAACTCGTTTCGCCGCGCGACGCACGCGCAGGCGCAGCAACTCGCGGCGCAGCGCCTGCGACTCACCGGACTCGCCGGCACCGCGCACGTGAGCACGAGCGCGACGGGCCCGACCGACGGACCGTTTTCGGTACTGATGGAAGGCACGCTTGATCACGTCGTCTGGCGCGACGGCACGACCGCAATCCCCACCACGAGCAGCTTCACGGGCGGCATTGCCACGCAGATCGACAGCTGGCTCGCGCAGCCGCGCCGCACGCAGCCGTGGGCGTGCATCGGCGGGGAATTTACAGAGAGCGCGCAGATCGCGCTGCCCGCGTTCGCGCGCGTGACCGACGTGCCGCAAGACACGCAGGTGAGCGACGCGTTTCTCGACTACACGTCGCACTACGTGTTCGACGCGCGCTCGCGCACGCTGCAGATCGAGCGGCGGCTAGCGGCGCGTTTTGGCCACCAGATGTGCACGGCCGACGAATTCGCGCAGATGCGCGACGCGCTCGTGCGCATCGAGCGCGACACGCACGCGCAGATCGTCGTGCGGGCCGCGGGCGCGCCGCAGCAACCTTGAAGGGCGCTCAGCCGCCGCGCGTCGTCACCGGCACCCACACGCCTTTCTTCACCTGCCAGAGCGTGGAGGCGCCGTTCTTGAGCGAGCCGTCCGGCTCGAAGGCGATGCGGCCCGTCACGCCGTCGAAGGCGAGCGCCTTGAGCGCGCTGCGGTAGACGTCGGGTTGCGCCGATTTCGCATTGACCATCGCGTGGATCGCGGCCCACGCCGCGTCGTAGCCGAACGGCGCGTAAGCGAGCACGTTGGTGCCGAAGCGGGCTTTATAGGCCTGCTCGAAACGCGGGCCGTCCGGCAACTGCGCGAGCGGGCGGCCGTACTCCCAGGCCATCGCGCCTTCGGCGGCTGCGCCCGCGCCCTGGGTGAAGTCGGCGTTTGCCACGCCGCCGCCGCCCACGAACTGCGCGTTCATGCTGCGCGCCTTCATCTGCTTGGCGAGCGCCGCGCCCTGGTGCGCGAGGCCGCCGAAGTAGAGCAGATCGGCATCGGCGGCCTTGATTTTCGCGAGCTGCGGGCCGAAGTCGCTCGCGATGCTTTCCGCGAACTCGCGCGCGACCACGTTGCCGCCATGCTCGCGCACTGCGCGCTCGAATACATCGGCTTCGCCCTGACCGAACGCGGTGCGGTCGTCGATGATGGCCACGCGTTTGGCCTTCATCACGTTCACGGCCCACGCGCCGGCGATGCCTGCGTTCTGCGCGTCGTTTGCGATCACCATGAAGGTGTTGGCGAAGCCTTGCGACGTGATGACGGGATTGGTGGCCGCGGGGCTGATCATCGGAATGCCGGCGCTCTCGTAGATGCGCGAGGCCGGAATGGCCGAGCCAGAATTGAAGTGGCCGACTACGGCGTTCACCCCCTGGTTCGCCAGCGTCGCGGCGGCCTGCACGCCGAGGCGCGGGTCGCTGCGGTCGTCAACGGGCACCAGTTCGAAGTGCGCCGTCTGCTCGCCGATCTTGAGGTTCTGCGCGTTCGCTTCGTCGAGGGCGAGCTGCACGCCGTTTTGCAGATCGCGGCCGTAATTGGCGTAGTCGCCCGAGAGCGGCGAGACGAAACCGATGCGCACGTCGAGCGGGCCGGCGGCGAGAGCGCTGCGGCTGGCGCAGAGCGTCCAGACGGTGGCCAGCGCGCCGATCAGGAGCCCAGCCGCAAGCTTGCCGAACGGGCGACGCTGACGGCGCGCACGGCACGGCGTGGCGAATGCGCAGGCGCTTCTGAGCGTGGCGGCGAGACTCATCGTGACTCCTTGCGCGAAAGCGGCGCGGTGTTCTTGTGTGCGTTTTGTCCGGGTGCGCCGCGCCGCGCGCCGGCGTGGCGCGGAGGCGGGGCGTCTCGTCTTCGGGTCTTGCTTCTTGCTGTATGCGACTGCGACTTGCCGGGACGTGCTGTGCGACGGCTGCGCGCGTGGGTGGGGTGTCTCAGCTGGCTCGGCCGGCTGGGCGCGCGCCTTCGTGAGGCGGCGGATGGCGAGCAATATAGCAGGCCGCCGGGGCAGTCGCTCAGTCAGTCGCTCGGCCAGTCACTCAAGCGGTGTCGCGCGGGTGGGCTACTCGCCCCTTTGCAGTTCGAAGAGCGCGTCGCGCAGTTGCACGAGCGGCGCCATGGTATCGGCACTCGCCCATCCTTCGAGGTCGTCGAGCGCGCGGTTGCAGCCGTCGAGCACCACGTCGAGATCGACGGGAACGCCGTTGGCGAGCGCGAAGCGAATCGTCGCTTCGAAGCGTTCGCATTCGTCGTCGCCGTACGAGATGTCGAGCGTGTCGGCAATGGTCTGGGCGATGTCGCTGCGTACGCGGTCGCTCTCGTCGACGAAGTCGATGATGCCGCGCGCGACATCGGGCGCATGGTAAAGCGCGATGTCGAGCCACACGGTGGCGTCGAAATCGCTTGCGTGGCTCTGTTCCTCGAAGTATTCGATCGCTTCCTGTTCGTGGGTCTCGCCGGCATCGACGGCGAGGCAAAGCTGTTCGAAATACTCTTCCTGTTCGCTACGGATTGAATCGGACATCGGTCATTCTCTAAAGACGGTGGGCGCCGCGGCCGTGTTTCGCCGCCGCGAGTCATGCGGACGGCATTATAGGCCGCGCGCGCACCTGTTCAGTTTAGGACCTGTTGCCCATGCGAACAGGTCCTAAGCCGCTTCCACCGCCCAGGCGTCGAACCATTCGCGCGGACGCGCGATCTGGTCTTGCGCCGCGACGATTTCCAGCTCGTAACGGCCTGCGTCGTAAGTCGCCTTCACCACGGCGTTCACGGCCGCGAGCGTGTGTTCGAACGCGCGGCGCAGCGAGTCGCCGAGCATCAGGCGCGCGACGAACACCGCGCTCGTCACGTCGCCCACGCCCACTGGCTGGCGCGCGAACGGGTAGAGCGGGCGCTGGCCGAGCCAAGCTTCATGCTCGGTCACGACGAGCATGTTGAAGCGGTCGGCGGGGCTGTTGCGGTCGAGCAGATGCTTCACGAGGATCAGCTTCGGGCCGCGGCGCAACAGTTCGCGGCACGCAAGCACGCCTTCTTCAGCAGTCTCGATCTCGCGGCCTACGAGCCGTTGCAGCTCGGTGTGATTGGGCATCATCGCGTCGGCGACCTCGGGCATGTTGCGCACGAGGAACTCCTGAACGCCGGGCTCGACGCGGCAGCCGTTCTCGGCGTTGAGCGTGCCCATCACCGGGTCGCAAAAGTAGCGCGCCTGCGGGTTGGCGGCCTTCACGGCGCGCACCACGTCGATCACGCCCTGGGCCTGCTCGGGTGTGCCGAGGTAGCCCGATAGCACCGCATCGCAGCGCGGCAGCACGCCGATCGCGCCAATGCCTTCGACGAGATCCATGACTTCGTCCGAGCCGATGGCGGCGCCGGTCCAGTGGCCGTATTGCGTGTGATTCGAGAACTGCACCGTGTTGAGCGGCCAGACGTTCACGCCGAGGCGGCGCATGGGAAATACCGCGGCGCTGTTGCCCGCGTGACCGAACACGACGTGCGACTGGATGCTCAAAACGTTTTTCATGGCCGGTCCAGATTTCGTTATGGCTTGCGGCGCTTCGAGCAGCGCGCCTTTGCGCAGGTGCAGCAACGATAACCGAATTCGCTGCGCCCAGTCGATGGATGCGTGGGCGCGGTGTTGCGTGCGCGCCCGCGCAAGCGACCGTGATTTGCGTGGATTGTGTGGGGCGAGCCCCTAGGCCGCTGCGTTTTGGCCGGCCAGCTCGCGATAAAGCGTCATGTAGCGTTGCGCCGACGCCGCCCAGCCGAAGTCCTGCTGCATTGCACGCGAGCGCGTCTCGCGCCAGTCGCGGCTGCGTCCATAGAGCGCGAAGGCGCGGCGGATTGCGGCCGTGAGCGCGTCGGGCTCGAAGCGCTCGAACACGAAGCCGGTGGCGAGACCATCGGCGAGATTTTCCAGCGAGGCGTCGACCACCGTATCGGCGAGTCCGCCCACCCGGTGCACGAGCGGCAGTGCGCCATAAGCGAGCGCATAGAGCTGCGTGAGGCCGCACGGCTCGAAGCGCGAGGGGACCATCATCACGTCGGCGCCCGCGACGATCTCGTGCGCGAGCGTCTCGTCGAAGCCCAGCTCCACGGCCACCGCTTCGGGATGCTGGTGCGCGGCGCGCGTGTAGCCCTGTTCGAGGCTGGCGTCGCCGGTGCCGAGCACGACGAGCTGCCCGCCGCGCGCGACGATCTCGGGCAGCGCCGCAAGCAGCAGGTCGAGGCCCTTTTGCTCGGTGAGCCGGCTCACCACGCCGAACACCGGCGCGTCGTGCTTCTGCGCGAGCTTCAGGCGCGCCTGCAGCGCCGCCTTGCAGCGCATCTTGCCGCTCTGGCGCGTGGCCGAATAGCGCGTCGCGATGGCCGCGTCGCTCGACGGATTCCAGACGGCGTAGTCCACGCCATTGAGAATGCCGACGAGGTCGTGCGTGCGTCCGCGCAGCAGCGCCTCGAGGCCCCCGCCCTGGGCGACCGTCTGAATCTCGCGCGCGTAGGTCGGGCTCACCGTCGTGATCTTGTCGGCGAAATAGAGGCCGGCTTTCAGAAACGAAAGCTGGCCGTAGAACTCCACGCCATGCATGTCGAAGAAGTCGCGCGGCAGGCCGAGCGAGTCGAACTGCTGCGCGGGGAAGATGCCCTGGTAAGCGAGGTTGTGAATCGTGAAGATCGAGCGCGCGCCGCCGGGCGCCATGCTCGTGCCGCGCTCGCGCGCCGCCGCGCGCAGATAGGCCGGCGCGAGCCCCGCGTGCCAGTCGTGCGCCTGCACGATGGCGGGCGCCCAGTCGGGATCGAGGTGCAGCGCGAGCTGCGCGGCCGACCAGCCGAGCAGCGCGAAACGTTGCGCGTTGTCGCCATAGGGCACGTGTTCGGCGTCGAGGTAGGGGTTGCCGGGGCGCGCGTAGAACGCGTCGGCGCGGATCATGTAGACGGCAAGCTCGCTGCCGGGCAGACGCCCGAGTTCCAGCGTCGCCTCGGGCGCGCCGAAGGTGCGCGCGAGGCGTGCGACGGGGCGCAGGTCCTCGAGGCCCGCCGCGACGGGCGCGAAGCCTGGCAGCAGCAAGCGGGCGTCGGCGCCCTGTTCGATCAGCGCGGCGGGCAGGGCCGCGGTGACGTCGGCGAGGCCGCCGGTCTTCAGGAGCGGATACAGCTCGCTGGCTACATGCAGGACGCGAATGGTCATCGGGAGTCAGTCCTCTCGGTGCTCGGGTTGCTTGCGGGTTGGCGCGTCCTGGAGCGAAGCGGATCCGGCGGATCCACTTCGCTGGGCGCACAGCTAGCCAGGCAGCTTCGCCAGCGCCTCGCCCGTGACCAGCACGACGCCGCTCTCGGTGCGATAAAAGCGCTCGGCGTCGCGCGTGGCGTCTTCGCCGATCACGGTGCCGTTGGGAATCGTGCAGCCGCGGTCCACGACGACCTTGCGCAGCCGGCAACTCGTGCCTACCGTCACCTCTGGCAACAAGACTGCCTCGGCAATGTTGCAGAACGACTGCACGACGACATTCGACGAGAGCACCGAGCGCGAGATCTGCGAGCCCGAGATCACGCTGCCGCCGCACACGATCAGGTTGGTGCCCGAGCCCTGCAGACCGTTGAGGTCGCGCACGAACTTGGCGGGCGGCAACTGTTCCTGGTAGGTCCAGATCGGCCAGTTGCGGTCGTAGAGGTCGAGCGCGGGGATGGTCGAGGCGAGGTCGAGGTTGGCGGACCAGTAGGCGTCGACCGTGCCCACGTCGCGCCAGTAGGGTTCGGCGGCCGGGTCCGACGACACGCAGGACATGCTGAACGGATGCGCGATCGCATGGCCGTCGCTCACCACGCGCGGAATGATGTCCTTGCCGAAGTCGTGGTCGGTGGCCGAGCGCGCGATGTTCTCTTCGAGCAGATGGACGAGGTAGTGGGTGTCGAACACGTAGATGCCCATGCTCGCAAGCGCGATGTCGGGGCGGCCGGGCATGGCGGGCGGATCGTCGGGCTTTTCGACGAAGCCGGTCACGCGCCGCGCCTCGTCCACGGCCATCACGCCGAACGCGCACGCTTCCATGCGCGGCACCTCGATGCAGCCCACCGTGCAGTCGGCGCCGCTCGCGGCATGGTCGGCGATCATGCGCGTGTAGTCCATCTTGTAGATGTGGTCGCCGGCCAGCACCACCACGTACTTCGGGCTGATCGAACGGATGATGTCGATGTTCTGGTACACGGCGTCGGCGGTGCCCCGATACCAGTGCGCGCCTTCTACGCGCTGCTGCGCAGGCCACAGGTCGAGGAACTCGTTGAATTCGCCGCGCAGGAAACCCCAGCCACGCTGCAGATGGCGCAAGAGCGAGTGCGCCTTGTACTGCGTGACGACCGCAATGCGGCGGATGCCCGAATTCAGGCAGTTCGAGAGGGCGAAATCGATGATGCGGTACTTGCCGCCGAAGTACACGGCCGGCTTCACGCGCTTGTTGGTGAGCGGCCCGAGGCGCGTGCCGCGGCCGCCAGCGAGCACGATAGCGAGGGTGGTGCGTTGCAGATCGTTGAGGCTTGCCGGAGTTTCCATGGTCGTCTCCTTGTTGTGCCCCCGGTACGGCCGCCGCGGCCCGCCTCGTCGTGCCCGGGCCGGTGCGGTCCTTCTCTTTCGTGCCTGGCGCGTCCCTGATGCGGCGCGTTTCGCGCTGCAGCACACGCGTGCGTCGCTCGCGTCGCGGACGTCTCGTGCGTCCTGTATTGACTGTTCTAGCACCGAATGCAGCGTAGCGCGAATTGCCTGTGCGCAGGGCCAAACATGCGCGCCGCATTCGCGCGAGGCGTTGGTGAGCAGCAAACGGCATGCCGCACAGGTTCGCCGGGCGAGAAAGCCGGCACGAGCGGAGCGGGGCCCGCTAGAATCGCTGGCTGTACCGGCGCCATTTCGCCGTCCTGTTTTCTGTCCGACCTTTCGCCCGATCTCCCGTCGATGAGAGCCATCCTGAACCACACGCTTGCCCGCTTTGCTCCCTTCGTCGTCGCGCTGAGTGCGGCCGCGCTCTGTCACGCCGCCCTCGCCGCCGACCCCGAGGCGAGCGGGGCCGCGCCGTCGTCGGCGGCGTCAGCGCAAGCCGCGACCGAGACGCCCGACGGCCCCGCGTATGGTCCCGAGCTGCAGGGCTTCGAGTATCCGCATCCCGTGCATGACTTTGCGTTCGTTTCGCAGGGCCAAACGCTGCATATGGCGTACATGGACGTGCGGCCCGCAAAACCGAACGGACGCACCGTGGTCCTGCTGCACGGCAAGAACTTTTGCTCGGCGACGTGGGACGCCAGCATCCGCGAGCTGCACGCCGCGGGCTACCGCGTGATCGCGCCGGACCAGATCGGCTTTTGCAAATCGAGCAAGCCCGCTGCGTACCAGTTCAGCTTCCAGCAGCTCGCGCGCAACACGCATGCGCTGCTCGCGGCGCTCGGCGTGCATGACGCGACGATCGTCGGCCATTCGACGGGCGGCATGCTGGCGGTGCGCTACGCGCTCATGTATCCGCGCGAAACGGAGCAGCTCGTGCTCGTGAACCCGATCGGGCTGGAAGACTGGAAGGCGAAGGGCGTGCCGTCGATTGCGGTGGACGACTGGTACGCGCGCGAACTCAAGACGAACGCCGACGGCATTCGCCGCTACGAGCAGGCCACCTATTACGCGGGCCAGTGGCGGCCCGCCTATGAGCCGTGGGTGCAGATGCTGGCGGGCATGTATCGCGGGCCGGGCAAGACGCAGGTGGCGTGGGACTCCGCGCTGCTCTACGACATGATCTACACGCAGCCGGTGATCTACGAGTTCGGTCAGTTGCAGATGCCGACGCTCCTGCTCATCGGCGACAAGGACACGACCGCCATCGGCAAGGATCTCGCGCCGCCCGAGGTGCGTGCGCAGCTCGGCCACTATCCGGTGCTGGCCAAAGCCGCGCAGCATGCCATTCCGCACGCGACGCTCGTGGAGTTCGCCGATCTCGGGCACGCGCCGCAGATGCAGGATCCGCGGGCGTTTCATGCCGCGCTGCTCAAGGGCCTCGACACGTTGAACACCTCGCACTGAGGGCGCGGTCGAGAGCGGGCTCGGTTGCGACGCCGCGCGCGAGGCAAACCTCTCGCCGTGTTACCGTCCCGCGGCGGCTTCCTTCAATTCCTCGCGCGCTTGCGCCGCCATCTCGAACGAGCGCAGGCGCGCCGCGTGGTCGTAGATCTGCGCGGTGACGATGAGCTCGTCCGCGCCGGTCTGCTCGATCACCGAGGCGAGGCCTGCACGCACGGTTTCCTGGTCGCCCACCACGGAGCAGGCGAGCGAGTGCGACACACCGGCGAGTTCGAACTCGTTCGCTGCGATCTGCTCGACCGGCGGCGGCAACTGGCCCGGCGTGCCGCGCCGCAGATTCACGAACTGCTGCTGCAGCGAGGTGAAGAGAAAGCGCGCTTCTTCGTTGGTGGGCGCGCCGAACACGTTCACGCCGACCATCGCATGGGGCCTCGCGAGCACCGCCGACGGACGGAACTGCGAGCGATACAAACGCAGCGCAGTAAGCAGATGGTCGGGCGCGAAGTGCGAGGCGAACGCGAACGGCAGACCCATGGCCGCCGCGAGCTGCGCGCCATAAAGGCTCGAGCCGAGGATATAGAGCGGTACGTTCAAGCCCGCGCCGGGCACCGCGCGCACGCGCTGGCCTTCCACGGGCGCAGCGAAATAGCGCTGCAGCTCGGCCACGTCGTCGGGGAAGCTATCGGCGCTGCCCTGCAGGTCGCGGCGCAGCGCGCGCGCCGTGGTCTGGTCGGTGCCGGGCGCGCGCCCGAGGCCGAGGTCGATGCGGCCGGGGTAGAGCGCTTCGAGCGTGCCGAACTGCTCGGCAATCACGAGCGGCGCGTGGTTCGGCAGCATGATCCCGCCCGAGCCCACGCGGATGGTTTGCGTGCCGCCCGCCACGTAGCCGATCACCACCGAAGTCGCCGCGCTGGCGATACCCGTCATGTTGTGATGCTCGGCCAGCCAGAAGCGGTGATAGCCGAGGCGCTCCGCGTGCCGGGCGAGATCGAGCGTGTTGCGCAGCGCGGCGCCGGCATGGGAGCCCGCCGGGATGGGCGAGAGGTCGAGTACGGAGAAGAGGGTCATGGGCTAGCGTGGGGCCTGGTATGGAGAGCGCGACACGCGTGCCGTGCGCCGGTTGCCCGACGCGAGGCCGCAAGGCAGTCGCAAGGTGCGGCCATTGTGCCAAACCACTTTCGTTCGTGCTGGCGGCCTCCGGGAACCCATGCCGCCCGCGTGGTTTCAGAGACGGCTGATAGCTTTTACGCCCAGTCGATTTGAATATTAACGAGAACTACTCCTGTTTATATGCGAAAGGCGCGCTTTTAATTCAAAATTATTAAAGAATCTTTTCTGTATGCTTACCGAATTTTTTCGGGGCGGAAAAGCTCTGGAAGGCAGCTGTTGAATCGCTGAAATAGTTACGTTTTTACAGTTTTAGCAACGCATTTTCCCGCGTCCGTCGGAAGCAACTGACGGAGCTTGCTGATACAATTTTCCGCGTCGAATCGGGGATCGACCATGTCCAGCGGCTTCATACGATGGCTTATCTCCATTCGTTGTTGGTTCAATTGCCTTGCATCATGCAAATCGGCATCCATTGTCGGGTTTCTAGCCTCAAATATGTAATGCGGCTACGATGCGCGGCTTATTTCTGGATTTTCAGGGCAGGGAAATGGTACGTGGTGAAACGCGAATTCCGGTCGGGGCACCGCAGGAGCTTCTCCCCTTGCGCGCAGCCCGCGGCGAGCGCGGCGTGGCCCACGTGACCCGGCAAGGCGGCGCGTCATGACGGTGGCGCAGGTTGTCGCCGTGCCGGCGCCCTGGCCCGTGCTCGTCTGGGTCGTGGTCGTGCTGTGTGGCGTGGCCGCTTTCTACGGCCTCGTCGCCGCGCTGACGATGCCGCGCCTCGGTTCGGCCGCGCTCGTGCGCGAAGCCGCGCGCCGCGCGCGCCGTGCGCAACCGCAGCCCGTGAGCGTGCTCAAGCCCTTGTGCGGCGCCGAGCCGCGCCTCTACGAAAATCTCGCGACCTTCTGCGAGCAGCGGCATCCGCGCTTTCAGTTGCTGTTCGGCGTGTCCTCGTCGGCGGATCCGGCCATTGCCGTGGTGCGCCGGTTGCAGGCGGCGTATCCCGGCCATGACATCGAGCTCGTGATCGACCCGCGCGTGCACGGCAGCAATCTCAAGGTGAGCAACCTCATCAATCTGGCTGCTCGCGCGCGCTACGACGCGATCGTCGTGGCCGACAGCGATATCGCCGTCGAGCCCGACTATCTGGAGATCGTCACCGCGCCGCTCGCCGACCCGGACGTGGGCGTCGTGACCTGCCTCTACAGCGCCCGCAGCATCGGCGGTTTCTGGCCCCGGGTGGGCGCGCTCTTCATCAACGAGTGGTTCGCGCCTTCGGTGCGCGTGGCGCATTCCACGGGCTCGCGCGCATTCGGTTTCGGCGCGACGCTCGCGCTTTCCCGTGCGACGCTCGAGCGCATCGGCGGTTTCGCCGCGCTCAAGGACTGCCTCGCCGACGACTATCTGCTCGCCCGCTATGCGCGCGATCACGGCCTCGCCACGGTGCTGGCGCCCGTGGTGGTCGCCACCGACGTGATCGAGCCGACCTTCGGCTCGCTCTGGCTGCGCGAGACGCGCTGGCTGCGCACCATCCGCTCGGTGAATCCGGCGGGCTTCGCTTCGCTGTTCATTACGTTTCCCACGCCGTGGCTCGTGCTGGGCGCGCTGTTTTACGGCCTGCTCGCGGCGGGCGCGGGCATCGGCGCGTGCGCGGCGACGCGAACCGCGCTGGCCGGGCTCGCCACGGCCACGATGGCGGGTATCATTGCGCGTTTGATACTGCACGCGCGAGCGAGCGCAAGCTGGGGCGCGTTCTGGCGCGATTTGCCGCTCGTGCCGCTGCGCGACGTGCTGCTGGCCCTGCAGTGGCTTTCCGCCGCGTTCGGCTCGCACGTGATCTGGCGCGGCGTGCGCGTGAGCGTCGCCAATCCCGAGGCCGATGCGCCTTCCGCCATGGCCAGGCCCGCGAGCGCGCGGCGGCCTGCCGTCGAAGGATCGGACGCTCGCTGAGCGCGTCGCTTTTTTATCGCGCTTTTTTGCCGCGCTTTTAACCGAATTGTCACCTCAATCATCACCCGGCACAGTACGGGTACCCGGAGCACTCATCGCATGAAAACGCTGTTTCTGCAGGCCCCGTCGTATGACGGCTTCGACGGTGGCGCGGGCTCGCGCTACCAGGCAAAGCGCGAGATCCGCTCGTTCTGGTATCCCACCTGGCTCGCGCAGCCCGCGGCCCTCGTGCCCGACAGCCGCGTGCTCGACGCGCCGGCCGACGGCCTCTCCGTCGAAGAGACGCTGAAGATTGCAGCCGCATACGACCTCGTCATCATCCACACGAGCACGCCGTCGTTCCCGACCGACGCGCTGTTCTGCGAAGACCTCAAGAAGCGCAAGCCGTCGATCGTCATCGGTCTGGTGGGCGCGAAGGTGCAGGTCGATCCGCATAATTCGCTCACGGCCACCGAGGCGGTCGATTTCGTCTGCCGCGAGGAATTCGACTTCACCTGCAAGGAAATCGCCGAAGGCATGCCGCTGGCCGAGGTCAAGGGCATTTCGTGGCGCGCGAAGGACGGCTCGATCGAGCACAACCCAGGCCGTCCGGTGCTCGAGGACATGGACTCGCTGCCGTTCGTCGCGCCGATCTACAAGCGCGACCTGAAGATCGAGAATTACTTCATCGGCTACCTGAACTACCCGTACGTGTCGATCTACACGGGCCGGGGCTGCAAGTCGCGCTGCACGTTCTGCCTGTGGCCGCAGACCGTGAGCGGCCACGTCTACCGCACGCG
>NZ_JAFA01000025.1 GCF_000519185.1 Paraburkholderia nodosa DSM 21604 | reverse complement strand
CCGCTGCAGTTCGCGACCGACGAATTCGTGCGCCACGGCGTGACGGCGGAGTCGCTCGCGGGTCTGAAGCCCGCGTTCAACAAGGAAGGCACGGTGACGGCGGCGAACGCGTCGGGCCTCAACGACGGCGCNGCCGCGGTCGTGGTGATGTCGGCGAAGAAGGCCGANGCGCTGGGCCTNACGCCGCTCGCGCGCATCAAGGCGTACGCCAGCGGCGGCGTNGATCCGAAGGTGATGGGCATGGGTCCGGTGCCGGCTTCGAAGCGTGCGCTGGAGCGTGCGGGCTGGTCGGTGAACGACCTCGATCTCATGGAGATCAACGAGGCATTCGCGGCGCAGGCGCTGGCCGTGAACAAGCAGATGGGCTGGGACACGTCGAAGATCAACGTGAACGGCGGGGCGATTGCGATCGGACACCCGATCGGCGCGTCGGGCTGCCGGATTCTCGTGACGCTGCTGCACGAAATGCAGCGCCGCGATGCCAAGCGCGGTCTGGCCTCGCTGTGCATCGGCGGCGGCATGGGCGTGGCGCTCGCGCTCGAGCGCGCTTGATCCTGCTTGATCCCGTTTGCTCCAGCTTGATCCCGCTTTCCAGGCGGGAAGCAGCGTAGTAACCAGGCAGCAAGCGGCTCGTCGCGCGAGAAGCAGCGGCGAGCCGCCAGTAGCAGCAACCACGCGCAATACTAGAAATTGACCAGAAGCCGCGCGGCATTCGCCTTGTCTTCGTCCTGGGTGGAAGGAAGAAGCCGGGCAACAGTGTATGTGGCGCCTGCACGCATAACGCGTAACGCCACGGTTTTATTGATGCTCAACTCTCGCGGATATATAGGATGACTAATCGTATTGCATTGGTGACAGGTGGTATGGGAGGCCTTGGAGAGGCCATCAGCGTGAAACTGCATGATGCGGGTTATCGCGTTGTGGTGACGCACTCGCCCGACAACGCCGGCGCGAAGGACTGGCTGGCGCGCATGAAGGAGACCGACCGCGAATTCCACGCGTACGGCATGGACGTGGCCGACTACGATTCGTGCCAGCGCGGCGCGCAGAAGATCCAGAGCGAGATCGGCCCTGTCGATATTCTCGTGAACAACGCGGGCATCACGCGCGACATGACGTTCCGCAAGCTCGACAAGGTCAACTGGGACGCCGTGCTGCGCACGAATCTCGACTCGATCTTCAATATCTCGAAGCCGCTGTGCGACAGCATGGTCGAGCGCGCGTGGGGCCGCATCATCAACATTTCGTCGGTGAACGGCTCGAAGGGTTCGGTCGGCCAGACCAACTACGCCGCGGCGAAGGCCGGCATGCACGGCTTCACGAAGTCGCTGGCGCTGGAAGTGGCCCGCAAGGGCGTGACCGTGAACACCATTTCGCCGGGCTATCTCGCCACGAAAATGGTGACCGCCATTCCTCAGGACATTCTCGACACGAAGATCCTGCCGCAGATCCCGATGGGCCGCCTCGGCAACCCCGGCGAAGTCGCGGCGCTCGTGCTGTTCCTGTGTTCGGACGAAGCGGGCTTTGTGACGGGCGCAAATATTCCTATCAACGGCGGCCAGCATATGCAGTAAAGCTATGCTAAACATGCATCCCGAATGAATGATGTCAGGCGAATTTCGCCAAGGCGATGCGCGGGTGCATGTGGCACCGGTAATCCATACCGACCGCCGCATTGCAGGGGACGTGTAAAGCGTGCCCTGCAATGCGGCGGTTTTGCATGGTGCCGCCGGGTTTACGGGGCACGAACGCGGTCAATCGTGCCGCTATAATTGGCCACCCCACGCGTGACCGGAGACCGGCCTTTGTCGAGCATTGCGAAACTGCTGTCCATCCTCGAACTCTTTTCCGAGGCGCGGCCTTTTCTTTCCGCCGACCAGGTGGCGGCCGAACTGCAATGCTCGGTGCCGACCGCTTACCGCTATCTGCGCGAACTCGTCGATACGGGCATGCTGCTGCGCTTCGTGGGCGGCGAATACGGCCTCGGCCCGCGCATCATCACACTCGACTACCATCTGCGCATATCCGATCCGCTGTTGAAGGCGGGGCAGCCGGTCATGCGCGAGCTGGCGGAGCAGTCGGGCTTCGATGCCGTGATGTCGCGCTGGTACGGCAATGAACTCGTCGATACCCACCGGGAATCGCACGACGCCGTATTCGACCTCCGCTATGGACGTGGCCGTCCGCGTCCGCTCTTTCTTGGCGCCGCGCCCAAGGCGATCCTTTCGACCTTTCCCAAGGCGAAGCTCGCCGCGTTGTTCGAGCAGTACCCCGAGGACATTGCGGCCAGCGGACTCGGCGGCTCGCTCGAAGAATTCCGCGCGAGCCTGCTCAAGATCCGCCGCGCGGGCTTCTATCTCTCGAAGGGCGAACTCGAAGCGGGCATGTCCGCTGTCGCTTCGCCGCTGTTCACCGACGCATCGGGCGAAGCCGTGGCCGCGCTCGCGCTCGTCGTGCCCGAGCAGCGCCTCGCATTCTTCAACCTCGAGCGCGTGGTCGAGGCCGTGAAGGAAGCCGCCGCGCGCATTTCCACGCGCGTGCGTGCATTGATCGAGGCATAAAGCGGCGCGGCGTCACGCTACGCCCATGCGCACCGCCATCTCCCTCTCCCACACCGCGCGTGGCCGGAAGCCCGGCAACGTGCTCGCATGGCGTTCGACCTCGGCTAGCAACGCGTCGTCGGGCAGCGTGAAGTCCACGGCGACGCGCATGGGCTGATCCACGTACCACGGCGTGTCGATGAAGATCTCCAGCCGGTTGCCCTCCGGGTCGCGCGCGTAGAACGAGATCGCATTGCCGTGCGTGACCGGAACGATCTCCTCCATCCCTTCCTCCACGAAGCGCCGGTGAAACTGCTTGAGCGTGGCGAGACTGTCCGCCTCGAGTGAAATCTGGTTGATCGGATTGAACGGCAACTGCTCGGGCCTGCCGCTCGCCAGCACGATCTGGTGATGCACACGCGGATCGCGGCTCAGAAAGACGAGGTTGACCGTGCCGCGCGGCGAGGGCAGCGTGCCGCGGTCCGTCACCGTGAATTCGAGCACCCGCGTATAGAAGTCTTCGACCTTCGCCATGTCGCTCACGAAAAAGCCCATATGGCTGAGCGTGAGGCCGATTCGCTTCGTGGCTGGTTCGGTGTTCGGCAGAGTCATGCTGTCTCCAGTGGTAGTGATAAACCCTGATAAAAATCAAGTTGTGTGGCGAGTTTTACGTAGTGTATTCTCAAAATACGATAAACACATCAAAAAATGCGCGTCTCGTTTCTAGCGAAAACTTACTTTTTATCATTGGAGCATCATGAAACTCGCCAGCTTTTCCACCCATGAAGGTTCGTCGTTCGGCGTCGTGCGCGACGGCGCGGTGTTCGACCTCAAGAAGCGCCTTGGCGGCCGTTATGCCGACCTCAAGTCGCTGATCGCAGCCGGCGCATTCGCCGAAGCGGACCGCGCCGCGAGCGAAGGCAAGGGCGACTATCCGCTCGCCGAAGTCACGCTCGAGCCCGTCATTGCGAATCCGCAGCAGATCTTCTGCGTGGGCCTGAACTACGCGGAGCACGTGAAGGAGACCAACCGCGAGACCACCGAGCAGCCCGTGATCTTCATGCGCCTGCCGGCTTCGCAGGTGGGCGCGGGCGAGCCGATGCTGCGTCCGCGCGAGTCCACGCAGTTCGACTATGAAGGCGAGATCGCCGTGATCATCGGCGAGGGCGGGCGGCGCATCGCCGAGGCCGACGCGTGGCGTCATATCGCCGGCTACAGCTGCTACAACGACGGCTCGGTGCGCGACTGGCAGCGCCACACGGGCCAATGGGGACCGGGCAAGAACTTCTACCGCACGGGCGCGTTCGGCCCATGGATGGTCACGAGCGACGAGATCGAGCCGAACGCGCTGATGACGCTCGTCACGCGTCTGAACGGCCAGGAAGTGCAGCACGCGACCACGGAAATGCTGATTCACGGCATCGCGAAGCAGATCGCGTATCTCTCCACCTTCACGCCGCTTTTCCCCGGCGACGTGATCGTGACCGGCACGCCTGGCGGCGTGGGCGCGAAGCGCAATCCGCCGCTGTTCATGAAGCATGGCGACGTGGTGGAAGTCGAGGTGGATCGCATCGGCACGCTCAGGAATCCCGTCGCGGACGAAGCGTAAGCCGCAGGACGCCGCCCGCACGCTGTGGGCGGCGCAGTCATCCACGCAGTTAGCCATGGATCAGGTGAATGGGATGAAGGATGTCGTAAACAATTCGGATTGCAGATCAAATCCGGATCCCGAGTATGACGTCGCGATCATCGGCTTCGGGCCGACGGGCGCGACGCTCGCCAATCTGCTCACGCTGCGCGGCCTGAAAGTCGTGGTATTCGAGCGCGACAAGGACGTGTTCCAGCTGCCGCGCGCCGTGCACTTCGACGGCGAATGCATGCGCGTGTTCCAGGCTGCCGGGATCGCGCAGACGCTGCTGCCCAATCTCTTCGTCGGCCCCGGCATGAAGTTCGTGAACGCGCGCGGCGAGCTGATGATCGACTGGACCCGGCCCGGCGGCATCGGCCCGCAAGGCTGGTGCGCGAGCTACAAGTTTCATCAGCCGGATCTCGAGCGGGCGTTGCGCGCGCAACTGATCGCGCGCGGCGGGGCCGACGTGCACTTGCGTCACGAGGTGTTCGCGCTCGACGAACGCGACAACCACGTGCGCATTCGCTTCGAGGACACGGCGCAGGGACGCCTCGCCCACACCACGGCGCGCTACGTGGTGGGTTGCGACGGCGCGCGCTCGACCGTGCGCCGCTTCATCGGCACCGAGCTGGCCGATCTGAAATCGCACGAGCGCTGGGTCGTGGTGGACGTGCTGCTGGAAGGCGAGCGCGCCGATCTCGGCGACTACTCGATCCAGTACTGCGACCCCGCGCGGCCGATCACTTACACGCGCGGCCCTCACAACCGCCGCCGCTGGGAAATCATGGTGATGCCGGGCGACGACGAGCGCCGCATCGGCACGGCGGAATGGATCTGGGAGCGGCTCGCACGATGGATCACGCCCGAGCACGCGCAACTCGAACGCTCGGCGATCTACACGTTCCATTCGGTGATCGCGCAGGGCTGGCGGCGCGGCAGGCTGCTGATCGCGGGCGACGCCGCGCACCAGACGCCGCCGTTCATGGGGCAGGGCATGGCCGCGGGCATACGCGACGCCTCGAACCTCGCGTGGAAGCTCGCCGACGTGATCGACGGCGCGCTGCCCGACACGCTGCTCGACACCTACGAGAGCGAGCGCGAGCCGCATGTGCGCACGTTCATCGAAACGGCGGTGCAGCTAGGCGGCGTGATCCAGGCCACCGACAGCGACGCCGTTGCCGCGCGCGACCGCGAGATGACGGCGGCGATTCGCGAGTTTCGCACGCCCCAGCCGCGTCTGGGCCCGGGCTGGCACACCGGTGCGGCGGGCGGCGATATCGGGCCGCAACCCGTGTTCGAAGACGGCTCGCGCCTCGATGACGCCGTGGGCTATCGCTTCGCGCTGATCGTCGACGAAACGCTCGCGCAACACGCGCAGGACGCGCTGACGAACGCAGCACAACGCGAGCGCGTAGCGATCGTGCCGGCCACACGCCAGCCGCTGCGCGCCTGGCTCGCGGACGCCGGCGCGCGCGCCGTGCTGCTGCGGCCCGACCGCTACGTCGGCGGCGTGGCGCACGATGCGGGCGAACTCGAAGCGCTGCTCGAACGCGCAGGCGTTGCGCGTGCGTTGCAGCGGCGCGAGGCCGCTTGACCCAGCGCCCGGGCGGTCCGCAATCCAGCGCGGCTGCCCGGGCCGATGCTTTTGAAGAAGAGGCGCAGGAGGAAGATCCGATAGCTGCAACCTCAAGCGCCGCCAAGTCCATCAACAAGGAGAGCATATGGAGACGACACCCACCCTGCCAGCGTCGCACACTGCGGCGCCCGGCCTGACCCGGGCCCAATGGAAGATGATCCTCATTGCGAGTCTGGGCGGCTCGCTGGAGTTCTATGATTTTGTGATCTACGGCTTCTTCGCGCATTCGATCGCCGCGCAATTCTTCCCGGCGAGCGATCCGCTCGTGAGCATGCTGCTCACGTTTTCGGTGCTCGCCATCGGCTATATCATCCGGCCGCTCGGCGGCATCGTGCTCAGCAGCCTGGGCGACCGCATCGGGCGGCGGCCCGTGTTCGTTGGGTCGATCGTCGTCGTGACGCTCGCGACGATCTGCATTGGCCTGTTGCCCAATTACGCGCGCTGGGGCGTCGCCGCGCCCGTCGCGCTGATCGGCCTGCGCGTGCTGCAAGGTTTTTGCGTGGGCGGCGAAATGCCAGGCGCGATCACCTACGCGGTGGAAGCCGCGCCGCGCCGCGCGGGCCTCGCCGCCGGCGTGATCGTCTGCGCGATCAATACGGGCGTGATGCTCGCGACGATCGTCAATCTCGTCGTGCAGTCCGCGCTGACCCCCGCCGACGCCGCGAGCTACGGCTGGCGCATTGCGTTCCTCGTGGGCGGCCTGTGCGGGATCGTTTCGTATCTGCTGCGCCGCAATCTCGACGAGTCGCCCGAATTCCGGCAAATGCAGGGCGCCGTGGTGAAGCAGCCGTTTCGCGAAACGCTGCGCCACCATCGCGGCGCGGTGGTGGGCGGCGCGCTTTCGATTGCTGTGATGGCGGGCTTCAACGGCGTGCTCTACGGTCACATGCCCGCGTATCTGATCGAGACGCTGAAATACGCGCCGCGCGAGGCGGCGCTCGCCCAGAACGCGTATCTGCTCGTGAGTTCGGTGGGGCTGCTCGCGGCGGCCTGGGCGGGCGACTTCGTGCCGCGCCGATACTTGCTGCGTGTGTCGTGCGTGCTGCTCGCCGCACTTGCCTGGCCGTTCTATGCGGCGCTCGCGGCGCACAGCGTGAACGTGGTCGTGCTGTTCGTGCTCGCCGCGCTGGTGTTCTCGCTCGCCAGCGGCACGTGGGCCGCGGTGCTTGCCGATCTCTTTCCGGTGCAGGTGCGCTTTAGCGGCATCGCGCTCGCCTACAACGTTTCGGTGGTCGTGTTCAGCGGGTTTGCGCCGTTGCTCTGCGCGGCTTTCGTGCGCATGAGCGGGTCGCCGGCCGCGCCCGCGTGGTACGTGATCGGCTCGGCGCTGGTCGCGCTGGTGGCGAACCTCGGGTTGCACGCTTCGTCGCGCTCGCGCGTGGAGCGCCCGGCGGCAGCCGCAGGTTAGGCGTGCGCGTTGCCCCAGGAAAGCCTTCCGGGGCTTCGAACTCCGAATCGTCAACGTCGATGTCAAGTGGCCTGGGCACGCCCGATGCGCTGACTGGCAAGCGGCAGGCGAATGCGCGGGTGCGCATTGCGCTGACAAGGAGGGAACCATGAAGCATCACGAGACCCCGGACGACGACGGCGCGAACGTCAAGCGTCCGCAGCACGAAAGCAGCGAGCCGCTCGCGCGGCGTCACCCGCATGAGCCGCGCTCGGTGGGCCGCCAGGGGCATAGCGACATCGAAAACGGACAGGAGGACACGGACCGCTGGGGAGCCGATGCGCACGAGGAGCGCACGAAGAACGACGCCCACGTGAACCGCAATTCGCGCGAGGGGCGGCGCTGAGTTTGCGCATGCCATGCCCCCGCCCTCGCGCGCGGCGTATTACTTGGGCGAAACGTCGATGTCGCCGAAGTATTTGTGCGCGAGCGACGTGACCGTGCCGTCAGACTCGATCTTCGCGATGGCCGCGTTCAGGCGCTCGCGCAAGGCCGTATCGCCCTTGCGGATGCCGAACGCCACGCCGCTGCCCAGAATCTTGTCGTCGCGCACGGCGTCGCCCACGAACGCGAAACCCTTGCCGTCGGGCTGCGAAAGAAAGCCCTTCTGGCCCGCGGGCGCGAGCACGAGCGTCGCATCGAGACGCCCCGCGCCGAGGTCCGCGTAAATCTGGTTCTGGTCCTGGTAGGGCACCACGGTCACGCCGGCCGGCTCCCAGTGCACCTTGGCATAGGTTTCCTGAATCGACGACTGCAGCACGCCGACACGTTTGCCCTTGAGCGACGCGGCGGTCGCCACGAGCCCGCTGTCACTGCGTGCGATCAGGCGGCTCGGCACGCGATAGATTACCGTGGTGAAATCGATGGCCTCACGGCGCTTTTCGGTGGCGTTCATCGCCGAGTTGATGGCGTCGAACTTGCGGCCCTGAAGCGCGGGAATCAGGCCGTCGAACGACGTTTCGACCCATTTGCAGGTCATGCCCGCCTTCGCGCACACGGCATTGCCGATGTCGATATCGAAGCCTTGCAGCGTGCCGTCCGAGGCTTTGGTTTCGAACGGCGGATACTGCGCCTCGACGCCGAAGCGCAGCAGGTTCGCATCGGCGAATGCCGGTGCCGGGCCGAGTACGCCGTACACGCATGCCAGCGCGAGGAGCGCGTTGAGTCGCTTCATGATGATCTCCTTGCCTGCCAGTTCCTGGCAGTTTCGTTGTGTTTCGAATCCGGTGCGCTAGATCGCGCAAAGGCGGCGCGCGCCTTCGAGCAATGTTTCGTCATCCTTGGCAAAGCTCAGGCGGATGATGCCTTCGTCGGTGCCGTCGGTGTAGAACGCCGAGAGCGGAATCGTCGCCACGCGGGCGTCGCGGATGAGCCGCAGCACGAAGTCGCTGTCGCGCTCGTCGGAGAAAGACCGGAAGCGCGCGAGCATGAAGAAGCTGCCTTCGCTTGGCAGCAGTTCGAAGCGCGAAGCTTCCAGCGCGCGTGCGAGCAGGTCGCGCTTGTGCTGATAGAAGGCCGCGAGTCCCAGATAGCTCTGCGGCTCGGCAAGCGCCTGCGCGAACGCGTACTGCATGGGCGTGTCGGCGGAAAAGACCATGAACTGGTGGACCTTGCGGATCTCGTCCATCAGCGCGGCGGGGGCGAGGCAATAGCCCACGCGCCAGCCCGTGACGTGATACGACTTGCCGAACGACGAGACGATCACGCTGCGCTCGGCAAGCTCGCGATAGCGCGCCATGCTCCGGTGCGGCGCGCCGTCGAACACCACGTGCTCGTACACTTCGTCGGAGAGAATCACGATGTCGGTGTTACGCGTGAGTGACGCGAGCCGCGCGATGTCGTCCTCGCCGAATATCGTAGCCGTGGGATTGTGCGGCGTGTTCACGATGATCATGCGCGTGCGCGGCGTGATGGCCGCGCTCACCGCGTCCCAGTCCACCCGAAAATGCGGCTGTGCGAGCTTGATCGCCACGGGCTGCGCGCCCTGCAGGCGCACGATGGGCGCATAGCTGTCGAACGCGGGCTCGAAATAGATCACTTCGTCGCCGGGATGCACGAGCGCGCTGATCGTCGAGTACAGGCCTTCGCTCGCGCTCGCGAGCACGGTCACTTCGCTCGACGGGTCATAGCGCGCGCCATGGAGCGTCTCGAACTTCGCGGCGAGCGCTTCGCGCAGGTCGGCCAGGCCCGCCATGGGCGCGTACTGGTTGTGGCCCGCGCGCATGGCGGCGGCCACGTCATCCACGAGTTTCGCGCTCGGGTCGAAATTCGGCGCGCCTTGCGAGAGGTTCAGCGCCTGATGCTCGGCGGCGAGCTGGCCGATTACCGTGAAAATCGTCGTGCCTACATCGGGCAGCTTCGAGCGGGCCTGCGCGGCGCTCTGCATGGTCGGTCTCCCTTCGGGCGGCGCGCGGCCGCATGGTGTGACAAATGCGAGGTTGCCGGAAGATCGGGCCTTGCGCGAAGCGCCCCATTACGCCGAAAGAGCGGCCCGCGTGCAATCGATTAATTCTCATGGCCGCCATGCGCTGCCCTCATGGCGCGCTACGGCGTCGAGCGGTCCTGGCCGATCCAGTCGCTGAACAGCTGCACCTTCTGCTGCTGGGCCACGCACTCGGGATACACGAAATAGTAGCGCGAGCCCGTGGGCACGGCGAGGTCGAAGGGCATGACGAGGCGCCGTGTCTCGACATCCTCGCGTACGAGCGTGCGGTCGGTAATGGCGATGCCAAAGCCCTGCATGGCCGCAGTGGCCGCGAGATCGAGCGATTCGAACGTGGGACCGAGATCGGCATCGACCTGTTTCGCGCCCGCGCGCGCGAGCCACAGGCGCCAGTCGGCGTGGTCGCGCGTGGGGTGCAGCAGGGTCTGATGGGCGAGGTCGTCGGGCGTGACGAGCGCCCGGCGCGAGAGCACTTCGGGCGTGCAGACGGGCGTGAGGTATTCGTCGAAGAGCGGCACCGCGTGCACGTCGGCGCCGGGCGACGAGCCGTAGATGATTGCCGCGTCGAAAGGCTCCGCCTGGAAGTCGACTTCGTGTCCCCACGTGGTCGTGATCTGGATCTGCAGGTCGGGGTGCTCGTTCTGGAAGCGCATGATGCGCGGCAGCATCCAGCGCATCACGCAGGTCGGGACCTTGAGCGCAAGCTCGGTGCGCTGGCGCGTGAGACGCTGCGAGGCTTCCTCGATGCGCCCGAAGCCGTCGCGCACGGCGGGCAGCAGTTGCTCGCCCTCGGCGGTGAGCGTGAGCCCCTTGGACGAGCGGCGAAAGAGCGGCAGGCCGTAGTACTGCTCGAGCGCGAGGATTTGCCGGCTGACGGCACCTTGTGTGAGGCAAAGGTGCTCGGCCGCGCGCGTAAAGCTGCCGTAGCGGGCGACCGTTTCGAAAATCTGCAGGGCGTTGAGCGG
Source organism: Paraburkholderia nodosa DSM 21604 (assembly GCF_000519185.1). Taxonomy (GTDB): domain Bacteria; phylum Pseudomonadota; class Gammaproteobacteria; order Burkholderiales; family Burkholderiaceae; genus Paraburkholderia; species Paraburkholderia nodosa. The sequence goes on along the minus strand of NZ_JAFA01000025.1, from coordinate 112,082 downwards.
GGGAAGGCGTCTCATGGCGGTCGTTGGGCGGCCGGGCGAGTGCGCGCAGCCGGCGGGAATCGAGCCGCTATGATACGACGGCCGCCCGCTTCAATCGTCCGCGCCGCCTGCGCTTTGCGCCGTGCTTGCCGCGCGTGCCGCGTCGATCGTGGCGTGCGCGCCGAACAGGGCGCGTATGCCGGGCTCGGAGAGGAACATGGCCTCGGCGTTGTGGCCCGCACCCGGCACCTCGAACCACGCGTGGCGCAACTGTGGATGCCGGGCGGCGAGGTAGGCGTAGTAGGCGCGGGCCCGCGCGAGGCGGTGCGGTCCCTGCGCGCCGGCCGCGCACGAGCGGTCGAGCGCCGCGTGCGCGGGGTCGCAATCGCGTTCGCCTGCCAGATAGAGCACGTCCCGCCCGATGTAGCGGCGCTCGAGCATGGCGGCATCGTGCATGGCCGCAGCATAGCGCGGGAGCTTGCGCATGCCGTACTTCCAGTCGTCGACCTCGGGGCATGCGGTGCGATCCGCAGGGGCGAAACCGCCATCCGGTTGCGGGCGCAACGAATCGAAATACACCCAGGAAGAGGGATTCGCGATCACGAAGCGCAGGGTCACGCCGCGTTGGGCGCATCGTTCGGGCGCGGCGCTCAGGATCGCGTAACGATGCGCGACCTGGGCGCCGCCCGAATGCCCCGCGATCACGATCTCGCGCAGCGCCGGATAACGGGAGCGATCGGCAAGCTGCGCGACGAGGGCGTCGAGCGCGTCGAAAGAACTCAAGGGCGCGGGACCGCGCGCATCGGCTCCGCCCATCCAGGCGGTCCATTCCCAGTGCAGCAGGTCCACAGGCGCGCGGTGATGCTCGACATCGGCGCTGGCGAGGAACTGCGGCACCACGACGAGCGTGTCGTCGTCATGCGCGGAGGAGGCGGCGCGGGCGCGCAGCGTCGAGCGCAGGTAGGCGTCGGCGTCGCGCAGGCGGCCGTGCAGCACCACGAGGGCACGCGTGGCGCGCTCGTTCGCGGTGCAGCCGCCCACGAACATCGGCACGCTGCCGCTGCCTTGCGCCGTGGCGACGCGCAGCATGACGTCGCCGATCGCGCGCACCGGGTACTCGTTGCGCGGGCGTTGGTCGCTCGCGTGGCTCACGTCGCTCACGATGGACGGCTCGCTCATTCCAGCTCCGACTCGGCCGGCCACGCATTGGGCTCGCGAAACAGACGCCGGCCCGACACGCTCGCAAAAACCAGCACGAGCGACACGATGCCCGTGACGATGAGGTACCACGCCGGCACGATACGCGAACCGGTCACGCCGATCAGCGTCGAGACCGTGAGCGGCGCCATGCCGCCGAACAGCGTGACGGCGATGTTGTACGAGAGCGCGACGCCCGTGGAGCGCGTGGACGTGGGGAAAAGCTGCGTGAGCATGCCGGGGTGCGCGCCCGACATCAGGCTCAGCACGACGGTGGCGACCATCTGCGCGGCGAACACGCGCTCCGGCGTGGGCGCGGCGAGGACCCACGCGAAGAGCGGCCAGGCGGCACAGATCCACACGAGCGTCACGGGCAGGAAGAGCCGGTAAGCGCCGAAGCGGTCGGCGAGCTTGCCCGCGAGTGGATAGCCGACGATGCCGATGAGCCCTGACGCCGCCGTGCCGAGCAGCGCGCTCTTGAGCGGCAGATGCAGCTGGCGCTCGACATAGAGCGGCATATACGAATGCCAGAGATAGTTGGTCGCGGCGCCCACGGCGATCACGCCGACCGCGCACAGCGCCGCGTCGCCGCGCTCGCGCAGGAACGTGCGCAAGGACTGGCGCGGCGCATGGCCGAGGCGCTCGCGCAACTGCACGAATTCCGGCGATTCGGCGACCTTGTGGCGGATATAGAAGCCCACCGGGCCGACCAGCGCGCCGAGCAGGAAGGGCACGCGCCAGCCCCATTCGACGAGCGCCGCCGGCGACAGCCGCGTGGTGAGCAGGAAACTGCACGCCGAAGAAAGCAGCAGCGCGACGGCCTGGGACGTCATCTGGAAGCTGCCATAGAACATCTTGCGCCCGGGCGGCGCGTACTCGGTGAGCATCGAGGCGGCGGTGGCGAACTCGCCGCCCACCGAAAGCCCTTGCAGGATGCGCGCGAGCAGCACGATGAGCGGCGCGGCGATGCCGATCGACGCATAGCCTGGCGTGACGCCCATGAGCAGGGTGCTCGCCGCCATCAGCACGATCAGCGCTGACAAGGTCCTGCGCCGCCCGTAGCGGTCGGCGAACGCGCCGATCACCACGCCGCCGAGCGGCCGCACGACGAAGCCGATCGCGAACGTGGCGAGCGTGAGCGTGATCGACAGAAAGCTGCTCTGCACGGGGAAAAACACGTGCGCGATGGTCTTCGCGAAGTAGCCGTAGATGAGGAAATCGAACCATTCGAGCCCGTTGCCGATGACCGAGGCGAGCACGGCGCGGCGCACCTGCGAGGTGGTGAGGCGGGGCGCGTCGAGCGCCGCCGGGCCTGCTTCGAGAATGGATTGCATATGTCTCCGGAGGTCGTCGTTGGTATTTTCCTCACAGACTAGGGAGTTGTGCGGCAAATGTAAAATACATATCGGATGGGGTTGCCATATCCAAGACCTATACCGGAGCGTCCCGATGGAGCTACGTCACCTGCGCTATTTCCTCGCGGTTTGCGAAGAGCGCCAGTTCACGCGCGCGGCCGCGCGCCTGCATATGCAGCAACCGCCGCTCTCGCAGCAGATCCAGGAACTCGAGCAGGAACTGGGCTTTGCGCTGTTCACGCGGCAGCCGCGCGGCGTGGAACTGACCGCGCCGGGCGAGGCGTTCGCTGCTTGCGCGCGCAACCTTCTGCGCACGCTGGAGCAGGGCGTCACGCACGCGCGGCGGGTGGCGCTCGGGCAGGTGGGCAAGCTGCATGTGGCGCTCACGAGTTCGGCCGCGTTTCATCCGCTCGCGCCAGCCGTGATCCGCGCGTATCGCGACGCGCATCCCGACATCGCCATCGAGCTCAGCGAGATCAACGCGGCCGAGATCATCGAGATGATGATGAACGGGCACGTCGATGTGGCGATCCTGCGCAAGCCGATCGAGACGCCCGCTGAACTGCGCTTCGAGCGCATCGCCCAGGAGCACATGCTGCTCGTGCTGCCGGTGGGCCACCGGCTGGCGGGGACGCGGGCGGTGTCGCTCAAGCGCCTGGCGGGCGAGCCGTTCATCTTCGTGCGGCGGCCTGGCGCCCCAGGCATGTACGCCGATTTCGTGCGCGCCTGCGAAGCCCAGGGCGTGCAGTTGCGCGTGGTCGACGAGGTGCCGCGCATGGTCACCGCGATCAATCTCGTGGCCGCGGGCGGCGGCGTGACGCTCGTGCCGGCTTCCATGCGGCGCTACCAGCAGGAGAGCGTGCGCTACTGCCGCGTGGCTGGGGACGAGGCATTTCGTGCGCCGCTGCATCTCGTGACGAAGCCCGCCGTGCGCAATCCGGCGGTGGCGCGGTTCCGCGAAACCGTGTTTGCGTTTGCGGAGCGTTCGCGCGAGGCCCGCTGAGGCTTTCAAATATTTTCGTTGCGCCCCTTTCGGATTGCTCCGACCTGCCGTTAACCCGTATGCCTCGATACGGGCGCCAGGCGCAATCACAAGAGCAAAACGAATACAAAGTGGCAACGAGAATCATCGAAGGAGCGGCAGTGCGGGCCGCCGCCGGGCGCGAGGCGCCCATCGCAGGCCGACCGGCTGCCGTGCGCCTGCTCATCAAGCTGCGCGAGCACAAGGCGCGGGTCATGCTGCTGGCCGTCGCGGCGGGCTGTGTCGTCGCGTTTGCGTCCTGGCTGGACGACCAGCTGCGGCCCGCGCTCGAAGCGCGCGAGCGCAACGAACTGAGCGAGGAAGTGGCCGAGGAGTTGCGCGCGACCGTTGCGCCCTGCGTGCCCAGCGCGGGGCACAGCCATACCTCGTGGTGCGGCGCCGTGAGGATTGCGCCGCCACCGCCGCGGCCCGTCACGCCGCTTCCTCTCATCGCGGGTGCGCCCGCGGCGTTCTGCACGGCCAACGGCAGCCCGTCCTGCTGATGGCCTTTTGCGCGTTGCCGTTCACTGCGAACTGCCGATACGTGACACGTCACCCCGGCGCCTCGCCCGCCAATCCCTCACACGTCTCGAACAACAACGCCCGAGCCCACTGATGCCCTGGCGAGCGATGCGTGCGCTCGTGCCACGCGAGCGTCTTGGTGAACCCCGGTATCGCGAGCGGCGGCTCGACCACGGCGAGCCCCTGCGCGTCCTTCACGAGCCGTGACGGCACGACCGCAATGAGATCGCTTGTCAGCAAGATATCGGGCAGCACGAGAAAGCTGTTCACCGACACCGTCACGCGCCGTGCGCGCCCCACGCGCGCGAGCGCCTCGTCCGTGACGCCGCTCAGGCTCCCGCCCGCATACGACACCAGCGCGTGATCGAGCGCGCAAAAGCGCTCCAGCGTGAGCCGCCGCGCGGCGGCGGGATGGTCCGCGCGCATCACGCACACGTAGCGTTCGTCGAACAGGCGGCGCGCATGCAGGTCGGCGGGCGTGGTCTCCGGGGTGATCAGGGCCAGATCCACGTCGCCGCTTTCCAGTTGCGCCTGCAGGCGCTCGTGCTGCACCGGCACGATCACGGCGCGCACGCCGGGCGCCGTTTCCCGCAGCCGCGCGAGATACGGCACGACGACTGCGCGCAGCGCGTAGTCGGTCGAAGCGAGGGTGAGCGTCATCTCGGCCTCGGCCGGCGCGAAGGCCTGCGGCTGCAGCATCCGCTCGATCTCGCTGAGCACCTGCTTGAGCGGCGCGGCCAGTTGCAGCGCGCGCTCGGTGGGCACGATGCCACGTTGCGAGCGCACGAACAGCGGATCGCCGAAACTCTCACGCAGACGCGTCAGCATCGCGCTCACGGCCGGCTGCGTGAGCGACAGACGCTGCGCGGCGCGCGTGACGTTGCGTTCGTCGAGCAGGGCGTCGAGCGCCCGCAAGAGGTTCAGATCGAGCATTCTGATATCAATACGGTTTATGGCGGGGATAATGATCCGCGATTGGATTTATTTCAGCATAGCCCGCATGATTTCTCGTGTCCACCGCACCTAACCGACAGCATCGAAAGGTAACGAACATGAACGAGATTTTCTGGCCCGAAGACTACTTGCCCGGCACGACCGATAACTTCTGTTCCAACGAAGTGATCGTGGCGGGCCTCTCCACCGCCGACGTCTGGCCGCTGCTGAACAACGCGACCGTGTGGCCGAGCTATTACAGCAATTCCGCGGATGTCGGCTTCCACGACGGCCTGGGCCCCGAACTGAGCGCGGGCGCGCGTTTTCACTTCAAGACCTTCGGCTTTCCGGTACAGGCCAAAGTGACCGAGCACGAGCCGCCGACCGCGGGCCAGCCCGCACGTGTGGCGTGGCACGGCTGGGCCGAGGGCGACGCAGAAACGCGTCTGGACGTGATTCACGCGTGGCTGATCGAAGACCTTTCCGGCGGCCGCGTGCGCGTGCTCACGCAGGAATCGCAGAAGGGCAAACCGGCTGTGACGCTGGCGAAAACGCACCCGAATCCGATGATCAACGGGCACCAGGACTGGCTCGACGGCCTGATCGACGCTGCGCGCAAGGCGAAGGGAGCACGGCAATGAAGGCCGCCGTGGTGCGTGCGCCGGGCGGGCTCGACCGCATCGAGCTGCGCGATATCGCCGAGCCCGGCGCGCCGGGCGCCGGCGAGATCCGCGTGGAGCTTCACGCCACGTCGCTCAATTTTCACGACCTGCTGGTGGCCAACGGCGCGATCCCCACGGCGGATGGACGCGTGCTGATGTCCGATGGCGCGGGCGTGGTGTCGGCGGTCGGCGCGGGCGTGACGGAATTCAAGCGCGGCGACCACGTGGTGTCGTGCTTCTTCCCGCAATGGGCAGACGGTCTGCCGTGGCAGGCCGTGGGCAACTTCGCGCAGACCCCCGGCGACGGCGTGGACGGCTTCGCGACCTTGCACGCCGTGCGGCCCGCGAGCGCCTTCACGCTCGCGCCGCGCGGCTGGACCTATGCCGAGGCGGCGACGATCACGACGGCGGGGCTCACCGCATGGCGTGCGCTGGTGGCCGAGGGTGGCCTCAAGGCCGGCGACACCGTGCTGACGCTCGGCACCGGCGGCGTGTCGATCGCGGCGTTGCAGATCGCGCGGATAATGGGCGCTTCGGTCATCGTCACGTCATCGTCGGACGAGAAGCTGGCGCGTGCGAAGGCGCTGGGCGCGGACCAGGTGGTCAACTACCGGCAACACGAAAAGTGGGGCGCGCTCGTGCGCGACATGACGGGCGGCAAGGGCGTGGATCACGTGATCGAAGTCGGCGGCCCGGGCACGCTCGCCCAGTCGATCGACGCGGTGCGCGTGGGCGGCCACATCGCGCTGATCGGCGTGTTGACCGGACGCGAAGGCACCGTGCCGACCTCCGTACTGATGGCGAAGCAGGCGCGCCTGCAGGGCTTGATCGTGGGCACCCGGCGCCAGCAGCAAGACTACGTCGCGGCGCTCGACCAGGCTGGCATTCGCCCCGTGCTCGACCGTACGTTCGGGCTGGACGAGCTGGCCGATGCGTTCCGTCATCAGCAGGCCGGGGCGCATTTCGGCAAGGTCTGCGCGGCGTGGTGAAACCGATGCGGCGCCGTTGTGGCGTCGCGTTTGCGATCGCCATGAAAATTGCCTGGTATAACGAAATAATTAAAGGCGCCATGCGAAGTGCTGCAATGTTTCCGTTCTTTACAACGCATCACGAAGTGATATAAATAAATAGCACACGGAAAAAACACGAACGAACCGGCCGCCTGATCAGCAACCACGAGAGCCGGGTACGTTCCATGCTCAGGAGCCCCACCATGCCGCTTTCCCGTCGTCGCTTCATGATCCTCGCCGCCTCCGTGGCTTCCACGGCGGCGCTTTCCAGCGAATCGCGCGCCGACGCGCCGGTGCTCTCCGAGAGCGACCCGACCGCCATGGCGCTCGGCTACAAAACCGACGCGAGCAAAGTCGACAAGACCAAGTTCCCGCGCTTCCAGGCGGGGCAGACCTGCGCGAACTGCCAGCTGTTTCAGGGCAAGCCGGGCGCGCCGAATGGCCCGTGCGCGACCTATGGCGGCAAGATCGTCGACGCCAAAGGCTGGTGCAATGCCTACGTGAAGAAAGCCTGAGCCATGCCCCGCGAGGGGTATGCTACAAGCCATCGAGCAATGAGTTTCGGGAGGCACCATGAAGGCGGTGTGCCCGCTGCACGGACCCACGACCATCGTCGGGACGAACGCGTACGGGTTTCCGGTGTATGCATGTTGCCGCGACGACATTCCCTTTGTCATGCCGCCGGACGCTTGTACGCGCGAGCCGGTGCAGTCCGGAGATGAGCCGGCGCCGAAGCGCCGGCAGCCTCCGGCAGACAAGGAACCACGCTGACGAACCGATCGCCGCGCACACGCACGCGGTTGCCCGCGTCCATGTGCGTCGGCATCAGGTCGCCGGTGCGGTCAGCGACGTGTTGTACGTGGTGCCCGCGATCACCACATTGGTCAGCGTAATGCCGCTCACGTTGCTCGCGAAAAGCGGCCCGGGCGCGGCCGTCGCCGATGTCGAAGGTGTTGTCGGCACCGCGCCCGTGCACACCGGGTTGCCGAGGTTGCAGTGCGAGATCGTGACGCCGCTGATCGGACTCACGGTCGGCACCGGCAGCGGACCGTTGTAATCGACCGCCTCGGGGCCCTGCATGACGATCGCCTGGAAGCACGAGTTCGACCCGGCGACGAAGCCCGAAGGCATCGAGTAGGACACCGCGCCCGACACGTTGCTCGCGTTCACGTTGGTGATGTTGATGTTGCTGATTACCGACGGACTCCAGCGCACCGCGTCGCCGGACGGGCTGTAATCGCAGTCGAACGTGATCAGGCCGCCCTGGCCCGTCGACGGGTTCGTTGCGAGACCGGTCGTGCCCGTGCCCGTGATCTTGCTGATCGCCGCGCCCAGCGAGCCGCCGCCGTATTTCCCCGCGAGGTTCACGCCGTTGGCGAGCGTCACGCCGTTGATCCAGACGTTGTTGATGAACCCGCCGCGATTCATGTTGCTCTTGAACCGCAGCGCGATATTGAGCGGATTGCTCGCCCAGTTCTCGTTTTGCATCGTCAGGTTGCGGGCGTAGACGTTGCGCACGCCCGCGCTCATTTCGCTGCCGATCGTCAGACCGCCGTGGCCGCTTTGCATCGTGCAGTTCTGCACGACGATGTTCTGCATCGGACCGTACTCGGTGTCGAGATACTTGCCGGACTTGATCGCGATGCAGTCGTCGCCGGTGTTGAACTGAACGTTTTGCACCAGCACGTGATTGCACGCGTCCGGATCGAAACCGTCGTTGTTCGGTCCGATGCTGTCGGCAAACACGCCGTCGATCACCACGTTCGTGCAATCGGTCGGATGGTGCTGCCAGAACGGCGTGTTCTGCGTGTGGTAGTTCTGCAGATACACGTTGGTGCAGCCGATGAACTCGATCATGCACGGACGCAGAAAGTGACCGTTGCCGAAAATGCGGTTCTCGAACGGCACGCGCAGCTCGGAGAGTGCGGGCAGATAGTTCTGGTCCTGGTTCCAGCCCGCGCCCGTGAGCAGGGTCATCAGCGAAGTCGTGACGCCGTACTGATTCGTGAAGGAGACGTTCGCCTGCGGGTTCTGGATCTGGCCAGCGGGGAGGCTCGTTAGCGCGACGTTGTTCGGATTCACATAGGCTTGTGACGGCGTTGAAGAACCCGCGCAGCCATAGGTGTTGCTGCTTCCCTTGTAGGTCCACCAGCACGAGGTGGGCGCCTGGGTGCTCAGTTGCATCGGCGTCATCGCCTGACCGTTCAGCACGCAGGTATTGTCATCGGCGGTCACGGCAATGTTGGTCTGGCGGAATGCATAAATCGGCGAGCCGAAATTCAGGCAGTCGTTCGCCTGCCAGCGCGTGTGGTACAGATTGCCGTTCGCCGTCTTGTACGGGCCGTTTTTCGCATAGTCGGCGGGATTCGGGCTGAAATAGATCGTGCAGCCTGATTCCAGGTGGAGGTTCACATGGCTCAGCAGCACGATCGGACCGCCGCAGTACCAGTTGCCGGCCGGCACCACCACGCGGCCGCCACCGGCACGGCTCGCGTCGACAATCGCCGTATTGATCGCGGTGCACGAGTCATATTGCGTGCCCGTGTAGTCGCACGGCACCATCACGCCCGAGCCCGGGCTTTGCAGGTCGCTGGTCGGATGCGCGGTCTGTTCGGTGCCGCCCGTCACCCATGGAATCTTGCCGCCCGGCCAGGCGGTCGACGTAATCAGCGCGGAGGCGGGGAGTATGCGTGCACCGTAGCTCGTTACGTGAAAATCGGCGCGGGAAAACAGCGAGCGATCGACGTGGGCAAGCCTCCTGATGATCGCCGTGGCCTGGCCCTCCGGGCCCCAGATCGGATCGCCCGCGGCGTGCCCGGGCGGCTGCGGAATCTTTCCTCCGAATGTGGCAGGCGTGGGAAACATGGAGTCGGCTGCTGCCGCTGCGCGGCTGGCGGCGAGGAGGCTTGCGCCTGCGGATGCGCCGGCAAAGGCCATGAACGCGCGCCGTTTGGGCGAGGCGGGCGCATGGTTGCGGGCTTCGGTGGGTAGGGGATCGTCCTGGTCATGGGTTGCCATTTGATTCGTTCTCCTATGTTGTCTCGTGGAATTGTTTTGCTGCAGGGGTGACGGCCGGACTTCGGCGGCGATTGGGCCGCGTGGCGACGCTAATGCGAACGGAAGAGGCACGGTTACAGCGACGAGATCGAACAGGAGCGGCTGACTCGATCACTATGGATATTGTTGTCAGACGACATCGAAATCGTCAATCAGATTTATCTAGGTGGTGTACCTGGGTTTCTGGGATATGGCCCGTGGCGGCGGGTAGCTTACGGTATTGTAAATTTGTCAGACGAGCGGGGTTAATGTGTCGCCCGTGGGAACGATTCCCGCCGCCTCGACCATCAGGATCACCGTCTTCTCCGGCGCGCGCGGTCGATGCAGCAGGCCTTTACGCACGACAAACGCTTGTCCCGGGCTCAAATCGATGACCCGGTCTTCGAGATCGATCAGGAAGTGTCCGCTTACGACATAAAAGAACTCGTCTTCTGCGTCATGTTTGTGCCAGTGATATTCGCCCTGCACGACACCCAGCCGGACGACCGACTGGTTCACCTCGCATAGCGTCTGGTTGTACCAGGGGTGGCGGTTTGCGGCCACGAGGGCGGGCACGTCGATGATTTCGCCGAAGGAGTAGAGGACGTTAAGGCGGGTCAGATACGGAAAGGCATCGGTGCTCACATTGATCTCCAGGAACGTTAGTTCGTGTCGAACATGCGAGCCACTCTAGGCCGTCGCGGCTCTGCTGGTCTTGTACCGGAACGTCAATCTTTGGTACAGGAGCGATCTTCAAGCACTGCGCGCGGTACGCGCCTGGTGTCAGCCCCATCCTGCGCCGAAAGACGCGCGTAAAGTGGCTTTGGTCGGCGAAACCGGCGGCCTCGGCAATCGCTGCGAGCGAATGGCGTCCACTGGTCAATTGAGCGCATGCGAAATCGAGCCGAAGCTGGCGCACGTACTCCCCGACGGTACAGCCAAAGTGCTTGCGGAATTCACGCGCAAGGTGATCGGCGCAAACATGGTTATCCGAAGCAATTTCATCCAGCGTCAACGCCTCGCGAAAGCGATCGTGCAGCAACGCTTCCACGCGAGCGAGCCATCGGCGTGAACCGCCAACCGTCGCCGCACGCGGGACGGACCGCTCGCACGCGGCAAGGAGTTCGAGTACCAGCCCTTCAACTGCCAACGACGTAGCAGAATCCTGCTCACGGCATTCTCGGACCAGGCGGTGCATGAACGACAGCGGTGCTCCACTCGCAAAGTCATCTGGACGATCGAGGACCCGAGTCCGGGCTCCAAGCCGCTGTGTCCACGAGGACGAAAACTCGAGATGGAGCGCCTTCCCGCCGGCCCCGTACCAACTATTTGCATGTGGCACGCCTGCGGGGAAAAACGTCAGTGACATCGGCCCGTCTTCGCCACGGCGTGCCGGCCAGGATCGTGTTCCGCAGCCGTTCAGCACGAAACAGAAAAACGCATTGACATGTTCGTGCTGCGGGATGATCAGATCCGTTGCGAAATTGGTCTCCACGACCGAGATGCCGTCATCCCCGTATCGCAGGGAAGTGGTGCCGAAGTAGTCGCCCGGTTCGAGTACCCTTAGCATGGGACTGCTCCAAAGAGACGTTGCAGCCGATATTAAACGCTTCTCTCGAACCGTTTGAAAGGCGGTCATGCGCCGACCGTGCTGAGGCCGGGATTCGCGCCATGCACGCGCAGATTTGCGAACACGGCCGCCCTTTGTATAAGCGTGTATCCACCGGACGCGTTCGTACATGCGCATACAAAACCGCGGTTCCAGGAAACGAGCGAGACACATCCGCGCGTTCCAATACCCCTGCGGAACATCGGGCTATACGCCGGGTCGGACCGCAAGGTTCATGTCATTCGTCGCGCGCGACGCGCGCGACGGCAAAGAGAGGGTTTTCAGTTATGGGTTCGTTGAGCATTTGGCATTGGATGATCGTTCTCCTGATCGTGGCACTGGTTTTCGGTACGAAGAAGCTACGCAACATCGGAGGCGATCTGGGCGTCGCGGTGAAGGGATTCAAGGAAGGCATGGCGCAAAGCGAAACGCCTGAACGGCAGCATGCATTGCTGCACAGCGACGCCGTCGACACGGAAGCAAAGGACGTGACGCGCTCGAGCGACGTCCGCTAGCCTCATCCATCGCAGTGCGTCTGCGGGAGCGGCGCGCGCTAGTCACGTGCGATGGCGGCCTCGAGCAGACAGCCGAACTCTGTCGCGAATTCGACCGAGACGCGTGCATGGACAGCGCCTTGTTTGTCGAAGAATCGCTGAGTGCCGTCGAGCGTGAACACGCCTTCATGCCAGATGTTGGGGTGGATATATAGACCCTGCTGTCCGTCGAAGCGGAAGCACACGAACTTCTCCGGCGTAATGTCGTCGCCCGGCAGTGCCAGCGGCACGTAGAACGGGCGATGATCGAGCGGAAAGAACAGTTGCCCGCCGTCGGGGTGATAGTTCGCATGCCATATCAACATGCGTTCCGGGGCGGCGGCGCTGTCTTCGCGTGCGTCGTCGGGCTCCGTTGCGTAGGCGAGAACATAGTTGCCGCCTACCGCTTCGTTTCGACCGTAGAGAATGTCGCCGCGCCATTCGCTGACGAACGTGCCTTCAGTCGTGCCCGCTTCGTCGCCGGTTCCCGGGTCGATCGGTCTTGACCCTACTGCGGGCCACTGGACGATTTCCACCCGGCATGCGTGCGGGTCGTCCACCAGCTTGCCATAGCCATTCAGCGTGGCCGGAGTTGCGTCGACCACGGGCATCGCCACTCGCCGCAGGCCCCGCGGGAGGGCGGGATTGAGGTAGTCGATCTCTTTGCTCATTACGAATCTCACCAGGCGTCAAAAGGGCGGATCGTCAGAACCCGCAACGGCACCGAGCTTAGAGCGCGTCCCTTGTGCAGTCAAATTAATACCGATGCTATATTTTCGCATCGGTATTTATAGGGGGAGGTTCGAGGTGGCGATGCGCTATTTCCAGCTCAGGGCGTTCGACGCGGTCGTGCGCGAGGGCAGTTTTTCGAAGGCGGCGAATCTTCTCGGCCTGACACAACCGGCCATCACGGCGCAGATCCGCAATCTAGAAGAGGATTGCAAGCAGGCGCTATTTATCCGCACGAATGAAGGCGTGCATCCAACCGACGCCGCGAAGCCGCTCTTTGAACTGACCCGGCAGATGTTTGCGGCGGAAGAGCAGATCGAGGACATGGTGAGCCGGGCGACGAGTTTCCGGCACGGCAGCCTCAAACTCGCCGCCGATGGCCCGCAGGTGGTGCTTCAAGTGGTGGCCGCCTTTCGCGCGCAGTATCCCGATATCGAAATCTCGGTCTCGTTCGGAAGTCAGCGCGAGGTCTGGGACGATCTGCTCGCGTATCGAGTCGACGCGGTGGTCATCGGCAATGCCAGGAGCGATGCTCGTGTGGCGTCGATTCCCGTCGCACGGCAGGACATGCGCGTTCTCGTGCCGGAGCGTCATCCGCTCGCAGCGGCCAAAAGCGTGTCCCTCGGCGATCTCGCGGCGTATGCCGTGATTCGCCGGGAGGCGGGCTCCAACACCCAGCGGCTGGTCGACGAAGCCTTGCGGCGTGCGGGGATATCGCTCAGCACTGCGATGAAACTCGGTAGTCGCGAGGCCGTTCTGGAGGCCGTGCGGCAAGGCCTCGGCATCGGATTCGTGCTCGAGCGCGAGATTCCCGAGGGCGCTCGTTCCGTTGCCATCCCGGTGGAGGAACTGCGCGGCTGCAATATCGATTCGGTAGCCTGCCTTCACAGTCAACGCAAGCGAGGAATCGTGCAGACCTTTCTGGGCGTGGCGGCGGCATCCGCGGCCGGGTAGCGCGGCGGCGCGATTCGCGCGCCGTCGGAGCGGGTGTTCGCATGGTGGTGCAATATGGACCGCGGCCGGCGGATCCCTGCGCGGCAATGTCAGGAGTGGGTCATGAAATCGAATCTGCGATGCGCCTTGTCTGCGTTTCTTCTACTTACCGCTGCTGGCATGGCCCATGCCCAGTCGGCAAATGAGCCAACGGACGCATCGATGGCAACGGGCGCGACCCAGGCGGCGCCCAGCGCGAAGAAGGAGGACCGCGCACTTGCCCGTGCCGTGCGGCGCGCCTTGTCGAGGGCGCAGGGATTCAACGTTTCCGGCGTTTTCGTGCGCGCGCGCAGCGGCGCGGTGACGCTGAGCGGCACGGTTCGCACTGGCGACCAGATCCGCCAGGCGGAAGAGGTGGCGCGTTCCGTGCAGGGCGTGAATTCGGTGTCGAACAAGCTGACGCTCTTTCACGGCGGCAACGGCTGAATACACCGCGCTGGCGTTCGCGCGTTGATTGCACGGGATGCCGTGAACGCGCGGCGCACATCGACGCCTCTCTCAAGACGAGATCCCTGCGAGCGCGATCACGGCGACAAAAACACCGAGCGGCACAAGGTGCGAGAAGTCGCGGTGACGCAGAACGGTCAAAACCGCAGCCGCAATGATTAGCGCCCCAAGCGCGAGGCCAATCACGCGACTTGCCGGAAGCGCAATCAGCACGGCAGACAACATCTCCAGTGCGCCGGTCAAGCGACCCCACCAGCGCGGGTAACCCCACCGGGCGTAATCGCTTTGCGTCGCGGGGGTGCCGATCGCGTTGAAGAGACCCGCGCCAAAGAAGCCGGCGGCGAGGACCCAGATCGAAAGAGTATGGATCATCTCAACGCCCTCTCATCATCGTCGAAATCGCGGTGAAGACCATCAGCACGGCCGTCGCGCCATGCATGCCGAAGGCGCTTTTGGTGGAACCCTTCGCGGCAAGAATGATCAGCATGTCGCCAACGGGGATGACCGCTTCCACGAGCAGGACGACGCCGATCCAAAGAGGCGTGCCCCACACCATGAACGCCAGGACCGCCAATCCCGACGCAATGTCGCGCACGCCTTTGAGCCGAAGCCACCAGGCGATATTGGCGCCGTTTTCTGGAAGCGGCAGGCCGAAACTGCGTATCGCGGTCATTGGCCTCACAAGATATTGGGTGCCGATCGCGATAATCGCGAGGGCGAGGAACAGCGCCAGTCCGAACGAAAGCCAATGCATTGCGGTGTCCTTTGCTTCGAGGTGTAGTGACGGAATATAATCTAGCATTGCTAGATTTTCAAGCTTCCGTATCATCGCAAGCCATGTGGACCATTGGGGTCAGGGAGAGGAAAAATTGAGTATCGCCGAGCGCAAAGGCAGGCAACGGGCTGAGCGCGAGTCCCGCATCGTCGCGGCAGCGCGCCTGATCGCGGAGCGCGATGGCTGGGATGCCGTCACGGTTCGCCGCCTTGCTGACGAGATCGAATATAGCCAGCCGGTCCTCTATTCGCATTTCGAGAACCGGGATGCAATCGTGGCGGCCGTTGCAGTCGAGGGCTTTCAGGAACTCGCAGTGGCGCTTCGGGAAGCGGCGTACGGATCGACCGGGCCACAAAACGCCGTCGAGAATGTCGCCATGGCCTATCTCGGTTTTGCAGTGCGGTGTCCTGCGCTTTACGAGGCGATGTTCACTCTCCCGACCGATCTGCGGTTTGCCGACGCCGAAACCCGAC
Source organism: Paraburkholderia nodosa DSM 21604 (assembly GCF_000519185.1). Taxonomy (GTDB): domain Bacteria; phylum Pseudomonadota; class Gammaproteobacteria; order Burkholderiales; family Burkholderiaceae; genus Paraburkholderia; species Paraburkholderia nodosa. The sequence continues at coordinate 96,808 of NZ_JAFA01000025.1, read as the reverse complement.
CGGAACTGCGGGCTGGTTTCGAAGCGCTCGCGTCGGTCGTCGCGCCGTTCTGCGTCGATGTCGAGAACGTGACTGAGACCTTTTGGGCGGCCCTGCATGGGCTTGCCGAACTCGAACGTGCAGGCCGAATCCGGCCCGGCGCGCGGGTTGAACGCGTCATGCTGGTCGTCCGGGCAGTGATCGCTTCCCGAAACGGCTCTCTCGACCCCGGCTCATAAGGCAGGACCTCGGCGAACCCAATAAAAATGGCGCCGCAGGCATTCAGCCTGCGGCGCCGCTGTCTGGTGCCACGGCGCGGATCTACAACCCAAACCCCGCGCCGTACCCCAACATCACGCTGACATCGTCACCGTATCGGCCACTTCCTTGAAGTCGGCGATCTGGTCGAAGTTCATGTACTGATAGATCTTGTCGCCGTTGGCGTTGAGCACGCCCATATCGGCCATGTACTCTTCCTTGCTCGGGATCTTGCCCAGACGCGAGCAGATCGCCGCCAGTTCCGCCGAGCCGAGGTACACGTTCGTGTTCTTGCCCAGACGGTTCGGGAAGTTACGCGTCGAGGTCGACATGACCGTCGCGCCTTCGCGCACCTGTGCCTGGTTACCCATGCACAGCGAGCAGCCCGGCATTTCGGTACGCGCGCCAGCCGTGCCGAACACGCCGTAGTGGCCTTCTTCGGTCAGCTGCTTCTGGTCCATCTTGGTCGGCGGCGCGACCCACAGCTTGACCGGAATGTCGCGCTTGCCTTCGAGCAGCTTCGACGCGGCACGGAAGTGACCGATGTTGGTCATGCACGAGCCGATGAACACTTCGTCGATCTTGGCGCCGGCGACATCCGACAGCGTCTTCACGTCGTCCGGATCGTTCGGGCAGGCCACGATCGGCTCATGCACGTCGGCGAGGTCGATCTCGATGACGGCGGCGTACTCGGCGTCGGCATCCGGTTGCAGCAGTTGCGGATCGGCCAGCCATGCTTCCATCGCCTTGATGCGGCGCTGCAGGCTGCGCGGGTCCTGGTAGCCCTGGGCGATCATCCACTTCAGCAGCGTGATGTTGCTGTTGAGGTATTCGATGATCGGTTCCTTGTTCAGGTGCACCGTGCAACCGGCGGCCGAACGCTCTGCCGATGCATCCGACAGTTCGAACGCTTGCTCGACCTTCAGGTCGGGCAGGCCTTCGATTTCGAGAATGCGGCCCGAGAAGATGTTCTTCTTGCCTTGCTTGGCAACCGTCAGCGAGCCTTCCTTGATCGCCCACAGCGGGATCGCGTTGACGAGGTCACGCAGCGTGACGCCCGGCTGCATCTTGCCCTTGAAGCGCACGAGCACCGATTCCGGCATGTCCAGCGGCATCGTGCCGGTGGCGGCCGCGAAGGCGACCAGGCCCGAGCCGGCCGGGAAGCTGATGCCAATCGGGAAGCGCGTGTGCGAGTCGCCGCCGGTGCCGACGGTGTCGGGCAGCAGCATGCGGTTCAGCCACGAGTGGATCACGCCGTCGCCCGGGCGCAGCGCGATGCCGCCGCGGTTGCTGATGAAGTTCGGCAGCGTCTGGTGCGTCTTCACGTCCACCGGCTTCGGATACGCGGCGGTGTGGCAGAACGACTGCATGACGAGGTCGGCCGAGAAGCCCAGGCACGCCAGGTCCTTCAGTTCGTCGCGCGTCATCGGGCCCGTGGTGTCCTGCGAGCCCACCGAGGTCATCTTCGGCTCGCAGTACGCGCCCGGGCGCACGCCCTGGCCTTCCGGCAGACCGCACGCGCGGCCAACCATCTTCTGCGCCAGCGAGAAACCCTTGCCGCTGTTGGCAGGCTGTTGCGGCAGGCGGAACAGCGTCGACGGTGCGAGACCCAGCGCTTCACGCGCCTTGGTGGTCAGGCCGCGGCCGATGATCAGCGGAATGCGGCCGCCGGCGCGCACTTCGTCGAACAGCACGTCGGACTTGACCTGGAACTCGGAGATGACTGCGCCGTTCTTGAGCGCCTTGCCTTCGTACGGGCGCAGTTCGACCACGTCGCCCATTTCCATTTGCGACACGTCGAGTTCGATCGGCAGCGCGCCGGCGTCTTCCATCGTGTTGTAGAAGATCGGGGCGATCTTGCCGCCCAGGCACACGCCGCCGAAGCGCTTGTTCGGGATGAAGGGGATGTCTTCGCCCGTGAACCACAGCACCGAGTTGGTGGCCGACTTGCGCGAGGAGCCGGTGCCGACCACGTCGCCCACGTAGGCGACCAGGTGGCCCTTTTCCTTCAGCGATTCGATGAACTTGACCGGGCCGCGCTTGCCGTCTTCTTCCGGCGTGATGCCGGGACGGGCGTTCTTCAGCATCGCCAGCGCGTGCAGCGGGATGTCCGGGCGGGTGGTCGCGTCCGGGGCCGGCGAGAGGTCGTCGGTGTTGGTTTCGCCCGTCACCTTGAAGACGGTGATGGTCAGGCTTTGCGGCACTTCCGGACGGCTCGTGAACCATTCGGCGTCGGCCCAGCTTTGCAGCACGGCACGGGCGTTGGCGTTGCCCTTGTCGGCCAGTTCCTTGACGTCGTGGAACTGGTCGAACATCAGCAGGGTTTTCTTCAGCGCGTCGGCAGCCACGGTGCCCACTTCGGCGTCGGCCAGCAGCTCGATCAGCGGGGCGATGTTGTAGCCGCCCAGCATCGTGCCGAGCAGTTCGGTGGCGCGAGCGCGCGAGATCAGCGCGCAGGCGGTTTCGCCCTTGGCCACGGCGGCCAGGAACCCGGCCTTCACGCGGGCGGCTTCGTCGACGCCTGCGGGCACGCGGTTGGTGATCAGGTCGAGCAGCGTCTGCTCTTCGCCAGCGGGCGGATTCGTCAGCAGTTCCACCAGTTCGGCGGTCTGCTGAGCCGTGAGCGGCAGGGGGGGAATGCCGAGCGCGGCGCGTGCGGCTACGTGAGCGCGAAAGTTTTCAAGCATTGGGGGGACCTACTGGTATTGCGTTTGAAGGCGAAGGCTTTTCAGGCACTCCGAGGCTTTTCCAGGCACTGCTTTGAGCGGGATTTTAAGCGCAATACGATATAACGTCAAATGTCTTATGTCTTATATAAGAGTTGGCCACGACGCCCCGTGGCGCCGTGAAAAAGCCTGAGATTTTCCCTCAGGGCTTGCGGCCAAACGCTTCCCGCAGCTTTCCCTTGGCTTTCACGAGCGTGTCGCGCCGCGATTTGGGCAGGTTTCTACCCGCGCGGTTGATATAGAAGTTCAGCATCGACATGGCCGACTGAAACGGCGTGCCCTTGCGCCGCCGGCTGTGCAGCGACGACTCCTTGAGCGAACGGGCAATCGCTTCGGCGCTGCCGGATCTGAATACGCCGGCCTCGATGTCCATGGCGTCGCTCGTTTCGTTCACGTGCTTCGACCATTGATTCGTGGCGCCGCTCGTGGTGCTTTTCGTGTGACCTTTGGCGGCGCTCGCGTGGGCATGACGCTGCCGCGCCGGGCGGCCGCCCTTGCGCCGCGTAGAAGGATGCTGGCTCGTGCTCATGACTTCTCCCGTCTGACGATTCACCCGCTGCGCAAATGCAATACCGGCTGCACAACAGGGCGAGGTCCGGCACGCCCCATGCGTCCACGCAGGTGTGCACGCGCGCGGCGTGAGGAAAACGGCATTGCGCGTCGAACCGGCAAGGGAGGCAGTCGATCATGAAGTCAACTCCACGCTACGAAGTCAATGTTTGCGGAGGCGATTTCCAGCATGTCCGGGAATGCTTTCGCGATTGGAAAAATGAAACGCTTATCTACCGCAAGGACCAGAAGATGTTTGAGGGACGCAACGATGTACGTCCGCTGGCAAGGCGCGAGTACGACAACACGGAGCAGGCGCGCAAGGCGCTGCAAAACGCCTGCAGCCCGCACGATCGCTATGCGCTGGCTGCTGAAGTGAGCAACGGCGAACGCGACATGTGGATCGTGATGGCGGCCTATCGGGAGTAAGTGATGGGCGCAGGACGGAGCGCGCCAGTGCAAAAGTGAAAGATCGGACAGACGAGAAACGGGGTAGAAGAATTACAAGCGTGGCGCGCGGAATTGCAATTGCCGCGCGCAAGGGAGGGATCAGATGAAAAGCACTGCGAAATCGGGTGCAAATCTGGCCAGGCCGCGCGCCCGCTCGTGGCCGCGTTTGTGGCTGCTCGGCGCGGCCGCGCTGGCGCTCGGCTGTACGGCCTGCAAACGTGCCGACGAAGGTGCGCGCCCGCAAACCCAGGACGCTTTGGGTAGCCAGATATCGGCGCCAGCCGGCGCGCAAGTGGCGTCGGCGAGCGGTCCGAAACCATGAACCGGATGCCTCGCATCCACACCCTTTAAGGAGCGGATGATGGGTCTTTCGACACACAACCCCACGCCGGATGAGGCAGGCGAAACCGGCGACGAACTCGCCGCCGGCAAGCAACCGGCGCAGGAGAAACCCGCGCGGGGTGCGCCGGGCAGCTTCGATCAACCGGAATCGCGGCCCGAGTTCATGCCGCGCGAGGGCGGCCCGCATCCGGAGCAGACGGCAGAGGTGCCGCTCGGCCACCACGGCCGGGCGGAGCCGCCGGGGTCGTTCGGGCACAACAGCGCGCCTGTGAAAAGGAAGGGCGGTTAGTCATGCGAAATACCCCAGCGTACTCGCTTCACGCGGCTTCGTAGACGCGCACTTCGGGCGCCTCGTCCAGCAGCGGCGCGAGTGCGCCAACGACATCGGCCGTGAACAACGCGCTTTCGAGGTAGGCCTGCGCGTGCTCGACGCTATCGAAGCCGTGCAGCACCTGCACGTCCGCGTCACGCACGAGCAGCTCCTTCGACTTCGCGCCCGCTATCGTTTCGAGAAACGGCGCCTTGTACTGCCGGTAGACGCCAGCGGCGGCCGCGCGCTGGCTGGCGGCAATCTTCAGGGTGATTTGCAGATAGACCATGCTGCGCTCCTGTGTGTCGTGCCGAAAAATCGATCAGCCGCTTGCGCTTCAGGCGTGGCGGCCGGCCATCACGCCGCCGTCCACGGGCAGCACGGTGCCCGTGATCCAGGCGGCGTGAGGCGAGGCGAGAAAGAGCATTGCCTCGGCAACATCCGCGGGCTGGCCGTTACGCCCGAGCGGATGAAACGCGTTGAATCCCGGCAGCGTCCTGCTGACTTCGTCCTCGGTCATGAAAGTGCGATACACCGGCGTTTCCACGACGCCCGGCGCGACGGTATTGACGCGGATGTTCGAGGACGCCAGTTCGATGGCGAGATTGCGCGTGAGCGCATGCACGCCCGCATTGGCCGCCGAGTACGCCGCGGAAGGCGTGGCGCCGATGGCCTGCAGCGCCCAGAGCGAACCCGTCTGCACGATCGCGCCGCCGCCGCGCTCGAGCATCGCCTTGGCCGCGGCCTGCGCCATGAAGAACTTGCCTTTGAGGATCGTGTCGAGAAAGCCGTCGTATTCGGCCTCGGTCACGTCGAGAAACGCTTTGGGCCGGAAAATGCCGGCGTTGTTGATGAGAATGTCGACACCGCCGAACGCCCCGGTCGCGAGGTCGACGAGCGCAGCCGCGGTGGCGGGCAGCGCGATATCGCCGGCATGAAAGCGCACGTTGGCGCCTGAAGCGTCGATTTGCGCAGCCGCTTCGCGCAGCTTCGCCTCGTCGCGCCCGCCGATGACGACGCGCGCGCCGCCCTTCACGAGACGCGCGGCGACTTCCTTGCCGATGCCGGAACCGCCGCCGGTGACGATCGCCACTCTGGACGCAAAATCAAAAGAAAAACTAGGGTTCATGATGGACTCCTCGAAGCCATGGAATGGGGCCGACGCTGGCGGCAAGCCACGCGCTCGACGCCTCGTCAATGGCACTCATTCTGTTCGCGTCCGCTCGTGCCCACAAATCAGATATTCTGTCTCCCGTTGACAGAAAATCTTTAGATCATGAAGACGCCCGTCTACCTCAACGCCATGCGCGCATTCGAAGCGAGCGCGCGGCATCAGAGTTTTTCCGCCGCCGCGGCCGAGCTGAATGTGACGCCTGCCGCCGTCGGCCAACTCGTGCGTAGTCTCGAAGACTGGCTCGGCACGCCCGTGTTCGTCCGCGGCAGCGGCGGCAGGGCGCGGTTGATGGTGACGGAAGTGGCCGCGCGTGCGCTGCCCGACATCCGCGCCGGTTTCGATCGCTTGAGCCTGGGGCTGGAGCGCCTGAAGGAAGGCTCGGCGAACGGCGTGCTGACGGTCACGGTGAGCCCGGCGTTCGCCGCCAAATGGCTCCTGCCGCGCATCGACCGCTTTCAGGCCGCGTGGCCGGACACCGACGTGCGTCTGGACACGAGCCTGAAACTGCTCGACTTCGTCGCGCAGGGCATCGATATCGGCGTGCGCTATGGGGCCGGCGCGTGGCCGGGGCTCACTGCCGAAAAGCTCATGGACGAGGAGATCTATCCCGTCTGCTCACCGGCCGTGCGTCGGGCCGGCAAATGGCGCGCGCCACGCGATCTCGCCCGCGCGCCGCTCATTCACGATCTCTCCGTGGACAGCCATGCGGGCTTTGCTTCGTGGCATGCGTGGTTCGAGAGCGTGGGGGTGACGCCCGCATCGGCGAGCCGCGGCATGAAGATCAACAATTCGGCCGCGGTGCTGCAGGCAGCGATAGAAGGGCACGGTGTCGCGCTCGCGCGCAGCGTCATGGCGCGCGACGATCTCGTGGCCGGCCGGCTCGTGCGCCTCTTTCCGGAGGTCGCCTTTACGTCGGCGCTGGCGTACTACGTGGTCTATCGGCCCGAGTGCGCGAGTCTGCCAAGGCTGACGGCGTTTCGTGACTGGCTCAGAGGCGAGGTGCGGGAAGAGGTGGGGCGCCCGACGCGAAAATCCCGCTAGGGCGCGAGCATCCACGCCGTGATGCCGTGCACGACTTCACTTTCGATGCCGTTGAAGCCGTGATACGCGGACGCCCCGCACGGGTCGCCCCGCGAAGCGCCGCCGGAGACGAGCATCAGCTTCGTTCTCGGCGATTGCGTGAGCTTTTGCATGAGGGTGTCCGTTTCGGCTACCGGGCACACCTTGCAGGCGTCGTCCTTGTTATGCACCACGAGCACCGGAATCTTGAGCGCGGAGAGGTTCATGCCCGTGACCGGGTCGCCGCCCCGGTTTTCGCGCAGGATGGTCGAGGTCAGCACGATGCCGTCCGGGCCTGCGCCGGGGTTTGCGTCGTCTTTCGCGAGCGCAATGGCGATGGCCGCCACCGACTGCGTGCCGCGGCTCGTGCCGACGAGCCAGACCGGCACGTGCAGTTGTTCGCGCGACCACGCGATCACGGCGCGGGCGTCCGCGGCGTGTTCGGGCGTGAGGCGAAAGCCGTCCAGATAGGGCGGTGATTGCCGGTCGCTCGGTGCGTCGATGACCGCCACGGCAACGCCGTCGTTCACGAACAGCATGCGGCTGCGCACGAGAAAGTTGTTGGCGCCCCAGCCGAAGTTTCCCTGCGGGTCCAGTTGCAGGCCGCCGTGCCCGCCCGCGTAAAGAATCGCGACCGCTTTTGGCGCGGCGGGCGCAATGAAAAGGAAGCGCTGGGTGACGCCGGGCCGGGCAGGAAGGTCGACGACCCTGGGCGCGCTTTGCGCGTGGGCCAGCAAGGACGACGCTGCGAGCACGAACGCCAGTGTCAATGCCGACGCCAGCGGCGCGGCGCGCAGCCAGCGCGAAGCCATGCGCCCGCTCATGGCCGCGTGACGAGGCTCAGCGCCCTGCGAGCATGCGCCCGCCGAGCCCGATCAGCACGACGCCCACCACCGAGTCGAGCGCGGCTTTGCGCCGGACGAGGAACTGGCGCACCGTGGGATGCGAGGCCAGCAGGGCCATCGAGCAATACCAGGCGCACGAGATGAGGATCGCGATCACGACGACTGCCACTTCGAGCCAGCGTGGCGCGGCAGCGGGCACCATCAACGCGAAGATGCTGCCGTAGAACGCAATGGCCTTGGGATTCGTCATGCTGACGACATAGCCCTTCTTCGCAGCGGCCCAACCCGATGCGCCGACCTGCGCCGCAACCTGCAACGGCTGTCGCGCGGTGAGGAGCATTTTCGCGCCGAGCCAGATCAGATAACCCGCGCCCGCGATGCGCAGCCCGGTGCCGATCCAGGCCACGTGGGTGACGATCAGGCTCAGGCCCGCGATAGCGATCCATGCCCACGTGCCGGACGCGGCGGCGAGGCCGAGGCCGGTTGCGAGGCCCGCGCGCCGCGAGGCCACCGCCGTGGAGGTGACGATGACGAAGTTCGGCCCGGGGCTGGCGACGCTCAGCAGCAGGACGCCCGAGAGCGCGAGCAGGACGTTGAAATAGTTCACGATGGCAGGGTTCCGCGGCAGGTTCGATGCGCCCTCAATCGACGCATCGTCGAGGTTGTCATGATACTCCGTGCGCCTGCGCGGCACGGCGCTCGAAACGATCGGGCAGAATCCGCCGGCGGGCAAGGCGCTGTACGCGCTCAGGCGCCCTTCATCAGACGCCAAAGCGTCGTGCGGCCTATGCCGAGCGCGCGGCTGGCGGCGGCCCGATTGCCGTCGTGCGCGGCGAGCGCGCGCTCGACGTCTTCCCGCGTGACCGGCGTGGCGTCGTTGCGGCGCGCGCCGTTCGGGGCAGTCGGCGAGCGCCGCGGTGTATCGCTCGCTGCGTCGCTCTGTGCGAATTCCGGAAATACATCGTATAACGAACTATCTGCGTGTGTGCAGCCGGTTTCATCGGCGAGGAAGATGGCCGCTCGCGCGAGCAGATTCTCGAGTTCGCGAACATTCCCCGGCCATGCGTAGCTCGCGAAGTACGGCGCGAACAGCGTGAGCACGCGCTCGATCGCGGCGGGGCGCAGGGCGTAGCGATCGGCCATGCGTTCGAGCAGATGGCGCGCGAGCGTAGCGATGTCCTCGCGGCGTTCGCGCAAGGGCGGCAACGGAATAGGCAGCAGATTGAGCCGGAAATACAGGTCGGCGCGGAATGCGCCTTCCTGCACCAGCGCGCGCAAGTCGCGGTGCGTGGCGGCAATCACGCGCACGTCCACGGGGGTTGCGCGGCTGGCGCCCAGCTTCATCACCTCGCGCTCCTGGAGCACGCGCAGCAGGCGGCTTTGCAGCGCGGGCGGCATCTCGCCGATTTCGTCGAGAAAGATCGTGCCCGTATGCGCGATTTCGACGAGGCCGGGCTTGCCGCCGCGCCGCGCGCCCGTGAACGCGCCTTCTTCGTGACCGAACAGTTCGCTTTCGATCAGCCCCTCGGGCAGCGCCGCGCAGTTGAAGGCGACGAATGGATTGCCGCGCCGTCGGCTCGCGTTGTGGATGCCCTGCGCGACGAGTTCCTTGCCCGTGCCGCTTTCGCCCGTGAGGAGCACGGTGGCGTCGTGCGCGGCGCTCATGGCCGCGAGGCGGCGCACGCGCGCCATGGAGGGCGCAACGCCCACCAGGTCGTCCAGTTCGTAGCGCGCCACGAGGTGCCGCGGCCGCTGGGTCGTGCGCAGCGACCGGTCGATGCGCTGCGCGACGAGCGCATCCTGCGCCGTGACCACCGCGCCCGAGCGCGCGCCTTGCTCGACGATCGGCACGCAGCTCACGATCAGCGAGCGCCCGCCGATCTGCTCGATGCGTTCATCGACTGCCGCATCGCTGCCGGCCACTTCGTGCAGCAGCGGGCCCACCGAGCGGACCAGTTGCGCGCTCACATCGCGCGCGCGGTCGAGACCGAGCAGATCGAGCATGGCCGGATTGACCGCTTCGAGCTGACCGGCTTCGTCGAAAGCGGCCACGCCGTCTCGCAGGTGCGCAACGATCGTGTTCAGGCGCACGCGCTTGGACTCCTTCTGGCGGCTCACGCGCGCCAGTTCCACGGAGCGCTCGAACGCCTCGTGCACCGCGCCCAGCGAGTAGAGGAACACGCTTTCGAGCCCCGCCGCCTGGGCAAGATCGCAGGCCATGCCGGGGCCGATGATGACGCGGCAGCCCTCGGCGGCGAGCGCCGTGACGGCGTCGCGCACTTCGTCCACCGTGCGATAGGCGCGCTGCGTGAGGCGCAGGTTGAGCCACGCGCCGAGGTCGGCGAGTTCGTGCGAGACGCTTTCGTGCAGGATCAGCCCGATCGGCGCGCCGGGCCAGGTCGCGTTCGCGTGCGTGATGCCGGCCAGCACGTCGAAGCCGTTCACCTTGACCATGACCACGGGCACGCTCAGGTTGTCGCGCAGGTACGCGCCGTTGGACCCGGCGGCGAGCACCACGTCCACCGTCCCGGCTTCGATATAGGGCTGCAGCGCCGTGACGGCGTCGCCATAGCCTTCGCGCACGTTGAAGAAGCGGGCCTCGCTGGCATAGCGCGGCGCTACGGTTTCGCAGAGATTGCGCAACCGGCTGATGCTCACGAGCGCGATGCTCGGGCGACTGGCGGCCTGGGGCGGACTGGGGGGAGGCACGGCGGAATCCTCGGCGCGAAGTTGGGTGTGCTGGAACGTTTCATGAAACGTTCCAGAGATTGTGGCATGAAACGCCGGTCGTACGCGGGGGGCGCCTAAAGTATTGTTTTATATGGCTTGGGCCCAGCTTCCGCAGGTTGGCATACATCGTGCAAATGTCTGGGTCATCTCAAAACCCACTGAACGGAGTCATCGCGATGACCACTTCCACTACCGCACGCCGCGCCGCGTTCCGCGCCAAAGTCAACGAACGCCGCGGCCTGCTCGTGCCGGGCGCCTTCAACGCCATGAGCGCCCGCGTGATCGAGGACGCCGGCTTCGAGGCGCTCTACCTCACGGGCGCGGGCGTCACCAACATGTCGTTTGGCCTGCCCGATCTCGGCTTCATTGGTTTGAGCGACATTGCCGAGCACACGGCGCGCGTGCGCGACGCCGTCAACCTGCCGCTCATCGTCGACGCCGACACGGGCTTCGGCAACGCGCTCAACGTGCGCCAGACCGTGCGCACGCTCGAGCGCAGCGGCGCCGATGCGATCCAGTTCGAAGACCAGGTGATGCCGAAGAAGTGCGGCCACTTCGCCAACAAGGAAGTGATCGGCGCGAGCGAGATGGTGGGCAAGATCCGCGCGGCCGTGGACGCGCGCGAAGACGGCAACCTGCTCATCATGGCGCGCACCGACGCGGCCGCCGTGCACGGCATCGAAGAGGCGATTGCGCGCGGCCACGCGTTCATCGAGGCGGGCGCGGACATTCTCTTTATCGAAGCCACGGAAAAGCTCGAAGACATCGAACGCCTGCCCAAACTCATCGACGCGCCGCAGCTCATCAACATCGTGATTGGTGGCAAGACCCCTGTGCAGTCGCGTGAGGCGCTGGCGGGCCTTGGCTACGCGCTGGTGCTGTACGCGAACGCGGCGCTGCAGGGCGCGGTGGTCGGCATGCAGCGTGCGCTCGGGCAGTTGCGCGCAAACGGCCGCCTCGACGAAGACGCGACGATCGTCGCGCCATTCGCCGAGCGTCAGCGCCTCGTCAACAAGCCGCTCTTCGACCGGCTCGATAGCGAGTACGCACCGAAGGACTGAACGCCACACCCCGGAATTTCGAAAAACAAGAGGAGGAGACACGCATGTCGAACGACGCGGATTTCGGAGTCCGAATCGATAGCCAGACGGTGGAAACTGCGCCAATCGCGCGGCCACGCATCCGTTCGATCGTCGGGGGCCTGGCTGGCAACCTGATCGAGTGGTACGACTTTCTGGCGTACAGCATTTTTTCGATTTACTTCGCGAAGTCGTTTTTCCCGAGCGACAAGCCGACCGTGCAGCTCATGAACACGGCGGCCATCGCGGCCGTGGGCTACGTGGCAAGGCCGCTCGGCAGCTGGCTGGTGGGCTTCTACGCCGACCGTCACGGGCGCAAGTCCGCGCTCACGTGGTCGGTCACGGCCATGTGCATCGGCTCGCTGATGATCGCGCTCACGCCCGGTTACGCGAGCATCGGCGTGCTCGCGCCTGTCGTGCTGATTGCGGCGCGCCTCCTGCAGGGCCTGAGCATGGGCGGCGAGTACGGCACCAGTGCGACTTACCTCAGCGAGATCGCGCCCGCCAACCGGCGTGGCTTCTATCTCGGCTTTTTGCAGGTGAGCGTGGTGGCCGGGCAACTCGTTGCGCTCGCACTCATGCTCGTCATGCAGAACCTGCTGATGACGGCCGAACAGATCGAGCGATGGGGCTGGCGCGTGCCGTTTCTGCTGGGCGGCGCGCTCGCGCTGTTCGCGCTTTATATGCGGCGCAACGTGACGGAAACCGAAGCCTTCGAGCGTGGCCGGCGTGAAGCCGGTCCGCCCGTGCTGAAGCAGTTGCTCTCGCACTGGCGGCAGATTCTGCTCGCCATCGGCATTACCGTGGGCGGCACGGTGGGCTTCTATACGTTCACGATTTATATGCAGAAGTACCTCGTGAACACCGTGGGCCTTTCGAAGGAGATGTCGACGCTCGTCTCCACCGGCGCGCTGCTGCTGTATATGCCGCTCCAGCCGCTCTTCGGACTCGCCTCCGACGTGTTCGGCCGTCGCCCGGTGCTGATCTGCTTTGGCCTTTCGACCACGCTGTTTTCCGTGCCGCTCTTTACGGCGCTGAGCCATACGCGCGATCCGCTGGTGGCGTTCCTGCTGTCGTTCGCCGGTCTCGTGATGCTGAGCGGCTTCACCTCGGTGCACATGCTCGCGAAAACGGAACTGTTCCCCACGCGCATCCGCGCGCTCGCGGTGGGCCTGCCGTATGCGCTCACGACGGCGATTCTCGGCGGCACCACGGAGTTCGTCGCGCTGCGCTTCAAGGCGAGCGGCCACGAGCAGTACTTCTACTGGTACGTGACGGCCTGCGCGGCGATTTCGCTGATCGTGTATCTGCGCATGCCGGAAACGCGCGGGCGCCCGGCAAGCTCCGTGTAATGCGAGTCAAACAGAGCGTCGCCTCACGAAGCGCTGCTCTGTGACCTTTGTGCCCCACTGGTCGCCTTCGGACTCTTCGGCGAGGTGGAAACCGAACGACTCGTACAGATGCCGCGCGGCGTCGAGGCCCTTGAAGGTCCACAGGTAGGTCTCGGCGTAGCGCGCATCGACGAACTGCATCGCGTTCGTCATCAACTGCCTGCCGATGCCGGTGCCGCGCAATGAGTCGTCCACGATGAACCAGCGCAGGTGGGCGACGCCGGCGTTGCCGCTCTCGTTTCCGTCGATGGCAAGCGATGCCAGGACGCGATCTCGCTCCACCGCGAGCCAGAGCACCTTGCCAACGGCTGGCAAGGCGCCGGCGAAGTCGGCGAGTTCCGTCGCCACCTTCTTCTCGAAGTAAGCGCCGAAGCCCCAGTTCGCCGCGTAGAACCGCCCGTGCAGGCTCGCAATGTCGCCAATGCAGCCGGGCCGGTAGCCTTCCACGATCTGCACCCCCGCCGCCGGCGCGGTCGCGCTGGTCTCGTTGGGGTTGTCGTGCGCGAGCGCGTCGGCGTAGAGCGCGAGCGCCCGCACGAGCACCTGCTGGTCGGCAGGAACGAGCCTGCGCAGCGCGTTGGAAACCTGGTCCGTGGCGAAGCGGTCGATCTTCGCGCGCAGCTTCTGGCCTGCCGCGCTCAGGGTCAGTTCTGAAGAGCGTGCATCGTCGTCGGCGGTCCTGCGTTTGACGAGACCGGCCGCTTCGAGCCGCGCGACCTGCCGGCTCGTGTTCGACTTGTCGAGTCGCAGGAGGTCGCCCAGCGCCCTCGCGTTGATGCCCGGCTGCGCACCGATTTCGATGATGGCGTGCACGGCGGAAGGGGCGAGATCGCTGTCGGCGAGCGTCGTGCGCATGAAGCCCAGCTCGCGCACGAGCCGCCGCGAGAACTCACGCAGCTCGAGGATGGTCGTCTCGCGGGGCTGCGCGGGCACGTCGACAAAATCCATGATGGTCTCCGTTGTGGACTTCATGCTAATGGTTGCGAGTCGCAACCATTTCGGACTCAATATAGGCGCGCGTGACGGATAAGGCAAGTTCGCAACGCAGCCGGGAAATTGCCGTTCGACCCTTCACTGGCTCAGGCTCAAGAGGAACGCCAATTGCGAGAAGGCAAAGCCTCCACGAACGCTGCACAGCCATGCTTCAAGAACGCCTCAACCCGCACGAAAACGCGCCGAAAGAGCAGACGCGCAAGCAGGACGCCGACGCCGGCCAGCGCGCGCTGGTGCTCGGCGCGCTCGGCGTGGTGTTCGGCGACATCGGCACGAGCCCGATCTACGCGCTGCGCGAAGCCGTCCAGACGGCGCATTCCACGGCGCAGCCGGTGGTGATGGGCGTGCTCTCCATGATCCTGTGGGCGGTGCTGATCGTCGTGGTGCTCAAGTACGCCTGCTTCGTCATGCGCGCCGACAACGAAGGCGAGGGCGGCATCGTCGCGCTCACGGCGCTCGTGCGCGCCGGGTTCGCGAAGGCGGGGCGGCCCGCGCCGCGTCTGCTCGTGCTCGCGGGGCTCGTCGGCGCGGCGATGTTCTACGGCGACTCGATGATCACGCCCGCCATTTCCGTGCTCTCCGCGGCGGAAGGGCTCAAGGAAATCAATCCCGCATTCGACAGCGCCGTGCTGCCGGTTTCATTGGCGATTCTCGTGGCGCTCTTCCTGTTCCAGTCGCGCGGCACCGCCGTGGTCGGGCGCACGTTCGGGCCCGTCATGGCGCTCTGGTTTTTGAGCCTCGGCGCGGTGGGCGTGTATCACATCGTGCTCAATCCGACGATTCTCGCCGCGGCGTCGCCGGTCTGGGCCGTGCGGCTCGCGCTCGCGCATCCGGGGCTCGCGTTCGGCGTGCTCGCCGCCGTGATTCTTGCGTTGACGGGCGCCGAGGCGCTCTACGCCGACATCGGCCACTTCGGCACGCGCTCCATTCGCATTGCATTCTTTTGCGTCGTGCTGCCCGCGATCGTCGCGGGCTATTTCGGCCAGGCCGCGACCGTGCTGTTCGAGCCGGGCGGCGCCAGCCAGCCGTTCTTTCGCTCGGTGCCGCATTGGGCGCTCATTCCGGCGGTCGGCATCGCCATGCTCGCCACCATCATCGCTTCGCAAGCGGTGATCTCGGGCGCGTTTTCGATGACGAGCCAGGCCATCGAACTGGGCTTCCTGCCGCGCATGCGCACGATCGAAACCTCGAGCACGCGGCGCGGCCAGGTTTATGTGCCGGCGGTCAACGCGGGGTTGCTCGTGGCCGTGGTGTTTCTCGTGCTGTTCTTTCGCAGCTCCGAGCGGCTCACGTCCGCGTATGGGCTCGCCGTGGCGATGACGATGGTGACCACGTCGATGCAGATGCTATCCGTGTGCCGCGAAGTATGGGGCTGGCCGCGCGTCGCCACGTGGCTCGCGTGCGTGCCGCTGCTGGTCGTGGACGGCATGCTGCTCGCCGCGAACCTGCCGAAAATTCCCACGGGCGGCTGGTTCCCGGTTTCCGTGGGCGCGTTGCTGTTCATCACGATGAGTACCTGGAACCGGGGCCGCGAACTGGAGGCGCGCCATGCGGCACGCGGCGAATCGGTGGACGCCTTTTTACGTGGCATCTGCACGGCCGATCCGAAGCCGCCTCGCGTGCCGGGCACGGCCGTGTACCCTGGCAACGCACCCGGCATGACGCCGGCCGCGCTCGCGAGCAACGTGCGCCACAATCACGTCCTGCATCGTACGGTGATCGTGTTCGCCAATGTTTCGGAGTCCGCGCCACAGGCGGACGATGAAACGCGCGTCGAAGCGCGCGACCTCGGCGCGGGCTGCTGGGAAATCGTCGCGCATCATGGTTTTGTCGAGCGGCCCAATCTGCCGCGCCTTTTGGCATCGCTGCAAGGCAGGCTGGGCGACTGGCGTTTCGACCCGCAACAGACCACCTTCTATTTGCCGCGCGACGAGGTGCTGCGCGAGCAAGCCCAGCAGGACGTGAGCCGCTGGCGTGCGCGGCTCTTCGCGTTCATGTCGTATCACTGCACGTCGAGCGCCGAGTATTACGGTCTGACTCCCGCGCAGGTGGTCGAGCTGGGCGTGCAGGTGGCGCTATGAGCATGACGTCGGCCAGCGCTGTCAAGCGGTGCCCGCCGCCGCCGAAAGCGTGGAAATGATCTCCGCGTTGAAGGCGGGTAGATCGTCGGGCTTGCGGCTCGTGATGAAATTGCCGTCGTGGACCATGGTCTTGTCGACCCACTTGCCGCCCGCATTGCGGATATCGTCCTGCAGCGAGGGCCAGCTCGTCATGGTGTGCCCCTTGACGATACCGGCCGAGACCGGCAGCCAGCCTCCATGGCAGATGACGACAATGGTCTTGTGCGCGTCGTTGGCCGCGCGCACGAACGCCTGGGCTTCCGGAATCAGGCGGATCGCGTCGCTGTTCACTACCCCGCCGGGCAACACGACCGCGTCGTAGTCATCCGCCTTCGCGCTGCCGAAAGTGCGGTCCACCTTGATTTTGCTGCCCTTGTCGACGTGACGAAAGCCCTGAATTTCACCGCTTTTCTGCGATATCACGTCCACCTGCGCCCCCGCTTCCTTCAATGCGCGGCGCGGCTCGGTAAGTTCGACTTCCTCGAATCCGTCCATGGCAAGGATTGCGACCTTGCAGTTGTCGAGCATGTTGGCCATTGCGATTTCCTCCTCGATTGAGACCGTCTGAGACCGTTTGCAACCATTCTCAACTGCAGCAAGGCGGATGCCGCGCGGCGCGTGCAACGCGAATGAACGCAAACGGCGCGCAGCCGGGCTCCACTTCCCGGCGGCATGGCGCTTGCGGAACAAGAGGCAGACGTGGCGCGCCGCCGGTTCGCCACGCAGCAGTTCCATCCACAACACTCAAGGAGAGCGAAATGAATGGATCGATCAAACAGTTGCTGGCTGGGGTCGTCATCGCAACGTGTTCGGCAGCGGCGCTCGCGCAAAGCGCAGGCGGCGCCGGCGGAGGAGCCAGCGGCGGTAGCAATGGCGTAGGCGCGGGCGGCGGCACGACGGGCGCGGCGGGCATCAATACGGCGCGTCCGCCGGGCAGCACCGCAGGCACCCGTTACGAGAACAGCGGCTACGGCGCGCCCGGCACCACGGCGACGGGCGGCGGCCAGGGAACGGGGACTGGCGCGGCGCCTGCGCCTGCACCGGGAACACGCCAGACCATGCCGTATAACAACGACAATGGTTACGGCAATGGCGGGATGAGCACGCAGCCTGGCGGCGGCTCGCAGGGGAGCCAGTAGAGACGGGGTATGTAGTTAAACTAACTATCGAAGAATGATCGGGGATGTAGTGTGAAGGGCGGGCGACGCACCCTGCGCCGCCCGCCCTTTTTCAAGTCCGCATGCTTTTCAGCGAGCGGTCAGTCGATCGCCTTGTTGCCGGTTTCCTCGAACATCGAAACGGCGATGAGCGAAATCAGCACGCAGCCGATCATGTACCACGCGGGCGCCATCTTGTTGCCCGTCGCATGGATGAGCCAGCCGGCCACGAGCTGAGCCGTGCCGCCGAACACCGACACCGCAATCGCGTACGCGCTCGACATATAGCCTGCGCGCAGATGCTTCGGAAAGTTTTCCGGCATCAGCGCGTAAGCGGGCGCGGAGCCCATCGTATAGCAGAGCATGAGCACGACGAGCGCGGCGAGCACGACCGGCAGCGACGGAAAGTGCGTCATGAGCCAGAACGCCGGATAGAGCAGCAGGATCAACGCGACGCGTCCGATTACCGTGAGCGGCTTGCGGCGGCCCATGCGGTCCGACCACGCGCCGTAGATCGGGCACATCACGAGCGAGATCGTGCTCGACGCCACGCCCGCGAGGATCGCCATCCTGGGTGGCAGTCCCAGGTACTGGATGCAGTAGGTCGGCATGTAGTACATCATCACGTAGGTCGAAACCGACATGCCCATGATCGCGAAGATCGTGAGAAACCAGTTGCGCACGTACAGGGCGCGCTTCGGGTCGTCGCGGTCCGCGACCACGCGCTGCGCTGGCGGCTCTTCGCGAATGTGCCGGCGCAGATAGATGCCGACCGGTGCGATGAGCGTGCCGAGCAAAAACGGAATGCGCCAGCCCCAGCTATGCATCGTTTCTGCGGAGAGCAGAAGGCCGAGGCTCGCCGCGAGGCCCGAGCCCAGCAGCGCCGCCGCGCCCTGGCTTGCGAGCTGCCAGCTCGCGCGAAAACCGCGGCTTGCCTGTCCGCCCATTTCGAGGAGGGTGGCGGTGGCCGCGCCGAACTCGCCGCCTTGCGCGAAACCCTGCACGAGGCGGGCGACGACGATCAGGAGCGGCGCGGCCAGGCCGATCTGCGCATAGGTGGGCGCAAGACCGATGGACGCGGAACCCACCGCCATCAGCAGGATGGTGAGCGTGAGCGCCGGCTTGCGGCCCGCGCGGTCCGCGTAGCGGCCGAGCACGATGCCGCCGAGCGGGCGCATCACGAAGCCCACGGCGAACACTGCGAACGCGAGCAGCAGCGACGTGACCTGGCTGTCGGCCGGAAAGAACTGATGGCCGATCGTGAGCGCGAAATAGCTATAGACCGTGAAGTCGAAGAATTCGAGCAGGTTGCCGATCACCGCCGCGAGAACGATCTTGCGCTGGTAGCCCGGCGAGAGCGGCGCTTCTTCGGCCGCTTCCAGAAGCGGTTTGGTGGCGGCGTTCATGCACGGTCCTTGCTGAGGAAGCGTTCGACGAGGCGCGTCCAGAACGCGGCGCCGATGGTCAGGTTCTCGTCGTTGAAGTCGTAGCGCGCGTTGTGCAGCATCGGCCGGCCGTCGCCATTGCCAAGGCGTACGAAACAACCGGGCCGCTGCTGCAGGTAGTACGCGAAGTCCTCGCTGCCGGCGATCGGCGGGAACGGCGCGATGATGTGCTCCGGCCCGACCAGTTCCTCGGCGACCTGACGTGCGAATTCGGTTTCGGCTTCGCTGTTGATCAGCACGGGATAGCCGCGGATGAATTCGATGTCCACCGTCGCGCCGTAGCTTTGCGCCTGCGCTTGAACGAGCGCGCGGATGCGTGCCTCGAGCGTCGCGCGCACCTCGGGCGAGAACGAGCGCACGCTCATTTCGAGCACGGCGTCTTCGGGAATCACGTTCGGTGCGTGGCCCGAACGGAACGCGCCGACGGTCACGACCGCGGCTTCGTTGGGATCGACGTTGCGCGACACCACCGACTGCAGGGCCATCACGATGCTGCTCCCCACGAGCACCGGGTCGACGGCCAGATGCGGGCGCGCCGCATGGCCGCCCTTGCCGTGAACGCGCAGCTTGACGGTGTCGCACGCGGCCATCAGCGGGCCGGCGCGAAAGCCGAAGGTGCCGGTGGGCACGCCCGGATGGTTGTGCAGCCCGAAGATGGCTTCGCAGGGGAAGCGCTCGAACAGGCCGTCGGCGATCATGCGCTCGGCGCCACTGTCGGAACCGGCCTCCTCGGCAGGCTGGAAGATCAGATGGACGGTGCCGTCGAAATTGCGTGTTCTGGCGAGCTGGCGCGCCGCGCCCAGCAGCACGGTGGTGTGGCCGTCGTGGCCGCACGCGTGCATCTTGCCCGCGTGGACGCTTGCGTAGTCGAGACCGGTCAGCTCCTGGATCGGCAGGGCGTCCATGTCGGCGCGCACGCCTACGGTGCGCGTGCTCGTGCCCGCCTTGAGCGCCGCCACGACGCCGTGCCCGCCCACGTGGCGCGTGACTTCGTAGCCCCAGGACTCGAGCTTGTCGGCGACGAAGCGCGACGTGTCGGCTTCCTCGTACGACAGCTCGGGGTGCTTGTGGAGGTGATGACGGATTTCGTCGAGTTCCGATCGGGCTTCGGCCAGGTCGGCGACTTCGCAGTAGTGGTGCTCGCTCACGGGGGACTCCTTTTATTGGAATAGGTTTTGGGCACAGGCCAAAGGCCGAGTATTGCATCGACGAAAAACTCGACCCATGACGGAAAAGCACCGAAAATGTTGACTTCAAGTCAACGGTCGATTGTCGCGGCGCAGCAAGACAACGCGCGCGAAAGGAGCGATGCAGTGCGGGGAAAGGCAGATCGGGAAGATGCTGCGCGCGGCGCGATCGACGATATCGGCGAGCGGCCGCTGCGCTATCTGGCCGAAATCGCAGCGGCAGGCGGCGTGCGCATGGCCGCCGAGGCGCTGGGCATCAACGCGTCGGTCATCAGCCGGCAGGTGGCGGCGCTTGAGCGGCGGCTGCGCTTTCCGCTGATCGAGCGGCGCGGGCGCAGCGTGGCCGTGACCGAGATTGGTCAGGTGCTCGTGGACCACTATCGCGACGGGCAGCGCCGCCAGCGCGATCTGGCCGCGCGCCTGGAGGAGTACCGGCACCTGCGGCGCGGTCGCGTGGCGCTGGGCGTGGGCGAGGGCTTCATCGGCAATCTGATCGCGCGGGCGCTGCAGCGTTTTTCGATGACGTACCCGGACATTCTCGTGGAGATCCGCTCGGGGCCGACGCCGGTCGTGCTCTCGCTCGTGCGCGACGACGTCGTCGATATCGGCCTGTGCACGCGCACTTCCGACGACCCCGCCATGCGCATTCATCCGTTCGCGTCGAGGCCGCTCTGTGCGCTCGTCGCGCCCTCGCACCGCTTTGCGAAGATGCAGAAGGTGGCGCCCGCCGAACTCGCCAGCGAGCGCCTGATCTTCATGACCGAGTCGTTCGGTGTGCAGCACTTCGTGCAGTCGCTGTTCGACGACGCGCGTCTGAACGTGATGCCGGCTTATCGCGTGGATCTGTTCAACACGGCGCAGACGCTCGCGGCCGCTGGGCTGGGCGTGGCTTTCATGTCGTCGATTACGGCGCGCCGCGGCATCGATCTGGGCGAGTTGGTGGCCGTGCCGATCGATCATCCGATCGCGGCGGGCTTTTCGAGCCAGATGGTCACGCGCGTGGGCCGCCGGCTCTCGCCAGCCGCCGATCACCTGAGGAAGCAGCTCGCGCAGAGTTTTCTGGAGTCGGCGGCGAAGTAGTTGGCAGACGTTGCGCGTGCGACGAATCAGTTGCCAGCGTCCTGCACCGGCGGCGTATCCCCAATCCGCAACACCGCATCGCGCTTGGCGAGCAAATGCTGCCGCAGTATCGCCGCGAGCCGCTTGCCGTCGCGCGCGTCCAGCGCCTCCAGCATTTCGCCATGTTCATGGATCGCGCGGTCCCACTTGGGCGTTTCGAAGTTCGAGCGAAACCGCAGCGCCTGCAAACGGCGATTCACCGCGATATACGTTTGCCGCAGCGCCGAATTGCGCGCCGCTTCGTTGATCTTGTCGTGAATCGCCTGATTGCGGCTGTAGTAACCGGCCAGATCGTTCTGCGCGCGGCAGGCGAGCATTGCGTAGTGCAGCGCCTTGATCTCGGCGATCTCGGCCGCGGTGATCCGCTCGCAAGCCAGCTCGCCTGAAAACGCTTCGAGCCCGCTCATGAGTTCGAAGGTCTCGCGCAGCTCCGCCTCCGACATCTTCGAGACCGAGGCGCCGCGGTTCGGCGAAATCTCGATCAGCCCTTCGGACGCGAGCACCTTCAGCGCCTCGCGCAGCGGCGTGCGCGAAATGCCCAGCGTTTCGCACAGCTCGCGTTCGTTGAGCTTGCGCCCAGCCTCGAGCACGCCTTCCACGATGAACCGTCGCAGATGGTCGACGACGGTGTCATGGAGTTGCGGGCGCGGAATAGGCGGCAGCTCCGGGCTAATTACCGGGCTAACGACAGAGGGGTTCAGGTTCGGGTTTTGCATGCAAAAGGCATTTCCATCGATTTCCAGCGAATTTTAGCCCAAGGACAGGACCCCAAAGAAGCAAGCTGTGATTGGGGTAAACCACGTCAGAATTGTCTGTCTGCACATGAGTCGACTGGATTATAGTTTTTTGAATGCAAAATTCAAAACAGGAGCGATTGCATGTTGAAGCTCGATTTCCATCCCGCTGGTCGCCACTTCCTGCAGATTCCCGGGCCGAGCCCGGTGCCCGATCGCATCCTGCATGCGATGAGCTATCCGACCATCGACCATCGCGGCCCCGAGTTCGGCGTGCTCGGGCTCAAGGTGCTGGAAGGCATCAAGAAGATCTTCAAGACGCAGCAGCCGGTGGTGATCTACCCGGCCTCCGGCACCGGCGCGTGGGAAGCCGCGCTCACCAACACGCTGAGCCCCGGCGACACGGTACTGATGTACGAAACGGGCCATTTCGCGACGTTGTGGAAGCAGATGGCCGAGCGCCTTGGCCTGAAGCCGGAATTTCTCGGCCTGCCTGGCATTGAAGGCTGGCGGCGCGGCGTGCAGGCCGACATGATCGAAAAGCGACTGCGCGAGGACGCGCAGCACGCCATCAAGGCGGTCTGCGTCGTGCATAACGAGACCTCGACCGGCGTGACCTCGGACATCGCCGCGGTGCGCCGCGCGATCGACGCCGCGGGGCACCCGGCGCTGCTGCTCGTGGACACGATTTCCGGTCTCGCCAGCGCTGACTATCGCCACGACGAATGGGGCGTAGACGTGACCGTCTCCGGCTCGCAGAAGGGTCTCATGCTGCCGCCGGGCATCAGCTTCAACGCCGTTTCGGCGAAGGCGCTGGCCGCGAGCGAGCAGGCCAAGCTGCCGCGCAGCTTCTGGGGCTGGGCTGAGATCATCGAGATGAACAAGAGCGGGTACTGGCCGTACACGCCCAACACGAACCTGCTCTACGGCCTTTCCGAAGCGCTCGACATGCTGCAGGACGAAGGGCTCGACAACGTGTTCGCGCGGCATCAGCGGCTAGGCGAGGCGTGCCGGCGTGCGGTGCGCGCATGGGGCCTCGAGATCCAGTGCGCCGATCCCGCCGTCTACAGTCCCGTGCTCACGGGCGTGATGGTGCCCGAAGGCGTGGATGCGGACGCGGTGCGCAAGATCATCTACGAGCGCTTCGATCTTTCGCTCGGCACGGGCCTCGGCAAGGTCAAGGGGCGCATGTTCCGCATCGGGCATCTGGGCGACTGCAACGATCTCACGCTGCTGGCGGCATTGGCCGGCTGCGAGATGGGCCTGCGCGTGGCGGGCGTGCCCTTGAAGGACAGCGGCTTGCCCGCCGCGATGGAATATCTCGCGGCACAACCCAACGTGGTGTCGCTGAAAGCCGCCTGAAACAGGCTCGTTTGCCCATGCCGCGCACGGGGCGCGGCATCCAGGCCGATTCCAGGTGATGCCAGGACGTTCCCATGCCGGACGCCACTTCGAGAAGGGCGATGCGGCCGATAGAACCAGCAACGGAGACAGACGATGAAACGGTATCGATTGAGGAGCGCGAGCAGCATCGTGCTGATCATGCTCTGCGTCATGTACTTCATCACCTACCTCGACCGGGTGAACGTGAGCACGGCGGCGGCGGGCTTCGGCAAGGAGTTCCAGCTATCGCATACCGAGGTGGGGCTGGTCTTCTCGGCGTTTGCGTATCCGTATCTGCTGTTTCAGATCATCGGCGGCTGGGTGAGCGACCGCTTCGGCGCGCGCCGCACGCTGCTTTTCTGCGGCGCGTTGTGGGGTGTGGCGACGATTCTCACGGGCATGGCGGGCGGCCTGGTCACGCTGCTCGCCGCGCGCCTCTTGCTCGGCTTCGGCGAGGGCGCGACGTTTCCCGCCTCGACCTCGGCCATGTCGCGCTGGGTCGCCAAAGAGCGGCGCGGCTTCGCGCAGGGCATCACGCACTCCGCGTCGCGCATCGGCAATGCGGTGGCGCCCGCGGTGGTCGTGCTGGTGATGGCGCGCTACGGCTGGCGCGAATCGTTCTATGTTTGCGGCGCGCTCAGCTTGCTGTGGGTGGTGGTGTGGGCGTTCACGTTCACCGAACACCCGAAGGATCACCCGCGCATCACCGAGGCCGAACTCGCGATCCTGCCGCCGCCCAAGCCGCGCGTGACAGGCCTGCCGTGGATGGCGCTCTTCAGGCGCATGCTTCCGGTGACGATCGTCTACTTCTGCTACGGCTGGACGCTGTGGCTTTTCCTTAGCTGGATTCCGCAATACTTCCTGCACAACTATCACCTCCAGTTGGGCAAGTCGGCGATCTTCGCCTCCGTGGTGTTCCTTGCGGGCGTGGTGGGCGACACGCTCGGCGGCCTCGTGACCGACTGGCTCTTTCAGCGCACGGGCAACCTCAAGCGCGCGCGCAGCTGGATGGTCTCCGTGTGCATGCTGATCACGCTGATCGTGCTCGTGCCGCTGATGTTCGTGCACGATCCCGTCATTTCCATGGCCTGCCTCGCGGCGGGTTTCTTCTTCGCCGAAATGACGATCGGGCCGATGTGGGCGATTCCCATGGATATCGCCCCGGAGTTCTCGGGCACGGCGAGCGGCATGATGAACACGGGCTCGGCGCTGGCCGCGATCATCTCGCCCGTGGTGGGCGGCTTTCTGATCGACCGCTTCGGCAACTGGGACCTGCCGTTCGTGGGCAGCATGATACTGATGGGGTGTGGCGTGATTCTCGCGTTCCGCATGCAGCCGGACAGCCGCTTCGAGCTGGGCAAGAAGGCTGACGAACCCGCAGGTTCTCATCAAGGAGTGTGAACGGCGATGGAAGGCGCACGCACCTCGGGCATGCTGGTCAAGCCAGTTCATCTTGTTCCCTCGAGCGCGGGCCACGGCTCGCCGCTCGCGCGGCGCCTGCGTGAAGCCCTGCGCGGCGACGTGTTTTTCGACGCCGCGAGCCGCGGCCGTTACGCGACCGACGCCTCGATCTATCAGATCATGCCCATCGGCGTGGTCGTGCCGCGCGATCAGGACGATTTGCGCGCCGCGCTGGAAGTGGCGCGCCTCGCGCATGCCCCCGTGCTGGCGCGCGGCGCGGGTACGAGCCAGTGCGGGCAGACGGTGGGCGAAGCGCTCGTGATCGACACGTCGAAGTGGCTCAACAATATCGTCGATTTCGACGCCGCTGCGCGCACGGTGACGGTCGAGCCGGGCGTCGTGCTCGATCATCTGAACGCATGGCTCAAGCCGCACGGATTGTGGTTTCCCGTGGATGTGTCGACGGCCGCGCAGTGCACGATCGGCGGCATGGCTGGCAACAACTCGTGCGGCTCGCGTTCGATCGAATACGGCAACATGGTGCACAACGTGCTCGGCATCGACGCGATTCTGGCCGACGGCAGCGAAGCGCGCTTCCAGTCGCTGAACCTGCCGCACGAAGGCGCGCGGCTCGCGGCGCTGCTCGAAGGCGTGCAGCGCATCGCCACGCGCGAGCGCGGCGAGATCGCCGAACGCATGCCGAAGGTGCTGCGCCGCGTGGCCGGCTACAACATCGACCTGTTCGATTGCCAGAACCCGCTCGCCTATACCGACGACGGCGTGGCGAATCTCGCGCACCTGCTCGTGGGCTCCGAAGGCACGCTCGCGTTCAGCCGGCAGATCACGCTGAAGCTCGCGCCGCTGCCCGCGCACAAAACGCTGGGCGTGGTGAGCTTTCCCACCTTCCGGCAGGCGATGGACTCGGCGCAGCACATCGTCAAGCTCAAGCCGACGGCGGTCGAGCTGGTCGATCGCACGATGATCGAGCTTGCGCTCGGCAACCCGGGCTTCAAGCCGGTGATCGAGAAGGCGCTGGTGGGCAGACCCGATGCGATCCTGCTGGTCGAATTCGCGGGCGACGAGCGTGACGCCCAGGTGCGCCGCCTCGATGAACTGGTCGAGCTGATGGGCGACCTCGGCCTTGCGGACTCGGTCATGAAAATGACCGATGCGAATGAGCAAAAGGCGCTGTGGGAAGTGCGCAAGGCGGGCCTGAACATCATGATGAGCATGAAGGGCGACGGCAAGCCCGTCTCGTTCATCGAGGACTGCGCCGTGCCGCTCGAACATCTCGCGGAGTATACGAGCCGCCTGACCGACATCTTCCATCAGCATGGCACCGAAGGCACGTGGTACGCGCACGCGAGCGTCGGCACGCTGCATGTGCGGCCGATACTCGACATGCGCCGCGACGGCGCGGCGAAAATGCGCGCGATAGGGGAACAGGCAGCGGAACTGGTGCGCGAGTACAAGGGCGCGTTTTCGGGCGAGCATGGCGACGGTCTGTGCCGCGGCGAATGGATTGCCTGGCAGTACGGACCGAAGATCAACGCCGCATTCTCGGAAATCAAGCAGCTGTTCGACCCCGAGAACCGCTTCAATCCCGACAAGATCGTGCGGCCGCCGAAGATGGACGACGCGAAGCTGTTCCGCTTCGCGCCGGGCTATCGCGAGCGCCAGATGCGACCGATGCTCGACTGGTCGGCGTGGGACGTGGGCCGCGATCCGCTAACGGGTGTGGAAACGCCGCCCGGCAGCGGCGACGACCTGACTGGCGGCCTCGCGAAAGCCGTGGAGATGTGCAACAACAACGGCCACTGCCGCAAGTTCGACGCGGGCACGATGTGCCCGAGCTACCGCGTGACGAAAGACGAGAAGCACGTGACGCGTGGCCGCGCGAATACGTTGCGGCTCGCGATTTCGGGGCAGCTGGGCGAGGACGGACTCGCGAGCGACGACGTCAAGGACACGCTCGACCTGTGCGTCTCGTGCAAGGGCTGCAAGCGTGACTGTCCGACCGGCGTGGACATGGCGAAGCTGAAGATCGAGGCGCGCGCGGCCTGGAACACGAAGCACGGCCTGAAGCTGCGCGAGAAGATGATTGCGTTTTTGCCGCGCTATGCGCGTCGCGCGGCGCAAGCCGGCGGCCTGGCGGCGGCGGGCGAGCGCATCCCCGTGGTCTCCGCGTGGGCGAAGCGCGTGCTGGGCATCGCGCCGCAACGCTCGTTGCCGCAGTTTCGGCCTTCGTTCCTCGCAGAGGTTGCGGCCGCAAAGCGGGACGCAGCCGCGGCAACGAAAGAAGTGGTGCTGTTCGTCGACACCTTCAACGACAACTTCGAGCCTGAAAACGCCCGCGCCGCGCAGCGCGTGCTCGAAGCGGCCGGCTATTTCGTGCACTTCAACGTGCGCGGCGAAGAGCGCCCGCTATGCTGTGGTCGCACGTTCCTCGCAGCCGGACTGGTGGACGAGGCGAAGCGCGAGGCGCGGCGCCTGCTCGATACGCTCATGCCGTTCGTGGCGCGCGGCGTGTCGATCGTCGGGCTCGAACCTTCGTGCCTGCTCTCGATGCGTGACGAATTCCTGCAATACGGCTACGGCGACGAAGCGCGCGAGCTGTCTGCCGCGGCGTTCCTGTTCGAGGAATTCCTCGTGCGCGAGAAAAGCGCGGGCCGCTTCGACCTGGCCTTGCACGAACTCGACGCGCCGCGCGCGTGGGTGCACGGCCACTGCCACCAGAAAGCGTTCGACGCCTTCCGGCCCGTGCTCACGGTGCTGGGCTGGATTCCGGGCCTCGAGGTGAAGCCGATCGAATCGTCATGCTGCGGGATGGCGGGCAGCTTCGGCTACGAAGCGGAGCACTACGAAGCCTCTATGGCGATGGCCGAGCTTGCGCTGTTGCCCGCCGTGCGCAAGGCGGATCGCGCCGATCTCGTCGTGGCGGACGGCACGAGTTGCCGCCACCAGATCCACGACGGCGCAAACGCCACGGCGCTGCACGTGGCGCGGGTGCTGGACATGGCGACGCGCTAGGTCGCCAGCGTGCTCGTGCCCTGGCGTGCGCACACGGCATCCACGGCGTGCAGCATCTTGCCGAAGAACGCATCGGCGAATTGCGAATCGAGCCAGCGCACGATCAACGCGATCTTGCGCTCGGGCTCGATCCACATGAACGAACTGCCCGCGCCAACGCCAAACCAGCTCGACTCGGGCACGCCCGGAAACATGCGCCGCCCAGTGTTGAGCCAGACCAGCGAGCCGTAGAACGGCGCGAGCGGGCAGGGCGTGCGCATGCGCGCGATCCATTCGCTCGACAGCACTCGGTGACCCGAAGCTACGCCATCGTCGAGCAGCATTTGCGCGACCTTCAACTGGTCGTTTGCGCTCACCGACATGCCGCCGCCCCAATGCGAGCCGCCCGGCACCGACTGCACGCGTCTGCCGCCCTGGTCGATCCACGCGTCGTCGTAACCGACCCATTGCCAGTTCTCGCTCGCGCCAACGGGCCTCATGATCGTCTCGCGAAATACTTCGGGTAACGAACGACCGAACAGACGCAGGAGCGCGAACGAAAGCTGGTTGATGCGCACGTCGTTGTATTCCCAATACATGCCGGGCGCACGCAACGGGCGCAAGTCGCCCTTTTTCCCGTCGGGCGGCTCGCCGAACGTGACGGCGCGATAGTGATCGGCCTGATCGGAAAGGCCGAAGCACTTGCCTTGCCATTCGCTCGTCTGTTGCAGCAGATGCGTCCACGTGACCCGCGCATTGTGGTCGTCGTCGAAGCCGATGCCGGGCACGCGCACGTGGACGGGCTCGTCAGGATCGGGCAGCAGGCCGCGGTCGTGCGCCACGCCCGCGAGCAGCGCCAGATACGTCTTCGCGATGCTGAAGGTCAGATCGGGCCGGTCGGGCGCGCCCCATTGGGCGAGCGGGCGTCCGTTCACGGCGACGGCGCCGGACACCGGGCCGCGATCGTGAATGGGGCCCAGCAAGCGGTTCCACGGCGGCGGGTCGTTCACGTGCACGCCGAAGTTGCCGTCGGCGTTACGGTCCCATGCCGATTCGTGATCGACGGAAAACTGAATGGCGTCCTGAACTTCCTGCGGCAAATCGTGTTGCATACGTGCGTGTTTCCTGTTGGTGTCCCTGTACGGCGCCGTTTCAACGGGCGCCGAGGCGTACGCTCGCCCAGATCAGCGTAGCGAGGCTCAACACGGCCGCGAACATCAGCCAGAGCCCCGGCGCGAGATTGTTGCCCGTCGCCGCAATGATCGAGGCCACGGCCAGCGGCGTGAAGCCGCCGAATACGGTCGTGCCGACGTTATAGGCGAGCGCCATGCCCGTGGTGCGCGTGCGCGTGGGGAAGAAGCTGGCCATGAGCGCCGGAATCGAGGCGAAATAGGTGACCTTCAGCACAGCGATCCAGACCACGGCGGCCAGTAGCGAGGGCAGCGAAGGATGGGTGTTGACGAACATGAACGCGGGATAGACGGTGAGCAGGAACAGCACGCCCGCCACGAACATGATGCGCGTGCGGCCCACCTTGTCCGACCAGTGGCCCACGATCGGCGTGAGCACGATGGCGATCAGGCCGGCCACGAGCGTGGCGATGAAACCCGACGAAGGTGCGAGGCCGAGCTGCCGCGCCGCATAAGTCGGCATGTAGAGCAGCACGTATTGGGCCGACGTGGTCAGGATCAGCACGCCGATCGATGCGATCACGCGCGCCTTCTGCGTGGCAAACAGTTCGCGCACGGGCGACTCGGCTTTTTCGATGCGCTCGAATTCGGGCGTTTCGTCCACGCGTCTGCGGATATAAAGACCCACGGGACCAATCAGCACACCGAACAGGAATGGAATGCGCCAGCCCCAGCCTTCGAGCTGCGGCTGCGTGAGCATGCCCGTCAGCACTGCACCGAACAAGGAGACGAGCAGCGTGCTCGCGCCCTGGCTCGAGAACTGCCAGCTCGACATGAAACCGCTGCGCTGCGGCGCATGCTCGATCAGGAAGGCGGTGGAACTGCCGAACTCGCCGCCCGCCGAAAAGCCCTGCAGAAGACGCGAGGCAAAAATGCCGATGGGCGCGAGTATGCCGATGGTCGCGTAGGTGGGCATCAGCGCGACCATGCCGGTGCCGATCGTCATCATCGCAATCGAGAGCGTGAGCGACGCCTTGCGGCCCTTGCGGTCGCTGTATGAGCCGAGTACGAGCGCGCCGACCGGCCGCGCGAGGTACGAAAGCGCGAACGTGCCGAGCGTGAGCAGCAGCGACATCGTTGCGTTGTGAACGGGGAAGAAGAGCTTGGAGAGCGTCGAGGCGAAGTAGCCGTACGCCAGCAGATCGTAGAACTCGAGCGCGTTGCCTATCGACGTCGCGAGGATGAGCCGTTTGACGTTCTTGCCTGAAGTGCTTTGAGCGGGCTCTGACCAGGGCTCGCTGCCGTGATGCGCGGGTAGGGAATCGATGCTCATTGGGACGTCCTCATGCAAGCGTTGTCGGATGCGGTGCGGGATTGGACGCGCCGGCCTCTCTTGCGCCGAGGTCCCAGAAGAGGCCAGCCATGATGCGCAGCCCGTCGCGCACGACCGGGCCGAGCAGGTGCTCGTTCGGCGCGTGCTGCGAGCAGCCTGGATACGAATGCGGCACCCAGAGCGTGGGCATGCCGAGCACCTCGGCGAATACGTCGTTGGGCAGCGTGCCGCCCAGGTTCGGCAGCAGCACGGGGTCGGCTCCCGTGGTCTCGCGCAGCGAGCGCAGCGCCCACTGCACCCAGGCGTTGTCGGGATCGACACGAGTGGCCGGCGCGCCGCGTTCCACTTCGAGCTCGATCATGTCGAAGCCGTGCGCGTCGAGGTGCGCGCGCATGATCGGTTCGAGGTTCTGCCAGTTCGTGCCCACGACGAAGCGGATCTGCATGTAGGCGATAGCGTGCGGCGGAATCGCGTTCACGGGTTTCTCGGGGTTGCCCGTGCGGAACGCAAGCACTTCCAGATTGTTCCAGCCGAACACGCGCTCGGTTGGCGTGAGGCCCGGCTCGCCGTAGTCGCGATCGACCTCGGGCTCGCCTGGATTGCCGCCCACGCGAATATCGGCGAGCGCGCGGCGCACGGCTTCTGGAATCGGCGGCGGCCGCAGGCCTTCTACGAGGATCTTGCCGTGCGCGTCGACCATCGAGGCGATCGCGTTCGCGAGCACGACGCCCGGATTGCGCAGCAGGCCGCCCCAGTTCCCCGAATGATGGCCGCCTTCGCGCAGCGTGAGTTCGAGCTTGAAATTGACGAGGCCGCGCGAGCCGAGAAAGATCGTCGGGCGGTGCGCACTGAGGCGCGGGCCGTCGGAGGCGATCAGCACGTCGGCCGTGAGTTCGTCGCGCAACCGCATGCACAGTTCGTGCAAGCCCGGCGAGCCGACTTCCTCGCCTGTTTCGAACAGCAGCTTGAGGTTGAAGCCGAGCCGGCCGCCGCGCGCGTCGAGCACGGCCTCGAGTGCCGCGAGGTTGATGCTGTGCTGGCCTTTGTTGTCTGCGGTGCCGCGGCCGTACCAGCGCTCGCCGTCGACGGTCACATCCCACGGCGTGAGGCCCGCGCGCCACTGCGCGTCGTAGCCGCGCACCACGTCGCCGTGGCCGTAGCTGAGCACGGTGGGCAGCGCATCGTCTTCGTGGCGATGGGCAATCAGGAACGGGCCCGCGCCTTTGGCGGGATTCTCGACGACCCGGCAGGTGAAACCCCATTGGGTGAGGAGCGGCGTGAGCTCCTCGTCCAGATAGCTGCGCAAACGGCCGGCGCTCTCCGGCTCCTGGCTCTCGGTGCGAAACGCCACGCGGCGGCGCAGATCGTTCAGGAAGCGGCCTGAATCGTATTGAGCGGCTGCGGTTTGAATGGCGGTGTCACGGGTCAACGCGCGTCTCCCTCTGTTTGAGGCCGTCTGCAGCCGTCGAACGATCGTGCAACCGCCGATATTTCTGCACAATTACAATATTTGTGATTTATCTTTGCCGAAACGGCAAAGCGGACGAGACCGCGCTCATCGACATGGACAACACCGCACTGCGCTATTTTCTGGAAGTGGCCCGCAGCGGCTCGCTGAGCAAGGCGTCCGAGCGGCTCTACGTCGCCGTTTCGGCGCTCAGCCGCCAGATCGCCCGGCTTGAAGAAGAACTCGGCACGCCGTTATTCGAGCGGCGCCCGCGCGGCATGGTGCTGAGCGAGGCGGGGCGCATGCTCGCCGAGCACGCGCGGCGCAGCCTGCTCGAAACGGAGCGCGTGGTCGGCGAGATTCGCGGGCTGAGCGAGGGCGGCCGCGCGACCATTCGCGTTGCGAGTTCCGAAGGCCTCGCGCCGGATTTTCTGCCGCAGGCGTTCGCTCACTTTCTCAGGACGTATCCGCAAACGCATTTTCAGCTGGACGTGTCGGCGCCTTCTGTTGCAACGCAGCGCGTGCGCGAGGGCACGGCCGATATCGCGCTGTGCTTCAGCGTCGCGCCCGAGAAGGAGATTGCCGTGCATTGTTCGCAGCGCGCGCCGATATTCGCGCTCATGCGGCGCGATCATCCGCTGGCGGCGCGCGAGTCGTTGTCGCTGCGCGATCTGATCCCGTGGCCGGTCGCGATGAACAGCCAGGGCGTGACGATCCGCCAGCTGCTCGACATCGCGTGCAGCCTCGAAGGGTTGATCTTCGAGCCGGTGTTCGTCAGCAACTATCATGTGGCGTTGCAACGATTCGTACGCCTGACCGATGCCGTGACGTTCACCGGTTTTCTGACCGTGCGCGGCCGTCTCGAGGTGGAGGGACTGGCCGCCGTGCCGCTCACGAACCCGGAGCTGCATCAGCGCACGCTGCAGATCCAGACGATGGCGGGCCGCACGCTGCCGCAAACCATGCAGGCCTTTCTCGACCTGCTCACGCGCGCGATCGACGGCGAGGAGCTTGCCTGCGGCTGATTTCCCCTACGCGGTGAGCCTCGCGGCGAGCCGGCGCATGCCGGCGAAAACGGTGTCGGCTACATCTGCGGGGAAACCGGCGGGGAGCTGCGCTGCGACCGCTTCGATCACGCGCGGCGTTTGCGCCGCCACCTGCGCGAGCATCGCTTCGACCTCCGCCGCGGCGAATCCCACGCGCTGGCCTTGCGCGATCCAGTGCCGCGGATAGATCTCCTCGACGCGATAGTGCCGGTTGCGCCCGCGCACGGCCATCGCGAGGCTCACGCGCTGCGGCGCAATATGATTGCGGCCCCGGCCGACGACCGGATGTGCGCTGAGCACGTCGTAGAGCGGCGTGGCGGCGTACTGGCTGCCGGGCAGCAGGGCAATGCTGTAATTCTTCGCGTGGCCGTCCGTGGCCGCGAGCAGCCAGAAGATGACTTGCGTGACGAAGAAGTTGCGGCGGTCGGCCGTGGCCCGCGCGGAGCCGTCGAGCACCTGCATGATCGTGTCGATGCCGGGGCCGCCGTCGGCTTCGTATTTGGCGAGGCCGGACGTGCCCGTGGCCTGGCACAGATCCTCCTGCGGCAGGCGCAGGATCCATCTGGCGTCGCTCGCAAGACGCCGGTCGAAGCGCTCCACGACCAGCGCCTTCGCGTCCTCGAATTGCGCGATTTCGCAGGGCGCGACGGGCAAACCGTAGGCGGCGATGATCTGCGTGCACAGCCACTCGTTTTCCACCGAGGTGCGCATGTCGGCGCGCATGTTGCCGACGAGGCCGAGCGGCAGCTTCAGGATGTGCGTGGTCGGCGTGCTGCCCTGTGGAAGCAGCCACTGCCCGCCATGCCGCAGCAGCGCGGTCTTTTCCTGCGCCCCGGCGATCGACAGCCGCAGGCTGTCCACCGCATCGGGCTCGCCCGCATGCGGCGTGGCGGTGGTTTCGCGCAGCAGTTGCGCGATGTCGCCTTCACTCAGGGCGCGCCCCTTGATGCTCTTCAGGCCGGCAGGCGCAACGCCAGCGGGAAGTATCTGCAGCGCGCCCACGCAATCGCGGCCGAGCGCGGCGAGCAACTCGAACGGCGAGGTGCCGCCAGTCTGGTAGCGCGCGGCGATGCGTCTGCGGATGCGGTCGCTGTCCGGCAGCAGATTGTCGAAATAGTCCGCGACGATCCGGCCGCGGTAGGGCTGGTTGCCGGGCGTGAACGGCAGCGAGAGGGAGAGGGGGCGCCCTTGCTCGTCGTCGAGCCAGCTGTCGAGGTACGCGAGGCGTTCGTTGCCGCGCGCGTTCTCCCAGTAGCCCACCGGGAGGCCGTTCATCCACAGGTCGAGCCGGTTGGGCAGGCGTGGGCGTGCGCTCACCAGTCCTCCCTCGGCTTGCGGCGGGCGGCGGACTGGCGCTGCGGCGCTGGGGTCGCTGGCGTAGTGCGGGTGCGTTTGCGGGCGGCCGGGGGCTTGGCCGCGCTCGACATCTTGGCCGCGGCTGCGGGGGTTCTGGCCGGACGCGGAGCGGCTTTCTCCGCGACCGGCGCGGCCTTCGCTTCGGGCGCGCCGAGCTTGATTTCGACGTCGACGAGCCGCAGGACCCGCACGAGCCGCTCGACGCTCGCCGCTTCGGGATTCGCCTCGAACGCGGCATAGCTTTGCTGTGAGATGCCGAGCCGCGTGGCGAGGTCTTTCTGGGTGAGGCCGGCTTTCTTGCGGAAGCCGACGAGAATCGGGCGCAGCTGGCTCAGGGTCTTGAGAGGGTAGTCCACGGCAACTCCGGGCGGCGCAATGCCGCTGCAGACGGCCGCTGCAAACGGAAACGCGCGGCGCGGTCGAATACAGTCTATACCCTGTAAAGTAAAAATACAAATCACAGGCTGTAATTTGCAAATACAGCCTGCAGTTTGTATCCGCTGCCGGGCGAGGGCGGCCGTGGGCGCGTGGCGCCAATAAATGTGCAACTAACTGTCAATCGCTGTGCAACCCCGCCCCAGCCGCTTCGCGGCCAGGGCGGTTTGCCTGCAGGCGACCGAGCCGGTCTCCCGCGCGGTCTCCCGATCTATCAGGAGTCCGATCAGAGTTCGGCGCCTTGCATCGGCTCGCCCAGCACGAACGGGCCGCCCTGATACTGCTGCGCAGCGTCGGCAAGCTCGGCGTTCGGCGCGCTCGCCGGGAAGCGCTCGGCGTACGCCGCCGAGCTGTCGCGCGGCCGGTAGCCGAGGAACCCCGCCTTGCCGTTGTCCCACCAGCTCGCGGGGTTGTCCGATACGCCATAGACGATCGCATGACCCACGCGATTGGTGAACAGCGAGCAGCGCACGAGTTCGATGAAGTCGCGATAGCTCAGGAACGTGACGAGCATGCGTGCGTTCTTCGGTTCTTCGAACGACGAACCGATGCGCAGACAGACCGTCTCCATGCCGAAGCGATCGAAGTAATAGCGCGACAGCGATTCGCCGAAGCATTTCGTCACGCCGTACAGGCTGTCCGGCCGGTGCGCGGCATCGGTATCGAGCACGCTGGTCACCGGATGAAAACCCGTGACGTGATTGGAACTGGCGTAGACGATGCGCTTGATGCCGTGCTTGCGCGCGGCTTCATAGAGGTTGTACGTGCCGCGAATGTTGGCTTCGAGGAGATCGTCGAACGGCGCGTCGATGGAGATGCCGCCCAGGTGCACGATCGCATCCACGCCTTCCACGAGTTGCATGACCGCCTCGCGATCCGCGAGGTCGACGCGGCGCGTTTCCTCGTGCGGCGCCGCCTCGCCCAGTTCCGTGATGTCGCTGACGCGCACGATGTCGGCCCAGTTCGCGAGCGCGCCGCGCAACTGACGGCCCAGATTGCCGCCTGCGCCAGTAAGAAGAAGACGGCCGAACGGTTTGGCTGCAAGTGAGTGGTGCGACATCAGGGCTCCCTGGGAATTATTTTGATATTGAAAACACGAGGAAAACGTTTTCCGAATATAGCCATCGAGAGTCGCAGCGTCAATGGAGGAATACCTGCGGCGAATACCGGGGTTCACCCCAAGTCCGTTTCTGCGACAATGCTCGCCGTCGATCCTCCCTGGCGTTGTCAACCTATGAAAAGTGGTTCCCCGACGATTCGCGATGTCGCCGCCATGGCCGGCGTCTCGGTCGCGACGGTATCGAAGTACGTGAACGGCACGCAGCGCTTTTCGCCGGCGGTGGAGGCGAAGGTCAAAGACGCCATCGAGCTGCTCGGCTACCGCTCCAATCCGCTGGCGCGCTCGATGATCACGGGGCGCACGCGCACGATCGGCATCGCCATTCTGGACATCGCGAACCCGCACTTCACGAACGTGGTCAAGGGTGCGAACCGCGTGGCGCTCCAGCACGACTACACGCTGCTGCTCGTGGACGCCGAGGAGAATCTCGCGCGCGAGCGCTCGCTCATCGAAGCGCTCGCGCCGCGCGTGGACGGGCTCATCGTCAGTTCGCGGGCTTCCGAGGAAATCGCCCGGTGGACGAAGAATCTGGGCAAGCCGGTCGTCATGCTCCGGACCGTGCGCGGGCTCGACATGCCCACCGTCGGGTTCGACAACCGGCTCGCGACGTCCATGCTGGTGCGTCATTTGCTCAATCTCGGGCACCGCCATGTCGCCTATCTGGGGTTCGCTGCGGCGACCATCAACGACGAGCGTATTGCCGGCGCCACCGAGGCGCTGGCCGAGGCCGGCCTCACGCTCGACGTCTACGAGACGCACGCGCCGACCGCCCAGGGGGGCG
Organism: Paraburkholderia nodosa DSM 21604; assembly: GCF_000519185.1. GTDB lineage: Bacteria > Pseudomonadota > Gammaproteobacteria > Burkholderiales > Burkholderiaceae > Paraburkholderia > Paraburkholderia nodosa. The sequence continues at coordinate 60,720 of NZ_JAFA01000025.1, read as the reverse complement.
AGCAGGCCTGCTCGCGGGTGATGCTGGGGCCGAAGCGCCCGCAGGCGGTGATCTGCTACAACGACCTCATCGCGCTCGGCTTCATGAAGGAGGCCAGGTCGCTCGGCTTTCGCGTGCCGCAGGACATCTCGGTCGCCGGCATCGACAACGTGCCGTATGGCGAATACGTCGAGCCGCGCCTCACCACGATCGACGGGCAGAGCGAGCGCATGGGCGAGCTGGCCATGCAAAAGCTCATCGACGTCCTCGCCGGCCGCGCCGATGTCGAGCAGGTCGTGCTCGAACCCCGCCTGGTCGTGCGCGACTCGACCGTCGCCTGCCGCTGATTTCCTGATCGCTGTACTTCCCCCGCGCTGGCCGCCAGGCAACGGCCGGCGGCCTCGTCACGCCTGCTCCCGATGCGCCGACTCGTACGCGCCAACGCTGCGCCGCTCCGCGTAACTACCTACTAGCCATTTCGAAAGGAACACATTAAATTTCGAGAAAACGTTTTCCCGAAGTGGCACGCGAAGAACAAAAGGAGATCGGAGAATGGCGGAGAACAGGCGCCGGTTGAAGTGCGCTGAGGTCGGGGTGGCGATTGCGGGCGCCGCACCCGCCTTTGCGTCGTCCTGCACGGGAAGCCAGCCCCGACGCGGGACTTCGCGACGGGCTACCGCTACACGCGCCACGCGAGCCAAGGGCATTACGAGCAGCGCCCAATACCAGCAGTTCAATCTCTCCGAGTACTCCACGCTTTCCAGGCGCACGGGACTTTACGCGTTGCAGGCTTTCCAGCGTGCCAACGGCAAGACCCTCACGCCGGCAGGCAACGGTACGCAGATCATCAACGCGACCGCGACGATCGGCGACGGCTTCCAGACCATGCCGTCTTCGTCCCGCAGCAGGGTCGCAGTAGGTGCAGGCATCATCCACCGGTTCTGAGACACCCGGTTGGCCAGCGAATCAGCCCAAACACGGCTCGAAAACAACTCTTCCATTCTTGGGGCAAGCAATGAAAAAGACCTTTCGCAACTCACATGGTGCACGCACCGCGAAGACCGCAATGACCGTTCTGGCCGCGGCGCTCGCGCTCACCGCAGGCGCCGCGCACGCGCGCGTGTTCCGCGTCGCCGACGTTCATAGCGACACCTTCCCGACCAACATGGCGCTCAAGCACATGGGCGAAGAGATTTCGCAGGCCACGGGCGGTAAGGATTCCATCAAGGTGTTCGGCAACAGCGCGCTCGGTTCGGAGAACGATACGATCGACCAGGTGCGCATTGGCGCGCTCGACATGGTTCGCGCCAATGGCGCCGCGTTCAACGAGATCGTGCCGGAATCGATGATTCCTTCGCTGCCGTTCCTCTTTCGCGACATCGACCATTTCCGCAAGGTGATGTACGGCCCCGAAGGCCAGAAGATTCTCGACGCGTTCAAGGCCAAGGGCATGATCGCGCTGACGTTCTACGAGAGCGGCGCGCGCTCGATCTACGCGAAGCGTCCGATCAAGTCGCCGGCCGACATGAAAGGCCTGAAGGTGCGCGTGCAGCCGTCTGACCTCATGGTCGACGAAATCAAGGCCATGGGCGGCACGCCCACGCCGATGCCGTTCGCCGAAGTCTATACGGGCCTGAAGACGGGCCTTGTGGACGCAGCGGAAAACAACCTGCCGTCGTACGAGGAAACCAAGCACTACGAAGTGGCGCAGGTGTACTCCGAGACGGACCACGCCATGACGCCTGAAGTGCTCGTGTTCTCGAAGAAGGTATGGGACACGCTCACGCCGCAGGAGCAGGAGATCATCAAGAAGGCGGCAGCCGACTCGGTGCCGTACTACGTGAAGCTCTGGACGGCGCGCGAAGACACGGCGGGCAAGACGGTGGAAAAGGGCGGCGCGACCATCATTCCGGCTGCGCAGGTCGATCGCGCAGCCTTCGTGAAGGCCATGCAGCCGGTCTGGACAAAGTATGAAAAGACGCCCGATATGAAGAAGATCGTGGACGAAATCCAGGCGATTCACTAAAGCCCGGGGCTCCGCGTCGCTTGCGGCGCGGAGCCGGAAAAACGCAGTTGTGCAGTGTGTGCCGTGCAAGGATGGATCATGACTTTCCTGAAACTTCCCAACGATTTGCTGTTTCGCCTGCTGACGATCCTGGCCTCGGTCGCACTCGCCGCGCTGACGGTGCTCGTCTTCTACGGCGTGATCATGCGCTACGTGTTCGAGAGCGCACCCGATTTCGTCGAGCCGATCGCGCTGCTGCTGGTGGTCACCATCGCCATGTTCGGCGCCGCGCTCAAGGTGCGCGAGCGCGGGCATATCGGTCTCGATTCGCTCGTCAAGAAGCTTTCCCCGCGGGGACAACGGATCGCGGAAGCGTTCCAGCACCTCTGCCTGATGGCGCTTGGCGTGGCGATTTTCGTCGGCTGCCTGCAAATGGCGGAAACGACCATGGACGACCGCATCGCGATTCTCGGCGTGCCGGAAGCGGTGCGCTATGTCATTCCGATCGTGGCCGGCACCTGCATCGTGCTGTTTTCGCTCGAGCATCTGCTGGCACTGTTCGTACGCAAGGCAAAGTAGGGCACACATGGAACTCGCAATTCTTTCGCTCAGTTTTTTGGTGCTCCTCGCCGTTGGGGTGCCGGTTTCTTTCTCCCTCGGTCTCGCCTGCGTCAGCACGTACCTTTACGAAGGACTGCCGGCCGCGACTGCCATGCAGTCGATGATCTCGGGCATGAACGCGTTTTCGTTTCTTGCGGTGCCGTTCTTCATCTTCTCCGGTGAGCTGATGCTGCACGGTGGCATTGCCGACCGCATCCTGCGCTTCGCCCAGGCCGCCGTGGGGCATTTTCGCGGCGGTCTCGGCATGGCCAATGTCGTCGCGTGCACGCTGTTCGGCGGCGTTTCCGGTTCGCCTTCCGCCGACACGTCGGCCATGGGCGGCGTGGTCATTCCGCTCATGAAGCGCGAAGGCTATAGCGCGGCCTATGCCGTCAACGTGACGACGCACTCGTCGCTGGCGGGCGCGTTGATGCCCACCTCGACGAACATGATCATCTACGCGTTCGCGGCGCAAGGCATTACGGGCACACTGAACGGCCAGCAGATGAGCGGCGTTTCGATTGGCGACCTGCTGTTCTCGGGCCTGCTGCCGGTGTTGTGGGTGATGGGCTTCGTGCTGGTTGCCGCGTACTGGCAGGCGCGCCGCTTCGGCTATCCGCGCAGCGCGGACGGCTCGACCAGGCTGCAGGTGTTTCCGGGCTGGCTCGCCGTGGTGCGGGCGTTCCTCGGCGCGCTGCCCGGGCTGCTCGTGATCGCGATCATTCTCTTCTGCGTGGCGCGGGGCATTGCGACCGCAACAGAAGCGGCCGCGATTGCCGTGATGTATTCGCTCGCGCTCACCGTGGTCGTGTATCGCTCGATGACGAAGGAGAAGCTGTTCTTCGCCCTCTCGCGCGCAGCCAAGACCACGGGCGTCGTGCTGCTGCTGATCGCGGTGTCGAACATGCTGCGTTATCAGATGGCTTATCTGGAGATTCCGGAGGCCATCGAGCGCGTGCTCGAACATGCCACGACGCTTCCCTGGCTGATGCTTCTCTACATCAACGTCATCCAGGTGTTTCTGGGCACGTTCATCGACATGGCGGCGCACATCCTCATCACGACGCCGCTGTTCCTGCCGCTCGCCATGCATAGCGGCGTGGGCCCGGTGCAGTTCGGCATCATGATCCTGCTGAACTGCGCGCTCGGCCTCGTGCATCCGCCAATCGGCTCGGTGCAGTTCATCGGCTGTGCAATCGGCGACGTGTCGATCGGGGAAACGACCAAGGTCGCGTGGCCATACTATCTCGCGATTTTTAGCGCGATCAATCTGGTCACCTACTTTCCGTTCTTCTCGACATGGCTGCCCAGCCTGATCAACGGGCATCCGGTTTTCTAAAGCGACCGGTACCTGTAGAACGTAGCGGGCACCTGGCGTGCCCGCTTCGCTTTTCTGCCTACGTGCTGTTAAGCCACGCGTATCACCACCTTGCCGAAATGCTTGCCGGCTTCCAGCCACGCGTAAGCCTCGGGCGCTTCGTCGAAAGCGAACACGCGATCCACCACGGGGCGAATCTGCTGCGCGGCGACGAAACGCGTGACGTCGTCGAGCATCGTTCGGCTGCCGACCATGATGCCGTGCAGACGCCTGATTCCGCCGATCACCGATAGCAGCCCCAGTTCGGGGCCCGCGAAACTCGTCACGCCGCCGATGATCGACACGAGCCCGCCCATCTTCGCGGCGGCCACCGAGCGCGGCAGCGTATCGCGTCCGCCCACTTCCACGACGATATCCGCGCCTTCGCCGCCCGTGAGCCGCAGCACTTCATCCTGCCATTCGGGGTGCGAACGATAGTTGATCGTCTCGCTCGCGCCGAGCGCACGGGCGCGTTCGAGCTTCTCGTCGCTCGACGATGTGATGATGGTCCGCAAGCCCGCCGCGTGCGCAAGCTGCAACGCCCAGATCGACACGCCGCCGGTGCCGAGCAGCACCACGGTCGCGCCGGGCCGTGCGCCGCCATCGGCGAAGATCGCGTTCCAGGCGGTGATGCCGGCGCACGAGATCGTCGCGGCTTCCTCGTAGCTCAGGTGCGCGGGAATCGCAACGAGCGAGGTTTCCGCAGCGACGAAGCGTTCGGCGAGCACCCCGTCGAATTGCGCACCGGGCGTCTCGCGCACTTTCCACGGCGCGGGCGGCCCATCCACCCAGTGCGGGAAGTAGGTGTTGATCACGCGGTCGCCGGGCTTGAAGCGCGTGACGGCCGCGCCGACTTCGACTACTTCGCCCGCGCCGTCGGCGACCGGCACGAGCGGCGCGTCGACAAGACCGAGGTAATCGCCGCGCGCGAACATCAGGTCGCGATAGTTGAGCGAGGCCGCGTGAATCTTCACGACCACGTCATGCGGGCCGGGCGCGCGCGGCGTGAAGTCGGCGCGCGCGAGTGCGCCATGGCCGCTGCCGGCCTTCAGTTTCCATGCGTTCATGACTGCTCCAGTACGAGTGGGAGCACCTATGATAGTGTTGCTTGCGAGGCGACATTGGCGAGATTCCGGAGCTTGGTTGTCGCCGTAAAGGATACAAAGGGAGTGGGGATATGAACGACCGCCTGAGCGGCGTGGCCGAATTCGTGGACGTGGTAGACGCGGGCAGCTTCTCCGCCGCGGGCGAGCGCCTTGGCGTGACGCGCTCGGCGGTGGCGAAGATCGTCGCGCGGCTCGAGCAGCGCCTGGGCGTGCGCCTGCTGCAGCGGACCACGCGCAGCTTGAGCCTCACCGACGAAGGCCACGCCTACTACGAGCAGTGCCGCCGCGTGCTGGGCGAGCTGAGCGCCGTGGAAGCCGCCTTCGATCACGGACGGCGCGAGCCTGCGGGGCGCTTGCGGATCAGCGCGCCGGTGCTGTTCGGGCGCCAGTGCGTGGCGCCCGTGGTGCGGCGGCTCGTCGAGGAGCATCCGCATCTGAATGTCGAACTCTCGTTCAGCGACCGCGTGGCCGATCTCGTGGAGGACGGGTTCGATCTGGCCGTGCGCATCGGCACGCTGCCCGACCACGGCACGCTCGTCGCGCGCCGGCTCGGTGTGCAGCGCATGGGCATTTGCGCGTCGCCGGCGTATCTCGCGCAGCACGGCAAGCCCGCGGACGTCGCCGCGCTCGCCACGCATACCGGCATCGCGTATGGCCGCGCGGGACAGAGCCCGGCGTGGCGCGTGCGCGGCCCCGGGGGCGAAGTCGAGGAGTGCCGCCTCGCGTCGCGGCTGTGCTTCGACGACCTGCTGGCGATCGCCGATGCGGCCGCCGCCGGCGCCGGTCTCGCGTGGCTGCCGTGCTGGCTCATGGGCCCGTATCTGAGCGACGGGCGACTCGAACTCGTCATGGACAGCAAGAGTGTGATGGGCGACGAAGTTCACGTCGTGCGGCAAAAGGCGCGGCACATGCCGTCGAAGGTGCGCGTGGCCGTGGATGCGCTCGTCGCGGATATTTCGCGCATGCTCGGCGCGCAACAGGACCACCCGGACCCGTTGGACTTCACCCACCCGGACGGAAATTGACGAAATTTCATCAAGGTTTTCGTTGAGCGCGACAGGCGCGCCGCTTATGTTTGATCCCAGGAAGACGTTGCCGCTCGAAGATCACGTCAAGCGGCCCGCGCGACATGGAACGAGTTCGAGCAAGCGGAAGCGGCGTGAACGCCCAGGGAGACACGCAATGACGACCACGGAACGGGTGATGGCGATCGTCGGCGCGGGCCATGTCGGCGGCCGCGCTGCTCAGACATTGCGCGAAGCAGGGTGGCGCGGGCGCATTGCGCTGATCGGCGCTGAGCCGCATTTGCCGTACGAGCGGCCGCCGCTTTCCAAAGCCCTCCTCACGGGCGAACGCAGCCCCGCGCAATGCGGCCTGCGGCCAGCCGAGGCGTGGCGCGAGGATAGCGTCGAGCACATCGTCGCGACCGTGCAGGCGATCGACCCTGTCGCACGCACGCTGCAATTGGGCGACGACGCGACCCTGGCCTACGAGGCGCTGCTACTGGCCACCGGCGGCCACGCGAGACAGCTGGCCATTCCCGGCGCAACGCTCGCGGGTGTGCTCAGCCTGCGCACACTGGACGATGCAGCGGCCATCGGTCCGCGGCTCGCGCCGGGGTCGAGCATCGTCGTGGTGGGCGGCGGGTTCATCGGCCTCGAGGTCGCGGCCTCGGCACGCGCGCGCGGCTGCGACGTCACGCTCATCGAAGGCGGCACGCGGCTGATGGGCCGCGCCGTGCCCGCCGTGATCGCGGCGCGCGCGCAAGCGCTGCACGAACGCAATGGCGTGTGCATTCTCCTGAACTGCGCGCCACAGGCATTCGAGCGGCTGAGCGACGGCACGCTCGACGTACTGCTGGAAAACGGCGAGACGCTGCGCGCCGATACGGTGATCGTCGGCATTGGCATCGAGCCTGCCGATGCGCTTGCCCGCGAGGCGGGCATCGAAGTCGAGCGCGGGATCGTCGTGGACGAAGCGCTTGCGACCTCGGCGCGCGGCGTCTATGCCGCTGGCGACGTCGCGCTGTTTCCAAGCCGCTTCGGTTCGCATCGTATTCGCCAGGAAACCTGGCACAACGCAGAAACCCAGGCACGCGTGGCGGCGCACAACATGCTCGGCGCGCACGACGCATATCGCGAGCTTCCCTGGTTCTGGTCCGATCAGTACGACCACCAGTTGCAGGTGGCGGGCGAGCCCGCGCTTGGCGTGAGTTCCATCGTGCGGCCGATCGGCAGCGATGCCCAGATCCATTTCGAACTGGATATCGACACGCGCCTCGTTGGCGCGAGCGGCTTCGGGCCCACCAGTGCACTCGCCAAAGACATGAAGCTCGCGCGCATGCTGGTGGAGCGCGGCGTTTCGATCGCGCCCGAGGCTTTGCCAACTGCGTTGGCAAAGCCCGAGATCAAGCTCAAGAGCCTGCTTTGATACCAAAAACGGAGACATGATGGCGCAACGACTCCTGGTGTTCCAGTCGCTCTGGTCGATGGAACGCCGCCATACCGATGGCTACGAGCGCACGCTCGAAGAAAACGTGCGGATGATCGCCGAAGCGGGCTTCGACGGCGTGAGCGCGCATTGCACGCAGCGCGAGGACGTGAAGCGCCTCGCGGAACTGCGCAAGACATACGGGCTGGCGGCGGAAGGCCAATGCTTCCCGACGACCGTCGACGACCTGCAACGGGTGCTCGAACTCGCAACCGAATTCGGCCTGCACCACGTCGACCTGCAGCCCGACGTGCGCCCGCGCACGCAGCGCGAGGCGCTCGCCTTGCTGGACGGCTGGCAGCGGCTGGCCGAGCAGGTGGAGATACCGGTCTACATCGAAACGCATCGCGACCGCATGACGACGGATCTGTATTTCACACTCGATCTGCTCGACGCGCGGCCGGACCTCAAGCTGCTTGGCGACATTTCGCACTACCTCGTAGGGCGCGAGTTCGCGTGGCCGGTTTCGCAGGAGAATCACGCGCTCATGCATCGCATACTCGACGCATCGTGGGCGTTTCATGGCCGCGTGGCGAGCCGCGAGCAGGTGCAGATCGAGCTTTCTTTCGCGCCGCACCGCAAATGGGTGGATCTCTTTCTCGACTGGTGGCGCTACGGCTTTCGTTCGTGGCGCAAGCGAGCGGGCGCGGACGACACGCTCGCGTTCACCTGCGAGCTGGGGCCGCAGCCTTACGCGATCATCGGGCCGGATGGCAACGACACGACCGACCGCTGGCGCGAATCGCTGCTCATGCGCGACTGGATTCGCGAGTTGTGGCACGAGGTCGAAAAGGAATCTACGCGCGACAGTGCCGCGGCTTGAAACCAGCCATTCAATTCCCAACGCCCAGATACGGATTGCGCCTCACATTCGCCGAGCAAAAAATCCGGAACTCCACCGGCCCGGGAGGCGCGGGCGTTTCGAGCACGCCGCATGCATTCAGCGCGTGCTGCAACGCCGAGATGACCTGTCCGTCCGGGTCCTGATCGATGGCGATATCCATCGTCCCCTGCTCGATGTACTGGCGGTGCAGGTCGAGCATCTCATGGCCTGCCCACACGATCTTTCCCGTCGCGCCCACCTTGCGCAACGCGGCCTCGATTCCCGCCGACGCATAGCCGCTGTTGTAGATGCCGACCACGCCGCCGCGCTTGAGCGACGTGAGCACCGCGCGATGGCAGAGGTCCACGTCGTCGAACGTTTCCACGGCCTCTTCGTCGCAAACCAGGTGCGGAAACGATTCGGCCAGCTGTTCGCGGCACCCGCTGATCCGTTCGATATGCGCGTGATAGTCCTTGCGCGAGCAGATCAACAGCACGCGGCCCGGCTCTTTTGCCAGACGCCCGACGAAATAGCCCGCCGTGCGGCCCGCAAGCCGGTTGTCGATGCCCGCGTAATGCACGCGTTCGACCTGGTCGATGTCGGTGACCATGGTGACCACGGCCTCGCCTTGCGCGATGACCGTGCGCAGCGCGTCTCGCACTGCCGACGTGTCATGCGTCGTGATGATCAATCCCGCGCGCTTGTAGTCTGGACGCAGGATGGCGCGCGTGATCACGTCGTCGTCGGCTTCGGGCAGGAACTGCCGGTGCAGCACGATGCGCCGGTCGAGCATTTGCATGGAGCGCTCGAGGCCCAGCGTCAGGCGCTGAAAAAACGGCGCGCTGTTTTGCGGCAGCAGCACGTCGATATGCACCAGCCCGTGATGCGTTTCGGGTAGCACGCGCGGCACGCCGAGCTGGCGGGCGGCCGCGACGACACGCGCGCGCATCGCGGCGGACACGCTGCCGCGCTCGTTGAGCACGCGGTCCACCGTGGCGGGGCTCACGCCCGCAGCTTCGGCAATCTCCACGAAACGCGCCGTGCGCTTGCGGCGCGGCGAAGCGGTGTCCGTCATGGGGCGACTCCTTCCGTTTGCAGCAGTATTCCCTCAATCGCATGAGCCTCGTACGAACCTCGCAATACCGAAGTCGTCATGAGACCAATGCCGACTCCCAGGTGACACTTCCATCAAAGCATGAATGACGTCCTTTGATACACTGCTGCGACTGCGAGGCCAGTGTCCACGCCACGCAAATTCACGCAGACAGACAAGAAGCATAATAAGGAACGTCATGGCAAAGAATGGCAGATGGAGTTTCACCCTGCGGACTGCGATTGGCCTGCTGGGCCTCCTGGCCGCGCATGCGGCGCTGGCCGATGGTCAGTCGTCCTATGATGACTGCATGCTGGCTGGATTGCGCGACGCCCGCAACGAGGTGGCGTCGAACTATATCCAGCGCTCGTGCTACGCGCTGTACCGGAACGGCGAAATGCTGCTGCCGCGCGAGAAGGTATATCACGAGTGCATTCTGCAGAATATGCCGGGCGCGAGGGAACCGTCCGCGATCTCGCGCATCGCCCAGATCTGCTCGCGGCGGGGGCAGATGTAACGCCACCCGCTTGTGAACCAAAAAAAAAGCCCACGCGAAGTGGGCTTTTTTCTCTTACCAACAACCGTTACTTCGCGACCGGCATCGAAAACTCCGCACCCTTTTCGGTGCTTTCCGGCCACCGCTGCATGATCGACTTCTGCTTCGTGTAGAAGCGCACGCCTTCTTCGCCATATGCGTGCATGTCGCCAAAGAGGCTGCGCTTCCAGCCGCCAAAGCCGTGCCATGCCATCGGCACCGGAATTGGCACGTTGATGCCCACCATGCCCACTTCGATCTGGCGGCCGAACTCGCGCGCCACGTGGCCGTCGCTCGTGAAGCAGGCGACGCCGTTACCGAATTCGTGATCGTTGATCAGCTGCACGGCCTCGGCGAAGTCCTTCACGCGCACGCAGGCGAGCACCGGTCCGAAGATTTCTTCCTTGTAGATGCGCATCTCGGGCGTGACGTTGTCGAACAGCGTGCCGCCGGTGAAGAAGCCTGCTTCGTGGCCCGGCACCTTGAGGCCGCGCCCGTCCACTACGAGCTTCGCGCCTTCTTCCACGCCGGTCGCGATATAGCCTTCGATACGCTCGAGCGCCTGCTTCGTGACGATCGGGCCCATTTCCGCGTCGGCTTCCATGCCGTTCTTCACAATCAGGCTGCGCGCGCGCTCGGCGAGGCGCGGCACGATCTTGTCGGCCACATCGCCCACCAGCACCGCCACCGAGATCGCCATGCAGCGCTCGCCGGCCGACCCGTAGCCCGCGCCGATCAGGGCGTCCACGGTCTTGTCGAGGTCCGCGTCGGGCATCACGACCATGTGGTTCTTCGCGCCGCCGAGCGCTTGCACGCGCTTGCCGTGCTTCGCACCGGTCTCGTAGATGTAGTTCGCGATCGGCGTGGAGCCCACGAAGCTCACGGCCTTCACGTCGCGGTGCGCGAGGAGGGCGTCGACCACGACCTTGTCGCCTTGCACGACGTTGAACACGCCGTCGGGCAGGCCGGCTTCCTTGAGCAGACGCGCCATGAACAGCGAAGCCGAAGGGTCGCGCTCGCTAGGCTTGAGGATGAACGTGCAGCCGGCTGCGAGCGCCACCGGGAACATCCAGCACGGCACCATGCAGGGGAAGTTGAACGGCGTGATGCCGGCCACCACGCCCAGCGGCTGGCGCACGGTCCAGTTGTCCATGCCCGTGGAAACCTGCTCGGTGTAGTCGCCCTTGAGCAGTTGCGGAATGCCGCAGGCGAATTCGATCACGTCGATGCCGCGCGCCACTTCGCCCTGCGCGTCGGAGAAGACCTTGCCGTGCTCGGCCGTGATGATCGCCGCGAGTTCGTCCGCGTGACGATTCATCAGCTCGAGAAACCGCAGCATGACGCGCGCGCGGCGAATGGGCGGCGTGTCGCGCCACTTCGGGAACGCGGCTTTCGCGCTCGCCACGGCGGCGTCCACGTCGGCGACTTCGCCCAGCACGAGGCGGCGCGCGGCGGCGCCGGTCGCGGGGTTGAAGATCGCTTGCGTGCGGTCGCCCGCGCCGCGCTCGGTCTTGCCGCCGATGAAGTGGACCACGTCTGCGGAATCGGAATAGGGCTGCATGTCATCTCCTCGTTAGGTGAGTGCGTGCCGCCAGTCTACGGAGGCGGCGGGGGCGAGGAAAGACGCTGGCGCTGAATTGATTGTTTTCAGCCGTGAACAATCGCTAGCGTGGTCTGTGAAAAGTGCGCGAGCGGCATGCTAGTATCGGCGCGGGGATCACGAGGTTTGACGCGGACTTTTTATCGATGGATACACAGCGAGTCGAAGCACTCTGGACGCATTTGCACTGGCTCAACGTGCTGGCCACCCAGGGCAGCTATACCGCGGCGGCGACGCGCCTGGGCGTGAGCAAGGCGGCCGTGAGCCAGCGCATCGCCGAACTGGAGCGCGTGGCGGGCGTTCCGCTTGTGCAGCGCACCACGCGCAGCGTACGTTTCACGGAGGCGGGGCTGCGGCTCGTGGAGGACACGCGCGCGCAGTTCGACAGTATTGCCGCGAGCTTTGCGAGCGTGCGCGAGATGGCCGATGTCGCGCGCGGCACGGTGCGCGTCACCGCGCCCGTGGCGTTCGCGCGCCAGCAACTGGTGCCGCGCCTTGCGCAGTTTTCGCGCGCGCATCCCGAAGTGCGCGTGCAGCTGGAGCTTTCCGACCGGCTCAGCTCGATTGCGACCGAAGGCTTCGATCTCGCGATTCGCCATAGCGCGCAGGTGCCGGAAACCCACGTGGCCTGGAAGCTTTGCGACACGCGCTCGGTCATCGTCGCCACGCGGGCTTACCTCAAGCAGCGGGGCACGCCGCAAACCCCCGCCGATCTGGCGCAGCACGACTGTCTGTTCTATCCACGCGCGCTGGGTGCGGGCGTCTGGTCGTTCGAGAAAGCCGGCCGCCGCGCGGAAGGCGCGCGCGAGACGGTGACGGTGAACGGCCCGTTCTCGGCGAACAACAGCGAAGCGTTGCGCGACGCTTCGCTGGAACATCTCGGCATCGCGCTGTTGCCCGATTTCAGCGCGCAGGCCGCGCTGCAGGCCGGCAAGCTCGTCGTCCTGCTGCCCAACTGGCGCCCCGTGGGCGCGTTCGCTTCGCAATTGCACGTCGTGCGGCCGTATGGAGCGCAGGTGCCGCGCGCGGTCAAGCACTTTACGGAGTTCCTGCGGCAGACGTTCAAGGATGGCTTTCCGCTGGAGTGACGTGCGCAAGCAGCCACGGCGCCGCCTTCCTGATGCGTTTCTGATAGATTTTTGGTATCCACAGCGCCCGGTGCCGACGTTATCCTTGACTCAAAACGGAGGCAGACGCATGGATCAGCACGAAACACCTGTGGCGGATTTGGGGCGGCAATGGTACGTCGAACGCGAATGCTCGCTGGAGGCATTCGTGAACCGGCTGCGCGACGACGGCACCCCGCTGCGTTACGCCTGCGATGTGAGGCAGCGCATCCCCGTGTACGACTGCGCGGCGCTCGAAGGCGTGCTCCACGACGCGGCGCAGCGCGCGCAGTTGCAGGCGGAATGGGCGCACGTGCTGCGCGACGGCGCGGGCGTGCTGGTGCTCGAGCGTGCTTACGCGAACACGCAGCCAGTGGACGATGCGACCGCCGTGTTCGAATCGATCATCCGGGCCGAGCGGGAGCAGGGCACGAGCGGTGCGGACCATTTTGCGAAGGCGGGCGCGAACGACCGCATCTGGAATGCGCAACAAAAGCTCTGCCTCGAAGCGCCCGCCGTATTCGCCGATTACTTCGCGAATCTGGCGCTCATGGCCGTGTGCGAGGCGTGGCTCGGACCGTGCTATCAGATGACCTCGCAGGTCAATGTGGTGCGTCCGGGCGGCGCGGCGCAGGAAGCGCACCGCGACTATCACCTGGGATTCCAGACGATCGAGGAAGCGCAGCGTTATCCGGCGCACGTGCATCACGTATCCGCTTTCCTCACGCTCCAGGGGGCGGTGGCGCACAGCGACATGCCGGTCGAGAGCGGGCCGACGAAACTCCTGCCGTACTCGCAACGCTATGCCGAGGGCTATCTTGCATGGCGGCGCGCCGATTTCCGCGCCTGGTTCGAAGCGCATTGCGTGCAGTTGTCGCTTGCCAAAGGCGACGCCTTGTTCTTCAATCCCGCGCTATTTCATGCGGCGGGCGCGAACCGCACCGCCGACGTGCAGCGCATGGCGAACCTGCTGCAGGTTTCATCGGCAATGGGGCGCGCAATGGAAGCGCTCGACCGCGCGAGCATGTGCGAAGCGATCTATCCCGTGCTGCGCGAGCGGCGCGGGAAGGGCCCAGGCGATGCAGTCGACCTCGCGACCGTGGCGGTCATCGCGTCGTGTGCCGAGGGCTATCCGTTTCCCACGAATCTCGACCGTGACCCGCCCCTGGGTGGTCTCGCGCCAGAAAGCCAGCAGGCGCTCATGCAGCGCGCGCTGTGCGAGGACTGGGAGCCGCGCAGATTCGACGAGGCCTTGCGCGCGCATGGCGCGCGACGCGACCCCGCGTGAGCGCGGCGATAACGGCATCGTGCACGGAGTCTGTCTCGTGGCCGCTAGCGGCCACGAGACGCTGAGGTGAGAATATTCAGGATGACTATCGGCTCATTCTGAAGCGCCCACCTCGGCGAAGCGCGCTTCGTTCAGATCGGCAATCAGCGAGGGGCCCGTCGGGCGCCAGCCGAGCCGCGCCTGGGTGAGCGCGCTCGAAGCGGGCATGTCCAGGCCGACGAACATCCCCATCCACCCAAAATGCGCGGCCGCGTCTTCCGGCTCGATCGAAACGGCCGGCAGGCCGAGCCCGCGGCCCAGCGCCTCGGCGATTTCGCGGCTCGTCACGCCTTCTTCACCGACCGCGTTGTAGCGTGCGCCCGGCTGACCTTTTTCCACGGCGAGCCGATAGAGGCGCACGACGTCGGAGAGATGGCCGGCGGGCCAGCGGTTCTGGCCGTCGCCGACGTAGGCGCAAACGCCTTTCTCGCGCGCGATCGCCACGAGCGGCGTAATGAGCCCTTGCCGGAACGGGTTGTGGACCTGGGGCAGCCGCACCGCGCCCACATTGAGTCCTTGTTCCAGCAGTGCCTGCCCGGCCAGCTCGGAGGCAATGCGCGGGTTGGGATGGCCCGGATTGAAGACGTCCTCGCTCGCCAGTTCGCCAGGCCGGGCATTGCCGATACCCGTGCCGGACGTGATCAGCAACGGACGATCGGAGCCGGCGAGCGCGGCGCCGAGCGCCGCAATGGCGCGCTTGTCCTTTTCGCAGTTTTCGACGAAGCGCGAGAAGTCGTGGTCGAAGGCCGTGTGGATCACGGCATCCGCTTGCTCCGCGCCGCTGCGCAGGCTTGCCGGTTCCTCCAGCGTGCCGCGATGCACGCCTGCACCTGCGCGGGCGAGCGCCTGTGCGCCGGCTTCGGAGCGGGTCATGCCGATCACCTCGTGACCGGCTTCGATGAGTTCCGGAACGAGCGCCGAGCCGATGAAGCCGGTCGCGCCGGTCAGAAAAATACGCATGGTCATCTCTCCTGGGTCATGACTGGCGTACTATCTCCAAATTCTCTATACCGTTAAAGTAGTGAGTTCATCATATTAAGATGACTAACAGGCTCTCCATTCCGATCCACTCGGCGGGTTCGCTCGGCGACTTCCTGAAGCGCTGCCGCACGCGGCTCGACCCCGCGAGCTTCGGTTTCAGCGGTCGCAGGCGCACGCCGGGGTTGCGTCGCGAAGAAGTGGCGCAGCGGGCCAGTATCAGTCCGACCTGGTACACGTGGCTCGAACAGGGGCGCGGCGGCGCGGCTTCGCCGGAAGTGCTCGAGCGCATCTGCAGCGCGCTGCTGCTCACCGATCCGGAGCGCGAGCACCTCTTCATGCTGGGGCTCGGGCGGCCGCCGGAAGTGCGCTACAAGCCTGTGGACGGGGTCAATCCGCGGCTGCAACGCCTGCTCGACTCGCTGCGCTTCAGCCCGGCCATCGTCAAGACGGCCACCTGGGAGGTCGTGGCGTGGAATCGCGCCGCGGCCATCGTGCTGACCGACTACGGCAAGCTGCCGCCCGGTCAGCGCAACATTCTGCGTTTCCTGTTCTGCAACCCGGACGTGCGCGCCAAGCAGCACGACTGGGACAGCGTGGCCCGCTTCGTGGTGGGCGCGTTCCGGGCCGACGTGGCGCGCGCCGGCCTCGTTTCGGCCGTTGGCGAACTCGTCGACGAGCTGTGCAGCGTCAGCCCCGAGTTCGACGCCCTGTGGCGCGAGAACGAAGTGCTGGCGCATGCGGAAGCCGACCACGTGAAGCGCCTGCACCATCCCACGCTGGGTCTGATCGCGCTGGAGCAGTCGGCGTTTTCCGTCGATGGCCGGCCCGACCTGCACATGATCGTCTACAACCCCGTCGATGCCGGGCAGGCCGAACGCATCAAGGCGCTGATCGAGCAGTCGTGACCCTGCCGCGCGCATCCTGACGTCCCTCGTCTTCCTCTCCCATCGCAACACTCCGAGCTTGTCCTGGCTGCACCTCAGCGGGCGCGAGGCTTGCGGGAAAAGGCCGTCCGCTGCTCGCCGTAGCGAGCGCGTTTCGCTTCGCGGCAGCGAGGCATGGACGGATTGCCAGCGCCGCATCCAACCAGGAGACGTGTCATGGGAGACGAGAATGGCCCGCATCACGGATACGACCGGCGCCGTTTTCTTGCCGGCGTAGCGTCGCTTGCCGGCAGTGTTGCGCTATCGGGCTGCGGTGGCGGCGGTGACGACCCGGGCGGCCAGAACGGCGACGCCCCCGCGCCCTCGATCGGCGACGTTCCCTCGCCGGACGGCGCCGACCGTTATAGCCTGGCGCGCCCGGCGTTGCCGAATCCGGCGAGTTCTGGCATCGATTTCATCGTGCTCGTCACGATGGAAAATCGTTCCTTCGACCACTTCCTCGGCTGGGTGCCGGGAGCCGAAGGCATGCCGGCGAACCGGCAGTTCCAGGACGCGTTCGGCGCGACGCAAACGCCGTTTTCGCTCGCGGCGAATTCCGCCTATGGCTACCAGGCGTGCGCGTACCAGGACCCCAATCACAGCTACGACGGCGCGCGTACGCAACTGGCTTCGGGCGCGATGAACGGCTTTCTCCTCACGCCGGGCACGAGCCTGCGCCAGGGCGACTTGCTGCCCATCGGCTATTACACGTCGGCCGATGTGCAGTTCTTCGACGCGGTGGCGAGCCGCTACACGATCGGCGACTTCTACTTCAGCGGCATCCTCACGAGCACGTTTCCCAACCGCCTTTACCTGCACAGCGGCGCAACGGATCGCCTCGACGACAGTATCGACAGTTCGTCGCTCCCAACGATCTGGGACAGGCTCAGCGCCGCGAATATCGGCTGCAACTACTACTACCACGACGTACCGTTCACGGCGCTTTACGGTACGCGTTATGTCGGCATTTCGCGTCCGTTTGCGGATTTCGTCGCGCATGCCGAGGCGGGCACGCTGCCGCCGTTCAGCATGGTCGATCCGGCCTTCGCGGGCGAGCCGCAAGGCACTTCCGCGGACGATCATCCGCACGCGGACATCCGCAACGGCGAGGCGTTTCTCGGCCAGGTGTACGAGGCGCTGCGCACGAGCCCGACCTGGAACCGCACGCTGATGATCGTCGTGTACGACGAATGGGGCGGCTTTCTCGAGCACGTAGTGCCGCCCACGAGGCCGATCAGCAAGAACGAGCTTGCGCTCGGCAACGACGGCAAGCTGGGTTTTCGCGTACCGCTCGCGCTGCTGGGGCCGCGCGTTCGCGCGGGCACGGTCACGCGCTACCCGTTCGACCCGAGTTCGATTCACGCGCTGCTGCAATGGCGCTTCGGCTTGCCGCCGCTCGGCGTGCGCAGCAGTGATTCGGCGACCTTCAATCTGGCCTATGCGCTCGATTTCACCGATGCGCCGCGCACCGACGCGCCGGCGTTCACGATTGCCCAGGGCACGTTCGGCGGGGAGTGCTCGGGGACGCCCGGGTCGTCGTCGAACCCGGTGTCGTCGATCGATCAGTCGCAGCTCGCGACCAACCCGAACGTGGACCGCTTCGCGGACCTGCGCGCGAAGGCGGCGTCGTTAGGATTCCAGACGGGAGGTTAGCGTCGCGGGGTGGGCCATCTGTGTCGGCGATCGCCGCGTCAGCGCACGGCGATCGATGCTGCGATCCGGTCGGCGAGTTCGCCGAGCACGCGACTGAGCGCAGCGGCTTGCGCCGCCGCGTCGTGACCCTCGACCGGCGCGCTCAGCGCCGCCTGCTGGGACAGCATGGTTCGTGCGGGCTGCCCAGCCAGCAGTGTCCACGCCACTTGCAGCGTGAGCGTTCCGCCCGCGCTCGCGTTGCAGTCGAGCACCGTGACGACGAGCGTGCGCGTGCCAGCGGGCGCGGGCGCGTCCGGAAAAACGAAGGCGCCGGGAGGTAGGCGCGACAGCAGGTCTTGCGCGAGCGTGCTGCGCATCATCTGCGCGAGCGGCGCGCCCCAGCGGTCGTTGTCGTCGACTGCGAGCCGGTTGGGCGCGACATGCGTCACCACTTCGGGCCGGTCGAGCACGGCGGGAATATGCACGGCGCTCAGTTGCACCGGCGCCATGGCGGCGGTGGAAAGCGGCGCTTGCGCGGGCGTCGCGTTGAGCGTGACGTAACGCGTGGGCGGGCTGTGGCCGCATCCGGCGATCCCGACGCCGATGCCCACGAGCACGATCGCGCGCAGCAGTCGCGCGATCGAAGCCACTGCGCATCCGGCGCGACTCGCATGGCGGCGCATCATTGGCTCTCCTCCTGTGCCTTGCCGTGCAGCAGCGCTTCGGGATGCCGGTCGAGATAGTCGGCGAGCGCGCGAACCGAGCGCGCGGTATCGGTCAGCTCGCGCAGCGCGGTGGGCAGGTCGTTCTGGCTCGAAGCGTCGGCGCCGAGCGTACGATTGGCCGCCGCGACCGTGCGATCGGCTTCGTTCGCCGTCTCGCGCAGCTGCGCGACGAGCGGGCCGATCTGGGGCGACACTTGCGCGAGCGTTTGATCGATTTGCGCAACCGAGCGGTCGATATGCATGAGGCTGTCGCGGATCTGCGGCGAGGAACTGATGGCGTTCACGTGCGCCACGATGCTGCGCACCTCGTCGCCCGTTTGCTTGATGGGCAGGTCGTCGATCTTCCTGATCACGTCGCTGGCGCGGGAGGTCATGGTGTCGAAATCGGCGGGGGCGACGCTCGGGATCACGGGGAGCCCGTTGTCGGCGGTGAGCGTCGCGCCCGCTGCGCCCGCAACGAAGTCGAGATTGACCTTGCGCGGCCCGACGAGCGGCGGGTCTTGCGAAAGGCGCGCGCGCAGACCGTCGGCGACGAGGTGATCGAGCATGCCGTTGACGAGCGGCCGCCAGTTGCCGTCCGCGGGCGGCGGCGCGCCGACGATGCCGAGCTCCGAGGGGTCCAGCGCGAGCTGAACGGGCGTGCTCAGCGCGCCCGTGTGCGCGTCGTAGCTCAGGCGCACGCTCGTGACGGTCCCTACGGGAAAGCCGCGCAGATCCACCTCCGCGCCGGTCTCCAGGTTGCCGACCGCGCCGTCGAAACGCACTGCATAGGTCACCATCGGGCCGTGCCCGGGCGCTAGCGGGGGCCGGCGATCGCTGCCGTCGAAGTGATCGGCATGCTTGCCGGGACCCGGTTCCATGACGATTTCGGGTCCCGCAAGCATGGCCTTCAGCGAGGCAGGGTCGCTCAAATCCACCTTCGCGCCGCGCAGGAAAAACCGCGTTCCCGTGCGCAAATACGGGTCTTCCGCTCGGTCGATCCGGAGCTTTGCTTCGACATGCTGACCATCTTGCGCGAGCGACACGTCCGAAACGGCGCCCACCTTCACGCCGCGCAGCGTGACGATCGTGTCGTCCGGCTTCATGCCGTAGGCATTGTCGAACGTCACGACAACGGTCTCGCCGTTATGGATGAGCGCGTGCACGCCGAGCCATCCCGTCGCGCCGATCGCGGCGATCGGCACAGCCCAGATCCAGCCGGGCCACGCGGTGCGCCGCACTTCGGCTTGCGTGCGGTGGCGATGCGGGCCGCTCATGGCTTTCTCCGCGTATGCACGTCCCACATCATGCGCGGGTCGAAGGTGCGCGAAGCCATCATCGTGAAGAAGACGACGAGCGCAAACGCCGTCGCGCCGATAGCGGGTCTCGCCACCGCCACGCCGTCGAAGTGGATCAGCGGCACGAAGGCCGCGATCGTGAAGACGTCGACGTTCGACCAGCGGCCCAGTTCGTCGATCCAGCGATAAAGATGGGCCTTGGCGCGCAAGTGCCGGCGCGAATGGCGCAACACCGAGCTGATGAACCACACCATGCCGCCGAGCTTCGCAAGGGGAATCACGATGCTCGTGAAGATGATCAGGATGCCGAATGGCCATAGGCCGACATGAAAGAGCTGATAAACGCCGTCGATGATGCGGTGCGAGTCGTAATGGCCGAGCTGCCGCGACATGGTCATCGGATAGAAGTTGGCGGGCACGGTCAGCACGAGCGCCGCGAGCGTGAGCGCGGCTGCGCGCACCACGGCGTCCGGCTTGCGCGCGCGCAGTTTCAGGCCGCAGCGCGGGCAAGGCCGCCCCTCATGCGAGGTAGGCACGACGAGGTCGCACACGGGGCAGGACAGCGCGCCATGCCCGTGCGGCGCTTGCTGGTCGGGGGCGATGGCGCGCCAGACGGTGCGGCGATCGAGCGAGGCGCGCGTGAGCATCGACATGAGCGCGGCGAGGATGAAACAGTAGCCGCCGGCCCCGATCGTTCCCGTGAGGTTCTGCGTGACGCGCGCATAGCCGACGAGGCAGCCCACGAGATACACGTCGGGCATGGCCCAGATGTCGAGCGCGATGGTCCAGCGAAAGAGCGTGCCGATATGCTTGAACCGCACGCCGAAGCGGACCAGTCCCAGGACGATCATGAGCACGCCGAAGCGCACGAAAGGCAGCACGATGCCGAACGCACCGAGCAATAGCGCGAGCGCGAGCCAGCCGTCGCGCCAGATCGACACGATGCCCGACGCGAGAACCGATGAGCGATCGGCGCCGAGCATGTGCACCGTCATGAGCGGCACGAGATTGGCGGGGAACAGCAGGACGAATGTCGTGGTGGCGCAGGCGAGCGAAGCGGTGATGCTGCGCCCGCTGCGCCGCTCCAGCGGGTAGTGGCAGATCCTGCAGCGCGCGAGCATGCGCGGGCCGAGCGGAGGGATGTCCTCGAGGGCGCCGCATTCGGGACAGCCAATCGTCATGGGCCGGGCTCCTGACTACGCCTCGCGATGACACACGATTCGCATCAGTGAGGCAGTTTCAGGACCACGCGCATAAAGCATTCCCGCGCCGTGGCTTATGCTCAGCCTTCGGATTTATTGCGGTTCAGGGCCCATGCCGCGCCGAGCGCGAAGCCGACGGCGGCGGCGAGCCCGAGCGCGGTCATGGGCTTGTCGGCGACGTTGTCGCGCGTGGCGTCGGCGGCATTGTTCAAGGCCTGTTGGGACTTGCCGTACAGCACCTTTGCCTTGCCGGCCAGGCCCATGGCGGGGTCGCCTAGCATGCGGCCGGCCAGGTGCTGCGCTTCTCCCGCGACCTCGCTTGCGACGGCGTGTGCGTGTCTCGTGTCCATGATCGTGCTCCTGTGTGCTCAGGGTGGGTCATTGAATATGCGCGCTCCACTTGCGCAATCATGGTGGAGCAACGCTAATGCCCGCAGCACGGCGATCGATGAAGCAACGGCGAATCAGCGCTCGCGTACGAGCGTCAGCGCGGCGGTGAGCTGATCGAGGCCGATAGGTTTGACGACATGCCGGTCGAAGCCGGCCTGCGCGCTGCGCAGCGCGTCGCCGGCTTGCGCCCAGCCGGTCAGCGCGACGAGGCGCAGATCGCGCCAGTCTGCCCGCGCGCGTACCCGCTGCGCGAACTGGCAACCGTCGATGCCCGGCATGTCGAGATCCACGAATGCGATCGCGGGCGTGGACCGCTCCAGCGCATCGAGAGCCGTTTCTCCATCGTAAAACACGACACACTCGCAACCGAGTACGCCAAGCAGTTCGCCGAGGCTGTCCGCGGCGTCGCGGTTATCGTCGACGATCAACACCCTGGTGCCGTCGAGGTGGGCGACGGCGGCGGTTCCCCCAGCGGGCGCGGCTGGCTCGAATGCCCGGTCGACGGGCAGCGAAACGACGAAGCGGCTTCCCAGGTTGCGGCCTTCGCTGGTCGCAGAGATCGTGCCGCCATGGAGTTCGACGAGCTTCTTCGACAACGCGAGCCCCACGCCGAGTCCGTCCGTGTGCCGCTCCGGCTGCAGGCGTCCGAACAGCGTGAAGAGCAGGGACGACTCCTCATGGGTGAAGCCCATGCCGTTGTCGGTGACCGTCACGACCACGCGGTTCAGGTCGCGTTCCACGGCAATGTCGATGCGGCCGCCCTCGGGCGTGTATTTCGCCGAATTGTTGAGCAGATTGGCGAACACCTGGGCGAGCCGCACGTCGTCGCCATGCAGATGCAGCGGTGCGGCCGCCTTGCTCAGCGCCAGCGTATGCCGCGCCTTCTCGATCGCCGGCCGGCTCAGGTCGAGCGCGGTTTCCAGCACGGTATGGATATCCACGCACCGGCGGCGCAGCGCAATCGCGCCGCTGTTGATGCGCGCCACTTCCATCAGGTCGTCGACGAGCCGCACGAGATGACCGAGCTGGCGATCGAGCATGTCGAGCACGTGTTTCCCGTCGGCCGGATCGGGGCTCGCGCGCAGGATCTGCAGGCCATTGCGGATTGGAGCGAGCGGATTGCGCAGCTCGTGCGCGAGCGTCGCGAGAAAGTGATCCTTCATGCGGTCGATGTGCGCGAGCTTCGCTTCGCGCTCGCGCAGCAGCCCCTCGGCCCTGGTGCGCTCGATGAGACTGGCCGCCTGGTTCGCAAGGATGTCGAAGAGCTGGAGCTGCGGCGCGGTTGGGCGGTACGGTGCGGCCCAGTGCGTGGAAAGCATGCCGATCAGCGTGCCGTCGCGGGCGCGCAGCGGCGTGGTCTGCATGCCCCGGATGCCGGTCTCGCGGAAGACGTCGAGGTCGACGGTGCCGGCGAACTCGGGCCAGGTTTCCGCGTCGGGGACGATCACGCGCTCGCCCCGCGCCCACGCGGCGCCGCAACTCGTGGTCGAGTCGATATGGACGATGCGCCAGTGTTCGGCCGCGGCCAGCGTGAAGCCGCAATGCGCGATGAGGTCCAGCCGCTGGTGGCCGTTCTCCTCGCCGGACAGCATTTGCAGGCTCGCGAAATCGGAGCCGAGGAGTTGCCGGGCCGCCTCGACGATACGGCTATACAGCGCCGCCGGCTGATGCTCCACCAGCAGGTGGAGCGAAAGTTCGTGCAACGATCGGCTCGCGGACAGATCCTCGTTGAGCAGGGCGATCAGCGTTGCGGGGTCGGTGCTGACCGCCGGGGCCGGGTTCATCAACGGATCTGCGTCTCGCGTCGTCATCGTGGTTCCGTACGGGGCGCCCAGTACCGGCAATCCGCATATTCTATGCGGCTTTGTCATGGCCGTGTATTGCCGGCCGGTAAATAGGGTTATATCCAGTTGCGCTTGCAACGAGCCCGCCCGGTGGTCACGGGCCGAGCAGGCCCTGCGTTGGCAGCGACAGTTTGCCGTGATCGGCGAAGCGCGTGCCGCCGCCGATGCCGCCTGCGAGGCGTCCGCGTATTTCGTAGGGAATGTCGCCGGCCTGTGCGCCGCCCGCAAAGGCGAAAGCCTGGCGCACGGCGGCGAATGCCGGCACGGTCAGCGGCACGACGATCACCGCTTCACCGAAGCGCGGCACGACGCCGCTTTGATCGCTCACGCCGCTGGCGAACGATTGTCCGTTCAGGTCCAGTTGCAGCGACACGCCGCTAAACTCGACCGGCGTGTCGTTGGGATTCTGGATGCGCAGCTTCACGTTGAAGCGCATCTCCATGCCTTCGCCCTGCAGCGGCTCGAGCCCCGCCACGTTGACCCGCAGCGGGTCTCCCATCAGCCCCGCGCAGCCGCCAAGCCAGAACAGCACGCAAAACAAGGCGCACACAAGTCGCATTGAGCGCCGGGCGTCAGGTGCTGGCATGGGAAGTACCTCGTTGGTCGAGTCCGCGGGTGCCGCTTAGTGTAGCGTCGATCGTTCGCGGGTTTCTGCCGTGCGCCGGGCGGTCGCCGGTCGCCGTGTTTCGATTCGCGTGCTCGAGCGGGCCAGGTCGACCAGATCGATCTGGATTGCATGGATTCAGGCCAAACCTGCGATACGATACGTCCCCGGCGCTTAAGCAAGATGCGCCGCACGCGGCCGAAAATCGTTTCAATTGGCTTTCATCGGTCGAATGCCGCCTCACGCGTCCTGACTCTCTCCTTTCGTTGCCCGGCCCGTTCTCATGCTCAGCGCCTTCGCTCTATTCGGGATCTTGATCGTATCTTGCCTGATGAGCGTCGCCATCCTGGGCTCGCTGATTCGAACCGCCTTGCCGGGCGTGGGCCGCTGGTGTCTGGGTTATGCGCTGGTGGCCGCGGTCTCCACCTGGATCGTGCTCGCCGGACCGCGTGCTGGCGCGATCACGATCGTCGCGACGTCGGTCGCGACCCTGGGCGCGGTCGTGCTGCTCGTGCAGGGCACGCGTCAGTTCTTCGGCATGCGCGCCGTATGCCGCACGGAATCCGCGGCGCTGGTCATGATGTGCGCTGCGCTGGTCTATTTCATGTGGGTGTCGCCCAGTAACGGCGCGCGAGGCGTGCTCGTTTCACTGGGTCTCATCTATGGGCGGCTCGCGATAGGTACGCTGGTGCTGCGGCACGCATCGCGCGAAGGTACGCGCTACGCATGCCGGCTGATCGCCGTGGCCGCCGGGCTCGGTGCGCTCGTTTACGTCGCGCGGATCGGCGCGATCGTCTCCGGGGTCGTGCCGTCGCTTACGTTCGTGCAGTCGTCGCCCTGGAACGTGGCGCTGCTCGGCCTTGCGATCGTCACGTTGCCCTGCATGTCGATCGGTATGGTCATGCTCGCTCACGACCGGATCCTTGGGCGGATGGAAAAGCTCGCGACGATCGACGAACTGACGGGCGCGCTCACGCGGCGGGCGTTCATTGCCAGGGCGCAGGTCCTGCTTGCGCAGGCGCGGGAGAAGGGCGATCCCCTGGCGATCGCGATTCTCGACATCGATAACTTCAAGGCCGTCAACGACGGCTTCGGCCATGCGGTCGGCGATCGCATCCTGGCGCACGTCGCCTCGGTCGTCACCGAGCAATTGAGGTCATGCGATCTGTTCGGACGGCTGGGCGGCGAGGAGTTCGCGATCCTCTTTGCATACGCGCAAAAGCACGACGCGGCGACGTTGACGAATACGCTGCGGCTTGCGGTCGAACGTTCGTCCGCCGAAGGCGTGCGCTGCACGCTCAGCGCGGGCGTCGGCAGGTTCGTGCCGGCCGATACGCTGGAGAGCGCGATGGTGCGCGCCGACGCGGCGCTCTATATGGCGAAGGCGGCGGGGCGCAATCGCGTCGTCATGACATCGGATGCCGAAGAAGGCGAAGCCCGCTACCTCGCCGAATCGCGCTAAAGAAATGCTTGCCCGGCAAATTTAT
The DNA here is from genome assembly GCF_000519185.1 of Paraburkholderia nodosa DSM 21604. GTDB lineage: Bacteria > Pseudomonadota > Gammaproteobacteria > Burkholderiales > Burkholderiaceae > Paraburkholderia > Paraburkholderia nodosa. The sequence continues at coordinate 35,634 of NZ_JAFA01000025.1, read as the reverse complement.
TCCAGGGAAAATTCGCGCTGACGAAAACTGGCATCGATGCCGGCTTCGTGCGACCCGGCGCGTTGTACCGGGCAGGTCAATCATTTCCCGGGCAATGGCGTCCGCAACGGTGGTCATGCCGGATAACTGCCCATGTTCAAGCGCCTCTTTTCCGAACTCGCCCGCGTCTTCGTTCCGGCTGGGCGAAATCCCGACTTCTCCGCTCTGATCGACTTCCCGTGCTGCGCGTTGGACGCCGCCGCCATCGAGAAGGAAAACGGTCTGTCCCGATTGCGCGATAGTGCGGGCATGCGTGCGGCGCGCTCGCGCCGCCGCGTCTGGCGGCTTCGCGAAGTTCGCCGCGATCTCCGCCGCGAAATGCATCCGGCGCCGCGCCTTTAATGCGGCCATACGTCGGCGGCCTTCAACGGCCGCTTTCAACTGCCGCTCTCAACCGCTTTAGGGTCTTCCCTGCCATGAAGGCGGGCTGGCCCGGCGCGTCCCGAGTTTTCCCCCCCAGGGTTCTCCCAGGCCATAGGTGTTTCCGCCTGTTTTTGACGACTCGACGCGAGTATTCTGGACTGCTACCTTGCCGGGCGCAGGTGCATCCACAGCGTCGATCACGCTTGTGGCGTGCACCGCGGGGGAATGTCCGCGCCGCAACCATGCGGGCGGTGTCCGTGTCTTGACCACCCTGATATCCAGAACCGAGGGGATCCCATGAAAAAGTTGTTTGCAGCCGTCTCAATCGCCTTGATCGCCTCCACGGCCAGCGCCGGCGCCTTTGCGGCGGACACCATTCGCTTCGGTGTCGATGCAAGCTATCCGCCGTTTGAATCGAAAGCACCGGACGGCAAACTGGTCGGCTTCGACATCGATCTCGGCAACGAGATCTGCCACCGCCTGAATGCCAAATGCGTGTGGATCGAGAACGACTTCGACGGCATGATCCCGGCGCTGAAGGCGCGCAAGTTCGACGGCGTGCTCTCGTCGATGTCGATGACCCCGGCGCGCAGGGAGCAGATTGCGTTCTCGGACAAACTGTTCAATACGCCGACGCGCCTTGTCGTGAAGTCGGGTTCGGGCATCATGCCGACGGCGGAATCGCTCAAGGGCAAGCGCGTGGGCGTGGAGCAGGGCACGATTCAGGAGACCTACGCAAAGGCGCATTGGGCAACGGCCGGCGTAGAGGTCGTGCCTTACCAGAACCAGGACCAGGTCTATCAGGACCTGCTGGCCGGCCGCGTTGACGCGGCGCTGCAAGACGCCGTGCAGGCCGAAGTGGGCTTCCTGAAGACGCCGCGCGGCCAGGGCTACAGCTTCGCGGGCGGCGACCTCGACGACCCGGCCACGCTCGGCAACGGCGCCGGCATCGGCCTGCGCAAGGAAGACACGGCGCTCAAGACGAAGATCGACGGCGCGATCGCCGGCATCATCAAGGACGGCACGTACAAGAAGATCGAGAAGAAGTACTTCGACTTCGACGTGTACGGCAAGTGATGTGATGCGTCCAGCGTGACGTGTGCACGGCGCGAGAGCGGACGCACCGCTCTCGCGCCGCGTATCAGCGGAGCAGGCTACGCGGCCTCGCGCAGTGTCTTCGCTTGCGACGAGTCCTTTTTCGGCGGCGCGCCAAACATCCGCGTGTATTCGCGGCTGAACTGCGAGGCGCTCTCGTATCCCACTTCGAATGCGGCGGCCTGTACGCTCATCGACAGCGAGAGCAGCAGCCTGCGCGCTTCGAGAAGCCGCAACTGCTTCTGGTATTGAAGGGGCGGCAGCCCCGTCAGCGCCTTGAACTGCCGGTGGAACGCCGAGGCACTGAGCTGGGCGAGTGCCGCCAGGTCTTCCACGCGCACCGTTTCGGCAAACCGCGCCCGCAAATTTTCTACCGCGCGCAGCAGGCTGTGAGAAGGGCTTTCGGTCGACGCCAGCCTCGCGATTTCCGATCCATTCGGACCGCTTAGCAACCAGTAGCAGATCTCGCGCATGAGCATGGGGTACAGCATGCCGATGGCGTCGGGCGTGTCCAGCAGGCGCACGGCGCGCAGCGCGCAATCGGCGAGGGGGCCGTCGAAGTTCGCGACGAACACGCCGCGGCTTGCATCCGCCGCCGGCACGGGCGCAGGCGACATCTCCTTCGCCACGGCGCGCAACATGGCCAGGTCCAGCTCGAGAATCAGAACCAGGCAAGGTTTGTCCAGGCTCGCCTCGAACACGCGGCCCCGCGACGGCGTTTCCACGCCGACCACGAGCGCTTGACCGGCCCGGTACTCGAGTTGCGCCCCGCCAAAACTGGCCCATTTGGCGCCCTGAGCGACGATGCACAAAGCTGGCCGCGCCGAGCGAAACGTAGGCGGCGCGGGGTGGTCGGAGCGCAGGATGAGCAGTCCGTCGACAGCGGTGCTGTATGGGCTCGTGCCTGGCTGCGTTTGCGTGTAGCGCAGGAGGGCGGCGGCGAGTTCGTTCGTCATGAGGGCTCGACAAGAAACGCGCGATGGAAGGTGCGCGCCGACCCATCTTAGTCAGCGAAGCAGGATTAGGCAAGAATCGGGCAGGTTCGGGTATTCACTCGCCGGTGGCGTCGGGCGCAGAATCGGCGCTATCCAACACAGCGAGAGGTGCCAAATGGCAACGAACAACGGCAGTCAGTCGGGCCCGAAAATCGCGGTCGTCACCGGAGGCAGCCGCGGGATCGGCCGCGACACGGTGCTGCGGCTGGCGAGTCGCGGCGTCCACTCGGTTTTCACTTACCACACCCATCGCGCCGAGGCAGAGAAGGTCTGTGCCGAGGTCGCGCAAGCGGGCAGCCGGGCGATCGCACTGCAATTGAACATCGCGAATTCAGGCACGTTCGACGACTTCGTCGCGCGCCTGCAAGAAGCGCTTGGGACGCTGAATGCAAAGGGCTTCGATTATCTGGTGAACAACGCCGGTATTTCCTCGACGGCCACGCTCGCAGCCGGCACCGAAGCGGAACTCGACGCGCAGTTCGCGGTGCATTTCAAGGGGCCGTTTCTGCTGACGCAAAAGCTGCTGCCGCTCATTCATGACGGCGGCCGGATCGTGAACCTCTCCTCGGGCCTTGCGCGCTTCGCGTTTCCGGGCCGCGCGATTTATGGCCCGATGAAGGCGGCCGTCGAAGCGCTCACGCGCTATATGGCGCTCGAACTCGCGCCGCGCCGGATCGCGGTCAACGTCGTGGCGCCGGGCGCCATTGCGACCGACTTCAGCGGCGGCATCGTGCGGGACAATCCGGAGGTCAACAAGGCGGTGGCGGAACATACCGCGCTGGGCCGCGCGGGATTGCCGACTGACGTGGGGCCCGTGATCGCGGGTCTACTGTCGGATGACTTTGGCTGGGTGAACGCGCAGCGCATCGAGGTGGCCGGCGGCATTCATATCTGATTCTGCGGGTTAAGGCGTGACGCTTTTGCCGGAGGCGTCGACTTCGATACCCCAGTCGCCCTGTTCGAGCCAGTCGTCGCCGAGCAGTTCGGCCGGATGCTGCGTGCGGCTCTGGCCGTTGCCGCATCGCATGTCGTTGGCCGGGCAGTAGTGGTCGCAGCCCCAGCACAGGCGCTCGGGGTGCAGCGGGTGAATCGGAAACTTCTTTGCCATGTCGTCGCCCCTGTGCGATCTCGGACAGAACGTAATATTGAGATTGTCTTCCTTCCGCGGCACGGTGGCAGATGGCAGAGTGTCGCGCCCGGGAAGCTCGGTGACGACGGGAAAAGGTCGTGTCGCTCTCCCTGCGTGTTGTTGCTACAGGGTCATGCTATGGTCGTACGGCGTCCGGCCGATCCGGTCGCCGCGCCTGGAAGCGCTGAACACAACGACCCGCGTGCTTCTCCATGACCCGTTCGAGTCTTCTCCCGCCAAAGCGGCGCCGTGCGTGGCCGCTGATGCTGTTGTGCGCCGTCGTCATCGTCCTGGCTGCCATGGTGCTGGCGGGCTGGCTGACGTTGCGCGGCAGCTTGCCGCAGCTGGACGGCACGCGTGCCGCGCCGCTCTCCGCACCGGTGACGATCGGGCGCGACGCACTTGGCGTGCCGACGGTGCAGGGCGGCACGCGTGGCGACGTTGCGTATGCGAGCGGCTTCCTTCACGCGCAGGACCGCTTCTTCCAGATGGACTTGCTGCGCCGGGTCGCGGCCGGCGAAATGGCGGCGCTCATCGGCCCGGCGGCGCTGCCGCTGGACCGCCGCGACCGGCCCTTGCGCTTTCGCGAACACGCGCAGGCGGCGCTCGCCGCGCTCTCCGCCGACCAGCGGGAACTGATCGAGCGCTATACGGCGGGCGTCAACGACGGCCTGCGCTCGCTTCGCGCGCGACCGTTCGAATACTGGCTGTTGCGCGCGCAACCGGCGCCGTGGCGCCCCGAAGACACGGTGCTCGCCGTCTACGCGATGTACTTCGATCTTCAGTATGACCAGGTGAGGCGCGTGCTCTCGCGCGCGGCGCTGCGCGAGCGCGTGCCGGCCGATCTGCTTGCGTTCCTGCTGCCTGAGACGAGCCGTTGGGACGCCCCGCTCGACGGGCAGCGCGCGTTGGCGCAGCCGCCAGCGGCGTTGCCCGCTGCGCCGCCATCATGGCTGCCGTCAACGCAGTCCGCTGCCGATGCCGAACCGCATACCACCGCGCTGCTCGCCGGCGGGCCTGGTTTCGTGAACGCCTTCGCGGGCGCCGGGAGCGCGGTCGATTCGATGGTCGGCAGCAACGGTTTCGCGGTCGACGGCGCGCACAGCGCACACGGCGGCGCGCTGCTCGCGAGCGACATGCACCTCGGCCTGTCGCTGCCGAACATCTGGTACCGGATCTCGCTCGTCTATCCCGCGCCCAACGGCGGCGAGCGGCGTGTCACGGGCGTCAGTTTGCCGGGTACGCCGTTCGTCGTGGCCGGCAGCAACGGCCATATCGCGTGGGGCTTCACGAACAGCTACGGGCGATTCGTCGATCTGGTCGAACTTCAACGCGATCCGGCCGATCCACTGCGCTACCGCGTCCCGAACGGCGGATGGGAGCGTGCGCAGGTGATTCACGAGCGGCTCGACGTGAACGGCGGCGCGGACGTCGATCTGCCGATCGTGCAAACGCGCTGGGGGCCGCAGCTCGTGGTCGGCGAGCGCGCATATGCATTGCATTGGGTCGCGCAAGATCCGCAGGCGACCAACATGAACTTCATGCGGCTCGAAGGCATCACGAACGTCGCCGACGCGTTGCGCGCCGCGCAGACCTTCGGCATGCCGACGCAGAACTTCATGGTGGCCGACGCGCAAGGCCATATCGGCTGGACGCTTGCCGGACCGCTGCCGCGTTTCGCGGATGCCGATGCGGACGCTGAGGCAGACGGTCAGGCGGCCGCGCTCGCGAGCTTGCCGTACCGCTCCGGGACGTACGCCGGCTGGCAAGGGTATCGGACGCCCGATGCGTATCCCGTGCGCGTCGATCCGCCGGCCGGCCGCATCTGGACCGCGAACAACCGCACCCTGCCGATGGAGAACGTGGCGCAGATCGGCGACGCCGGCACGGATCTCGGCGCGCGCGCCACGCAGATTCGCAACGACCTGCTCGCGCTGCCGCACGCGAGCGAGCGCGACATGCTCGCGGTGCAGACCGACGACCGCGCGTTCTGGATCGAGCACTGGCGCCGCGTGGCGCTCGACGCGCTCGATGCGCGCGCGCTCGACGGTCATCCCCAACGCGCCGAATTCCAGCGCCTCGTTCAGGCGTGGGATGGCCGCGCCGATGTGAATGCAGTCGGCTACCGGCTGGTGCGTGCGTTCTACGACTCGCTCTACGAAGCATGGTTCGGTGTACTGGACAAGCAGATGGCCGCGATTGCGCCGGACCTCAGCTATCGCGCGGCGAACTCGCGTTACGAAGCGACGATGGAGACGCTGGCCGATCACCGCGCGTGGATACCGGGCGGCTTTGCGGACTGGCGTGCGTTCATGCTGGACCGCATCGATCACGCGATCGCCCGGTTGCCCAAGGGCACCAGGCTCGAAGAGGCGCGCTGGGGCGAGCGCAACCGCTCGGTCATTGCGCATCCGTTCGCGCGCATGGTGCCGGCGTGGCTGCCGTGGGTTCGCGGCTGGCTCAGCGCGCCGCATGACCCGCTGCCCGGCGACATCAACATGCCGCGCGTGCAGACGCCGGCGTTCGGCGCGTCCGAGCGCTTCGCGGTGTCGCCGGGGCGCGAGCAGGACGGCATCTTCGAGATGCCGGGCGGCCAGTCGGGCAATCCCATGTCGCCGTATTTCCTCGCGGGGCATGAAACGTGGGTGCATGGCGCCGCGGCGCCGTTCCTGCCGGGTACGGCGGTGCACACGCTGAAGCTCGTACCGGCCGGCGCACAGCCGGCCGGAAACTGAGGGTGCTCAGGCTGACGGGCGGCCTGGCAGCGCTCGCGCCCCGGCAACGCGTCATGGATGCCACGTTCCCCTCGAAACGCAGCGCGCGTGGCCGGTTAGCAGAACTCCGCTGACACCGCTAGAAGCGCAGGCTGATTCTCCCTATATCGGTTCTCCTCCTACCCTTGGCGGGGGTGATTGAGTCAAGCTTGGCGCGCTCGCTTCGAGGCCTTCTCTCGCCGTGAGCCACATAAAACGGAATCGAATAAGGGGACAGCCATGAAGTGGCTCGATCGCATGACGGTGTTCAAAAAGCTGCTGACAGCATTCGCCGTTGTGATCGTATTTGCGGTGGCCGTCGGTGTGGCTGGCGTTTCGTCGCTGGCGTCGATGCATGACATCGCCGATGAAATCTGCAACCGCCACATGAGTGGCCAGTTCTGGCTGGAGGAAGCGGCCCGCAGCAAGCTGAGCACCGACCTCGACGCCGCCAATCTGGGCTACGCCGACGAAGCGGGTCGCCAGCGTCTGAAGGAAGACATCGTCGCGCAACTCAAACGCATGCATGAATCGCTGGATCGCTATGCCGGTGCCGGCATCTCGGCCGGCGACCGCGCGCTTTACGACGACGTGCTCAGCAAGACTTCGGCATGGGAGGCGATCGTGCATCAGCAGATCGGTTCCGAGCCCGTGCCCGCAGGCGTGGACAACGCCGAACTCGTACGCCGCGCGATTGCGGCGAGCGTCGAGTTGGGCGACAGCGTCGCCGCGCTGATCGATTCGCTGCAACGCGAGGCGAACAGCGCGCAGACCGAAGCCACGGCGCAATTCCAGCACATGCGCACCCTCATCATGGCGATCCTGCTTGGGGCGGTCGCGACCGGCGCGTTGCTGGCCTGGTTGATTTCGCAGCGGCTTTCGCGCCAGCTGGGCTGCGAGCCGGCTCAAGCCATGGAAATCGCGGGCCGTATCGCGGCAGGCGATCTTTCGGTATCCATAGCAACGCGTCGCGGCGATTCCGGCAGCCTGCTGCACGCGTTGGGCGAGATGCGTACGCAGCTCACCGGCATCGTCGCGAACATTCATGACTCGAGCGGTTCCATTCTTCTCGCCGCACGCGAAATCTCGCAAGGCAACACGGACCTCTCGCAACGCACCGAAGAGCAGGCGGCGTCGCTCGGCGAGACCGCGACGAGCATGGAGCAACTGACCTCGACCGTGCGGCAGAACGCCGAGAACGCGAGCCAAGTGGGCGGGCTCGCCCGCGGCGCTTCCGAAGTCGCGGCGCGCGGCAGCGAGCTGGTGAGCGAAGTGGCGAGGACGATGGGCGAGGTGGCGCAGGACGCGAAACGCATGACCGACATCATCGCGACCATCGAGAAGATCGCCTTCCAGACCAATATTCTGGCGCTCAACGCCGCCGTCGAGTCGGCGCGCGCCGGCGAGCATGGGCGTGGCTTCGCGGTCGTGGCGGGCGAAGTGCGCGCGCTTGCGCAGCGCAGCGCGGCTTCGGCGCGGGAGATCAAGGAGCTGATCGAAGCCTCGACGGCGGGCGTCGCCAACGGCGCCACGCTAGCGCAGCGCGCGGGCTCGACGATGGTCGAGGTGACGGCGGCCGTGCAGCGCGTCACGGACATCATGGGCGAGATGGTCGCCGCCTCGGGCGAGCAAAGCACGGGCATCGAGCAGGTCAATCGCGCGGTCGCGCAAATGGACCAGGTCACGCAGCAAAACGCGGCCCTCGTTGAGCAGGCGGCCGCCGCGGCAAGCTCGATGGCCGATCAGGCGGCGCAGTTGCAGCAGGCGGTGTCGATTTTCAGGTTCGCGGGCGCTTGACGTGAGCGCCGGTGCCGTCGCGATGGCGGCGACATCGGGTTGACTTGTCAACTAAAACTCGCCGGCATGCTGTTCGGCTCGCGCGGCGCGCGATGCTTGCCCAGCCATTTCGCGAGATCGGCCGCGGACATCGCCTTCGAGTAGTACCAGCCCTGGCCATACTGCACGCCCTTGCTACGCAGCCACGTCACCTGTGCGCCCGACTCCACACCCTCGGCGACGATTTCCAGCCCCAGCTCGTGGGCCATTGAAATGATGTGCGGCGCGACCACGCTCGAGGCGGTATCCTGGACGATCGTATCGACGAACGACTTGTCGATCTTCAGCACATCGATTTCGAAGGTCTGCAGATACGACAGGCTCGAGTAGCCGGTTCCAAAGTCGTCGATATAGATGGGGTGGCCCGCGGCCCGGAAGGCCGCAATGACACCCCGCGTGGCCTCTGCGTTCATGAAGCTGCGCTCCGTCGCCTCGATGCGGATTTGAGCGGGCGCGATGCCGGTTCCTTCGAGCGACGCGCCAAGCAGGTTCAGAAAGCGCAAGCTCTGCAGATCCTCGCCGCTCACGTTGATCGAGACATAAAACGCTGGGTTCGCCGCGAGCAGTTTTCCTAGCTGCGCGATGGTCTTTTCGAGCACGAGATCGGTCAGCGGCTGAATGAGGTGATTGTCTTCGGCCACGCGCACGAAGACCTCGGGCGAGATGGCGCGCCCATTCAGTGTCCAGCGCACCAGCGCTTCGGCGCCTGCACACTGGTTGTCCTCGAGCCGCACGATGGGCTGGAAAACCACGTCGATCTTGCGCCGGGCAATGGCCCAGTGCAGCGTTGCTGGGAACGAGAGCTGCCGCGAAACGCGCTTGTAGGCGAGCCAGCCGAGCGCGGCGCCCGCGAACACGCCGATGGTCAGCCACGCGGCGAGCAGCTTGGGCCAGTCGCCCGCCACGCTGCTGCGCGGCGACTTCACCACGACGCCAAGCGGACGTGTCGACGATCGGGCGACAGCGTAATTCCAGTCATTGCTGCTGACGTTGCCGCTGCGCTTCCACGCATCGAGCATGTCGTCCGGATCCGCGCCGGCCGATACCGCGACGAGCCTTCCCGTCGTAATCTGGATCACGGCGATAGGGCGCCTCGCCGGATCAATGAGATCGACATAGGAGCCCGGGTCGATGGAAACGTAGTGGCCATTGCGGCCAAACTGAATGTCCTTGCGGACGTCGCTTAGCGGACTCTTCTGCTGGAACCACACCAGGTAGCCGTCGTCGCTGCGATAGTCGGGCGGCGGGAGCGTGAGGTCCTTGTTGCGCACATCGCCAAGCAGCGGAGAGCAGAGATAGTGCCCGTCGGCGTATGCGCCGGCATCCTGAACATAGCGGTAGTTGTAGATGACACGCGAGGCCTGTTCGAGGCTGGACGTCGAGCACGGCGTGCCCGGCTCGCGGTCCAGGTCGGAAAGGGCGGCAAAGGCCTGGTATGTGACGAGGTCCGTGCGCATCACCGCCTTGTCGGCGAACTCCCTGAGTTCGGCGCGATCACGCCGCTGGACGTCCTTGTCCGCGACGTAAAGACTCGTGAAAACGGGGACGAGGGTGGCGAGGCACCCGAGTGCGACCGAAGCGGAAATCAGCGTGATGCGCTTGATCATTTCGCACCCCGGGGGATGGAACGTTAGGGAACGAACCACAGGCTGGACGCACACGTGGGCGGCGGCCCCACCGATGCTCGGGAGCCCGAACATCAGGCCCAAGCATACTCTTCGGCGTTCCGTTTTCAACGGGCAAACACGTTGGCGGCGTTTGCGCAGGCGCCACGGTTGTCCTGGCGGTAGGACCATGGTCCGATTGTGCGCATGCGCCACGGCCGGCATGATCTGCCTGTGTTGCTCGCCAGGTTCGCTGCTCAGGGGAGCGTGAATGGGGACTCTGTCCAACTTCGTGAAGCACGCGTGGCTTGCCGCCGTGGTGGCGCTCGTAGCCGGTTGCGCCCAGCCGTGGCAAAGCGTCGAGCCCGGCGCCGACCAGTCCGCGTTGATCGCGCGCCTCGGGCCGCCACGCGAAACCTATAACTTGCCGGACGGCGGCAAACGGCTCATGTGGCCGACCCAGCCGATGGGGTCGACGAACACCGTTGCCGATATCGACGCGAGCGGCAAGGTCGTGAGCTTGCGTCAGGTCTTGCAGGAGAGCGAGTTCTATCGCGCGAAAGTCAACGAATGGACACGTAACGATGTCCTGATCAATTTCGGCCGGCCCGCGGAGACAGCCTACTTTTCGCGCATGCAGCGGGAAGTCTGGTCCTACCGCTACATCGAGAACAACATCGACTACATGATGTTTCACTTCTACTTCGACGATCAGGGCATCTTGCGGCTCACGCAGAAGACGACTGATCCATTACGCGACCGGAACCTGAGGCGCGGGTTCTAAACCAGGTTCCGTTCAGAGGCGTGCGCCGCACGGAGGCGCGTATGCGTAACGCCCGGCATTCGACGACCCTGCGCCGTTTCAAGCGTGCGTGGCTATTGGCTGCGCTGCTCGTGCTGCCCGGCGTCTTGCGGGCAATGGAGTTCAAGATCTACTACCAGCCCGATCTAAAACTGAAGATGGTGATCGGGAAGGGAAAGATTCAGAGCGGCGATGCCGAAAAGTTTCTGGCAGCTGCCATACTCGCCGACCGTGATCGCGAAGGACTCGTGCCCCTGGTCCTGGATAGCCCCGGCGGAAACGTCGAAGCGGCTTTTCGCGTGGTGGATGCAATGGATCAGGTCAGGGTCTATACGATCGTTGCGGACAATGCGCGGTGCGCGTCCGCATGCGCCTCGATTCTGTTCGCCTCAGGGGGGCGTAGAAGTGTCATGGGCACGGGGCAGCTTGGCTTTCACAGTTGCTATCGGCGCGCCGGGAGCACCTACGCCGAGGACTCGCTCTGCAACGAAATCATCGCGGCGAACGCCATGCAACGGGGCGTGAGCCACGCCGGCATCAACCGCTTCGTCGAGCAATATGGCGCGGCAGACATGGCGTGGGTCGGGCGCAATATCGCGTGCACCTTGCTTCACGGGCTTTGCAGGCCAGGGCTGCTGGAAGCGCAACCCGCAACGAAAGCGGCGCTGGCGCAAAGCTTCAATTGCAGCGAACTCATCTCCGCTCAGGCACAACTGGTTTGCGGAGATTCGGAGCTTGCCAGCATCGACAAGACCATGGCCGGGCTCTTTAACCAGAAGCTGAAGGTATCGACCAACAAAGACCGGCTAAGGGCCGAGCAACGGGCATGGCTTCGAAACTCGCGCAATGCATGCGGTGACAAGGCGTGCCTGTTGAAAAGCTATCGGCTCCGCGTGGCAGAACTGAAGCGGCGCGATTAGTGGCAATACAGGTCGTTTTCCGCGTTGAACATGTCGAACGCGAGACTGATTGCCTGATCTTTGCGCACGGTCGCCAGCCAGCGGCTTCGTCGCCACGCCGTCACCGTGTCGCCGACGAAGACGGCGCTTGCTGCGTCGCCCGCGCGCGTCGCGATGAACGCGGCCTGCGCAGCGATCGTTCCGGGTAGCGGGCGATAGTAGGACCAGTCCGCCTGCTTGAGCAGCGCCTCGATCACGAACTCGTCGTCGACGAGGGCGGCGCAATCGCCCGCCTGGAACGCCAGCAGGGCATCGAGCGGCCGGTCGAAACCGTGCATGTTCGCGTGGTACTCGCGCGCTGCGCGCTGTGCATAAGGGTTGCCTTGCGATGCGCAAATCGCGCGGCCGCGCAGGTCGCGCCATGTCCGCACGGTGCCATGGCCCAGCACGAGCGCCATGCCACGGCCGCTCGAATACGAAGCCGGTGCGAACGCAACCCGCGCGCCGGGAGAGAAGCCCAGGCCGGCGATGGCGGCATCGGCTTTGCCCGACTGCAGGGCGGCGCGCGCGGCGGCCGGTTCGGCCAGCAGGAACTGCACGGGCAGCCCCGCGCGGCGAGCGAGATCCGAAGCGAGCGCCGCCGCGAACGGATCGGGCGCACGCGCCGTGCGGTCGACCTTGCCCACGTAAAGCGTGGGCGCGGGGCGCGGCGGCACCGCCACGATAAGCACGCCGCGGGCTGCCGCAGCGGCGAAAGGCCGGTCGATGTCGGGAAGGGTGCGTGGCAAGTCGCCGTTCAGCGCCCACGCGAGCAGCGCGAGTAATGCAAGCGATGCGAGCGTGGCCGTTAGCGTGGTGGCCGGCCAGCGCAAGCGCCGCGGAACTGCCGAGGCGTCGAGCGGAGCGTTCCTAGCCATTCTGCGCGAGCCCGACGCGCCAGCGCAGCAGTTGCCGTTCGAGGATCGACAGGCTCTGATTGATCAGCAGTCCAAAGATGGCGAGCAGAACGATGCCCGCGTACATGTCGGGAATCTGAAACGTCTCCTGCGAATTAAGCGTATAGAAGCCGAGCCCCGATCGCGCCCCGATCATTTCCGCCGCCACCAGCGCGGTAATGCTGTATGCGCCCGCCAGACGCACGCCCGTGAGGATCTGCGGCAGCGCCGCCGGCAGCACGACCCTCGTCGCGATAAAGCGCTGCGAGGCGCCCATCGAGCGCGCGCAGTCGATCAGCACGCGCTCGACCTGCTTGACCCCCGCAATGGTATTGAGCAGCACCGGCCAGAACGCAGCCCACACGACAATGGCGATCTTCGACGACTCGCCGATGCCGAGAAACAGCATGAAAACCGGAAAGAGCGCGAAGGCCGACACCTGGCGCAGCAGCTGAAAGACGGGATCGACGATGCGCTCGACGCGACGGAACCATCCCAGCAGGAAGCCGCATACGATGCCACCGGCCACGGCGAGCAGCAGGCCGCTCATGGAGCGCACGGCGCTCGCGCCGATATGCGTCCACGCGTCGCCGTTTTCGAAGAGCCGCGCGATCGCGAGGGCGACCTGTGAAGGCGGGCTCAGGTACGCCGCGTTGACCACACCAAGCCGGGGCAGCAACTCCCACAACAGCAGGAAGGCGATGAGCGCGATGGAGCGCTCCACGCCCACATAAAGGCGTGCGATAGATGAAGCTGCATGCACGCGCCGCACGCTGCGCGAGGATTCGCGGACCGCGCCCCGGTTGGACATCGAGTCAGACATCGAATCGGACATGATCGGCTCCCGTCAATGCATCGGTTTGCGGCTGTACGTCGAGCCGTGTGTCGAGTTCCGTGCTGAGGCTCGCCCACGCGCGCTGGCGCAGCGCGACGAACGCCGCCGAGTGACGCAGCGCGGCGTCGCGCGGGCGCGGCAGATCGACGTCGATGATCTCTTTCACGCGACCGGGGCCGCGCCCGAGAATGGCGATGCGATCGGAGAGAAAGATCGCCTCGTCGATGCTGTGCGTGACGAACACGACGGTCGTGGCGCTTTGCTCCCAGATCGCGAGCAATTCCTGCTGAAGCAATTCGCGCGTCTGCGCATCGAGCGCGCCGAACGGCTCGTCCATCAGCAAAATCTCGGGGCCATAAGCAAGCGCGCGAGCGATCGCGACGCGCTGGCGCATGCCGCCGGAAAGCTGATGCGGATAATGATCCGCGAACTCCAGCAGGCCCACGAGGCGCAAAAAGCGTTCGGCCTCGCTGCGCCGCGCCGCGCGCTTCATGCCGCGAATTTCGAGTCCCGCTTCCACGTTCTTGCGCACGGTGCGCCACGGAAAGAGCGCGTAGCCCTGAAACACGAAGCCGAGCTTTTGCCGCACGGCGCTCACGGGGTCGCCGTCCACGCGAATATCGCCCGAGGTTGGCGGCGTGAGGCCGGCGAGCACGTTGAGGAAGGTCGACTTGCCGCAGCCGCTCGGGCCCAAAAGCGCCATGAATTCGCCGTTGCGCACGGCGAGATCGAAGCGCTTGAGGACCGTATGATGCGTGTCCGTTTGCGCGTTGCTATAGGTGAGCGAGAGATCGCGCGCGACGATCTTCTCGCGTAGCGCAGTTGCCGTGCTCACGAGCGCGTTCCGTTCGGCAAGGTCGTCGCGCTGGCCTGGGCCTCGTGTTTCGCGAACGGATTGAAGTCGTTCGTGTAGACATCCTTGACGTTGACCTTGCCTTTCGGAATCTTGCCGGCCGCCTCGAGAATATCGATGTAGTACTGGATGGGCGGCTCCGTGACCACGAGATCCTTCACGTAGGCATAGCGCTCCACGAGCCGAACGTCGATGCCGAGCCGCTCGGCCGTCAGCTTGCGCGCTTCGTCGGGATGCGCATTGACCCAGTTGCCCGCCTTCGCGATGGCCGTGACGAAGTCGCGTACCGCCTGCGGGTGGGCGCGGGCGAACGCGCCGTTCACGCTATAGGGCGCCATGCCGCCAAGGCCGTGATCCTCGTCCCAGTCGCTCCACAGCTTGCGCAGTTGCGGATCGGCTTCGGCCGAGCCGGAAAACGGCGGATGAATGATCGCGACGTCCACGTTCTTCGTGACGAGCGCCTGCTCGGACTGATTGTCGGGGACGACGAGCCAGTTCACCTTCGAAACATTCACGCCGTGCTGCGCCAGATACTTCTTGGTAACGAACTCCGCGCACGCGCCGAAGCTGTTGAACGCGACCGTTTTACCCTCGAAGTCCTTCGGCCCGAGAATGCCCGAGTCCTTGCGCACGAAATACTTCATGTGCGGCGCGTCGGGAAGGGTTTCGCCACCTGCGGAAATGACCTTGATATCGGCGCCGCTGGCAATCGCGGAGATGACGAGCGGCACCATGCGCGTGCCGAAATCGATATCGCCAGTACCTACGAGCGGAATGATCTGCGGCGCGGAAATCTTGCCGACATATTTGGGCCGCGTGCTCGTGTGGTCGAAATAACCCAGCTTGTCGGCGAGATAGACAAGGTCGAACGCGGGATTGTCGGGGTACTTGAAGTAGGTGATTTCCTGCTGCGCCGACGCGTGCTGGGTCGCGGCAGACGCGTCTTGCGCCTGCTCCCCATGCGGTTTGCAACCGCTTTGGAGTATCAGGACCGCAGCAGCGCACGCGGCAAGCAGAACGGTTCCGGCGGAGCGCCGGCGGATTTTCGGGGAGAACGCCTTCATGAGCGGGAGACTCGGCAACGAGCAGGGTAGGTAAGTGAATTGACAATGCTCGATGATTGTCGATCTGCAACGATTTCAGGCAAACCAACGAATTATGATTTGCTTAGTTGTTCGTATCGACAAGGCGCCAATCCGGCTACTTCTGCTGGTGCTTCGAAATATCCGCTGCTGCGGTGGTCCTGCTTTTTGCGTTGATCGGGTGCGAAAGGGGCGGGCTGCGCGCCACACCGCTTTCACACGCTCAAGGCAGCGAGATCGTCAGATTCGCCGATTGCGGCCCGAGCTTGATGAGTTGCGTATATGGCGCGAGCGTGTGCACCGTGTTGTCGCGCAGCCAGGTGCTGAGTCCGAGCCACGCGAGCAGACCCACCAGCGCGAACACCGCGCCGATCGACCACAGCGGCACCTCGCGCTTGAGGCGGTGCGCGACCTGATCGGGCAGCGGCCAATGCGGCGCGAAGGGCGCGCGCTTGCCCTTGATATGCGCGATCTCGTCGCCCAGGCGCGCCGTGAGATAGGCGAGCTTTTCCGGTCCCTCGAGAATGTACTTGCCCTGGAACCCGAGCAGCAGACACATATGGAAGACTTCGAGCGACTGCAGTCGCGGCGCGCCCTGCGCGCGACATTCCTCGAGATACTGGAAGAACTTCTCGCCCGCAAGCTGCTCACCGAACAGCGCTAGCTGCAAAGGGCGGCGTTCCCACTCGGTGCGAATGCGGAACGAGGACGCCAGCACCGATTCGTCGAGTGCGGCGCAGAACGCGAACTTGGCCGCGTACACGTCTTCGGCCGTGACGTTCAGTTTCTTCGCGCCGCGCTCGAAATCGCCCAGAAACTGCTGCACGCGCGCGCCGAATTCGCTGGCGTCGCCAGGCTCGCGGCCGTTCTTCAACAGGAACAGCATGAAGAAGCCGTCGTAGAGCAGATCGAGCAGCGAGCGCACCTGGTAAGCGGGTTCTGTGACGGGCGCGGGGTGATTCACGGCCGGCGCCGCGTCGCCGAAAAGGGAGGGGGCGTTGCTCATGACGTCACCGCGATCAGTTCGAGTTTGAGATCGTTGATGCCCGAGGGCGCGTAGACCATGGCCGACTGCGCCTGCACCATGCGCTCATAAAGCGCGCTGCGCGCCTCGAACGCGAAGTAGCATGCGCCGGGCCGTACGGGAATGGCGGGCGGCACCTGGGGCGTGTAGACGAGCCGCACACCCGGCATGGCCGAGAGCACGAGCTTGTCGACGTCGTCGGGCGCGCCGACCTTGAAGCGCGCCGGCACGGCTTCGACGAGATCGACGGCCGGCATGTCCGCTGAAACGGCGAGGTAGAACGTGGTCTTGTCGTCGATCTTGCCCGAATCGAGCCGGCCGATATGGAACGACGGACGCACTTCTTCGAGCGCAATGGCGAAGTATTGCGTGGAGATCACCGTTTCGAGCAGGTCGCGCAGGATCGTATCGAGGCGCGCAAAGCCGGGGCCGGGATCGTCGTGGCGGTACGCGGGCAGGTCAGCCAGCGCGTAGCCCTTGGAGAACGTCATGAGCTGGCCCGCGAGGCGCAGCAGCTCGTGAAAAAGCCTCTCGGGGTGAAGCGCCGCATGCTGATAGAGATGCGCGAGCGTGGCGAACGCGCCGCTCGCCGTATGCAGCAGCCAGAACGAGGCGATGTCGCCCGAACGGAACTCGATGATGTTCTTGGTCGGCTCGCGATGAAAGCCATAGAGCGCATTGACCTTGGCCTGCAGCGCGTCGATGAGGCGGCGCAGCCGCTGGTGCAGGAGCGGCGATGCTTCGATGGCGAGACTCGGCGGCACGAAGCTTTCGTCGACCTCAAATCCCGAAGTCGCGGTGCGCCGCACGCGCGCGACGGGCACCGAGAGCAACTGGTCGCGCGGCTCGCTGTGCGCGATCAGCTTGACGTTCGTTTTCAGGAACGTCACGTCGGCCTGCGCCGCGTCCGTGTAGTGATCGGCAACGCTCGCCTGCTCGCTCACGTAGCGTGTGACGAAGCCCTCGTTGCGATCCGGCGCGTAGTTCGTGCCGGTTTCGCGCATCTGGTGCAGCGCCAGGTAGAACGTGAATTCGTTGATGCCCTCGGGCAGCGTGTCGAGCGCGACGGGCGGCGGCAGGTCGTCGGCCTGCGGCGCGCTGTAGAGCGTGCCGTCCGGGAACACGAGCGCGACCTCGCTCATGCGCAGCATGTTGCTGCCCAGTGCGTCGTGGTCGAGCCGCGCGGTGCGCACGCCCCAGTTGTACGGCGCAATGGCCTGGATCGATTCGAAGAGGCGCGCTTCGTGATAGGCGTCCTGCCGCTGGAAGTGCTGAGGCCTCAGGAACAGGCCCTCTCCCCAAAGCACTTTCGAGGAATAACTCATGTTAAATCGGCTTTATGCGTGATTCGGCCCGTGCCGCTCGCGCCGGCGATCGGCGGACTGAAATTGTTAAATATCCCGCGTGCTCGTTACTCTGCCCGGTGCTTTGTCCTTTATTCACCCGCAAGTCACCGACGAAAGCAGATTCAGCTGCTGCGGCGGTAATCCCTGGTCCGGCGAGATCACCGTGCCGCTCGTGACGGTCATTGCGCAGTTATGCAGGCCGACCATTATGCCGGATTTCTCGGATTTCGCAGGATCGAAGGCGAACTTCCAACGCTGCATGGCCGGATCGCGGAATAGCGCGACGATGCCGAATGCCTGCGCCTCGCGTGAAACCTTTTCGGTGGCGTTATATCGCTGGCCGGGAATGAGCGTCACTTCGCGCACGCCGAGCAGGTCGGCGCCCAGCGCGCTCTTTTCTTTTGCCGGGTCGGTGAACGTATCGAACGATGCCTGCTGGAATGACGTAGGGTCCTTCAGCACATAGAGCCGCACGACGAGCGCAAGTGGCTTGCGGTCGGTCGCCGCGTTGAGGTTTTGCGCCGCCAATAGCGTGATACCGAGGTCGCGCGGGGGTTTCTGGCTGTCCGGCACGTCGGGCTTGCCGATGCCCGCGAGCTGCAAGGCCGCCGACGCCGCACTGCCGAGCGCCGGCACGGCCGCCGCGCAGCCGGCGAGTTGCGCCGTGACGACGAGGAGCGATGCGAAACGAATAACACGCGCATTCATTATTTGTTGGCCAGGCATGAATGCCCAGGGTCCGTTAAGTGGTGATATGCGATCCGGATAATGCTATCCGCATAAAAGCGCATTTACCCCGCGTGGCGCCGATAAGCGGTTGATTATGTGATGCGGCAAACTTTTCCGGCTCGCTCGTGTTTTCAATTGCACGAGTGAGAAATTCTTTCCTGTGTGAATTTCTTGTGGCAGTAAACCCCGCATCAAAGAAGCGATTTAGTGTCGGCGCATTACATTAAGAAGTTGAATTATCAAAATTTGGGCTGTACTATACCCGCGCGCTCGAGCTAAAGCAAAACTCTAGTTCCCTTCCATCGAATTAATAATTACACGTTGGTGAAAGAATGATAAACCGGGTCATTTCAAGGCTCTCCGGGGTGGTGCTGGCATGCGGGGTAATCGCGGGCTGCGCTACGCAGGACCATAATCTCGCGGCGTCGCCAGACGCATTCAACAAGGCGCTAGCCGACGCCGATACCGCTGCGAAGGGCGGCGATCAGGATCGCGCGATCGCGCTTTACCAGAAACTCGCTGCGGCGGATCCCACGCGCGAAGAGCCGTGGTCGCGCATCGCGCAGATCCAGTTCCAGCAGCAACACTATGGACAGGCCATCGTGGCGGCGCAGGAAGCGCTGCAGCGCGATCAGACCGACCGCGCCGCGAAGAGCGTGCTGGCCGTGGCCGGCCTGCGTGTCGCGACGCAGTCGCTCGGCGAACTGCGCCAGGATGCCTCGCTGCAGGGCGACGCGAAGTCCGATGCGCAGGCGCTCGCGAAGCAGTTGCGCGACACGCTCGGCGAGGATTCGCTGTTCCCGCCCGAGCAGGCGGAAAAGCCTGCGCCGAAGAAGCGTCGCATCGTTCGCCACGTGCAGAAGCCGGCGGCGAAGCCCGTTGAAACGGCCGAGGCCGCGCCGGCTGCACCGCCTGCGCCTGCTGCCCCCGCGGCTGCGGCTCCCGCGCCCGCCAAAGCGGCGCCGGCCAAAGCGGCTGCAAGCGGTGGTGCGTCCGATCCGTTCAGCGCACTGCGCTGAACCGCCCGGCGGTGAATTGCTGACAACAGGTCTTGAACGACTCGAACAGGGGAGCCCTCGATGGCCAAGAAAGAAAGTATTCAGAAGCGCTTGCAGAAAGTGCGGCCGCCGCGCGTCCAGTTGACGTACGAAGTCGAACTCGGCGACGCCATTGAGGTGAAGGAGCTGCCGTTCGTAGTCGGCGTGATGGGCGATCTCGCGGGGCAGTCGGAAGTCGAACAGCCGCGGCTGCGCGACCGCAAGTTCGTCAATATCGACCGTGACAATTTCGACGACGTCATGAAGGGCATCGAGCCGCGCGCGGCGTTCCAGGTCGAGAACCGCTTGAGCGAGGCGGGCGGCAAGTTCGCCGTGGACTTGCGCTTTCATTCGATGGCCGACTTCAATCCGGACGAAGTCGTCGCGCAGGTCGAGCCGCTGCGCCGTCTTCTCGAGGCGCGCTCGAAGCTCGCGGACCTGCGCAACAAGCTCGCCGGCAACGACAAGCTCGAAGACCTGCTGAGCGAGGTGCTGGCCAATACGCAACAGTTGCAGGCGCTCGCGGGCAAAACGGGTGGCACCGGCGAAGCGGATCGTGGCGAGCGCGACGAATCCAGCGACGGCAACGGTCAATAAGCGCCAGGGGAGATCGACATGAATCAGCAGACTGGCGCAGTTCGCGCACCGGCCCTGGAAGAAGCCCAGGCCGCGCCCTCGTTGCTCGACGAGATCGTCGAAAAGAGCAAGGTGGCCAAATCCGAATCCGAACACGCGCGCGCGAAAGACCTCATTGGCGAGCTCGTGCATCAGGTGCTGGAAGGCACCGTGATCGTCTCGAACAATCTTTCGGCGACGATCGATGCCCGCGTGGCCGAACTCGACCGCCTGATCTCTGCACAGCTGAGCGCCGTGATGCACGCTCCGGAATTCCAGGGGCTCGAAAGCACCTGGCGCGGCCTCGAGTATCTGTGCAAGGAAAGCAATACCGGCTCGACCATCAAGATCAAGGCGCTGCACGCGCCCAAGCGTGACGTCGTGCGCGACTTCAAGACCGCCGTCGAATTCGACCAGAGCGCGCTCTTCAAGAAGATCTACGAAGAAGAGTTCGGCACGTTCGGCGGCGCGCCGTTCGGTGCGCTGATTGGCGACTACGAAGTGACGCGCCAGCCGGAAGACATGTATTTCATCGAGCAGATGTCGCACGTTGCGGCGGCGGCGCATGCGCCGTTCGTCGCATCGGCGTCGCCGGAACTGCTCGGGCTCGAGTCGTTCGCCGACCTCGGCAAGCCGCGCGATCTCGGCAAGGTGTTCGACACCGTCGAATACACGAAGTGGAAGTCGTTCCGCGACGCGGAAGATTCGCGCTACGTGGGTCTCACGCTGCCGCGCTTTCTCGGGCGCCTGCCGTTCAATCCGAAGGACGGCGCGACGGCGGAAGGCTTCAATTTCGTCGAAGACGTGGACGGCACCGATCACGCGAAATACCTCTGGTGTAACGCGGCCTGGGCCTTTGCGGCGCGCCTGACCGCGGCGTTCGACGACTTCGGCTGGTGCGCGGCGATTCGCGGCGTGGAAGGCGGCGGACTCGTGGAGGACCTGCCCACGCACACGTTCAAGACCGACGACGGCGAAATCGCGCTGAAATGCCCGACCGAAATCGCCATCACCGACCGGCGCGAAAAGGAACTGAGCGACCTCGGCTTCATTCCGCTCGTCCATTGCAAGAACTCGGACTACGCTGCGTTCTTTGCCGCACAGTCAGTGCAGAAGCCCAAAAAATATAGTACCGACAACGCGAACGCGAACGCCGTGCTTTCGGCGCAGCTGCAATACATCTTCTCGGTGTCGCGCGTGGCGCACTATCTGAAGGCGATGATGCGCGACAAGATCGGCAGCTTCGCGTCCGCGCAGAACGTCGAGGTGTTCCTGAACCGCTGGATTTCGCAGTACGTGCTGCTCGACGACAACGCCTCGCAGGAGCAAAAGGCGCAGTTTCCGTTGCGCGAGGCGTCGATCCAGGTTAGCGAGATTCCGGGCAAGCCGGGTTCGTACCGGTCGGTCGCGTTCCTGCGGCCGCACTTCCAGCTCGACGAGCTGTCGATTTCGCTGCGGCTCGTGGCGGATCTGCCGAAGCCGGCTAATTCATAAAACCGCGCAGGCGCGCGAATGAGTTGAGCAGGAGCGGTCCGCCATCCAGCGGATCGCTCCGGGAAGCAACCCGGGGCATCGCCTTTGGGCTCGCGTTATCAAACTACCGTAAACCACCACTCTGGGGAGTCGAGGCGTTATGAAGGATATCTATCTAAAATTCGGAAATCCGGCCATCAAGGGCGAGTCGCAGGACAAGGACCATGCCGGCTGGATCGAAATCGATTCGTGGAATCACTCGATTCTGCAGCCGCGTTCGGCAACGGCCTCGACGGCCGGCGGTCACACGGTCGAGCGCTGCGAGCATGCCGACATGCGCTTCCTGAAGGACATCGACGTCGTGAGCCCGCTGCTCTATCAGCACGCTTCGGGTGGCACGACCTTCGACGAAGTCACGATCGACTTCATGCGCTCGGACGGCGAGGGTAACCGCATCAAGTACCTCGAAATCAAGCTCAAATACGTGATCATTTCCAGCATCACGCCGGAAGTTGTCGGCGAAGGGCTGCCCACGGAGCAGTTCTCGCTGAAGTATGCGGCCGTGCAGTGGAAGTATACGCAGCAGAAGATCGGCGGCAACCAGGGCGGCAATGCGCAAGGCGCATGGAGCCTCACGAAGAACGACAAGACCTACGCGGTCTGACGCGGCGCGCGCAGGCGGCACGCGATCGCGTGCACTGCCTGCGCGCTTGTTTCATCTGGCTGACCGACTCTATTTGAACCGATGAAGCGTTTCGAGCCAGGACTACTCGACAAACTCTTCGACGACGATCCGCATTCGCCGGCACCGGCGGCAGTGCGGCAGTTCTCGATCGAAGAGCTCAAGGGGAGCGTTGCGCGCGATCTGGAGTCGATCCTGAACTCGCGCATCGCGTTCACCGAGCACGAACTCGCGCTGTTGCCCGAGTGCCGCCGTTCGATCCTGACCTACGGGCTGAACGATTTCGCTGGCTTGAGCCTTGCGAGTCATTACGACCGCGCGTTCATCTGCAAGTCGATCCAGCAGGCGATCGAGCGGCACGAGCCGCGTTTGCAGCGCGTTTCAGTGACGCTCGAACTGAACGAGCGCTCGACCAACGCACTGTACTTCGCGATTCAGGCGTTGCTGGTGGTGCATCCGGCGCAGGAGCCGGTGAGTTTCGACGCGATGCTGCAGCCTTCGACGCTGCAGTATTCGGTCACGCGCGCACGCGCAAAAGCCTGACGCGGCCGCGACCGGCGGCGCGCGACATGGCATGACATAAAGGCAGTTTTGGGGGGCGGGAGCGTACCGATGGAAGAGCTGTTGCCGTACTACGAGCGCGAACTGTCGTTCCTGCGGCGTTATTCGCGCGAATTCGCGCAGCGCTACCCGAAGATCGCGGCCCGCCTCGCGATGACGGGGGAGCACTGCGAAGACCCGCACGTCGAGCGGATGATCGAGTCGTTCGCGTTGCTCGGCGCGCGCATCAACAAGCGCCTCGACGACGATTACCCGGAGTTCACCGAGGCGCTGCTGGAGGTGCTGTACCCGCACTATCTGCGTCCGTTCCCCTCGTGCTCGATCGCCCAGTTCGGCGCTGCGGGCGCGCTCGGCAATCTCACCGAGCCGGCCGTGATCGAGCGCGGCACGGAACTCAAGTCGCGGCCGATCCGCGGCGTGCAATGCCGCTTTCGCACCGCCTACGACGTGACGCTCGCGCCGATCCGCATTTCGGAGGCGCGCTACGTTCCGGCGGCGATCGCACCGAGCGCGACCGTGCTGCCGCCGAATGCAACCGGCGTCGTGTCGATCACGTTCGAATCGACCTCGCCGCAGTTCGACCTCTCCGCGTGGAGAAGCGGCGCGCTGCGCACTTACCTGCACGGTGAGCAGTCGTTCATCGCGGCGCTCGGCGACTGCCTGTTCGTGCACGCGATTGCCGCTTACGCCGAGCCCGAACGCAATGGCCGCTGGCGCGCGCTCTCCGCGCTGCCGTTCGCGCAGGCCGGCTTCGACGTGGCCGACGCGCTGATCGACTATCCCGCGAAGTCGCACCCCGCGTACCGCCTGCTCACGGAGTATTTCGCGTTTCCGGACAAGTTCGATTTCGTCGACTTCGACCTCGCGGCAATGACCGCCGCGGCGGGCCGCTGCCAGCGTCTCACGCTTCATATCGTGCTCAAGGACGTGCGCGGCGACTCGCACGTGGCGCGCTTGCTTGACGCGCTCGCGGCGCACCACATGCGGCTCTTCTGCACGCCCGTGGTGAACCTCTTCAGGCAGCACGGCGAGCCGATTCGCCTCGATCATCAGGCGGTCTCGTATCCCGTGGTGGCAGAGGGGCGGCGCGCATTCGCCTATGAGGTCTATTCGATCGACTCCGTGCAACTGGTACGGCAACGCGCGCACGAAGAAACGGTCGTCGAGTTCCGGCCTTTCTATTCGCTGCGGCATGGCGAATCGATGCGCGCCGGCCACTACTGGTTCGCCCGGCGCGACGAATCCGTTGCGCAAAAGAGCCCGGGCTACGAAACCGAGATCTCGATCGTCGATATCGACTTCGAAGTGGATACCGCGCAAAACGAAACATTGAGCCTCGAGCTGACCTGTACCAACCGCGACTTGCCCACGGCGCTCGCGACCGGACTCGAAGGCGGTGATCTGTTTCTCGAGGGCGGCGCGATTGCGAGCAGCATAGCGCTCCTGATGCGGCCAACGCCGTGCGTGCGCTTCGAGCGCCGCCAGGCCGCGCACTGGCGGCTCATCTCGCATCTCGCGCTCAACCACGTCTCGCTCGTGAACCACGGCGCAACGACGCTCAAGGAAATGCTCGCGCTCTATGACCTGCGGCGCACGGCGGTGTCGGCGCGGCACGTGGACGGTATCGTCGACGTCGAGCAGCGCGCCGCCGTGCAATGGCTGCCCGGCAAACCGTTCGCGACCTTCGTGCGCGGCATCGAGATCCGCCTGACCGTCGACGAAGATCACTTCGTCGGCACTAGCCTCGGAACGTTCGTGCGCGTCATCGACGTGTTTTTCGGGCTTTACGTGCACATCAACAGCTTCGTGCAACTGGTCGTCGTCTCGCGGCGCACCGGCGAGGAGATCATGCGATGCAGCCCGCGCAGCGGCGAATCGATTCTGGCGTAATCGAGCGGTTGCTCGAGGAACCGCACCGCTTTGGTTTTTTCCAGGCGGTGCGCCTGCTCGAACGCTGGTTCGTCGACAAGGCCGGCGCGCGTCAGCGCGACGTGCTTCCGCAGCGCATCGCCTTTCGCAATACGCTGTCGCTCGCGTTTCCGGCCAGCGAAATTGCGGGGGCGGTGTCTTATGATGCCGCTGGCGCGCCGCTGGCCGATGCCGGCCAACGCGCGGCCGCGCTCGATGCGGGCGAACTCGAACGCGTGGATCTCACACCCGCGTTCTTCGGGCTGCTGGGCGCGCAAGGCGCGCTGCCGCTGAACTATACCGAGCAGATCGTCGCGCGCGAGCAATTGCGGCGCGACCGCGCGGCGCGCGAGTTTTTCGACGTGTTCTCGAACCGCGCCACGGCGCTGTTCTATTCGGCGTGGAAAAAGTACCGGCTGCCGTTGCACTACGAGCTCGATCGCGACGAACGCTATCTGCCGCTGCTGCTCGCGCTAGCGGGCGTGGCCAACGACGCGTCGCGCGAGAGCCTGCAGGACGGCGGTGGTGCGCTTTACGACGAGGCGATTGCGGGTCATGCCGTGGCCGCGCGTCATCAGCCGGTTTCCGCCGCGTATCTGCGCCAGACGCTCTCCGACTATTTCGGCGTGCCCGTGCAAGTCGAGCAGTTCGTGGGCAAGTGGTACGTCGTGCCGCCCGACCAGCTTTCCATGCTCGGCCAGCGCAACGTGATGCTCGGTGCAACGGCGCTTGCGGGCGAACGCGTCTGGCAACGCGACATGCGTGCGCGCCTCGTGATCGGGCCGCTTTCGAAGGCCGACTATGAGGCCTTCCTGCCGGGTGCGGAACACGCGCTCGCGCTCGAACGCATGCTTACGCTGCTCGCGCGCGTAACGCTCGAATACGAGGTGCTGCTGGTGCTGCGTCGCGAGGAAGTGGGGCCAAGCCGCCTGGGCGCCGGCGCGCGCCTGGGCTGGGACGCTTTCCTATGCACGCACGAAGCCGAACGCGACCGCCGCGACGCACGCTACGAACTGCACGTCATTCATTGAACACACGAGACCCGAGGCTGGACAGCACGACATGAGCACGCCCCTGAAGACCCTGATCGCGAAGCTGAACACCACTTGCCGGCTGGCTACCGAGCGTGCGGCGAGTGCGTGCCTGTCGCGCGGGCACTACGAAGTGGACCTCGAGCATGTGCTGCTCGCGCTGCTCGAGGAACCGGCCAGCGATCTCGCCTGCGTGCTGCGTGCGTCGCGCGTCGATGCGCACGCGCTGCGAGCGGATCTGGAGCGCGAACTGCAACGCTTCAAGACGGGCAATACGCGCACTCCAGTGTTCTCTCCGCATTTGATCGCGCTGTTCGAGCAGGCCTGGCTGATCGCGTCGCTCGACTCGCAGATCGGGCGCATCCGTTCTGGTCATTTGCTGCTCGCGCTGTTGAGCGCGCCCGATCTCGCGCAGTTCGCGCAGCGCATGTCGGCGCGTTTCGCGGAGGTTCCCGTCGCTGAGCTTAAACATCGCTTCGATGAAGTGACGCAAGGTTCGGTCGAGGTCGAGCTGGGTGAAGGCACGGCAGAAGCTGGTAATGAAGTTGCAAGCGCAACGAGTGGAGTTGCGTCGAAAACGCCCGCACTCGACACCTATACGACCGACCTGACCCAGCGTGCACGCGAAGGGCACGTCGACCCGGTGATCGGGCGCGAAGCGGAGATCCGCCAGACTATCGACATCCTGATGCGCCGCCGCCAGAACAACCCGATCCTCACAGGCGAGCCGGGCGTGGGCAAGACGGCCGTGGTGGAAGGGCTCGCACTGCGTATCGCCGCGGGCGACGTGCCTGAGGCGCTGTGCGGCGTTGCATTGCGCGTGCTGGACATGGGACTGCTGCAGGCTGGCGCGAGTGTGAAGGGCGAGTTCGAGAACCGCCTGAAAAGCGTCATCGACGAAGTCAAGAAGAGTGCGCAGCCCATTGTGCTCTTCATCGACGAGGCGCATACCATCATCGGCGCAGGCGGTCAGGTGGGCCAGAACGATGCGGCGAACCTGCTCAAACCCGCGCTCGCGCGTGGCGAACTGCGCACGATCGCCGCGACGACGTGGAGCGAGTACAAGCGCTACTTCGAGAAAGATGCGGCGCTGGCGCGGCGCTTTCAGGTGGTCAAGATCGAGGAGCCCGACGAAACGCTTGCGGCGGCCATGCTGCGCGGCATGGTGGGGCTCATGGAGCGCCACTTCGACGTGCGTATTCTCGACGAGGCGATTACCGAGGCCGTGAGGCTTTCGCATCGCTATATCAGCGCGCGGCAACTGCCTGATAAGGCCGTGAGCGTGCTCGATACCGCGTGCGCCAGGGTGGCGCTCGCGCAGGGCGCGACGCCTGGTGCGATCGATGACGGCAAGAAGCGCATCGAACGTATCGAGGCGGAGATCGCTTCGCTCGAGCGGGAAACCGTGCATGGCGCCGAGCATGACGAGCGCCTTGCGGCGCTGCGCGAGGCGCGCGACGTTGCTGGGCGTGAACTGGCCGAAAGCGAGGCACGCCACGCCGAGGAGCGCGAACTCGTGGCGCAGATCACGAAACTGCGTGGCCAGATCGACGCAGCGCGCGAAGACAGTACGTCATCCGAACGAATGCGCGACGCCGATACGGCGCGCGAATCGTTGCCGCCGCTCATCGCGCGCCTGCACGCGCTGCAGCAGAACGCGCCGATGGTGCCGCTGCAGGTCGACGCGCAGGTGGTGGCCGAAATCGTTGCGTCATGGACCGGGATTCCGCTTGGCCGCATGGTGAAGGACGAGATCCAGACCATGCTGAATCTTCAACCGCTGCTGGCCGAGCGCGTGATCGGCCAGGATCACGCGCTAGAAGCCATCGCGCAGCGCGTGCGCACGGCGGGCGCGAATCTGGAGGACCCGAACAAGCCGCGTGGCGTCTTCATGTTCGTGGGGCCGTCCGGCGTGGGCAAGACCGAGACGGCGCTCGCATTGGCCGACATTCTCTACGGTGGCGAACGCAAGCTCATTACCATCAACATGAGCGAGTATCAGGAGGCGCACAGCGTATCGGGCCTGAAGGGCTCGCCGCCCGGCTATGTAGGCTATGGCGAGGGCGGGGTGTTGACCGAGGCCGTGCGCCGCAACCCGTATTCGGTCGTGCTGCTCGACGAAGTGGAAAAGGCCCATCCCGACGTGCTGGAAATGTTCTTCCAGGTTTTCGACAAAGGCACGATGGACGACGCCGAGGGCCGGGCGATCGACTTTCGCAACACGCTCATCATCCTCACGTCGAATGTGGGCTCGGCTGCGGTCATGCAGGCCTGCCTGAACAAGTCCGAGGAAGATCTGCCTGACGCTGACGCACTGGCCGAGTTGCTGCGCCAGCAACTGTACAAGTCGTTCAAGCCCGCTTTCCTCGGCCGCATGAAAGTCGTGCCGTATTACCCGATTTCCGACGACGTGCTCGCGGAGATCATCGAGCTGAAGCTGGAACGCATTCGCCGCCGCGTCGAGGCGAACCACGGCGCCACGTTCGAATGGGACGAGTCACTCGTCGATGCGGTGCTCGCGCGATGCACCGAAGTCGATTCGGGCGCGCGCAACGTCGATCACATTCTCAACGGCACGCTCTTGCCGGAACTCGCACAGCAGATTCTGGAGCGTATCGCGCAGGGCACGTCGCTCGCGCGCGTGAGCGTGCGCGCCGACGAGTCAGGCGAGTTCGAGTACGCGGTGCAATGACCCTGACCATGAAATGCGGCCGCCAAGCTTCACGCGAAGCCCGCCGCCTTAGCCTTTATGTAGAACGCCATGTCGACTGACACGACCGCGCTGCTAGCGCCCATTGATGAAGCGTCGCCGTGCGGCGCCGACCTGCTGTTTTCGGCAGACTTCGACGCGATCCAGCATGCACGCCGCTTCGACGACCCGTCGCTCGACCAGGGCGAGTGGATCACCGAGATCAAGGAAGCCGACTGGCCTTTTGTCGTCGAACGCTGCACGGCGTTGCTGCGCACGCAGACGAAGGACTTGCGGCTGGCCGTGTGGCTCACCGAGGCGCTCGCCATTCAGGAGGGCGTGCCGGGGCTCACGCAGGGCTATGCGCTCCTGACTGGACTTGTCGAGCAGTATTGGGAGCAGGTGCATCCATTGCCCGACGGGGACGACACGGAGTATCGGCTCGGCAATGTCGCGTGGCTCGCGGGCCGCACGGCGGAATTGTTGCGCTCGGTGCCGCTCACGCAGTCGGGTGTGGCTTTCAGCGCGATTGACTGGGATGTCGCGATGCATGTCGCGCAGGCTGTCAAACGCGATCCGGATCACGCGGACGATATCGCGCGCGGCAAGCCTTCGGTCGAGCAGATCGACGCCTCGAAACGGGCCACGCCGGCAGTTTTCTATAGAACGTTGCTCGCGCAACTGAAAGCCTTCGAAGCTGCGCTCGCTGCGCTCGATACGGTGCTCGAGGCGCGCGCCGGGGATGCGGCGCCGAGCTTCAGACAAGCGCGCGAGGCCTGCGAGAGCGTATATGGACTCGCGGAGCGGTTCGCGCGTGATGTGGGCGTGAACCTGAATGCGGAGGCTTTGGAGCCTGCCGTGCAGCCTGCCGCTTCGCCCGTGACGGTCGAGCGCGCGGAACCGAGCTTCAAGACACCTTTGGCGGTTGAGGACACCATGGCGAATCCGATTCGAATGCCGGTCCGCGCGTACGCGGGCATACAGAGCCGTGCCGAAGCCGTTGCGCAACTGCGTGCGGTCGCGGTCTTCTTTCGCGAGACCGAACCACATAGCCCGGCCGCCTATCTCGCGGACAAGGCGGCGGAGTGGGCGGAAATGCCGCTGCACAAGTGGCTTTCGACCGTGGTGAAAGACGATGGCACGCTCGCGCAGATTCGCGAGATGCTTGGTGTGAAGACGGATGATGCGGGTTGAGGGTGTTGATTCATTCGCTGCGAGGTTTGGGAAATCGGCAGCGCCGCTTGCATCGCCCGGAAAGTACAACAATATGGAATTGGCATGAACCTGACTGAATTGGTCCAGATAATTCAGGGCGGTCTGATCCAGCAGGACCGCCTGATCAAAACAGATATTCCAGCATTGCCGGATAGTGCGCTCGTGCCGCGCAGGTCTGTTCTTTGTTCGGAGTTGGGGCGCGATTTCAGTGGTACGCTCGATCTGGTGTCCACGGCGGGCGACATCGAGCTCAAGAAGCTCATTGCGCAGCCAATGACGCTGTGGATTCAGCAAGCGGACAAGTCCTATCTCCCGGTCAACGGCTATATTCATACGGCCCGAAGGCTCGGCGCGGACGGCAGCCTCACCAGTTACCAGTTGACTTACGCCTCATGGATGCACTTTCTCCAGTTCCGCAGCGACATGCGGTACTGGCAGGACAAGAGCGCCGACGCCATCATCACGGACGTATTCAACGAGCATCCGCAGGCGCGCGGCCAGTTCCAGTTCGCCTTGAGCAAGCCGCTGCCGCAACGCTCGTATTGTCGCCAAAGCGAAACCGACTGGAACTTTGTCCACCGGCTGATGGAAGAAGAAGGTCTGTTCGGCTTCTGGCGGCAGGCCAAGGACGGCAAGTCACATACCTTGGTCGTGACCGACGACATCCACTCACTCGATGAGGTGTCGCCGAATCCGGTTACGTTCTACCGGTCGGGCACTGGCAGCGAACCGGACGCCTTCACGCAATGGTCGGGTTCGCGGACGTTGCAGAGCACGGTGCATACGACGCGCACGTTCGACTACAAGGCACCGTCGTCGGCGGTCAATCCCAAAGGGACAACGCTGCCGTCGATGGCGAACCAGGGGGATTTGCCGGAGCAGGCCGAGGTTTATGAATATACCGGTGCCTATACGTACTCGGACCAGACTCGCGGCGAGCAGCTTTCAAGAGTTCATCTGGAAGAGTGGGAATCGCGGGCCAAGCGTTTCTACGCTGCGGGTGGCGTTCGCGGTATCGATGCGGGACTGCGCTTCGAATTGACCGGTCACCCGGAGCACGATCACGATTCGGCGAGCCAGCGAGAATTCGCCGTGATCAAGGTGCGCCGGTACATCGAAAACAACTTGCCGCTCTCGGACCACGCAACGAGTTTTCCGCACAGCCTGCAGAACGAACTGGCGCGGGCCAAATCCGGGCACACCGGAGAAACGGTTACCCAGGAAGACGGTTCCGCAGGTTTTTATCTGGTCGAAGTTGAGGCGCAGCGTGTGACGGTTCCGTACCGCAGCCCGTTCGAGCACAAGAAGCCGGAGATGCACCTGGAGACGGCTATCGTCGTTGGACCACAGGGTGAAGAGGTCTACACGGACGAGCTGAACCGGGTGAAGGTGATGTTCATCTGGGACCGGCAGAATTCTGGAGATGCGGGCGCTTCGTGCTGGGTGCGGGTCGCGCAGTCGGATACGGGGGGCGGTTACGGGAGCGTTCACGTTCCTCGGGTCGGCGAAGAAGTGCTGATCGGGTATGTGGGCGGAGATTGCGACCGACCCATCGTCCTGCATCGCGTCTACAACGGAAGCGTCCAGCCGCAGTGGCACAGCAACGGTATTCTCTCGGGCTACCGGTCGAAAGAGTATTCGGGTTCCGGCTTTAACGAAATGGTTCTCGATGATGCGACGGGGCAGAATCGGGCGAGGTTGTTCAGCAGTACGGGAAATAGCGTGCTTCACCTGGGGTATCTGATCGACCAGAGCGGGAATACGCGCGGTTCCTATCTCGGCTCGGGGTTCGACCTGAAGACGGATTCGTATGGTGCGGTGAGAGCGAACAAAGGGCTGTATGTGACGACGCACACCACCTCGTCAGGAAGCCAACCGTTTGATACTGCCAGTGCGCAGCAACAGCTTTCGCGCGCCGAGAACGTGACCAAGGGTCTCTCCGATGCAGCCAGACAGCGCAACGCCGAAGATCTGCAGGCCGAATTCGACTCGCTCAAACAATATTCGTCGGCGGCACAACATGCCGTGTCAGGGTCGTCGAGCGGCGGCCGAACGGCAGGAGGCGGGACCGGAAGCGCAAATGCGTTCCAGGAGCCGCTCATATTGTTGGCCAGCCCGTCCGGCATAGGCATTTCCTCCGAGAAGTCGACGCGTGTCACGGCCGACCAGCACCTGAATCTTGTCAGCGGAGAAAGCACGCATGTTGCATCCGGAAAGTCGCTGATTGTCAGCGTGGCCGAGAAAATTAGCCTGTTCGTTCAGAACGCCGGGATGAAGCTCTTTGCGGCGAAGGGAAAGGTCGAGATTCAGGCGCAGAGCGATGGCATGGATCTCATTTCCGAGAAACAGCTTCGTGTAATGAGCGCGGGTGAAGACGTCCTGATTGCCGCCAAGCAAAAAGTCGTCGTGACGAGCGGCGGCGCAAGCATCACGCTCGAGAGCGGCAACGTCGAAATCCGTTGCCCGGGTAAATTCACCGTTAAGGCAGCATCGCATACGTTCGAAGGCCCAGCGAATCTCGAAGCGCCGTTGCCTGCGCTTCCGCAAGGCGATCTGAAGATCAGCAACGTCTATAACCTGTCGCGCTAGAACCGATGATTATCAGCCCTCCTTTCCTGCCTGACGCGGGACTGACGTCCAGCAACGGTGAGCAGATCGATCCCATGATGGATGCGGTCGATCAGTTCGAACTGGCTCATGGCATCTATCCGATCGCATTTGACCGACGCTGGCATACAGGTGTTCACCTGATGCCTGCCACGCAGAACGAACGGGTTCGTGCGATTGCAGACGGAGAGGTCGTCGCCTACCGGGTGTGCCAGAAGGCGATCGACGGCGGCAGCGGCAAGCTGGACAGCAACGCCGGCTTCGTGTTGCTCAAGCATCAGACTGAAACCGGCGAAGGCCGGTCCATCACGTTCTATTCGTTGTACATGCATCTGCTTGAACTGGACGGCTATACAAGCTTGGGCGTAAGCCTGGACAGTTTGGCGGAATTTCTACGAACACCTTCGCCCGGCGAAGCGGTCATGGTTCCGACTGCGCCACCGCCTGCGCAATCGGGCGCAGGAGCGAAGGTATACAGGAAAGATGTGCTTGGGCTGGCCGGACGTTGTCATGGCCAAAACCAGATCCACTTTGAAATTTTCATGTTGCCGGGCGACTTCGACGCCTACTTCGGCAGTACGCAACTAGACAATAGACAACCGACGACGCCGGCCGGTACCGACTACTGGGGGCACAGCTACTTTGTCATTCCTGCTGATCAGACGTTCAAGAAGCTGCCTGATGGTATGGTTACTCACAACAAACCTCAAGGCGGAGTTGAATACCTTCTGAACGGGGTGGAATTTGTCCCGCTACAGGATGGAACGAACACAGGGTGCCCTTTGCACGTAGAATCCTGGTTTCACAAGGGCGACAAATTCACGAGCGTGTGGAGCGTGGCGCAGGACGGTACGCGGACTCCGCTGACATCGCAGCCAGTACGGGAGCCGGGATATGAATACAACCTTTACAACCGGGCGAAAAGCTTGTACCCGGGTTGCCCGAGCGACGGGTATGAACTCCTTCGCTTCGGACGGATCCTGTCGACTCAACCGGTATTGGCGACCGGAGCAGCGCGCACAACCTGGATGCGGATAACGTTCGACTCGGGAAATGAAGGATATGTCGACGTCAATTCCGATTCGATCATCAAGCTTTCGGATGCCGACTTCCCGTTCTTCGCGGGGTGGGAGAAGCTCAGCCAGAGCAATGGCAATACGCCGTTCAAGAATGATGGAATGTGCGACGTTGATCAGTTAAAAAAGATCGTGCGAGACGTCGCGGCATCCGTCTGGTTGCCAGAGGAACCCGAGGACGAGGACGCACTGTGCGACTATGTGCGAAGCAACGATGCAATCCGTACCGTCCTCAAAGGTTTTGTCTGCCACGCACCGACTGAGTGGGATGGCAGTCAGAACGAAAGCCGGTACGCGGCCCTGAATGATCCGGATGGCTTCTATGGCAAGCAGAAAATACTCGATCCGACCGGGACTGGGTACAGCGACTTTCTGGCGTTGCTCAAGAAGTTCCAATTCTGGGACAAAACCGGATTAACGTCCGAGGAATTGTGGTTTTTTCATCCATTGAAATTCATCCGGCATTTCAGGAAGTGCGGGTGGCTGAGCGTTGATGAATTATCGTTGACGTTCCCGCGCTATCTTTTCTACAGCGAGAGCGGGAATCCGCGCACCGCGATCACGACCAGTAACCATATCTACACGCTTACCAGGGCTGAAGCGCACGCTCGGATCACTTCCCACGTCGTAGCACTCAATAACTGCATCCGGAAATATCTCGGCCCAGACAAACAGAGAATCTCCATCTTCCTGGCTCAGGTCCTGTTGGAGACGGCGCAGTGGCGAAATCTCGGTGGAACAAGGAGATTGCTCCACGAATGGGGTTTTGGCCAATATTCGAGTGCGAACCCTGCAACGCAATACTATACTGCCTTCTATGGGCGCGGGATTATGCAACTAACGTGGGCTGGGAATTATCGCGAATACGGAGACTACAGGAAACTGCCCGATCACTCAGGTGCCTATGTTGAGCGGCTCCCGTCCGCCGCTGCGCAACCACGCATAACGTCGACCTCCCAGCACTATACGGCGAACCCGGCTGATGGCGGCCAGTTGATACATTGGGCTCCGCGGTTTGACCCAGACGCGGTCGCCGAGGATTATGACCTGGCATGTGATTCCGGTGGATTTTACTGGGTTTCGAAGTCATTTTCAGAGGGAATCAACATAAACCGCGTGGCCGATCGAATTTTTTCGGCGACGAATGTTGGCTTTGTGAGCCGATTAGTCAATGGCGGATTTAACGGATACTATGAGCGTCATGCCTATTCTTTGTACATTGCTGGAATGTTGATGGATTCAATTGTGACGGATATGGTGCGGATGATCACGCCGCCACACCCGAAAAGTCAAGTGCAAGCCGATCTGCATAAGCCGGAGTGAGTTAAATGTTGATTCGAAAGATTCTATCTAACCTGATTTTTTGCTTTGCTTGTGCATGCTCGTCAGTGCAGGCCGAGGGGATTCATTTTCGGCCAGTCGACGGAATTGACGCTGTAGTTTCAGAGGGTCATGGAAAGGTCACGTATAAAATAACCGATAGAGAAGGAGTGGTCGAGAAGAGTATTGATGTCGATACCGAATCGAAACTGCATTTGAGCATAGGGGACTATCGATTCGATGGGAAGAAGGGCTTTGCGATATCGTATCTGGATGAGGGAATGGGGGTTTACGAAGTTTACCGGATCTTCACTTACTCAAGGAAGCTAAGAGATTTTGAAGAGCAGTCACCCGCCTGCGGAGATGAGTTTTTGAATCTAAAGCTTGACAGCAAAAAGAGAGTTATTCAGAGTACATATTTCTCAGGGAATGAGCCGAGAATTTGCGTCACAAAACTAAAGAGGAATTGATTGTTTTTATATGCAAATTCATACGACACAGGCATGACTCCGTGTAAGTCATGAAAAAATTACTCGGTTTTCTTGTATTGATAATCTCCGCCCCAGCTTATTGCGAGATGAGTATGGAAGACTACTGCTTCAGTTCGAGCGGCGACAAACCCGTGCGTTTCGAGTTGCGGACATATTTCGATGACTCTGTCAAATGGTCGGGTGCTTTTGTCAAGTACGAGAAATCGAAGGAACTGATTTCACTAGTTTTGACAAGCGTCGAGACAGACGAGACTGAGAAAGGTCGTCCAAGTGAGTTAAACAGGAGGTGGCTTGAGATTTCGAAGGGCACTATAACCCACCGCGTTATACACATCTCGGACTACGCGAGTTCATGGCGCAGTCCGCGTAGAGTTTCCGCTGCCGTCATGACGCGCTCCAGACCTTGCCATATCGTCTTTGCGCCCGGTTCGCCGTCGCCTTTGCGAGCGAGGAAGCCACCGCACCGCGCCACCAGTCGGATCATTTCGTTGAGTCCGAGCGGTTTCGACGGTCGTCGTATTTTCAGCAGCAGGTGGGCACCGTGAATCTCGTCAGGATCGAAGAACAGCGTCGCATCAAGGTCGGGACATGTCCGGCCCATACGCATCAG
>NZ_JAFA01000024.1 GCF_000519185.1 Paraburkholderia nodosa DSM 21604 | reverse complement strand
CCGCTCGCGGACAAGCTCAACGCCGCACTCGGCGCCTCGCGCGCAGCCGTCGATGCTGGCTACGTGCCGAACGACTATCAGGTCGGTCAGACCGGCAAGATCGTCGCGCCGCAGTTGTACGTGGCGGTCGGCATCTCCGGTGCGATCCAGCATCTGGCCGGCATGAAGGACTCGAAGGTGATCGTCGCGATCAACAAGGACGAAGAAGCCCCGATCTTCAGCGTGGCCGACTACGGCCTCGTCGGCGACCTGTTCACGGTCGTGCCGGAACTCGTGAAGGAACTCGGCTGAATCCGGCCGGTGTATCCAGCGACGAGCGCCGCGCATCATGATTGAGCGCGCGGCGTGAGACGAAGCAACAAAGGGGCGCCGCGGCGCCCCTTTGTCATTTGAGGAACCGCATACCGACAGGAGGAGACTGAAATGTACCAGGCGCCCACGAGCGACATGCTGTTCGTCATGAAGGAACTGGCCGGCCTCGAAGCCATCGCGAAGTTGCCGGGCGGCGAAGACGCCACGCCCGAAACGGTCGAAGCGGTGCTGCACGAAGCCGCGAAGCTATGCGGCGAAGTGCTCGAGCCGCTGAACGCCGAAGGCGACCGCAATCCGAGCCGCTGGGACAACGGCAACGTGCACGCCACGCCCGGTTTTGAGGCGGCATTCCGGCAATACGTGGAAGGCGGCTGGCAAGGCGTGCAGCATCCTCAGGAATACGAAGGACAAGGCTTACCGAAGCTCGTCGGCACGCCGTGCGTGGAAATGCTCAACGCGGCAAATCTCTCGTTCGCGCTGTGTCCGCTGCTCACCGACGGCGCCATCGAAGCGCTCCTCACCGCTGGCAGCGAAGCGCAAAAGCAGCGCTTCGTGCCGAAGCTCATTACCGGCGACTGGACCGGCACGATGAACCTCACCGAGCCGCAGGCGGGCTCCGATCTCGCCGCCGTGCGCACGCGCGCCGAGCCGCAAGGCGACGGCACGTACAGGGTGTTCGGCACGAAGATCTTCATCACGTGGGGCGAGCACGACATGGCGGAGAACATCGTCCATCTCGTGCTCGCGCGCACGCCCACGGCGCCCGAAGGCGTGAAGGGCATCTCGCTCTTCATCGTGCCGAAGTTCCTCGTGAACGACGATGGAACGCTGGGCGCGCGCAACGATGTGCACTGCGTGTCGATCGAACACAAGCTCGGCATCAAGGCGAGCCCGACCGCCGTGCTGCAGTTCGGCGACCATGGCGGCGCGATCGGCCAGTTGATCGGCGAGGAGAATCGCGGCCTCGAATATATGTTCATCATGATGAACGCGGCGCGTTTTGCGGTGGGCATGCAGGGCGTGGCCATCTCCGATCGCGCGTACCAGAAGGCGCTCGCCTATGCGAAGGAGCGCGTGCAGAGCCGCCCGGTGGACGGTTCCGCGAAAGCGGCGGTGAGCATCATCCATCACCCCGACGTGCGCCGCATGCTCGCCACGATGCGTGCGCTCACCGAAGCCGCGCGTGCGCTCGCTTACGTGGCGGCGGGCGAGAGCGATCGCGCGCATGGCGACCCCGACGAGGCGGCCCGTGCGCGGCATCAGGCGCGCTACGAGTACCTCGTGCCGATCGTGAAGGGCTGGAGCACCGAACTGGCGCTGGAAGTGACGAGCCTCGGCGTGCAGGTGCATGGCGGCATGGGCTTCATCGAGGAAACGGGCGCGGCGCAGTTCTATCGCGACGCGCGCATTCTGCCGATCTATGAGGGCACCACGGCGATCCAGGCGAACGATCTCATCGGGCGCAAGACGTTGCGCGACGGCGGTGCGGCGGCAAAGGCGCTGCTTGCCGATATCGCGCAGACCGTCGACGCGCTAGCCGCACAACAAGGCGCGGCGTTCGAATCGATGCGCAAGCATCTCGCGGCAGGCAAGGAGGCGCTGGCCTCGGCCGTGGACTTCGTGCTCGCGAAGGCGAAAAGCGATCCGAACGCGGTGTTCGCGGGCAGCGTGCCGTATCTGAAGCTGGCGGGCATCGTGCTGGGCGGCTGGCAGATGGCGCGCGCCATGCTCGCCTCGCAGCGCCTCATGCAGGAGGACCCGAAGTTTCATGGCGCGAAGATCGCCACGGCGCAGTTCTTCGCGCAACACGTCTTGCCGCAGGCGGTGGCGCTCGAAGCGGCGATCGTCAGCGCAAACGGCAGCGAGGGCGTGCTGGCGCTGGCGGAGGATCAGTTCTGACGCCGCCGCGCGCCAACCTGAGCGAGAAATGGAACGCGGCGCCCTGGAGGCGCCGTGTTCGTTCACGCAGCGTGACTGGCTTCAGGCGTATGCCGGGCGATGCGAGCCCTGCGTGTCGCCGAGATAGCGGTGCACCGAAAGATCGTCGGCGCGGATGGCAGGTTGCTTGCCCGAGATCAGGTCGGCGAGCAACTGGCCCGAGCCGCACGACATCGTCCAGCCGAGCGTGCCGTGACCCGTGTTCAGGAACAGGTTCGAGATCGGCGTGCGGCCGACGACCGGCGTGCCGTCCGGCGTCATCGGGCGCAGGCCGGTCCAGAAGGTGGCCTTCGTCGTGTCGCCGCCGCCCGGGAACAGGTCGTTGACGCACATTTCGAGCGTTTCGCGGCGCGCTTGCTTGAGCGTCTTGTCGAAGCCGACGATCTCGGCCATGCCACCCACGCGGATGCGGTCGTCAAAACGCGTGATCGCGATCTTGTAGGTTTCGTCGAGCACGGTCGAAACCGGCGCGGCACTCGCATTCACGATCGGCGCGGTGATCGAATAGCCCTTGAGCGGATAGACCGGAATCTTCATGAGGCCCGCGAGCATCTTCGTCGAGAAGGAGCCGAGTGCGACCACGAATGAATCTGCACGCACCAGCTCGCTGCCGCATTGCACGCCCGCGATACGGTCGCCCTGCATGGCGAGGCCGTCGATCGGCGTGTTGTAGCGGAATTTCACACCCAGTTGTTCGGCCATCGCGGCAAGACGCGTGGTGAACATCTGGCAATCGCCGGTTTCGTCGCCCGGCAGACGCAGGCCGCCCGTGAGTTTGCCCGACACCGCGGCGAGCGCGGGTTCGGCGCGGCCGAGTTCGGCGGCGGTCAGCAGTTCGTACGGAACGTTCGCGTCTTCGAGCACGGCGATGTCCTTCGCCGCGCCTTCGAACTGCTGCTGCGTACGGAACACCTGGAGCGTGCCGCCCGTGCGGCCTTCATACTGAATGCCGGTGTCGGCGCGCAGCGCCTGCAGACAGTCGCGGCTGTATTCGGCGAGGCGCACCATGCGGCCCTTGTTGAGCGCGTAGCGTTCGGGCGTGCAGTTCTGCAGCATCTGCCACATCCACTGCAGCTGAAATTTGGTGCCGTCCAGACGAATGGCGAGCGGCGCGTGCTTCTCGAACATCCACTTGATCGCCTTGAGCGGGACGCCAGGCGCTGCCCACGGCGCGGCGTAGCCCGGCGAAATCTGGCCGGCGTTGGCAAAACTGGTTTCGAGCGCGGGACCGGCCTCGCGGTCGATCACCGTGACTTCGTGGCCCGCGCGGGCGAGATACCAGGCGCTGGCCACCCCGACCACACCACTGCCCAACACGACGACTCGCATAGCTGCTCCATATAGATTCGTTGAGCTACGCCGCGTTGCCGGGACCCTGGAAGCGGATGTTGTGGCACCCATAGGGGAGAAGGCATGAAAATTCGGCTATAGCCAGTATTTGTAGCTATGCTATTGTTGTACGTCCAGGTTTTGTTATCGTATTTTTCGGATTTTCGGGAAGAAATCATGAGAACGCAGCGCCAACCGGTCCGCGCGCTCGACCGGCTCGATCACCGCATCCTGAAGCTGCTCCAGGAAGACGGCCGCATGGCCATGAAGGACCTCGCGGAGCAGGTCGGGCTCTCGGTCACGCCGTGCATCGAGCGGGTGAAGCGCATGGAGCGCGACGGCGTGATCACGGGCTACTTCGCACGCGTGAATCCCACGGTGCTGGGCGCGGCGCTGCTCGTGTTCGTGGAGATCACGCTCGACCACAAGAGCGGCAACATGTTCGACCAGTTCCGCCGCGAGGTGCAGAAGATTCCCGAAGTGCTCGAATGCCATCTCGTCTCGGGCGACTTCGACTATCTCATCAAGGCGCGCATTGGCGAGATGGCCGACTACCGCAAGCTGCTCGGCGACATCCTGCTGCAACTGCCGGGCGCTGTGCAGTCGAAGAGCTACGTGGTGATGGAGGAGATCAAGGAGACGCTGACCATCGCCGTGGGGGAATGACCAGGGTCACTGCGGCGGCTGAAAGCACCCCGTTTTTAGGACTCGACAACGCGGATCGATACTGTATATTTATACAGTATCGATCCGCGTTTTTCATGTCCGCGTTTTCAAGCCCATTTCGCTCCAGCCGTGACCGACTCCCATCACCCCGATCCCGACGCCTGGTATCCCGTTGCGCCGCCCACGGCGCGCAAGGGGCGCGGTGCGGTCACGAACCTGCAAGGGCGCTACGAAGTCGACCAGCGCGAAGCATTCGACGACGGTTGGCAACACGTGGACGGCGGCGGGGAAGACCATGGCGATGAACCCGGCGAGCCCAAACTGCGCACCGAAGTCTTCGAAGAGCGCGCGAAAAGCATCCTCACGCGCAACCAGTCGCCGGATATTCCGTTCAACGTCTCGCTCAATCCTTACCGCGGCTGCGAGCACGGCTGCATCTATTGCTTCGCGCGGCCCACGCACAGCTATCTCGGCCTCTCGCCGGGGCTCGATTTCGAGAGCCGTATCTACGCCAAGGTCAATGCG
Organism: Paraburkholderia nodosa DSM 21604; assembly: GCF_000519185.1. Lineage (GTDB taxonomy): Bacteria > Pseudomonadota > Gammaproteobacteria > Burkholderiales > Burkholderiaceae > Paraburkholderia > Paraburkholderia nodosa. Next base: position 123,981 of record NZ_JAFA01000024.1, on the reverse strand, counting down.
GCGGAGTTGCTCGCGCGGGAAATCGCCAAGCCGTCGTACGAGCCCGAGCCGATCGCGCTGGGCGTGAACACCGATGCGTGGCAACCGGTGGAGCGCGACCTGCGCATCACGCGCCGCGTGGTCGAGGTGCTGTCCGAACGGCAGCATCCGTTCGCGGCCATCACGAAATCCTCGCTGATCGAGCGCGATCTCGACTTGCTCGCGCCGATGGCTGAGCGCCGGCAATTCATGGCGGCGATCACGATCACCACGCTCGACGCCGAGATCGCCCGCACGCTCGAACCGCGTGCGGCCACACCCGCGCGGCGGCTGCGCACCATCCGCACGCTAGCCGAAGCCGGCGTGCCGGTGGGCGTGAGCATCGCACCCGTGATTCCGTTCGTGACCGAGCCCGACATGGAGCGCGTGCTCGAAGCCTGCGCCGAGGCCGGTGCCACAAGCGCGAGTTACATCGTGCTGCGCCTGCCATGGGAGGTCGCGCCGCTCTTCCAGGACTGGCTGGCGGCGCACTTCCCGCAGCGCGCCGAGCGCGTGATGAGCCGCGTGCGCGACATGCGCGGCGGCAAGGACTACGAGTCGGCGTTTTCGCAGCGCATGAAGGGCACGGGGCTGTGGGCCGACCTGCTCAAGCAGCGCTTTCACAATGCCGTGCGGCGCCTCGGGCTCAACGAGCGGCGCCACGGCATTCTGGACATGTCGGCGTTCGTGCGGTCGAAGACCGTGCGCGAGAAGCCGCAGCTCGACCTGTTCTGAGCCGTTACTGCGCGATTTACTGCGAGAGCGCCTTTGCGGCCTCGACCTGCGACTCGAAGTACGTTTGAAACGAGAGCGCGAGTCCCGTCATCAGCAGGAACGCGCCAATCAGCAGCGAGAAGATCACGACGAAGATCACCGTCCAGCCCGAGCGGCTCGTGCGGCCTTGCTCCACGAACGCGGCGTTGAACTGAGCGTCCCATTTGGCGTCGGGGCGCAGCCCGTAGACGATCGCCGCCAGAAACGCCGAGATGACCGACACCGCGCCGATCACGGCGAGCACCCAGCCGGGAATCGAGGCGCGTTCAGTTGCGACGAGCAGCATCACGCCCGGAATGCCGATCAGCGTGCCGAACAAATGCGCCCAGCCCCATACGTCGCGCGGGCCGTACAGATAGAAGCGGTGCGCGCCGAGGCTGCCAAACAGGAAGGCGAGGGCGGCGGTGAGCGTCTTGGAGCGAAAGCGTGCAAGGTTCTTGTCGTTGGGCATGGGCTCGGGCGAAACGTGGACGTTCGGCCGTCATGGGCGCATCACGTCGAACGCACACGGGCCGCCGGGCATTGTATGCCGCACGCCGGGCTTGCAGCACAAGCGCACGCTTATGTCCGGCACCATGTCTGCAGCTTCAACGTGGCGGTCGCGTCACGGTTTCGTGTAAGTCACGCGATAAATCGCGCCCGCATAGTCGTCGCTGACAAGGAGCGATCCGTCGGGCAGCGGCAGCACGTCGGCGGGGCGGCCCCATTGGGTCTCGTCGGCGTTGAGCCAGCCCTGCGCGAACACTTCCTGGCGCGCGTTCGTGCCGTCCGGGTTGGCGCTCACGCGCACCACGCGATAGCCGACCTTCTTGCTGCGGTTCCACGAGCCGTGCTCGGCGATGAACATGCTGTTCCTGTAGTCGGCCGGGAACATCGAACCGGTATAGAAGCGCATGCCGAGCGACGCCACGTGCGCGCCGAGCTTGAGGACCGGGGGCGTGAAGCCGCTGCACGGATGGCCTGCGCCGAACTCGGGGTCGGCGACATTGCCGCCGTGACAATAGGGAAAGCCGAAGTCCTCGCCCACATGCGCGAGGCGATTGAGCTTGTCGTCGGGGATGTCGTCGCCGAGCATGTCGCGGCCGTTGTCGGTGAACCAGAGGTCGTGCGTCTGCGGATGCCACGCGAAGCCGACCGTGTTGCGCACGCCGCGGGCGATGGTCTCGTAGTGCGAACCGTCGGGGTCCATGCGCCCGATCATCGCGAAATGCACGCGCTGCGGGTCGCTGGCCGGCAGGCAGACGTTGCACGGCGCGCCTTGCGGCACGTAGAGCTTGCCGTCGGGGCCGAAGGCGATGAACTTCCAGCCGTGGTGGCGCTCAGTGGGCAGCGAATCCGTGACGACGACGGCTCTAGGCGGATCGTCGAGATGACGGTCGATGTCGTCGAGGCGCACGATCGACGACACCGCTGAGATATACAATGCGCCGTTGCGCCAGGCCACGCCCACCGGCATCGTCAGTCCCGAGGCCACGATGTGGCGCTTGATGGCCTTGCCGTCCTTGAGTTCGAGCGCGTAGACGTCACCGCCCATACTCCCTGCATACAGGAGGGTGCCGTTGCCCGACAGCGTCATTTCGCGTGCGCCTGGGACGTCGGCGGAGAGCACCTCGATGTGGAAGCCCGGCGGCAGCTTGATGCGGTCGATGGGAAGCGCCGCGTGAGCGAACGGCGCCGCGAGCAGGGCGGCGGCAAAGGCGAGCCACGCCGCTGTGAAGCGTCTGGCCGACTCGCGAGACGCCGGAAAACGGGAGCTGTCACCCACGCCGCCGCTCCCACCGCGACACAGCCATTGCACGAGTCGTCTGAAAGTCGCCACAATTCGCTCCAGGGCCCACCCACCGTGGGCATGAGCTGCAGTTTGACCGCCGTGTCTTGCCGGCTTTCTGCGCGCCGGCGCGCAATTTCCCGTTAAGTGTTTGTTATGCCTCCGGTTTCGGGCTATAATCGCACGTTTTAGTAGTCCCGAACCCCCGGTTTTCAAGGATTTAGTATGGTCATCATCCGTCTGGCACGCGGCGGCTCGAAGAAGCGCCCGTTCTACAACATCGTCGCAACCGACTCGCGCAACCGTCGCGACGGCCGTTTCATCGAGCGCGTGGGCTTCTACAACCCGGTCGCTACCAAGGGTGAAACGCTGCGTATCGCTCAAGATCGCGTGACGTACTGGAAGGAAAACGGCGCGCAAATGTCGCCGGCTGTCGAGCGCCTCGTGAAGGAAGCGCAAAAGACCGCCGCCGCTGCGCCGGCTGCTTAAGTCTTTAAGCGTCTTTTCAGTCTGTTGTCTGTGTTTTACCCGCGTACGCGCTGCATGATCTGCGTGTGCGATATCAAGCTGGTCGCAAGGGGTGCCGATGTCCGCGCATGACGCTAAATCTGCCGTAGAGGCGAACGACGCGTCGGAAAGCGGGGCGCCTGAAGCTGCGACCGGCAAGGCCGCGGCTCGCGGCGCGCCGTCGTTTGGTGCGTTCGTGCGCAAGCCTGCGCGCGAGAGTGCCGCGAAAGCTGCACCCGCAACCGGGAGCCTGCGCGCCGAAACCGAAGCGAGCTGGCCGGCCGACGCCGTTGAAGTCGGCGCCGTGATCGACGCCTATGGCCTCAAGGGCTGGCTGAAGATCGCGCCGCACGCGCAGGACGGCCGCGCGCTGCTTTCCGCTAAACGCTGGTGGCTCCTCAAGGGCCGCGAGGGTCAGGCGCATCGCGAGCGTCATTCCGCGGTGCGCGTGAGCGCCAAGGTTCATGGTGACAGCGTCGTTGGCGAGCTTTCGGGCCTGGCCGACCGCGATGCCGCGCTGCTATTGCGCGGCGCGCGCGTGTACGTGAGCCGTGCCGAATTCCCGGCGCCCGCAGCCGATGAATATTACTGGGTCGACCTGATCGGCCTCGATGTCGCCAATGAGGCAGGCGTCGAGCTCGGCAAGGTCGCCGACCTGATCGACAATGGTGCGCAATCGGTGTTGCGTGTCACCTATGCATCCACGGACAAGGATGGCAAGCCGGCCACCGGCGAGCGCCTGATCCCGTTTGTGGGTGTGTTCGTGAAGACGGTGGACCTGGCGGCGAAGCGTATCGTCGTCGACTGGGAAGCCGACTACTAGGCACCGCGGCAACGCTGTGGCAACCCCGCCGCGCGCCTTGATTCAATTTCGCTGAACGGAGAGAGCGATGCAGTTCGATGTCGTTACGCTCTTTCCCGAGATGTTCCGCGCGCTGACCGACTGGGGTATTACCAGCCGGGCGGCGAAGCAGCAGCGTTACACGTTGCGTACGTGGAATCCGCGTGATTTCACGACCGACAACTACCGTACGATCGACGACCGCCCTTACGGCGGCGGCCCCGGCATGGTCATGCTGGCGAGGCCGCTCGAAGCGGCGATCGACGCGGCGAAGGCCGCGCAGGCGCAAGCCGGCGTGAGCACCCCGCGGGTGCTGCTGATGTCGCCGCAAGGCAAGCCGCTCACGCACGAACGCGTCATGCAGTTCGCGCAGGAGCCGGGTCTCGTGATGTTGTGCGGCCGCTATGAAGCGATCGACCAGCGTCTCGTCGACCGCTGCGTGGACGAAGAAGTGAGCCTCGGCGACTTCGTGCTCTCGGGGGGCGAATTGCCCGCGATGGCCTTGATGGACGCCGTGGTGCGCAACCTGCCGGGCGTGCTGGGCGATGCGCTTTCGGCGGTGCAGGACAGCTTCGTCGACGGTTTGCTCGACTGTCCGCATTACACGCGCCCCGAGGAATACGACGGCGTGCGCGTGCCCGATGTGCTGCTTGGCGGCCATCATGCGGAAATCGAGCAATGGCGTCGCCGCGAGGCGTTGCGCAACACGTGGAACAAGCGGCCCGATCTGATCGCGCGGGCCAGAAAGAACAAGATGTTGAGCCGGGCCGACGAGGCGTGGCTCGCTAGTCTCGCGAAGGGCTCGAACGAAGCGTAAGGCTTCGGGCGTGCGCGACAAGGGGCGCAAAAGGCGGTGCCGCTTCATGCGTGAACGGCGCCAGTTGTGAATCCATCCTCTATCGGGGCCGTAGTGCAGCAACCCTGCACAGGTACGAACGCCGACAAGATGGCATACGGAGTCAATCCATGAATCTGATTGAAAAACTCGAGCAGGAAGAGATCCAGCGCGTGCTGGGCGAGAAGACCATCCCCGAATTCGCTCCCGGCGATACGGTGATCGTCAACGTGAACGTGGTTGAAGGTAACCGCAAGCGCGTTCAGGCATACGAAGGCGTCGTGATCGCGAAGCGTAACCGCGGCCTGAACTCGTCGTTCATCGTGCGCAAGATCTCGTCTGGCGAAGGCGTCGAGCGTACGTTCCAGACGTACTCGCCGCTGCTGGCCAGCATCGTGGTGAAGCGCCGCGGCGACGTGCGTCGCGCGAAGCTGTACTACCTGCGCAACCTGTCGGGCAAGAAGGCACGTATCAAGGAAAAGCTGGTGTCGAAAGACCGCGCAGCTGCTCCGGCCGACCAGGCGTAAAAGCTGTAAGAAAGAAGCACCCTCCGGGGTGCTTTTTTCTTTTTGGCCGCAAAATAATCTCGTGTACGTGTAATCCGAGACGCCCGTTGATCCGCCCAGTATTTGAACCCGAAAGCCTGCCCATCGAATCGACGGGCGCAAGCCTTCCGCAGATCGCTGCGGAGCGACTGACCGCCGCCGGCTTGCGCACGCGCTTCGAGCAGCGCCTGCCGTGGGACCCCGAACCGCAGGAAGCCCGTCTGGCCGAGATGCGCGATCCGCGCGAGGCCGCGGTGCTCATGCCCATCGCCTTGCGCCCGGGCGGTTTGACCGTGCTGCTCACCCAGCGCGCCGACAACCTCAGCAATCACGCGGGTCAGGTGAGCTTTCCCGGCGGCAGCCGCGAACCTTCCGACCCCACGCCCATCGCCGCCGCGCTGCGCGAGGCGCACGAGGAAGTGAACCTCGACCCCGCGCGTGTCGAGGTGCTCGGCGCATTGCCCGACTACCTCACGGGCACCGGCTTCAGGGTCACGCCCGTGGTCGGTCTCGTGCACGAGCCGTTCAGTCTCGCGGCGGACTCGCTCGAAGTGGCGAGCATCTTCGAGGTGCCGCTCAGCTTTCTCATGAACCCGGTGCATCACCAGGTGCGCGTGCTCCGTTGGGAGGGCGGCGAGCGGCGCTTTTACGCGATGCCGTATCCGGACCGCCATTCACCGGACCTCAACGTGCCCGAACCCGTCGTCGCTTCCGGCGTTGGGTCCTCGCACTTCATCTGGGGGGCGACGGCGGGGATGCTGCGCAACTTCTACCGTTTCCTGCTCGCGTAGCACGTCTGGCGGCGCGTGCAAGCGCCGCCGCGCACTGTTGCGAGTTTGCCGCCCGAATTGCCGGCGATGGTCAGGCACATCTGGCCCTGTGATATCGTTGCAACACTTTCATAAAACCCCTTTCGCAACCCGATCTGCACGGCGCGTCGCATGACCTTCTTTTCCGTATTGCTGGCTCTCGTCATCGAACAGGTGCGGGCGCTGTCGCCCAATAATCCGGTCATGGCGCTCGTGCGCCTCAATGCGGAATGGGCCGCGCACGGCTTTGACGCCGGCAAGCAGAAGCATGGGCTCATCGCGTGGCTCGTGGTCGTGCTGCCGTGGACGCTCGCCACGGCGCTCGTCTACTACGTGCTGTACCACATCAGCTTCGTGCTGGCGTTCCTGTGGAACGTGGTGGTCGTGTACTTCACGCTCGGCTTTCGCCAGTTCAGCCACTATTTCACCGACATCCATCTCGCGCTGAACAACGACGACGTGCCGCGCGCGCGTGAAATCCTCCACGAATGGACCGGCATCGACGCCGTGGACATGCCCGTGAGCGAGATCGTGCGCCACACGCTGATTCACGCGGTGATCGCGTCACACCGGCACGTGTTCGGCGTGTTCTTCTGGTTTCTCGTGCCGATCGGGCCTGCGGGCGCCGTGCTGTACCGCATCGCCGAATATCTCGCGCGCGAGTGGGCGCGTCCCGCCGAGGACCGTACCGAGGCGTTCTCGAACTTCGCACAGCATGTGTTTTTCGTGATCGACTGGGTGCCGGCGCGGCTCACGTCGCTGGGCTTTGCGATCGTCGGCAACTTCGAGGACGCGATCTACTCCTGGCGCAACCACACGAACCAGTGGCCCGACACCAACGAAGGCGTGCTGCTCGCCACCGGCAGCGGCGCGCTGGGCGCGCGGCTTTCGGGCCCGCTCGCCGAGCAGTCCAGCGTCGATGTGCTCGCGCAGCCGGGCGAGGGCGGTCCGTACACGGTTGGCGACGACTGCACGCCGCGCACGCTGCAATCGGCCGTGGGCCTCGTGTGGCGCGCCGTGATCCTGTGGATGATCCTGCTGCTCATGCTGACGATCGCCGTCTGGCTCTGAGCGCCGCAGCGCTGAGCCGTTTAAATGCAAATGGGCCGCTTCTAGCGGCCCATTTACGTTTGGGTCAGCAGCTGCGTCACTCGTCGCGCACGTCGCGATCGCGTCCGCAATTCCAGCACACGGTGAACTGCGCTTCGAGCACCTCGCCGCAGCGCGCGCAACGCCACGTGGGCGAGCCCGGCGGCGGGCCGTTCACTGCTTCGTCGATCAAACGCCGGGCGAGCTTCTCGTCGCGCTCGTCCACGAGCCACAGTTCGGGCGCGCACTGCTCGGCCGGAATCTCGCCCATCGCGCCGCTCAGGTAGCGGTTGTGCAGCTCGCAGGGCACGCCCGCCGTCGCCAGGATGTTCATCCAGTGCTGGGCGATCAGCAGATTCGGCGCGCGCACGAGCTTGAGCATAGGGCGATGGGGGCAGGCGGCGCGTCAGCGCACGACCTGGCTGATCTCGTGCATGAGCTGCGCGTACAGCGCCTGGCGCTCGGGCGCGATGCGGCGGTCGTCGACGGCTTCCAGAATCGCGCAGCCCGGCTCGTGCAGGTGATGGCAGTTGTAGAAGCGGCAGTGCGCGAGCAGCGGCCGGAACTCGGGGAACGCGCGCTCGAGCTTGCCTTCGGTGAGGTGATAGAGGCCGAACTCCTGGAAGCCCGGCGAGTCGATCAGCGCGCCGCCCTCGGGGAGCGTGTAGAGCCGCGTGAACGTCGTGGTGTGGCGGCCGCTGTTGAGCGCCGTCGAGATCTCGCGCGTGGCCGCTTCGGCGTCGGGAATCAGCAGGTTCACGAGCGTCGACTTGCCCATGCCCGACTGGCCGAGCAGGATCGTCTGATGGCCATGGAGATGCTCGGCCAGCGCCGCGCGTGCCTCCTCGGGGCGGCCCTTCACCGAGACTTCCAGCACCGTATAGCCCAGCGCGCGATAGCGTTCGAGGCGCTGGCGCGCGAGCGGCAGCGCGGCCTCGACGTCGATCTTGTTGAGCACGATGAGCGGCTTGAGGTCGTTGGCCTCGGCGGCCACGAGCGCGCGCCCGAGCAGGTCTTCGCTGAAGTGCGGCTCGGTGGCGAGCACGATCAGCAACTGGTCGAGGTTCGCCGCGAAGAGCTTCGACTTGAACTGGTCGGAGCGATAGAGCAGGTTGCGCCGCTCACCGATCGCGACGATCACGCCCTGGTCGGCCGAAGTCGACTGATACTCGACGCGGTCGCCCACCGCGACCTCGCTCTTCTTGCCGCGCGGGAAGCATTGCAGGTGTGCGCCGCCGCCGTCGGGCGCGACGAGATAGTGGCGCCCGTGGGCGGCGATCACCACGCCGTGCAGCGTGGCGCCTGCAGCTTTTGCGTTGCCGGCGGCTTTGGTTGCGCGCCGGTTCATGCGTGCGCGAGCAGTCGGTCGATCCGCTGCGAAGCCGGCGGATGCGAGTAGTAGAACGCGGTATAGAGCGGGTCGGGCGTGAGCGTCGACGCGTTGTCCTCGTAGAGCTTCACGAGCGCGTTGACGAGATGCTGCGCGTCGGTTTGCGTGGCGGCGAAGGCGTCGGCCTCGAACTCGTGCTTGCGCGAGGAGAGGCTGCCAAGCGGCGTGACGAAGAACAGGAATACGGGCACGGCGAGGAAGAACAGCACGAGCGCGAGCCCTTCGTTGCCGCCGAGCAGCGACGGCCGCACGCCGAGACCCTCGTAGAACCAGACGCGCTGCGAGAGCCAGCCGAGCAGGGCGAGCAGCCCGAGGCTGATCGCGAACGTGACGACCATGCGCTTGATTACGTGACGGCGCTTGAAGTGACCCAGCTCGTGCGCGAGCACGGCCTCGATCTCGCTGCCGGAGAGGCGCGCGAGCAGCGTGTCGAAGAACACGATGCGCTTGGCGGCGCCAAAGCCCGTGAAATAGGCGTTGCCGTGCGCGGAGCGGCGGCTGCCGTCCATCACGAACAGGCCCTTGGCCGCGAAGCCGCAGCGCTGCATGAGCGCCTCGATGCGCGAGCGCAGCGCCTCATCGCGCAGCGGTTCGAACTTGTTGAAGAGCGGCGCGATGAAGGTGGGGTAGAGCACCAGCACGAGCATCTGGAAGGCGACCCATACGGCCCACGTCCAGAGCCACCAGAGGCTGCCCGCCTGCTTCATGAGCCAGAGCACGACGAAGAGCAGCGGAATGCCGAACGCGGCGCCGATCAGGAGCCCCTTGATGCGGTCCATGATGAAGATGCGCTTCGTCATGCGATTGAAGCCGAAGCGCTCCTCGACCACGAACTGGCGGTAGTAGTCGAGCGGCAGTTCGACCACGCCGGAAATGGCGAGCACGGCCCCGATCAGCGCGATCTGGCCCACATAATCGCGCCCGATCGCATCCGAGATGCCGAGATCGAGTGCCTGCACGCCGCCGAGCAGCGTGAGCGCGATCAGCACCACGGCGCCGAGCACGATCTCGATCATGCCGAGGCGCGTGCGCGCGACCGTGTAGTCGGCGGCGCGCTGGTGCGCGGCGAGCGGGATGGTGGCGGTGAACTGCGCGGGCACCGCGCCGCGGTGGGCGGCCACGAAGCGGATCTGGCGCGACGCGAGCCAGAGCTTGGTCGCGACCATGGCGAGCACGCCGACGACGAACAGCACGCTGAAGTACAGCGCAGGGGAGGGGGACAGATTAGGCATCCAGGAAGTCCGTGGTATCTATGCGACAATTATATGTTCTCGCCGGCCGGGCATCGCATCCTGTCGATGCCGCGCACGCGCCGCGCCACCAACGCTCTCCGGGTTGCCTTTCATGACTGACATTACCGCTGCCGGCGCGCCGACCATCGAGCGCACCGACATGAACCTGATCTGGCTCGATATGGAAATGACGGGCCTCGATCCCGACAACGACCGCATCATCGAGATCGCCGTGGTGGTGACGAACTCGACGCTCGACAAGCTCGTGGAAGGCCCCGTGCTGGCCATCCATCAGCCGGAGACGGTGCTCGACCGCATGGACGAGTGGAACCGCAACACGCACGGCCGCTCGGGCCTCACCGAGCGCGTGCGGGCTTCGACCGTCACGGAAGAAAGCGCGACCGAGCAGATCATGGCGTTCCTTTCGCAATACGTGCCGCCGGGCAAGTCGCCGATGTGCGGCAACTCGATCTGCCAGGACCGCCGCTTCATGGCGCGCTGGATGCCCACGCTCGAGCGCTTCTTTCACTACCGCAACCTCGACGTGAGCACGCTCAAGGAGCTGTGCCGCCGCTGGCAGCCGACCATCTACAAGGGCTTCCAGAAGCGCGCGATGCACACGGCGCTCGCCGACATCCACGAGTCGATCGACGAGCTCAAGTACTACCGCGAGCACTTCCTCGTTCCGGCGCCGGGCATCGTGCCCGACATGGCGGCGGGCGAGGCCGGTCCGGCGCTCTGAGCGCCGTTGAGACGCGCAGCAGCAGCGGCGCTGCTGCGCGATCGTTGAAGTTCGAGTGTTAAGCGCGCGGCGCCCGCTGCGCGCTTTTGGGCCGGAACGCCGCCACGACGTTCGGATCGGTTTCGATATACGGGCCACCGATCAGGTCGATGCAGTACGGCACCGCAGCAAAAATGCCCGGCACCTTTACGGCGCCCTGATCGTCGCGCAAGCCTTCCAGCGTTTCCTTGATCGACTTCGGCTGCCCCGGCAGGTTGATGATGAGCGCCGCGTGGTCGTCGTTTTCGCGGATCACGGCGACCTGGCGCGACAGAATGGCCGTCGGCACGAAATTCAGGCTGATCTGGCGCATCTGCTCGCCAAAGCCCGGCATTTCCTTCGTCGCCACCGCGAGCGTCGCCTCGGGCGTCACGTCGCGGCGCGCCGGGCCGGTGCCGCCCGTCGTCAACACGAGATCGCAGCCCAGGCCGTCCACGAGCGCCGTGAGCGTGGCGGAGATCGTCGCCGCGTCGTCGTGGATCAGGCGCGTTTCGGCGCGCCAAGGCGTTTTCAGCGTGTTGCCGAGCCACTCCATCAGCGACGGAATGCCCTTGTCCTCGTAGACGCCGCTCGTCGCGCGGTCGCTGACCGACACGAGGCCGATCACGAGTTCGTCAGGATGGCTGCGCTCAGGCTTCGTCATCTTCGCGGTCCTCGTCGGCGCGCTCGTCGTCGTGGTCGTCAGCCTCGTCCGCGCCTTGCGTGCTCGCGTCCTTGATCCACTGGAACAGCTCGCGGAAGGACTTGGGCGGCTTGCTTTGCTCCTGCTCGCGGCGCGCGTTGCGGATCAGCGTGCGGGCTGCCTGCGGGTCGGCGGCGGGGTGCTGGCGGATGAATTCGGTGAGCGCGGCGTCGTCCGCGAGCAGCTTGTCGCGCGTGCGCTCGATCCAGTGCAGGCGCGCCGTGGCGGCCCTGTTCACGCCGCGGTGCTCGTCGAGCTTCGTGCGCAGCGCGGCGACTTCGGCTTCGGTCAGGCCGCGCATCATGCGGCCCACGTACTGGAGCTGGCGGCGCTTGCCTTCGTGGTCGGTGATGCGGCGGCACTCGTGGACGGCGTCCGCGAGGTCTTCGGTCATCGGCATGCGCTTGAGCGCGTCCTTGGGCAGTTCCACGAGGGCCTGGCCAAGTTCCTGGAGCGCTTCCATGTCGCGCTTGAGCTGCGATTTGCTCGGGCGATCGTATCCGTTGTCGTCCTGCTCGGCGACATCGTCGTTCATCGGTTGAATGCGGGTTTTGCGTTTCATGGGCGTATTGTAGCGTGCGCGCGCTTGCGGCTCGGGCTGGAAGGCGGTGGACGGCGGCCCGATGCTGGCGCGGCAGTTGGTGCGGACGCCGGGCGACGAAAGCGCCTGTGATGCGTGTTCACATACCTTGCTATGATCGCGGGATGCGCTTTGCGAACGCCGCGCGTTCCGAAGCACCTGAATCGATACCAGCGAAACACGACACCAGCGGGCCGCACCGGCCCAGAACCGGACCGTAACGACAATGGCAGCAGACATCGAAGCCCGGCAACGCTTTTTCCCGCACACCCAGGACGAGCTGAGGGAGATCGCCTCAGACATCCTGCGGCACGCCAACGCGCTCGGCGCGAGCGACGCCGCGACCGAGATCTCCGAAGGCGACGGCTTGTCCGTCTCGGTGCGGCGCGGCGAGGTCGAGACGATCGAGCACAACCGCGACAAGATGGTCGGCGTGACCGTCTATATCGGCAACAAGCGCGGCAATGCGAGCACCTCTGACTTCTCGCCGCAAGCGCTCAAGGACACGGTGGCGGCCGCGTACAACATCGCGCGCTTCACCGCCGACGACGACTGCGCGGGCCTTGCCGAGCGCGATCTGCTCGAAACCGCGCCGCGCGACCTCGACCTCTACCACCCGTGGAATCTCTCCGCCGACGAGGCCGTGGAAATCGCGCGCCGCGCCGAAGACGCCGCGTTCGCGGTCGACCCGCGCGTGAAGAACTCCGAAGGCGCGAGCGTGTCGGCACAGCATTCGCAGTTCGTGCTCGCCACCTCGGGCGGCTTCATGCACGGCTATCCGTACTCGCGCCACTACGTTTCGTGCGCGCCTATCGCGGGCGTCGGCCGCAACATGCAGCGCGACGACTGGTACACCTCGCGGCGCAGCGCGGCCGAACTGGCCTCCCCCGAAGCCGTCGGGCGCTATGCCGCCGAACGTGCGCTTTCGCGCCTGAACGCGCGCAGCCTCGACACGCGCAAGGTGCCGGTGCTATTCGAGGCGCCGCTCGCCGCGGGCCTGCTCGGCGCGTTCGTGCAGGCCGTGAGCGGCGGCGCGCTGTATCGCAAGACGTCGTTCCTCGTCGACAGCCTCGGCAAGCCGGTGTTCGCGCCGCACATCCAGGTCGTCGAGGACCCGCATGTGCCGCGCGCGGCCGGCAGCGCGCCGTTCGACGAAGAGGGCGTGCGCACACAGCGCCGCGAGGTCGTGAAGGACGGCATCGTGCAGGGCTATTTCCTGTCGTCGTATTCGGCGCGCAAGCTCGGCATGCAGACCACAGGCAATGCCGGCGGCTCGCACAACCTGCAGTTCCAGAGCTCGCTTACGAAGCCTGAGGACGACTTCGAGGAAATGCTGAAAAAGCTCGGCACGGGCCTGTTGCTGACCGAACTGATGGGGCAGGGCGTCAACTTCGTGACGGGCGACTATTCGCGCGGCGCGTCGGGCTTCTGGGTGGAGAACGGCAAGATCCAGTACCCGGTCGAGGAAATCACGGTGGCGTCCACGCTGCAGGAGATGTTCCACCACATCGTCGCCGTGGGCGCGGATACGCTCGCGCGTGGCACGCGTCAGACCGGCTCGGTGCTGATCGAGCGGATGACGGTGGCGGGACAGTAAGCGCGCCTTCTGCGCTGGCTCGATAAAAAACGGCACGCCCTGGCGTGCCGTTTTGCTTTGGGGCCCGCGCCGCGTGCCGCCTGGGGCACCGGGTTGGGCAGCGCCCGGTCGGTCAATCCCGCCGCACGTACCGCACGAAGGCGAAATCGAAGTCGTTCGGCGCATTCGCATGCAGCGTCTCGCGCGACGTTTCTTGCCACACGTCGGGGTCGGGCGCGGGGAAGGTGGCGTCGCCCTCGAAGTCCGCTGAGATTTCCGTCACCACGAGCTCATGCGCAAGCCCGAGCCCTTCGCCGTAGAGCTGCGCGCCGCCGATCAGGAACGCCGTGGGCGCCTGGTCCTGCGCCGCGAGCGCGAGCGCCTCGTCGAGGCTCGTGGCGGTGTCGCAGCCGGGAAAGCGCTTGCCCGCGTCGCGCGTCACGACGATGTTGCGGCGGCCCGGCAAGGCGCGGCCGATCGATTCGTGGGTTTTGCGGCCCATGATGATGGGCGCGCCCATGGTGGTGCGCTTGAAGAACGCGAGGTCTTCGGGGAGCCGCCAGGGCAGCGCGTTGTCGCGGCCGATCACGCCGTTGCGGGCGCGGGCGACGATGAGGGTGAGCGTCGTCATCGAAAGGGTAGAGGTGCGAGGTTGTAAGCTGTTCGCAGCGATTCTACCTGAGCGCGCCGGGCGCCCCGGCGCGCTTCCTCTGCGGCATCGGGTGTTTCAGTCCTGCCCGTCGGGCGGCAATTCCGGCTGGTTCTCCGCTTCGCCGCCGAAGAACGTTTTTTCGTCGCGCAGGCCGTGCGCGCCCATCAGCCGGTAGAGCGTCACGCGCGAGATGCCGAGATCGGCAGCGGCTTCCGTGAGCCGGTGCCGGTGCCGCAGCAGCGCCGCCTCGATCGCGCGCCGCTCCGCGGCCTCGCGCGCCTGCGCGAGCGTGACCGTCTGCTGCGCGGTGAAGTGCGCGAGATCGAGATCCTCCGCCGAGATCAGCTTGCTTTCGGCCATCACGATCGCGCGGCGCACGCGGTTGATGAGTTCGCGCACGTTGCCAGGCCAGTTGTAGTTGTACAGGGCCTCGATGGCGTCGGGCGTGAAGCCGCGGATGCGGCGCGCGCTGTCCTGCTTGAACTTGTGCAGCACGTGGTGCGCGAGAATTTCGATGTCCTTGCCGCGCGCGCGCAGCGGCGGCTCGTCCACGCGCAGCACGCACAGGCGGTGAAAGAGGTCGGCGCGAAAGCGTCCGTCGCGCATCGCCGCCTCGAGATCGACGTGCGTGGCCGAGATGATGCGCAGGTCCACGGGAATCTGCTCGTGGCCGCCCAGGCGTTCGATCTTGCCTTCCTGCAAAAAGCGCAGCAGGCTTGCCTGGCTTTCCAGCGGCAGGTCGCCGATTTCGTCGAGAAAGAGCGTGCCGCCGTTGGCCGATTCGACGCGCCCGATCTTGCGCTGGTTCGCGCCGGTGAACGCGCCGCGCTCATAGCCGAACAGTTCGGATTGCAGAAGATGATGCGGGATCGCGCCGCAGTTGATCGGCACGAAGGTCGCCTTGCGCCGCGCAGAGCGCTCGTGGATCGCGAGCGCCGTGAGTTCCTTGCCGGTGCCCGATTCGCCCGAGATGAACACGGTGGCGTCGGTGTTGGCCACCTTGCGGATCGTGCGAAAGAGCTGCTGCATCGCTTCGCAGGTGCCGACCATCTCGTCTTCGTCCTGGCTCGCGGCGGCGGCGCCCGGCGCGTCGAGATCGCACAGCGACACCATGCCGAACGCATGGCCCACGAGGTAGTCGAGCGTCGCATGCGCGACCGGGACATGCACGTAGTCGAAGCAGTAGTGACGGATCAGGCGCCGCACTTCGGCGTCGGTGAGGCGCGAATCGTCGGTGAGCGCGATCCATCCCACCTGCTGCAGCCGCAGGATCGTCTCGAGGCCCGCGAACTCGCGCGGCGCGAAACCCGTGAGATCGACGATGCCGGCGTAGGCCGCCTCCGGCTTCACGAGGCGCGAGGCCTCGTGCACCGTGCGCGCGGTCGCGATTTCCCAGCCGCGGCTCTTGAGGTAAGCGCAGAGCAGCGGGTCGGGCGTGCGCGCGACATACAGCAAGGTGCGCTCGAGCCCCGCCTCGGGCTTCGCATCGCGCGCGCGGCCGGCGTCGGGGACATCGCCGGCAAGCGGCGGCCCGGTCACGGCGAGACGCTGACCGGCTCCGGCGAGCGGTGTCACAGTGGCGCCCAGATGTGAGGATTCGCGCACGATCGGCCTCATGTCATCAGAAGGTGTAAGGGAAACGCACGCCGACGACGAAGTTCGGTGCATCGGGCGTGAGCCCGACGGACACCGCGCCGTTGATCGTCAGGTGCTTGTTGACCACGTGATTCAGGCCGAAGTTGAGCACCGAGGCGGTCGTCTCGCTGCCCGGCACGCCGGTCCAGGTGCCGCCCGGCGACTTGGTCTTCGACTGCGGCTCGATGGCCATGGTGTACGAGATGCTCGCCGAGTCCTTGTCCGAGAAGGCGAGCGCGACACCGCCGCCGAACTGGATGATGTCGCCGAGCTTCACTTCGGCAGGCTCGGTTTGCCCGATCACCGAAGAGATGTCGGAGAACGAGCGCGAGATGTTGTACGTGTACGACAAGCTGCCGAACAGCACCACGGGGTCGTAGGTCTTCAGCACTGAGAGGCCGGCCGTCACGTTCCAGAAGCCCGTGCCCGTGGGCAGCTTGCTGGGGGCGACGAGATTGGTGTTGTCGGGCGTGATCTGCTGAACCTTGATGCCGAACGGCGAGGTGCCGGTGGCGGTCTTCACGCGCAGGCTGCCGACCACGTCGGGAATGTTGTTGGTTTCCTTCAGGAACTGGTAGTAGATCCCGAAGTTCACGTCACCGATCGCGTTCGAATTGACCGATGCATCCGTGAGCGTGCTGGCCGAGCCGCCCGCGCCACCCACGATGAAGGTGCTGTGCCGGTAGACGTAAGGCACGTCCACATCGATGCTCATGCGGTCGGTGAGGCCGTAGCGCGTGTCCAGGTCGGCGGTGATCGTGTGCGACTTGGTCTGCCCCAGATTGATGTTGCCGAGGAAGATCGCGTCGAGGGCAAGAAAGCCCGAAAGCTGCAGCTGGCGGCGATCGTAGTAACTGTCGCTGATGCCCCAGTCCAACGTCAGCTTGTGGTCGAAGAGCGGCGCGTGCTCGCGCTGCACGACCGCTTCTTCGGCTTGCGTGCGGGACGGCTCAGCGTTCTTCTGCGTCTCGCCAACCGTTGGGCTTCCATTGGGGTTCACGCCGACCGGCGCGCCCTGCTGCGGCCCGCTCGCGGCCGAGGTGCCGGTCGCGCCATTGGTCGCGCCCGCGTCCGGCGAAGGCGGGTTCACCGGCACGCCCGTGGCCGTGCCGGTGAGCGAACCCGGCGCCGTCGCGCCCGGCAGCGCCTGGGCGAGCGGGGGCAAGGGCACAGGCAGACCGTCTGCGCCCGGCTGTTCCGCGACCGTCGCGTCCGACGCGGCGTCGGGCGCACCCGCGCCCGGCATGCCGCGACCGCGTTGCGCCATTTCGAGGTTCGTCACCTGGCGCTCCAGTGACTGGATTTGCCGCTGCTGCTCGTCGACCACGCGCATGAGCGTATTCAGGCGGTCTTCGATCGACTGACTTTGTAACGCCTGCGCGTGGGCGGACTGCGAGAGCGCGAATAGCAAAACAGCTGCTGGAATGGCGGCCAGCGACATGTGTGGCGCGGCCGCCCTGGACATCATCTTCATTGTTCTTCCCCCGGGATCGAATGCGGGCGCCCGGCGGAACCCCCTGGTCCCACGCCCGCGCACGTCGATGCTCCTCATTCAAAGTGCTGCTTCTCGCGCGGGGCCTTGCCCGCGTGGTGGTCTCCTTGGCTGGTACGTCTCGTTATGAGCCCTCGGTTAGTGGAGATTTCGCAGAGCCTGTAATACGCCGGTCTGCCGGATCATTTGCGACGTCATCTGCTGCGTTTGCAGACTCAGTTGCAGCTGGTTGGCGACCTGCTGGTTATTGCCTGCGACCTGGAGCAACTGGGCGATCGCGCCGGCCTGTTGCGCGTTGCCCGGCATGATGTTCTGCGTGGCGATGCCCGCCGGCGTTTGCAGCGTCACGTTGACGCCGTTACTGCCGAACGAGATGCCCGCTCTTATGCTGCCGGCCGCGTTCGATGCCGACGCGCTCGGCTGGTTGGTGGCGCCTGGCAGATTGGCGAGCTGCGGCGCGTTGTTGTCGTAGGAGATGGTTGCGGCATTGGCGCCCGTATTGCCATTGCCGGCCACCTGGGTGATCTGCGAGACGCCGTTGATCGAGACGTTCTGGCCGCCGGTGGCCGTCGCGTTCGGGTTGGCGCCGCTGTTTGCGCCCGTGGTGCCGCCCTGCGTCGGGTCGATCACGGTTGCATACGTCTTCACCTGCGCGCTCACCTGGTTGGCCGCATTCTGGGCGACCGAGAGTGCGCCTTGCGCGACTGCGGTCGCGCCGTTTGGCAATTGCCATTGAGAAAGCAGGTTCAGAACGAACCCGGAAATCATGTCGCTGCCGGCATACTTGCCGGTCTGATGCGCGAGCACGTCGTCGCCGACGGCTTCGCAGCGGATGCCTTGCGCCTGCGCGTCGGCGTTCGAGAGAAACGCCGGCATCGGTTGCGGCAAGCCGATGCCTTCGGCCGCTAGCGCACCGCTCGAAAAAGCGCAGGCGAGCGCGGAGACGGCTGCCGCGATGCCACACTGTGAGAGGTTGCGTTTCATGATTCTTGGGACTTCAGAACATCACGGCCTTATCGAGGCCGTATTCGAAGAAGGGAGTCGCCGCAGTGCCATTGAGCAGGGCGTTTTCACGCAGCTTGAGCGCGAGCGACTCGTTGTTCTGCAACAGCGGAGAGTCCTCCAGGAACGGTTTGCCGAGCACCGCGAAGACGAGGCCGTTCCATGTTTTGGCGAAGTCGTCTTCGGCGACGATACGGTTGCCGAGCGCGGGGTCCGCAATGAAGATGCGGCCGTTCTCGGCGTGCTTGACGATCACGAAGTGCTCATAGCCATCGATGTTCATGAGCACCAGCACGGGAATCTGCAGGTGGTAGAGCGCGTCGGTGTTGACGCGAAAACCGCGGCCGCGCAAGCCGATCGTCTCGACGAACTTCTTCATGTCGAGCATGGAGAAGCCGTTCTTGACGACCACCTCGGGCGTGGAGAACACCATCATCTGGCGGATCAGCTCAGGTTCGGGGATGTCGATGCCGTAGCCGTACTTGAGCAGTGTGGCGAGTGCGGCGGCGCCGCAGCTGTAGTCATACTGCTGGCTGACGATGCTGCGATAGCGAAGGTCCCGCATCGAGTGGACCGGAAGCTTCACCGGCACGCCGATGAGGTGGGTCGCGTCGAGCGTCGACTGCTGCGCATGCACAGGCACAAGGGCCGCGCTGGCCGAGAGTGTCAGCGCGACGACAAACATCCTTGACGCCGGGGTCGAAACGGGCCCGGACATGGTGGTCTCCTACCTTCTGGTTTGCGCGCCGGCTGTGGTGGGACAGCCGGCGCGCATTGCTTGCTGCGCTTTCTGCCTGGGGCGAGCCCAGTTCCTGCGGTGCTGCCAGCCGTGCTTAGTGGCCGTTGTTCATCGCGGCGATTGCCATGCCGTTGTGCTGCAGGTTGCCGATGCCGCCGGCAATGTTCACGCCGATGTTGCCTTGCGCGCCGGTGAGCGTATTGGCGCCGAGGCTGGCCGTACCCTGGAACTGGCCAGTTGCCGTCATGGCGGCGTTTTGCGAGTTGTTATCCGTCGCGACCATCGCAACCGTCGAGTAAGCACCCGGGGTTGCCGTCGTCACGGAGCCGGCGAGGCTGTTGTTCTGTGCGTTGCCGATGCCCGATGCGACGTTCACGCCGACGTTGCCCGAAACGCTTGCGAGCGAGCCGTCGCCGACCGACGCGTTCAGGTTGAAGTTCTTCACGGTGGCCTTGCCGCTGGAGGCTTGCGTGTTGAAGATCTGCGCGTTGCCGAACACGTTGCCCATGTCGACAGAAGCGAGCGCGACATCGTTGCTTTGTGCGTTGTTGATGCCTTCCGCGATGTTCACGCCGAGGTTGCCTGTCACGCCGGTTGCCGCGTCGCTGCCGGTATTGGCGTCGAGCGTGCCCGCTGCCTGCGTGTTGTAGTGCTGCGTGATCGAGCCCGTGGTGTGCTCGTCGACCGTGTTGAGCGTGTCGCTGACGTTATAGCCCCAGCCGCTGTTCGAGCTCGAGCTCTTCGACGACGAATGCTCATGCGAATCCGCGCTCGTGCTCGACGTGCTGTACGTGTGCGCGTACGTGTCCGAAGAATTCTTCGTCTTCGAGCTCGTGCCGTTCACGCTCGCCGAAAGCGCGGCGCTGGCCGTGCCGTCGGCATGAGCCGTATTGGCCGTGGTCGAGCTGTTGCTCGTGTTCTTGTTGTTGTTCACGGCCCAGGCTGCGCCGACGTTCGTCGTGTCGCTGTCGTTATGCGCGTTGGTCTTCGTGTGCGACGTGCTTTCCGAGCCGCTGAGGTTGATGCCGGCCGAGCCGTTATGCGAGTTGCCGCTGTGCGACCACGATGCGTTGGCCTGGAGGGCGCCATTGCCGCTTTGCGACTTCGTGGACGTGTTGTTGCCTACGCTGTTGTAGCTCGTACCAAGGGCCGCGCTGCCCGTGTCGCTATAGGTGCTCGCGGTCGTGTGGTCGTGCGTGCTGCCGTTGTCGGTCGCGACGTGATAGTCGGCGTTGACGCTGGCGTTGAGCGTCTTGCCGAAGGTCGAGCTGCTCGACGAAGCCTTCGTGGTCGACGCATTGACGTCATGCGTGTGCGACGAACTGCTCGACGAGGACGACATGCTCGAATTGCTCGAGTTCGAATATTTGTAGAACGAGTTCGTGCCGGTGCCCGTCACGCTTGCGTTCGTATTGTTGAACGTCGTCGTGACCTTGCCGCTCACGTAGCTCTGTGCTTGCGGAAGAAGCGTGCCGCCGCTCGTGGTTTGCGTGTTGTTGATGACGGCGCCGGCGGTGCTCGAAACCGAGACGCAGCCGAACAGCGTGACAAAGCCTTCGATGCCGACGTATTGGGATACGCCTGTGGCGTTGAACAGATACGCCGAATTAGCTGCGTGAGCGGAACCTACCGCCGACGCAAGAACTGCCGCTGCTATGAGGGTGCGCTTCATGATTTCGCTCCGATACTGAGTGGTCAGTTAAAAAAGAGTGCCCGCCGGGGGACGGAGCACAAAACTGTTTGCCGTAGCGTTACCGGCGCCGGCCGTCTGGTTCACCTGCACGAGGCCCGTCGCATTCCTGAATGCCGCATTGTCGATGCGTACCTCACGAATACCCCCTGCCTGGACCATTTGCCCCTGACCGCCGTTTTGAGCAGCCGCCGCGGACAGTTCCCCGTCCGAGACCGCCACTACACCAATCGCACCACTGCTGATGAGAGCAGTGTTGCGCTGGATATTGCCCACGCCCGCCGACTGATTCACCATCATTGCGC
This sequence comes from Paraburkholderia nodosa DSM 21604, assembly GCF_000519185.1. GTDB lineage: Bacteria > Pseudomonadota > Gammaproteobacteria > Burkholderiales > Burkholderiaceae > Paraburkholderia > Paraburkholderia nodosa. The sequence goes on along the minus strand of NZ_JAFA01000024.1, from coordinate 103,039 downwards.
CGTTCGTGTTCGCAAAAGCTCCTGCACCTATCGTCGCGCTCGCGCCCTTGAGCCGCGCCGTGACGGTGGCGAGCTGGTCGTCGCCGTTCACGTTGATCGACACGTTGCCGGTCGTGATCGTCAGCTGGTTGGCCTGCGCGTTGTCGACACCCGCGGTCTCGTTCACCGTGAGCGCGCCGGTCGTCGAGGTGGCGGCGCCCGGGGCGATGCTCGCCGTCGCGCCGACGCTTACCTGGGCCTGCGCGGCGCTCGCGAAGGCGAGCGCGGCGGCGCAGGCGAGCGCGCTGGGAAGCGCCGTGCGCAACGTGCGTGACGTCTGGATCGAACGGCTCATTTCATGCCTCCCATGGCGCCCGAGAGTGGGGCGAGCGCGCCTGTGATCGTCGAGGAAATCGTGCCGCCGAGACCGGCGCCGATGCCGCCGCTCGCGCCGGCGCCGGCCGCCACGTTCGAGCCGGTCGCGCTGCCCGTGAGAATGCGCGTGAGCGCCTGGACGCCGGCGGTCTGCGCGCTAAGCGCGCCATTCGCGTTCACGCCGCTCGAGCCGTGCGCGTTGGTGAGATCCGTGTCGGTGACGAGCGTCGCCATCGCCGGATCGAAGCTGTTTTTGGGAAAGGTCGTGGCGCGCACGAGCACCGGGTCCTGACTCTTCGGCACGTTGTCGAAGGCGCTGCGCGGCGTGATGTCACGTTCGACGATGACGTCGCCGGGGTTCGTGACCTGCTGGGCGGCCACGCCCGCCGTGACGCTCCCGGCGAGGACGCCGCACAGGGCGGCGGCGACCTGGACCGACCGGCGGCTTGTGCCGCGCGTCGAGTTGCGTGCTCTCATGCTGGTCTCCTCCTGGCCGGAGTCGGCACATGGGCGCCTTGTCCGGTCCTTCTGTCCTGGCTTCGCGCATTCGCCGCGAACCGGACACCGCGCCGCAAGCGGCACGGGTGCTATCTCATCGTTACTTTCTCGTGTAGCTCGCGAGGTTGCCCTGCGCGTTCTGGGTGGCGTCGACGGGGATCGGCAGCGGTGCAGGCGGCGCGATTTCGTCCCAGAGCGTTACGTTGTTGTTGCCGCGCATCAGTTGCGGCGTGGCAGCCACCATCACCATGCCGACGGCGCCGCCGCGCTGGCGCGAAAGCGTCTGGTCGTCCAGAGAGCCGACGCCCGCGAAGACGCCGTCGTTGCCAAAGGCGACGGGGTCGGCCGGGGCGTGGGCGCTGGCGGCCGCGGCGCTGGTCGAGTCTGTGTCGGTTGAGGTGGCGTCGCCGGCCGGCGCGCTCACTTCGAGCGTGGCGGGAACGAGTGCCGCAGGTGTTGCAGGAACGACATCCGGGGCGGCGTTCGCGAGGCTGGCAACCGCGGTTGGCGCGGCAGGCGCATCGTCCACTGTCTGTGCGCGAACACCGGGCGAGAGCACGAGGAGGGCGGCGGGAACGAGCATGGCGGCGCATGCGCTGCCGTAGCTGATGACACTGCGCCGGACCTGCTGGATGTTGAGTCGCATGGCGTATCTCCTGGTGCGAGACATTTAGCGAAACGTGTGCCATCGCCCGCAATCCGTTGATACGCTTCGAACCGCACTATTCTCTGCAAATTTTGAATGGCGGATATTCGCCAAAATGTTTCAGCGCTGAAACGTGAGGCCGTTTAAACCCGTTTGGAATGCGATAGGGTTTCAAAGGAGAACGTTTGCGCGCCGGACGCTTAACTATTGAGAGAAAGGAAACATCCGTAATTATTTCTGCACTGACAAAATGCCGGGAAACTAGTGGAAACATTTCCATCGGTCCCTTATCCATTCCCATTGCATAAATTCTATCCAAGTGCCACGAGGCTATAGTAAGCTTCAGAAAAAGCCGTAATGCCTAAAAGAAAACGCCCGCAACTGGGCAAGTTGACACACACGCCACAACTCGGGGATTCACTGTCAGCAAAAGCATGCGCGTTCACTGTTTTTTTCAGGTACGCGAAAGTCGCTTTTTGCTGCGTGTCTGTACATTCAGGTGCGTGCCGTCATTCCCAAACGATGGTGTTGGCAAGAGGATCTGAATAATGGAACCTGCAACGCGGCAATTGGTGTACGTGACGCGAAAACCGGTCGAAGCGTTGAACGAACGGTTCCACGAGCGTGGCTGGCAGGTGGAGATCGTCGGCAACGCACGGGACGCGCGGCGCGCCCTCCGCGCGGGTATGCCCGCAGGCGGCCTGCTCGATCTCTCAAGCGAATTTCATCTGCATGAAATCGGCTCGTTCGAGCCGTGCCTCACGCTGCCCAACGTCGGCTGGGTCGCGGCGACCACGACGGGGCAACTGCAGGACGCAACGCTGCGCCGTCTGGTGCGCGATTACTGTTTCGATTACGTAACGGTCCCCTGGAACGGCGACCGCATCGTCGATTCCGTCGGCCACGCGTATGGCATGGTTTCGCTCGGCGAAGTCGCCTCGAACGACACCACGGGCGGCACCGAAGGCGAAATGGTCGGCTCGTGCGAGGCGATGCTGGCGCTGTTCCGCTCGATCCGCAAGGTCGCGCTGACCGATGCGCCGGTGTTCATCTCGGGCGAATCGGGCACGGGCAAGGAACTCACGGCCGTGGCGATCCACGAGCGCTCGGCGCGCCGTAGCGCGCCGTTCGTGCCGATCAACTGTGGCGCCATTCCCCCGCACCTGCTGCAGTCCGAGCTGTTCGGCTACGAGCGCGGCGCGTTCACGGGCGCGAGCCAGCGCAAGGTCGGCCGGGTCGAATCGGCCAACGGCGGCACGCTCTTTCTCGACGAAATCGGCGACCTGCCGCTGGAAAGCCAGGCGAGCCTGCTGCGCTTCCTGCAGGAAGGCAAGATCGAGCGCCTGGGCGGTCATCAGTCGATTCCCGTGGACGTGCGCATCATCTCGGCCACCCACGTCGACATGCGCGCGGCGATGGTGGAAGGGCGCTTTCGCCAGGACTTGTATCACCGCCTGTGCGTGCTGCAGATCGACGAGCCGCCGCTGCGCGCGCGCGGCAAGGACATCGAGCTGCTCGCGCGGCACATGCTCGAGCGCTTCAAGAAGGACGGCAGCCGGCGCCTGCGCGGCTTTTCGCCCGACGCCATCGCAGCCCTGCACAACTACAGCTGGCCCGGCAACGTGCGCGAGCTGATCAACCGCGTGCGGCGCGCCATCGTGATGTCGGAGGGCCGTGCGATCACGGCGCGCGATCTCGAACTCGGCGACTACGTCGAGGTGGTGCCGGTCTCGCTCGCCCAGGCGCGCGAAGCCGCCGAGCGCCAGGCCATCGAACTCGCGCTGCTGCGCCACCGCGGCCGCCTGGGCGACGCCGCCCAGGAACTCGGCATCTCGCGCGTGACCCTGTACCGGCTCTTGTGCGCGCATGGCATGCGCCATATGGAAAGCGAGCCGCTAGCGCCGCATCCGGGCGGCCTGGCTTCCGGCGCTTGAGGCGGGTGGGGCTGCTTGAGGTTTGACTGACGCCGATTGAGGCGAGCGGCGCTTTCGTGCTCCGCGCATGGACCGCGCGCCGTCGCTTTTCCCGGCCATTGCCATGGCGTTTCATCTCGCCGCGTCCTGTTGCGCCGCGAGTCTTTCCTTGGGCTCGTCGTAGCCCCTCCTGTGGGCGTTCTGCCCGTGTCCCCGTTGTGTGATGGGCTCGCGCTTTCGGCGCGGCCGACCCGAGACACGCGCGCCGGGTAAAATCCTCCTTTTCCATCCTGAATCCGAACCGGGCGCCACGTGCCCGACGAGGGAACCGCGCATGAAACAGTATCTCGAGCTCGTCCGCTCGATTCTCGACACCGGCACCTGGCAGGAAAACCGCACCGGCATCCGCACGATCAGCCAGCCGGGCGCCATGCTGCGCTTCGACCTGCAGGAGGGCTTTCCGGCGGTGACGACGAAGAAGCTGGCGTTCAAATCGGCCGTGGGCGAGCTGATCGGGTTTTTGCGCGCCTCGCGCAGCGCAGCCGACTTCCGGGCGCTTGGCTGCAAGGTCTGGGACGCCAACGCGAACGAGAACGCCCAGTGGCTCGCCAACCCGTACCGCCAGGGCGCGGACGATCTGGGCGACGTGTACGGCGTGCAATGGCGGCGCTGGCCAGCTTACAAGGTGCTCGACGCCGATGCCGCCGCGCAGCTCGCCGACGCGCGATCGCGCGGCTACGCGCGCGTGGCAGAATTTACCGAGGATGGCCGTCCCAAGGTGCTGCTCTACAAGGCGGTGGACCAGCTGCGCCAGTGCCTCGATACGATCATGAGCAATCCGGCCGACCGGCGAATTTTGTTTCATGGCTGGAATCCGGCCGTGCTCGAAGAGATCGCGCTGCCGGCTTGCCACCTGCTCTACCAGTTCCTGCCGAACCCGACGAAGCGCGAGATCTCGCTGTGCCTCTATATCCGCAGCAACGATGTGGGCCTCGGCACGCCGTTCAACCTGACCGAAGGCGCGGTGCTGCTGCACCTCGTGGGCCGGCTGACGGGCTACACGCCGCGCTGGTTCACGTACTTCATCGGCGACGCGCATATTTACGAGAACCAGCTCGATATGCTCAACGAGCAGCTGCGCCGGGAGCCTTACGCGAGCCCGCGTCTGGCTATCTCCGGGCGCGTGCCCGAGTACGCGAAGACGGGCGTCTACGAGCCGGAATGGCTCGAAAAGGTCGAGCCGTCCGACTTCTCGCTCGTCGACTACCGGCATCACGAGCCGCTTACCGCGCCGATGGCGGTGTGAGGCGCTTGCATTCACGTTAGTGGCCGGTATGACCGCGCCATGAAAAAAGCCCGCGAACGGCGACGTTCGCGGGCTTTTTCGTTGGCGGCGCGGCGATCAGCCGTGGTGGTGATCGTCGTGGCTGTTGCCGCTAGCGCGCTCTTGCGGATGAGGCGCGGGCTGCGGCTGCGGACGCGGTTGGGGCTGCGGCTGCGGGCGGGCCTCCGCGTGCTGCTGCGGCTGGGGCTGGGGCTGCGGATGGAATTCCGGGCGCGGCTGCGGTTGCGGCTGCGGACGGGCTTCCGCGCGCTGCTGCGGTTGCGGTTGCGGCTGCGGGTGGAATTCCGGACGCGGCTGGGGCTGCGGTTGCGGACGGACCTCAGCACGCTGTTGCGGCTGGGGCTGCGGTTGCGGCTGCGGACGGGCCTCAGCACGTTGTTGCGGCTGCGGTTGAGCTTGCACCTGCGGATGGACCTCGGGGCGCGCCGCGGGCTGCTGCGCCGGCCACGCCTCGGCTTGCGGCGGCATCTGCGGGCCATGTTGCGCAGCGGCCGGCTCGGGCATCCGTTGCTGCGGCTGCGGCTGGCCACGCGCCGCGTCGCGCTGCTCCTGCATCGCGACGGCGGCCGGCCTGCCCGCCTCGTTCGCGCCCGGCTGGCCACGCGTGGCCATCGGCGCGTGCGGCTGCGTCCAGGCAGGCTGATGGGCTTCACCGCGCGTCGCATTCGGCGCGTTCATCGCGCCAGGACCAGGCTGGCCGGCTGCGGGCGCGCCGCCTTCGGGCCGGCCCGCAAACTGCGGCGGACGCGGCACGCCCGGCTGGCCATGCTCGGGGCCACGCGGCATGGCGTTGGCGGCCGCGGCGCCCGCTTGGGGCGCGCCGCCAGGCATACCCGGACGGCCGGCTTGCGCCTGCGGGCCCGCCGGCCTGCCGGTCGCGCCGAGCACCGGTGAATGCGGCGGCACGACGCGCACGTTCTGTGCGGGCCACGCGCCATGAGCCGCCGGAGCGAACGGCGAGGAGGGCGCATGCGACGGCGCCGAGACGCGCACCACGGGCGCGCCCGCACCCGGCACTGTGCCGCCGGCGTGAGCGAAGCGCTGCGCGAGGTTGTCGTGGAACGCGGGCGGGGCGACCGGCGCGCGCGTGGCCACGACCTGGCGCTGATTGAGCGTCGCGGGCGGCCGGTAGTCGGCGCGGCGCATGTTGGGCCCGAAGCTGCCCTTCACCGGTGCGATGCCGGGCGTGCCCGGATCGATGCGCGCATTGCGCCATTGCTGCGGATCGACACGTTGCGCGAACCGCGAGACCGGCTGACCGTGGACGAACGCCGTGGCCGGCACAGCTGTCACCGCACCCGGCGCGCGATAGTTCACGTAGGTGTTGTGAACGTTGATATTCGTGATGTTGACGTCGCGCCGGTAATTGTTGACGACGACGGTCTGGTTCACGCGCTCGTAGTAGTGCGGGCTCCAGCCGCCCCAGTGCGGATGCCACGGCTCACCCGGCCCGAGCGCGAACCACGCGACGCCCGCGGCCGCGACGCCGCCTACCGCGAGGTTGACGCCCCAGTCCGTGCCACCGTCGCCGCCGCCCACGAACGCGACCAGCGCCGGCGCATAGACGGGCGGCGCGCTCTCGACGATCGGACCCGGCACCCACGCCCACGAATCGTCGACGTAAGCCCAGCGCCCGTAGTGGTACGGTGCGAAGCCCCAGGGCGCGTCATCGACCCACGTCCAGCCCCACGGCGCCTGCCACACCCAGTGGCCGTCGTGATACGGCGCCCAGCCGGTGGGCACCGAGCTCGGCGTCCAGACTTCGCCGTACTGCGGATCGTTGCGCCACGTGCCGTTGTTGTCGAGGTCCTGGTAGCCCGGGACGTCGCGCGAGACATAGCGCGCCGAGACCGAGCGCTCCTCGGCGGCGTCGCGCGCGAGCGCCCACTGGTCGAAGGCGTCCGGCGGCGGCGCCTGGTCGCTCGCCACCTGCTGCAGGTCGGTGCCGGCGAAGCGGATCTGCTGGCCGGCCGTCATCGGCGTCTGACCGTTTTCGCCGTACACGGTCACGCTCCCGCTGCGCACGGTGACGGTCGTGCTGCTGCCGTCGGGCGCCACATCCACGCGATAGTCGCCGGGGCTCGTCACGCCGAGTGCGAGGTTCGGCGTGTCGATTTCATACGAGCTGCCGGGCGGCACTTCGCGCACACGCGTCGAGAGCGTGCCCTGCGCGACCTTGAGCTGCGCGGTTTGATCGTCGAGATTGAGGACGTCGAGGCTCGTTTGCGCGCCGAGGCGCACCGCTGTCGAGCCGATGTGCAGTTCCGAGCGCCCATTGGCGTCGTTCCAGAGCTGGTCGCCGGTCGTGAGCGGGCGGTTGAGCTGCGCGTATGACCAGTCGCTCGCGCCGGCCGGCTCGGTGGTCACGGCGCCGGCCATGTAGTCCAGACGCGCGACGCGGCTCGGCGGATCGCCGCCCGTGGCGGCGGGGGCGGTCGCGGCTTCGGGCGGCGCCGCCTGCGCGAAGACCGCGGGTGCGGCGGCGAGGTTCAGCGCCGCGAGCGCGGCCAGCGCAAACAGCGTGCGGCGCGAGGTGCGGCGAAACTCGGTGATCGTAGGTGTGCGCGTCGTCATCATTGTTCTCCTGTCGATGGGATTTGGCGTTTTCATGCCGTAGCGTTTAGCGCCATCCCATGCAGGGCACTGTATCCGGCGGGCTTGTTTCCATGCTCACGGATTTGTTAAGGCTTATGCACCAGATGTAACAGAACGTGTGACCGCGGGCGAAACGCGCATTTTTGCACGTGAAATCGGCGATTTTGTCGGGTATTTGTCAGCCAATCAGGCGCGCGCACCCGGTGTTTCAGGCGCCGCCGAGCGCGTCGAACTCGCGCTGTCCCTTGGGCGTGATGCGCAATACGCGCGGGCGGCTCGTGCGCTCGATCCAGCCGTCGTGCGTCCACGAATCGAGCAGCGCCGCGCCGAGTGCGCCGCCCAGGTGCGGCCTGCGCTCGCTCCAGTCGAGGCAGGTGCAGGCGAAGCGCCGCCGCCGCCCGCGCAGCGCCGCCACGTCCACGCCCCAGGCCGCGAGACGCGTCGCGCCCTCGGGCGTGGCTTCGAGCGTGTCGCCGTCGCGCACCAGCAGGCCGCCGTCCACGAGGCGCTCGAACACCTGTACGGCCACTTCGCCGGCCATGTGGTCGTAGCAGGTGCGTGCATGGCGCATCTCGAGCGGCACCGTGCGCGCGGGGCGCGGCGCGGGGCGCTGCGAGGTGACGACGTTGGACACCTGTGCGACGTTCATGAGCGCCTCGATCGCCGCGGCGATCTCGGGCGTGGCGATCCGGTAGTAGCGGTGGCGGCCGCGCACGTCGAGCGCGAGGAGCCCACCGTCGGTCAGGCGTGCGAGGTGGCCGCTCGCCGCCGAAGGCGACAGGCCCGCGATCATCGTGAGTTCGCCCGCGGGCCGCGCGCTGCCGTCCATCAGCGCCCAGAGCATGGCGGCGCGGCCCGGATCGGCGAGCAGCGCGGCAACGCGTGCGAGGCCCGGGAAGTGGCTCGATTCTTCGGTGGCGGGGAGGTTCATGCTGGCTCCTTCATGGCTTGCGATGGCGGCTGACGTCGCCCATACCGTTACTTTAGCGAAATTACGCATTCGACGTTTCAGTCTATGGTGAAGTGTCGATTGCAGCCATTCGATGCTCCGCGACGGGGCCAAAGCATTGGCTGCGGCGGTGCGTACTGCGGCGCGCAGGAGCCCCGCGCTAAAATTGTTTATTCACGCAAATGGCTTGGCCTTTCATGAAACGCTTCCTGGCTCTTTTTGCCGCCGCCGCGCTCGCCGCCTTGTGCGCCGCCTGTGCAGGCGGTTCCGCGCCGTCGTCGAGCAGCGCGAGCGGCATCACGATGTACGGCACGATCGACGAGGGCGTCACGTTCCACAAGTGAGCGGCCAGGCGTCATCTGGCAGTATTTGATGTCACTTTGACCTGACTGCCAAACGCGCGCGTGCGATGATGCGGACACATCGTCAGCATCGAGTTCGCCGCCATGCCGTCTCACCCGCCGTCCCGTGCCGCCGCACGCCATGTCGTGTTCGCCGTCGCGCCCGAGCTCGTGCTGCTCGACGCCTGTGGCCCCGTCGAGGCGTTCTGGCGTGCCGAGCTGGCGATGCGCGCCGCGAGCGGCACAAGCGGCACCAGCGGCACAAGCGGCGGCGAGCCCTGCGCCTACCGCACGACGCTCGCCTCGGTCGCTGGCGGCGTGCTGCCCACCTTCGCGGGCATGCCCATCGTCACCGAGCGGCTCGACACGCTCGACCCCGCCACGATCGACACGCTGATCGTGCCCGGCGTCCCTATCTACGACACTGCGGACGACACCAGCGCACTGCAACCCGAACTCGTCGCCTGGATCGCGGCGGCCGCGCCGCACGCGCGCCGCGTCGCGTCGGTCTGCACGGGCGCGTTCTATCTCGCCGCGGCGGGCCTGCTCGACGGCCGCCGCGCCGCCACGCACTGGCGCAACGCCGCCCAGCTCGGGCGGCGCTTTCCCCACGTTGAAGTCGATCCTGAGCCGATTTTTATCCGCGACGAGCGCGACGGCCGCGTGGTGTGGACGTCGGCGGGTGTCACGGCGGGTATCGATCTCGCGCTCGCGCTGATCGAGGAGGACTGCGGCCATGCGGTCGCGATGCAGGCGGCGCGCCGCCTCGTCGTGTTCATGAAGCGGCCCGGCGGCCAGTCGCAGTTCAGCGAGGCGCTCGCGGCTCAGGCCAGCGCGGGTGCGGAGTTCGACGCGCTGCACGGCTGGATGGCCGCCAACCTGCACGGCGAGCTGAGCGTCGAGCGCCTGGCCGAAGAAGCGCGCATGAGTCCTCGCACGTTCGCGCGCCGCTATGTCGATGCGGTGGGGCGCACGCCGGCGCGCACGGTCGCGGCGATGCGCGTGGAGGCCGCCGCGCATGCGCTCGTGCAGTCGCACCGGCCGCTCAAGCGCATTGCGGTCGACTGCGGTTTCGGCACCGAGCAGAATCTGCGGCGTGCATTCGAGAGGTCCTACGGCGTGCTGCCGCTCGATTACCGGGCGCGATTCGCGGCGAGCTAAAAACGCCGCAGATGGCGTTTCGCAAGCGGCTGCGACCGTCTGTCTTATTGCGCTCGTATAATCGACGCCTCCTTACCCCACCATACGAGCCGCAGTACGCGGCTTTTCGCCATGAGCCAAGCCGAGATGAAGACGCCTACCCAGCCGCTGGACCGTTCGGAAACGACGTTCCGGTTCCTCGCCGAGCCGACTTCGGTGAACTTCGGCGGCAAAGTGCACGGCGGTGCGCTGATGAAGTGGATCGACGAGACGGCCTATGCGTGCGCCGCGGTCTGGTCCGGCCGCTATTGCGTGACGGTGAGCGTGGGCAATATCCGCTTTCGCCGGCCGATTCTCGTCGGCAACATGGTCGAGCTGCGCGCGCGCGTGGTCGCCACGGGCCGCACGTCGATGCACATTCACATCACCGTGCACGCCGGCGACCCGAAGAGCGGCCAGCTGCGCCTCACCACGGACTGCCTGATCGTGTTCGTGGCCGTCGACGAAAACGGCAATCCGATTCCCGTGCCGACCTACGTGCCGGAAACGGACGAGCAGAGGCGCCTCGCGAAGTACGCGCTCGACGTGAAGGAAGCGCTCGACGCGATCGTCGAACTCAAGCCCGAGGAAGTGGCGAAGGGCCAGGTTTGAGCAGGTTTGATACGCAGGCAGGCGGTTGCGGCAGCATGAAAAAGCGGGCGGCGAAGGTGAACTGAACCACGCCGCCCGTTTTGCATTTCAGCCCTGCAAATAGCGCTTATTTCTTCGCGTTGCCCACCATCTCGCCAGGCTTCACCCACTCGTCGAATTGCTGCTCGGTCACGTGTCCCAGCGCGAGCGCGGCGGCCTTGAGCGTGGTGCCTTCCTTGTGCGCCTTCTTGGCAATCTGCGCGGCCTTGTCGTAGCCGATGTGCGGATTGAGCGCTGTCACGAGCATGAGCGATTCGTTGAGCAGCGTGTCGATGCGCGAGCGGTTCGGTTCGATCCCCACCGCGCAGTGATCGTTGAAGCTGAGCGCGCCGTCGGCGAGCATGCGGATGGACTGCAGCACGTTGTGCGCGATCATCGGGCGGAACACGTTCAGCTCGAAGTTGCCGCTCGCGCCGCCCATGTTCACGGCGACGTCGTTGCCGAACACCTGGCAGCAGAGCATCGTCACGGCTTCGGACTGCGTAGGGTTCACCTTGCCCGGCATGATCGAGCTGCCCGGCTCGTTCTCGGGAATCGACAATTCGCCCAGGCCGCAGCGCGGACCGCTCGCGAGCCAGCGAATGTCGTTGGCGATCTTCATGAGGCTCGCCGCCACGGTCTTGAGCGCGCCGTGCGCGAACACGAGCGCGTCGGCGGCGGCCATCACTTCGAACTTGTTGGGCGCCGTGACGAAGGGGATGCCCGTGAGCTTCGCAATGCTTTCCGCCACCTTGTGCGCGAACTGCGGATGCGCGTTCAGGCCCGTGCCCACGGCCGTGCCGCCCTGCGCGAGTTCGTAGAGATGCGGCAATGACGATTCCACGTGCTTGATGCCGTGATCGAGCTGCGCGACGTAGCCCGAGAACTCCTGGCCGAGCGTAAGCGGCGTGGCGTCCTGCAGGTGTGTGCGGCCGATCTTCACGATGTCGGCAAAGGCCTTGGCCTTCGTGTCGAGCGTATCGCGCAGCGTCTTGAGCGCCGGCAGCAGATGCTTGACGATGCCGTAGGCGGCGGCCACGTGCATCGCGGTCGGGAACACGTCGTTGGACGACTGGCCGCGATTGACGTCGTCGTTCGGATGCACCTTGCGCGCCTCGCCGCGCTCGCCGCCCAGAATCTCGCTCGCGCGGTTCGCGATCACCTCGTTGAGGTTCATGTTGGTTTGCGTGCCGGAGCCCGTTTGCCAGACCGCGAGCGGGAATTCACCCGGATGCTTGCCCGCGATGATCTCGTCGGCGGCCTGCATGATCGCGTGCGCCTTGGTCTCGTCGAGCACGCCTAGCGAAAGATTCACTTCGGCTGCGGCACGCTTGATTGTCGCGAGCGCGGTGATGAGTTCCGGCGACTGCTTTTCGGTGGAGATGCGGAAGTTCTGCAGCGATCGCTGCGTCTGCGCGCCCCAAAGCTGCTGGGCGGGCACGGCGATCTCGCCGAACGTGTCGCGCTCCATGCGGACGTTTTCGTTGCTTGCGGTCATTTGATACTCCGGTGATTGAGGCGGCGCCTTGTGCTCGCGTGGCTTGCGCGACGGAGGAGGGCGCCGCTTTCGTGACGGGTTCGGATCCGCGTGGTGGCTAGGCTGCGGGGGCGCTGCGCGTCTCGCGCGACAAATGTGACGCAAGCGGCTTCGCGGCTGGCTCGACGGCGGACGGTACGACGTAAGTCAAGCGCTCTACGTTTTGCGCGCCCGATAGCGGCGTGCGCTCAAAGCCGCTTCACAGCTGGCTATCGACCGGCAACAGCAAGAATAGCCCGGTTAGGACATTTCTGTAGAAACCCGCACCAGGGTCGAGGTTGTAGGTGCGGATCACGCCGTTCTCCTCGTCGGTCCAGACGAGCGGCGAGTTAACCGTCGTGCCTTCGAGCAGCGCCAGTTGCGCGGGCGTAGCGAGCGTCACGTGGTAGCTCACCTGCGGCGAGGTCGCGCGCTTGAACAGGTCGGCGACTTCATGCGCGATCGTCGGACTCTCCACGGTGAGCGCAAGCTCGGTGTTCAGGCGCGCCGAGCGCGGATCGAGATTGAGCGAGCCGATCACGAGCGTGCTTTCGTCGATCACGTAGGCCTTGGCGTGCAGGCTCGCGCGCGAGCGCGACCCGACCACGCCGAAGCGCCGCTCGTCGGCGTGCTCGCCTTGCTGCGGTTTGAACTCGTAGAGCTCGACGCCGGCCTCGAGCAGCGGCACGCGGTAGGGGCTGTAGCCGGCCTGCACCGCGACGGCGTCGGTGGCGGCGAGCGAATTGGTGAGGATCGCCACGCGCACGCCGTGCGAGGTGAGCGCGCGGATGGTCTGCACGCCCGTGTCGTGCGGCACGAAGTACGGCGAGAACACCAGCACGCTGCTGTGCGCCTGATGGATGCGATCGAGCAGCGCGCGCATGGCGTCGCCCAGCTCGCCTTTCTCGGCGCCCGCGATCTTGCCGGGCGAGTCGGCCACGAACGCCCATTTCGCCCAGACGAGCCCGAGCGTGTTGCCCGTGATCTGCTGCGCGAGCGGCGTGGCGTTGAGCGGCTTGGCGTTGTAGGGTTCGGCGCTCTCGCGCCAGTGGCGGCGCAGGTCGTCGCGTGCGGTGTCCAGATCGTGTGCGTCGAACTTCTGATGATTGAGCACGCGCAAGGGGTAGGAGATCGAGCTGTTCCAGTACTCGTCGAAGCTTGCCGAGACGCTTTGCGCGACTGGGCCCGCCGTCAGCACGTCGAGGTCGCGGAAGTCGATCGTCGGGCTTGCGTTGAAATACTCGTCACCGAGATTGCGGCCGCCGACGATCGCCGTTTCGTTGTCGACGATCGTCGCCTTGTTGTGCATGCGGCGCGTGAACTGGTCGACGTTCGTAAAGAAGTTGCGCGTACGCAGGTACATCGATTCGCTCGTGCTGCCGTACGGATTGAACACGCGGATCTGGATGTTCGGATGGCTGTTGAGCGCGGCCATCAGGCGGTCGATGTCGTGAAAATTCAGGTCGTCGACCAGCATGCGCACGCGTACGCCGCGATCGGCCGCATAGAGCGCCGAGCCGAGCAGCAGCTTGCCGGTGGTGTCCTCGTTGGCGATGTAGTACTGCATGTCGAGCGTTTTCGTCGCCGCGCGTGCGAGCGCGACGCGCATCTGCAGCGAGTCGGTGCCGGTGGCGAGCAGGCGGAAGCCCGATTCGTCGGGGTGAGCGGCAACGGCTGCGGCGAGCGCGGCGCCAAGCGGCGTGGCGCTGGCTTGCTGGGCCGGTAGCGCCGCGCTCGTCTCGCGCGGGTAATCCGTGGCGGGCGGGCGCGTTGCGCAACCGCCGACCAGCGCGAGGCAGACGAGCGCGAAGAAGGCTCGAAGCAGGGCTTGCAGCGGGGCGGCCCGCAAGGTCATGCGTTGCGTGACGGCTTCGGATCGGGCGGGATGCGCGGGCAAACGGATTCTCCATGGCGGCGCACCGCATGATGGTTCGTTTTCATTGCACGGCTTCAGGAAGATTCTACGGGAAGCGGCCCGCCTGGCTTGCGGCGGCGGACACGCTGCGTTTGCAAATTCCGGGCCGCATGCACCTGACGTTTGAGCGTGGCCGGAAACGTCCGCGGCGCTTGCCGCGCGACGAGCGGGTTTGCATCAGCGGATGGGGGGCGCACGAAGCCGCGCGCCACAGGAGCGTGTGGCGTAAGCGCCGGGACCCTGGCCTGGCGCCCGGCCACCGCGCCGATCAACCGCGCTCGGGCGACGCGTTCGCGGCGCCTTGTGCGTTGCGCGTGCTGCCGCGCGCCGGCTTGCCGGCCCAGTAGCCCGCGAGCAGCGAGCCCGAGAGGTTGTGCCACACCGAGAAGAGCGCGCCCGGCAGGGCGGCGAGCGGCGAGAAGTAGAGCTTGCCGAGCGTCGCGGCGAGTCCCGAGTTCTGCATGCCGACTTCGATCGCCAGCGTTCGGCACACCGATTCGTCGAAGCCGAGCAGGCGGCCGCCCCAGTAGCCGCCGAGCAGGCCGATGCCGTTATGCAGCACCACCCCGAGCGCGACGAGCGGGCCGACCGTGGCGATGCTTGCGTGCGTGCCGCCCACCACGGCGGCGATGATCGCGAGGATCGACACCATGGAGACGAGCGGCAGCACCGGTTCGACGCGGCGCACGAGCGAGCCCGCGAGACGATTCACGACGAGGCCGATGGCGATCGGCAGGCCGACGATCTGCAGGATGCTCATGAGCATCCCGTGCACGTCGACGACGATCGAGGCGTCGACGTAAAGGCGCGTCAGCAGCGGCGTCGCGAATACGCCGACCAGGGTCGAGAGCGCGCTGATCGTCACCGAAAGCGCGACGTCGCCGCGCGCGAGATAGATCATCACGTTCGATGCCGTGCCGCTCGCCACGCTGCCCACGAGCACCATGCCCGCGGTGAGATCGGGCGGCATGTGCAGCACTTTGGCGATCGCCCAGGCGGCGAGCGGCATGACGAGGTAGTGCAGGAAGATGCCCGCCGCGACCGGCGCGGGCCGCGTGAAGACGCGCTGGAAGTCGGCGAACGAGAGCGTGACGCCCATCGCCAGCATGATGATCATCAGGAGCGTCGTGACGTGCGGCGCGATCGGCGCGACGAGGCCCGGATCGAAGTAGGCCAGCAAGGAAACGAGGACGGCCCAGAGCGGGAAGAGTCGGGTAATCGGGGCAAGCATGAAGGGGTGGTCCGTGAGTGGGTTCGTTATGCGTCGGCGCACGGCAAGCGGTGCCGGGGTGGCCGGCGGCGCTCGCGGGGCGCGGCTGTCTCCAGTCCCATGCAAAGCTCGGCGGGACGTGGCGCTTTAGCGCTTGGTCCCGCCCCATGCAGCGCACTGTTCTTGCCCTCGTGGGACGGACGCCGCTTGCGGCGCCAGGCGCGTATTTTAACCGGTCAAGCCGGTGCGGCCCGGCCGGTTAAGTGAATGCTTCAACCCGCGCTTCAACCCGCGCGGCCTGCCGTGGCGGCGTGAGCCTGCGAGCGCAGGCTCATCCGGTGAAAGCGCCACGTCATGAGCACGGCGACGGTCGTGAGCCCGGCCGCCAGCCCCCACCAGAGCCCGAGCGCACCGAGGCCGAAGCGAAACGCGAGCGCGTAGCCGAGCGGAAAGCCGATGCCCCAGTAGCCGAGCGTGGCCGCGAGCATCGGCACGCGCGTGTCCTTCAGTCCGCGCAGGCAGCCCGAACCCACGGTCTGCGCGCCGTCGACGATCTGGAAGATGGCCGCGACGCCGAGCAGCGTGGCGGCCAGCGAGACCGTGTGCGCGTTGGCCGGGTCGTCGAGATGCAGGTAGAGCCCGACGATCCAGTGCGGCGCCAGCACCATCACGAGCGCCGAGAGCGACATGAAGCCGACGCCGAGTCCGAGCGCGACGAAGCCCGCATGGCGCGCCGCGCGCGGCACGCCCGCGCCGGACCAGTAGCCCACGCGGACGTTGGCCGCCTGGCCGATCGCGAGCGGCACCATGAACGTGACGGACGCCACGTTCAGGGCGATCTGGTGCGCCGCGAGCGGCGTCTCGCCGAGCAGGCCCGCGAGCAGGCCGGTGGCGAGAAAGAGCGTCGCCTCGACCGCATAGGTGATCGCAACCGGCCAGCCGATCGTGAAGAGTTCGCCCATCAGCGGTGCCGTCGGCCGGCGCGCGACGACGAAATGCTGGTGCGAAGGCCGCAGGTGCAGCAGCGCCATCAGTACGAACGCGGTGAGCCACACGGTGATGGTCGTCGCCACCGCCGAGCCGAGAAAGCCAAGGCGCGGCAGGCCCCACGCGCCGTGGATCAGCCCGAAGTTCAGAAAGCCGTTGATGAACACGCAGGCAATCGACACCCACAGCAGGCGCCGCGCCGCGCCGATGGCGGGCAGGAACGAGCGCATGAGCCCCACGCCGATGAGGCTGGCAGGCGCGCCCCAACGCAGCACGGCCGTGTATTCGCCGATGTGATGCGCGAGCAGCGTCGGCTCCCCGAGGGCGCGCAGGATCGGCTCGGCGAACGAGAGCAACGCGAAGGCCGGCATCGAGAGCAGCAGGGACAGCGCGAAACCGGTCCAGTAGATGTGCGGCACGTGGCTTTCGTTGTCGGCGCCGCGCGCCTGCGCGACGCTCACGCTCACCGAGGTGAGTACGCCTTGCAGCACGGTCACCACAACGAAGAACATGTTGGCGCCGAGGCCGCCTGCGGCGAGCGCGTCGGCGCCTAGCGAGCCGAGCAGTACCGTGTCGGTCACGCTCATCGCCATCTGCGAGAGTTGGGCGATCGCGAGCGGCCCGGCAAGGCGGGCGGTGTCGGCCGCATGGCGGCGCAGCGTGGGCGGCGCGGAAACGGCGCGGCGGGAAAGCGTGGTTCGAGTCATGAAAAACAAGCGGCGCGAGCGCGCCGCGTGGCAGGGTTCGTCTGTCAAAACTGAAAGCTTATTGCGAGACAGCAACCTTGTCGATCCAGATGCTCAAATCTGGTGCATGGCTGGCGCCTGCTGGCAAATTCCGGCGGGGTTCACTCGCTCGCCTTGATGGCAATGCGCGTATCGCCGAGCAGCACGGCCTGGCCCGCGCGGATCTTGCACGTCTTGCGCAGCTCGACTTCGCCGTCCACCTTCACCGCGCCGGAGGCGACGATCTGCTTGGCCGAGCCGCCGCTGTCCGCGAGTCCGGTGATCTTCAGGAGGTTGTGCAGTTCGACGTAGTCGCCGGTCAGCGTGAAATCGAGGTTGGGCATGGCAGATTCAAATTCGAAAGGCGTGCGGCAAGCGCGCGAAGGGTGAGCATCATAAGCGATGGCGGGTTCGCGGCAGTGTCTGTCACCGCATTCGGGACATCCAGGGGCCAGATGTTATGAATTCGTCAGTAAATGAAACGTTGAGTAACGTCACGGGACCCCACGGCGATCTTCATACCAAAATGGTTTCACCCGGATCGACAGCGCCGCCCAGGTTTTTCCTGCGCGGCTCCATCGAGCGGGGGCTCGATTGCAGCGGGCTTGCCCACCGCAAAAGCGCCTTCGGAACCACTGCAAAGAGGATACGCCATGACCCAGATCGCCAAGCTGCTCACTGCTACCGCCGCTTTTGCCACCGTGACCACTGCCGCCGTATTCGCGCAGGGCGCGTATGCCCAAAACGCGACCCAGGGCGCGACACAGGCCGGCGAAGCCCCAACGATGGCGCCTTCCGGCGCACCGGCCATGGTGCCGGGTGCCGTCCCGGGCCAGATGACCGGCCATGCGTCGAGCCAGGCGCCGGCGGCCGCGGGCATCGCGCAACCCGCGCCCGCGCCGCAGGCCCTGACCGCACCGCAGTCCGCCGACCCGCTGGTGCAAAAGCGCGACGCGAACGCGGCGGCGAATGCCGAATACCGCAGCGCGAAGAAGTCGGCGAACGCCGAGTACGGCGACGCGAAGAAGCAGGCGAAGTCGCAGTACAAGGCGCAGGTGAAGGACGCGAAGATCAACCACAAGGCCGACCGTCAGGCCAACGACTCGGAAATGAAGGACCAGATGAACGGCATGTCGGCCCAGCAGCAGGGCGGCCAGTCGCAGTGACGAGCGGCTGATGCCGATGGCGCCCGCGCCTTCTGGGGCGCGGGCCTTGACCAGGGCTTGTAAGCGGCGGCGTCCGGCAACGGGCGCCGCCGCTTCGCTTGGTGGCTCCCTGGCGATGATGGCGGCGAAACGCGCCGCGGCGTTGTCGTTAAATCCCGCCAGATCGCCATGGAATCAGGCGCTTGCGGATGCGGGGTGTATGGATATACAGTATGCGTCGCTCCTTCCCGATTCGCCACGTTCATCGTCCCAGCGCCCGCCGTGTCCACCGTTTCCGTTGCCGATTCCTCAGCCTCCGATGCCAGCCAGGCGCGCGCCGAAACGGCCAATGCCGTTACCGCGTGGCTCGCGAAACTCAACGATGCGCAGCGCGAGGCCGTCGAGCACGGCGGCGAGGCGGGCTATGCGCCGGGTTCGGCGCTGCCGGGCCCGCTGCTCGTGATCGCGGGCGCAGGGTCGGGCAAGACGAATACGCTCGCTCATCGCGTCGCGCATCTGATCGCGGGCGGCGCCGATCCGCACCGCATTCTGCTGCTCACGTTCTCGCGGCGCGCCGCGCAGGAAATGACGCGGCGCGTGGCGCGCATCGCCGCTAGCGCCCCGGGCGCGGCCGCCGTGCTCGCGCAGGGGCTCACCTGGGCGGGGACCTTTCACGGCGTGGGCGCGCGCCTGTTGCGCGAGTACGCGGATCACATCGGCCTGTCGCCGGCGTTCACGATCAACGACCGCGAGGATTCCGCGGATCTCATGAATCTGGTGCGCCACGAACTGGGTTTCTCGGCGAAGGAAAAGCGCTTCCCCTCGAAATCGACTTGCCTCGCGATCTATTCGCGCGCGGTCAACACCGGCGATTCGCTCGCCAGCGTGCTCAACCGTTCGTTCTCGTGGTGCCTCGAATGGGAGCCGCAACTCCGCGTGCTGTTCGCGTCGTACGTGGACGCCAAGCAGAAGCAGAACGTCCTCGACTACGACGACCTGCTGCTCTACTGGGCGCACATGGCCGCGGAGCCGGCCATTGCCGCCGATCTCGCGGGCCGCTTCGACCATATCCTCGTCGACGAATACCAGGACACCAACCGCCTGCAGGCCTCGATCCTGCTCGCGCTCAAGCCCGACGGCCGCGGCCTCACCGTGGTCGGTGACGACGCCCAGGCAATCTATTCGTTTCGCGGCGCGACCGTGCGCAACATTCTCGACTTCCCCGCGCAGTTCGACCCGCCCGCGCGTCAGGTGACGCTCGAGCGCAACTACCGTTCGACGGCGCCGATCCTCGCCGCCTCGAACGCCGTGATCGACGCCGCCGCCGAGCGCTTCACCAAGAACCTGTGGACCGAGCGCCCCTCGCAGCAGCGCCCGCGCCTCGTCACCGTGGCCGACGAGGCAACCCAGGCGCGCTACGTCGTCGAGCAGGTTCTCGAGGCGCGTGAAGCGGGCATGAAACTCAAACAGCAGGCCGTGCTGTTTCGCGCGGCGCACCACAGCGCGACGCTCGAAATCGAACTGGCGCGGCGCAATATCCCGTTCGTGAAGTTCGGTGGACTGCGTTTTCTCGACGCCGCGCACGTGAAAGACGTGCTGGCGGTGCTGCGCTGGGCCGAGAATCCGCTCGACCGTGTGGCGGGGTTTCGCGTGACGCAATTGCTGCCGGGCGTCGGGCCCGCCAACGCCGCGCGCCTGCTCGACCAGGTGGCCGCGTGCACGGGCGCGTATCGCGCCGCCGAGGCGCTCGCGGCTTTCGCGCCGCCGCCGCGCGCGGCCGAGGACTGGCCCGCGTTTGCGTCGCTCATCGACAGCCTCTCGATGCGCTCGACGCCGTGGCCCGCCGAATTCGAGCGCGTGCGGCGCTGGTACGAGCCGCATCTCGAGCGCAATCACGAAGACGCCCAGGTGCGTCTCGCCGACTTGTTGCAGATGGAGAGCATTGCGAGCACCTACGCCTCGCGCGAGCGTTTTCTCACCGAACTCACACTCGATCCGCCGGACGCGACGAGCGCCGAATCCGCCGATCCGCTGCTCGACGAGGACTATCTGATCCTCTCGACGATCCATTCGGCGAAAGGTCAGGAGTGGCGCAACGTGTTCGTGCTCAACGGCGTGGACGGCTGCATTCCGTCCGATCTCGGCGCGGGCAGCGACGAGGAGCTGGAGGAGGAGCGGCGGCTGCTCTATGTGGCGATGACGCGCGCGAAGGAGGATCTGCACATCGTCGTGCCGCAGCGCTTTTATGTGCACAACCAGGTGGCGTCGGGCGACCGGCACGTGTGGGCCTCGCGCACGCGCTTCATCGCCACGCCCATGCTGCCGCTGTTCGAATCCCGCGCGTGGCCGCCCGCGCCCGTGGCGAGCGCGCCGAGCGCGGCGGGACTCGCCGCAGCCGCGCAGGCGAAGGTCGAGATCGCCGCGAAGCTCAGGAAGATGTGGGATTAGGGGCGCGCGCCGTTTTCAGGCGGCGCGCCATTGCTTAGCGCCGTTGCTCGCGCGCGGTGCCGCGCTGCGGCGGCATGAAGAAGTTGCGCATCCACGCGGCAAGGCGCGTGAACATGTCGTCGGGCTCCTCGACGAAAATCTCGGGCTTGAGCAGGCGCAGATACTCCATGATCTGTTGCGCTTCCTGCTTCTGGAACACGCCATGCGTGACGCCGAGCCTCAGCAGCCCGCGCAGTTCGCCCAGACGCTCGCGCGCCGCGCTGCCGCTAGCCTGTTCACAGCCAATCTTCGCTTCGTACACACGCTGACGCAGCGACTCGGTGAGGCGCCACGCGGGCGTCTGCATCGACTCTTCGAGCGCCTGGATATCCTGCACGCCCGACTTGATCTGCGCCGCCAGCGGATCGACCAGCGAGTCGTCGCCCTGGGCTTCGCTCACGATGGCGGCCGCCCAGTCGCGGCACTGCTTCGAGAGTTCGTCGGGCGTCCACTCGGGCCGCGACGCGAAGCCGAAACCGAATTCGCCCGCCTGACGCATCAGGATCGAGACGACCTCGGGGAATTCCTTGTCGAGCGTGCGCTTGGCCCACGCGTACTGGCCGCCTTGCAGGAGCCGCTGCACGGCGTGCTCCGTGAGCGGCGTCATGTTGTCGAGCAGCTTCGCGCGCAGGTAATCCTCGAATTCCGGCGTGGCGAACTGCGGGTCGAGTTTGAGCGAGACGCGCAGGAACGCGTCGAAATCCTTGCGCAGCGACGCAAGCGTTTCGTCCTTCAGGTTGAGGGTGATATGCCCCATTGTGGTTGCCCCGGTGTAATCCTTATCGCTTCTCGCGTGCTCTCGCCGTTCGAGCAGTGGCCTGCCAGAGCAGGCCCTGACGGGTTTAACGGCGCTCCGGGGTGAAACTTGAGCGTAAGGTGCGAGAGGCGGCTCTAGCGCAGGACGACGCCTTGCCAGAGGAAGAACACGCCGAGCCCGACCGCGATGGTGAGGAGCGGGCGCTTCGTGAGCGCGCTGACGATGATCGCCGCGAGCGCGCCGACGAGCTGCGGGTTGCGCCAGGTCAGCTCGGCGCCCTGGCCGTGGGGCGACACCGCCATCGGCACGATGATTGCCGTGAGCACGGTGACGGGCACGAAGCCGAGCGCGGTGCGCACGAGCGGCGGGAACACCAGCCGGTCGCCGAGCACGAACACCGCAGTGCGTATGACCAGGGTGATGAGGGCCATGCCGAGAATCAGGACGACGTAGTTCATTGCCCGGCTCCTGCGGTGCGTTGGACGTTGGGGGACTTGCGGGAGGACTCGCTGGCGGCGCGGGCGCCGCGCGAGGAACCTGGGCGCGAGAGCACGACACCCACGACCACGCCAGCGAGCACGGCGCCGAGCAGCCCGAGCTTGTACGGCCAGCCCTGCCAGAAAAAGGCGAGCGCGCCCGCAGTCGCGGCGGCGGCGAGGTAGCGCAAGGCAACGAGCTGCGGCACGACGATGGCGATGAAGGTCGCGACCATGGCGAAGTCGAGGCCGAGCGACTGCAGACCCGGGAACGCCGCGCCGAACAGCAGGCCGGCCGCGGTCCAGAGTTGCCAGTTCAGGTACATCGAGAGCCCCGAACCGAGGAAATGCCACGGCGAAACGTCGTCGCCGGGCGGATGTCGGCGGAAATGCGCCCACGCGACGGCGAAGACCTCGTCGGTGAGCAGGCCGCCGAGCACGAGACGCCAGCGCAGCGGCAGGTGCGAGACATAAGGCGCGAGCGTCGCGCTGTAGAGCACGTGCCGCAGGTTCACGATGAACGTGGTGGCGAGAATCACCGCGAAGCTCGCGTGCGAGGCGATCAGCCCGAGCGCGATGAACTGCGCCGAGCCGGCGAACACGGCGAGCGACATGAACTGGCCGTGCCAGAGCGAAAGCGGGCCCGAGGTGACGAGCGTGCCGAAGATCACGCCGAAGGGCGCGGCGCCGATCATCATGGGGATCATGTCGCGCGCGCCGGCGATGAATTCGGCAAGGCGGTTGGGATGCGTGGTCAAGCTGTCCTCCTGATACAAGGGGACAGCATAGCGGGTGGTCTTACGCGTGGCTTGTACGTTCTTGCGGCGGAACGCGGGCTCGCGCGTTCAGGACGATTGCCAGCGCCCCGGCGGCACGCCGAACATGCGCCGAAAGTGCCGCGTGAAATGGCTCTGGTCGGTGAAACCGCTCGCCGCGGCGACATCGGCGACCGTGGCGCCGTCGCGCAGCGGGGCGAGGGCGCGTTGCAGGCGCAGCTGGGTACGCCAGGCGTGCGGCGGCAGTCCGGTCGCCTGCGTGAAGAGCCGCGTGGCGTGAAACGGCGAAAGGCCCACCGCCTGGGCGAGATCGGCCACGCGCAGCGGCGTGGCGAGATCGGCGGCGAGGAGCGCCTTCATCGTTTCCACGCGCGGATCGTTCGGACCGTGCCTGAGCGCCGCCTCGCGCGTGCGGCCGTAGCGCGTGAGCAGCGTCGAGAGCGCGTCGAGCAGCGAGCCTTCCACGGCGAGCAGATCGGCACACGGCGCCGGAGTAGTGGCTCCGCCGGAACGCGCGGGGAGCGCCGCCACGCCAGCCGAACTGGCGCTCGTGGCGGATTCCGGCACGGCCGCGGCGCGCCGCCAGTCGGCGTCGGCTTCCAGCAGCCGGTGAGCGCGCGAGAGCCGATGCGCGAGATCGAGATCGTGGATCACCTCGGCGTCGAACCACGGCAGCGGCTGCGTGCGCCCGGCGATTTCGCCGGCGAGGTCGTGCAGGAAGTCGATCGGCACGTACATCACCCGATAGCTCCAGCCTTCTTCGACGGCGCGCGAACCCGTGTGCAGCTCACCCGGATTGATCACCGGCACGCTGCCCGTCGCGGCGACATGCTGCGCGCCGCGATAGCGAAAGCATTCCGCGCCGCCCTCGATCACGGGGATCGTGTAGGCCTCGTGCCAGTGCGGCGCGAACGTATGTTCGTTGTATTCGGCCGTGACGAGATCCGCGCCGGGCAGAAGCGGCGTGCGCCAGTAGCGGGCGGAGTCTCGAAAACGGGAATCGGTCATGGTGGAGGATCCTGCACGGATCCCCAGTTTAGCGCAGCGGAATCGTCGTGCCCGCCGGCACCGGCACGGCCGTGACGCTGTTCTTGGCGCTGCCGCTCACCACGCGGTCGCTGTAGGTCAGGTACACGAGCGCATTGCGCTTCGCGTCGACCACGCGCACGACGTGCAACGTCTTGAAGAGGAGCGACATGCGCTCGTTGAAGACGTCGGCCTGCTGTTTGAGCGGGCCTGCGAACGAGATCGGCCCGACCTGCCGGCACGCGATCGACGCCTCGGTCGGATCTTCCGCAATGCCGAGCGTGCCCTTCACGCCGCCCGTGCGTGCGCGCGAGACGTAGCAGGTAATGCCTGGCACCTGTGGATCGTCGTAGGCCTCGACCACGACCTTGTCCGAGCCGGTCACGCGGAAGTTGGTGTTCACGCTGCCGATCTGCTCGGCGTGGGCGGCGGCGCAGGCGACGAGGCTCGCGCAGGCGAGCAGCGGGCGCGCGAGGCGAGCGGCAAGGCGGGTGGATTTCATGCGGATTCCCGAAGATGACGAAGCGACATTATCGGTGAGGGCGGCGTGCGCCACGCGCGCACCAAAAGAAAAAGGGGTTGCGTGCAAACACGCAACCCCTCGATATCTTGGCTCCCCGACCTGGGCTCGAACCAGGGACCTACGGATTAACAGTCCGGCGCTCTACCAACTGAGCTATCGGGGAACAGCAGTACAGCTACAACGCTTTACGTCATAAAAAAACCCGTTGTGCGCTGTGATCAACACGAACGGGCTTTTGCGAATCTTGGCTCCCCGACCTGGGCTCGAACCAGGGACCTACGGATTAACAGTCCGGCGCTCTACCGACTGAGCTATCGGGGATCAACAAAAGCAGAGAACGAGATTCTATGGGGTCTGGCTGGGCCTGTCAATACCCTGTCGCGATCTGTTTAGGGCAATCCGCTGCGCGAGGGACTGTCCACACAGGAGACGGGGCGACACCCCGAACAAGCGATCAGCGCGCGATTAGCGTGCGAGCAGCGCGAGCTTGTCCTTCACGTCCTTGAATTCGTCGGCTTCCGGCAGCGGGGCCTTGGTCTTGGTGATGCTCGGCCAGCCCTTCGCGAGGTCGGCGTTCAGCTCGATGAACGATTGCTGGTCGCCAGGCACGTCTTCCTCGGCGTAAATGGCGTTCACCGGGCACTCGGCAACGCACACGGCGCAGTCGATGCACTCGTCCGGGTCGATCGCGAGGAAGTTGGGACCTTCGCGAAAGCAGTCCACCGGGCACACATCGACGCAGTCGGTATAGCGGCACTTGATGCAGCTCTCGGTCACAACGTGAGTCATTCAGGCAGCTCCTGCAAGCTTTTCGTATCGGGGGATGGCGGTTCGCCAAAAGCGGTATTGTAACTGATGAGGAATTACCCCAACCACAGGCCCGCGACCGTCCTTAGATCGTTTCGTGATTAGTTTATAAGATAGGGTGATCCGCAACGTTTTACCCCTTGCGCGCGAGGGGCCGTGCCGGCGGGCGCGCGGGGCGCGCAGGCATTCGGGTAACATGGGCGCACCGCTGGCGCCTGCCGCCCGGAGCCGCCGCTGGGCATCTGCCCGGCAGCGTGTCCGGTTCCCGCTTCGCGGGCGCTATCCGATTGCAGTCCGGCTGGCCCATCATGATCATTACTTCGCTGCTCGATACCGATCTCTACAAATTCACCATGATGCAGGTGGTGCTGCATCATTTCCCCGCGGCCAACGTGGAATACCGTTTCCGCTGCCGCACGCCGAACGTCGATCTCGTGCCCTATGTCGACGAGATCCGCAGCGAGATCCAGAAGCTGTGCAGGCTGCGTTTCGCCGAGACCGAACTCGACTACCTGCGCAAGATGCGCTTCATCAAGAGCGACTTCATCGACTTTCTCGCGCTCTTTCACCTCAACGAAAAATACATCTCGGTCACGCCGTCGCCCAAGGCCAACGGCGAGATCGACATCGAGATCAAGGGGCCGTGGCTGCACACGATCCTCTTCGAGATCCCGGTGCTCGCCGTCGTCAACGAGGTGTATTTCCGCAACACGCAGCATCATCCGCAGTACGAGGAGGGGCGCGAGCGCCTGCGCCACAAGATCGAGCTGCTCGGCGCGAAGCCCGAATTCGCCGACTGCAAGATCGCCGATTACGGCACGCGCCGCCGCTTCTCGAAGCGCTGGCACGAGGAGGTGATCCTCACGCTCAAGGACGATCTCGGCGAGCAGTTCACCGGCACGAGCAACGTCTACTACGCGATGAAGCACAACCTCACGCCGCTCGGCACGATGGCGCACGAGTACCTGCAGGCGTGCCAGGCGCTCGGGCCGCGTCTGCGCGACTCGCAGATCTTCGGCTTCGAGATGTGGGCGAAGGAATACCGCGGCGACCTGGGCATTGCGCTCTCGGATGTCTACGGCATGCAGGCCTTCCTGCGCGACTTCGACATGTACTTCTGCAAGCTCTTCGACGGCGCGCGGCACGACTCGGGCGATCCGTTCGAGTGGGGCGAGCGCCTGCTCAAGCACTACGAGGACAACCGCTGCGATCCGCGCACGAAGACGATGATCTTCTCGGACGCGCTCGACATTCCCAAGGTGCTGCGCCTGTACGAGCGTTTCGGCGAGCGCTGCCGCCTCGCGTTCGGCGTGGGCACGAACCTCACCAACGACCTGGGCTACCAGCCGCTGCAGATCGTCATCAAGATGGTCCGCTGCAACGGTCAGCCCGTTGCCAAGCTCTCCGATTCGCCGGGCAAGAACATGTGCGACGACAAGGCGTATCTCGCCTATCTGCGCCAGGTGTTCGGCATCGAGCAGCCCGTGGAAGAAGAGTGCGCGGGCAAGTAAGCGGCTGAAAAACGCACCCCCGCGACCCGCAGATCGCAGGCGACGCCCCGGTATAATCGGCGCGTCGCTTTTCTTCATCTGACGAGGACGTTCATGGATACGACGGCCGCCCGCCGCAGCATACTCGCGCGCATTCGCGCGGCGCAGGGACGCGAGACTACGCCCGCGCCGCAAGAACGGGAAGCCGTGGCCGACTATCTCGCGCGTCATCCCGAAGGTCCGCGGCCGCCGCTGGAAGGCGATCTCGTCGCGCGCTTCGTTGGCGAGGCGCGCAAGATGTCGAGCACGGTCGACGAAGTCCAGCAGCTCGCCGACGTGCCCGCCGCCGCGCAACGCTATCTCGCGGAGCGCAGCCTGCCGATGCAGGCCGTCGCGTGGCAAACGCTCGAAACGTTCGACTGGGCCGGCGCGGGTCTCGCCGTTCAGTTCCGCAAGCCCGAAGATCGCGATCTCGTCGGCCTCACGGGCTGCTTTTGCGCCACGGCCGAAACCGGCACGCTGGTCCTGCTTTCCAGCCCCCAGACGTGGGCCTCAGGCGCGCTGCTGCCCGAAACGCACATCGCCGTCGTGCCCGCTTCGCGCATCGTTGCGGGCCACGAAGACGCCTTCGCGCTCATGCGCGCCGAACGCGGAGAGCTGCCGCGCGCGGTCAACTTCGTTTCGGGGCCTTCGCGTACCGGCGACATCGAGCAGACCATCATCCTTGGCGCACACGGGCCGTATCGCGTGCATGTGATCGTCGTACATGGGGCGTAAGCGCAACACGGCGAGCCCTTGTGCGGGGACGCTCTTCGCCGCGCTGACGCTCTTCAGCACGAACGCACACGCGGCGGCCCTGGACAGCGCATCGCTCAGCGTCGCCTGGGCGCTGCCGTTCGCCGGCATGCTGCTGTCGATCGCGTTCTTCCCGATGTTCGCGGCCACGTTCTGGCATCACCACTTCGGCAAGATTTCGGTGGGATGGGCGCTCGCGTTCCTGCTGCCGTTCGCGGCCACGCATGGTGTCGGCGTGACGTATCCGCTTTTCGTGCACGCCGTCGTCGACGAATATCTGCCCTTCATCGCGTTGCTCGGCGCGCTCTATACGATTGCGGGCGGCATCTGCGTGTACGGGAATCTGCGAGGATCGCCGCGCATGAACACGGCGATCCTCGCGCTCGGCACCGTGCTCGCGAGCGTGATGGGCACAACGGGCGCGGCGATGCTGCTGATCCGCCCGCTCCTGCGCGCGAACGACAACCGCCGGCACAACGTGCACGTGGTCGTGTTCTTCATCTTTCTCGTCGCGAACGCGGGCGGCCTGCTCACGCCGCTCGGCGATCCGCCGCTGTTCCTCGGCTTTCTCAACGGCGTGGGATTCTTCTGGACTGCGCAGCATCTCGCGCTGCCGATGCTGTTCGTTTGCGGCGTGCTGCTCGCGATGTTCTACGCGCTCGACAGCTGGTACTTCCGCCGCGCCGGGGAAGCGCGCGCCGCTTCGCTCGACCCGACGCCGGACACAGACGCGCTCTCCATCGGCGGCAAGGCGAATTTCGTGCTGCTCGCCCTGCTCATCGCACTCGTGCTGATGAGCGGCGTGTGGCGTCCGGGTATCGTTTTCGAGGTCGCGGGCGCACACCTGCAGCTGCAGAACCTCGTGCGCGATGCGGGACTCGTTGCGCTCGCACTCATTTCGCTCGCGTTCACGTCGAAAACGGCGCGCGCCGACAACGGTTTCGAGTGGGCGCCGATCGTCGAGGTGGCCAAGCTGTTCGCGGGCATTTTCGTGACGATCACACCGGTCATCGCGATGCTGCGCGCGGGCGAGGCGGGCGCGTTCGCCGCACTGATCCGCTTCGTGAACGACGCACCGGGCCGCCCGAACGAAGCGATGTACTTCTGGGCGACGGGTCTCCTCTCGTCGTTTCTCGACAACGCGCCCACCTACCTCGTGTTCTTCAATCTCGCAGGCGGCGACGCCAACGCGCTCATGTCCGGCGGCGCGAAAACGCTCGCCGCGATCTCGGCGGGCGCGGTGTGGATGGGCGCGCTCACCTATATCGGCAACGCGCCGAACTTCATGGTGAAGGCGATCGCGCAGTCGCGCGGCGTGCGCATGCCGGGCTTCTTCGGCTATCTTGGCTGGTCGGGCGTGCTGCTCGCGCCGGTCTTTCTCGCGGCCACCTGGCTCTTTTTCGTCTAGCCGCAAGCCGCTTGCGAGCCGGCCTGCGAAAAGTGCGCAAGACTTCCCTGAGCGCCCCGTCGCGCGCAACAATGACGGACATCGACTGAAGTGTGGAGAGCAACGATGCAAAAGATTCTCGTGGCCCGCCCGATCTTTCCCGACGTGATCGACCGGCTGAAGCAGTATTTCGAGGTGGACTGGAACAACGGCGAGGCGCTTTCGCCCGAGGCGCTGCACCAGCGTCTCGCCGACAAGGACGGCGCGCTCACCGCGGGCGACCCGATCGGCGCCGCAACGCTCGCCGCGGCGCCGCGCCTGCGCGTGGTGTCGAACATGGCCGTGGGCTACAACAACTTCGACATGGCCGCCTTCAACGCGGCCAATGTGCTCGGCACCAACACGCCCGACGTGCTCAACGAAACCACGGCCGACTTCGGCTGGACGCTGATGATGGCGGCCGCGCGCCGCGTGACGGAATCGGAGCACTTCCTGCGCGCGGGCAAGTGGGACAAGTGGTCGTTCGACGCGTTTCTCGGCTCGGACATTCATGGCGCCACGCTCGGCGTGATCGGCATGGGCCGTATCGGCCAGGCGCTCGCGCGCCGTGCGCGCGGCTTCAACATGCGCGTGGTGTATCACAACCGTTCGCGCGTCGCGCCTGAGATCGAGCGCGAGCTGAACGCCGACTATCTGTCGAAGGAAGACCTGCTCAGGCAGGCCGACCACGTCGTGCTCGTGCTGCCGTACACGGCGCAAAACCATCACACGATCGGCGCAGCGGAACTCGCGCTGATGAAACCCACGGCCACGCTCACCAACATCGCGCGCGGCGGCATCGTCGACGACGCGGCGCTCGCGCACGCGCTGCGCACGCGCCAGATCGCGGCGGCGGGCCTCGACGTGTTCGAGGGCGAGCCGCGCGTACATCCGGCGTTGCTCGAAGTGGAGAACGTCGTGCTCACGCCGCACATCGCGAGTGCGAGCGAAGCCACGCGCCGCGCCATGGCAAACCTCGCCGCCGACAACCTCATCGCCGCGCTCGGCGAGGGTCCGCGCGCCGGGCAGCCGCCCAATCCGATCAACCCCGCCGTCCTGGGGCAAGCGCGTAGATGAGTCCGCTCGCCGTCATGTCGCTGGCGATCGTTGCGCTGGCGATTGCATTTGTCGTGACGCTCGTGGCGTTGCTGCGCGCGCGTCAAGGCCATGGCGACGCCGAGGCCACGCTCGACGCGCTCGATCAACTGAGCGACCGCCTCGCCGCCTCGACCGACACGCAGGCGCGCGCGGCCGAGCGCATCGAGCGCGAGCTGCGCAACGAGATTGCGCGCACGGCGCAGAGCTCGCGCAGCGAATTCGGCGGCGGCTTCGCGCAGGTGCAGCAGGCGCTTGCGGCGCAGCTCGGCAGCATCGCGACCGTGCAGAACAGTCAGATCGACGGTTTCGCGCAGCAGCTCGCCAAACTCACGGCGGCCAATACGCAGCAGCTCGACGCCGTGCGCCAGAGCCTGCAACAGCAGGCCCAGCAGGCGCGCGACGAGCAGGGCGCCGCGCTGCGCCACTTCGGCGCGTTGCTCACGCAGCAGCTCGGGCAACTCACCGAAGCCAACGACCGGCGTTTCGCCGAAGTGCGCGCGACGCTCGAACAGCGCCTCAAGGACATCGAAGCGAACAACGCGGCGAAGCTCGAGGAAATGCGCCGCACGGTCGACGAGAAGCTGCACGCCACGCTCGAACAGCGCCTCGGCGAATCGTTCAAGCTCGTTTCCGACCGGCTGGAGCAGGTGCATCGCGGGCTTGGAGAGATGCAGACGCTGGCCGCGGGCGTGGGCGACCTGAAGAAGGTGCTCACCAACGTGAAAACGCGCGGCACCTGGGGCGAAGTGCAGCTCGAAGCGCTGCTCGAACAGATGCTCACGCCCGACCAGTACGCGAAGAACGTCGCCACGGTGCCGAGGAGCACGGAGCGCGTGGAATTCGCGATTCGCCTGCCAGGACGCGGCGCGGGCGGTGCGGAACAAGGCGAGCCGGTCTGGCTGCCGATCGACGCCAAATTCCCGCGCGAAGACTACGAGCGTCTCATCGATGCGCAGGAGCGCGCGGACGCGCTCGCGATAGAGGAGGCCGGGCGCGCGCTCGAACTGCGCATCCGCGCCGAGGCGCGCACCATCGCCGAGAAGTACGTCGCGCCGCCGCACACGACCGATTTCGCGCTGCTGTTCCTGCCGACTGAAGGCCTTTACGCCGAAATCCTGCGCCGCCCGGGCTTGACCGATGTCCTGCAGCGCGACTACCGCGTGAGCGTGGCGGGTCCGACCACGCTCACGGCGCTCCTCAACAGCCTGCAGATGGGCTTCCGCACGCTCGCGATCGAGCGCCGCTCGAGCGAGGTATGGCAGGTGCTGGGCGCGGTGAAGACGGAGTTCGGCAAGTTCGGCGACGTGCTCGCGCGCACGAAGTCGCAGCTCGAAACGGTCACGCGTTCCATCGAAGCGGCGGAGGTGCGCACGCGTGCGATGAACCGTAAGTTGCGCGACGTCGAGGCGTTGCCGGGCGAGGCCGCCGCGAATCTCCTCGGCGACGCGGTGCGTAACGGTAACGGCGACGCAGAAAGCGAAGCGGGCTTCGGCGACGAGTGACCGCAACCTGCGCGCCAAAAGCAAACGGGCCGCCTGATCCAGGCGGCCCGTTTGCATTCGGGCGTGTGGGGTGCGCTGGCTTACCCGATCATCGTTTCACCGGGCGCGGCGAGCTTTTCGAGCGCATCGCCGGTCATACGCACGACGCGCCAGTCGGGCAGCACGGTCGCGCCGAGCTTTTCATAGAAGCCGATGGCCGGCGTGTTCCAGTCGAGCACGGTCCACTCGAAGCGGGCGCAGCCGCGTTCGACGGCGATCGCCGCGAGCGCGCGCAGCATCGCCGTGCCGAGGCCGGTGCCGCGCTGCGACGGCTGCACGTAGAGGTCTTCGAGATACAGGCCGCGGCGGCTCAGGAACGTCGAGTAGTTGTGGAAGAAGAGCGCGTAGCCGACGATGCGGCCGGCGTCTTCCGCCACCAGCGCTTCGGCGGCGGGGCGTGTGCCGAACAGGGCGTCGGCGAGGCCATCGGCCGTGCCCGTGAACAGATGCGTGAGCTTTTCGAACTCCGCGAGCTCGTACATCAGCGCGTGCATCGCGCCGACGTCGGCGGCCGTGGCGGCGCGGATCGTCGCGGCCATCACGCTTCCTCGGGCACGTCGGAGAGATGGATCTCGATGCCGCCGAAGCGCGAGGCCACCCAGTTGTAAGCGTGGCAGGCGATCCACAGCAGGATGAAGCCGACGATCGCGTTGAGCAGCAGCGCGCTGAAGATGGTCGAAAGTTCGACCGCGCCATAGCGCACGAACGCCACGAGCACGCCAAGCAGCACGATCGGCACGCTGAAGGTCAGGTACACGAGGATGAGCGCCTTGGCGGTCTGGCCCGCAGCGATAAACGAGATCTGTTTTTTCATAGTAGTCGGTCCGTTATGCAGGTGTGGACGTGTGGTTAGATTTGATGGCCTCTGAGCCGCCGCCGCGCTAGACGAGTCCATCGAACAGCATGATGTCGACGGCGTCGCCGGCATCGAGATCGCCGGCCTCATGGGCGAGCACGATGAAGCAGTTCGCCTCGCTCATCGTGCTGAGCGCGCCCGAGCTTTGCGAGCCGGTCGGCGCGACGCGCCACTGGCCGCTGGCGTCGCGGCGCGCGCGGCCGCGCTGGAATTCGGTGCGGCCCGCGCGCTTTTTGATCGGCTGATCGCTCAGTGCCGGCACGAGCGGGACGGGCTGCGCTTGCGCGCCAGCCATCGCCATGAGCGCGGGGCGCACGATCTGGTAGAACGAGACCATCGTCGCGACCGGGTTGCCGGGCAGCCCGAACAGGAGCGCCGCGCGGCCCGCGCCTGGGCGTCCGCCCGACCAGATGCGACCGAACGCGAGCGGGCGGCCGGGGCGCATGGCGAGGCCCCAGAACGAGACGTCGCCGAGCGTTTGCAGCTGGGTGCGCGTGAAATCGGCTTCGCCGACCGAGACGCCGCCGGAGGTTAGCACGACATCGGCGGTTTCGGCAGCGAGTTTCAGTGTGGCGGCGAGCGCCGCGGGGTCGTCGCGCACGACGCCCAGGTCGATCGCCTCGACGTTCAGGCGCTGCAGCATCGCGCCGAGCGCGTAACGGTTGCTGTCGTAGATGCAGCCCGGCTCGAGCGGCTCGCCCGGCGAGCGCAGTTCGTCGCCGGTCGAGAAGTAGGCTACGCGCAGGCGCTGCTTCACGTGCGCCTCGACGAGGCCGAGCGAGGCCAGCAAGCCAATGTCGGACGCGCGCAGCACGCGGCCGGCCGCGAGCGCCACGCCGCCGCGCGCGAGATCCTCGCCCTTGCGGCGGGCGTTCGCGCCGCGCTTGACGGCGTTCGCTTCGAAAGCGATGACTTCGCCCTGCGCCGACACATGCTCTTGCGGCACGACGGTGTCGCAACCCGTGGGCATCGGCGCGCCGGTCATGATGCGAACGCACGCACCGGCGGCAACTTCGCCCGGGTAGGCGTGACCGGCGAAGGCCTTGCCGCACACGGCGAGCGAGAGGGTGCTGGAGGCATCGGCCAGCGCCGCGCCGTCGAATGCGTAGCCGTCCATCGCGGCGTTGTCGTGCGCGGGGACGTCGATGGGCGAAATCACGTCTTCGGCCAGCACGCGCGCTAGCGCCTCACGCAGCGGCACGCGTTCGCTCGCCGCAAGCGGTGTCGCCCACTGCAGCACGATGGCCTGCGCGGCACTGACGGGCAAAGCTTGCGGATCGTACTGGCTGATGCAGCCGGCGCTGCCGGAGGGGTGGTTAAGCGTGGTCATCGAATGAGGAAGCGTCGCATCCGCACGGCGTGTGCGGCGATCGTCCAGGCGGGCGTGCCGGCCGTGTGCCGGGGACGGCGGCTGGCCGCGCACCGCCCGATTGCAATTCAGGCGCGTTCGAGTTCGGCCAGTTCCTGTAAGGAATTGATATTGTAAAACGCACGTTCATCGGCAAAGGCGACTTCGGCGGCCGTGTGGCGCGCGTACCACGCACGCACCTTGCGCTCGCCGGCGCCGAGGAAGACGGCGAGGTCGTCGGCGAGCGAGGTGCGTACGAGCGCGAATACCGGGTGGAGCGAGACCTCGCCTTCGGCATTCGTCGTGGTCGCAGTCACGATGTCGGCGCGCTCCGAGAGCGCGGCATGGCCCAGGCGCTCGGCGAGATCGGCTGGCAGCCAGGGCGAGTCGCAGGGCGCAGTGAGGAGCCATTCGGTTTGCGCCGCGCGCAATCCGGCGAGGAGCCCCGCAAGCGGGCCGGGGAAGTCGGGCAGCGTATCGGCGAGCACGCTCGCTCGCCATGGTGCGCCGAGTGCCGCGTAAGCGTTGCCGTTGCGGTTCGCGCTGATCGAGAGGGCGCCGACCTGCGGCGCGAGGCGCGCGAGCACGTGCGCGGCGAGCGGTTTGCCGTGCAGCATCTGCAAGCCCTTGTCCGCGCCGCCCATGCGCTGGCCGCGGCCGCCTGCGAGCACGAGGCCCGTGATCGATGCGGAGGAAATGGCGTTGGCGCTCATCGGCGTCATGGGCTGCTCAGCCGCCGATATAGGACATTTCGATGCGGCGCTCGTCGGAGGCCGCCGGCGCCTGCGCGCTGCCCCGCAGCTGCGAATAGCGGTCGGCGCGGCCTTCCCACACCTGCGCGATGGCGCCGGAGATTGCCGCGTCGGTGGCGCCGTTGCGCAACAGCGCGCGCAGGTCGTAACCCATCGAGGCGAACAGGCACAGGTACAGCTTGCCTTCGGTCGAAAGGCGCGCGCGCGTGCAGTCGCCGCAGAACGCGCGCGTCACGCTGGAGATCGCGCCGATCTCGCCCGCGCCGTCCGCATAGCCCCAGCGTTGCGCCGTTTCGGCGGCACTGTGGGGCTCCAGCGACACGAGCGGCCAGTGTTCCGAAATGCGCGCGACGACCTCCGCCGACGGCAACACTTCGGCCATGTTCCAGCCGTTCGAGGTACCGACGTCCATGTATTCGATGAAGCGCAGCGTCACCCCCGTGCCGCGGAAATGCCGCGCAAGCGGCACGATCTCGCCGTCGTTCGTGCCGCGCTTGACGACCATGTTGACCTTGATCGGCGCGAGCCCCACGGCTTGTGCCGCCGCAATGCCGTCGAGCACGTCGGCTACCGCGAAGTCGGCGTCGTTCATGCGGCGAAAGAGGGCGTCGTCGAGGGCGTCGAGGCTCACCGTCACGCGTGTGAGGCCTGCGTCGCGCAGGGCGCGCGCCTTGCGGGCAAGCAGCGAGCCATTGGTGGTGAGCGTGATGTCGAGCGGTTGGCCTGCGGGCGTGCGCAGCGCGGCGAGGCGCTCGATCAGGAATTCGATGTTCTTGCGCAGCAGCGGCTCACCACCCGTGAGGCGGATCTTGGTGACGCCATGCGCGACGAAAAGCCGCGCGAGCCGTTCGATTTCTTCGAGCGAAAGCAGCGCGGAATGGGGCAAAAACGGGTAGTCCTTGTCGAACACGGCTCGCGGCATGCAGTACACGCAGCGGAAATTGCAGCGATCCGTGACCGAGATGCGAAGGTCGCGCAGGGGTCTGGCGAGCGCGTCGAAGACCGCGCCGGACGGCGCGCGCACGGCTCCCGCGGCCGGCCTGGGCAATTCGGGCGGCAGCGATCGAACGTCGGCAACAGGGATGATGCGTCGTGTCATGGTCTCTTCGTTCTCGCGTTGGCTCAATTTTAGCCGAACCAGCAGCCGCCGACAGACAAGGGAGAACGCTGATATATCAAAAAAAAGCCCGCCGGGAAGGGCGGGCTTTTCGGGGGGGCGCCGGACTCGAGGCCCGGCGCGCGGCCAGTTGCGCTTGCAGCGCTTACGGCTGGCGCGTGGTTTCGACCTGCTGCATCGGCGCGCTGTCGACCGGCGGCAGCGGTTTGCGCTCGCGCGGCGCGCGTGCCGGCTTCACCAGCTGGGCGGCGGCTTGCTGCGCGGCGCGCAGCTTGTCGGCGTCGGTATTGACCCAGACGAGCCCCGCCGATTCCAGCATCGGGCGCAGCGTGTCTGCAGCGGCCGCAGCCGTGGGTGCCGCGGATGCCACCGGGGCCGGATGCGGTGCGGCCGGCTCGGTGATCGCGACGACCGCCGGAGCGGCTGCTACCGCTTCTTGCGCCGGCTCCGGTTGAGCGACGGGTGCGGCTGCGACAGGCTCTTCGGTCCGCGGTGCTTCGACGCGGTCTTCCCGCACGACAGGCTGCGTTTCGGCCTGAACCGGCTCGACCGGGGCTGCCGGCGCGACCGGTTCGTCCGCTGCGGCAGGCGCCTCAGGGGCTACAGGTGCGACGGGCGCCACAGGTTCCTCGGCCTTCGGCTCGACCACGTGCGTGGTTTCAACGCTTACCGGTGCGGTTTCAACGCTCACCGGTGCGGCTTCGGTGGGTACCGGAGCTTGCTCGGTCGGTGCCGGAGCTTGCTCTGCAGCGGGCGCGACAGTTTCGACCGGCGTAGTCGTCTCGGCGGCGGCCGGCACGTGCCCGGCTTCGGTGGCGACGATTGCGGCCGGCTGTGCGGTCACGACAGTCTCGACAGGAGCCTCGGTGTGCGCTTCTACGGCCGATGCTTCATGCACTTGCGCGGCAACGGCGGGCTGCTCGATCGCCGGTTGAGCGGGTGCGGCTTGCTCTTCGCCTTCCGGTGCGTCTGCACCCGGCGTCAGGCCTGCTGCATCCGTCTCGCGCTCGCGGCGACCACCACGGCGGCCGCGGCGGCGGCGGCGACGTTCTTCGCCTTCACGCTGTGCGCCTTCTTCGTCGGCACCAGCGCCCATGCCTTCGGGCAGTTCCTCCGTGTGAGGCGCTTCGACGCCTTCGGCGCCTGCCGACGCGGCATCGAGACGCGCTTCCTGAGCTTCGGCGGCCTCGGCTTGCTGACGGCGACGCGGTTCATTGCGTTCGCCGCGCTCGCCACGTTCACCACGCTCGCGGCGCTCGCCGCGTGCGGCGCCGGCTTCCGCCGTGACATCGCTACGTTCCTGACCGCGCTCGACGCGTTCGATGCGCTGTTCGCGCTCGGCGCGTCCTTCGCGGGTTTCACGCGGTTCACGTTGCTCGCGCGGTTCGCGTTGTTCACGCGGCTCGCGCGGTTCACGCGGCTCGCGGGCACCACGGCCTTCGCGTACTTCGCGCGGTTCACGTGGCTCGCGCGGCTCGCGCTCCTCACGGCGGCCAGCCGGCTGACCGGTACGTGCGCCGGCTGCGCTTTCGCCGCGGCCTGCCGCGTCGCGGCCGCCGGAACGGCGATTGCGATTGCGGTCGCCGCTGCCGGTCTTTTCACCGCGCTCGGTACGCGCTTCGCGGGTCGGACGGGCGGTCTTTTCGGGTTGAGCGACCGGTGCCGGCGCGGGCGCCGCAGCCGGTGCGCCGCCAAAGAGGCGCTTGACCCAGCCAAAGAAGCCGCCGCCCGCAGGCGTGACGGCCACTTGCGCCGCGACGGGCGCGGTTTCGGCCGGCTTGACCGGCGCGCTCGGCGCCGGACGCTCAGGCGTGATGCCCTTCACCGCGGCTTCCTGCTTGGGCTTGGCTTCGGCGGTGCGCTTGCTGTAGCCGGTTTCCGACTCGAGCTCGCGAGCCGCTTCCTCGGCCATCTTCCACGAGGCGCGCGGGTCGTCGAGGCGCGCATCGTCGTGACGCAGGCGCTCGAGCTTGTAGTGCGGCGTTTCGAGGTGCTTGTTCGGGATCAGCACGACGCCGACCTTGAAGCGCGACTCGATCTTGTTGATTTCTGCACGCTTTTCGTTGAGCAGGAAGGCGGTCACTTCGACCGGCACCTGGCAATGAATTGCCGCGGTGTGCTCCTTCATCGCCTCTTCCTGGATGATGCGCAGGACCTGAAGCGCCGACGATTCCGTATCGCGGATATGACCCGTGCCGTTACAGCGCGGGCAGGTCACGTGGCTGCCTTCCGAGAGGGCGGGGCGCAGGCGCTGGCGCGACAGCTCCATGAGGCCGAAGCGCGAGATCTTGCCCATCTGCACGCGTGCGCGGTCGTGGCGCAGCGCGTCTTTCAGGCGCTGCTCGACTTCGCGCTGGCTCTTGGCCGACTCCATGTCGATGAAGTCGATCACGATCAGACCGCCCAGGTCGCGCAGACGCAGCTGGCGCGCCACTTCGTCGGCGGCTTCGAGGTTGGTGCGCGCGGCGGTTTCCTCGATGTCGGCGCCCTTGGTGGCGCGCGCCGAGTTCACGTCGATGGCGACCAGGGCTTCGGTGTGGTCGATCACGATCGCGCCGCCCGAGGGCAGCGGTACCGTGCGCGAATACGCCGTCTCGATCTGGTGCTCGATCTGGAAACGCGAGAAAAGCGGCACGTCGTCGTGATACCGCTTCACCTTATTGACATTGTCCGGCATCACGATATCCATGAAGGCGCGCGCCTGGTCATAGATCTCGGTGGTGTCGATGAGGATTTCGCCGATGTCGGGCTGGAAGTAGTCGCGGATCGCGCGAATGACGAGGCTCGATTCCAGGTAGATCAGCATGGGCTGACCGGACTGGCCGGCCTGCGACGCGGCTTCGATGGCGCGCCACAGTTGCAGCAGGTAGTTCAGGTCCCACTGGAGCTCTTCGGCGGAGCGGCCGATGCCGGCCGTGCGCGCGATGATGCTCATGCCGTCCGGCAGTTGCAGCTGCGCCATGGTTTCGCGCAGTTCCTGACGGTCGTCGCCCTCGATGCGGCGCGAGACGCCGCCGCCGCGCGGGTTGTTCGGCATGAGGACGAGGTAGCGGCCGGCGAGCGAGATGAACGTGGTGAGGGCGGCGCCCTTGTTGCCGCGCTCTTCCTTCTCGACCTGGACGATCAGCTCCTGGCCTTCCTTGAGGGCGTCCTGAATGCGCGCGCCGCGCATGTCGATGCCTTCGCGGAAGTACTGGCGGGCGACTTCCTTGAACGGCAGGAAGCCGTGGCGGTCTTCGCCGTAGTTGACAAAGCACGCTTCGAGCGAAGGCTCGATACGGGTGACGATCCCCTTGTAGATGTTGCCTTTGCGCTGTTCGCGCCCGGCGGTTTCGATGTCGATGTCGATGAGCTTTTGTCCATCGACGATGGCGACACGCAGTTCTTCCTGCTGTGTCGCGTTGAACAGCATTCGTTTCATTGAACGACTCCAGTGCGTTCGCGCGCAAGCCGCACGGTGCGCGGCGGCGACGCCAGGCAGCACGGTGCGGGCAGCGGCGAGCCGCGCCTTATTGTGTTGTCACAAGCACGCTGGAGCGGGAACGATGGCGGGGAGAATTGCCTTTTCTGGGCGCCGGTCCGGCGTTGCGTTGCCGTGGACGGGGCCGCGTGGGCACATGCGAAATACGTTTTCAAGAAGCGAAGAGACATGCCGCGGGTTCGCGACGTCAACGTTTTCCTGCGCTTCCAATCCACCTGCCTGCCGTGGCCATGATCGTGCCGATGGTTGAGCCCATCGCACTGGCCGTGACAGACGCTTGCCGCAGCGGCGAACCGCGCGCGCTTGCGACTGGATCAGGTTCGCGGCCTCAAAATTCAATCAGGGCCGCGCACGGGAAGCTTTTCAGGAACGCCCGTCTTCCCCCTCGGGGTGTCTCGCCACTTTTGACGTCGCCGTGTCCCGCACATTGCCGGGACGCTTCGGGCGCTCGCCGTATTTTCGCCACCAGCGCCTCCTGCGGCGGTCACTTCGACCGCGCGGCGGGACGCGCCGGATAAATTCTTTATACCAATGTTCCGTTACCGTCGGAGCCGCTCCTGACCGAACGTGCCTGTGGGCGCCGTCCCTGCCGGAGTGGTGATCCGTGCGTGCAACTCGTTGCTTCTCATCAAACAGGGTGAGCAACCAGCCCCGGGCGCAAGTAAAATAACCGTTTATCGCTTGCAGCCTGCGCTCGCCGCGTGGTCCAAGTCCAGGATAACCCCCTTGGGGTGTCCATTGGGTGGTTCGCAGAACATTTGGCCGTTTGGCCTGGGCCATTCGGCCTACCGTTGCGTCGGCGCTGGGCAAATTATATTCAGAATGAAAGGGTTAGGCAAAACATCCCAGAATCAGGTCGCAAGCGACCAGGTTTCGTTCGTCGAAATCGACGAGGGCGCGGCCGGTCAGCGCATCGACAATTTTCTCCTGCGCGTCTGTAAGGGCGTGCCGAAAAGCCACATCTATCGCATTTTGCGCAGCGGGGAAGTGCGCGTAAATAAGGGGCGAATCGATGCACAGTATCGGCTCGCAGAAGGCGACATCGTCCGCGTGCCGCCCATCCGCACGTCGCAGTCGAGCGCGCCGGCCGGCGCCGCGCCCGTGCCGGCGGCCCAGTTTCCCGTCATCTACGAGGACGACGCGCTGCTCGTCATCGACAAGCCCGCCGGCGTGGCTGTGCACGGCGGCAGCGGCGTGGCGTTCGGCGTGATCGAGCAGTTGCGTGAGGCGCGCCCGCAGGGCAAGTTTCTCGAGCTGGTCCACCGGCTCGACCGCGAAACGTCGGGCGTGCTGATGCTCGCCAAGAAGCGCGCCGCGCTCGTGGGCCTGCATGCGCAGATGCGCGATAACCAGACCGACAAGCGCTACTACGCCTGCGTCCACGGCGAATGGGCGAGCGACTGGGGCCGTCGGCGCGCCGTGAAGGAGCCGCTTCACAAGTATCTGACCCCGGAAGGCGAGCGCCGCGTGCGCGTGCAGCCGGACGGCATGCCCTCGCACACGGTGTTCAATCTCGTCGAGCGCTGGCCGGGTTACGCGCTTCTCGAAGCCGAGCTGAAGACGGGCCGCACGCACCAGATCCGCGTGCACCTCGCTCACCTCGGCCTGCCGATCGTCGGCGACGCCAAGTACGGCGACTTCGCGCTCAACAAGGAGCTCGCGCGCACGGGCGCGCGGCCGGGCATCAAGCGGATGTTTCTGCATGCGCACCGGCTGAAGCTCGCCCACCCGATTACGGGCGTCCCGTTGCAGTTCGAGGCGCCGCTGCCGGCGGATTGCCGCGGCTTCGTCGACGCGCTGCGCGCGCAGCGCGAGGAAGGCGCGGCAACCGACGCGGCCCGACCTGACGGCGCCGGACCTGGCGCGGGCCGCCCCGAATGACACCGAATCTGACAGCGTTTGGAGAAGTCCTGCATGGCTCGAGAGTTATTTGACCTGATTGTGTTCGACTGGGACGGCACCCTGATGGACTCGACCGCCCATATCACGCGCAGCATCCAGGCGGCGTGCCGCGATCTCGGCCTGCCCGTGCCCGGCGACGAGGCGGCGAGCTACGTGATCGGCCTGGGCTTGCGCGAGGCGCTGCAGATAGCCGCGCCGACGCTCGATCCAGCCGACTACCCGCGGCTCGTCGAGCGCTATCGCATCCATTATTTGCTCAAGGACCAGCAGACCGAGCTGTTCGCAGGCGTGCGCGAGATGCTCACGGAACTGCGCGACACCGGCTACCTGCTCGCCGTGGCGACGGGCAAGAGCCGCGTGGGGCTGAACCGCGCGCTGGCGGATTCGCGGCTCACGAGCCTCTTCGACGGCACCCGCTGCGCCGACGAAACCTTCTCGAAGCCGCATCCGGCCATGCTTCAGGAGCTCACGCGCGAACTGGGGCAGGATCTGGGCCGCACGGTGATGATCGGCGACACGACGCACGATCTGCAGATGGCGATCAACGCGGGCGCGGCGGGCATCGGCGTGGCGTATGGCGCGCATGCGTCCGGCGCGCTCGAAAAGCTCGAGCCGCGCTTCGTCGCGCCGGACGTGGCCGCGCTCGCGGGCTGGCTGCGGGAGAACGCATGAGCACGGCGCCCGAGGCAGCAACGCTCGCGCCGGTGCGCGTCTGCGCGGCCGAAGAACTCGCCGAGGGTGGCGAGGGGCGGCGCATGAACGCGACCTACGCGGGCGGCGAGGCCGTGGTGTTCTTCGTGCGCTACGGCGGAGAGGTGTACGGCTACCTGAACCGCTGCGCGCACGTGCCGATGGAGCTCGACTGGGTCGAGGGCCAGTTCTTCGAGTCGTCGGGGCTCTATCTGATGTGCGCCACGCACGGCGCGATCTACCAGCCCGACACGGGCAAGTGCGTGGGCGGCCCATGCCGCGGCGGGCGTTTGCGCCCCGTGCAAGTCGAGGAACGCGACACGCCCGAAGGGCGTGCGGTATTCTGGCTGCCGGACGACGCTTTGCGTCCGACCCCAACCTGATTCCTGATTTTCGACCCTTTCGACCTTTTCGAACGTAACCCGCTCGCATGTCCGACAATCCGACCCCTGATTCGAACGAAGCGCCTCGCGCGGCTTCGTCAGACCGCGGCGCGCCCGCGCCTGGCTGGGAGCGCGAGGCGCTCGAACGCATCGCGCTCGCGGCCATCACCGAGCAGCGCGCGGCGCGGCGCTGGCGCATCTTCTTTCGCTTCGCGTTTCTCGCCGTGTTCGTAGTGATCGCGTGGGCGATCCTCGATCTTTCGGGTGCGCGCGTGGAGAGTGAGGGGCGCCACACGGCGCTCGTTTCGCTCGACGGCGAAATCGGCTCCGACACCCCGGCGAACGCCGACGACATCATCAGCGCGCTGGACAGCGCCTTCGACGACGACGGCACCGCGGGCGTGATCCTGCATATCGACAGCCCCGGCGGCAGCCCGGTGCAGGCCGGCATCATCAACGACGAGATCCATCGTCTGCGCACCAAGTACCCGGCCATCCCGCTGTACGTGGTGGTGGGCGACATGTGCGCTTCGGGCGGGTATTACGTCGCGGCGGCGGCCGACAAGATCTACGTCAACAAGGCGAGCATCGTGGGTTCGATCGGTGTGCTGATGGACGGATTCGGCTTCACTGGTCTCATGGACAAGCTCGGCGTCCAGCGGCGCCTGCGCACCTCCGGCGAAAACAAGGGCTTCTTCGATCCCTTCTCGCCCGATACGCCGAAAATGGACGCGCACGCCCAGGAGATGCTCGACCAGATTCACCAGCAGTTCATCGACGCCGTGAAGGCCGGCCGCGGCAAGCGCCTGAAGGACTCGCCGGATATCTTCACGGGCCTGTTCTGGACCGGGCAGAAGAGCGTGGAGCTCGGTCTCGCGGACGGCTACGGTGACACCGATTACGTGGCGCGCGAGGTCATCAAGGCGCCGGACGTCGTCGATTACACGGTCAAGCAGAGCCTCACCGATCGCGTGGCGAAGCGCGTGGGCGCGAACATCGGCTCGGCGGCTGTGCATTCGCTGCTGATGGGCGGCAAGGTATCGGTGCACTGAGCGGCGGCGACGCTTTAGTTTCCGGTCGTCCTCGAGAAAAATCGGCCGCTGCGCGATGGTTGC
The DNA here is from genome assembly GCF_000519185.1 of Paraburkholderia nodosa DSM 21604. Lineage (GTDB taxonomy): Bacteria > Pseudomonadota > Gammaproteobacteria > Burkholderiales > Burkholderiaceae > Paraburkholderia > Paraburkholderia nodosa. Next base: position 60,245 of record NZ_JAFA01000024.1, on the reverse strand, counting down.
GCAGCGGCCGATTCGTTTTTGCGCGCCGATGCGTTCAGTGCGCGAGCAGCAGGAAAATCGCCGGCCGCTTCTGCAATTCGGGTGCGGGCTTCTTCTTCCAGTCGGACACGGCGCGGCTCACGATCGTCTCGGTGGGCAGCGTGAGATCGGCGGCGACGCACACGAGCGTGGAGGGCGCGCAGGTCGCGAGCAGCGCGTCGAGCAGTGTGCGGTTGCGATAGGGCGTCTCGATGAAGATCTGCGTCTGCTTGATCTTGCGCGAGATCTGCTCCAGATCGCGCAGCTTTTTCACGCGCTCGTTCGCGTCGACGGGCAGGTAGCCGTGAAACGCGAAGCTCTGGCCGTTCAGGCCCGACGCCATCAACGCGAGCAGGATCGAGCTCGGGCCCACGAGCGGCACGACCTTGATGCCGCGCTCGTGCGCCCGCCGCACGAGCAGCGCGCCCGGATCGGCGACGGCGGGCACGCCCGCCTCGGAGACGAGCCCCGTGTCGATGCCCGCAAGCAGCGGTGCGAGCAGCTTCTCGACCTCGCCGGCGGGCGTGTTGACATTGAGTTCGCGGATCTCGATTTCCTGGATCGGGCGTGTCGTGCCCACGCGTTTGAGGAAGGCGCGCGTGGTCTTCGCGTTTTCGCCGATATAACTGGCGAGCGCGCCCGCGCGTTCGCGCACGGGCGTGGGCAGGACGGCGTTGAGCGCGGCATCGTCGCCTTCGCCCAGCGTGTTGGGGATCAGATAGAGAGTGCCGAGGCTCATGCTTGCGTCTCCAGCAACGGATAGCCCGCGGCAAGCAGCATGCGCGTGAGCGCGATGAGCGGCAGGCCGATCAGGGCGGTGGGGTCATCCGATTCGATCGCTTCGAGCAGCGCGATGCCAAGTCCTTCCGATTTCGCGCTGCCCGCGCAGTCGTATGGCGTTTCGGCGCGCAGATAGGCGTCGAGTGCGGCGTCGGGCAGGTCGCGAAAGCGCACCTTCGTGACGACATCGACGGTATCCGTTTGGCCAGTGGCGGTGTCGAGCACGCTCAGGGCACTATGGAACAACACTTCGCGGCCGCGCATGGCCTGCAGCTGCTCGAGCGCGCGTTCGTGCGTGCCGGGCTTGCCGATCTGGCGGCCATCGAAGGTGGCGACCTGGTCGGAGCCGATCACGAGCGTGCGCGCGGCGCCGGCGGGCAGGGCGGCGGCCACGGCGCGGGCCTTTGCGGCAGCGAGGCGCAGCGCCGTCGCTTCGGGCGTTTCGCCAGGGTGCGGCGTTTCGTCGACGGCGGGCACGGCTGTGTCGAACGGAATGCGCAGACGTTCGAGCAACTCGCGCCGGTAGCGCGAGCTGGAGGCGAGGATGAGGGCGGGGCGGCCCGTGCGCGGGGCCTGCGAGGGAGAATCCTGCATGTTCGATCGGAGTATGAAGGCGGCTGCGAATGTGGCTGGAGAAAGGACGGCTGTGCTTTGGCGATTTCCGGGTGGATTCCGCCTCGAAAACGGGGGCAGATTTCCCGTAAAACGTCGTCAGAGGCTCCCGAAAACCGCGCTCGCACAGACACTTGCGTATGCGAGCTTAAGTGTTTGACTCACAAAGATAAAGGCGATATGATTTTGGGCTTTTCATCGGTATGCTCTCGTCGTACGTCTTGTGCGGGCGCCTGAATTTTGCGGTGTCACGGCTCGAAAGACCTTGCCGGCAGCAGCGTGTCGATGGCAAATATAGGCAAACGCAGGTCGATGCAGACCAGTGCGGGCCGGTCCAGGCTGGATTGCTGCGAGCCGCTGGCGGCTTTTCGCGCATCGCTTGCCCCGCCCTAAGCCTTGAAGCAGGAGAGCGCACATGACCGAACATTCTGGTAAGCCTGCTGGCGCTGAACTGAATCCGCGCGACTTCGATATCTTCGAATTCGCGCGCAGCGAGCGCGAGGCGGCAGGTGTCGTGCGCGTCTCGCAACTGCCGCGCATGTTAAACGAAGTCCCGGCCGAGGCGCCAGATCGCGACACCGCGTTCACCTGGCAGGCTGCGGGCTTTATCCAGCAGGAATTGCAGGACAACGGCACCGAAGGGCCGCAGCCATACCTGCGGCTTGCTGTTCACGGTGGCGCGTGGCTCACGTGCCAGCGGTGCCTCGCTCCGTACGAGCAGGCATTCAATGCGGATGCGACCTTCCGTATCGTCCAGACGGAAGAAGAGGCGGACGAGTTTCCGCTCGACGACGATGAAGTCGAAGTGATCGTGGGCTCGCGCCATTTCGATCTCGTCGACTTGATCGAAGAGGAGCTGTTGCTCGCGCTGCCGCTGGTGCCGAAGCACGAAGTCTGTCCGGAAATTCACGAAAGCCTCGCCTCGGGTCCCGACGGCGCGGAGGGAGTGGATTCCGTGGACGACGTGCCGGAGCAGGAAATCGAGCCGGAAGAGCGCGTCAACCCGTTTGCGGCGCTCGAATCGCTCAAGAAGGACGGTCCTGGCAGCAAGCACTAAGGTAAGCCTTGGGCGGCTGTGCGGGGCAGGCAGTACCAGACGCGTGGGCCTGAGCCCGGAGTCCGGCCATCCCCCAAGGGTGGCGGCGGCCGGATCGGGCTGTGTTAGAATTCGGAAAATTTTCAGGAGTTATCATGGCAGTTCAACAAAACAAGAAGTCGCCGTCGAAGCGCGGTATGCACCGCTCGCACGATTTCCTCACGGGCGCGCCGCTGGCCGTCGAGCCGAGCACGGGTGAAGTGCATCTGCGTCACCACATCAGCCCGAACGGCTACTACCGCGGCAAGAAAGTCGTCAAGACCAAGAACGACTAATCGTTTCAGCGTGCGGTGCAGTGTCGCGCAGTATTGACGACCTGGCGCCGCATCTGACGATTCCGTTCGCTTGACCATATTTCGGCTCGGCAAAAAAGGCGGCATTAAACTGCCGCTTTTTTGTGCCTGAAATCCGTCGCATTCCATGACTGTTACGCTCACGATAGATTGCATGGGAGGCGACCACGGCCCGTCTGTGACGGTGCCTGCCGCAGTCCATTTCGTCCGCTCGCACCCCGACGCGCATCTCATGCTCGTGGGCGTCGAGTCGGCGGTTCGCGCCCAGTTGAAGAAGCTGAAGGCGTCGGACCATCCCGCGCTTACCGTCGTGCCCGCCACCGAGGTCGTCGAAATGGACGATCCGGTCGAAGTCGCCCTGCGCAAGAAAAAAGACTCGTCGATGCGCGTCGCGCTCAATCGCGTGAAAGAGGGCGAGGCGCAAGCCTGCATTTCGGCCGGCAACACCGGCGCGCTGATGGCCGTGTCGCGCTACGTGCTCAAGACGTTGCCCGGCATCGAACGCCCGGCTATCGCCTTCGCGCTGCCGAACCCGCGTGGTTACACGACGATGCTCGACCTCGGCGCGAACGTCGACTGCGAACCGCAGCACCTGCTGCAGTTCGCGGAGATGGGCCACGCGCTCGTCGCGGCGCTCGAGGGCAAGGATCGCCCAACCATCGGGCTCCTGAATATCGGCGAAGAAGTCATCAAGGGCAACGACACCATCAAGCGCGCGGGCGAGCTCCTGCGTGCGAGCACGCTGAACTTCCGCGGCAACGTCGAAGGCAACGACATTTACAAGGGCACCGTCGACGTCATCGTCTGTGACGGTTTCGTTGGGAATGTCGCGCTCAAGACGTCGGAGGGCCTCGCGCAGATGCTCAACGACATGATCAAGGAAGAGTTCGGTCGCTCGTGGCTCACCAAGCTCATGGCGATTGCCGCGCTGCCCGTGCTCATGCGATTCAAGAAGCGTGTCGACCATCGCCAGTACAACGGCGCGGCGCTGCTCGGCTTGAAGAGCCTCGTCATCAAGAGCCACGGCTCGGCCGATGCCTACGCGTTTGAGTGTGCGATCAATCGCGGGTATGATGCCGTCAAAAATGGTGTGCTGGAGCGCCTCGCGCACGCCATGGAAGAAAACGCCGGTTCGCTCGAACAGGCGGCAGACGAGCCCGGCGGCGCCCAGAACGTGCAAGCCGCGCAGGCGGGGCAGGCTACCAATGCGCCCAGCCAGGCAGCGGGCGAAGTACCGCCCGGCGCCGCATCATCCTCGAAGGCATAATGGCTCAATCGACTCTCTATTCCCGCGTGATCGGCACGGGCAGCTACCTTCCGCCTGATCGCGTCACCAACCAGGAACTGGCCGAACGGCTCGCCGCGAAAGGCGTCGAGACAAGCGACGAGTGGATCGTGGCCCGCACGGGCATTCACGCGCGCCACTTCGCCGCCCCCGACGTCACGACGAGCGATCTCGCGCTTGCGGCGTCGCAGCGTGCGATCGCGGCCGCCGACGTCGATCCGCAGTCGATCGACCTCATCATCGTCGCCACTTCCACGCCCGATTTCGTCTTTCCGAGCACGGCCTGCCTCTTGCAGAACAAGCTCGGCATCCGCAATCACGGCGCGGCGTTCGACGTGCAGGCCGTGTGCTCGGGCTTCGCGTACGCCGTTTCGGTGGCCGACAGCCTGATCCGTAGCGGCCAGCATCGCACGGCGCTCGTGGTCGGCGCGGAAACCTTCTCGCGTATTCTCGATTTCAGCGATCGCACCACCTGCGTGCTGTTCGGCGACGGCGCAGGCGCGATCGTGATGCAGGCGTCGAGCGAACCGGGCGTGCTTTCGAGCGCGCTGCACGCCGACGGCAGCTACGCGCACATCCTGTGCACGCCAGGCAACGTGCACGGCGGCGTGATCGCGGGCAACGCGTTCCTGCACATGGACGGCCAGGCCGTGTTCAAGCTGGCCGTGAACGTGCTCGAAAAGGTCGCGATCGAGGCGCTCGACAAGGCGCAGCTGACCGCCGACCAGGTCGACTGGCTGATTCCGCACCAGGCCAACATCCGCATCATGCAGGGCACCTGCCGCAAGCTCGGCCTGCCCGCCGAGCGCATGGTGGTGACCGTCGGCGAGCATGGCAACACCTCGGCGGCCTCGATTCCGCTCGCTTTCGATGTCGCGGTGCGCGACGGCCGCATCAAGCGCGGCCATAACGTGCTGATCGAAGGCGTCGGCGGCGGCTTCACCTGGGGCGCCTCCGTCATCCGCTTCTAAGCATCCTGAGCGGGCTCTCGCGCTCCCGCAGCCGGTCCTGGCGTACGACGTGCACGTCGTGCGCAGCCGGCGGCGGTTCATCCGAGCGCATTGCCCACCCGTATTGATCGAATTTGGGGACGTTATGAATTTCGCGTTCGTTTTTCCCGGACAAGGCTCGCAGGCCGTCGGCATGCTCGACGCCTTCGCCGATAACGCCGTCGTGCGCGAGACGCTGCAAGAAGCGTCCGACGCGCTGGGCCAGGACCTCGGCAAACTGATCGCCGAAGGCCCCGCCGAAGAACTCAATCTCACCACCAACACCCAGCCGGTCATGCTCACCGCCGCCTACGCCGTCTATCGCGCATGGCAGCAGGCGGGCGGTCCTCTGCCTGCCATCGTCGCAGGCCACAGCCTCGGCGAATATACGGCGCTCGTCGCCGCCGGCGTGCTCGCATTCCGCGACGCCGTGCCGCTCGTGCGCTTTCGCGCGCAGGCAATGCAGAGCGCGGTGCCGGTGGGCGAGGGCGGCATGGCCGCCGTGCTCGGTCTCGACGACGACACCGTGCGAGCAGTCTGCGTGGAAGCCGCTACGGCTAGCGGCGGCGTGGTCGAAGCCGTGAACTTCAACGCGCCGGCGCAAGTCGTGATCGCGGGCCACAAGGGCGCGGTCGAGAAGGCCTGCGAAATCGCCAAGGCGAAGGGCGCCAAGCGCGCGCTGTCGCTGCCGGTTTCGGCCCCGTTCCACTCGTCGCTGCTCAAGCCCGCCTCGGATCAGCTGCGCGACTATCTCGCGAACGTCACGCTGAACGCGCCGCAGATTCCCGTGGTGAACAACGTCGACGTGGCATTCGAAACCGACCCCGCGAAGATCCGCGACGCGCTCGTGCGCCAGGCCGCGGGCGCCGTGCGCTGGGTCGAATGCGTGCAGGCCATCGCGGCGCACGGCGCGACGCACGTGGTCGAATGCGGTCCGGGCAAGGTGCTTGCGGGCCTCACCAGGCGTATCGACGGCAATCTGGTCGGGGCCTCGGTGCTCGATCCGAAGTCGCTCGACGAAGCGCTCGCGCTTCTGAAGGCCTGAGCGCCTACGCCACCACCGCTAACGGATTCAAACGATGGAAAAGACTCTCGACAATCAAGCCGCGATCGTGACCGGCGCCACCCGCGGCATCGGCCGCGCGATCGCGCTGGAACTGGCGCGCCAGGGCGCGACAGTGATCGGTACGGCAACGAGCGAAGCCGGCGCGCAGGCCATCTCGGCCGCTTTCGAAGCGGCGGGCCTGAAGGGCCGCGGCGCGGTGCTCAACGTGAACGACGCCGCAGCGGCGGAAGCGCTGATCGACGCAACGGTCAAGGAATTCGGCGGTCTTGCGATCCTCGTTAATAACGCGGGCATCACGCAGGACAACCTGGCGATGCGCATGAAGGACGACGAGTGGGACTCGGTCATCGACACCAACCTGAAGTCGGTGTTCCGTCTCTCTCGCGCCGTGCTGCGCCCGATGATGAAGGCGCGCATGGGCCGCATCATCAACATCACCTCGGTGGTGGGCTCGTCGGGCAACCCGGGCCAGGCCAACTACGCCGCCGCCAAGGCCGGCGTGGCGGGCATGACGCGCGCGCTCGCACGCGAGATCGGCAGCCGCGGCATCACTGTGAACTGCGTCGCGCCCGGTTTCATCGACACCGATATGACGAAGGACCTGCCGGCGGAGCAGCAAGCCGCGCTCAAGCAGCAGATTCCGCTGGGCCGCCTCGGCAGCCCGGACGACATCGCGCATGCGGTCGCGTTCCTCGCGTCGCCGCAGGCAGCCTACATCACGGGCACGACGTTGCACGTGAACGGCGGCATGTATATGTCTTAACCGGATTCAGGTACTATCCGCGCCTTGATGCGCTTGATGCAAAACATTGCCCAAGCGCCGTCGCGGATAGCCTTCCGGAACCTTGAGCGCCGCTTTTCAGCCAGGTCAAACCTGATAAAATGCGCGCACTCGCACTCATGAGCTAACTTTTTTCCCTTGGAGGGGTAATGGACAACATCGAACAGCGCGTCAAGAAGATCGTCGCCGAGCAACTGGGCGTCGCCGAAGCTGAAATCAAGAACGAAGCTTCGTTCGTGAACGATCTGGGCGCCGACTCGCTCGACACCGTCGAACTGGTCATGGCTCTCGAAGACGAGTTCGGCATGGAAATCCCGGACGAGGAAGCCGAGAAGATCACGACGGTTCAGCAAGCGATCGACTACGCTCGCGCGAACGTCAAGGCCTAAGCGCCAGATTCCCGCCTGGGCCGCGCCGCGCATGCGCTGGCGGCCCGCGAGGACGCTCGCCCGTGAAACCGCATACGCCTGCCGCACTCGCTGCGGGGCATCTGCCGGTCAACTAGCCACAGGGCTCACAGGAGCATTTCCTGTGGCCTCTGTGGCTTTTGTTTTTGTCATCTATGGATAAGGGGTTACCGTGAGCCGTCGTCGAGTTGTTGTTACAGGCCTGGGGCTGATTTCGCCTGTTGGCAATAATGTTGCCGACGGCTGGGCCAATCTGGTCGCCGGGAAGTCCGGCATCGCCAACATCACGAAGTTCGACGCGACGAACTTCTCGACCCGCTTTGCCGGCGAAGTGAAGGGCTTCAACGTCGAAGACTACATGCCGGCGAAAGAAGCGCGCCATATGGATACGTTCATCCATTACGGCATCGCGGCGGGCATGCAGGCGATCCAGGACAGCGGTCTCGAAGTCACCGAAGCGAACGCGGAGCGGATCGGCGTGAACGTCGGCTCGGGCATCGGCGGCCTGCCGATGATCGAAGTCACGCAAACCGAACTGCTCAACCGCGGCCCGCGCCGCATCTCGCCGTTCTTCGTGCCGGCCTCGATCATCAACATGATCTCGGGCCATCTGTCGATCAAGTACGGCCTCAAGGGCCCGAATCTGGCGATGGTCACGGCCTGCACGACCGGCCTGCACTGCATCGGCGAAGCGTCGCGTCTGATCGAATACGGCGACTGCGACGTGATGATCGCGGGCGGCGCGGAATCGACCGTCTCGCCACTCGGCATCGGCGGCTTCGCGGCGGCGCGCGCGCTCTCGCAGCGCAACGACGATCCGGCGACGGCCAGCCGTCCGTGGGACAAGGACCGTGACGGCTTCGTGCTCGGCGAAGGCGCGGGCGTGATGGTGCTCGAAGAGTACGAACACGCGAAGGCGCGCGGCGCGAAGATTTATGCGGAAATCGGCGGCTACGGCATGAGCGGCGATGCGTATCACATGACCGCGCCGCTGGAAGACGGCGACGGTGCGCGCCGCTGCATGATCGCCGCGATGAAGAACGCGGGCGTCAACACCAGCGAAGTGAACTGGCTGAGCGCGCACGGCACGTCGACGCCGCTCGGCGACCTCGCGGAAACCACGGCGATCAAGCGCGCTTTTGGCGACCACGCGAAGGACATCGTCGTGAACTCGACCAAGTCGATGACGGGCCACCTCCTGGGTGGCGCGGGCGGCCTCGAGTCGGTGTTCACGGTACTGGCCGTGCACAACCAGGTGTCGCCGCCGACGATCAACATCTTCAACCAGGATCCGGCATGCGACCTGGACTACTGCGCGAACACCGCGCGGGACATGAAGATCGACATCGCGCTGAAGAACTCGTTCGGGTTCGGCGGCACCAACGGCACGCTCGTCTTCAAGCGTCACGCTTGATCCCGCACGACGAGACAGCGGCCGCGCCGAATGCTTCGGCCGGCCGCGTTCCTCCTGCTTTCCCCTCGCGGCGCGCGGGCGCGCCGCTTCTTTCCCTGCGTCCATCGCGTGCGCTGCAACTGCTCGTTGCCGCGGGTTTGGGCGTGGCCGCGACCGCCGTCTACACGACGCTCGTCCCCTGGTTCGGCGCCTGGCAAGCCTTGCCGGTCACGCTGGCGTTCCTCGCGACCGGCGGCCTCGCGGCTGCGGCGTGGCGACGCAAGCAACCGGCCTTCCTCGAAATCGGGTCAGATTTTCTGGTGGCGTGGTCGCGCGATGGCGCCTGCCTCGCGGCCGGGCGCCTTGCGGGCGCGTCGCAATGGGGCGCATGGCTGCTCGCGCTCGTCGTGGAGCAGGGCGCACGCCGCACGACGATTCTCGTCGCCGCCGACGCCATTCCGGCAGAAGCCTTCCGCACACTCGCCGTGCGCGCGCGCAGCGCGGCCGGTCGCTGAGCTTCCTTTCGCTGTAAAGCTTGTAACCGCTGTTACTCACGTAACGTGAGACCGTGGCGAGGACGCTACAATGGTGCCCCCACGTCTACTTCATGTGCTAACGGATTTTTCAGGTGAGCGAAAAAGAAATTGATCAGGTTCTGGTCGAGCGCGTGCAAAAAGGCGACAAGGCCGCGTTCGAGCTCCTGGTCTCGAAATACCACCGCAAGATCATCCGGCTGATCTCGCGCCTCGTGCGGGACCCCGCCGAGGTCGAGGACGTGGCCCAGGACGCCTTTATCAAGGCTTACCGCGCACTACCGCAGTTTCGTGGCGAATCGGCTTTCTATACGTGGTTGTACCGGATTGCTGTCAATACGGCGAAGAACTACCTTGCGACCCAGGGAAGACGCGCGCCGACTTCTACCGAGGCAGATGCTGAAGAAGCGGAAACTTTCTCGGACGCCGATCAACTAAGGGATATCAATACGCCCGAGTCGATGTTGATGAGCAAGCAGATCGCACAGACGGTCAATGCTGCGATGGCGGTTTTACCGGAAGAGCTGCGCACCGCCATTACGCTTCGGGAAATAGAAGGCCTAAGCTACGAGGAAATCGCCGAGATGATGGGGTGCCCGATCGGCACCGTCAGATCGAGAATTTTCCGCGCTCGGGAAGCCATTGCGGCAAAATTGCGTCCGCTGCTGGACACTCCGGAAGGCAAGCGCTGGTAAGAAGAAGCACCAGCTTCGCCCCGGGCGGCGACGCGATTCACCAGAATGAGTTGGTGTCAAAGGGACGTCTGTTAGGGAATGGGGAGCATCATGGGTTCGGTCTCGATGCAATCGGTATCAAGCTCGCGCGGCGAGCGTCTGTCCGCCTTCGTCGACGGTGAAGCGTCGGCGCAGGAGCATCTGAACGGAAATTATCTGGAACTCGACGGCGAAGGGCGCGCAGCCTGGTCGGAGTACCACCTGATCGGCGACGTGCTGCGTTCTGACGATCTGGCCCTCAGCCAGGCGGCAAGCCGCGCTTTCATGACGGGTTTCGCGGCGCGCTTCGAAGCGGAGCCGCATCTGCTCGCACCCGCCGCGCTGCCGCAGGCGCAGGCTGGCCGCAACGGGCGCGTGGGCCGCATTCTGGCGCTGCGCCGTCGCGTGATGCCGTCGCTGGCCGTGGCGGCGGCCGCCGCCACGCTCACGTGGATCGTCATGCCGCAAATGCGCGGCGTGGGCATGGCCGGCGCGCCGCAAATCGCCGCCGTGCAGTCGCAGGGCGACGGCGTGCAGCGCGTGGCGATGAACACCACGCCAGCGCCTGTCGCGGGCGGTCAGGACGGTAACATCATCCGCGACGCGCGGCTCGACGAATATCTGCAGGCGCACCAGCAGTTCGCGCAGCAACCGGTCATGTCGGACTCCATGCCGTACGTCCGCTCAGCCGCTCTTACCACGCAAGGCCAATAAGTTTGATGCAGACATTGCGGTTGAATAAAAAGACAATCTGGGGGCGGTTGCCGGCATTCCTTTGCTGTGCAGCCGTGATGTTCACCGCACTGTCTGTCGCCCCGCGTGCCCACGCGCAAGGCGCGTCCGCGGCCGATGCCGCCGCGCGCCAGGGCGCGGCACAGCTGCTCGACCGCATCCAGCAGGCCGCCCAGCAGCAAAATTACGAAGGCACCTTCGTCTACCAGCGCGGCGAGTTCGTGCAGTCCTCGCGCATCACGCACTACGCCTCGAAGCAGGATGGCGAGTTCGAAAAGCTCGAAAGCCTCGACGGCAAGCCGCGCACGATGCTGCGCCACAACGACGATCTCTATACCTTCGTGCCCGAGCGCAAGCTGCTCGTCGTCGAAAAGCGCCAGAACAAGGACGCTTTCCCGGCGCTGCTTTCCACGAGCGGCGACCAGGTGCTGGGCGTCTACGAGCCGAAGATGCTCGGCAACGACCGGGTGGCGGGCCTCGACAGCCAGGTGATCCAGCTAGACCCGAAGGACAATTTCCGCTTTGCCTACAAGCTGTGGGCGGACGCGAAAACCGGTCTGCTGCTGCGTTCGCAGATGCTCGACCCGTCGAACGGCCAGGTGCTCCAGCAGCTCGCGTTCACGCAGGTGCGCATCGGCGGTCCGGTCGACAAGACGCCTATCGTGAACGGTATGCGCAATATCGAGGGCTGGAACGTGGTGCGCCCGCCGCTCCAGCCGGTCGACATCGAAGCGCAGGGCTGGTCGTTTGGCCAGGCCGCACCGGGGTTCCAGAAGATTCGCGAAGTGCGTCGGCCGATGGCGGCGCGCGACGCGAGCGATCCGCCCATCCCGGTCGATCAGGCCGTATTCTCCGACGGACTGTCCACACTCTCCGTGTTTATCGAGCCGGTCAAGAACAACAGTCGCAAGGAAGGCTCGGGCAGCAGTGGCGCGACCCACGTGCTCGTGAAGCGCAGCGGCGATTACTTCATCACGTTGCTTGGCGAAGTGCCCCAGACCACGTTGCAGCAGTTCGCGTCTGCCATAGAATACAAGGCTCCCAGGTAACTCCTTCCTTCGGCTGACTTCGATATGACGATTCTCCCGCTGCGCAAATTCTTCGCGGCCGCGGTCGTGGCGGCGTGCCTGCCGTTCGCACCGCATGTGGCATCGGCGGCGCCGGCTGCCAACCTGCCCGACTTCGCCGACCTCGTGGACAAAGTGGGGCCGTCGGTCGTCAATATCCGCACCACCACGCGTGTCTCCTCAGCTCAGCGCGGCCTGCCACCGGGCATGGATCAAGGCGACATGTCGGAATTCTTCCGCCGCTTCTTTGGCATCCCGCTCCCGCAAGGGCCGCAGGGTGGGCAGGGCGGCGGCCAGGGTGGCAGCCAGGGCGGAAGTCAGGGTGGCGGTTCGGACTCCGGCCCGGACAGCGGCAACGACACCGAACAGAATAGCGGCGTCGGCTCGGGTTTCATCCTCTCGAGCGACGGCTACGTGATGACCAACGCGCACGTGGTCGACGACGCGGACAGCATCTACGTGACGCTCACCGACAAGCGCGAATTCAAGGCCAAGCTGATCGGCGTGGACGACCGCACCGACGTTGCCGTCGTGAAGATCCAGGCCGCGAATCTGCCGGCCGTGACGATGGGCGATTCGAACAAGGTGCGCGTGGGCGAGTGGGTCGTGGCGATCGGTTCGCCGTTCGGCCTCGAGAACACCGTGACGGCGGGCATCGTGAGCGCGAAAGGGCGCGACACGGGCGACTATTTGCCGTTCATCCAGACCGATGTGGCCGTGAATCCCGGCAACTCGGGCGGTCCGCTCATCAACATGCAGGGCGAGGTGATCGGCATCAACTCGCAGATCTATAGCCGCACCGGTGGTTTCATGGGCATCTCGTTCGCGATTCCGATCGACGAGGCGATGCGCGTGGCGGATCAGCTCAAGTCCACGGGCAAGGTCACGCGCGGCCGCATTGCCGTGGCCATCGGCGAGGTGACGAAGGACGTGGCCGACTCGCTCGGTTTGCCCAAGGCGCAAGGCGCGCTCGTCTCCAGCGTCGAGCCGGGCGGCCCGGCCGACAAGGCGGGCATCCAGCCGGGTGACATCATCCTGAAGTTCAACGGCGTGAGCGTCGACGCCGCGACCGACCTGCCGCGCATGGTCGGCGACACGAAGCCGGGCACCAAGGCGACCGTGACGGTCTGGCGCAAGGGCGCAACGCGCGATCTGCCGATCACGATCGCCGAGATGCAGACCGACAAGAGTGCGAAGGCCGACCAGAAAAAGGCGCCCGAGCCCAAGCCGCGCGCGTTGAACGCGCTCGGTATCGCGGTGGTCGATATCCCCGCCGACCAGCTCGCCCAGCTCAAGATCAAGGGTGGCGCGATGGTGGACGCGGTGGATGGCCCCGCACAGCGCGCCGGCCTGCAGAAGGGCGACATCATCCTGCGCGTGGGCGACACGGATATCACCAGTGCGAAGCAGTTCCAGGAGGTGACCGCGCATCTCGACCCGCAGAAGATGGTGGCGGTGCTCGTGCGTCGCGGCGACAACACGCAGTTCGTGCCGTTGCGTCCGCGCGCGCCGGGGCAGAAGTAACGCCGATGCGCACACCCATGCGGTCTGCGTCGGCGGCGCCGGGCGCGCTCGAACGGACGAGCGCGCACCTCGTGCTCTACGGGCGCGCGTGGTGTCATCTGTGCGAGGACATGCGCGTGGCGCTCGAGCCGCTAGTCGCAGCGGCGGGCGCGCGGCTCGACGTCGTCGATGTCGATTCCGACCCCGCGCTCCAGGCCCGTTACGACGAACTCGTGCCGGTGCTCCTTTGCGACGGCATCGAGCTGTGTCACTACCGCCTCGACGAGGCGCGCGTGCGCGCGACGCTGGGCCTGGGTCCTGGCGCACCGAGCGCACCGCCGGCTCCGACGGGCGGTGCGTGAAACTAACGGCCGGCACGCCGCGGGACATCTGCGTCGCGCCATGACACATCCGTTACATCACCGGATGGTTCGCCCGTGGGACCCCTTTTCGGCTAAAATAGTCCGGTTTTTCATCTGTTTACGAGGCGTGCCACGCAATCGTTGGGGCGCGCCTTTTTCGCTTGATCGGTACTGAATGGATCATATTCGTAACTTCTCGATCATTGCGCACATCGACCATGGCAAGTCGACGCTCGCCGATCGCATCATCCAGCTGTGCGGCGGCTTGTCCGACCGCGAAATGGAATCGCAGGTGCTCGACTCGATGGATCTCGAGCGCGAGCGCGGCATCACCATCAAGGCGCAGACCGCTGCGCTCACCTACAAGGCGCGTGACGGCAAGGTCTACAACCTGAACCTGATCGACACGCCGGGGCACGTCGACTTCTCCTACGAGGTGAGCCGCTCGCTCTCTGCGTGCGAGGGCGCGCTGCTCGTGGTGGACGCGAGCCAGGGCGTCGAGGCGCAGACGGTGGCGAACTGCTACACCGCGATCGAACTCGGCGTGGAAGTCGTGCCGGTGCTCAACAAGATCGACCTGCCCGCCGCCAACCCCGAAAACGCCATCGAAGAAATCGAGGACGTGATCGGCATCGACGCCACCGACGCCACGCGCTGCAGCGCGAAGACCGGCCTCGGCGTGGAAGACGTGCTCGAAGCGCTCATCGTCAAGGTGCCGCCGCCCGAGGGCGATCCGCAAGCGCCGCTGCAGGCGCTCATCATCGACTCGTGGTTCGACAACTACGTGGGCGTGGTCATGCTCGTGCGTATCGTCAACGGCACGCTGCGTCCGAAGGACAAGATCAAGCTGATGGCCACCGGCGCGCAGTATCCGGTCGAGCACGTCGGCGTGTTCTCGCCGAAGTCGCGCAATCTCGAGGAGCTTTCGGCGGGGCAGGTGGGCTTCATCATCGCCGGCATCAAGGAACTCGCTGCGACCAAGGTGGGCGACACCGTCACGCTCGCGACCAAGCCGGCCGCCGAGCCGCTGCCGGGCTTCAAGGAAGTGAAGCCGCAGGTGTTCGCGGGTCTCTATCCGGTCGAGGCGAACCAGTACGACGCGCTGCGCGAATCGCTCGAAAAGCTCAAGCTCAACGACGCTTCGCTGCAATACGAGCCGGAAGTTTCGCAGGCGCTGGGCTTCGGCTTCCGTTGCGGCTTCCTCGGTCTCTTGCACATGGAAATCGTGCAGGAGCGTCTCGAGCGCGAGTTCGACATGGACCTCATCACCACGGCGCCTACCGTGGTGTACGAGGTCGTACAGGCGGACGGCAGCACGATCAAGGTCGAGAATCCGGCGAAGATGCCGGAGCCCTCGAAGATCGCCGAGGTCCGCGAGCCGATCGTGACCGTGAACCTGTACATGCCGCAAGAGTACGTGGGTTCGGTCATCACGCTCTGTACGAACAAGCGCGGCAACCAGATCAACATGCAGTACCACGGCCGCCAGGTGCAGCTCACGTACGAAATTCCGATGGCGGAAATCGTGCTCGACTTCTTCGACCGTCTGAAGTCGGTGTCGCGCGGCTACGCGTCGATGGACTACGAGTTCAAGGAGTACCGCACTTCGGACGTCGTGAAGGTCGACATGCTGATCAACGGCGACAAGGTCGATGCGCTGTCCATCATCGTCCACCGTTCGCAGTCGCAGTACCGCGGCCGCGAAGTCGCGGCGAAGATGCGCGAGATCATTCCGCGCCAGATGTACGACGTGGCCATTCAGGCCGCGATCGGCGCGCACATCGTCGCGCGCGAGAACATCAAGGCGCTGCGCAAGAACGTGCTGGCCAAGTGCTACGGCGGCGACATCACGCGTAAGAAGAAGCTGCTCGAAAAGCAGAAGGAAGGCAAGAAGCGGATGAAGCAGGTCGGCTCGGTCGAGATTCCGCAAGAGGCCTTCCTCGCCATCCTTCGTGTCGAAGATAAATAAGTAACGCAAATAAGCCGGACAACGGATCTCTACATGAATTTTGCGCTGATACTCTTTGTGCTCGTCATCTTGACGGGCGTTGCGTGGGTTGCAGACAAACTGGTGTTCATGCCGCGCCGGCGCCTCGCCGCCGATGCGGCGGTCGCGGAGTTCGACCGTCAGCAGGAGCGTGTGGGCGAGCGCTTCGCCGATGAAAACGCGCCTGTCACGCGTCAGAACCTGCGCAACGACAAGCTGCGCCAGCCGTGGTGGCTCGAGTACACGGCGAGCTTCTTCCCCGTCATCCTGATCGTGTTCCTCGTGCGCTCGTTCGTCGTCGAGCCGTTCAAGATTCCGTCGGGTTCGATGGTGCCCACGCTGCTCGTGGGTGACTTCATCCTCGTGAACAAGTTCGACTACGGCATTCGCCTGCCGATCACGAACACGAAGCTCACCCAGGGCCGGCCGCTCGAGCGCGGCGACGTGGTCGTGTTCCGCTATCCGAAGGATGAGTCGGTCGACTACATCAAGCGCGTGATCGGCCTGCCGGGCGACGTGGTCGCCTATCAGGACAAGCAGCTCACGATCAATGGCAAGCCGGTGCCGGAAGTACCGCAGAGCGACTTCTTCGACGAAGAGCGCATTGGCTACGCGAAGCAGTTCACCGAAGACCTCGGCAACGGCCGCAAGAACAACATCCTCAACAACCCCGCGGTGCCGCCGTTCATCGTGGGCGCAGAGGATTATCCGTATCGCGACAACTGCCAGTACAACGCGCGCGGCGTGATCTGCAAGGTGCCGGCGGGCCATTACTTCATGATGGGCGACAACCGCGACAACAGCGCGGACAGCCGCTACTGGGGCTTCGTGCCCGACGCGAACGTTGTGGGCCGCGCGTTCTTCATCTGGATGAACTTCAGCAACCTGCGTCGCATCGGTGCGTTCGAGTAATTCGTGTTTGCTCGACATGCAATGCACGTCGAGCACGCGCGCGAAGCAGTCATCGAAGCAGCAACAAAACGCGTAGGCGCGAACACGAGTCTCACTCGCATCACACGCATCGCATCTTCGCGCGCTACTTGAAGAATCCCCGGTAACGTCGCTTCGTCACGGTTTTTCGCCCGCCGCCCCCTGTTTTCGCCGGGGGCGGCGGGCGCGTTATACTCTCCCCATGCCCCAATCTCCGTTGGAAAGCCGTTTGCGCTACGAATTTCGCAATGCGGAATTGCTGCGCCAGGCTTTAACCCACCGCAGTCACAGTGCCACGCATAACGAACGCCTTGAATTCCTCGGGGATTCGGTTCTGAATTGCGCGGTGGCTGCCCTATTGTTCCAACGTTTTGGCAAGCTGGACGAAGGCGACCTCTCACGCGTGCGCGCGAACCTCGTCAAGCAGCAGTCGCTTTACGAAATTGCTCAGGCCCTCAATATTGCCGACGGCCTGCGCCTCGGCGAAGGCGAGTTGCGCAGCGGCGGCTTCCGCCGCCCGTCGATCCTCGCCGACGCGTTGGAGGCGATCTTCGGGGCGATCTTCCTCGACGGCGGCTTCGACGCCGCCCAGACGGTCATCAAACGCCTCTACGTGCCGATCCTCGATCACATCGATCCGCGCACGCTCGGCAAGGATTCCAAGACGCTGCTGCAGGAATACCTGCAGGGTCACAAGATCGCGCTGCCGACTTACACGGTCGTCGCGACGCATGGTGCGGCGCACAATCAGCAGTTCGAAGTCGAATGCACGGTGCCGAAGCTCGACGTGAAGGTGTCGGGTTCTGGAGCGAGCCGTCGCGCGGCGGAGCAGGCCGCGGCGAAAAAGGCACTCGACGAGGTCATGGCCGCAGCGCCCGCGCTGGTTGCGAAGCCGCGCCGCTCGAAGGGCGCGCGTGCTCCCAAACCGGAACCCGAGGTCGTCCCCGGTGTGACCGGCGTGCAGGGCGCGCTCGATCTACGCTCGCCGGAGCGCCGCGAGCGTGTCTCGGCGCGTACCGAGCGTCCGGCGCACACCGCGGCAGCCGAAGGCGCGCCGCTCGCGGTCATTCGCGCGGCGCACGTCCAGGAGCGCCCTGCGGAGAAGGACAAACCGGCTGAAAAGCCCGCGGAGAAGGCCGAACGCGGTGCGGAGAAGGCTAGCGACAAGCCCGCCGACAAGGCCACGGGTTTCGACGCCGTACCGAACGCCGGCGCCATCGGCCACCGTTCGGCCGCGGTGAAAGCCGAATCGGCGTTGCGCACCGTCGAGCGCGCGCAAACCACAACGGCCGGCGGCACCAGCGCCGATGCCGAAGCCACGACGGCCATTCCCGTGCGCGCGGCCGATGGCGGCCACTGATTCCACCGAGGCGCGCAGCGAGCGCGCCTCCCGTTTTTCTATTCCGGTCCGATCATGAACGCTCCCACCTCCACTCCTGCCGGTTTCCGTTGCGGCATGGTCGCGATCGTCGGCCGTCCGAACGTTGGCAAATCGACGCTAATGAACGCGCTGGTCGGCCAGAAGATCAGCATCACGTCGCGCAAGGCGCAGACCACGCGCCATCGCATCACCGGCATCAACACGATCGACGATGCGCAGTACATTTTCGTCGACACGCCCGGTTTCCAGACGCGCCACAGCACGGCGCTCAACCGCTCGCTGAACCGCGCGGTGACCTCCACGCTCAGCTCGGTCGATGCCGTGCTGTTCGTGATCGAGGCCGGCAAGTTCGGTCCCGACGACCAGAAAGTGCTCGACCTCATTCCCCCAAGTGCGCCCACGATCCTGATCGCCAACAAGATCGACCGCGTGAACGACAAGGCCACGCTGTATCCGTTCATCCAGCAGGTGCAGGGTCTGCGCGAGTTCCGCGAGATCGTGCCGCTTTCGGCAAATAACCCGGACGACATCAAGCGCCTGCTTGCGACGCTCAAGCCGTATCTGCCCGAAGGCGAGCCGATCTACGGCGAGGACGATCTCACCGATCGCAGCGAGCGCTTCCTCGCTGCCGAAATCCTGCGCGAGAAAGTGTTCCGATGGACCGGCGACGAACTCCCGTACACGAGCACGGTGCTGATCGACAAGTTCGAGCAGGAAGGGCGGCTGCGCCGCGTCTTCGCGACGATTCTCGTCGAGCGCGACACGCAGAAGGCGATGGTGATCGGCCAGAAGGGCGCGAAGCTCAAGCAGATCAGCACCGACGCGCGACTCGACATGGAGAAGCTGTTCGACGGCCCCGTGTACCTCGAAACCTTCGTGAAGGTGAAGAGCGGCTGGGCCGACAACGATGCCGGGCTGCGCGCCTACGGTTACGAGTAAGCACGACGGGCACCGCGTATGAGTGACGGCGCAGCCGGAACCCTGCACGACGACTGGCCCGCGCACGAAGACGCGCAGGCCGACGAGGCATTCGCACCGGGCGAAGCGCCCGATTCCCGCGGCGCGCGGCGCTCGCCTGCGAAAGGCACCCAAGGCACGACGAGCACGCGCAGCACGAAGGTGACGAAAGGCGCCGCCACGCGCAACGCGATGACCGAAGGCGCCGACGCCACGCTCGAAGGCCGCGCCGAACCGCGCAACGGCCGCAAGACTACCGCGCGCTCGCAATTGCCGCGCGCTTCACGCAGCACGACCCCCGATTACCGCATCGCCGAGCAGCCGGCTTTCGTGCTGCACAGCTATCCGTACCGCGAGACGAGCCTCATCATCGATGTGCTCTCGCGCGATCACGGCCGCGTGGCGCTCGTCGCGAAGGGCGCGAAGCGTCCGCATTCGGCGTTGCGTGGCGTGCTGCAAACCTTCCAGCCGCTCGCGCTTTCGTGGACCGGCAAGGGCGAGGTGCGCACGCTCACCGGCGCCGAGTGGGTCGGCGGCATGTTGCCGCTGACCGGCGACGCGCTTCTGTGCGGCTTCTACGTGAACGAGCTGCTGGTGAAGTTCATCGCGCGCGAAGACCCGCACCCCGAACTCTTTCGGCACTACGTCGTGACGCTCACGCGCCTCGCGCACGACGAGCCGCCCGTGCAGGTGCTGCGCTCGTTCGAGCGCGTGCTGCTGCGGGAGGCGGGCTACGCGCTCGCGCTCAACCGCACCGTGAACCGCAAGGCCGTCGTGGCCGAAGCTCGCTACGTGTTCGATCCGGAACGCGGCGTGCGCGAAGCATCGGACGAATGGCCTTCTCAATGGCCCCGGCTTTCGGGTCAGACGTTGCTCGACATGGAAGAGGACGATTACCATCGACCCCAGACGGTTGCGCAGAGCAAGGCGCTCATGCGCTTCCTGCTGAACACGTACCTTGGCGGCACGCCGCTCGCGACGCGCCAGATTCTGATCGACTTGCAGAACCTATGAGCTTCTTTCTCACTTCGCCCAACGTGATCGACCTCGGTGTGAACATCGACCACGTCGCCACGCTGCGCAACGCGCGCGGCACCGCTTATCCCGATCCGATCCGCGCGGCGCTCCTCGCCGAAGAGGCGGGCGCCGACGCGATCACGCTGCATCTGCGCGAGGATCGCCGCCATATCGTCGACGCCGACGTGCGCGCGCTGCGTCCGCAACTGCGAACGCGCATGAACCTCGAATGCGCGGTGACGGCCGAGATGCTCGACATCGCGTGCGAGATCAAACCGCACGACGTTTGCCTCGTGCCCGAAAAGCGCGCGGAGCTGACGACCGAAGGCGGCCTCGACGTCGCGGGCCACTTCGACGCCGTTGCTGCCGCCTGCCGCCAGCTTGCCGATGCGGGCTGCCGCGTCTCGCTTTTCATCGACCCGGACGAAACGCAGATCCGCGCGGCGCACGAAACGGGCGCGCCCGTGATCGAGTTGCATACGGGCCGCTACGCTGAGGCGCACGATGCCGGCGAGCAGGAGCGCGAATACGAGCGCGTGGTCACTGGCGTGAGCTGCGGCAACAGCCTCGGACTGAAGGTGAACGCCGGTCACGGTCTGCATTACACGAACGTGCAGCAGATCGCGGCCATCGACGGCATCGTCGAGCTGAACATCGGCCACGCGATCGTTGCGCACGCAATCTTCGCGGGCTGGGAGAACGCGGTGCGCGAAATGAAGGCGATCATGGTTGCGGCGCGCCTCGGCACACGCGGCTGATTGCAACCCCCGCGCCTTCGCTCCGCGCGCATTCGACATACATCGACGGGAGTCTCATGGCGATCTACGGTATCGGCACCGACATCATCCAGGTGAGCCGCGTGGCGGCAGTCATGGAGCGCACCAACGGGCGCTTCGCGTCGCGCGTGCTCGGCCCGGACGAACTCGCCGTCTACGAGGCGCGCAAGGCGCGGTCGGCGGCGCGGGGCCTCGCGTATCTGTGCACGAGGTTCTCCGCGAAAGAGGCGTTCTCGAAAGCGATCGGCCTCGGCATGCGCATGCCGATGACCTGGCGCGCCATGCAGACCCTCAACGAGCCGGGCGGCCGACCCGTGATCGTCGCTTCGGGTGAACTCGCCCAGTGGCTCGACGAACGCGGTATCACGGCGCGCGTGAGCATCACCGACGAACATGACTACGCGGTGTCGTTCGTGGTTGCGGAAGTCAACGGCTGATATCCATCGCCGTGCGTTGCGCGGCATCTACGTAAAACTCATCGATGAAGAATAATCCCGGGCCAGTCATGCTCGACGTGGTCGGCACCACGCTGAACGACGACGACGTGCGCCGCCTCGCGCACCCGATGACCGGCGGCGTGATCCTGTTCGCACGCCACTACGAGAACCGTGCGCAGCTCGTCGCGCTGACCGACGCCATTCGCTCGGTGCGCGAGGACCTGCTGATCGCCGTCGACCATGAAGGCGGCCGCGTGCAGCGCTTTCGCACCGATGGCTTCACCGTACTGCCGGCCATGGGGCGCCTCGGCGCGTTGTGGGACAAGGATGTGCTGCTCGCCACCAAGCTCGCGACAGCAGTGGGCTACATCCTCGCGAGCGAACTGCGCGCGTGCGGCATCGATCTCTCTTTTACGCCGGTGCTCGATCTCGGCTACGGCCAGTCGAAGGTGGTGGGCGATCGCGCGTTCCATCGCGATCCGCGCGTCGTCACGCTGCTCGCCAAGAGTCTCAATCACGGGCTTTCGCTTGCGGGCATGGCCAATTGCGGCAAGCATTTCCCGGGTCACGGCTTCGCGACGGCGGACTCGCACGTCGCGGTGCCCGTCGACGAGCGACCGCTCGAAGCGATCCTCGGCGAAGACGCGCAGCCTTACGACTGGCTCGGTCTCTCGCTCACGGCGGTGATGCCGGGGCACGTGATTTATCCGAAGGTCGATGCGAAGCCCGCGGGCTTCTCGCGCATCTGGGTCGAGGAGATTCTGCGCAAGCGGCTGCGCTTCACGGGCGCGATCTTCAGCGACGACCTCTCGATGGAGGCCGCGCGCCAGGGCGGTACGCTCACCGAGGGTGCGCGCGCCGCGCTCGAAGCGGGCTGCGACATGGTGCTGATCTGCAACCAGCCGCATGAGGCCGAAAAGGTGCTCGACGCGTTGCGCACCATCGAGCCGCGCCGCGCCGCCAAGGCTTCGGGCCTGCGCATCAAGCGCATGCGCGCGCGCGGCAAGGCGCAGCGCTGGGACAGGATGGTGGCGGACCCGGGGTACGTCGAGGCGCAGGCATTGCTGCGCAGCGTCCTGCCCTGACGACCTGATTACCGCGTCGGCGCAATGAAAAAAGGCTGTCCTTCGGAAACGAAGGGCAGCCTTTTTACAACGTGCGGGCGTTTTGCCGATTCAGTTCAGCCGCATGCGCTGGAGCTTGTTGTAGAGCGTCTTGGGGCTGATGCCGAGCAGCGACGCGGCGCGGTGCCGCGTGCCGCCCACGGCGTCGAGCGTCGCGCGGATCAGCATTTCCTCCACGTCGGCGAGCGGCGTGCCCACGGTGACCTGCACGCGGCCGCCGTTCATCTCGCGCGGGCCCGCGCCGCTGCTTTCCTCGGCCTGCAACGTTTCCAGCACCTCGCCCGAGGCGTGCCACGCGCGCCTCACGCGTTCGTGCAGTTCGCGTACATTGCCGGGCCAGTCATACGCGAGGCACTCGCGGACGAACGAGGGCGCGACGAGCCGCGTCGCGCCCGCCAATCCGTGCGCCTGGGCTTCCTGATTGAGCTCGTCGATGCACGCGAGCGCGAGCAGGGCGGCGTCGTCGTCGCGCTCTCGCAGCGGCGGCAGCGGGATCGCCGCAGCATCGAGCCGCAGCCACAGATCGTCGTGCAGCGCGCCCTGCTGGACGGCTTCGCGCGGGTTCGCACGGGTTGCCGCGATCAGGCGGAAATCGGTACCCACCTCGCTGTTGCCGCCCACGCGCATGAAAGTCTGCGAATCGAGCGCGCGCAGCAGCGTTTCCTGCTGCTCGCGCGGCAGATCGGTCAGCTCGTCGATGAAGAGCGTGCCGCCGCTCGCCTGATCGACGAGACCCGGCTCGCGCTGCTCCGCGCCCGTGAACGCGCCGCGCTCGTGGCCGAACAGCACGCTCGCAAGCGGCCGGCCCGCGGCCGTCTCGGCTACGAGCGAGCGCGCATCACACACGATGAACGGCCCCTTGCGGCGGCGGCTCAGCTGATGCAGCGTGCGCGCGGCGACTTCCTTGCCCGTGCCGGCTTCGCCGTGCACGAGCAGCGCCGCTTCGGTGGGCGCGAGTTGTTCGAGCGTGTCGTAGACATGCTGGATCGCGCTGCTGCGCCCGAGCATCGGCCCGAAGTGACCCATCTGGCGCAGTGTGGCGCGCAGCGCGCGGACTTCCTCGGTCAGTTCGTAGGGACGCGGAATGCGCGCGAGCAGGCTGCGCAGGCGCGGAATATTGACGGGCTTGAGCAGATAGTCCCAGATGCCGTGGCGCAGGCCTTCGATCGCGCTTTCGACCGTGGCGTTGCCGGTCATCACGATCACGGGCAGCGCGCCGCCTGGCGGCTGCGCGGGCAAATGCGGCAGCAACTCGAGGCCGCCGCCATCGGGCAGGTTCAGATCGACGAGTACGACGTCGGGGATAAAGCGCGCAAGTGCGGCGCGCGCCTCGGCGAGGGTGGCAGCGGTGTCGACGGAGAACCCGTCGGCCGACAGGATCGCAGAGAGTCCTGACAGGCTATTGGGATCGTCTTCGACAATCAGGGCGTGTGGCATGGCGGTAGCGGCTTACGGATGAGCGCAGTCGCGCCGGCGCGGCGCGCGCGGGGACGCGCACGCGCCCCGGCAGGCAGCCGCGCGGCGCGCGGAAGCGCGGCACGATGCGAAAGATTTCACCGAGATCACGGAGATGTCTCGTAGCAGGGTGTTCAGTTCCGGTCCTCCCAGTTGTGCTGCGCCAGAGCGGGGGCGCGACGGCGTTGCCCGGCAGCGAGGCGGCCGGGCAGCAGCGCACGCCCGAAGCGCCAGGCGCTTTGGCATGCGTGCAACCCCCTGTTTGCCTGCAAGCGGGCGACGACCGTACCGGCCATGCCGTGGACGGTGCGTCAGTCGCGCGGGCGGTGCGCGTCGAACCAGCGGCGCACTTCCAGTTCTGCCTCGTCACGCGTCTTGCCGTAACGTTCCTGGATAAGCCCGGCGAGCCGATCCGCACGGCCTTCGGCTTTTGCGAGTTCGTCGTCCGTCAACTCGCCCCATGCCGCTTTGGCCTTGCCGATCAACTGCTTCCACTTGCCTTCGGCAATGTCGTTATTCATTGTGTTTCTCCTGATAAGGGGAAAGAGTATGGAACGCATGCCCTATCACCCCACAGCAGAAACCGTGCCGCGAGTGTCACTTTGACCGGTGCGCGCCGCGCTTGCTCGCCGCTTGCCCGCTGAAGACGGCAAGCATGCAATTCGTTTCGCATAACCGGTAAGGTTTTCCGCAGCACTCTCAAACATACACGTTCGGCAAAAAAAGAAAAAGCGCCCCGAGGGGGCGCTTTCACAGCGGTGTCCGCCTTTTGCCGCCAGAGCAGCGGGCGGACGCCGTATTGGCCTGAGGTGCCTTTAGGCCTTAGGCGCGGCTGCGGTACTCGTTCGTACGCGTGTCGATTTCGATCTTGTCGCCGATGTTGCAGAAGAGCGGCACTTGCAGCTCGAAGCCGGTGTTCAGCTTGGCGGTCTTCAGGACCTTGCCCGACGACGTGTCGCCCTTGACGGCCGGTTCCGTGTAGATGATCTCGCGCACCAGCACGGTCGGCAGTTCGACCGAGATGGCCTTCTCGTTGTAGAACACCACTTCGCAGCCCATGCCGTCTTCGAGGTAGTTCAGGGCGTCGCCCATCATCTCGCCTTCGACTTCGAACTGGTTGTAGTCGGCGTCCATGAACACGTACATCGGGTCAGCGAAGTACGAGTACGTCACTTCCTTGCGATCCAGCACGACGACGTCGAACTTGTCGTCCGCCTTGTACACGGTTTCCATGCCCGCGCCGGTCAGCAGGTTCTTGAACTTCATCTTCACGACGGCGGAGTTGCGGCCCGATTTGTTGTATTCGGCCTTCTGCACGACCATTGCGTCGTTACCGATCATCACGACGTTGCCGACGCGGAGTTCCTGTGCGGTCTTCATAGTAAAAAACTGTCCTGTCCAGATTGAGTAGCTTCGAGTGTGCTCGACGGCAAACGTCGCAAGCGGATTCGGGTGATGCTGCTGGTGTAGTTGCTGCGACCCTCTTTCATGCATGCACGATGAGGGCGCGAAACTCGAAGCGCTTGAGACGGCTGCCGTCGGATAACCGCTTATTTTAACTGACTTTTTGCGAATTCGGCGAGATTTCCGGCGAGATCGCCAACCTGCCCGAGTTCGGCGGCCCAGGCGTTCGCGCGCGCCGCGTAGACGGGCAAATGCTGTGCAAAATCGGCCCAGTCCGGCGTGCCGCGGCCATTCCACGCATGCCAGAAGCGTTCGAGCGCGGCGCGCGGCGCCTTCGGCAGTGCGCGGCCGTAGTGCGCGAGCGCGGCGTCGAGCTTCGGCAGATGGGCATCGTCGGCTTGCGGATAGATGTGCCACACGAACGGTCGCGCGGCCCATTGCGCGCGCACGAACGAGTCCTCGCCGCGTACGAAGTTGAGATCGCTCGCCCAGAGCAGAGGGTCGTAACCGCGCTGCTCGGTGAAAGCCAGTGCGTGCGCGCGCAGCGCGCCGCGCGTGGCCTGCGAACCTGCGCCGAACGCCGGCTCGCCGAAAAAGCGCGCGAGCGCGCCAGAGATGCGGCCCTCCGGCACGAGCAGGACCACCGGTTTCGCGCCGTCGCGCCATTGCTCGAGCAGCGGGTCGACGGCGGGGTTCTCATAGGCGAAAAGCGAGATCACGGTCGCTTCCGGGCCGGGCGGCGGGCCGCCCGTGGCGCGCTGCCACCATGCGGCGCGCTCGTCGGGCGAGCGCTCGAAGTCCGCGCGCCCGGCATCGAGCGTGCGCTCCTTGAGCACGCCCCCCGTGCCGGGGCCGAGGCCGGGAAAGAAGAAGTGCTTGGCGAGCGCGTAGCGCGGGTGCGGCGAGGGCCGCAGATGAAAATCGGCCACCCAGTCTTCGGCGCTCAAGTATTCGAGATTGAGCCAGACGGGCTTGCGCGCGCGCTCGGCCATCGCCGCGACATAGACACCCGGCAGCTCGCACGCGAACGCCTCGATCACGACATCGGCGATCTGCAGTGTGTCGCCCGCGTGCTCGGGCTCGTGCCAGTGCTCGACGAGTACGCCTTCGACCGCTTGCGTGGCGCGGTTCGGGTCGAGCGCGGGGCAGAGCTTCTGGAACGCGTGCAGGTCGTCGACGAACAGGCGCACTTGCCAGCCGTGCTCGTGCGCGAGCTGGCGCGCGAGCCGCCAGCACACGCCGATGTCGCCGAAATTGTCGATGACGGCGCAAAAGAGGTCGCAGGCGATGGTGCTGTCGTTGGCGGCGGTGGGTGTGGGGGCTTCTGTCATGGGTAGCGTGCGACGCGGAGAATCATGACCGCCATGCCGCAAGCGGGCGCAGAACGCCCGGCCGGCAAGTTCGGCGCAGGTTCCGTGCAGCATGGAATGATCTAAACTTGCGATTCTAGGACAGAGCCATGAACGCGTCGCGACGGCGGCGCTGGGCCAGGTCTCACCTCTCTCTCGACGCACCGCCCGTCCCCGAAACTGGATGACCGACACCGACGTTTTCGACCCGAAAAAGGCGCTCGCGCAGTTGCCGCATCTGCCGGGCGTGTATCGCTACTACGACGCGCAAGGCGCGGTCCTCTACGTCGGCAAGGCGCGCGACCTGAAAAAGCGCGTGTCGAGCTACTTCACCAAGACGCAGCTTTCGCCGCGCATCGCGATGATGATCACGCGTATCGCGCGCATCGAAACCACGGTCACGCGTTCCGAGGCCGAGGCGCTGCTGCTCGAGAACAACCTCATCAAGGCGCTCACGCCGCGCTACAACATCCTTTTTCGCGACGACAAGTCGTATCCGTTTCTCAAGATCACCGGGCACAAGTTCCCGCGCATGGCGTACTACCGCGGCGCGGTGGATCGCAGCAACCAGTACTTCGGGCCGTTTCCGAGCGCCTCGGCGGTGCGCGAGAGCATCCAGATCCTGCAGCGCGTATTCCAGTTGCGCACCTGCGAGGACTCCGTGTTCAACAACCGCACGCGGCCTTGCCTGTTGCATCAGATCGGGCGCTGCACGGCGCCTTGCGTGGGTGCGGTCAGCGAAGAGGACTACGCGCGCGACGTCAACAACGCATCGCGCTTTTTGCTGGGCCGCCAGAACGAGGTGATGAAGGAGCTGGAGACGAAGATGCACGCGTTCGCCTCCGAGCTTAAGTTCGAGCAGGCGGCGTCCGTGCGCAACCAGATGAGTTCGCTTTCGACCGTGCTGCACCAGCAGGCCATCGAAACGGGCAGCGAGAGCGACGTCGATATTCTTGCCGTGGTGGCGCTGGGCGGGCGCGTTTGCGTGAATCTCGCGATGGTGCGCGGCGGCCGGCATCTGGGCGACAAGGCTTATTTCCCCGCGCACGTGGAGCGCGCGCTGACCGACGAGGAGGGCGGCGTCGCGGAGGAAATCGACAACGAGACCGTGGTCGCGGCGAGCGCGCTGAAGTCGCTGCCAACGCTCGCGCGCAAGACGGTGGAGGACTACGTGGAGAAAGCGCGGGCAGACGACGCACAAGACGACGCGGCGCTTGAAGCGGATCCGCTCGCCATCGCGGCCGAGCTTGCCGACGATGACGACGTGGCAAGCGATGCCGAATCCGCCACGCCCGCGCTCGAGCCGCAGGCGGATGCGCGCAGGACGCGCGAGATCGGCATCGAATCCGAAGTGCTCGACGCCTTCATCGCGCAGCACTACTTCGGCAATCGCGTGCCGCCCGTGCTGGTGGTGAGCCATCCGCCCGCGAACCGCGAACTCGTGGACGTGCTGAGCGAGCAGGCAGGGCACAAGGTCACGGTGCTGCGTCAGCCGCAAGGCCAGAAGCGCGCATGGCTCGCCATGGCCGAACAGAACGCGCGGCTCGCGCTCGCGCGTCTGCTCTCCGAGCAGGGCTCGCAGCAGGCCCGCACGCGAACGCTCGCGCAACTGCTCGGGCTCGAACTGGACGATCTTGCGCATCTGCGCATCGAGTGCTTCGACATCAGCCACACGATGGGCGAGGCGACCCAGGCCTCATGCGTGGTGTATCACCACCACAAGATGCAGTCGGCCGAATACCGGCGCTACAACATCACTGGCATCACGCCCGGCGACGACTACGCCGCCATGCGCCAGGTGCTCACGCGGCGCTACGAGAAGATGGTCGCGCAAGCGGCGCGCGCCGAAGCCGACGAGGCGCCTCCACCGCCCGTGCCGGTGCCTGATCCCGCTGACCCAGATGCAGCGGCGCAAGCCGTGGAGGCCAGCGAGGCAGTCGAAGCCCCGCCGCCCGGCGGCACGCTGCCCAACATCGTGCTGATCGACGGCGGTAAGGGACAGGTCGAGATCGCGCGCCAGGTGTTCACCGAACTGGGTCTCGATCCGGCGATGCTGGTGGGCGTGGCGAAGGGCGAGGGCCGCAAGGTCGGCCTCGAAACGCTCGTATTCGCCGATGGCCGCGCGCCGCTCGAGCTCGGCAAGGAGAGCGCGGCGCTTATGCTCGTCGCGCAGATCCGCGACGAGGCGCACCGCTTTGCCATCACGGGCATGCGCGCGAAGCGCGGCAAAACGCGCCAGACTTCGCGTCTCGAAGAACTGGAGGGCGTGGGGGTGAAGCGTCGCCAGCGCCTGCTCGCGCGCTTTGGCGGCCTGCGCGGCGTGATGGCGGCGAGCGTGGAGGATCTGGCGAGCGTGGAGGGCATCTCGCGCTCGCTCGCCGAGCAGATCTACCAGCAGCTTCACTGATGCGGCGGCGTCGTTGGCCAGGTCCGGTTGGGCCTTTCCTTACGGTTGCTTGTGGCACGTGCGGCGACGCGGCACAATTGCATCTCCCATAATTGCATCTCCCCCCGACAGATAGCGCCAGCCGATGCCGTTCAATATTCCGATTCTCCTGACCTGGCTGCGGATCCTGGCGATTCCGCTCGTGGTTGGCGTGTTCTATCTGCCGCAGACGTTGCTTTCCCCGATGCAGCAGAACGTGCTGGCGATGCTGCTCTTCGTGCTGGCGGCGCTCACCGATTGGTTCGACGGTTTTCTCGCGCGCAAGTGGAATCAGACCTCCTCGTTCGGCGCCTTTCTCGACCCCGTCGCGGACAAGCTCATGGTGACCGCGGCGCTGCTCGTGCTCGTGCATCTGCAGCGGCTCGACGCCGTGATCGCGCTCGTGATCGTCGGACGCGAGATCGCCATCTCGGCGCTGCGCGAGTGGATGGCGCAGATCGGCGCGTCGAAGAGCGTGGCCGTGAATTCGCTCGGCAAGTTCAAGACCGCGTGCCAGATGGTTGCGATTCCCATGCTGCTGTTTTACGCGCCGCTCACGCTCGGCGGCGTGACGCTGTTCGACTCTCGCGTGTGGGGGGCGTGGCTCATCTACGTGGCGGCGTTCCTCACGATCTGGTCGATGCTCTACTACATGAAGCTCGCGTGGCCCCAGATCCGCGAACGCGGGAGCTTGTGAACCCCATGTGTCTTTTTCCAAAAAGATCACGCGAAGGGGTTGACACGATTCTACGGGTTATACATAATCTCACTTCTCCGCTGCACGACGCAGTAGCAAGCAAGCAAATGCGGTGGAGATAGCCGAAGATAAGTGGTAGTTAAGCAAAGTCTGAAGCGAATATGCGGGAGTAGCTCAGTTGGTAGAGCGCAACCTTGCCAAGGTTGAGGTCGCGAGTTCGAGCCTCGTCTCCCGCTCCAGAATTTAAGGTGACGCGTTTTTTGCGGTAGGAAAAACGAGGCGCCGAAGCAGTAAAAGTCGCAGTAAAGCAGGACATTTGCGGGAGTAGCTCAGTTGGTAGAGCGCAACCTTGCCAAGGTTGAGGTCGCGAGTTCGAGCCTCGTCTCCCGCTCCAAATGCCAAGGGGAAGCAGCGCTTCCCTTTTTGTTTGGCAGGCTTTGAGCGTATCAAGCCATCAAACAAATCTGTCCGGTCGTTGCTGGCGCAAGCAGTTTGCCTCATCCCGGTCAGTCCGCTTCTGGCGCGATAGCAAAGCGGTTATGCAGCGGCCTGCAAAGCCGTGTAGGCCGGTTCGACTCCGGCTCGCGCCTCCAGATGCAAAACAAAAGCCACCTTCGGGTGGCTTTTGTTTTTTGTGCCCGCTTTGCTGCGTTTTTCGCGATGCGCTAATGCACGTGGCGCAAAATAGCCGGAACCCTTCCTATCCGGTCTTCCGACATGTCCATCGAACTCCCCGAAGACGCGCGCACCGAAGCGATCGCCTCCATCCAGCGTTATTTCGACGCCAACATGGAAGAACCGATCGGCAACGTCGCGGCGGGCGCGCTACTGGGCTTCTTCCTCGAAGAGATCGCGCCGGCGGTCTACAACAAGGCCGTTGCCGACGCGCAGGAGAGCATGCAGGCGCGCATCGTCGATCTCGACATCGATCTGCACGAGGAGCCATTCCAGTACTGGCGCAAATACGAGCAACCGCGCCGGCGCAAGTGAGCGCTGCGCAGTGGCGGGTTTGTGACGCGCGCGGCGCGCGGCATAATCGTGGTCATTGACGATGCCTTGATGGAAATCACCGACCATGACCGTGCAGTCCGCCGCCTTGCCGCTGCCCCAATTCGACTGGCAATGGAAAGCCTTTGATGCGCTCGACGCGCGCGAAGTCTACGCCATGCTCAAGCTGCGCTCCGACGCGTTCGTCGTCGAGCAGAACTGCGTGTATGGCGATATCGACGGTCTCGACTTCGGCGCGTGGCATCTGTTCGCATGGAGCGAGCAGGGCGGCGTGCGCGAGCTTGCGGGCTATCTGCGCGTGCTGCTGCCTGACGCGCAGGACGCCGACGTGCGCATCGGCCGCGTGGTGACGTCGCAAAACCACCGCGGCATCAAGCTCGGCAACGCGCTGCTCGAACGCGCCATCGCGCAGATCGAGCGTCAATGGCCGGACGTCGCGATGCGTCTGCATGCCCAGGCGCACCTGCAGAAGTTCTACGGTGCGTTCGGCTTCTCACCCGTTGGCGAGATTCACGACGAGGACGGCATTGCGCACGTGTGGATGCGCTCGGCCTGATTCGACGTCGATCGCACCTTACGCCGGCACTCAAGTGCTTTACGTGCGTAGGGTGCGCCCTTCCTCCTGACGCTCGCCGTCCGCCGGACGCATGCCGGGCCGCCGGTCCCGCTGCAAGCGTCCACGCGCGGATAGCCGCATCCAGTGGCGCAGCGCGACCAGCGCGCCGACCACGCTCATCATCGACCCCGGAATCCACAGCAGCAGCCCGCCGATCTGCTGGTCGCGCATGGGCGAGAGCCAGGTGAACGCGCGGCCGCAGATCGAGTAGACCGGGTAAAGCTCGTGCGGCGTGAAGAAGATGAACGCGCCGAGCACGATCTGCGGCGGAATCGCCGCGATCACGACGAGCACACGCTTGCCCGGCGAGAGGCGCGCGGGCGGCGCGGGGCGCGAATCGAGCACGAGCCACCAGAACAACAGCCCGTCGATCACCATGCTCCAGTTCATGACGCGGTAGAGACGCCAGTCGAGCATCGCGATGAAATGGATCGGCGAAAAGAGCCAGAAGTAGATGAGCCCGACGAAGAGCCCGACCGCGACGACGGGATGCATGACGATGTCGAGCGCCACGCGCACGGGCCGTGCGGCGAGCGCGGGGCGCACGAAGCGCTGCCGCCATCTGAACGGAATGCCCGCGCGCAGCGCCGCGCCCGGGTAGGCGAGCGCGATGAAGAACGGCCCCAGATGGTGCAGCACCAGGTGCTGCGCGCGATGCATGAAGAACTCGTGCTCGAAGTAGTAGTCGAGACGCGTATGCAGCACGACGTAGAGCGCGCCAAGCCCGAACCAGAACGAGATCTGGCGTGCGAGCGACACCCGCGCATGCCGCTTGCCGCGCACGAACAGCACCGCCGCGAGCAGCGTGCTGATCATCACGGTCGGCGAGGGCTCCCAGGGTTGGAGCCAGTAGAGCAGGGTCATCGCGAGCATGGCGGCGGCTTCATCGCGGATTCAACATGCTTGCGCGCGCAACCAATAGCAAATGCGGTGTATGCGCGCGCGGTGGTATTGCTGCGGACTCACTGCCCCGCGGGCGGCTTGACCGCGAACGGCGTGTCGAGTGTTTCCCCGTCCGAGAACTGCAGCTTCACGTTCACCGTGTCGCCCGGCGCGACCTTGTGCTTCGCCTTCTCCAGCATCAGGTGGTAGCCGCCCGGTGCGATGGCGAGTGTGCCGTGCGCAGGCACCGTCGCCTTATGCACCATGATCATCTTCTGCGTCGAGCCATTCGAGACCGTCTGATGCAGCATGACCATGCCGTAAGCGTCGCTCGATACACCCACGAGGTCGACCGGCTGGTCGCCATCGTTCTTGAGCGTCACGTAGCCCGCAGCCGGGAGGTCGTTGGGCAGCCAGCGCACCCATGCGTCCTGCGCGCTCAGCGTGCCGGCGGCGGCGTGTGCGGCGGGCGCGAAGGCGGCGAGCGCACCGAAGGTGCTCAGCGCGCAGCCGAGCGAGACGGTGAGTGACTTGAGATTCTTCGTCATAACGTTTCCTGTTGCTGATTGCTGTTGCGTCAAAACCCGATGATTGGACCGGCGAGGCGGCATGCGTTCACGCCGTGTCGTTTATGACGCGGCGCAGGTCATGCGCGATCGCGTCCGGAGAGTCGTGGTCGGTGGCGAGCAGGCGCGCATGACCTTGCGCGTCGAACACATAGACGGCCGAACTGTGCGTGACTTCGTAGCTGCCGTCGGGGTCGCGCTTTTCCATCTGGTAGGCCACGCGGTAGCGCCGCGCGAGCGACTCGATCTGGGCGTCGGTGCCGGTCAGGCCGCGCGCATGCTGGGCGTCGAACGCGCCCACATAGGCGTGCAGTGCCTGCGGCGTATCCCGCGCCGGATCGACGCTGATGAAGAGTATCCGCACTTTGCCGGCATCGGGGCCGAGCTTCGCTATAACCTGCATCAGGCGCGCCATGGTTTCCGGACAGACGTCCGGGCAATGCGTGTAGCCGAAGTAGACGAGCGTCGTGTCCCCGCGAAAACTGGCGCCCGTCACGCGCTGGCCGCTGTCGGCCGTGAGCGCGAAGTCGAGGTCGGGCAGATGGCCGCTCACGTTCGTGAGCTGCCACGGCTCGCCCGGGTGCGAGCACGCCGCGAGCAGCACCGCGCCCGCCATCACCGCCGCGTGCCACAGGTTGCGCATGCCGCCGCGAAGGTGGCCGCTCAGGCGGGCGCGGAACGTGCGCAGCGTGGGCTCGAAGGTGGGGAGCAAAGGCAATCTCGTCGACTCGATTGGATTACGTTGGCCGCGCCCGCTCAGACCACCGGGCTCGGCTTGTCGCTGCGACTGTAGCAAAATTAGGTCCGCGCGGTCGCGAGCGCCCCGGTCGTGCCAATCGCACGCGTCGATATGCCGCATCTTCGAGTCAGGGATGCCTGCACAGGCGGTCAGCCCCTTACTTTCTCGATAATCGATCCAAGGCGCGGTAAGATTCGCACACTTTCCCTGGGCGCAGCCCGGGGCCATACCCGGCCAGCAGGCCGATGGGTGAAAAGAACGCAATGCAAGCACTTCCGGCAGTCCTGCCGCCTGAACAGACGGCATTTTTCTTCGATTTCGACGGCACGCTCGTCGATCTCGCGCCCACGCCCGATGGCGTGCTCGTCCGTCCGGACATGCTCGCGCTGCTGCGCGAGTTGCGCCGCGCGACGCACGGCGCGGTGGCGATCGTCTCCGGTCGCGGCATCGAGAGCATCGACGGTTTTCTCGGCATGCCCGATCTGCCCGTGGCGGGCCTGCACGGCGCCGAGCGGCGCGACGCCAACGGCGACACGCAGCGTGTCGGCTTCAACGACGAGCGCTTGCTGCACATGGAGCAGGTGCTCGCGGAGGTGGTGCGCACGCATGCGGGCATGCTGCTCGAGATCAAGGGCGCGTCGCTCGCGCTGCACTACCGCAACGCCCCGGAGCACGAGGGCACCGCGCGCGCCTCGACCGAGCGCCTCGCCGCCGATTACGCCGACGCCTACGTGCTGCAGCCCGGCAAGATGGTCTACGAAATCAAGCCGAAGGACGTCGACAAGGGCCGCGCGCTGCGCGCGTTCCTCGACGAGCCGCCGTTCGCGGGCCGCCGCCCGGTGTTCGCCGGTGACGACCTGACCGACGAGAAGGGCTTCGCCGTCGTCAACGCGCTGGGCGGGCTGTCGATCAAGGTCGGCGGCGGCGACTCCATCGCGCAGACGCGCGTCGACTCGGTCGACGCGCTGATCGGCTGGCTCGCATCGCTCGTTGCGGCCATGCCGGGCGCCCGGTGACCGCGCGCATGCCTCGCTTCATTGCCCACGTAGATCGACTGACTTGCCCGAGCCGAGGCCTCGCCTCGCACGCGCCACGCCTTCCTGATTTCCTGCACGGACCCCGCCCCTCATGAGCCGATTGATCATCGTGTCGAACCGCGTCGCGCCGATTTCCGAAGGCGGTCCGGCCGCGGGCGGCCTCGCGGTGGGCGTGTACGACGCGCTCAAGGAAACCGGCGGCATGTGGTTCGGCTGGAGCGGGGACGTGCTCACCTCCGGCCAGCCGCAGATCGCGCTCGAAGAGCGCGGGCCCGTGACCTTCGCCACCATTGGCCTGTTGCGGCGCGACTATGACCAGTACTACCGCGGTTTCTCGAACGCGACGCTGTGGCCCGCGTTCCACTACCGCGCCGATCTCGTCCAGTACGACCGCCACGAGTACGAGGGCTACAGTCGCGTGAACGCGTGGCTCGCGCAGCAGCTCGTGCCGCTGCTGCGCGAAGACGACGTGATCTGGGTCCACGACTATCACCTCATTCCGTTCGCCCAGGCGCTGCGCGCGGGCGGCGTGAAGAACCGCATCGGCTTCTTCCTGCACATTCCGTTTCCGGCCTCGCAGGTGCTGCTGGCGGTGCCGCCGCATCGCGAGCTGGTTCAGGCGCTGTGCGCGTTCGACCTGCTCGGCTTCCAGACTAAACCCGATCTGCGCGCCTTCTGCGATTACATCGTGAACGAGGCGGGAGGCACGACGGCGATGCAGCCGGACGGCCTCACGCGCATCGAAGCGTTCGGGCAGACGCTCTGCGCGGGCGACTACCCGATCGGCGTCTATCCCGACGAGATCGCGGAACTCGCCAAGGCCGGCGAGCGCGGCAAGCCGGTGCGCACGCTCAAGTCCACGCTGCATGGGCGAAAGGTCATCATGAGCGTGGACCGGCTCGACTACTCGAAGGGGCTCGTGGAGCGCTTTCGCGCCTTCGAACGCCTGCTCGACCACGCGCCGGCGCAGCGCAACAAGGTCTCGTTCGTGCAGATCGCGCCGCCTACGCGCGCCGACCTGCACGCGTATCAGGACATCCGGCTGCGCCTCGAGGCGGAGTCGGGGCGCATCAACGGCCGTTACGCGGAACTCGACTGGACGCCGATCTGGTACATCCACCGCCAGTACGAACGGGCGGTGCTCGCCGCGCTGTTCCGGGCGTCGAACGTCGGCTACGTCACGCCGCTGCGCGACGGTATGAACCTCGTCGCCAAGGAATACGTGTCGGCGCAGGATCCCGAGGATCCGGGCGTGCTCGTGCTCTCGCGTTTCGCCGGCGCGGCGCAGGAGCTGTCGGGCGCGCTGATCGTCAATCCGCTCGATATCGACGGCATGGCCGATGCGCTGGGCACCGCGCTTGCCATGCCGCTTGCCGAGCGCCTCGCGCGCTATCAGGACATGATGGTCCAGTTGCGCGAGAACAATGTCTCGGTCTGGCGCGACCGCTTCATGCGCGATCTCGGCCAGGTCAGCGTGCGGCAAGGGGTAAGCGTGCCGCCGCTCGAGCGCGCGCAGGGCTGAGCACCCGCGCCTCGCGCGCCCACGCGAGAGCAAAAAAAAAGCCGCTTCAGTCGATGCACTGAAGCGGCTTTTTTGCGTCCGGGCGTCTGGGGCAAGGCGCAGCGGGCGACGCGCCCGCCTGCCCGATGTCAGGCCACGTGCTTTTCGTCTGCCTTCTTGCTGCCCAGATGCAGCGTGGACTGCTTGCCGTACTGCTTCGCGAGGAGGTCGCGGTAGAGGCCCGGACGGTTGCGCAGCTCTTCCGGACTGCCGTCGTCGATCACCTTGCCTGTGCTCATCACGATGATGCGGTCGAAGTTGTTGAGCGTGGAGAGGCGGTGCGCGATCGCGATCACCGTGCGGCCCACCATCAGCCGGTCGAGCGCCTGCTGGATGGCCTCTTCGGACGCGCTGTCGAGCGCCGAGGTGGCTTCGTCGAGCAGCAGGATCGGCGAATTCTTGAGAATGGCGCGCGCGATCGCGATGCGCTGGCGCTGGCCGCCCGACAGCTTTACACCGCGGTCGCCCACGATCGTGTCGTAGCCCTCGGGCATCGCCTCGATGAATTCGGCGCAGCGCGCTTCGCGGGCCGCGGCGAGCACTTCCTCGCGGCTCGCCTCGGGGCGGCCGTAGGCGATGTTTTCGTAGATCGAGCGGTGCAGCAGCGAGATGTCCTGCGGCACGAGCGCGATGGCATGGCGCAGGCTGTCCTGGGTGACCTGCGCGATGTTCTGGCCGTCGATCTTGATGGCGCCGCCCTGGGCGTCGTAGAAGTGCTGCAGCAGTGCGAGCACCGTGGTCTTGCCCGCGCCCGATTTGCCGATCAGGCCCACGCGCTGGCCGGCCTCGATGCGCAGGTCGAAATGGTCGAGGATCGCCTTGCGGTGCGGATACGCGAAGGTCACGCCCTCGAAATCGACGCGGCCGCCCTGGGCCACGAGCTCCTTGGCGTCGTCACGGTCGGGCATGCCATGCGGCTCCAGCAGTGTCTGCACGGCCTCGGCGAGGCGTGCCACGTGCTGGGTCACGTCCACGAGCGCCACGGCCAGGTCGCGCGTGCCGTGCAGGATCGTGAAGCCGAGCGAGCTGACCAGCACGATGTCGCCCGACGTCGCCTTGCCCTGATCCCAGAGCCACAGCGCCCAGCCAAGCAGGCCGGCGGACA
Source organism: Paraburkholderia nodosa DSM 21604 (assembly GCF_000519185.1). GTDB lineage: Bacteria > Pseudomonadota > Gammaproteobacteria > Burkholderiales > Burkholderiaceae > Paraburkholderia > Paraburkholderia nodosa. The sequence continues at coordinate 23,162 of NZ_JAFA01000024.1, read as the reverse complement.
GCATGGCCGTGATCACGGCGTGCAGCAGACGCAGCTTTTCGAGGTAGAGCAGGCTCGAGCGGCGCGCGTCGAGTTCGGCCTTGACGGTCGAGCCGAAGCGCTTTTGCTCGCGGAACGTCATGCCGAAGGCGCGCACGAGCGCCATGTTGCCGATCACGTCGACGAGCTCGCCATCCACCGCGGCCGCTTTCGAGGCGAAGGTGTGGTGGCGCGACGAGCCGCGCCCGGCCAGCTTGAAGAGGATCACCGAAAGGATCGCCGAGCAGAGCAACAGGCCGGCCGCCATCAGCGGATTCACGGCAATGATCATGACGATCGCGCCGGCCACGGCGATACAGGGCGGCAGCACGTTCCAGGCGGTGGTGTTCTCGGCCGTGTAGACGGCGTTCGACGTCGCGGTGATGCGGCTGGCGAGCGTGCCGGGCTGCTTTTCGGCGTAGTAAGTGGGCGAGTGTCCGCTCAGGTACTGGAAGAGGTCGCGCCGCAGGTCGCCCGTCACGGTGACGAAGGTGTGCGCCGCGAACCAGCCGCCGACCCGCCAGAGCAGGTTGTCGGCGGCGATCAGGCCGACGAGGATGGCGAACGCGGTCCACAGCGGGCCCGGATGATGGCGTCCCGTTCCGAGCACGTCGATCAGATGCTTGATCGCGTACTGCGAGGCAAGCGCGCAGCCGACGGCCGCGAACACGCTGGCGAGCACGACGGTGTGGGCGAACGGGTGGCGCTTGATGTAGCTGAAAAGGAACGCGAGCGGGCGCCGCGCATAGCTCGCAAGCTTTGCGTTGTGGGCGTTACGCTGTGCGATGGTCAGATGTTCCAATTGATCGGGTGGTCGGTCTGACGGAATTTCGTCCGTGCAAGTTCAAAGGAAGATAGCTGGCGCTGAGGCGACGAAGGGCTTCGGGCGCGCGGCAACGAAGGCGGACTTACCGCATTGTAAACACCCCATGCGCCTGGCGCACCGCCTGTGCCCGGCGGACGCGCATCATATCGCGACACGATAGCGCGGGATACAGATTGGGGACACGTTGTTGCAGCGGAGGTTCAACAGGAATCCCGGACCGTTTTAGAGATAAGGGTTTTAGAGATAGAATCACGGATTGCATTCGGAAAAGCGCTGTGCTTGCTCGCTGCGTGCCGCTTGCCAACCAGGAAACGAGCGCGATCGATTGATGCGCACCGTTGCCGCGACAATCGCGCGCAGTTGTTTCCCGCAGCGCAACACCCAATCTAGAACTCTCTTGGAAAACAATGGGTTGCGGAGTGTTTCCGGTTTGTAACAACGTAAAGACTTTGAAATGATCTAGCCGGTATTTACCCTGGACCGGGATAATGCCGACTCGGACGGCGTAGGGAATTTGACAGCTTCTATGTCAACGGCCGCGAACCCTGCGCGTTTACCGCCTGAACCGCCGCGTGTGCGCTCTCTTGCCGCTTCACAACTGCGTCGGGTCTGTGTCCGGATTTCCGGCGCGGTTAGCGGTACGGAACGCCTGTAAGGCGCGTGGCGACAAGGAAGCCGCAGCCTGCATAGGTCGATTGTCAAATTTGCAGTCTATTGCCCGATTTATTACGAGGAAGGAGTTCACCACTATGCGAATCGCTCAAATCGCTCCGTTGCACGAGGCGGTTCCTCCCAAGCTGTACGGCGGCACGGAACGGGTGGTCTCCTACCTGACCGAAGCACTTGTCGAACAGGGCCACGATGTCACGCTGTTCGCCAGCGGCGATTCGATCACCTCGGCAAAGCTCGAAGCGTTCTGGCCGCAGGCACTGCGCCTCGACCCCACGATTCGCGATGTGATGGCTCCGCACATGCTGCTGCTCGAAGAAGTTCGCCGCCGCGCGGACGAGTTCGACGTGCTGCACTTCCACATCGACTACTACCCGTTCTCGCTGTTCCAGCGCCAGCCGGTGCCGTTCGTCACGACCATGCACGGCCGTCTGGACCTGCCGGAACTGCAGCCGGTGTTCAGCGCGTTCAACGACGTGCCGGTGGTTTCGATCTCGGACAACCAGCGCATTCCGCTGCAGCAAGCCAACTGGCAGCAGACCGTGTACCACGGCCTGCCGGAAGACGTGCTCACGCCGATTCCGAACGTCGAGCCCGGCTACCTCGCATTCCTCGGCCGCGTCTCGCCGGAGAAGGGCCTTGACCGCGCGATTCGCATCGCCGGCCAGGCGGGCATGAAGCTCAAGGTCGCCGCCAAGATCGACAAGGCCGACCGCGCCTATTACGAAGAAGTCATCAAGCCGCTGATGGCGTTGCCGCATGTCGAGTACATCGGCGAAATCGGCGAGCACGAAAAGCGTGAGTTCCTCGGCAATGCGCGTGCCCTGGTGTTCCCGATCGACTGGCCGGAGCCCTTCGGCCTCGTCATGATCGAAGCCATGGCCTGCGGTACGCCGGTCATCGCGTTCAAGCGCGGTTCGGTGCCGGAAGTCATCGAGAACGGCGTGTCGGGCTTCGTCGTGGAAGACGAAATCAGCGCAGTCGCGGCGGTCAAGCGTCTGTCGACGCTGCCGCGCGAGAAAGTGCGCGCCGCGTTCGAGGCACGCTTCTCGTCGAAGGTAATGGCACGCAACTACGTGGCCGTGTACGAAGAACTGCTGCGCCAGAAGCATCGCACCGTGCTGCGCGAAGTCAACGCCGGCTAAGGTATGTACTGAAAACGGACGCGCTGCGGCGCGCCGGTTTTCCCGCTGTTCCCCAACGCCCCGGTGCCATGCACCGGGGCGTTGTCACATTCGCGGCGGCGGCGGGTGAGGCGCACGCTCAATGTCCCTATAATGGCCGTGCCGTAAAATCCGCGGCGCCCACGAAAGCGTGCTTTGCATGGGACCAGAGTAACGTGCCAAAGCGCGAACTCTGGTCGACAGTTTTGCATGGGACCGGAGTAAGACGCTAAAGCGTCAACTCTGGTCGACAGCTATGCATGGGACCAGAGTAAGACGCTAAAGCGTCAACTCTGGTCGACAGAGGAGAATACCTTGGCCAGAACCCGACCGACGCCCACGGCCACCGTACCCGGTGCCGGGACGCTTTTCGCGCTGCGCGCGATCGGGCTCGTGATCCTCGCGCGCTGGCTGCACTCCATGGCGCAAATGAACTTCGTCGCCGCGCTGGAAGGCATGGCGTCGTCGCCGGCGGCGAGCCTGAATCTCGTCTTCCTGTTTCTGCTGATCGTGCTGCCGGGCGCCAGGGCGCGCGTCGAGCGGCCGTTTCACCCGCTGCCGCAGTGGCTGCGCCAGGCGCTGCGCTTTTTCGGCGTGCTCGGCTTTTTGTTCGCGATCGGCTCGATCGGCGTGTTCGTGTGGACCGCCGGCTGGCGGCGCACCTTCCACGCCGTGGCCGATACCAACGGCTGGCTCGTTGCTGCGCCCGCGCTCTATGCCGCCGTGGTCTGGATCTGCCGCCCGCGCGCGCTCTGGCGTAGCAACTTCGCGGCGCGGCGCTTCGCGATCGGCCGCTTCGCCGTTTCGATCGATGCTGCGACGCGCACGACGGTCGTCTGGCAGGAGAGCCGCAAGGTCGGTCAGTACGATGCCCGCGAGCTGTCGGTGCGTTGGCTCTCCGGTGCGCCGCAGGGCGACGCGGTTGCGTCCGCACCCGCGCTCTTGCCCGCACCGGTGCAGTCCGACGATCCCGCGCCCGCGGCTGGTGTTGCCGCACCGGTTGCCGCTGCGGATTCCGCGGATTCCGGGGATTCCACGGCAGCGTCCGGGGCCAGCCAGTCTGCGGCCACGCCTGAGCCCGGCGCGCCCGCTGTGCAGCGGGCGGCATCGGCCCCCTCTGCTGCGGCGCCTGCGGGGAAGCCCGCGCGCCGCGCAAAGATCGAATTGCTCTGGGATTCGCCGGCTGCGGCGGGCCACAACCGTCAGACTGTGTTTCGCGTGGGGCTCGCCTCCGAAGGCGACCGCACGGCTGCACGCGCCCTCGACGCCGCGCTCAAGCAGGTCTGACGACCGGCAGCCCGGACGCATTGCGCGACGTCCGCGCTCGAGCCGCTTTACCATTGCTTGCCGTTCCTGTCGTCCACCGGAAGGAGTTGCAATGCTGATACGCTGGTTGCTCGCCGCCGTTCATCTGCTCGCCTTCGGCTTCGCGCTCGCTTCGATCCTGCGGCGGACACGCGGCCTGCGCCGCTGCACGTCCACCGAAGACCTGCCGATGATCTTCAGCGCCGACAACGGCTGGGGCGGCTCCGCGGTCGTCCTGATCGTGACTGGTGCCATGCGTGCATTCGGCGGTTTCGAGAAGGGCGCTGAGTACTACATCCATGAACCGCTCTTTCTCGTGAAGATGGCTGCGCTCGTGCTGATCCTTCTGCTCGAAATCGCACCCATGATGGCGCTGCTGCGCTGGCGCCTCGCGGTGCGGCGCGGCGACGTGCCGGATCTCACCGGCGCGCCGAAATACGCACGCATCGGCAGATGGCAGACGCTCTTGCTCGTCGTGATGGTGTTCGCGGCCACGGGCATGGCGCGCGGCATCGGTCTCGATACCGGCGGCGAGTAGGGCGCGCGCGATCGCCGTCGATCGTTTGATTCGGATTGCTTACAGTGGAACGCGCCGGCCAGACATTTCGCGCAAAGTCGAAGCCCAAAGCAAAAGGCCTCGTTGCTTTCGCAACGAGGCCTTTTATTCTTCGGTGTTTGTCGTTACCAACACCAGGAATTCTGGTGGGTAGTACTGGGATCGAACCAGTGACCCCTGCCGTGTGAAGGCAGTGCTCTACCGCTGAGCTAACCACCCGAAGAGATTGAAATTATGCAGGGTGTTTTCGATCTTGTAAAGCCATTTTTTAAGCATTTTGCGCATCGGCCGCATTGGCTTCGGCGGGAGCCGGCTCGGTGCGCCACACCGACGTCCCTTTGATCGCCTTGTCGAGACCGTCGAGCACGGCGTTGTGTTCGGCGACTTCTTCGTCGCTCGCCATGACCACCGGCAGATCGATCGACTCGAGGTGGATGCGCGGCGCGGCGGCCGCACCGGGCGCGGCGTGCTCGCCCAGCATGTCGATGACGAGGCTTTCCTGGCCGCGCGTCATCGCGAGGTAGACCTCGGCGAGCAGTTCCGAGTCGAGCAGCGCGCCGTGCAGCGTGCGGTGCGCGTTGCTGATGCCGAAACGGTCGCACAGGGCGTCGAGCGAGTTGCGCTTGCCGGGGAAGATCTGCTTGGCCTGCACGAGCGTGTCGATCACCTCGCCGCAGTGCTCCTTGAACCCCGGCTTGCCGAGCAGCGCGAGTTCGGCGTCGAGAAAGCCGATGTCGAAAGGCGCGTTGTGGATGATGATGTCCGCTTCGCGAATGAAGTCGAGGATCTCGTCCGCGACTTCGGCGAACTTCGGCTTGTCGGAGAGAAACTCGGTCGTGAGGCCGTGCACGGCGAGTGCGCCCGGGTCGCTGTCGCGCTCCGGGTTCACGTAGAAGTGCAGGTTGTTGCCCGTGAGCCGGCGGTTCACCAGTTCGACGCAGCCGATTTCGATGATGCGATCGCCCGTGCGGGCGTTCAGGCCTGTGGTTTCAGTATCGAGAATGATCTGGCGCATGTCTTGTAAAGCGTGAAAGCGTGGGGCAGCCGCGAAGCGGTCCTGCAAAGCAGCGGTCTCAGAGTTCGGCGAGCGTGGCGACGCCGCGGTTCGCGAGCGCGTCGGCGCGCTCGTTCTCCGGGTGGCCGGAGTGGCCCTTCACCCAGCGCCACTCTATCTCGTGCTGGCCGACGAGCGAGTCCAGACGCTTCCAGAGGTCGTCGTTCTTGACCGGCGTTTTGGCGGCCGTCATCCAGTTCTTTTTCTTCCAGCCGTGAATCCACTCGCTGATGCCTTTTTGCACGTACTGCGAGTCGGTGTGCACGATCACCTTGCACGGGCGTTTGAGCGCGTCGAGTGCGGCGATCACCGCCATCAGCTCCATGCGGTTGTTGGTCGTGCCGGCCTCGCCGCCGAACAGTTCCTTTTCCTGCGCGCCGAAGCGCAGCAGCGCGCCCCAGCCGCCGGGGCCGGGGTTGCCCTTGCAGGCGCCGTCCGTGAAGATTTCGACGAAGTCGGGTGTGCTCATGAGTCCTTGTTGCGTGTTGGGGAAGGGGTAGTCGCCGCGGGCTTCAGGCTCGCGGCCAGCACCGGCTTCTTGACCTTCAGTGGGCCGACGAGGCGCATGCCGCGCACGCGCTTGATCGCCGTCACCATATAGATAGCGCCGAAAATCGGCCACCAGCGGTCGCCGGCGGCTTCCATGAAGCCGTAGCGGCCGAGCCACTGTTCTGTCGCGAGCGGCGGACGATAGCAGCCGAAGCGCCCGCGTTCAAGCTCGAAGCCAAGCAGCTTGATCCAGTCTTTCAGGCGCGTGAAAGCGATCAGGTCCTGCCGCGCAGGCAGGAACGGATGGCCGGTCAGCTTGCCGGCCGACTGGCGCGCGCCCCACAGCGAAAGCGAGTTGAACCCGACGATCAGCAGTTGCCCTTCGGGCATCAGCACACGTTCGGCTTCGCGCAGCAGACGGTGCGGGTCGCTCGTGAATTCGAGCGTGTGCGGCATCACGATGAGGTCGACGCTCTGCGCCTCGAACGGCAGATCGAGATAGTCGCACCAGACAGTGCTGCGGCCCGCGGGCGCGTGAAGCAACGTGCCGCCGCCCGCAGCCGGGGTGCGGTCTGGTGTTGCGCCGCCCGCGTCGGGCGACGTTTGCCCGCCGTTCGGGTGCGCATGGGCCGACGCGCCGGGTACGGAGTAGGGGGCGCTCGCGGCACTGGCGGCGTCGAGCACGAGGCCGCGGCACGACATGCGGTTCTCGCGCAGGGCGTCGAGCTGCGGCAGGCCGAGCTGCAGCGCATGGTAGCCGAATATGTTCGACACCACGCGGTCGAGCTGCTCCTGCTCCCAGCCGAGCACATACCTGCCAGCGGGCGAGGCGGTCCAGGCGGGCCAGTCTATAATCAATCGGTCAGACATGTCGAAGAATACGTCGCCCCATGAAGAGTCCGCTTGAGTACGCGCGTTCGAGCGATGCGTGCGCCTACGAGTACGTACCGGTTCCGGCTTTTGAAGACAATTACATCTGGGTCGTCTCGGACGGCCAGAATGCCGTTGCCGTCGATCCGGGCGACGCCGCTCCGGTTCGCGCGTACCTCGCGAAGCGCGGCTGGCGGCTCGTCGCTATTTTACTCACCCATCACCACAACGACCATGTCGGCGGTGTGGCGGACCTGCTCGCCGACGCTCGCGTGCCCGTCTACGGCCCGGCCGGCGAGGCGCTCGGCCCGCTCGACGCGTTCGTCACGCGCGTGAAGGGTGGCGACGCCGTCCATCTGGAGGCACCCGCGCTCGACCTGACGGTGCTTGACGTGCCGGGCCATACGCGTGGCCACATTGCTTATTTCCAGGCGGCGGATGCCGCCGGCACGCCGCACGTGTTCTGCGGCGACACGCTGTTTGCCTGCGGCTGCGGCCGCCTCTTCGAGGGTACGCCCGCGCAGATGCTCGACTCGCTCGACGCGCTCGCGGCGCTGCCCGGCCATACCCATGTGCATTGCGCACACGAATACACGTTGTCGAACATTCGCTTCGCGCTCGCCTGCGATCCAGAGAACGCCGATCTGCGCGACTGGAGCCGCGAGGCGGCGGCGCTGCGCGAGCGCGGCGTGCCGACGCTGCCCACGACGATCGCGCACGAGCGCGCCGTCAATCCTTTCCTGCGCGCGGGCGATGCGGCGGTGCAAGCTGCGCTCACCGAGGCGCTGCACGAATCGGTGCCGGACCGGCTGGCGGCTTTCGCAATGATGCGTGAATGGAAGAATCGGTTCCGCTGACCCAGCCGGGTCAGGGGGCATGCTCAACCCAATCGTATGGAATCACGCCCAAGCTGCGGATTTCATGGCTTTTTTTCCATTAATTCCGATTGACGGAAACGGACGCGTTCCGTACTATCGGCTGCAAATTCCAGCCATGCGGATGTAGATTTTCATGCGATTCATAATCAGTGCGCTGCTGGTCCTCATGCTCGCCGCCTGTGCGAGCGGGGGACCGTCTGCGACTTCTCTAGCACCAGCCAACGCCCAGGCCAACGCCGACCTCATTCGTAAGACCTCCGCTGCGAAAGAAACCATTAACGTCGATCAAGGCTCCGTCGATCAGTTGACGAGCCCCGACGCCGATCTCTGGGCGCGCATTCGCCGCGGCTTCCAGATGCCCGACCTGCAGAGCGACCTCGTCGACATGAACGCCAACTGGTACGCCCAGCGGCCCGACTACGTCGCGCGTATGACCGAGCGTTCGCAGAAGTACCTCTATCACATCGTCGAAGAGCTCGAGGCGCGTCACATGCCTACCGAGCTCGCGCTGCTGCCGTTCATCGAGTCCGCTTACAACCCGCAGGCGCTGTCGGTCGCGAAGGCCGCCGGCATGTGGCAGTTCGTGCCGGGCACGGGCCGCACCTACAACCTCAAGCAGAACATGTGGCAGGACGAGCGCCGCGACGTCCTGGCCTCGACCAGCGCAGCGCTCGACTATCTCTCGCGCCTGCACGACATGTTCGGCGACTGGTATCTCGCACTGGCCGCCTACAACTGGGGCGAGGGCAACGTGCAGCGCGCCATCGCGCGCAACGAGGCGGCGGGCCTGCCGACCGACTACCAGAGCCTGCGCATGCCCAGCGAAACACGTAACTACGTGCCGAAGCTGCAGGCGGTCAAGAACATCGTGATGAACCCGCAGCAGTACGGGCTCACGCTGCCGTCCATTCCGAACCACCCGTATTTCGTGACGGTCACGACCTCGCACGACATCGACGTGGACGTCGCTGCCAAGCTCGCGAACATGACGACCGACGAGTTCCGCTCGCTCAACCCGTCGTTCAAGAAACCCGTGATTCTCGGCGCGACCGATCCGCAGATCCTGCTGCCGTTCGACAACGCGAGCGCGTTCGAGCGCAACCTGAAGGCCTATTCCGGCCAGCTTTCGTCGTGGACCGTCTACACGACCGACTCGCGCGCCACGCCGGCGGCGATCGCGCAAAAGATCGGCGTTGACGCCGACACGCTGATGTCGGTGAACAAGATTCCGGCGGGCATGCGCCTGAAGGCGGGCTCGACGCTCGTGGTGCCGCGCACCGACGACGGCGACGACGAGGACATCAGCGCCGACGTGGCGGAAAGCGCCGTGCTGGCCATGGAACCGGACGTGCCCGACACGCGCAAGATGCTGATCCGCGTACGCCGCAAGCAGTCGATGGAAGCAGTGGCGAGCCGCTACGGCGTGTCGCTCGGCCAGTTGAAGGCGTGGAACAAGACCCGTCGCGACTACGTCGCGCCGGGCCAGGTGCTGGTTTTGCACGTGCCGGTCAACAAGGCGATGCCGAGCGAGCCGGGGCCGGAGCGTCTGGCAACGAACGTTTCTGGCGGTGGCGTGCAGCGAATTGGCACCCGCGTTGCAGACACCGGGTCGAAGTCGCGATACGATAAGAAGCACGGTCGCGCGCGCACCGAGGTTGTCAAGGTTTCCGAACCTGTCAAGGCCAGGACGGTCAGCGCTGCGCCCACCAAGGCGTCGAAGGGTGCGGCGAGCCGCCCGAAGGCCGAAACCCACACGCAGAAGCACCATACAAAATAGCGGCTGGCGAAGGGTGCTCAAACATGCGTTGCGGGGGCAGCGCATGGTATTTCGCTCCGATCACTTTTCCGTTTTTGTTGTGTTTGACGCCGTCACCCCGCCAGGTGGCGGCGTTTTCATTGGCGGGTGCCAAAAATAGCGCGCGCGAATAGGGGGCGACTACGGGCGGCGCCGGGCGGCCGACGCTTGCCGCCGCGCCACCGCCCGCTATAGTGGAAAGGGCCGCGCACCGGGCTGCGAGCACGCTCCCCGTCGCCAGCGTCATCCTGAAATTTGAAGGAAAGGTGACTTTCGCGCTATAATTTCAAGGTTTGAGCTTATCAACCCGCACCCTAGCGCCTACCTCCTCCCATCCGTTCATCCGCCGCCCGCGCTTCATCGTCAACTGGCCGGCTGCCGCCCGATCCTGCGTCACAAACGCGCGCTCGTGGCCCGGCGCCACAACGGTCGACCGCACGAAGAGGTCGCGCAAGCGAGCGAGCCGCGCGCGCATCCTGATCCTCACAGAAAAGGATGCCGACGCCGCAGCCGCTCACAGGTCGCAAGATCGCAACGTCGGATAACAGGTCGGCACAGGGTGCTCCCCCCAAGGAGTCTCCCGTGTTGCCGTCATTCTCTCCCGCTCTGCTCGCGCTCGCCGACGGCACGGTCTTTCGTGGTTACTCGATCGGCGCGCCGGGTCATACGATCGGTGAAGTCGTGTTCAACACGGCTATCACCGGTTATCAGGAAATCCTGACTGACCCGAGCTACGCTCGCCAGATCGTCACCCTCACGTATCCGCATATCGGCAACGTCGGCGTCAACGCCGAAGACGTCGAAGCCACGAAAGTCCATGCCGCCGGTCTGATCATCCGCGACCTCCCCGTGCTCGCCTCGAACTTCCGCATGGAACGCACGCTCGGCCAGTATCTGAAGGACGAAGGCGTAGTCGCCATCGCCGGCATCGATACGCGCAAGCTCACGCGTATCCTGCGCGACAAGGGCGCGCAGAACGGCGCGATCCTCGCAGGCTCCGACGACGAAGCAAAGGCCATCGAACTCGCGCGCTCGTTCCCGGGCCTCGCGGGCATGGACCTCGCCAAGGTCGTGTCGACCCAGAAGCCGTATCAGTGGAACACCAGGGAATGGCGTCTGGGCGAAGGCTACCGCACGCAATCGGCGCCGAAGTACAAGGTCGTGGCGTTCGACTACGGCGTGAAGCAGAACATCCTGCGCATGCTGGCCGAGCGGGGCTGCGATGTCACGGTGCTGCCGGCGCAAGCTACGGCTGAAGACGCCTTCGCACTGAACCCGGACGGCGTGTTCCTCTCGAACGGCCCGGGCGACCCGGAACCGTGCGACTACGCGATCAAGGCGACGCAAGCCTTCATCGAGCGCGGCATCCCGACCTTCGGCATCTGCCTTGGCCACCAGATCATGGGTCTCGCCGTGGGCGCGAAGACCATGAAGATGAAGACGGGCCACCACGGCGCGAACCATCCGGTGAAGGATCTCGGCGACGGCCGCGTTGTCATCACGTCGCAGAACCACGGCTTCGCGGTGGACGCCGCCACGCTGCCTGCGAACACGCGCGTGACGCACGTTTCGCTGTTCGACGGCACGCTGCAAGGCTTCGAGCTGACCGACAAGCCCGCGTTCTGCTTCCAGGGGCACCCGGAAGCATCGCCGGGTCCGCAGGACATCGGCTATCTGTTCGACCGCTTCACGGCGCTGATGGACAAGGCGAAGGCGGCGTAAGCGCCGCATCGAGCGAGAGCGCAGAGCAGGGTGCGCAGCGAGCCGGTCTGAAGAACGGCCCACGCGCGCACCCGGGCGGCAGGCAATCAGCCGCCAGACGTAAAAGACACAGGAATATTTAGCGAGAGCGTTATGCCCAAGCGGACAGACATCAAGAGCATTCTCATCATCGGCGCGGGTCCGATCATCATCGGCCAGGCGTGCGAGTTCGACTATTCGGGCGCGCAGGCATGCAAGGCGCTGCGTGAAGAAGGCTACAAGGTCATCCTCGTCAACAGCAATCCGGCGACGATCATGACCGACCCGAACACGGCCGACGTCACCTACATCGAGCCGATCACGTGGGAAGTGGTGGAGCGCATCATCGAGAAGGAGCGCCCCGACGCGATCCTGCCGACGATGGGCGGCCAGACCGCGCTGAACTGCGCGCTCGACCTGCATCATCACGGCGTGCTGAAGAAGTACAACGTCGAGCTGATCGGCGCTTCGCCGGAAGCCATCGACAAGGCCGAAGACCGCCAGAAGTTCAAGGACGCGATGACCAAGATCGGTCTCGGTTCGGCGAAGTCGGGCGTCGCGCACTCGATGGAAGAGGCGCTCAAGGTGCAAGGCGAAATCGCCGAAGCCACCGGCTCGGGCGGCTACCCGGTCGTGATCCGTCCGTCGTTCACGCTCGGCGGTTCGGGCGGCGGCATTGCCTACAACCGTGAAGAGTTCGAAGAGATCTGCAAGCGCGGTCTCGACCTCTCGCCCACGCGCGAACTGCTGATCGAAGAGTCGCTGCTCGGCTGGAAGGAATACGAGATGGAAGTGGTCCGCGACAAGGCGGACAACTGCATCATCGTCTGCTCGATCGAAAACCTCGACCCGATGGGCATCCACACCGGCGACTCGATCACGGTCGCGCCGGCGCAGACGCTCACCGACAAGGAATACCAGATCCTGCGCGACGCCTCGCTGGCTGTGCTGCGCGAGATCGGCGTGGATACGGGCGGTTCGAACGTCCAGTTCTCGATCGACCCGCGTACGGGCCGCATGATCGTGATCGAAATGAATCCGCGCGTGTCGCGTTCGTCGGCGCTGGCTTCGAAGGCCACGGGCTTCCCGATCGCCAAGGTCGCGGCGAAGCTGGCCGTGGGCTACACGCTCGACGAGCTCAAGAACGAAATTACGGGCGGTCAGACGCCGGCTTCGTTCGAGCCGACCATCGACTACGTCGTCACGAAGATTCCGCGCTTCGCGTTCGAGAAGTTCCGTGAAGCCGACCCGCGCCTCACCACGCAGATGAAGTCGGTGGGCGAAGTCATGGCGATTGGCCGTACGTTCCAGGAGTCGTTCCAGAAGGCGCTGCGCGGCCTCGAAGTCGGCGTGGACGGTCTGGACGAAAAGACCACGAGCCGCGACGAGATCATCCGCGAGATCGGCGAAGCCGGTCCGGACCGCATCTGGTACGTGGGCGACGCGTTCCGCGTGGGCATGACGCGCGAAGAGATCTTCGAAGAAACCGCGATCGACCCGTGGTTCCTCGCGCAGATCGAGGAAATCATCAAGAAGGAAGAGGCCGCCCGCGGCCGCACGCTCGCAAGCCTCTCGAAGGACGAGCTGCGTTACCTGAAGCAAAGCGGTTTCTCGGATCGCCGTCTCGCGAAGCTGCTCGGCAGCAACGCCACGGACGTGCGCCGCCGTCGTATCGAACTGAACGTGCGCCCGGTCTACAAGCGCGTGGACACCTGCGCGGCCGAGTTCGCCACGAAGACCGCCTACATGTACTCGACCTATGAGGAAGAGTGCGAGGCGAACCCGACGACCAACAAGAAGATCATGGTGCTGGGCGGCGGCCCGAACCGGATCGGCCAGGGTATCGAGTTCGACTACTGCTGCGTGCACGCCGCGCTCGCGATGCGCGAAGACGGCTACGAAACGATCATGGTCAACTGCAACCCCGAGACCGTTTCGACCGACTACGACACGTCCGACCGCCTGTACTTCGAGCCGCTCACGCTCGAAGACGTGCTCGAAGTCGTGGACCTGGAAAAGCCGGTTGGCGTGATCGTGCAGTACGGCGGCCAGACGCCGCTGAAGCTCGCGCTCGACCTCGAGGCGAACGGCGTGCCCATCGTCGGCACGTCGCCGGACATGATCGACGCCGCAGAAGACCGCGAGCGCTTCCAGAAGCTGCTGCAGGAGCTGAACCTGCGCCAGCCGCCGAACCGCACCGCACGCGCCGAAGACGAAGCGCTCAAGCTCGCCGACGAAATCGGCTACCCGCTCGTCGTGCGTCCGTCGTACGTGCTGGGCGGCCGCGCCATGGAAATCGTCCACGAACCGCGCGACCTCGAGCGCTACATGCGCGAGGCCGTGAAGGTGTCGAACGACTCGCCGGTGCTGCTTGACCGCTTCCTGAACGACGCGATCGAATGCGACGTGGACTGCATCTCCGATGGCGAAGCCGTGTTCATCGGCGGCGTGATGGAGCACATCGAGCAAGCGGGCGTGCACTCGGGCGACTCGGCGTGCTCGCTGCCGCCGTACTCGCTCTCGCAGGAAACGGTTGCCGAACTCAAGCGTCAAACGGCCGCGATGGCCAAGGCGCTGAACGTGGTCGGCCTGATGAACGTGCAGTTCGCGATCCAGCAAGTGCCGCAGGATGACGGTTCGAAGAAGGACGTCATCTACGTGCTGGAAGTGAACCCGCGCGCTTCGCGGACCGTGCCGTACGTGTCGAAGGCGACCAGCCTGCCGCTCGCGAAAATCGCGGCGCGCGCCATGGTCGGCCAGAAGCTGGCGGAGCAGGGCGTGACGAAGGAAGTCGTGCCGCCGTACTTCAGCGTGAAGGAAGCAGTGTTCCCGTTCGTCAAGTTCCCGACTGTCGATCCGGTGCTCGGACCGGAAATGCGTTCCACGGGCGAAGTGATGGGCGTGGGCAAGACGTTCGGCGAAGCGCTCTTCAAGTCGCAGCTCGCAGCGGGCTCGCGCTTGCCGGAGTCGGGCACCGTCTTCATCACGGTGATGGACGCCGACAAGCCCAAGGCCGTGGAAGTCGCGCGCATGCTGCACGAACTCGGCTACCCGATCGTCGCCACGCGCGGCACGGCTGCCGCGATCGAGGCGGCCGGCGTGCCGGTGAAGGTCGTGAACAAGGTGAAGGACGGCCGTCCGCACATCGTCGACATGATCAAGAATGGCGAGATTTCGCTCGTCTTCACGACCGTCGACGAAACCCGCTCGGCGATCGCGGATTCGCGTTCGATCCGCATGAGCGCGCAGGCCAACAAGGTCACCTACTACACGACGATGTCGGGCGCACGCGCGGCCGTCGAGGGTCTGCGCTACCTGAAGAACCTGGAAGTCTATGATTTACAAGGCCTCCATGCTCGCCTAAACTAAGGCTTCAATTGTCTGTCTAACGCTCAACGAGGCAGGCTAAAAAAGCTGAATGTGCCGCGGTTAAGCGGCGTCCCAACAGGGTTTTCAGGCTGCGCCAGACTGCGCGGCCGCCCTCGCGGGATGCACTTAACCGCGGAATTTTTTTTATGGCCGCAACGTGCGCGACAAGCGTGCGTGGCGCGGTCTCCTTTAGGCCCTTTTGGGCCGTACGAGTTGTTTATGAGCACGATTCCCTTGACCAAGCGCGGTGCAGACCAACTCCGCGGAGAGTTGCAGCGCCTGAAATCCGTCGAGCGTCCGGCGGTCATCAATTCGATCGCGGAAGCGCGCGCGCAGGGCGATCTGTCGGAAAACGCGGAATACGACGCCGCAAAGGAAAAGCAGGGCTTCATCGAAGGCCGCATCGCCGAGATCGAGTCGAAGCTGGCGGCCGCGCAGATCATCGACCCGGCCACGCTCGAAGCGGACGGCCGCGTGGTGTTCGGCTCGACCGTGGATCTCGAAGACCTCGATTCGGGCAAGACGGTGACCTACCAGATCGTCGGCGACGACGAAGCCGATCTCGAGCACGGCCTGATCTCGGTCAGCTCGCCCATCGCGCGCGCGCTGATCGGCAAGTCCGAAGGCGATGTCGCCCAGGTGCAGGCCCCCAGCGGCGTGCGCGAATACGAAGTTATCGAGGTTCGCTACGTCTGAGGGCGCATCGACGTGAGTACTGCAAGCCACGTGGGTTCCGCCACTCCCGTTTCGCTCGTTCCGCACCGGCTCTTCGGGCTGCTGGCCATGCTGTGGGTCGGCAGCCAGCTGACCATCGGCTATGCGGTCGCGCCCGTCCTGTTCGCGTCGCTCGAAAGGGTGGTGGCCGGCGAACTCGCCGCGCAGCTGTTTCGCCTTGAAGGCCTGATCGGCGTGGTGTGCGGCGTGTTGATGCTCGGGCTGTCGAGCGTGCTCGCGCGCCGCGGCGCGTTGGGCTATCGCCGGCTGCGCTGGATTCTGGCCGCCATGCTGCTGTGCGTGCTGATCGGCTATTTCGCGCTGCAGCCGTTCATGAACGCGTTGCGCGTTCAAGCGATGAGCGCGGGCATGGATGTGGCCAGTTCGCCGTATGCGAGCCGCTTCGGCTTGCTGCATGGCGTGTCGAGCCTGTTCTATCTCGTGCAGAGCCTTCTCGGCGCATGGCTCGTCTGGCTGCTGCCTTCGGCGCGCGGCATGCTGCCACGGCACATGGAAACTGCTCCGCGCTGAAAGCGACCTGAAGCCGAGTCAGGCGAAAAAAAGCGCGGCTCGAAGGCCGCGCTTTTTTACTTCGAACCCTGGTGGGCCCGCTTGGAGCTGGTTTGGCGCTTCTTGGCGCGCTTGATGTTGCCGCCTTGCGTGACGCGCTCGTTGCCCTTGACCGTCACCTTTTGCGCCTTCGGCTTGCGCATGGGGTTGTCGCTGGCCTTGACGACCTTGACGGTGCGCGGCGCGGCGCCGCGCTTGCCCGCTTCACGCGCGCTCGGTACGTCGGCGGACGGGCGCGACACGGTGCCGCGGGCGCCGGCGCGCGCGGTCGTGGCCTTCGCCTTGGCTTCCTCGGGCTTGTAGATGACGAGCAGCTTGCCGATGTGCTGGATCGGGGCGGCGCCCAGGCGGTCGCAGATCTCTTCGTAGATCGCGAGGCGCTCTTCGCGCTCGTCGCCGAACACGCGCACCTTGATGAGTTGGTGCGCGGCCAGGTGAACCTTGATCTCCTTGAGGACGGCGTCGGTCAGTCCCTCGGCGCCGATGAGCACAACCGGTTTGAGCGCGTGAGCCTGGGAGCGCAGCTCGGAGCGCTGTTCGGCGGAAAGAGTGAGGGCGGGCATGGGATGTGGCAGACTCGACTAAAATGACGGCGCCGCGCGGGTCGACAGGCATGAATTGACAACCTGGGCAGACGTGAGTGCGGTCCGCGAATAGCGGGCCGCCAGCGGGCAAAGCGCGTCGGAACAACGGAAAACCGTGGGGAACGGCAGGGCGCGGGCCAAAAACGCCGGCGGAGCAACGAACATCCGGCCAGGCGGCCCGCGACGGCCGCACGAATAAAACGCGTATTATCCGCTAAAAGCGCGGAATCACGCAGCAAGAGTTCATCTTTAATGGCAAAAAATCGCTTCAATCAGTCGTGGCTGCACGACCATATCAACGACCCGTACGTGAAAATGGCGCAGAGGGAGGGCTATCGCGCCCGCGCCGCGTACAAGCTCAAGGAAATCGACGAGCAGGACAAGCTGATCCACCCCGGCATGGTGATCGTGGACCTCGGCGCCGCGCCCGGCAGCTGGAGCCAGTACGCCCGCAACAAGCTCGCGCAAAGCACGAAGCGCGACGACCAACGACAAGGTGGGATCGACGGCACGATCATCGCGCTCGATCTCCTGCCGATGGAGCCCATCTCCGACGTGCAGTTCCTGCAGGGCGACTTCCGCGAAGACGACGTGCTCGCGCAACTGGAAGAATTGCTGGGTGGGCGCCCGGTCGATCTTGTAATTTCGGACATGGCGCCCAATCTCTCGGGGGTCGCGTCTGCCGACGCGGCGCGTATCGAGCACGTGTGCGATCTCGCGCTCGAGTTTTCGCAGAATCATCTGAAACCCGATGGAGCCCTCTTAGTCAAATGCTTCCACGGCAGCGGTTACAGTCAGATCGTCGAGAAGTTCAAGCAGCAGTTCAAGGTCGTGGCCGCGCGCAAACCGAAGGCTTCGCGTGATAAATCGTCCGAAACGTTTATATTGGGTAAACATCTGAAGCGTCCCTGTTAAACGGGGCATGATTGCCGTGCAAAAGGCGCAATCTGGTCGCAAAATGACCCCGAGAGGCGGTCAGGACAAGGCGCTCGGGCTATTCCTGCGGTAGCGAAACGTTATGGCAGGGGTCCGTGTACTGGATTAGAATGCTTTGGTGGTGTCGCAAGGCAAATGTAGGCGCCCATCTATGAGTGAAGGAGTGGTGCTTTGAACAACAACATGTTTTCGAAGGCAGCAGTGTGGCTGGTAATCGCACTGGTGCTGTTTACGGTGTTCAAGCAGTTCGACAAGCCCCGTGTCCAGGAAGGCGTTTCCTATTCGCAGTTCATGGACGACGCGAAGAACGGCAAGGTCAAGACTGTCGTGGTGCAGGGGCGGAACCTCACGGTCACTCCGGCAGATGGCCAGAAATACCAGATCGTCTCCCCAGGCGACATCTGGATGGTCGGCGACCTGATGAAATATGGCGTGCAGGTGAGCGGCAAGGCTGACGAAGAGCCGAACGCGCTCGTTTCCGCGCTGTACTACCTCGGGCCAACCATACTCATCATCGTGTTCTGGTTCTACATGATGAGACAGATGCAGGGGGGCGGCAAAGGCGGGGCGTTTTCCTTTGGTAAATCGCGCGCCCGCTTGATCGACGAGAACAACAACGCGGTCAACTTCTCCGACGTCGCGGGCTGCGACGAAGCGAAGGAAGAAGTGTCCGAACTCGTCGACTTCCTGCGCGATCCGCAAAAATTCCAGAAGCTGGGCGGGCGTATACCGCGCGGCGTGCTGCTCGTTGGCCCTCCGGGTACGGGTAAGACGCTGCTTGCGCGCGCCATTGCTGGTGAAGCGAAGGTGCCGTTCTTCAGCATCTCGGGTTCGGACTTCGTCGAAATGTTCGTCGGCGTGGGCGCGGCTCGCGTGCGCGACATGTTCGAGCAGGCCAAGAAGCATGCGCCGTGTATCGTGTTCATCGACGAAATCGACGCGGTCGGCCGCCATCGTGGCGCCGGCATGGGCGGCGGCAACGACGAACGCGAGCAGACGCTGAACCAGATGCTGGTCGAGATGGACGGCTTCGAGGCGAATTCGGGCGTTATCGTGATCGCGGCAACCAACCGTTCGGATGTGCTGGACAAGGCGCTGCTGCGTCCGGGCCGTTTCGACCGCCAGGTGTATGTGGGCCTGCCGGACATCCGCGGTCGCGAGCAGATCATGAAGGTGCACCTGCGCAAGGTGCCGATCGCCAACGACGTGGATGCAGCGGTAATCGCACGCGGCACGCCGGGCTTCTCGGGCGCCGACCTCGCGAACCTCGTGAACGAAGCCGCGCTCTTCGCGGCGCGCCGCGGCAAGCGCATTGTCGAAATGCAGGACTTCGAAGACGCGAAGGACAAGATCTTCATGGGTCCGGAGCGCAAGTCGGCGGTGATTCGTGAGGAAGCGAAGCGCGCCACGGCGTACCACGAGTCGGGTCACGCGGTGATCGCGAAGCTGCTGCCGAAGGCGGACCCGGTGCACAAGGTCACGATCATCCCGCGCGGCCGCGCGCTGGGTGTGACGTGGCAGCTGCCGGAGCACGACAACGAAACGTACTCGAAGGACTATCTGCTGGATCGTCTGGCCATTCTGTTCGGCGGCCGCGTGGCGGAAGAGCTGTTCATGAACCTGATCAGCACGGGTGCCTCGGACGACTTCAACAAAGCGACGCAAACGGCCCGCGCCATGGTTACACGCTTTGGCATGACCGACGCGCTCGGACCGATGGTCTACGCCGACGACGACAACGAAGCCTCCCCGTTCGGCAAGGGCTTCACGCGTGCGATCTCGGAAGCGACGCAGCAGAAGGTCGACGCGGAAATCCGCCGCGTGCTCGACGAGCAGTACAACCTCGCGAAGCGCCTGCTCGACGAGAACCGCGACAAGGTCGAAGCCATGACCGCGGCACTCATGGAGTGGGAAACGATCGACGCCGACCAGATCAACGACATCATGGCCGGCCGTCCGCCGCGCTCGCCGAAGAGCACGGCGTCGCCCGGCGACGCGTCGTCGGGCGGCAGCACGGGCACCGAGGTCAAACCCGGTAGCGCCACTGCACCGGCGTGATCCTTATCGAGTAAAGTTGCGGGCCGGTGTGATGTTCACATCGGCCCGTTTTGCATTTCTGGCGTGCCGCTGTGCCGCCGCATCTCGTTACACATCTGACGTTTTTTGACGTGCCCAACATCTCCTCGCAAGGTAGTCTCCCACCTGAACCGCTCGTGTGCGGCCGCTTCACGCTGACGTTCGAGCGTCCGCTCGTCATGGGCATCCTCAACGCGACACCCGACTCGTTTTCCGATGGCGGCCGCTATATCGCGTTCGGCGACGCCTTGCGCCGCGCCGAGCAGATGATGCTCGACGGCGTCGATATCATCGACATTGGCGGTGAATCGACGCGCCCGGGCGCGCCGCCCGTGCCGCTCGACGAGGAACTCGAACGCGTGATTCCGCTCGTGGAAAAGCTCAAGGGCGCGAACCTTCCGCTGTCGATCGACACGTACAAGCCCGAAGTCATGCGCGCGGCGCTCGCGGCAGGCGCCGACATGATCAACGACATCTGGGGATTTCGCATGCCCGGCGCGATCGAGGCCGTGCGCGAGAGCAACTGCGGGCTGTGTGTGATGCACATGCTAGGCGAGCCGCAGACGATGCAGCTGGGCGAGCCCGACTACGTGGACGTCGTGCGCGAGGTGCGCGAGTTTCTCGCCGGACGTTGCGCCGAACTCGAAGCGGCGGGCGTGGCGAAGGCGCGCATCAGCGTGGATCCGGGCTTCGGCTTCGGCAAGTCGGTGGTCGAGCACAATTACGCGCTGCTCGCGCACCTGCCAGAGACGGCGCCCGAGGTTGCGGCAGGCGTCGCGCCGTATCCGATCCTGGTCGGCATGTCGCGCAAGTCGATGCTCGGCGCGCTCGTGAACCGGCCCGCGCCCGAGCGCGTGGCGGCAAGCGTGGGGGCGGCCGTGTGTGCGGCGGAGCGCGGCGCGGCGATCATTCGCGTGCACGACGTTGCGCCGACCGTAGACGCACTCAAGATCTGGGTGGCGATGCGCGCCGCGATGTCCGCAGGTACGCTGGACGCACAAGGCTGAGCCATTGCCCTGCCGAACGCTGACAGGCGCGAAGTGCGCCGCAGCGGATCCGGGCGGCCACAATACAGGACAAAGCAGCACCAAACCGAGGGGTAGAAAGATGGGACGTCGTTATTTCGGAACTGATGGAGTGCGTGGCAAGGTCGGCGAGGCGCCGATCACGCCCGATTTCGTGCTTCGGCTAGGCTACGCCGCGGGCAAGGTGCTTGCGGGGTCGGCAGCGGGATCCGGGCCGCGCCCGTCCGTGCTGATCGGCAAGGACACACGTATCTCGGGCTATATGCTCGAAGCCTCCCTGGAAGCGGGGCTTTCGGCTGCGGGCATCGACGTGATGCTGGCGGGTCCGATGACGACGCCCGGCATCGCCTATCTCACGCGCGCGCTGCGGCTCGCCGCCGGCGTCGTGATCAGCGCGTCGCACAATCCTTACTACGACAACGGCATCAAGTTCTTCTCCGCCGACGGCAACAAGCTCCCTGACGAGGTGGAGACGCAAATCGAGGAGCAGCTCGAGCAGCCGCTCGCCTGCGCGCCGTCCGAGCAGCTTGGTCGTGCTCGCCGCCTGCACGACGCGGGCGGTCGCTACATCGAGTTCTGCAAGAGCACGTTCCCGCAGGCGTTCAATCTGCGCGGCCTGAAGCTCGTGATCGATTGCGCCAACGGTGCGGCTTATGACATCGCGCCGCACGTGTTCCACGAGCTGGGCGCGGACGTGATTCCGATCGGTGTGTCGCCGAACGGCTTCAACATCAACGACGGCGTGGGCGCGACCGCGCCTGATGCGCTCGTGCGCGCCGTGCGCGCGAATCACGCGGACCTCGGCATCGCGCTCGACGGCGACGCCGACCGTCTCCAGATCGTCGATGCACAGGGCCGCCTCTACAACGGCGACGAGCTGCTCTACGTGCTCGTGAAGGACCGCATCGCGACCGACGGCAAGGTGGAAGGCGCGGTGGGCACGCTCATGACCAATCTCGCGGTGGAGCAGGCGCTCGAAGGCCTCGGCGTGCAGCTGGTGCGCGCGAACGTGGGCGACCGCTACGTGCTGGAGCAGCTGCGCGAGCGCGGCTGGCAGCTCGGCGCGGAAGGCTCGGGCCACATTCTGTCGCTCGACCGCCACACGACCGGCGACGGCATCGTCTCGGCGCTGCTCGTGCTTGCGGCGATGAAGCGCAGCGGCAAGACGATCGCGCAACTGCTCGACGGCGTGAAACTGTTTCCGCAGAAGCTCATCAACGTGCGCATCGCGCAGGGCGCCGACTGGAAGGGCAACGCCGCGATCCAGCAGTCGATCGCTTCCGCCGAGGCGGAATTGAAGGGCAAGGGCCGTGTGCTGATCCGCGCTTCGGGCACGGAGCCGGTGCTGCGCGTGATGGTCGAGGCTCGCGAGGAGCGCGACACCGTGCATTACGCCGAGGCGATCGCCAGCGTGGTGAAGCGTTCGATCGCGTGATCGCCGGCTATTAAGTCGCGCAAGTCGCGCGACTGGGTCGCGCCAGCGCCAAACCAATGAGCACGACGTTGCAATCCGCCGTCGTGCTCATCTTTTTTTTGCGATTTTTTCGACGTCGCAACGGAAGCAGGCAAACGTTTAAAACAATCGAATAACGGTTTGCAAACCATTTTCGAGGAATTCCTCGAATTTTTTCATCGGACCCCCAGGTAGCCTTCGAACGCCCGCCTGGCGGGCGTTTCAGCCGCCGCAGCACGTGCAGGCCATGTTGCAGCCGCGCTTGCAAAATCGCCCAAATCGCATATCCACGCGCCTTTCAGCCAGTAATCGAACTGTCACGTTCGCTTCATGAACCGTCACGGTACTGTCACAGAGACCCCCTAAGCTTCGCGGTGTCGTTCATCCGCTCACACACTGGAGGTCTCATGAAATTGATGCAAACCGCGCTCGCTGGCGTTGCTGGCGCGCTCTTCGCGATCGCAGCGCAGGCTGCTGACATCACCGGCGCGGGTAGCACCTTCGCAGCACCGATCTATACGAAATGGGCGGATGCCTATCAAAAGTCGGGCGGCGGCAAGGTCAACTACCAGGGCATTGGCTCGTCGGGCGGCATCAAGCAGATTCAAGCCAAGACGGTGGACTTCGCGGGCTCGGACGCTCCGCTGAAGGACGAGGATCTGGCCAAGGAAGGCCTGTTCCAGTTTCCGACGGTGGTCGGCGGCGTCGTGCCGGCGATCAACGTGCCGGGCGTGAAGCCGGGCGAGATCACCCTGTCGGGCCCGGTGCTCGGCGACATCTACCTCGGCAAGATCAAGAAGTGGAACGATCCGGCCATCGTCGCGCTGAACCCGAAGGTCAAGCTGCCTGATCTCGACATCGCCGTGGTCCGCCGCGCCGACGGCTCGGGCACCAGCTTCATCTGGACGAACTACCTCTCGAAGGTCAACCCCGAGTGGAAGAGCAAGGTCGGCGAAGGCACGACCGTGAGCTGGCCGACGGGCACGGGCGGCAAGGGCAACGACGGCGTGGCCGCCTTCGTGCAGCGTCTGCCGGGCGCGATCGGCTACGTCGAGTGGGCGTACGCCAAGCA
>NZ_JAFA01000023.1 GCF_000519185.1 Paraburkholderia nodosa DSM 21604 | reverse complement strand
GGCTCACGAAGGCGTCGACGTAGAGCAGGATCGCGAGCCAGTTCAGGTTCAGCGCGATCGCGAGTTCCGCAAACGGCGACTTGAAGTTGAACGTGTTCCAGCCCTTCGCGACGTCGGCCGGATTGACCGCGCCGATATAGGCGATCTGCAGCAGCACGTAGATCACGAGCGCGCAGAGGATCGAGCCGATCACTGCGAACGGCACNCTCTTGGCCGGATTGCGCGCTTCACCCGCGAGGTTGATCGGGCTCTGGAAGCCGTTGAACGCGAACACGATGCCGCTCGTGGCGACCGCCGTGAACACCGCCGACCAGCCATACGGCGCGAACGTGGTCGTTTGGCCGAAATTCTCATGGTGGAAGCTTCCAGCCATCAGGCCAATGATCGTCAGACCCGGGATGATGAACTTGAAGATCGTGATCGCGCTGTTGGCGCGCGCGAACAGCTTCACGCCCCAATAGTTGAGCATGAAGTAGATGATCACGAGAATCGCGGAGAGCCCGAGCCCTGAATGAGTCAATGACCCGTCGACGAAGAGCGCGTGCGCCCACGCATANGGCCAGGTGCTCATGTACTGGATCGAGGCTTCGGCTTCGATCGGGATCACCGAGACAATGGCGATCCAGTTTGCCCACGCGCTGATGAAGCCCACCAGTGCGCCGTGCGAGTAGCGGGCGTAGCGGACCATACCGCCCGACTCCGGGAACATCGCGCCAAGTTCGGCATAGGTGAGCGCGATGGCCAGAATGACCACGGCGCCGATGATCCAGGCGCAAACGGCCGCCGGACCTGCAATTTTCGCCGCCTTCCACGCGCCGAACAGCCAGCCCGAACCGATGATCGACCCGAGGCCGGTAAACATCAGCGCGAACGGGCCGATGTTCCGTTGAATAGAACTTTTCACGTCTTCTCCTGTTTCAAGAGCAGCTCGACACCGCGTTTATCCCGTCTGTTGTGCGGGCGGGTTTTCTGCGGTTGTCGTACCTCCACACGAAAGATTGCGCCTGTAGGCGCAACTCCTGCGCGGCGCGTAGTTTAACCGGTTGCACCACGGAAGGGCGTCTAAAACGACCACCTAATACAAAAAAGTCATTTGCTTATCAAGCTTTGTAAGGGTTCGTTTCGACCCTGTCGCAAAAAAATACGAACTTTCCCGGGGCCCTAGTTGACCTTCCACGCGTTTAGCCGTATAAAGTTCGAGCAGGATTTCAAGCGGCGAGTGTGAATAGGTCTTTCGTAGTTCGCCCATCAACGGTACTCCGGCTGGTCCCATACCCCTTCCTTGATTTTCGTGCACCTCTCGGGCTTCGGCCTTCATTCATTTTTAGGAAAGTAATATGGAAACCGGTACCGTCAAGTGGTTCAATGACGCAAAGGGCTTTGGCTTCATCACTCCGGACGGCGGCGGCGAAGACCTGTTCGCGCACTTCTCGGAAATCAAGGTTGACGGCTTCAAGACGCTGCAAGAGAACCAAAAGGTTCAATTCGAAGTCCGCACGGGCCCGAAGGGCAAGCAAGCTGCCAACATCAAGCCGGTCTAAGTACTGCGCTTATTGGTCTGCTACAGCTTTTAGGATCTGGACGCCGCTTCTGCGCGGTCCTGACTAGCAAGCTTACCGAAAAACCCCACGCTTCTTCTGGAAGGTGGGGTTTTTTCTTGCCTGGCGCTTTAGAGCGAGGTTTAGGCGCCCCGCGCGTTTAGCCGAAAAGGCGCTGTGCGTGAATGCCGAGGCCCGTCGCCACACTGGCAAGACGGTCGCCGAACACGGCCTGCGACTGCGGAAATGCCTCGGCCAGCGCCTGCGTCAGGAACAAGAGGCCGGTCGAGCCACCCGTGAAATAAAGCGCGCTCACCTGCCCCGGCGCGACACCCGCCGCCTGCACCGTTTCACGCGCGGCCTGCACGATGCGCCGCGTCTCCTCGCGCCCCGCCTCGACGAGTTGCGTATCGCCGAACGCCAGACGCAAGTCCGCCTCGACGGCTTCGAGGTCGATCAACGTCTCCCCGCCCGCCGAAACGCCGATCTTCGCCTCCTCGGCGCGCGCCGTGAGCGCGTGTCCCAGACGCTCGTCGACCACCCGCATCAGCCGGTCGTGATGGCGCGTGTCGGGGTAAAGATGGCGCATGAGCTTCAGCTCGGTTGCGCGCTTGGGCGTGTAGATCGTGTTGATGAGGTGCCACGTCGCCAGATCGAAATAGATGCGGTTCGGCACCTCGCGGCCTTCGGGGTCGAGCGACTGGTAGCCCAGTTCGCGCAGGATGGTCGCGAGTTCGACGCGGCGGTCGAAGTCGGTGCCCGCCACGTGCACGCCGTGGTGCGCGAGCACGTCGTCCTTGCGTTCGAGCCGTGACATGCGATTTGGCCCCACGCGCACGAGCGAGAAGTCCGACGTACCGCCGCCAATGTCGGCGACGAGCACGAGCCCTTCTTGCGCAAGGCGCGACTCGTAGTCGAACGCCGCCGCGATCGGCTCGTACTGGAACTCGATCTCGCGAAAGCCCACCCGGCGCGCCGCGGCGTCGAGCTGGTCCTGAGCGAGCCGGTCCGCGCGCGGGTCTTCATCGACGAAGAACACCGGACGGCCCAGCACCGCGCGCGTGATCGGCGTACCCGAGCAACGCTCGGCGCTGCGCTTCAGGTGCTCCAGAAAGATCGTGATGATCTCGGTATAGGGCATCGCGCTGCCGTCGCCGAGGTCGGTCGTGCTCTCGGCGAGCGGCGAGCCGAGGATGCTCTTCATCGAGCGCATCAGCCGGCCGTCGAAGCCGTCGATATAGGACGCGAGCGCCGCACGGCCGAATTCGCGCGTGTGCTCGTCGACGTTGAAGAACACCGCAGTGGGCAACGTTGTGTGTGCGCCTTCCACCGGCGCGAGGCGCATCGCGCCGTCGGCCGCTGCCGGGAGCGCCACCGCCGAATTGGAGGTTCCGAAGTCAATCGCGCAGAAGCTGGTCATGGCAAGAGCGCGCCGCAGCGAATGCGCGCGCAAGAGAGGAAAGGTCGGGGGGATCGGCTTTGTAGCACGAAAGCGCCGCGCGGGGCAACCGCAGGCCCACGATGCGACCCCGCAAGAGAAAAACGCGCGGGCCATGCCGCGCGTTTTCGCTACAGCTCGCTACCCCTCATGGGCGCGGGACTTCTCCCGACTCAGCCCTTGAACGGCTGCTTCCAGGCGTTCGCGTAGGCGATCTCGCCGATCGCCGAGCGCGTGCGCTCCGCCTTTTCACGGTCGCGCAGCACGGGCTCCAGCTTCTCGGCTTCGCCATAGTGGCCGAGCGAGATGATCGAGAGCGGCTCCACGTCGTTCGGCAACGCGAATTCCGTGCGGAACGCCTGCACGTCGAAACCGCTCATCTGGTGCGCCGCGAGGCCCAGCGCATGCGCCTGGAGCACGAGCGACATGGCCGCGGCGCCCGCATCGTATTGCGCCGTGCGATTCACTTCGCCCTTTGCGTTGAGCGTGTGTGCCGTCACCACGATCAGCACCGAGGCGGGTGCGTTCCACTGCTGGTTGAACGGCACGAGCGTCGCGAACGCGCGCTTGAACGCGATTTCGTCGGTGCTGCGGTCGAACACGATAAAGCGCCACGGCTGCAGGTTGTAGCCCGAGGGCGCCCAGCGCGCCGCCTCGATCACCGCGTGCAGCGCCTCGCGGCTCACCGGCTCGCTCGAATAGGCGCGCGGGCTCCAGCGGCCGGCGATGAGTTCGTGAATGGGCACGGCTGTCGGTGCGGGTTTGTGCTTCGTCATGCCTTGTGTGTCCTTGGGGTGACGGGCGGCTTGCCCGGGGGTCACTAGAATAACCGCAGCGTGTGAAATACGCTAAAACGCAACGGGCGACGCTCTCGCGTCGCCCGTCGGGGTGCGCCGAAGTGCGAACCGGCGCCGTGAAGTCGCGGTGGGCAGACGCCTCGTCAGGCCGTTTGCACGCCCACAGCGCGCGGCCCGCGATTGATGCGCAGCACGAGGAACGACGCCACGAGGCACAGGCCGCCCGAAATCATCGACGCCACCGTATAGGTGCCGAGGCTCGAGCGCAGCAGGCCCGCGCCGAACGCCGCGAATGCCGCGCCGAGCTGATGGCCCGCCACGACCCAGCCGAATACGATCGGCGCGCGCTCCTTGCCGAAGACATCGGTGGCGAGCCGCACGGTCGGCGGCACCGTCGCGATCCAGTCGAGGCCGTAGAACACCGCGAAAATCGGCAGCCCGAAGAAGTCGATGCCGAACGCGTGCGGCAAATAGATCAGCGAAAGTCCGCGCAGCCCGTAGTACCAGAACAGCAGCAAGCGGCTATTGAAGCGGTCCGAGAGCCAGCCCGAGAGCGTCGTGCCAAACAGGTCGAAAATGCCCATCGTCGCGAGCAGCGAGGCGCCCTGCACTTCGGTCATGCCGTAGTCGCCGCACATGGCGATGAGGTGCGTGCCCACATAGCCGTTCGTGCTCGCGCCGCAAATGAAAAAGCTGAAGAAGAGCAGCCAGAAGTCGCGCGTACGGCTCGCCATGAAGAGCGCGTCGAACGCGATCTTCAGCGGATTTTGATGAGGCGCGGGTGGCGCGACGGGGGTGCTCTCGTCCTCGCCGAACGGACGCAGATTCACGCTCGCGGGCCGCTCGGGCAGCAGAAACAGCACGAGCGGCAGCACCGCGGCAGCGGCCACCGCGACCACGAGCACCACCGACTGCCAGCCGTGCTTCTCCACGATTGCTGCGAGGAGCGGCAGGAACACGAGCTGGCCCGTGGCCGAACTCGCGGTGAGGACGCCCATGGCAAGCCCGCGATGCGAGTGGAACCAGCGCGTGACGACGGTGGCCGAGAGCGAGAGCGCCGCGACGCCGGTGGCGCCGCCCACCATCACGCCCCAGATCAGGATCATCTGCCACGGATGCGTCATCAGCGCGGAAAGCGCCACGCCCGCCGCCATGGTGCCGAGCGCCGCGAGCAGCGTGGGCCGCACGCCGAAGCGCTGCATGGCCGCCGCCGCAAACGGGCCCATGAGGCCATAGAGCGCAATGTTCACGGAGATGGCGAGCGAGATCGTCGCCCGGCTCCAGCCGAACTGATGTTCGAGCGGCACCATCATCACGCTGGGCGTCGCGCGCGTGCCGGCCGCCGCGAGCAGCACCAGAAACACCACCGCCACGACGAGCCATCCGTAGTGGAAACGCCCGACTATTCGCCTCGCTGCCCAGTTCATTGGTGCTCCTGTCACGCCGCGCCGGGTTCGACACGCCGATGTTTTCGTTGGTATGACCGCTCGCTGCGACGACTCACCCTCGCTCGATTGTTACCGATCGGTCACAAGTGTGTTGCAATAGTAGTTACCGCTCGGTAACATGTCAAGCAATCACCCTGATCGCGAGATGCCCTCATGAAACACGAAGGCCACGACGAAATCGCTACCGCCGCTGCCCGCACGCGCCGCCCCCGCGCGCAGACGGCTGGCGCGCGCGCACACGAGCACCTGCTGCGCGCCGCCGATGAGCTGTTCTATCGCGAGGGCGTGCGCGCGGTCGGCATCGAGGCCGTGGTCGAGCGCGCTGGCGTCAACAAGATGAGCCTGTACCGCCAGTTTTCGTCGAAGGACGATCTCGTCGTCGCCTACCTGCAGCGCTGCGACGTGCGCTTTTTCGAGCGCTTCGACGAAAGTCTCGCGAAGCATCCCGGTGAACCGGCAAAGCAGCTGATGCAGTATTTCGAGGACCTCGCGCGCCGCGCCTCGGTGCCGGACTATCGCGGCTGTCCGTTCGTCAACGTCGCGACCGAATTTCCCGACGCCACGCACCCGGCACGGCGCAGCGTCGACAACAACAAGACGCGGCTCATGGCGCGGCTCACCGCGCTCGCGCAGGAAGCGGGAGCGAGAGACCCGGTCGCGCTCGCCGAGGAACTCGCGCTGCTCGTCGAAGGCGTCTATGCCGCAAGCCAGACTTACGGCCCCGGGTGCGGCGCAATTCTCGCGGCGCCGCGCATGGCAAAGCTGTTGATCGAGGCGGCATGTCCCGGGCGCTAGCCGCCCGTAAAATGACACGATGAACCAAACCGCTGCTCTGTCCCCCGACCACGCCGCCATTCTCGAAGCAACCCGCCACTGGCTCACGCGCGCCGTGATCGGCCTGAATCTTTGCCCGTTCGCGAAAAGCGTGCACGTGAAGAACCAGATTCGCTATGTGATCAGCGAGGCGACCGATCTGGAAGGTGTCCTCACCGATCTCGAACGCGAGTTGCAAACGCTGGCTCAGGCAGATGCCGCTCAGATCGACACGACGCTTCTGATCCTGCCCCACGCGCTGGCCGACTTCGCCGATTTCAATGACGTGATCTGGTTTGCCGAGCGCCTCGTGCAACAGTTGCGGCTGGAAGGCACGCTCCAGGTTGCGAGCTTTCACCCGGATTTCCAGTTCGAGGGCACCGAGCTCGACGACATCGAGAACTATACGAACCGCGCGCCGTATCCGATCCTGCATCTGCTGCGCGAAGCGAGCATCGAACGCGCAGTCGAAGCATTCCCCGACGCCGCCGACATCTACGAACGCAACCAGGAAACGCTGCGCAAGCTCGGCTTCGAAGGTTGGCAAGACTGGATGAGCAAGCGCGACTGACGCCGCGCTGCCCACAAGTTCAGCTTTCGGTTGCCGCTTCGGAGGCCGCCTCGCCCTCGTCGGCGAAAAAGCGCTCGCGCAGGTCCGCCAGCCCGAACGTCTCGATAATCTCGTTGAGCCGCTCCGCCGCACGGCGTCGCGGCAAATCCTTGTACTGGGCGATGATGAGTTCGTTTTTCATCGAGTGTTCCCAGCCCACCAGTTCCGTCACGCTCACCTGATAGCCGTGCGCCTCGAGTTGCAGACAGCGCAGCACGTTGGTGATCTGGCTCCCGAATTCGCGCGTATGCAGCGGGTGGCGCCAGATCTCCGCGAGCGCCTGGCCGAGCGACTTGCCCTTGTTGCGGCGCAGCACGCCTGCCACCTCGGCCTGGCAGCACGGCACGACCACGATGTAGCGCGCGTGTTTCTTGAGTGCGAAGCGCAAGGCGTCGTCAGTGGCGGTATCGCAGGCATGCAGCGCAGTCACGATATCGACCGTTGGCGGCAGTTGCGGCGAGGTGATCGAATCGGCTACCGAAAGGTTCAGGAACGACATCCCGCCAAAGCCCAGCCGTTTGGCCAGTTCCTGTGAGTGCTGCACAAGCTCGTCGCGCGTCTCGATGCCATAAATGTGTGACCTGTCGCGCTGATCCTTGAAGAACAGGTCGTAGAGAATAAAGCCCAGATAGGACTTGCCCGCACCGTGATCGACGAGGGTCACGTCGCGGCCATCCTGCTTGAGGTCCTTGAGCAGCGGCTCGATGAACTGGAACAGGTGATAGACCTGCTTCAGCTTGCGGCGGCTGTCCTGGTTCATCTTGCCGTCGCGCGTCAGGATGTGGAGCTCCTTGAGGAGTTCGACGGACTGGTTCGGACGGACTTCGTAAGTCTTGCTGGACATCGGCGTGGTCAGGTGAAAGGCGTGGTATGTCGCGAAACGTGCGACAGGCGACAGAAGGGCTGCAGTGTTTCTGTCATTTTACGAAAAAAGCTAGTCTAAGCTGCCGAACCCATAAGAGCGGCCAGTGTCGTAATAGCGTCCAGGCACGCTGACCCACGTGCGGACAGGAGGGAGGGGTTGAATAGAAGAGACACGAGGATTTTCGTCCCCGATGCCCAAAAAAGGACCAAAACGTAGCGCGACCGGGCGGCAACGAATCGACAGGCGCGCATTGGGAGGTCGCACCGGGAGTGCCGGTTGCGATGAATCAGGCTGGCGCAGTCCTCGCTGCGCGAAGAGCGCACGACGCTGTACGGCCTTGCATGGGGCATGCAATGAATACGATTCCTGACGGAAACGCAGAGCAAAAATTCCAGGAACTGCTTACGAAACTCGTCACGGTTCCCGACTGGACGGAAAAGCAGCAACTGGAGCTGGAAATGGCGCGCGACATCTCGGTGGAGATGCTGCGGGTCGCGGAAAGCATGCGCGACGGCCCTTCGGATCTCGAGACCTGCCTGATTCTGCTGAA
Organism: Paraburkholderia nodosa DSM 21604; assembly: GCF_000519185.1. GTDB lineage: Bacteria > Pseudomonadota > Gammaproteobacteria > Burkholderiales > Burkholderiaceae > Paraburkholderia > Paraburkholderia nodosa. Next base: position 125,733 of record NZ_JAFA01000023.1, on the reverse strand, counting down.
GTACGCGAAGGTGCTCGATTTCGTGATGTCGGCGCTGGCGTCGCGCCGCGATATCAAGCCACAAACGCTGCGCGTGATTTTCAAGCTGGCAGGCCTCAAGGTCGACGAGGCCTATCCGGGGTGAAGCCGATGTGAACCCGACGCATATCCGGCGCGGCAGCTACGCCGCCGACGCCGATGCTCGACACCCACGCGGGCCGTTAGCGGCCCGGCTCCTTCTTTATTGCCAACGCTTTTGCCCGCCGCCGGCTCACTGCGCGCGCACCTTGAGGCGCCACAGCGATGTCAGTTCGGCTGCGCGCGCACGATAGAGCGGATCGCTGGGATCCGAAGCTTTCGGGTGCCGCGGGCGAATGTCTTCCCGGCCCGCCACTTCGAGTCCCGCCTGCACGATCATCTCGACGAGCGATTCGCGCGTGCGCAGCCCGAGATGCTCCGCGAAGTCGGACAGAATCAACCACCCCTCGCCACCCGGCTCGAGATGATCCTTGAGGCCGCCGAGAAAGCCGCGCAGCATGCGGCTCTCAGGATCGAAGACGGCGTACTCGATGGGCGACGCGGGGCGCGCCGGCACCCACGGTGGGTTGCAGACAATGAGCGGCGCGCGCCCCGGCGGGAACAGATCCGCCTCGACGACCTCGACCTGCGCGGCGTAGCCGAGGCGGGCAAGGTTCTCGTTCGCGCAGGCCAGCGCGCGGGCGTCCTGATCGGTAGCGACCACACGCTTCACGCCGCGCGAGGCGAGCACGGCGGCGAGCACGCCCGTGCCCGTGCCGATGTCGAAGGCCATTTCGAGCGACGGCAGCGCCGTGCGCGCGACGAGATCGACGTATTCGCCGCGCACCGGCGAGAACACGCCGTAGTACGGATGAATGCGCGCGCCGTTCAGCGCCGCGATCTCGACGCCCTTCTTGCGCCATTCGTGCGCGCCGACCAGCCCGAGAATTTCCCGCAGCGACACCGCAGAAGCTTCGCCATCGGCCGCGCCCCATGCCTCTTCGCACGCGAGCCGGACGTCGGGTGAGCGGCGCAGGTTGATGCCGTAATCGCCTTCGAGCGGGATCAGCACCATGCCGAGCGTACGGGCGCGCTGCGCCTGCGCCTGGCGATGCAGATGAAACGCCTCGAGCGGTGAAGCGGGCGCTTTGGGCTGAGCGGAATTGCGCGGCTTGCGCTCGGCACGGCGCGCCATGGCCTGCAGCAGTTGACGCGCGTTCTGATAGTCGCCGCGCCACAGCAGCGCGGTGCCTTCGCAGGCAAGGCGGTACGCGGTGTCCGCGGTCGTGCGATCGTCGGCGATGACCACGCGTTTGGGCGCCGGCACGCCAGCCTCGGAGCGCCAGCGCACGGTGCGCGGGCCATCGGTGTCGGGCCAGGTGAGAGTCGGATGTTCGGTCATAGGTCGGATATTCGGTGCGGCGGGCCAGGTCGTCGATTCGTACCCGGCCCGCAGGTTGGCGCCGCGGGGCGCCATCATATAGCAGAGCGATGCGGCGCGTTCCGCCGCATCGCCATCGCAACGATGATCGCTCAGACGGGCAGTCCCGTCGACTCGGCCAAACGGTGTAGGACGAAACGCGCGCGCTCAGCAGTAAAATGTGCGCCGACCGCGCCCCGCCGGGCCATGCCCACCCGCACGAGACCATGCCAGAAACCACCCAGCAGACACGCCGCGCGCGCAAACCGCGCACGCGCCGCGCCGGCGCCGGTGAGGGGCTCGACGAGGGCTTTTACGCCGAACTGCTGCATATCGTGGGGTTGCGGGAGAGCGTTTCCGGCGTCAGGCGCACCGTCGCACGACTCGCGCCGCACGAGCGCTTGCGCGGCGCGCTGATCGAACTCGCGCTGTTGCGCCTCGCCGCCCGCGAGGGCGAGAGCACGCGCGAGCACCCGGAGGCCGACCACTTCGAACGCGCGCTTCGGCTTTGCATCGCATGGATCAGCCGCCTCGTTTTTCTCAAGGTGCTCGAAACGCGTCTGCTGACGCTCCATGGCGACGATGCGATCTACGCGTTTCTGAACGCCCAGCACATCCGCTCGTTCAGCGATTTAGACGCGCTGTGCGACGCCGTACTAGGCGCCGGTGACGACACGCCACCGGCTCGCTTCGCTCACCTTCCCCGCTTCGACGGTTCGCTTTTCGAGCCGCAAGACCTGGATCGAAGCCTGCTCGGCATGAGCGCGCTCGACGCTGGCGCCACGCTGCCGCTTTTCACGGCGACCGTGCTCCCCCCTGCGAGCGGCGAGCGGCACACGCTTGCGTATCTGCTCGATTTTCTCGCGGCGTTCGACTTCTCCGCCGGTTTGGCCGCGCAAGCGCCAACCGCGGCGAACAGGCGTTGCCTCGACGCCTCCTCGCTCGGGCTCGTCTTCGAAAAGCTCAACGGCTACCGCGATGGCGCCTGGTACACGCCGGGCAGCGTCGCGATGCAGCTCGCCCGTCCCGCCATCACGCAAGCGGCGCTCAATCGCTTGAATCGGGCCAGGGGTTGGCGCTGCACGAACGTCGATCAGCTATCCGAATTGATCGGCGCATCGATCGAAAACCGCGACGAAGCGCGCGCGATTCTGGACTCGCTGCGCATCTGCGATCCCGCCGTGGGCTCGGGGCATCTGCTCGTTTCGGCGCTCAACGAGTTGCTGGTGCTGAAAGTGCGCCTCGGCTTGCTGGGCCCGCGCGAGCGCGAAGCGCTCGACGCTTGCCGCATCGACGTCACCGCGGACCGGCTTTGCATCACGCACACGAATGGCGAACCCCTTACCCGCGAGCGTGACGGCGCGACCCTCCGCAAGATCGAAGCCGCGCTCTTTCGCGTCAAGCGGGACATCGTCGAGTACTCGCTTTTCGGTGTGGATATCAATGCGGATTCGGTCGGCATGGCGCGCTTGCGGCTGTGGATCGAACTGCTCGAACACGCGGATTTCACCGTTTCGCTGCCGAACCTCGAGACCAACCTCAAAGCAGGCAATGCGACGCTCAGCCGTTTCGACTTCGATACGCGCCTGCGCGACCAGGCTGAACTAGCGGCGAACTATCGCGCGAGCGCGGCAAGACTGCGGGCGACAGCCACAGCCGTCACAAGGCGCGCCGAAATCACCCGATGCGCACAACTGCGCGACGCGTTGCACTTCGCTCTCGCGAACCACCAGGCCGCAACGCCACCCGAAGAAGCCGCCGCGTTCGAATGGCGCATCGAATTCGCAGACCTCCTCACCGACGAAGGCGACTTCGAGCGTTTCGACGCCGTCATCGCGAACCCGCCCTATATCGACTCCGAACGCATGATCAACCAGGGCCAGCGCGCGCTGCGCGAGCAGCTGGCGCGGCGCTGGCCGAGCGCGCGGGGCAACTGGGATCTCTACATCGTGTTCATGGAGCTGGGCCTCGCGCTCCTGAGGCCCGGCGGCGCGATGGCATATCTCACGCCCGACAAGTGGCTTTCGAAGCCCTTCGGCGATGCGTTGCGCGCTCGGCATCTGGGCAAGATCGAACGCATCGTCAGGCTCGGGCGCGACGTGTTCGAGCAGGCGCGCGTGGATTCGATCGTCACGCTCTTTCGCGAGTCCGGCACGCCCGCCATCGCAACCGCGCGCATCGATGGCGAGACGATCAGCGAGCTTGCGCAAACCGACAAGCGGACGATCGAGGCGCCATGGCCGCTCGACGCATTGCTTTCACCGCACGCCGCGTTCGTGCAGCGGTTCGCCCGTGCCCACGCGACGCTCGGTTCGCTGCTGCCCTGCGAAAACGCATGCGCGACGTCGGACGCCTACCGGCTCGCGCCCCTCGTCGAAGCGGCCGGAGGCCGCTTCCAGCCGGACCATCACTACCGCGTGGTGAACACCGGCACGCTCGGGCGCTACGTCTCGCGCTGGGGCAGCAAACCGATGACCTATCTCGGCCGACGCTACGAGGCACCCGTGGTCGAGCGTGAGCGCTTTGCGTCGACGTTCGCGAACGGCTACGGCGCGAAAGCACGGGCAAAAAAGGTGATCGTGAAAGGCCTCACACGGCTCGACGCGGCACTCGATCTCGCAGGCGACACGATCCCTGGCAAGACCACGCTGATCCTGCGCTCCGACGACGAGCATCTGCTGAAGTTCGCGGCGGCGTTGCTCAATTGCCCGCTCTCGGTCTTCCTGATCCGCGCGAAGTACGGCGCGTCGAGCTACAACGGCGGCGTGGCGTTCACGACAGCGATGATCGAAGCCCTGCCCGTGCCGGGCGACGCTCTGGTGCGCAGCGAGGTCGCCGACTGCGTGACCCGGTTACTGTGCGCCGGGCAGTCCGGATGCGACGCCGCTGAAGTGGACAGCATCGCGCGCGAGATCGATCGACGCCTCTACGCGGCATTTGGCTTGTCGCCACAGGAGATCGACCTCGTGGAAGGCCGCGCCGGCTCGATGGCGCGCGAGGCAAGCTGAGCGCGCAGCGCGGCGACGGCGTCCCGGCGAGTCGGCTAGTCTTGCTCATCCTCGCGCAGAGCAGACATCATGGAACGGCTTCGATTCTTTAGTGCTTCCGACGAGAGCAGCGTGCTGACGCTATCGATCGCCACGACGTTGGTGATCGCCCTCATCGGCATTCTGTTCGGCCTGATCTCTGGCTCGTTTTCGATTGTGTTCGACGGCGTTTATTCGCTCGTCGACGCGAGCATGAGCGCGCTCGCACTCGCCGTTGTGCGCCTGATCACCTCCTACGCGGTCAATGTCGACCTGCCGCGCAAATGGCGCGAGCGCTTCACCATGGGCTTCTGGCATCTCGAACCCATGGTGCTCGGGCTCAACAGCACGCTGCTCGTGGGCGTGGCCGTCTACGCGCTGATCAACGGCGTCACCAGCCTGCTCGCCGGCGGCCACGAGCTGCACTTCGGTCCTGCCCTGGTCTACGCCGTGCTCACCGTCAGTGCCTGCGTGGCGATGGCGGTGTTCGAATCGCGCGCGAACCGCCGGATCCACTCGGATTTCGTGCGCCTCGACATCAAGTCGTGGATCATGTCCGCGGGCATCACGGCGGCGCTGCTCGTGGCCTTCAGCGTCGGCTATGCGATTCAGGGAACGGCGTGGGAGCCCCTCACGCCCTACGTCGACCCGACGGCGCTCGTGGTGGTGTGCGTCGTGATCATTCCGATTCCGCTCGCGGAAATCCGCCAGGCGTTGCTGGACGTATTGCTCGTGGCGCCCGCTGATCTCAAGCAGCATGTCGATGCCGTTGCGAAGCGCTTCGTCGAGCGCTACGCCTTCGAGTATTACCGCGCCTATGTCGCGAAAGTGGGCCGCTCCCGCGAGATCGAGCTGTATTTCGTCGTGCCGCCCGACATGCCGCCAAAGCGCATCGCCGAATGGGACGCGATCCGCGATGAAATTGGCCGGGCCATCGGCGGGGACGAGTCGCACCGCTGGCTCACGATCATGTTCACGAGCGACCCGGAATGGGCGGAGTGAGAAATCTGGCGCGGGCGGCGCAGAAAGCACAAAGGGTTACGTGAAGTTCACGTAACCCTTTGTCTTGAATGTGGTGCCGGCTGCAGGACTCGAACCCGCCACCTGATGATTACAAAGCCTCGGGGATATTCAAGCATTTCAAGCGGTTAGTTAAATTTGACGTTTTCAAAACTGATAGTTATATAGCCGTGAAGGGCTTATCTGGTAAGGCCCAGAAGGTCATTGGAAACGCGCCCAAGCGGAGGGGCACCATCCGCCGGCCCGCCATATGGAGCGGCCGCAAGCACTGCCTTCGGAGTTTTACCCGTGCGCCATAAGTTCTTATAAATCAAAAGCTTATGCAACTCGCAAACTGCAAAACCAAGGCTAATCAAGCTCATTCAAGGCCATCCAAGTCTGCCCAAACTGTATTTTCACTGTACTTCGCCCTGGCCCTCGATTGTCGACGTGGGTTCGGAAGAACGGCAAATGCCCAGGCCGGGATCGGCGGCGGATGGCGTGGCCGTTAGACAACCGGCAGGCGCAATGATAGGCATGTGAACTAGTGGAAAGGATGCTTTCCACGCTGGAGAGCGGCCTACAATTCGGTCACTGTCGGCGCAGTCATCTCCCCCCACCGCTCCCCAGACGCGAGTTATACTTTTCGCACACGGAAGATAGTAAGCAACGCTTCCAGTCAGGCGCTGTAAATAACAAAAGGAAGCAACATGTCAGAATCACAGAATGAGAATTGGTTTGAAGATTATGCGGAACAGCAAGATGATATGGTTATCGACGAATACGATATCACCGCTGCTCCCAACGATTTCAATGTTTCCACCATCTACAGCTTCCTGGAGTCCGGTGCCGTAAAGATTCCGGGCTTCCAAAGAAATTTTGTTTGGGACATTGGCCGGGCATCAAAACTAATCGAATCGCTCATATTGGGCTTGCCGGTGCCGCAGGTATTTCTGTACGAAACCGCGCGAAATAGCTTCCTAGTGATAGATGGCCAGCAACGGCTGATGTCCATTTATTATTTTATAAAACAGAAATTTCCGAAGAAAGAAAAGCGCTCGGAATTAAGAGATATTTTTGATCGCGAAGGAAAAATACCCGACGAGTATATTCATAATGATGAATTCTTTGAAGATTTCAAGCTGAAACTTGGCGACTCTCTACCTGGCAAAGAAAACCGATTTAAGGGTTTAAAATATTCGACCCTCGGCGATCACAAGACTCAGTTTGACCTCCGAACGATTAGAAATATAATAATCAAACAAAATCAGCCCCAAGATGACGATTCGTCTATGTATGAGGTTTTCAATCGCCTCAACACCGGTGGCGTAAATCTCAGACCGCAAGAAATACGCACAAGCATGTATCACTCAGCGTTTTACGAAATGCTTTACAGGGTGAATACGCACCCGCAATGGCGTCGCTTGGTCGGCCGAATGGAACCCGACCTGCATATGAAAGACGTTGAAGTGCTTTTGCGCGCCTTCGCATTTTTGATCGACGGAGATAGTTATGCTCCGTCGATGGTCAAATTCTTGAATCAATTCTCAAAGAAATGTCGGACTCAAAATTCAGCACAGAATGAATACCTCCGAGGTCTCATCACGTCGTTTTTTGATGCCTGCAGCGACTTGCCTGCAGAAGCGTTTGTTCGGAATGGCCGATTCAACGTTGCCTTATTCGAAGCTACTTTTGCTGCGGTAGCTAGCGCAGCATTTGCTGAACATCGGGTCCTCCAAGGAAAGGTATCCGTGGAAGAGGTACGTTCCTTGGAGTCGGACACTGAATTCACAAAAGCGCTGTTAGAGGGAACAACTCAAACGCGAAATGTCGACATGCGGCTTACTCGCGCCAAGGCGATACTGGGGAGCCTCTGAATGTACGTGCCTACTGAGGTCGATCGTCTGTATGAAGAGTCGAGTGGGCTGATCAACTTCCTATCGCCGACTAGCGAGATTTCATTTCAATCGATGGCCGGCGATAACTTCCGGAAGGTCTTGCTTCTCGCAGCAGCAAGTTTTTTTGAGTACAGAATCTGCGAAATCGTGACCGAGTTCTTTAGAATTCGCTCTAACAATTCAACAATGGTTGTCAATTTTTTGCGCAATAAGGCGATATCTAGGCAGTATCATTCTTGGTTCGACTGGGACAACAGTACAAATGCAAATAAGTTTTTTGCGCTGTTTGGCGATGAATTCAAAGCAAGCATAGTTACACGCGTTCGCGAAACGCCCGACCTGAAGTTGGCAATCGAGGCATTTATGGAAATCGGTCGCGAGCGCAACAAACTAGTGCACCAGAATTTTGCGACGTTCTCAATGGAAAAAAGCCTTTCTGAGATATTCGAGCGATACAAACAAGCTAGGCATTTTATTGACGTGCTCCCGACGATTCTGGCCGGAAGCGCACATTAGGGCCATCGGTATTCAGCGCGCAGGAAGTTGCGAGCGTGGGAGAGAGTAAATAAGCCCGCATGCCTCCCGTACCGGGAACGTGTGCTGAATAGGAGCATGGCCACAACCAGCGTAAATATGCATCGTCGCGCATCAAATCGCATCAATTTTTCGCAACGGCGAGCGACCGGGAACCCCCGCCACGGGGGCCGACGGGCCGCCCAGGTAGATGCACCGAAACCGCCCTGTCAAGCGAAGCCCGCAGGCGGGGGGAGGACTACTTTTTTTCGCACGCGACAGTTGCAAATCAACTCCGCCAGTTGTTGCTCGCCAAGCGAGGTCAAGGTACGTTCCCAGGCGCCTGCGGCAACCCCTATTCCGCGACGCAACCGTGAGTGCAAGTATCTCTGTCGAATCAGCTGATAAGATTCGCATGCGAGGCAGGTGAGGAAACATTGAGGCGCCGGGACTTCACCCTCGGAGTTGTCGGGCAGGTGTTTTGAATTAGCCTGGTGTCCAGCGTCTATTAAGCCGCCGGGTCGGCCCTCCCTCCTTAGAGGGATAAAGTATTGAATATTTTGCGGCAGTCGCTAATTAAATGATGAGACTATTCCACTGCGAATTCCAAGGGCTCGCCGGATTTTCCGAACTAGACTTGGACAACTTAAAAGACCTCACGATATTTGTCGGGCCGAATGGTGCGGGAAAAAGCACAATCCTTCGGGTTTTGCGTCTCGCATTTGAGATCCTCAATCGAAAAACACTTTGCGACATCCCTCCATCTCATCGCGCATGGGATAGATTTGAAGTGGCTACACTTCGCTTCCGCAGCGGTGTGATCTCGCTCCCCCCAAAATTCGCAGAATATCTAGGCGTGTCCGACGAAATAGTCGTTGATATCGTCTGCAATGAATCTCAGTTTATTATTCAACGGATATGTTGCGGCGACAATGAAATGCAATTTGCTCAACCGCAAATTACAAAAACAAAGATCAGCGAACATATTAAAGGCATAGAAAACCTCGAAGAGCAAAAAATCGAATTAGCAAAGCGCCGACATACGCAACAGGCGCAGCAAGCGCCACAGACGCCCCAACAGATTCAGCAGTTGAATACGCAAATAGCGGCTGCGGAGGAGAATTTACGTCAGCAAAATGCACAATTGGGCGTGCTCCGATCCGTCCCAGTTCAACTAGGGTCCGGCGAGACGCTTATTCTGGAACGTGATGAGGTTGACTCTTTACTTGAAAGCCTTGAATTTCCCCAAGTGCAGTTTGTTGACACACAGCTATTGCACGAAGAAGCAATCCCAAAGTTGATTACTGAACTGCTTCGGGAAAAGAAAGGTCGCAAAGCCCAGAGTCAGCAGTTTGCCGAAACCATGAATAGGCTGAGTCATCTTTTGCAATCCGACGTCGACGTCTCCGAAGAAGAGGGTCACGCAGACATGCACATCAATGGAGTGCCCTACGCAAGAGCGTCCTCCGGCACCCAGATAACCCTCTCTTTCTTTGGATTGACTAGATTAGGGGAGCCGGGCTGCATAGTACTTTGGGACGAACCGGAAAATGGTCTGCATCCGACTCGCAGAGCGCGATTGCTAAACCTTATGTTTGCTGACGGTAGGCAATTCGTATTGGCAACGCACGCCGCAGAATTCGCCCCGGTGTTTTCTGAGAACGGGAAGGTCTTCCGGTGCGATGCTCGGTACGACGAGCAAAGTACCGAGGTTAGCCTGACCGTAGAACACGTCGCCGATCGTCGCGACGCATTCCTTGCACTTGAGGCCTTGGGCGTCCACCCAGCACGAACGCTATTCACCGCTAACGTAGTGATATGGGTAGAGGGTCCCACCGAACTTCTCTTCTATCGCCACTGGCTCAATCCTCGCATGCGCGCTCAGGGCTTTATAGAGGGGTTCCACTACACCTTTATGCAATATGGCGGTGCTTTGATATCGTATCTTTCGATTGCTGACGACGCGCAACTCGAATCTACGTTTGATCTGCTGAGTATGTGCCGACACCCAGTCATCATCGTGGATTCCGATTTAAAAGAAGATCCGAATGGTCGTCCTCCAAGCGATTTCCTAAAAAAGGGAGCGGCCCGTCTTCTATCCGAAGTCAACAAATTAAATCAGGAGCGACCAGGTGCGGCCATGTTCGATTGGACTGAGGGTCGAGAAGTCGAAAATTATCTTCCAGAATCGGCTATCTGGCACGCGATTTCGTCGCTCTGGAAAGGATACCAAGATTACTCAGAGAAATTGCAAAGCGTACCTCTGATCATAGGGCAATATGAATCATACGAAGAATCATTAACTAAACATTTCTGTGACCTTCATGTTACAGATGCGAGCGAAAACAATGAATCTGATCGGCGTGCCAAAGGACGTAGCATCTGGGGAGCCGGCAATAAAGTCGAAATGATGCAAAAAGCCCTCACAGCACCCAATTTGGTCGAGGCTACTCTTAATTGGAAATGCGCCAATCGGCTGGCCAAAATGGAGGCTTTTATTAGCAACGTATGCGCCAAGTAGTGGCTCGGTATTCCTCACTGACGGAACGAGGCCTTTCTTCAAAAAAGTACCCGTTCCGACAAAAACTGCCGAACTCTTTGACAGTTGCTGCGTTAGCTGCTTCTGGCGCAAGTGAACTCATCGACTGCAAATAGCTATGACGCGTTCATGGCGCAGAACTCACAGGCGCCCCGCTTGAGTAGGACATGAATCTCACTACAGCCTCTCCGACACAGTCGTTGAGTTGCTCGAAGCGCCGTTGCAAGGGCGCGATTTCATTGAAACCGAACACCTCGGCCGCCTTGTCGGCCGCGCCAAATCCGCCTGTATTGCTCGGCACGATCCCCATGAGCTGCGGGGGGATACGATGCGCCGCGAGCAAGTCGTCGCGCGTGACATTCTTGATGTTGAAAAACTCGTCTTTCGCCGTGACCTCTGAAACGGGTATGAGCTGAATGCCGTCTTTCTTTCCATTCGGCGCGTACATGAACAGGTTGCGGAAATTGCCCGGCCCCTTGCTGCTTTTCAAGGCCTCGCGCAGCTTGTCGACATCGCTTTGACTCTGTGCCGCGTCCGTCATGTACAGAATGAACCCGGCGTGCGAGCCGTTTTCGTAGTAGCGCCGGCGAAACAGTGTCGACGATTCATTGAGCCATGCCGCGTGCAGCGCGCCCAGGTATTCGGGCAAGCCGTACACCTCCTGATTAATGTCAGGTTCCATCAAGTGATGCACCGAGCCGGCCGTGAACTCGTGCTCGACCTGAAAGCCGTCGATCTGAAAAAAGCCTTGCAGGTCCGTCGACCGGCGCATGTACTTCGCCGGCGCGCGCTTGATCGCGAGCAACCCGCCGAGCCGGTTGCGCTGTTCCTCGGCGTAGGTATTGCCGAACACCATGTAATCGAGCGCGAGTTTGCCGAACTCGTCGCGTGATAGCAGCTTGTGAGGGATGAACGTCGACGCGAGCACGTTGCGCTTGAAGTAAATCGCCGAGCTGTGATGCACGCCCGCGCGAAACGACTTGGCAAGGCCCGACCATGACACGGGCGGCTCGTACCATTTGCCGGCCGCCCACGACTGCACGTAATCGAGAATTTCGGCGCGATCCATGACGGGCACAGGATCGTCGAACGTGAAGGCCTCGGCCCTTGCCGGCGTCGACGAGGCCGCCGGTGGCGTGCTCGATGCGTGAAATGTGCGCTTACGCTTGCTCATGAAATCTCCAGAATGCTCGTGTTGTTTGCGGTCACGCCCTCTAGCGGCTCGTTATCGAGCGCATGCAAGCACGCCCAGGCTAGATCGGCGTGGCCTGTTTCCTCGCTACGGCTCGCCTCGTATGTGACCTTTCGGCCGCTCGCCGTCATGGTCTTTCGAATCGCCATGAAGGATTGAGCTAGATCGGTCCAACCGGCATCAAATTCGAGCCGGCCCTTGCCGATCACCGACAAGCCCTTGAGCACGAGCCGGCCCTTGATTTCGGGCGAGTAGTTGAGCGCGACCGCGCTCGGGTAGAACTGTTTGACGAGCTGGTAAACGCCCTGGCCGATACCTGTAGTGTCGATCGACATATATTCGACGTTGTATTGCTTTGTGATCTGGCGAATCGCCTCGGCCTGCCCTTCGAAGTCCATGCCGCGAAACTGGCACTTGTGCAGGACGCGAAACTTGCCCCCCGGCACCGCCGGCGGGGCGACAACGACAAGGCCCGCCGAGTCGCCGGAAAGCGCGGGGTCATAGCCGACCCATACCGGGCGGAAACCGAAAGGGCGGGGCGCGAGCGGCTTGAAGTCGTCGGCCCATGCTTCCCACGAGTCGACCATGCAACGTTGCAGCTCGACGAGCGGAAAGATCGACGCGCTATCGTCGATAAACTGACACATCAACAGATTCGCGTAATCCTGCGCGCTGTATTCAAGGCGCAGCTCGTCGATATCGAACAGGTCACAACCGCCGGCAAGCGCGTCCTCGACCGTAACGATCTGCCGCCACTGCAAATCCTCGCAAAACCGGCCGCGACCGAGCGCGCTGTGCGAGATATCAAGATGAATGTGATCGGCCTTTGCGCGGCCCCTGTTGAAGTGCTCGCCACTCCAGAAGGTATAGGCGGGGTGACTGATGCTCGACGGCGTAGAGAAGTACGTCTTACGCCATTTCTTGTGCATCGCCATGCCTGACGCGACCTTTTGCAAGTCGCGAAAACCGCTCACCCAAAAATATTCATCGAAATAGAAGTTGCCGTGATAGCTCTGCGCCGTCTTTGCGTTCGTGCCGAGGAAGTAAAGAATTGCCTCGGGAATCTCGGGGCGGCGGCTCGGCAAGATGATCGGCTCGCCCGTCAATTCAACGTCTGCGGCCTCGCGCGCGAATTGGCAAATGTACTGCCTGAAAACGTGCGCCTGCGCCTTGCTGGCCGACAGAAAAATCTGGTTCCGGCCGGTCTGCAAGGCATCGTCCAGCGCTTCGCGCCCGAAATAGAACGTCGCGCCGATCTGCCGCGACTTGAGAATGTTGCGCGTGCGCTTGTCGCCGTTGCGATACCACACCTTTTGATAGCCGAACTGGCAATCAAGAAACGCCTCGTGCAGTCGCGCAACCTGTTCGTCACTGAAATCGTTACGGCCGGCCCTTTCCTTGCGTGGCGCTTTGTTGCGCGCCTCGATGTTCGGGTTTAGGTCGCTCTCTTTCCCCGTTTCGCCGTATTTGCGCACGCGTGCCAACCGCTCAACCTGCCGGCCGAGCAAGTCGATTTCCTTGTAATCGCTGCCGGTCTTAACCGGCTTGGCAATGAGCGCACAAAAGCGGGTTTCTAGTGACGATTCCATACGCTCGATCGGCGCGGCCTTGTCCCACTCGTCGCGCTGCTTCCATGCCTCGACCGTCGCGCGTTTCAGCTCCATATGCTGCGCAATGGACGTGACGCGCCAACCCTGCCAGTAAAGCGCGCGCGCTATCCGGCGAGGGTCGGCATTCGATTCGAGTGCGGGTTTGATATCGGCTGTTTCGAGCATGGCCGCAAGTTTCCCGCGTCGCGCGCGCGCAAGCACGCCCGCCTGTATGTGCCGAACGCGCGAACAAACGTCAACCGTTGAGCCATTGCGACGGGAAACGCAAGATATCAACTCACGTTGAACCCTTTCCAAACCCGTTGGAGAACTAACGATGCACTCTCGCAAGCTGTCGCTCATGTCGCTCGCCGTTGCGGCGATCGCGTTTGCTTTCACGTTGGATGCACACGCGGCGACGGCCGCCGTGAGCACCGTTTTCAATGCGGACGCGCTCTTTTCCCTGCTGCACGATCAAAACATCGGCATCGCTAGCGCGGCCGGCCTCGGCGCGATGGCGATCGGCTCGACGGCCGACGCGGCGAAGCTCGCGAAATCTAAGATGTTCCGCATCGCCGTCGAAGGCGCGACGAGCGACGGCCGCAACATCTCGCGCGAATGGCTTACGCAGATGGCGAAGAACTACAACCCGGAGTTGTACGGCGCGCGCCTCAACCTCGAACACTATCGCGGCATCATTCCCGATGGCCCGTTCAAGGCATATGGCGACGTGCTCGCGCTCGAAACCCGTGATGAAAGCGGCCCGCTCGCCGGCAAGCTCGGCCTCTATGCGCAAATCGTGCCGACCGCCGAGCTGGTCGCGCTGACGAAAGCGAAACAGAAGATTTACACCTCGTGCGAGATCGACCCGTCTTTCGCCGACACGAAACAGGCGTATCTGATCGGCCTGGCCGTCACGGATAGCCCCGCGAGCCTCGGAACCGAAATCCTTTCTTTCGCAGCTCAAAACCCGGCCGCCTCGCCGTTCGCCAGCCGCAAGGTTTCGCCGTCGAATCTCTTCACGGCCGCCGACGAAACCGTGATCGAGTTTGAACCGGAGGCCGAGAACACGCCGACCCTGCCGACCGTGTTCGCCCGCGTGAAAGAACTGCTCGGCATGGCGAGGAAGAAGGAAGCAAGCGACGACACGCGTTTCGCTGACTTGTCGCAAGCGATCGAAGCGACCGCAACGCACGGCGCGACGCAAGCCGAGGCGATGGCGAAGCTCGAAAAGCAAGTCGCCGAACTGAGTGCGGCCCGCGAGGCCGATCGCAAAGCGTTCGACGAGCTGCACACGCAGCTCTCGACCACCGGCAACGGCCAACCGCAACGGCCGCACGCGACCGGCGCGGGCGCTGCGCCCATTACGACTGACTGCTAACCGGCGTCACTCCCTTTCATAGCCCCGGAGAACACAACACATGCGCAACGAAACCCGACTGGCATATGACGGCTATCTTGCCGCGATCGCCCAGCTCAACGGCATCGCACGAGCGACGGAAAAATTCGCCGTCGCGCCGAGCGTGCAACAAAAGCTCGAGACTCGCATTCAGGAATCGAGCGGCTTTCTGAAGCAAATCAACGTGATGGGCGTCAACGAGCAACAGGGCGCAAAGCTCGGCCTCGGCGTCGGCGGCCCGATCGCGAGCACGACCGACACCTCGCAGAAGGATCGCGAAACGGTCGACGTGACCGACCTCGACGAGAACGGCTATAACGCCACGCAAACGAACTTCGATTCGCATGTGACCTATGCGCTGCTGGACGCGTGGGCGAAGTTTCCCGACTTTCAGAACCGTATCCGCGACGTGATCGTGCGCCGGCAAGCACTCGACCGCATCGCGATCGGCTTCAACGGCGTCACGCGCGCCAAGACTTCGGACCGCACGAGAAACCCGCTGTTGCAGGACGTCAACAAGGGCTGGCTGCAGCGCATGCGCGAACAGGCACCGCAACGCGTGATGGATCACGGCGCGACTGCCGGCAAGATTGCCGTCGGCAAGGGCGGCGACTATGCGAACCTCGACGCGCTCGTGTTCGATCTGGTTGCGAACATGATCGACCCGTGGCACCAGGATGACACGGGCCTCGTCGTGCTCTGCGGTCGCGGTCTGCTGCATGACAAGTATTTCCCGATCGTCAACACCGTTCAGGCACCGACCGAGACGCTTGCCGCTGACGTGATCCAGAGTCAGAAGCGTATCGGCAACATGCCGGCCGTGACCGTGCCTTTCTTCCCGGCTCACGCGCTGCTCGTGACGAGTTTCGACAATCTGTCGATCTACTATCAGGACGGCGGCCGCCGTCGCTCGATCGTCGACAACGCGAAGCGTGACCGTATCGAGAACTTCGAATCGTCGAACGATGCGTATGTCGTCGAAGACCTCGGCCGCGCCGCGATGGCTGAAAAGATCGAACTCGTCTCGACGGGGGTGTGATGACTAGCCCCGCCCAACGCCATTTTCAGCGCGTATCCGCGCAGCTCGCGGCGGCCTCGGCCGGCCAGGGTGAAACGCTCGTCGGTAGCGCTTACGAGCTGATGCTTGCGAAGCTCGCAACCGATCGCCGTCGCCTGAAGTCGATCGCGTCGATCGAACGCAAGATCGAAGTCAAGCGCGCCGAGCTGCTGCCCGAGTATGTCGACTACGTCGCGGGCGCACTGAGCGGCGGGCGGGGCGCACAGGACGATGTATTGACGACCGTCATGATCTGGCGCGTCGACGTGGGCGACTACGCCGGCGCGCTCGAAATCGCCCGGTATGCGATCGAGCACCGGATGACGCTGCCCGACCAATACGACCGTCCGCTCGCGACCGCAATCGCCGAGGAATTCGCCGAGGCCTCGCTTTCATCGTTCAAGAAAAACGGCCCGCCGGCCGTCGACGGCGCGCAGCTCGCGGAAGTCGCGCAGCTCGTCGCATCACACGACATGCACGACCAGGTGCGCGCGAAGCTGCACAAGGCGATCGGCTACACGGCCGAGCGCGCCGGCGACTTCCCGGCGGCACTCGAACACCTGTGCCGCGCGCTCGAACTCGACGAGCGCGCCGGCGTGAAACAGGACATTGCGCGGCTTGAAAAGGCCCGCAATGCGACCGGCGCGCAGTAAGACCGCCGCCGGCCGCACGTAAAGAGCCCTCCCCGGCCTGGGCGGCGCCGGCTGACGATCGCAACACCTGACGGAAACGCGATCCGACGCCGGCCCACCGCCCACCTTTTCCGAGCTGAAACCATGACGACATTCAACGCGATCGAAGCCCCGACCCTCACGCCTGAAACGGCCCCGCCGGCCGGCGAGCTGATCGTCGCTAACGTCGCCTGGTTTCCCTCTATCGACCTCGCGCACATGCGCGAAGCCGTGCGCCTCGTCGGAACCGTGACGACCGCACGCCTGCGCGATGCCGCGATCGCCGCGATCGACGAAGTAAATCGCGAGCTGCAAGCGTGGCGCGCGCCGCTCGAAGCGACCGGCGTCGCCTCGCTCGCCGAGCTGCCGGCCGACGAAATCGGCGGCGAAAGCGTGCAGCTCGCCCGTTACCGGCGCGCGGTCTATTTCCTCGCGCGCGCGGACCTCACCGAAAAATATCGCGACTTCGATAGTACGAAATCCGGCGCGGCCGACGCGGCCGAAGTCGAAACGACGATCGACGCCGATCGACGCAACGCACGGCAGGCAATCAACGACATGCGCGGCGTCGCGCGCACAACGATCGAGCTCATCTGATGCGCGTCTATGCACAACAGGGCGATACGGTCGACGCCCTATGTTTCCGCTACCTCGGCCGCACGAAAAGCGTCGTCGAAGCGACGTTAGAGCTAAACGCCGGCCTCGCCGATTACGGCCCCGTGCTGCCGCTCGGGCTCGCGGTCGACCTGCCCGACGCGCCGAACGATCAATCAACCGTCCAGCTCGTCAACCTTTTCGACTAACCCGGAGTCGCCAATATGGCCGAACCTAGCACCACCGCTATCGCCGCTGCCTCGGCCGGCATTGGCTTTGCAAGCCTGTTTCCCGGCATCGACGGCAATGCACTGATTGGCGCTTTCACGGGCGCGGCGCTCGTCGTCGTCACGTCGAAAGACCTGTCGATCGGCAAGCGCTTCGCGTATCTCGTGATTTCGCTGATTGCCGGCTACCTCGCCGCGCCTGATGTTGTGAGCCATACGCCGATCACTAGCACCGGCGTCGCCGCTTTCTTCGCTGCCGCGCTGGCGATTACCGTGACCGTGCAACTGATCGAGCGCATTAAATCTTTCGATCTGTTGTCGCTGTTTCGAAAGGGCTGACCCATGCACAACCCCCTCGCACTGATCGCACTGGTCGCGTACAGCGTCGCCGCGCTGCGCATCCTTGCCTATCGCCGCGACGGCGCGCGGCACCGTCAACACGTTTCATGGGTCGCGTGGCTGCTGCTCGTCGTGCTCGGCGGCTCGGCGATCGAGCTGGCCGTGCATGCGAACACGGTCGACCATTTCGAAGCGGCTCGCGCCGTTCTTTTCGCTGTTTTCATTTTTGGCGCGCGTGGCAACGTTGCGCGCCTGTTGCGGAGTGCATGACATGATCCTGAGAAAAGGCGACACAGGCGACGAAGTGGCACTGCTGCAAAGACGCCTCACTCGCGCGGACTTTCCGACCCCGGAAACGCACGTGTTTGACCATGCGACCGAATCTGCGGTCATGGCATTCCAGAAGGCGTGCGGCCTCGTAATCGACGGCGTTGTCGGCAACAAGACGTTGGCTGCTCTGCTTGCCGGCTTCGCCATGTCGGAACACCTGACCGACGCTGACCTCGCGAAAGCGGCCCACACGCTCGGCGTGCCCATCGCCGCGATCCGCGCCGTCAACGAAGTCGAATCACGCGGCGAAGGTTTTCTGCCCGACGGCCGGCCCGTGATCCTGTTCGAGCGCCATGTGTTTTACAAACGGCTCAAGGCGCGCGGCTTTGATGTTGACGCGCTCGCCGCGAAGTATCCGAACATCGTTTCGCCCACTGCCGGCGGATACATGGGCAAGGCGGCCGAATACACGCGACTTGCGATCGCCGCGCGCATCGACGCCGACGCCGCGCACGAGTCGGCGAGCTGGGGCGCGTTTCAAATCATGGGCTACCACTGGCAAGCCCTGGAATATTCGAACGTCGCCGATTTCGTCGCGCGCATGCAGCGCAGCGAAGGCGATCACCTCGACGCGTTCGTGCGCTTTATCGCGGCCGATACCGCCTTGCTTTCCGCGCTGAAGGGTAGGAAGTGGGCGGCGTTCTCCAAGGGCTACAACGGCCCGGATTACGCGCGCAACCTGTACGACGTGAAGCTCGCCCGCGCGTATGAGCGATATGCGGACATGGCGACGCCGGCCGGCCCGATGAAGGCCGCGGCATGAAGGCGATCGCCGCGCGCCTCGGCGCGATCGCGCTCGTCGTGCTCGCGCTCGTCGCCGGCTGGTTCTATGTGAAGGCCTTGCGCGCCGAGCTGGTCGACGCGAAGGACGCCGCGCGCACGGCGCAAGAAACGGTCGGCCGGCGCGACGCGACGATCGCCGACCTACAGAACAAGGCGCGCGACAACGCCCGCGACCTCGCCCAGCTCGAAACGAAGCGCCAACGCATCGCGGCCGAGCTGTCGCAATACGAATCCGACTTTGAGGCCTTGAAGCATGAAAACGACACGCTGCGCGCATGGGCTGACGGCGCTTTGCCTGACGATGTTGTGCGCCTGTACAAGCGCCCCGCGATCACCGGAGCCGACGAATACCTTTCTACAATGCGCGCCCGTCACGCGCTGCACGCTGCCGGCGACGGCCCCGCGCACGAATGACGAGCTGCGCCGCGCGCTCGACGCGACCGAGGCCGCATGGGGCGAATGCGCGGCCCGCGTCGACATGATCGCGACGTGCCAGGCGCAAGGCCTGCCCCTGCCCGACGAGGCCGGCCATGAATAAGGCGAACAGCCTGCGCCGCGCGCTCACGGCTGCCGTGCCCGCGCTCGCGACCGATCCCGACAAGCTGCTCGTGTTTATCGACGCCGGCAACATCATCGCGACCGGCGCTCAATCGACCTCGTTCGACTACGCCTATACGCTGAATGTGATGCTGCTCGACTTCGCCGGCGACGGCGATATCGTGTTCGCCGCGCTGCTGCAATGGGTTCGCGTGAATCAATCCGACCTGCTCACAAACGACGAGCTGCGCCGCGCCGGCATTTCTTTCGAAGCCGATCAACTGACGCAAACGACTGTCGACCTGTCGATCAAGCTCAAGCTCACCGAAAGCGTGCTCGTGTCGACTGACGACGCCGGCGCGCAGAAAATCACGCACGTCGACGAACCCGTGCCCGAGTGGGACGTGCAAGGCCTCGTCGACCCGTCGCGATGGACGAACTAAGCGCCCTCGAATCGTGGGCCGGCGCGCTGCTCTCGCAGCTCGCGCCGGCTGCTCGTCGCACCGTGACGCGCGAGATTGCGCGCGAGCTGCAACGCAGTCAACGCGCGCGCATCGCGCAGCAACGCAACCCGGACGGCACCGACTACGACAAGCGCAAGCCACGCCCGAAAAAGCACCTGCGCGACAAGGCCGGCCGCATCAAGCGCGCGGCGATGTTCGCGAAGCTGCGGCAAGCCCGCTACATGCGCGCCGAGTCTGATGCGGCCGGCCTCGTGATCGGGTTCGCCGGCCGCGTGGCGCGCGTGGCACGCATCCACCAGTACGGCGAAAGCGATCGCGTCGCGAAGGGCGGCCCGATGTACAAATACCCGGCCCGCGTGCTGCTCGGATTCTCCGACGCCGATCGCGAAATGATCCGCGACCTCGTGCTCAAGCACCTCACAAAATAATCGTTCGCCCCCCGAAGTTTGTACCCGACACGCTAACAAACGCCGCGTGATGACTCGCGCGTGCGTGCTCGGCAACATGGAGGCCATGAACGCAAACGAATCCTCACGCCAATTTTTGAACGGTATCCGCAAAGGGACGGTCGCGGCCGTCGACGGCGCGCTATGCCGTGTGGAAAGCGGCGATTTATCCACCGACTGGATTCAATGGTTCAGCCCTTTCGCCGGCGAGTCGATCGAGTGGCTCGCGCCCTCGATCGGCGAAGGGGTCATGCTGCTCTGCCCGGGCGGCGACCCGACGCAAGCCGTCGCACTGCGCGGGTTCTATTCCGAAGATTTCCCCCCGCCGAGCACCGACCCGGCGAAGCATGTCCGCAAGTACCGCGACGGCGCGCTCGTCGAATACGACATGGCCGCCCACTCTCTCACCGCCAACCTGCCCGCCGGCGCGACCGTGCTGATCGTGGCACCGGGCGCGGTCAACGTGCAGACCAAAACCGCGACCGTCGAAGCCGAGGAAATGACGATCGACGCGAAACAGACCACCGTAACCGGCGCAATGCTGGTTAAAGGCGCGTTCGCGTTCGAATCCGGCATGACCGGCAAGGGCGGGGCCGGCGGCTCGACGATGAAGATCGACGGCGGAGCCGAATTCACGAAAGACGTGGTTGCGAACGGCGTGAGCACGTCTGGACACAAGCACCAAGCACAGGGCGCAAACGCCCCGACGAGTGAGCCGATCAAATGAGAGGAATGCACGCAACGACCGGCCGCGCGACGACCGGCCTCGCCCACCTTTGCCAGTCGATCACGAAGATTCTGACGACGCCGCTCGGCTCGCGCATCAAGCGCCGTGATTTTGGTTCCGAGCTGCCCGACCTGATCGACGCGCCGAACAATGACACGACGCGCGTGCGCCTGTACGCCGCGACCGCGACGGCGCTCATGCGATGGGAGCCGCGCTTGCGTCTGACGCGCGTGCAGCTCGCGACCGAGGCGAACGAAGTCGGCCAGGGCGTTCAATACGTCGACCTCGAAGGCTGGACTACGGAAACGGGCGACCCGATATCGACGCGCGTGCAGCTCACGAACGGGGGTGCAGCATGAGCGCGACCCCGATCGACCTGTCGCGCCTGCCGTCGCCGGATATCGTCGAAACGATCGACTATGAAAAGCTGCTCGCCGAGCGCAAGGCGGAACTCGTGGCGCGCTACCCGGCCGATCAACAGGCCGAAGTAGCGGCGGCGCTCGCGCTCGAATCCGAGCCGATGAATATCCATTTGCAGGAAAACGCCTATCGCGAAGTCGTTTTGCGCCAACGCGTCAACGATGCAGCGCGCGCCGTCATGCTGGCCTATGCGCGCGGCACGGACCTCGAACACCTCGCCGCGTTTTTCGAAATCGAGCGGCAAACAATCGTCGAAGCCGACCCGGCCAACGATATCGACGCGGTATATGAGAACGATACCGACCTGCGCGCCCGCACGCAGCTCGCGCCGCAAGGGTTTTCCGTCGCCGGCCCCGAAGGGGCGTATATCTCGCTCGCCCGCAATGCTGACGGCCGCGTGCTCGATGCCTCTGCGGTTAGCCCCGCACCGTGCGAAGTTGTCGTTACGGTTCTGTCCCGCCTCGGCGACGGCACGGCCCCGCAAGACTTGCTCGACAAGGTTGACGTCGCATTGTCGGCCGACGACAAGCGCCCGCTCACGGACCTCGTAACGACACGTAGCGCGACGATCAAGCAATACGCGATCCGCGCGACGCTCATTTTCTTCGCCGGCCCCGATCGCACTGTCGCACTCGCCGAGGCAAACAAGCGCGTCAAGGCCTACGCCGACGAAATGCACAAGCTCGGAATGGAAATCACGAAAGACGGCATTTATGCCGCTGCGCGCCCTGCCGGCGTGCAAAAGGTGATCCTCACCGAGCCGTCCGACGACATACCCGTGTCGAAGCTGGAAGCGGCCTATTGCACGGCGATCGAGCTGATCGATGGAGGCATTTACAACAATGAGTGACCTTCTCGCCCCGAACTCGTCGACGGCCGAGCGCAACCTTGCGCGCGTCGGCGCGCGAATCAGTGACATTCCGACGCCGATCGCCGTGCTGATGGACCCTGACGCGATCCCGCTGCCGCTGCTGCCGTGGCTTGCGTGGCACCTCGGCGTCGACGCGTGGAAAGACTACTGGCCCGAGCAAACGAAGCGCGCCCGCGTAAAGGCGGCGATCCCGATCGCGCGCAAGAACGGCACGGCGGCGGCCGTTCGGCAGGTTGTCGCCGCGTTCGGCGCAAACATCGCGCTGCGCGAGTGGTTCGAGCAAACGCCACGCGGCAAGCCTGGGACGTTCGACGTCGTGCTCACGGTTAGCTCGCGCAACGGGCAGGCACCGACTGCCGAGTTTGTCGCCGACATCATCGCGGAAATCGACCGCACGAAGCCCGTGCGGGCGCATTACACCTTTACACAGGGCTTTGCGATGCAAACCGTGCAGCGCGTCGCGGCGGCCGTGCGGCCCGCTTTGTATCGCCGTCTTTCTTTCTCGGATACCTGAATATGGCCGGAACCCTCATCACCGTTACCGACATTGGCCGTGCTGCGCTCGTCGCTCAAGGCAATGACGGCACGACCGCGCACAAGGTTGTCGAAATCGGCCTCGCGACCGTTCCTTTCGCAGCTGACAAGGCAATGAAGGCGCTGCCCGGCGAGCGCAAACGCATCAAGACTTTCGCCGGCGAGAACGTCGCGGCCGACACGATCCATGTGACGTTAAAAGACGACACGGCCGATCAATTCACGCTGTACGGGTTCGGCCTGTACCTCGAAAACGGCGTGCTCGTCGCTGCCTACGGGCAGGCGACGCCGATCATGGAAAAGTCGCCCGACGCGCTGCTGTTGCTGTCGGCCGATATGC
The DNA here is from genome assembly GCF_000519185.1 of Paraburkholderia nodosa DSM 21604. Classification (GTDB taxonomy): domain Bacteria; phylum Pseudomonadota; class Gammaproteobacteria; order Burkholderiales; family Burkholderiaceae; genus Paraburkholderia; species Paraburkholderia nodosa. Next base: position 102,821 of record NZ_JAFA01000023.1, on the reverse strand, counting down.
AGTTCGCGACGATCGACGCCGCGCAGCTCGTTTTCGGCGACGCGTCTTTCACGAATCCGCCGGCGACGGTGCAACGTCAAGGCGTGATCCAGCTCGCGACGCAAGCCGAAGTCAACGCCGGCGCGGACGCTGCGAAAGCCGTGACGCCCGCAACGCTCAAGCCGCGGCTCGATACGAAAGCCGACCTCGCCGGCGCGGACTTCACCGGCCGCGTGAGCACGACCGATGCTTTCCGCCTCGCGGCGGCCCCCGGCGGCGGTTCTGCCACGCTCGGCCCCGGCAACGGCGACAACGCATCGAACACGATCAACAACGTCGCGTTGCGCTCGTGGTTCGGCATCGGGTTCGGCCCGAGCATCGACGGCATGAGCGTGCCGAAAGCCGAGTTTTCGCACTGGTTCGACACGCGCACGGGTAACGCCGGCTTTCGTGGCGCGCTCGACGTGGGCGGCCTGATAACGGCGCTGACCCCGCCGGCGTCGGATAGCTCGAAGAAAGTCGCGACAACCGAATGGGTTCTCGCGGCCGTGACTAGCGCGCTCGTCGGCCAAATCGTTTTTGAGGCGCGCACCATCGCACGAGCTGGCTTTCTCAAGCTAAACGGCGCGCTGCTCAACCGCGTCGACTATCCGGCACTGTGGGCGTATGCACAGGCGAGCGGCGCGATCGTCACCGAGGCGCAATGGTCGGCGAACAATTTCGGCTGCTTCTCGACGGGCAACGGCACGACGACATTTCGAATCCCCGAGCTGCGCGGCGAATTCCTGCGCTGTCTGGACGATGGGCGCGGCACTGATGCCAACCGAGCCATTGGCTCGTGGCAGGCCGGACAGAACGCCAGTCACGCCCACGGCGCGAGCGCGAGCGGGGTCGGCGACCACGCGCACAGCGCATGGACGGACGCCCAGGGCTGGCACGGCCACGGCGTCAACGATCCGGGCCACTCACACCCGGCGATCGACATTTCATCAAGCGGCCGTAGTCCGTACCTCGGCAACGGCACCGGCGAATTTTCCGGCGGGGGTAACACCCGCCTCGGCGTGGGCGGCAATGCGTTCGCGACCTACGGCGCCGGAGTCGGCATCTGGCTCAACGGCGACGGCACCCACGGCCACAACATCGGCGTCGGCGGGGCCGGCAACCACTCGCACGCAATCACCGTCAACGCGGACGGCGGCAACGAAGCAAGGCCGCGAAACGTCGCTCTGCTCGCAATGATCCGCGCTTTCTAAAGGCCTGAAACCATGCTTATTCACAACTACGACTCCCAGACCGGCCAATACCTTTCGAGCCACCTGGCCGACTCCGACCCGCTCAACCTCGGCCGCTGGCTCGTGCCCGCATTCAGCACGACCGACGAGCTGCCGGCACGCGGCCCGCTCGAATGGCCGTTCTACCTCAACGGCGCATGGAAGCTGCTGCCCGACTGGCGCGGCCGGATGCTCTATCGGCAGGACAACGGCGAGCCGGCCGAAATCATCATTGCCGGCACGACGCCGGCCGATGCAGGTTTGACCGACACGCCGCGCCCCTCGACCGAATACACCTGGGCTAACGGCGCATGGACGCTTGATCCGGCTGTCGTCGCCGCGAACGTGCGATCGGCCGCGATGGCGGAGTTTGAAAAGCGCATGGCGCGCGCCCGCGACATGAACGCCGGCAAATCCGACGCGCTCGCGGCGGGCCTGCTCACGCAAGAGGAGGCCTATTACTTTCGCGCCTGGTCGACGTATCAGCTCGACCTTGTGCGCGCGATCCAGCGCGACGGGTTCCCCGATGTTGTGACGTGGCCGGCCGATCCGATTTCGTTCGAAGTCGCAACGGCCCCCGTGATGGCCGAATTCGAAGCACGCATGGCAAAGGCGAAGTCATACACGGACGGCAAGGCCGAGGCCTATGCGGCCGGCACGCTGCCCCCGCGCGAATCCTACGAATACCGCGTATGGAGTGAATACGCGAGCAAGCTGCCGGCCGTTCTCGAGCGCGACCCGCTGCCCGTCGTCCATTGGCCGATCGACCCGCAACCGTTCCCCGAGCCGGCGACCCCTGAAACGCCCGAGGCCTCGCCGGCCGATCCCGCGTAACGCCGCAAGCGTCGCGAGCTGCACCCCGCCCTTTCACTGCCCCTAACGAGGATTGCACATGGCAACTGACTACCACCACGGCGTACGCGTTCTAGAGATCAACGAAGGCACGCGCCCGATTAAAACCGTATCCACGGCCGTTGTCGGCCTCGTGGCGACCGGCCTCGATGCCGACAAGGATATGTTTCCGCTCGATACGCCCGTGCTCGTGACGAACGTACAAGCGGCACTCGGCAAGGCCGGCGACAAGGGCACGCTCGCGCGCGCGCTCGACGCTATCTCGGCGCAAACGAAGCCCGTCACGATCGTCGTGCGCGTCGCAGAAGGTAGCGACGACGCGGCGACGACGAGCAACGTGATCGGCAAGACCGACACGAGCGGCCGTTTTACCGGCATGCAAGCACTGCTCGCCGCGCAATCGCGCCTCGGCGTCAAACCGCGCATTCTCGGCGCGCCTGGCCTCGACACGCAACCCGTCGCGACTGCATTCGGCACGCTCGCGCAAAAGCTGCGCGGGTTCGCCTATGTGTCGGCGAATGGCTGCGAAACGAAGGAAGCGGCGACCACGTATCGCAAGCAATTCAGCCAACGCGAAATGATGGTCCTGTGGCCGGATTTCGTGGGCTGGAACACGAGCACGAACGCATACGACACCGTTGACGCGACGGCGATCGCGCTCGGCCTGCGCGCCAAGATCGACGAGGAAACCGGCTGGCACAAGACGCTCTCGAATGTCGGCGTCAACGGCGTCACGGGTATCAGCCGCGATGTTTTCTGGGACTTGCAAGACCCGGCGACCGATGCGGGCTACCTGAACGAGCAACAGGTGACGACGCTCATCAACTCGAAAGGTTACCGTTTTTGGGGGTCGCGAACCTGCTCGGACGATCCGCTGTTCGCGTTCGAGAACTACACGCGCACCGCGCAAGTGCTCGCCGACACGATGGCCGAGGCGCACATGCTGTACGTCGACAAGGATCTACACCCGTCGCTCGTGCGCGACATGATCGAGAGCATCAATGCGAAATTCCGCGAGCTGATCCGCAACGGCTACCTCATCGGCGGCGAAGCGTGGTTCGACGAAAGTGCGAACGACAAAGACTCGCTCAAGGCCGGCAAGCTCGCGATCGACTACGACTACACGCCCGTGCCGCCGATCGAAAACCTGATGCTGCGCCAGCGCATCACCGACCGTTACCTCGCCGATTTCGCCTCGCGCATCTCGGCCTAACCAGGAGCAATAGAACATGGCACTGCCGAAAAAGCTCAAGGCGTTCAACCTCTTTCACAACGGCGAGAATTTCGTCGGCCAGGTTGCCGAAGTCACGCCCCCGAAGCTCACGCGAAAAATGGAAGCGTATCGGGGCGGCGGCATGAATGGCCCGATCGATATCGATCAAGGGCAAGAGGCGATCGCGCTCGAATGGACATGCGGCGGCCTCATGCGTTCGGTTATCGCGCAATACGGCATCACCACGCACGACGGCGTGCAACTGCGCTTTGCCGGCGCATACCGCGCCGAGGACACGGCGAAGCCCGACGCCGTTGAAATCGTCGTGCGCGGCCGTCACAAGGAACTCGACTTCGGAAGCGCGAAACCCGGCGACGATACCTCGTTCAAGGTTTCGACCTCGTGCAGCTATTACAAGCTGTCCGTCAATGGCGAAACGCTCGTCGAAATCGACCTCATCAACATGATCGAGAAGGTCAACGGCGCGGACCTGCTTTCCGAGCTGCGCAACGCGATCGGCCTGTAACCGGCCGGCGCTGCCCTGCCCCGCGTGCCTGGTCGACGTACCGGGCACGCACACCACCAAAACACAACAGAGAACGAAATGACCGAACACGCCATGCACTCGCACCACATCAACGACGCCGGCCACTCGCACGGCATTACCGACCCCGGCCACTCGCACGGCATCACCGGCCCCGGCCACTCGCACAGCATCGCGCCGGCGACGCAACCGAAGCCGAACACGGTCACGCTCGACTACCCGATCGAGCGCAACGGCGGGCAGTCGATCGGCGAAATCACGCTGCGCAAGCCGGCCGCCGGCGAGCTGCGCGGCACGTCGCTTAACGCGCTCGTGAATCTCGATGTTGACGCGCTCGGCAAGGTACTGCCGCGCATCTCGTCGCCGACGCTCACCGAATTCGACGTGCAGCAGCTCGACCCGGCCGACCTCGTGCAATTGGGGGTTGTGTTCGCCGGTTTTTTGCTGCCGAAGCGTGCTCAGTAGAGCACGGCATACCCGATAGGGTCGAAGAAGCGATGGCCGATATCGCGACGGTTTTCACGGGCTGGACGCCTCGCGATATGCACGACTTCACCCTCGTGGAATTGGCCGAATGGCGCGAGCGCGCGCGAGCACGAAGCGGAACGGAATAGAACACGATGGCAAACGGTAGCGACCTCAAATTGCGCGTGCTGTTCGACATGATCGACGGCGCGACGAAGCCCCTAAAGAACATCATGGCGGGAAACAAGGGCCTCGCGAAGTCGCTCAAGGATTCGCGCGACGAACTCACGCGACTCCAGAAGGCGCACAAGGACGTTACCGGGTTCCGCGAAATGGCCTCCGGCCTCGCGCGCACCAAGCGCGAATTGACCGACGCAAATGCGCACGTCAAGGCGCTTGCAAACGGCCTGCGCGCATCCGGCCCGCCGAGCCGTCAAATGATCGCCGACTTTGAGAAGGCGAAAAGCGCGACGGCGAAGCTCGCGACCGCGCACCGTGCGCAAACTGTGAACCTTAACGAGCTGCGCATGCAGCTCGGCGGCGCTGGTATCAGCACGCGCAATCTCGCGCAGCATGAACGCGAGCTGCGCGCGAGCATCGCCGCGACGAGCGGCACCATTGACGGGCAAGTGTCGAAGCTCGAACAGCTCACGCAGCGCGAAAAGGCGATGGCCGCCGCGCGCGCGAAAATGGGCCGACTGCAAGGCACCGCGGCGAATATGGCCGTCGCCGGCTATGCCGCGAAGGCGGCCGGCTCGCACATCATTGGCGACCTGTCCGAAACGCTCGATCAATCGAAGGCCTTCGAAAGCGAAGCCGTGCGCATCAAGGCGCTCGGCCTGGGCGATCACGCGACGGCCGACGCCGTGAAGTACGCGAAGGCAATGAAGCAAATGGGCACGAGCACGACGGATAACCTAACGCTCATGCGCGACTCGCTGACGATTTTCGCCGACGAGCACCATGCGCAAATGGTGATGCCGACGCTCGCGAAAATGAAATTCACCAACGAAGCATTGTTCGGCGCGGAGGACGGGCACGCGAACGAAGAGAAGTTTATGAACATGCTCAAGGTGATCGAGCTGCGCGGCGGCACCAAGGACGAAGCGACGTTTAAGGACGAAGCGAACATGGTGCAAAAGGTGATTACCGCGACCGGCGGCCGTGTCGGCGGCGATCAATGGATGCAGTTCATTCAAACCGGCGGCGTCGCGGCGAAACAGATGCGCAAGGACGCATTTTTCTACCAGATGGAGCCGCTTATTCAGGAAATGGGCGGGCATGCTGTCGGCACGGGCCTTATGTCGGCCTATAACAACGTCTACCAGGGCAAGACGACCGTAAAGGCCGCGCGCGAGCTGGTAGGCCTCGGCCTCATCTCGAAAGACGGCGTTGAGTACAACAAGATGGGGCAGGTAAACCACTTCAAGACGGGCGCGCTCAAGGGTAGCGACATCCTGAAAAACTCGCCGCTCGAATGGATGGAAAAGGTATTGCTTCCGCAGCTCGCCGCGAAGGGCGTCACCGACCCGAACAAGATCAAGGACACGATCGCAACGATTTTCACCAATCGCACCGCTGCAAACCTGTTCACGACGATGTACATGCAGCGCGATCAAATCCACAAAAACGAACGGCTCAACGCCGGCGCTGACGGCATCGACGAAGGGGCCGAGAAGGCGAGCCAGATGACGCAAGGCCGCGAACTCGAAGCGCTCGCAAAGATCCGCGACCTCAAGCTCGAAATTGGCCAAAAGGTTTCGCCGATCTATAACGCCGGCCTGTCGCTCACGGCTGGTCTGCTCGATAGCGTCACGGGTTTCATGAAGGATCACAGCACGGCCGCGCGCGTCGTGCTCGTGACGCTCGCCGCGCTCGCCGCGATGCTCGTCGGCGGCGGTATGTTCACGATCGCGCTAGCCGGCGTGCTCGGCCCGCTCGCGCTCGTCAAATTCAGCATGACGGCGCTCGGCATGCAAGGCGGCATCCTTTCGCGCGTGCTCGCCATGCAGGCGGGCGCGTGGCGGTTCCTCGGGCGCGGCATCATGTTCGCCGGCCGCGCGATGCTGACGAATCCGATCGGCCTCGCGATCACGGCGATCGCAGTCGGCGCGTATCTGATCTATCGCTACTGGGAGCCGATCAAGGCCTTTTTCGCTGGCCTGTGGGGCGACATTCAACATGCGTTCGCCGGCGGCCTCTCGGGCATCGGCGCGCTTATCGTCAACTGGTCCCCGCTCGGCCTGTTCTATCAGGCTTTCGCGGGCGTGCTGCGATGGTTCGGCGTCGACATGCCGGCGACGTTTTCGAGTTTCGGCTCGAACCTGATTTCAGGCCTCGTCAACGGCATCACGAGCGGCCTCGGAACCGTGAAAGACGCGATCACCAACGTCGCGAGCAATACCGTCACATGGTTCAAGGAAAAGCTCGGCATTCATAGCCCGTCGCGCGTGTTCGGCGAGCTGGGCGGATTCATCACCCAGGGCGCGGCGATCGGCATGGAAGCCGAGCAAGGGCGTATCGCGAAAGCCGCGATCGGCCTCGCGACGCTCGCGGCGACCTCGTTCGGCGGCACAGGGGCCGCACAGGCCGCCGGCGGCCCCGGCGTAGCCATTGACACCCGACCGGCCCTGCAAGCCCCTCAGGCGGCCGGAATTGCGGCCGGCGTGGCATCGGCAGCCGGCGGCGATCAATACATTTTCCATATCACCGGTTCGGACCCGAAGGAGATCGCGAATCAGGTACGCCAGGCGATCGAGCAAATCGAGCGCAAGAAGGCCTCGCGCGCAAGCTCGCGCCTGTCGGATTAATTGGAGATATCGAAATGATGATGGCCCTCGGGCAGTTCGTTTTCAGCCTGTCCACCCTCGCCTATCAAGAGCTGCAACGCAAAACGAGCTGGAAGCATCGCAACACCTCGCGCGTCGGCGGGCGCGATGCGCGGCAATACACCGGCCAAGGCGACGACGCGATCACCATGCAGGGATGGTTTGCCCCCGACCAGGGTATCGGCAAGCTGTCGTCGCTTACCGAGCTACGCAACATGGGCGATGACGGCGACGCCTATGCGCTCGTCGACGGCGCCGGCAATGTGTACGGCGCATTCATCATCGAAGGCCTCGACGAAGGGCAATCGCTGCACCAGAAGGACGGCACGCCGAGGCGCGTCGAATTCACGTTGAGCCTCATGCGCGTCGACGATGGCCTCGTAAAGACGAAAACCGAGCCGGCGAAGGACGAGGCGAAATGAAACAGCCGACGCCGATCTATCAAATCACGCTCGACGGAAAAGACCTGACGAGCAAGATCGAGCCGCGCCTTGTGAGCCTATCGATCGACGAGTCGCGCGGCGAAGAGGCCGACACGCTGACGCTCACGCTCGACGACTCAGACGGCAAGCTCGCGATCCCGAAGCGCGGCGAAATAGTGCGCGTGTCGATCGGATGGGCCGACACGGGCCTCGTCGACAAGGGCTCTTTCACGATCAACGAAGTCGAACACGCCGGCGCACCGGACACGATCACCCTGCAAGCGCGATCGGCCTCGATGACGAACGCCATGAGCGAACGAAAGGAAAAGAGCTGGCACGGCGAGACGATCGGTGCGATCGTGCGCAAGATTGCCGGCGCGCACAACCTCAAGGCGGCTGTCGCCGATGCGCTCGCGAAAGTCGTGATCGCGCACATCGATCAAACTCACGAGTCTGATATGTCGTTTCTCACGCGAGTCGCGAAGCGTTACGACGCCGTGATGAACGTGAAGGATTCGCACCTGCTTTTCATGCCGATCGGACACGGCACGAGCGCGAGCGGCAAGGCGCTCACGTCGATCGAACTGACGCGCCGCGAAGGCGACCGGCACCGCTACCACGTATCGGAGCGCGAGAACTATGCCGGCGTGCGTGCGTTCTATCACGCGACCGGGCGCGCGAAGCGCAAATCTGTCGTCGTCGGCGGCGAGAACAATCACAGCATCAAGGTTTTGCCCGAGACATACCCGACCGAGGCCGAGGCGCGCGCCGCTGCAACGGCTGAACTCAACCGCACGCAGCGAAGTCAGGCGACCATGAGTTACACGCTCGCGCTCGGCCTGCCCGACCTTTACCCGGAAGTGCCCGTCTATCTCAACGGGTTCAAGCCCGACATAGACAACGAATCATGGCTCGTGAAAAAGGTGCGACACGAGCTGGGCGACGCGGGCTATACGTGCGAACTCGACCTCGAAGTGCGCGACGATCCGACGAGCGACCGGCACCGCTCGAACTTCAGGAAGCCGGGTAAGTGATGAAACTGCGCCGATGCCATCAATCGAAGGCGTCGGCGCTTGACTACATCAAGCGCCGACGCCGCCTTGCCGACGCGCTTCGAACGGCGCAATTTTCTGCCTCATGACAATCTGCGTTGCAAAGTCGGCATCATCGGGTATCGGTTCCCAAAAGAATTGGCTCTGGAATAGCGGGATAGCGTCGAATTTTCGCGACTTGAAAAACGGCCACCGATTGCGCTTGAATTCGCTGTATCGATCGCCCTTGAATCTTTTGTCGATAGCGGAGAATGGCAGGACTCTTTCCGCGATATCGGAAATGGGCGTTTCCGCTGCCTGCGCCTTGAAGCTGGTGAAGACGTCAAACTGGTCATGACAAATGACCTGTATCGCCGTTTCTGGTATGCCGTAGCGTTGAGCCCAAAGCACATGCCAACCGGACTCGACCTCGTTGACGAAATCAAACAATCTCTCGCTCAGAATGTAGGCGTCTGATTCGATGTGGATGATTTTTTGCACGCCAACGGCACGGGCGATTTCGATGGAATGGAAAAAGCTTCTCCACCAACCCGGATACTCCGCCACACTTTGCCGGCCTAGATTGTTCGGAAATCGAACTAGAACGTTGCTGCCTGCCGCGTACTGAATCGGATCTGCATGAGAGACGGTTTTGATAGTCGCACTAGGGGGCGTGAAGGGTGATCCATCATCGATCATGAATTTCATTGCATCTGCGACGGGCGACCGGTTGTAGTAGTTCAGCCACCGCAAATAACGCTCGTCCCATGCCTTCTCGTTTTTGATGAAGCTCGTACAAAAGATGATGGATTGCACTGCGCACTCTCCGCTAGTTTGACGGCGCACATTATCCCACGTCGAGGAATCACGACTCTCGCCTACGGGTCGATCTGAGCCGGACGCGAAGTTGACTATGGAGAAATCGGCAACGGCACCGGCTAGCTGCGGTCGGTGCCCCATGTCAATCTTTCAAGAAAAGCGCAACCGGTCTCTAATCCCGTCCGCCTGAAGCAAGCGGCTGCCATTCGGCTGGGTGGTTCCCCGTCGCCGCGCAACGCTGCCTGAGACCTTCCTGCCGAACGATGCTGCCTATCGTGTAGCGAGTGCCCGCATATTCGCAATGCGGCGTCGGGGTCACCGTCTGGGGCTGGGTCTCATGGCTCGAGCGATGCACCACCCAGGCGACTGCGGCAAACACGCCCATTGACGCAATCACGGCGAGGCAAATCGGAAGCCACGGGATTTGCATCGTATGTTTCGGCAAAGGCGCGAATGGGGAGTGCGCGGCGGCCGGCACCGAAGCGGCGAAGCCGGGTTGGTGATGTGCTGGAGCGATCGGCGAAGAGACGGCTGGAATCGACTCGCCGCCTTCCGACAACGCGGGCGGCGGCGCCGCCTGATCGGCTGTTCCATTGCGTAGCCACCCGTCGAGATAGCGCATTACGCGTTCAAACAGGTCTCGCGGCAACTCGTCCATGCTCTGGAACTTGAAACAAGTCATCAGACGCCGATACACAATGAGCTTTTCGACGCCAGTCCTCTCTTCGAGCTCGAAGACCTTCGCCGCAATCGCGCGCCGCTGTCGATCGCTAATGTATCGCTTCGATTCCTCTCCGCTATGGAGATGGATATTTACGTTGGCTTGTGCGTTACTGGACTTCACATCTCGGCCGGCCACCTGCCCGACCTCCCCGGTGAACTTCTGCACCATCGACTTCTTGTTCTCCTACGGCTGGTCCTGCCGTATTGCGTGGTCCGCTCAGTCGCTTTCGCTGTTTTGCTTCTTACGCGCCTTGCTTGAACCCATGTTGATCGTGAAGGCGCCGGTTACGTCGCCGCTCACTTGCTGGCCAACGTTCGCACCCCTGAAATCCTGCTGGAATTTGCTCGGCACCGTGCCCGCAGCAAGTGCACCAAGCGCAGCAGCACGAACGGCCTCAGGTGCATCGCGATATCGCCGCACAAGATCAGACTCATCGGCGGAAAGGTCGGACGTGTTGCGGCGCCCGGTAACGATATAGAGCACGTCGACCCCGGCCGTTTCAATCGAGGCGAGGTAAGCGGCATCCGGCACGCGCTCATCTTTCTCGTACCGGAGCTGCGCCTGCTTGCCAATGCCGCCCAGCGTCGCCAGCTCGACTTGGCTCAACCGGAGCCGTTGCCGCTCTTCCCGCAATCGCGCGCCAATAGATTCCATTTAGACACCAAATTTGTTGACAGGTACCCAAATGGGTACTAGCATTACAGTTGTGCAAGGTTAATGACAGGAAGTATACGACATGCTTCGTAAAAAGCCCCCCATCACTCGCTCCCCGCGAGGCGTGCTGTCGAGCAAGCCGGTTTACATGCGGCTCATGCCCGATGAGCGCCGCAAGCTCGAAGAACTCTCCGCGTCGCTTAACAGATCAACCTCTAGCGTTGCGCGCCTCATCTACCTCGAAGGCGTTGAGCGATACCAAGCCAAAGTTACCGGCTCGGACGCGCAAGCGCACTCAAATACTATTGCAGGGCATTGAACCATGCGGAGCCCTGCCCTCATTGAACCGTCGCTGCGCCAAGCGCTGCACGGCCCGAAGCGTCAAGACGTACAAGCCGCACTCGGTTGGGACGATTCGCAAGTCAGCCGCTTCCTGAGCGGCGGGCAAGGCGTTGTCATCGACAAGATTGACACGCTCGTTGCTGCCGTCGGCTTCGTTCTCGTTACGCGCAAATACCTCGACGCCGTCGCCACGCTCGGCGAGGTGGGTGTGCACTGTGAATGCGCCCGTCGCGGCTATGGCGAATGCGGCCCAGGGAGGTCGTCATGCGAATCCTGAACCGCTGCCCCCACTGCCGCACACGGGCCACCGCGCGCAGCAGCCGCGAAATGTCACTGACCTTTCGCGAAGTCACGTACCAATGCAACAGCCCCGAGTGCGGTCACACCTATGTGGTGAACATGGAATTCGCCCGCACGCTGTCGCCATCGGCAACACCCAATTTGACGCTGAACTTGCCGCTCTCGCCGCACGTGCGCGAGCGCCTCGCGCAACAACTCGAGCTGCCCGTCTAGCGCCCTAACCAGCTTCCACTGTTTCCCCTCGCATCGTGCCTTAGCGGCGCGAGGGACTTTTTTTGCCCAAAGAAAGGAGATTCGCATGGCCACACTTGCCGCTACGCCAATCGTTATGCCGTTCGATCCGGCAAGCCTTCCGCTGGAACTGCGTCGCGATTACCTGCAGACGCTTTGGAGTGCCGACGTCGACCCATTTGTTTTTGTCGGCACCGCGCGCCGTCTCGGATACGTGCTCGGCTGCCGATGGGATGCCGACGCCGGTATGCCCGTACTCAATCCGATCGTCCTGCATTAATGGCATGCGCACGCCCATCACGGAGTTCGAACTGCGCGCGGCATGGCATCGCCTGCGCATGGTCGGCGACTTCGAAATGTCCATGCGCAACCGCGCCGTCCGCCTTGTCGTCGAATCCGCCGCGCGTGCAATGCTGGCCCGCGAGCAGATGCGCATGCGCAATTCAATCGACGCGAAGCGACTCGCAGCGAACGACGACGACTGATCTATCCGCGCTGTCCGGCGGCGCACCGTCTCTGGAGCAATCTCATCATGAAAACCTGCATTTTCAGCATCGGCGTGTTGCTGATGCTCGGCTTCTCTTTCGCCGGCATGGCTTTCACCACCGGGGGCATTCTTCGCCAGCTCAAGTTGCGGAATGCGCCGCTGCGGTCGCTGGCGCTCGCGGCCTGTGCGCTCATCGCACTGGTTACCACGCTGGCTTGGTCTGTTCCGCCTCGGGGGTGAAGCAATGAACGCCACAAGCACACAGGCCATTCGATACGAACTGCTTACGTCTGCAGGCCTGCGCACCGTCACAGGTGAGCACGTCGTCATACCGAACAACGCTGGCGCTACGTTCGGCATCCATGCCGAGCGCCACCTTACGGACGGCCACCCTGAGAAGTGGGTCGTCACTCACCTCGCCTCGGGAATGCAGAGCGGCATGGGTGCGACGCGAGCCGGCGCGATCACGCAGGCGACGACGAACCTTGAGCGCCATCGCCACCGCCTTCGGCAGATGCTCGACGAGGCGATGATCGCACGTGCCGGTTTTCAGTTCGCCACGTGCCAGTTCGAGCGCAACCGCCTCGAATTACTCGGGGGGAAATACATATGACACCCGCCGCTCACACCACGCCGGATGACGCGGCATTGCTTGCCGCGATCAAGGCAGCCGCCGAAACGCTTCGGTTCGACAACCGGCCAGGCAGCCTCCAGCGTCAATGCACGCTCGGCCTGTTTGTCGCCGCGCTAAGCGACCAGCTTGCCCTTGCTTTCCCCGCATCTGCCGGCGCCCTGCATGCCCTCGTGTTCGGCCCGTCGACAAGCGGTAACCCGGCTGAAACATCCAAGCAGCAACCTCTGTAACACATGTAACGATGGCCACAATTGACGAACTAAAACAGCGAATTGACCTGCACGACCTTGCAGACCGCCTCGGCCTCAAGCGCGGCCGTGGCGGCGACCGTGCGCTCTACCATTCGCCGCTGCACGACGACAGGAGCCCGTCACTGTCGATCTACGTGAATCACCCGAAGCACGGAACGGGCTGGCGCGACCACAGCGCCAATGCGGGTGGCTCCTGTATCGATCTCGTGATGCATGCGCGCGGCAGCACTGTCGCCGACGCTGTGCGCTACCTGCATGACGCCTACGGCATTCCGGCCGACCGTCCCGAATCGGGCGAGCGCCGCGAGAAATCGACCGTCGAATACATCGCCGACCGGTGTTTCGCCGAACGTGACCGCGTGCGCGAATATCTGGGCAGTCGCGGCATCTCGGCCGAAGCGATCGACGCGGCGATCGCCGCCCGCTCGATCGGCTTCAACATGTGGGCGAGCCCGAAGATCGCCGCGGGCGAGGTCGGCCACGGCGGGCCGGCCGCCGCGTTCATCGTGCGCGCGCCGGGCGAGGCCCGTGTCGTCGCGGTCGACATGCGCTATCTCGACCCCGCCCAGAACGGCGGCGTCAAAACCCAGACGCAGGGCGACAAATCCGGCTACTTCTGGACCGCCGACGCCCGCCGGCTTGGCAAGGCCCGGCGCGTGGTCGTCGTCGAAAGCGCGATCAACGCGCTGTCGATCGACACTTGCGCGATGCCTGGCGTCGCGTCGCTCGCGCTGCGCGGCCTCGCCAACGTCGACGCCGTCGACTTCTCGTCGCTGCGTGGCAGACAGGTCGTCGTCTGCCTGGACAACGACGAACCGTTCGCGGACGGCCACCCGCGCGCCGGCCACCGCCCTGGCCCCGAAGCGGCATGGGCGCTCTACGAAAGGCTCACGGCGCTCAACATCAGCGCTGTGCTCGTCGACCAAGCCGAGTGGCTTGCCGATCTCGCAGACGGCGAAAAGACACGTCGCCCCATCAACGACGTGAACGACTATCTGCAACTGCGCGGCGCCGCCGAACTGGCGCGAGCACTCGAACAGATCGAGCCGTGGCTCATCGCCGGTATGCCCGGCGATGCGACACGCCGAGGCCGGCCGCGCATCTTCCTGCCGTCGCACGACTTCGCGCAGTACTGGCGCTTTCGCGTGCGTCCCGACTTCACGAGCTACATCACGAAGATGGACCGGAACGAGGAATCGGGAGTCGAGACGCCGGTAACGACTGACCTGTGCGGCTTCCGCATCGCCGCCATCAGCCGCGTGTCCGTCGCGAGCGCAACGTCGACTATGACGGGCGATGCCGACCAGGCACCTACCGTCTATTTCGCGGTATCGGTGCAGGCCCCGCGACACGGTGCACAGCTCATCCGCCGCGTGATGCTCGACGACCAGCTCCACAACGTCGACCAGTGGGGCAAGTTCGGCCCGATCTGGGCGCCGGCCCCGTTCAAGCGCATGGTGAACATCCTTGAGCGCGGCGCCGATCTCGGCGCGCGGCAGGCCGCCAACTTCGTCGGGCTCGCATGGCGCGACGGCCGCCTCATCGTGAACGAAGGCCCGGACTGCTACTTCACCGAGGCCGACAAGCAGTGCCCGTATCACAACCTGACGTTCCCGAGCGGGCCAATCGGCGACGCGCGCCGCGTCATCACGGCGTACCAAGCGACATTCAAACAGAACGCGGCCACCATCCCGCTCGTTTGGGCACTCGGCGGCCACCTGAAAGCCCTGCTCGGCTTCTGGCCGCACATCACAATTCAGGCGAACAAGGGGGCGGGCAAGTCCACGCTCATCAAGCGCCTCGAGCGCTCGCTGGCGTTCACGATGTTTTCGGGGCAGTCGCTGCAGACGGAATTCCGGCTGCTGACCAGCATCAGCCACACTAGCCACCCGGTCGGATGGGAAGAGCTGTCGGCCCGCCGGCAGGACGTGATCGACAAGGCGGTCGGGCTGCTGCAGGAGAACTACCAGTACACGGTGACGCGCCGCGGTAGCGACATGACGGAATACCTGTTGTGCGCGCCCGTGATGCTGGCCGGCGAGGATGTGCCGGTGCGCAGCCTGCTCGGCAAGCTCGTGCGCACCACGCTCACCGGCAAGCGTGGCCCGCTGTTGCCCGACGACCTGCCGCGCTTCCCGCTCCGGCAGTGGCTCGAATTCCTCGCTGGCCTCGACAAGCGCGCCGTGCTCGACCAATACGCAGCGCTGCTCGGCAAGGCGCTCGCCAACTGCCGGGCGAGCGGCCAGGACGACGGCGCCAAGCGCATGGCCGGCAACTATGCGGCCGTCGCACTCGCCTGGCGCTACCTGTGCGAGTTCGCCGGCATGGACGCGAGCGAAGGCGATTTCCCGCGCGACCTGCTGACCGAGATGAACGGCCACATCGCCGAGACGAGCGCCGACCGCGAGCCGTGGGTCTGGATCATGGAAACCGTCCTGTCCGAGATCGACGGCGGCAACTACAAGCACCCTTTTACCTTCGACACGGTCGACGGCGAGTTCTGCCTTCTGCTGCGCACGGGCCACGTGATGGATCACATTGCCCACACCAGTGCGCTGCGCGACAAGTGGAACGGTCTGCCGGTGAAGTCCGACCGTGTGTTCAAGGCGCAGCTCAAGCACGCGGGTGTCGTCGTCGGCGAGAAGGAAGTCGAGCGGCGTATCTACACCCGCCGCGTCCCGTACCTCACGCCGGTTTCACTCGGGCGTCTCGCTGCGTTCGGGCTGCACGTTTCGGTACGCGAGGACCTGGCGACCGACGCCCTACAGGGTGGCCACGCATGAAGCTTCAATCATCGTCACAACGACCGCGCAACGACCCGGCAGTGGAACGAGGCGAGTTTCGTCACTGGGAGTGGACAGGCAGCGCAGAAAACTCATGGATTTCTGGACAGTGCGTGCTTAAGCCCTTGATTCTTGAAGCGAGTGCCGCCACGAGTCACCCCGGATTTGCCACGAGTCATGTGGCTTTTGCCATGAGTCTGTTTTCGACGCTGGCCGGCGACGCCCCTTCCTTTCTTCTCTCTAATTCATTGAAAAAGAAGAAGAAAGAATACGAGGAAGGGCAAGGAATCAGGCAATACCTCGTGCCACGAGTCGGGGCTGTTTTGCCATCAGTCGCGCACGCTGCCTATTTTTTGGGCCATCAGTTTTCGGGGGTTGCCATGGTTGAATGATGGCAACTAGTGGCACAACAAATCTTTAAGAATCAGTTAGTTAAGGTTCATATCCGCGCAAACCATCAATCCACGAGTTGCGCTGCGTGGACCTCCTTTTCGCGATGAAGATGACCATGCAACAATATTCCGGCTGCGGCGGCATGTATCTCGGCCGCCAAGAACTGCGCGAATTAACCGGCACACCGATTCGTATGCGTCAGATCCTGTGGCTCGTGCAACAGGGATGGCCGCATGTGGTCGACGTCCACGGCCGCGTGTTGGTCGCACGCACTTTCCACGATAAACGGATGGGCATCATCGATTCGAAGCTCGCACGTGCTCCCCGGGCCGCGGTAAGCACACCGCTCAATCTTGGCGCAGTGTGATGGGACGCCGGGCACAAACTCCAGGCGCAATCCCGCGCCTCCGCACACGCAAGAACGCCAACGGCGCTCTGCGCTATTACTACGACCATGGTGAAATCGAGGGACGTCGCTTTCTGGAACCACTTGGCGCAGATCGCGTCGTAGCGCTCCAACGATGGGCTGAGCTGGAAGGCAAACGTGTGCCGACGTCCGAAGTCACACGGCACACCTTCGCCATGCTCGACCGCGCGTATCGGCTGAGGGAACTACCGCAAAAATCGACCGCGACGCGCCGCATGTACGACCTGTTCCTCTCCCGGCTGGCAGGCGTCATCGGCGACCGCGAGCTCGACACCCTGAAACCGGCCGACGTGGCGAGTATTTGGCGAGCCACCGCGGAGAAGCGCGGCATCGTCACAGCGAATCGAACCAAAGCAGTCCTCTCGCTCGCCCTGAATTGCGCACGGCTTTGGGGAATGATGACGATCGCGAACCCGTGCGCCGGGGTGCGTGGGAAGAAAGAGAGCGGTCGCCAGGACGTGCTGATTGACGATGAGCTGTATGCGTCCGTCCATGCCGTGGCCGACGAGCCCTTGCGCAATGCGATGGACCTGGCCGACCTGTGCGCACAACGGCCGGCGGACATCCTGGGCGTACAGCGCTCGAACATCGTGAAGGGCAACCTCATCTTTCGGACGCGCAAAACGGGCGCCTTCGTCACGATCCAGATCACCGGCGAACTCGCGAACCTGATCGACCGCCTGCTCGCCTGGCGCGGTTCGAAGATCGACGTCTCCCCATATCTGTTGCGTGACGAAGAAGGCTATCCGCTAACGAAGGGCCAGTTGCGGTCACGGTTTGATAAGGCCCGCGATAAGGCGGGCATCGACAAGGCGAAATTTCAGTTCCGCGACCTTCGCGCGCGCGGCGTGACGCACAAGACGATCGACGAGGGACTAGAGGCGGGGCAGCGCTTGGCGGGCCACAGCGGACCCGGCATGACAGCACGCTACGTGCGCGGCACGCGCCCCGTAAAACCCTCGCGTTGATGAATTTTGGAAACGCGGAGGGTGTTTTGGAAACGGCAAGGGGCTACGCAAACATCGCGTAACCCCTTGCTGTGTATGGTGCCGGCTGCAGGACTCGAACCCGCCACCTGATGATTACAAATCAACTGCTCTACCAGATGAGCTAAGCCGGCGTAGCCCGCTATTCTACTTCATTTCACGATCTTGAGGTGGCCCTTGCCGCCCTTGTTGCCGCCTTCGTCGTCTTTGTCGGCGGCGCGCGTCGCAACTGGCGCGAGCGGCGCAGCGGGTTCCTCGGCAGGCTCGTCGCGCACTGCGTGCGCCTCGTGCGCTTCGGCTTCTTCGTGGTCCTCCGAGGACAGCACATCGTCAGCGTCGCCGGGCGGCGACTCGACCGGGAACGCCATGCCCTGGCCGTTCTCGCGCGCGTAGATCGCGAGAACGTTCGACACCGGCACCTCGATCTTGTGCGACTTGCCCGAGAAGCGCGCGTGAAACTCGATCGCCTCGTTGCCCATCTGCAACTGGCTCGTCGCCTCGAAGCTGATGTTCAGCACAATCTCGCCGTCACGCACGAACTGGCGCGGCACCCGCGTGCGGTTGTCGACCCGCACCGCGATATGCGGCGTAAAGCCGTTGTCGGTGCACCACTCGTACAGCGCGCGCAGCAAATACGGCTTGGTGGAAATCTCTTGCATCAACAATCCTTTCGCGAGGCGGCATCCACACCCACGCTGTGCACGCCGCCTCTGTTACCTGCAACCGCCAGGATACTGCTTAACGGCGCATAACCTTTTCAGACGGCGTCAGCGCTTCGATGTACGCCGGACGGCTGAAAATGCGCTCGGCATACTTCATGAGCGGCGCGGCATTCTTCGACAGCTCGATGCCGTAGTGGTCGAGGCGCCACAGCAGCGGCGCGATTGCGACGTCGAGCATCGAGAACTCTTCGCCCAGCATGTACTTGTTCTTCAGGAAGATCGGCGCGAGCTGCGTGAGGCGGTCGCGGATCGCGAGGCGCGCCTTCTCGTGGTTCTTCTCGGCGGCCTTGCCCTTCTCGTTTTCGAGCGTGCTCACGTGCACGAACAGTTCCTTCTCGAAGTTGAGCAGGAACAGACGCGCGCGGGCGCGCTGGACCGGGTCGGCCGGCATCAGCTGCGGATGCGGAAAGCGCTCGTCGATGTACTCGTTGATGATGTTCGACTCGTACAGAATCAGGTCGCGCTCGACCAGAATCGGCACCTGACCGTACGGATTCATCACGGCGATGTCTTCCGGTTTATTGAACAGGTCGACGTCGCGGATTTCGAAGTCCATGCCCTTTTCGAACAACACCAGCCGGCAGCGCTGGGAGAACGGGCAGGTAGTGCCGGAGTACAGAACCATCATGATTTACATTTCCTCAATAAACCCAAAAGGCCAGCGGGCGAAAAAACCGTCTGACGGTCCCTGAACCGTCAGACGGCTTCTCGTCGCACCGGCCCCACGTCGGTCAGGACGTGCCTATTTGATATCTTTCCAGTACGCGGCGTTCAATCGCCACGCGAAAAAGCTCAAGACGCCGAGGAACAGGAGCACCCACACGCCAAGCTGCCTGCGGGTTTTCTGCTCGGGTTCGGCCATCCAGCCGAGGTAAGCCACCAGGTCGGCCACGTCGGCATCATAATCCACCGGCGATAGCGTTCCGGGCGTGACCTGCTGGAACCCGGCAAAGCGACGGACTTTTTCCCCGGTTTCCTCATCCGTCGTGTCCTCGAACTTCGCCGTGCGGATGCCCTGCAACTGCCACAGCACGTGCGGCATGCTCACGTTTTCGAACACCAGATTGTTCCAGCCGGTCGGCCGCGTGTCGTCGCGGTAGAAGCTGCGCAGATAGGTGTATAGCCAGTCGCGCCCTTTCGCCCGCGCTTCCACGGAGAGGTCCGGCGGCGCTACGCCGAACCACGACTTCGCGTCGTCCGGGCGCATCGCGATGGACATCGTGTTGCCGACCTTGTCGGTCGTAAACAACAGATTATCTTCGATTTGCTTCTGCGGAATGCCGAGAACCTGCAATCGGCTGTAGCGCATCAAGTTCGCACTATGGCAATTCAGACAATAGTTTACAAACAATTTGGCGCCGTGTTGCAGCGAAGCAAGATTTTCGCCGTTATCGGGAGCGCGGTCGAGCGGAATGTTTTCCTGCGCCGCCACCGATCCAACCCCAAAGGCACATGAGAGTGCCAGCGCGGCCAAGCCGGCCCGGACGCCGGCAGCCCGTATGCTCACCTTCGCGAGCGTCGAAAAAAGAGAACGTTTCGTCATATCTTCCTCGCTCGTCAATTAATGGGGCTTGAACCGCACGCGCTCGGGCGGCTGCTTGAAAGTTCCAAGCCGCGTCCAGAACGGCATGCCGAGGAAGAAAGCGAAATAGACGAGCGCGCAGATCTGGGCGATCAGCGTGGCCGCCGGCGATGGTGGCTTCGTGCCAAGGAACGCGAGCGTCAGGAACGCCAGCACGAAGATGCCGAGAAACACCTTGTGGAAGAACGGCCGGTAGCGGATCGACTTCACCGGCGAGCGGTCGAGCCATGGCAGGAAGAAGAGCGAGATCACCGCCGTACCCATCACCACCACGCCCCAGAACTTCGACTCGGTGAAGTACATGGCGAGGACCACGAGCACGGCCAGCACCGGCAGCCCAGCGCGCCATTTGCCGCGGGCGCGCACGAGCGCGAGCAGCCCGAGCAGCGCGATCACGATCATCAGCACGATCTTGAACGGGTCAGTCGTGGCGCGCAGCATCGCGTAGAACGCTGTGAAGTACCAGACCGGCGCGATTTCAGGCGGCGTTTGCAGCGGGTTGGCCGGCACGAAATTGTTCGACTCCAGGAAGTAGCCGCCCATCTCCGGCGCGAAGAACACGATCGCCGCGAAGATCATCAGGAAGATGCACACGCCCATGAAGTCGTGCACCGAGTAGTACGGATGGAACGGGATACCGTCGAGCGGCACGCCGTTCGCGTCCTTCTTCGCCTTGATCTCGATGCCGTCCGGGTTGTTCGAGCCCACTTCGTGCAGCGCGATGATGTGACAGATCACGAGCCCGACCAGCACCAGCGGAATGGCGATCACGTGGAACGCGAAAAAGCGGTTCAGCGTGACGTCCGACACCACGTAGTCGCCGCGAATCCACAGCGAGAGATCCGGGCCGATGAAGGGAATCGCCGAGAACAGGTTCACGATCACCTGGGCGCCCCAGAACGACATCTGGCCCCAGGGCAGCAGGTAGCCGAAAAAGGCCTCGGCCATCAGGCACAGGAAGATCGCGCAGCCGAAGATCCACACGAGCTCGCGCGGCTTGCGGTACGAGCCGTACAAAAGCCCGCGGAACATGTGCAGATACACGACCACGAAGAACATCGAAGCGCCCGTGGAGTGCATATAGCGGATGAGCCAGCCCCACGGCACCTCGCGCATGATGTACTCGACCGATGCGAACGCGAGCGTCGCATCGGGCTTGTAGTTCATGGTGAGGAAAATGCCGGTGATGATCTGGTTGACCAGCACGAGCAGCGCCAGCGAGCCGAAGAAGTACCAGAAGTTGAAGTTCTTCGGCGCGTAGTACTCGGAAAGGTGCGCGCGCCAGGTCGCGGTCATCGGAAAGCGCTTGTCGATCCAGCCTTGCAGGCCGGCCGTCTCCACCACATCCTTTTCGGTTCCCGTCGCCATCACGCTTCTCCTTTTTCGTCCTTGCCGATCACGATCTGCGTCGGGGACGCGAACATGTAGCGGGGAATGTCGAGGTTTTGCGGCGCCGGCTTGTTCTTGAACACGCGGCCGGAGAGATCGTAGGTGGAGCCGTGGCACGGGCACAGGAAGCCGCCTGGCCAGCTGTCGGGCAGGTTCGGCTGCGGGCCTTCCTGGAAGCGCGGCGTCGGCGTGCAGCCCAGATGGGTGCAGACGGCCACGGCCACGAGAATGTTCTGATGCTCGGCGCGCGAACGGAATTCGTTCATGCAGTACTCGGGCATCGGCATCGAGAACGGATGTTCGGAGTTCGGGTCGGCCAGATCGGGATCGGCCTTCTTGACGTCGGCCATCATGCGATCCGTGCGGTTCAGGATCCACACGGGCTTGCCGCGCCAGGCCACGGTCATCATCGAGCCGGGCTGCAGATTCGTGATGTCGGCTACGACGGGCGCCCCGGCGGCGCGGGCTTTTTCGGATGGTGCAAAGGAACCTACGAAAGGTACGACAGTGGCCACGCCTCCAATGCCACCTGCTACGGACGTCGCAATCAGCCAGGTTCGGCGGCTGCCATCGACGCGGTCATTCTCTTTGTCTCGCATCACATCGCCCCACTTCTGAGTTGGATTTTTCCGTCACGCCAGCTTACCCGCGGTGCTGCCGAACGCTAGTTTGCTCGAATGGAGTTGGCATTTACAAGGGGCGTTCTCGAAAAAGCCTCGGAAGTCCTTGATATCTCGGGGTTTTCCCGCAGAAAAGAGGGCCACTTTCTTTTCAGTTTGTAAATGCCTCATGAATAAAACGATGCTGCGCCACGACAATTTGCGCCGAATACGCAATCAAACGGGATTGTCGATATCGATGAAAAGATGCTCGATGTCGAAGGCTTCCGAGAGGTGCGCGCCCACCGCCTGGACGCCGAAGCGCTCGGTTGCGTGGTGGCCCGCGGCGAGGAACGCCACGCCGCTTTCCGCCGAGGTGTGCGTGATCGGCTCGGAGATTTCGCCGGTGAGGAAGACGTCCGCGCCGGCGTCGATCGCGGCGTCGAAGAGACTTTGCGCCGCGCCCGTGCACCAGGCTACGCGGCGCAGTTGCCAGTCGGGGTCGCCGAGCACGAGCGGCGCGCGGCCGAGCGTCTGCTCGACCTCGGCGGTGAAGTGCGCGAGCGTGATCGGCATGGGCAGCGTGGCCATCCAGCCAAGATCCTGGTCGCCGAAGCGTTGTTCGCCGATCCAGCCGAATCGGGCGCCCAACTGCGCGTTATTGCCCAGTTCGGGATGGCAGTCCAGCGGCAGATGGTAGGCGAACAGGTTGATATCGTTCGCGATTAGCGTCTTCAAACGCCGGTACTTGCGGCCCGTAATTTGCGGCGCTTCGTTCTTCCAGAAGTAACCGTGGTGCACGAGCACGGCATCGGCGCCCCACTCGAGCGCGGCTTCGAGGAAGGCGAGCGAAGCGGTCACGCCCGTGGCGATCTTCTGCACGCGCCGCCGCCCTTCGACCTGCAGGCCATTGGGGCAGTAGTCCTTGAACCGCGCGGATTCCAGAAGATTGTTCAGATACAATTCCAGTTCGATCCGATCCATATAATCCTCTAATCTTCAGATGCTTAGACGCTTTTGGCTGTTCTTCGCCCAGGCGGTGACGGTCCTGCTGGCGTTGATGTTCATCATCGCCACGCTCAAACCGCAGTGGCTGCAGCACCAGGGGCAGTTCGGCAAGCAGCTTGCCGAACCGATCGTCGCACTGCGGGAAGTGGCGCCAGGTATTGGTGGAGGCGCCGCCCAGGGCTCCTATGCGGACGCCGCCCAGAAGGCCATGCCCGCGGTCGTCAACGTGTTCTCGAGCAAGGATGGGTCGCTGCCGCCCGATCCCCGCCAGAACGATCCGCTATTTCGCTACTTCTTCGGCGATCGCAACAAAAACCAGAAGCAGCAGGAGCAGCCTGCCGCCAACCTCGGTTCGGGCGTCATTGTCAGTCCGGACGGTTACATTCTAACGAACCAGCACGTAATCGACGGCGCGGACCAGATCGAAATCGCGCTTTCCGACGGCCGCACCACCAACGCCAAGGTGATCGGCATCGACCCGGAAACCGATCTGGCGGTGCTCAAAATCAATCTGCCGAACCTGCCCACCATCACGCTCGGCCGCATGGACCAGACGCGCGTGGGCGACGTCGTGCTCGCCATCGGCAACCCGTTCGGCGTGGGCCAGACGGTCACGATGGGCATCATCAGCGCGCTGGGCCGCAATCACCTCGGCATCAACACGTTCGAGAACTTCATTCAGACCGACGCGCCGATCAATCCGGGCAATTCGGGCGGCGCGCTCGTCGACGTGAACGGCAACCTGCTCGGCATCAACACGGCCATCTACTCGCGCTCGGGCGGCTCGCTCGGCATCGGCTTCGCGATTCCCGTTTCGACGGCGCGCAGCGTGCTGGAGAGCATCATCACCTCGGGTTCGGTCACGCGCGGCTGGATCGGCGTGGAGCCACAGGACGTGACGCCTGAGATCGCCGACTCGTTCGGGCTCAAGGAGAAGTCTGGCGCCATCGTCGCGGGCGTGCTGCAGGGCGGCCCCGCCGACAAGGCCGGCATCAAGCCGGGCGACGTCCTGACCTCGGTGAACGGTGAGGCCATCACCGACACCACGCGCCTCCTGAACGTCATCGCGCAGATCAAGCCGGGCACGGACGCGAAGATCCACCTCGTGCGCAAGAACAAGGACATGGATCTCGACGTGCTGATCGGCAAGCGCCCGCCGCCGCCGAAGCAGCCGGCCCAGGAAGACGGCGAAGGCGACGACGACGGAGGTTGATGTCACACCGCAGGTGGGGCGTCGCGCCCTACCCGCGAGCAGAAAACGAAAAGGCCGCGAATGTGGATTCGCGGCCTTTTGCTTTCCTGCGGCTTTTTCTCCGCTGAGCCAGCGGGGCTAGCTCGCCGCCTGACTCTCGTCCGCGGGCTTCTTCTCGCCAGTGCCGACGAAGATACGCGCCGCGATAATGCCCAACTCGTACAGGATGATGAGCGGCAGCGCGAGGATGAGCTGCGAGAACACGTCCGGCGGCGTCACCACTGCCGCGACGATGAACGCGCCAACGATCACGTAGGGCCGGACCTGCTTGAGCTTCTTCACGGTGACCACGCCCATGCGCACGAGCAACACGACGATGATCGGCACCTCGAAGGTCACGCCGAACGCGATGAACATGGTGAGCACGAAGCTCAGGTAATTGTTGATATCGGTCGTCATCTCCGCGCCGAGCGGCGCGTTGTAGTGCGCCATCACGCGGAAGATGGTCGGGAACACCACGAAATACGCGAACGCCATGCCGCACAGGAAGAGCGTGTAGCTACTCGCCACGAGCGGCACGACGAGCTTCTTTTCGTGCTGGTACAGGCCGGGTGCGACGAACGCCCAGATCTGGTAGAGCACGACCGGCAGCGCGATCACGAAGGCCACGAGCATCGTGACCTTCATGGGCACGAAGAACGAGCCGGTCACGTCGGTGACGATCATCTTGCCGTCGCGCGGCAGGTTCTGCATGAGCGGACGCGCAAGCAGCCGGAATATGTCGGGCGCCCAGTAGACGAGCCCGACGAACACGACGATCACGGCAATGCCTGCGCGAATGATGCGGTCGCGCAGTTCGACGAGATGGGAAATGAAGGTCTCTTCGGAGCCTTCTTCCAGTTTTTGCTGGGGGTCGCTCACACCGGCCCTCGGTTGGAAATAGTCGTGCGCAAAGGCGGATCCGCGTCAGAAGAACCGCGTGGGACGGCGCAGGCTCGCCGGGGTATGCTGCGCTACGCGCGCAGCGCCCGATTGCACCCGCGTGCGGCGCAGCGTGGCGCGTTTGTACCAGGCCGGCGCGGCGCTTTGCTTCACACGCCAGTTCTTGCGTTTCGCGCCGCTCGCGCCCGCGTTGCCGGAGCGCCATCCCGATTGCGTGGCGACGCCGTCCAACGCGTTGGCGGCGCCTTCCACGCTGGCAGGATCCGCGCCGCCTGCGATGCTCGGCGACACCGACGTGCCCGCGTTCCACGCGTCGTTCAACTCGGTTTCATGCTTGCGCAGGTTGTCCTGAACGTTCTTTTCGACGTTCTGCGCCGCCGCCTCGAACTCGGTCTTCATGCGGCGCAACTCGTCGAGTTCGATCTCGCGCGTGACTTCCGCCTTGACGTCGTTGATATAGCGCTGCGCGCGCCCGAACAGCGCGCCCGCCGTGCGTGCGACACGCGGCAGCCGCTCCGGCCCGAGAACGACCAGCGCGACGACGCCGATCAGCGCCATCTTGGTTAAACCGAGATCGAGCATGAATGGAGTTTTCCGTCAGCCTTGGCTGCCTTAATGGAAACAAGCGGGAAACAAGCGGAAAAACAAGTGGCGGCGAAAAAAACGGCCGCCACGCGTTTTAGCGGAAATCGTTCGAGCGCTGCGTCTTGTCCTTGGCTTCGACGTCGACCGCACCGCCGTCGGCCGGGAGTTCGCGCTTTTGCGCGTCCACACCGGCGCCTTCGTTCTCGCGCATGCCTTCCTTGAAACCCTTCACCGCACCGCCCAGATCGCTACCGATATTGCGCAGTTTCTTGGTGCCGAAGACGAGCGCAACGATTAACAAGACGATCAGCCAGTGCCAAATGCTCAACGAACCCATGATTGACTCTCTCCTTAACCCCGCCGCCGCGCGACCTGCGCGACGCGATAAATTGTGCCTGTTCGATGTTGCATGGACGTGGCGTGCGACCCTTTAGCGCGACGCTTCAGTGAGACCCACGCCATCCGTCATTTATACCGACTTTCACCGCCGCCGGCACTCAGCCCATGCGGTGCCACGGACGCGGCCCAGCGAGCAAATGCGCGTGCAGATGGTAGACCTCCTGCCCGCCGCCCGGCCCCGTATTCACCACCGTGCGAAACCCGGTTTCGCCGCCCGTGTACGAGACGCCCAATTCCCTTGCGAGCCGCGCGACCAATACAAACATTCTACCAAGCAGCGGCGCGTCGTTTTCACCGCAATCGGCGAGGGTGGAAATATGCTGGCGCGGAATCACGAGGACGTGTGTTTCGGCTGCAGGCCGGATATCGCGGAAGGCGACGAACTCGTCGTCCTCGTACACCCGCGTACTGGGAATATGGCCATCGGCAATCTTGCAGAAGAGACAGGTGCTGCGGTCGTGACTCATGGTGCTCCTGGTGAGCAAAACCGCACGCCCCCCCGGAGCCTTCAGAACCAGGCGCGCGGGTTGTGCAGCGGCTTGTTGTCGTACAAGTACAGCCAGCCTTTGATGATACGGTACAACGTCCAGATTGCGACAGCCCACAAAATTGGAATGCCGACCAGCACGAAGATGAGCACGCCGCCGATCAGATGGCCGGCCAGACCGAGCCAGAACGTGCGGATTTGCCACGTGAAGTGCTGCTCATAGGGCGTGCCGAGCGCTTCGTCGCGTTTGAGGTAATTCAGGATGATCGCCACCAGCACCGAAATGCCGCCGGTCAGCCAGTACACCGCATAGAGCGCGTACAGCACGTGCGTGAAAGTCCGCAGGCTGCGCAAACGGTCCGCGTCAACGCCGTTGCGGTACGAAGGGGGCGGATAGTCGCCGGACGTGGACATGTTGTTCATCTCCTGTCGATCCGGAGTTAGGGCTTCAGCCCTTACTCCGGTTCCATGCAAAGCCATCGTTCTGTTAGTGGGTGCGCCGCACGGCAACCTTCACTCGCCGCTCTCTTCGCGCTCGCGGCTCTTGCGTAGCGCCTTTTCCTCGAGACCCGAAAGGCCTTCGCGACGTTCCAGTTCCGCGAGCACGTCGGCGGGACTCAGATCAAAGTGCGAGAGCGTAACGAGGCAGTGGAACCACAGGTCGGCCATCTCGCCGACCAGCGCCTTCGGTGCGCCGCCCTGACGCACGTCCTTCGCGGCCAGCACGACTTCGGTCGCCTCTTCGCCAACCTTCTTGAGCACCGCGTCGTCGCCCTTGTGAAACAGGCGCGCGACGTAGGAGGCGTCCGGATCGCCGCCCTTGCGGCTGTCGATCACCGCCGCGAGGCGCAGCAGGGTGTCGTTGGTGTTCAGTTGCGTCATTTGTAGATGTGTTCGGGGTCTTTCAGCACCGGGTCGACGGCGACCCAGCGGCCTTCGTCGACGGTGCCTTCGAATTGCTGGAAAAAGCACGAGTGGCGGCCCGTGTGGCACGCGATGCCCGAGACCTGCTCGATCTTGAGGAGCACGACATCTTCGTCGCAGTCGAGGCGGATGTCGCTCACGTGCTGCACGTGGCCCGACTCCTCGCCCTTGAACCACAGGCGCTGGCGCGAGCGCGAGAAGTACACGGCGCGGCGCAGTTCCACTGTTTTGGCGAGCGCTTCGCGGTTCATCCACGCGAACATC
This sequence comes from Paraburkholderia nodosa DSM 21604, assembly GCF_000519185.1. Taxonomy (GTDB): domain Bacteria; phylum Pseudomonadota; class Gammaproteobacteria; order Burkholderiales; family Burkholderiaceae; genus Paraburkholderia; species Paraburkholderia nodosa. Next base: position 75,092 of record NZ_JAFA01000023.1, on the reverse strand, counting down.
AGGACGTCGCCCGTGGTGGCTTCCTGCGCGATCACGGGCACGAGGCCGTTGGCGTCCCAGTTGACCTTGTCGAGCCAGTTGGCATTGGCAAGGTCGTTATCGGGTTTGCCGGTTTGAGTGTTGCTCATCGCGTTACATCCTCACCGAAATGCCCTGGTCGGCCATGAAGCGCTTCGCCTCGCCCACCGTGTGCTCGCCATAGTGGAAGATACTCGCCGCCAGCACGGCGTCGGCATGGCCCTTGACGATGCCGTCTGCCAGATCCTGCAGGCCGCCCACGCCGCCCGAGGCGATCACGGGAATCGGCACCGCGTCGGACACCGCGCACGTGAGCGCGAGGTCGAAGCCGCTCTTCGTGCCGTCGCGGTCCATGCTCGTGAGCAGGATTTCGCCCGCGCCCAGCTCGGCCATCTTGCGCGCCCACGCCACGGCGTCGAAGCCCGTGGCCTTGCGCCCGCCGTGCGTAAACACTTCCCAGCGCGCGGGTTCGCCCGGCGCCGAAGTCCGCTTCGCGTCGATGGCGACGACGATGCACTGCGAGCCGTATTTGTCGGATGAATCACGCACGAGCTGCGGATTGGCGACCGCCGACGAGTTCATGCTGACCTTGTCGGCGCCGGCGTTGAGCAGGCGCCGCACGTCCGCCACGGCGCGCACGCCGCCGCCCACGGTGAGCGGAATGAAGACCTGCGAAGCCACCGCCTCGATGATCGGCAGGATCAGGTCGCGCTGGTCGGAGGTCGCGGTGATGTCGAGGAACGTGAGTTCGTCGGCGCCCTGGTCGTCGTAGCGGCGTGCGATTTCGACGGGGTCGCCCGCGTCGCGCAGTTCGACGAAATTGACGCCCTTGACGACGCGCCCGGCGGTCACGTCGAGGCAGGGGATGATGCGTTTGGGTAGAGCCATGATCTTGCCGAAGTTGCCAGTCGGTGTGTGTGCGGCGAGCACCTTTCGCGAGAAGGCTGCCGGACCCGGTTCGGGCGTGGCGCGCAGCCCATTGTCGCGCGCTTTGCGCCTTGCCTTGCGCCTCGAGGCGAAATTATCCCGCGCGAGCGCCAGTCCCCATGGAGATGGCGCCGCAGCGCCAAAAACAAAAGGCCTCCAGTGACGGAGGCCGGCATACGACGCTTTACGCGTCGTCCGATTCGCGCAGGCTGTCTGCGCGCGTTTGCGCGGCGTTGAAATCGAGGTCGCCCGAGTAGATCGCGCGGCCGCAGATCACGCCTTCCACGCCTTCGTCCTCGACCTCGCACAGTGCGTCGATATCGGCGAGGTTGGAAAGACCGCCGCTCGCGATGATCGGAATCTTCACCGCGCGCGCGAGGCGCACCGTCGCTTCGATGTTGATGCCCTGAAGCATGCCGTCGCGGCCGATATCGGTGTAGATGATCGACTCGACGCCGTAGTCCTCGAACTTGCGCGCGAGGTCCACGACCTCGTGACCGGTGAGCTTGCTCCAGCCGTCGGTCGCGACCTTGCCGTCTTTCGCGTCGAGGCCCACGATGATGTGACCCCCAAATGCGGTGCATGCTTCCTGGAGGAAGCCCGGATTCTTCACGGCGGCGGTGCCGATGATCACATAGGACAGGCCGTCGTCGAGATAACGCTCGATGGTGTCGAGGTCGCGGATGCCGCCGCCAAGCTGCACGGGGATCTCGTCGCCGACTGCGCGGATGATCTCGCGAATCGCGTCTTCGTTCTTCGGCTTGCCGGCGAACGCGCCGTTGAGGTCGACGAGGTGCAGGCGCCGCGCGCCGCGCTCGACCCAGTGTCGGGCCATAGCCGCCGGTTCCTCGGAGAAAATCGTCGCCTGGTCCATATCGCCTTGTTTGAGGCGCACGCAGTGACCGTCTTTGAGATCGATGGCCGGAATCAGCAGCATAGCTTCGGGTGTGTCTGGGAATGAGGTTGAAGTCTGCAGCGCCGGCGGAAAAAAGGCCCGATCCGACGCCGTTTCGCTAGTTTAGTACAACTCTTTCGGCGGCCTTGCTGACGCAATTCGAATGCCGCGGCGCTCGTGCGCGAAGGCGGCTGCGAGCGTCAGCGCCGCGGGAAATCAGGGGTTCCAGTGGACGAAGTTGCGATAGACGCGCAAGCCTGCAGCGGCGCTCTTTTCCGGGTGGAATTGGGTGGCGAAGATGTTATCCCGCGCCACTGCCGAGGTAAAGGCCGCGCCGTACGGCGTTTCGCCCACGGTGTGCGCCGCATCCGCCGGAACCACATAGTAGCTGTGCACGAAGTAGAAGAAGCTTTCGTTGGGCACCCCGTCCCACAGGGCGTGCGCGCGCGCCTGGCGCACGCGGTTCCAGCCCATTTGCGGGACCTTGAAGCGCGAGCCGTCGTCCTGCAACTGGCCTTCCAGATCGAAGCGCACGACCTTGCCGGGCAGCAGGCCCAAGCCCTTCGTGTCGCCTTCCGCGCTCCAGTCGAACAGCATTTGCTCGCCCACGCACACGCCCATGAGCGGCTTCGTGCGCGAGGCTTCGAGGACGGCGTCCTGCAGGCCCGACTCGGCGAGGCTGCGCATGCAGTCTGGCATTGCGCCCTGCCCCGGCAGCACCACGCGGTCGGCAGCACGGATCGCCTCGGGATGCTCGACGATGGCCACGTCGGCTTCCGGCGCGGCCTGCCTCAGCGCCTGGGCCACCGAACGCAGGTTGCCCATTCCATAATCAACAATCGCAATTGAAGTTTTCATCTCGAATCCGGCCTGCTCAAAAGGCCCTGCCCCTGGCTGTGTGGGCGCATGTGCGCCGCGATATGCCCTGATCTGCCTTCGAAGCCGTCAATGTACGCCAGTCGGCGCGTGCAAGCCCATAAGCCGAACGGCTAATGTGGCGCGCATGCCGCATGGGGGCGATGGCCCCGGCGCGCCGCGCCCGAAGTCCTGCTCAGGCACGCCCCGGCACAGTGCGCGCAGCGCGGCCCGCCTCCCGGTCGGTGAAAGCGTCGATTAGAGGCTGCCCTTCGTCGACGGAATCTTGCCCGCCTGACGTTCGTCCAGTTCGGCGGCCTGGCGCAGCGCGCGGCCGAATGCCTTGAACACCGTTTCCATCTGATGGTGCGCGTTGAGGCCGCGCAGATTGTCGATGTGCAGCGTCACGCCGGCGTGGTTCACGAAGCCGCGGAAGAATTCGATCGACAGGTCGACGTCGAACGTGCCGATGCGCGCGCGCGTGAACGGCACGTGGAATTCGAGGCCCGGACGGCCCGAGAAGTCGATCACGACGCGCGAGAGCGCTTCGTCGAGCGGCACATAGGCGTGGCCGTAACGGCGAATGCCCTTCTTGTCGCCAATGGCCTGCGCCACCGCCTGGCCGAGCGTGATGCCGACGTCTTCCACCGTATGGTGGTCGTCGATATGCGTGTCGCCATGCGCCTCGATGTCCAGATCGATCAGACCGTGTCGTGCGATCTGGTCGAGCATGTGGTCGAGAAACGGCACGCCGGTCGCGAGCTTTTGCTCGCCGGTGCCGTCCAGATTGAGTTTCACGCGGATTTGCGTTTCGCTGGTGTTGCGAACGACTTGCGCGACGCGCATGGCAATTTCCTTCAAACAGCCCGTAACAGGAGAGTGGGAGAACGAAGCTTCGGCTTAATGGAGCACGAGCTTCAGGGCAGCGAGCAATTGCGCGTTTTCGTCGGGGGTGCCAACGGTCAGGCGCACACAGTTCGCAAGCAATGGGTGCATTTTACCCACGTTTTTGATCAGAATCCGGGCAGACAGCAGCGTGTCAAAAACCGCCGCCGCATCGGGCACGCGCACGAGCAGGAAATTGCCCGCGCTTTCGAACACCTGGGCGCCCGGCAGCTTCGCCACTTCGGCGGCCAGCGTCGCACGTTGCGCGCGCAGCTGCGCGGCCTGCGCATCGAGCACGTCGACATGGTCGAGCAGCAGATCCGCCGCCGCCTGCGTGAGGACATTCACGTTGTAGGGCGGGCGCACCTTGTCGAACTCGTTGAGCCACGACGCACGCCCGGCCAGATAGCCGAGGCGGATGCCCGCGAGCCCGAGCTTCGACATCGTGCGCATCACGACCACGTTGTCGAACTCGCCCGCGCGCGGCATCCAGCTTTGCATCGCGAACGGCTGGTAGGCCTCGTCGATCACCACGAGGCTCTTCGCCTGCGCAGCCGCCGCGATCACGCGCTCGATGTCGGCGTCGTCGAACAGCGTGCCCGTGGGGTTGTTCGGGTAAGCCAGCCAGATCACGGCGGGCGTGTGCTCTGCGATCGCCGCGAGCGTCGCTTCGAGGTCGAGCGTGAAGTCGCTCTTGAGCGGCACGCCGACGAACTCCAGCTGCGCAAACTTCGCCGACATCGCGTACATGACGAAGCCCGGCACCGGCGCGAGCACCTTCGCGCCCGGCTTCGCGCACGCCATGGTGATCATGCTGATGATCTCGTCCGAGCCATTGCCGAGCAGCACGTCGCAGTCGGCCGGCACGCGCATCGTCTGCTTGAGCTTCGCGATCAGCGCCTCGGGGCGCGGCGCGGGATAACGGTTGAGCGCGACTGCCGCGAGGCGTTCGCCCAGTTGCGCGGCAAGGTCGGCGGGCAGGGCAAACGGGTTCTCCATGGCGTCGAGCTTTACGAAACCGGAAGCGTCGGGCACGGGGTAACTCGTCATCGCGAGCACGTCGCGACGGATGATGTCTTGTGGTGTCGTCATGTCGAAAGGCGGCTCGCGAAAAGCGGGGGCGCCGGCACGGGCAGCTCGGCGAGCCGGCTGCCCTGGTTATCGTCGTGGTCTCTGCTGCGTGCGGGTCAAACTGAAGGTCTAACTGCTGCGCCCCGCGCACTCGCGGGGCTTGCCGCCGCACCGCGTCTCCATGCTGCGCGACGGCTCACTCAACCGGTTTCTGCGAGTCGCGAGGCGTGCCTTACACCGGCTTCATGCGGAATTCGGCGCTGCGCGCGTGGGCTTGCAGGCCTTCGCCGTAGGCCAGCTCGGCTGCGATCTCGCCGAGCGTTTGCGCGCCTTCCGCGCTCACCTCGATGAGGCTCGAGCGCTTGATGAAATCATAGACGCCAAGCGGCGACGAGAAACGTGCGGTACGAGACGTAGGCAGCACGTGATTCGGCCCCGCGCAGTAGTCGCCGAGGCTTTCGCTCGTGTAGCGGCCAAGGAAGATCGCGCCCGCGTGGCGGATTTCGGCGCCCCACTTCTGCGGCTCCAGCGCCGAGATTTCGAGGTGCTCCGGCGCGATCTCGTTGGCGATGGCGCAGGCCTCGGCCATGTCGCGCACCTTCACGAGCGCGCCTCGGTTCGTGAGCGACGTGGCGATGACTTCGGCGCGCGGCATGGCGGGCAGCAGCTCGTCGATGGCGTCTTCCACGCGCTTGATGAAGCCCTGGTCCGGGCACAGCAGGATGGACTGCGCGAGCTCGTCGTGCTCGGCCTGCGAGAACAGGTCCATGGCCACCCAGCGCGGATCGGTCGTGCCGTCGCAAATCACGAGGATTTCCGAGGGGCCCGCGATCATGTCGATGCCGACCGTGCCGAACACGCGGCGCTTGGCCGAAGCGACATAGGCGTTGCCCGGTCCGCAGATCTTGTCGACGGCCGGAATCGTACTCGTGCCGTACGCGAGCGCCGCCACGGCCTGCGCACCGCCGATCGTGAACACGCGATCGACGCCGCCGAGCAGCGCCGCCGCCAGCACGAGAGGGTTCTTCACGCCGTCGGGCGTGGGCACGACCATGATGATTTCGCGCACGCCCGCGACCCGCGCGGGAATGGCGTTCATCAGCACGGACGACGGATACGCAGCCTTGCCGCCGGGCACATAAAGGCCCACGCGGTCGAGCGGCGTAACCTTCTGGCCAAGCACGGTGCCGTCGGATTCGGTGTATTGCCAGCTATGCGAGCCGCATTCGATGCGCTGCTTCTCGTGGTAGCCGCGCACGCGCGCCGCCGCCGCTTCGAGCGCCGCGCGCTGCTTGGGCTCGAGGCTTTCCAGCGCCGCTTCGAGTTCGCTGAACGGCAGCTCGAGCGCCGCGACGCTCGGGGCGGCAAGGCGATCGAAGCGATTCGTGTAGTCGAGCACGGCGGCGTCGCCGCGCGCCTTCACGTCCGCGAGAATCTGCGCGACGGAGCGCTCGATGGCCTCGTCCTCGCTCGCCTCGAAGGCGAGCACCGCGTGCAGCGCCTTCTTGAAGCCTTCGGCGCTGGAATCGAGTTTGCGCATCGTGATAGCCATGCTGGTATCCATCCGTTACGTTGTGCGCGCCACGCCTTTTGAGACGCACTGCGCGCGGGGCGGCGCGTGATTGCGCCGGCCCTTCGCTTCTACTCTGTCAGCTCGCCTGCATGCCGCGCGACGCGCGTTCGAACGCGTCGATGATCGGCCGCAGCGCGGCGCGCTTGAGCTTGAGCGCCGCCTGATTCACGACGAGGCGCGACGTGATCTCCATGATCTCCTCGACCTCGACCAGATTGTTCGCGCGCAGCGTGCCGCCCGTGCTGACGAGGTCGACGATCGCGTCGGCGAGGCCCACGAGCGGGGCGAGTTCCATCGAGCCGTACAGCTTGATGAGGTCGACGTGCACGCCCTTGGCCGCGAAGTGCTGGCGGGCGGCTTCCGTGTACTTGGTCGCCACGCGCAGGCGCGCGCCCTGGCGCACCGCATTCGCGTAATCGAAGCCGTCCTTCACGGCCACCGAAAGACGGCAGCGCGCGATGTCGAGATCGATCGGCTGATACAGGCCGCCGCCGCCGTGCTCGTTGAGCACGTCCTTGCCCGCCACGCCGAAGTCGGCCGCGCCGTACTCCACGTAGGTGGGCACGTCGGTCGCGCGCACGATGATCACGCGCAGATTCGGGTCGGTGGTCGGCAGGATCAGCTTGCGCGAGGTTTCCGGGTCTTCGGTCACATGCACGCCCGCCGCGGCGAGCAGCGGCATCGTCTCTTCGAAGATGCGGCCCTTCGAGAGCGCAAGCGTGAGCGGCGCGCTGGCCGCGGCCGCCGGCGTGGGCCTCGACTCGACCGTGCTCATGCCGCGCTCCCCTTGATCCGCTTCACGTTCGCGCCGATCTTCGTGAGCTTCTCTTCCATGCGGTCGTAGCCGCGGTCGAGGTGATAGATGCGATCGATCAGCGTTTCGCCGTCCGCGCACAGGCCCGCGATCACGAGGCTCGCCGAGGCGCGCAGGTCGGTTGCCATCACCTTCGCGCCTGAGAGCTTCTCGACACCGGCGACGAGCGCCGTCTTGCCGTCGATCGTGATGTGGGCGCCCAGGCGGTTCAGTTCCTGCACGTGCATGAAACGGTTTTCGAAGATGTTTTCGACCACTTGCGAGGTGCCGTCCGCGATCGTGTTGAGCGCCATGAACTGCGCCTGCATGTCGGTCGGGAACGCCGGGTATTCGGAGGTGCGCACGTTCACGGCGCGCGCGCGCTCGTGCATGCGCACGCGCATCCAGTCGTCGCCCTCTTCGATCGTCACGCCCGCTTCGCGCAGTTTGTCGGTGACGGCGTCGAGGATGCGCGGACGCACGTGGCGCAGCGTGACGTCGCCGCCCGCGGCCGCGACCGCGCACAGGAACGTGCCCGCTTCGATACGGTCCGGAATGACGGTGTGGTGCGCGCCGTGGAGCTTGTCCACGCCCTGGATCACGAGGCGGTCCGTGCCGATGCCTTCGATCTTCGCGCCCATCGCCACGAGCAGGTGCGCGAGGTCGCCCACTTCGGGCTCGCGCGCGGCGTTCTCGATCACCGTTTCGCCCTCGGCGAGCACGGCGGCCATCAGCAGGTTTTCCGTGCCGGTGACCGTGATCATGTCGGTGACGATGCGCGCGCCCTTCAGGCGCTTTGCGCGCGCCTCGATGAAGCCGTGCTCGATGTTGATCTCGGCGCCCATCGCCTGCAGGCCCTTGATGTGCTGATCCACGGGGCGTGCGCCGATCGCGCAGCCGCCCGGCAGCGACACCTTCGCCTCGCCGAAGCGCGCGACGAGCGGCCCGAGCACGAGGATCGACGCGCGCATGGTCTTCACGAGCTCATACGGTGCGACGAGGTTGTTGACCTTCGAGGCGTCGAGCTGCACGCGCGCGCCGTTCTGCTCGGTACGCACGCCCATCTGGCCAAGCAGCTTGAGCGTGGTGCGCACGTCCTGGAGGTCGGGCACGTTGTCGAGATGAACGGGTTCCGCGCTCAGAAGGCCTGCGCAGAGAATGGGCAGCGCCGCATTCTTTGCACCGGATACAGCCACTTCCCCTGCGAGCTTCTGCCCGCCGACGATGACGAGTTTATCCATGCCTGAGGTTTCCTGATCGGTGCGGCCGGCTTGCGGGGTCGCTTGATGTTGAGCTGCGCCGCTCGCGGCGGCGTCTTTGTCCTGGGTGATTCGCACTGAGATTCCAGATTATGCGTTCTGCCATTCGGCGGGCGTGAGCGTCTTCATGCTGAGCGCGTGGATTTCCTCGCGCATGCGGTCGCCGAGCGCCGCGTAGACGAGCTGATGGCGCTGGATCAAGCGCTTGCCGTCGAATGCTGAGGAGACGATGGTCGCGAAGAAGTGCTGGCCATCGCCTTCGACTTCGAGGTGCTCGCACGCGAGCCCTGCCGAGATGTACTGCTTGATCTGTTCCGGAGTCGGCAACATGAGTATGGCTCCTGCTTAGTGACGCAGCTTGTACCCGCTCGCGAGCAAACGCATGGCGAGCGTGGCCAGCGCCACGAAAAACACGAAAACGATCGACAGGCTCACGAGCGGGTTGATGTCGGACAGGCCGAAGAACCCGAAGCGGAAACCATCGATCATGTAGAAGAACGGATTGAGCCGCGACACTTCGCGCCACAGGGGCGGCAGCGTATGCGTCGAATAAAACACGCCCGAAAGAAACGTGAGCGGCATGATGAGAAAGTTCTGAAACGCCGCGAGCTGGTCGAACTTCTCCGCCCAGATCCCGGCGATCAGGCCGAGCGTGCCGAGGATCGCCGAGCCGAGCACCGCAAAACCGAGAATGTAGAACGGCGCGGCGAAGCTCATCGGAATGAACCAGATCGTCACGACAAACACGCCCGCGCCAACGGCGAGGCCGCGCACGATCGAGGCGAGCACATAGGCGCCGAACATCTCCCATGCAGCGAGCGGCGGCAAGAGCACGAATACGAGATTGCCCGTGATCTTCGACTGGATCAACGACGACGAGCTGTTCGCAAAGGCGTTCTGCAGCACGCTCATCATCACGAGGCCGGGAATCAGGAAGCTCGTGTACTCCACGCCCGGATACACCTCGACGTGGCCGCGCAGCGCATGGCCGAAGATCGTGAGATAGAGCAGTGCGGTAATGACGGGCGCAAGCACGGTCTGGAAAGCGACCTTCCAGAACCGCAGCACTTCCTTGTAGAACAGTGTACGGAAACCGCTCATGCGAGACCCTCGACCACTTCAGGACCGTTCATCACCTGCACGAAGACATCCTCCAGATCGGCCTTGCGCACTTCCACTTCTTCGAGCTTGCAGCCGTTCGCGCGGCACTTGGCCAGAATACGCTCCACGTCGTCGTAACTCGCGAGGCGTAGCAGATGCTGGTGTGCGCTGGCGCCCGCCGGATCGACTTCGAGCGCACGCAGATCGCTCGGCAGCACGCCTTCCGAGAAGCGCAGGAACAACTGCGTGCCGGCGAAGCGCTGCAGCAGCGCACTCGTGCGCTCGAGCGCGACCATCTCGCCGCGCCGGAGCATGGCGATGCGGTCGCATAACTGCTCGGCTTCTTCGAGATAGTGCGTGGTGAGCACGATGGTGTGCCCTTCGCGGTTCAGGCGCGCGATGAACTTCCAGAGCGTCTGGCGCAGTTCCACGTCCACGCCGGCGGTAGGTTCGTCGAGCACGATCACGGGCGGCCGGTGCACGAGCGCCTGCGCCACGAGCACGCGGCGCTTCATGCCGCCGGACAGCGCGCGCATGTTCACGTCGGCTTTCTCTGTGAGATCGAGATTGGCCATGACTTCGTCGATCCACGCGTCGTTGTTGCGCAGACCGAAGTAGCCGGACTGGATGCGCAGTGTCTCGCGCACGGTAAAGAACGGATCGAACACCAGTTCCTGCGGCACGACGCCCAGGCTGCGGCGAGCGTTGCGGAAGTCGGCGACGACATCGTGGCCGCGGACGGCGATCGAGCCCTCGTCCGCGCGCGCGAGGCCGGCAAGAATGCTGATGAGCGTCGTCTTGCCCGCGCCGTTCGGGCCGAGCAGCCCGAAGAACTCGCCGTCTTCGACCGTGAAGCTGACGCCCTTGAGCGCCTGAAGCGACTTGTAGCGCTTCTTGACGTTACGGATTTCTATGGCTGGCATGACTAATACGCCGCCCGTTTGCGAACGGTGCGGCTCAAGAGTGCATCAATGCTGCGGGGAAGACCGGAATTGGGGACGGCTTACGAGGCCGGCTTTGCTGTCTCAGTGCACGCTTATTACATACCAAGCGGTGCTTTTTGCGCCGAGGCAGCGCCCAAAAAACGGTTGATTATAGGCCAAGTCGGAAAGCGCGGCCTGGCCTTGGCGGGGAACGGCGTCGGCCCGGCAGTGCGGCGTTACACCGCTCGAACGCTAGCGTCCGGCCAGGCGACGCGGGTCAATGTCGCTCGTTGAGAAGCGAATCGACGCCGTAGGCGCGCGCGAGAGAGGCGAGCGCGGGGGGCATGTTGAGCACAGCGAGGGAAGCGCCGCGCTCACGCGCGGCGCGTTGCCAGGCGATCAGCACGGCGAGCGCCGATGAATCGAACTGGGTGAGCGCCGCGCAGTCTACGGCGGTTGCGCCCGCCGAGATCTGCGCGTACCCGGCCGAGAGCGCTGCTTTTGCGCTCTCGTGGGTCAGGTTGGCGCCGGTGGCGAAACGCTCGCTCACGAGGTCGCCTTGCCCGATGCGAGTTGCTGGTTACGCTGCGTGAGGAACTGGATCAGGCCGTCCACGCCGCCTTGCTGGATCTTTTCCTGGAACTGCTGCTGGTACGCCTGGATGAGCCACGCGCCGAGCACGTTGATGTCATACACGCGCCAGCCTTGCGGCGTCTTGTAGAGGCGATAGTCGAGCTCGATCGGCTGGCCGCCGTTCATGACCGTCGAACGGACCACGACGTCGGTGTCGTCCGGGTTCGCGCGGAACGGCTTGTACTGGATCTGCTGGTCGCGCACCTGGGCGAGCGCGCCCGAGTACGTGCGGATGAGCAGCGTCTTGAACTGCTCGATGACCTGTTGCTGCTGCTCCGGCGTGGCGGTGCGCCAGTTGCGCCCCATCGCGAGCTGCGTGGTGCGATGGAAGTCGGTGTACGGCAGGATCTTTTCGTTCACGAGCAGCGTGATTTTGCTGATGTCGCCGGACTGGATGGTCTTGTCACCCTTGATCTGGCTCATGACCTGCTGCGTGACCGTCTGAACCATTGCGTCGGGATTGCTGGTGTCTACCGTCTGGGCGAACGCACCGCCGGCAAACGAAAGAAACATGGCGAAAAACGGGTACAGAAAGAATTTTTTCATATCGAGTCCTGCTAGTAGGGGGACATTGCCCCGTTGGAGCCAACGATATCACGCGAGATCTATCTCGCTATGTCAAAAACTGCCAGCAAAGTGCGACAAGCGTTTCTGCTTGTTACGTCAGACGTATATGTCAGACGAACGCTCCGGCGAGGCGTCGCGCCACGCCGGAGCGCAGCGCTCAGTGCAGACGCAGCATGCTCGGGAAGCCGATGCGCGCGGGCGGGATCATCTGATCGCCCGGCACCGTGGTTTCCGACGCGCCCACGGGCGCCGCGGCGCCAGCCGGACCTTCCAGCGTTGCCGGGGCGGTGGTTGCGCCGTTGGGGTTGGCGGGCGCCATGCTGGCCGCATTCGGCGTGGCCGCAGGCGCAGTGCCCGATGCGGGGACCGCCGCACCGGCCGCCGCGCCCTCGTCGGTGTCGTCGTACTTCGGCAGCGGCGCGCCATCGCCGTAATCCGGCAGGTTGCTGTCAGACGACGCGCGGCCGTCCGAAAGCAGATAGCGGCGGCGCTGCAGATAGGCGTTGCGGATGAACGAGTACTTGTCGATCGCCGCGCCTTCGAGCAGGTCGCTCGCGCCAAGCAGGTTGGCGCGCGTGCTCACCACGTTCAGGCCGTAAAGGCCCCACGACAGCGCGGCCGGATCCACATAGGTGAGCGGATTGATGAAGTAGTTGGGCACGAGGCCCACGCCGTCACGCACCGTGCTCGGACCGAACAGCGGCAGCACGAGGTACGGGCCGGGCGGCACGCCATAGTGGCCGAGCGTGAGACCGAAGTCCTGGTTGTGCTTGGGCAGCTTCGCGAGCGTCGCGACGTCGAACAGGCCACCGAGGCCGAAGACCGTGTTGATCACGATCCGCATGATGTCCTCGACACCATCGGTGATCTTCAGCTGCAGGAAGTTGTTCGCCGCGTTGTACACGTCGCCGATGTTCGCGAAGAAGTTCGTTACGCTGTCGCGCACGGGCTGCGGCGTCACCTTCACGTAGCCCTGCGCCACCGGCTTGAGCGCGTACGTGTCAACCTTGTCGTTGAACGTGTACACCGTGCGGTTGAAGCCTTCCCACGGATCTTCCTTCGACGGCGTCTGCACCGTCGAACAGCCCCCGAGTGCAAGCGCTGCGACGCCAATCGTAATGGCGCGCATGCGTATGGTCGTCATTCTTTTTCTCCTTCTTATTGGGCCGCCGAAGCCGCCGGTGCCGCCGAAGCAGCCGGTGCCGGTGCCTGAGCCGGTGCGGGCGCGGGTGCGGCAGCAGGCGCCGCGTCCGTGCTCGCGCCGCTGGACGGCTTCGCGGCGCCCGAATCGGCCGCCTTGCTATAGAGGAACTGGCCGATCAGGTTCTCGAGCACGATGGCCGACTGCGTCATCGAAATGGTGTCGCCGGCCTTGAGCATCTCCGAATCGCCGCCCGGCTCGAGGCCGATGTACTGCTCGCCGAGCAGGCCCGACGTCAGGATCTTCGCGGACGTGTCCTTCGGAAACTGGTACTGCTGGTCGAGGTTGATCGTCACCAGCGCCTGATACGTGTTGGAGTCGAAGCCGATCGACGCCACCCGGCCCACGGTCACGCCCGCGCTCTTCACCGGCGCGCGCGGCTTGAGGCCGCCGATATTGTCGAACTTGAGCTTCACCGGGTAGGTGGACTGGAACGACAGCGAACTCATGTTGCCGGCCTTCAGCGCAAGAAACAGCAGCGCGATAAAGCCCAGCACCACAAACAGACCGACCCAGAAGTCGAGAGCATTCTTTTTCATCGTCATCCCAATGAGAATCCATTGCGGCGTCGCTCCTGTGCGCGCCGCGCGGCCGGGTCACTGCCCGGCGTCTTTAGCTGAACATCAGCGCGGTGAGCAGGAAGTCGAGGCCGAGCACCGCGAGCGACGCGTACACGACCGTTTTGGTGGTCGCGCGCGACACGCCCTCGGGCGTGGGCTTCGCCTCATAGCCCTGATAGAGCGCGGTGAACGTCACGGCGAAGCCGAACACGATGCTCTTCATCACGCCGTTGCCCACGTCGGTCCAGACGTCCACGCCGCCCTGCATTTGCGACCAGAACGCGCCGGCGTCCACGCCGATCAGCAGCACGCCCACCACGTAGCCGCCCAGAATGCCGACTGCGCTGAAAATAGCCGCGAGGATCGGCATGGCGATCACGCCTGCCCACATGCGCGGCGCGACCACCACGCGCACGGGGTCGACCGCCATCATCTCCATGGCCGTGAGTTGCTCGCCCGCCTTCATGAGGCCGATCTCAGCCGTGAGCGAGGTGCCCGCGCGGCCCGCGAACAGCAGCGCGGTGACGACGGGCCCGAGCTCGCGCACGAGCGAGAGCGCGACCAGCAGCCCGAGCGCCTGCTCGGAGCCGTAGCGGTTGAGCGTGTAATAGCCCTGCAGCCCGAGCACGAAGCCCACGAACAGGCCAGACACGGCAATGATCAAGAGCGAATAATTACCGACGAAGTGGATCTGCTTCGTGACAAGACGCGGCCGGCGCAGCAACGGGAAGAATTCGAGGACGAGGCGCACGAAAAAGCGCGTGGCATGCCCCGCGCGCGCGATCGTTTCGAGCACGGTGCGCCCGATCGAGCTGATGGCGCCGATCATGAGCGGCCTCCGCCAATGCCGAAGTCCGCTTCGAGCGGCAGGTTCGACGGGTAATGGAACCGGAACGGGCCGTCCGGCGCGCCGTCGATGAACTGGCGCACGATCGGGTCGGTCGAGGCGCGCAGCTCGGCGGGTGTGCCCTGCGCCTGCACCCGGCCGTTCGCCATGAAGTACACGTAGTCGGCGATCGCGAACGACTCGGGCACGTCGTGCGTGACGAGGATCGAGGTTGCGCCGAGTGCGTCGTTGAGCGTGCGGATGAGGTTCGCGGTGATGCCGAGCGAAATCGGGTCGAGACCCGCGAATGGCTCGTCGTACATCATCAGCTCGGGGTCGAGCGCGATGGCGCGCGCGAGCGCCACGCGCCGCGCCATGCCGCCGGAAATTTCCGAAGGCGCGAGGTCGCGCGCGCCGCGCAGGCCGACGGCGTTGAGCTTCATGAGCACGAGGTCGCGGATCAGCTCTTCGGGCAGGTCGGTGTGCTCGCGCAGGGCGAAGGCGACGTTCTCGAACACCGACATGTCGGTGAAGAGCGCGCCGAACTGGAAGAGCATGCCCATCTTGCGGCGCAGGGCGTAGAGGCCGTCGCGCGATTGCGCGCCGACGTCCTGGCCGCCGAACAGCACCTGGCCGCGCTGGGCGCGAACGAGGCCGCCGATCAGACGCAGCACTGTTGTTTTTCCGCCACCGGAACCGCCCATGACTGCCACCACCCGACCGCGCGGGAAGCGCATGTTCAGGCCGGACAGGACGAGCCGGTCGCCGTAGCCGAAGTCGACGTCGCGCAGCTCCAGTAGGGTCTCAGAGGTTGAGGGCACGTGGCTGACAGTCCATTTACACGAAGGCGGGATTATAGGGCCATCGTGGAAAACCTGCCGTGACGCCCCTGGTCCCGCCGATGTAAGCCGCAATCGCCCGCTGCTGCGGGTTGCGGCCCCCTCGGCCTCGGGTCGCGCACGCGGCGCAGCCCGAAGCCAGGGCGGACCATTATTGCGTAAACGCGTTGCGCAATGCAGCAACCGCGGCAGCCGGGTCGGCCGCCTCGGTCACGGCGCGCACTACCGCTGCGCTGCCAGCGCCCGTGGCGAGCACCTCGGGCAGCACATTGCCGTCGATGCCGCCGATCGCCACCATCGGCACGACGCCGTCCAGCAGCTTCACGTAGCGGGCGAGACGCGTGAGGCCCTGGGGCGCCGTGGGCATCGCCTTGGTCGTGGTGGCGAAGACGGCGCCGCACGCGAGGTAGCTCGGACGGAAATGAAGCGCCGTGAGCATCTCGAAGTAGCCGTGCGTCGAGAGGCCAAGACGCACGCCGGCCGCCGCGATCGCGCCGAGGTCGGCTTCGCGCAGATCTTCCTGGCCGAGGTGCACGCCATAAGCGCCGGCCGCGACGGCCTCCTGCCAGTGATCGTTGATGAAGAGCTGCGCGTCGTGCTTGCGGCCCGCCGCGACGCAGCGCTCGATTTCGCTCGAGAGCGCCGGAGACTTCGGCTGCTTGCTGCGCAGCTGCGCCGTCTTGACGCCGTAGTCGAGCACGCGCTCGACCCAGTCGGCCGTGGGCAGCACCGGATACAAGCCAAGCTTCGCGGGACACGGCGCGAACGGCTGCGCGGGCGCGGCGGGCAAGCCCAGCACGCGCGGAAAACGCTCGATGTCGACGGGCCAGGCGTCGGTCTGCTGCTCGTCGCCGTCGCGCCAGGCGAGCGCGAGCACGAGCGCGTCGTGCGGATCGAAGCCGCAGTCGAGGAACGCCGCCAGCGCCGGAATCCAGTCTTCCGCCAGTTCGCCCTCGAGCGCGTAGCGCTCGCCGCCCAGATGCAGCGTGGCGCGCGCCGCCTTCGGGTTTTCGCCCGCGGCTTCGATCACGCCCGCGCCGTCGGTCATCCAGCGCGCGATGTTGGCCAGATGCGGCGCCGCGTCGGTCACGATGATCAGATCGCCGCCGTTGGGGGCGTCCGGCGGCGTGAGACAGATGCGCCACGGTGCGTGCGTGGGCTGCCAGTCGCCCAGGCGCGCGCGGATGCGCTCCGCCGTTTCGGTGAGTTCGTCGGCGGGCGGCCAGAACAGTTCGCGGTCCTGCAGGCGCAGCGTTTCAGTCATCGCTTGTCTCCATCCTGGTGCCAGAAAGGCATGCCGACCACGGGCGTGCTGGCGACCGCCGCTTCGCGCTCGGCCATCGGTCCGGCGAGAAATGCGGCGCGCCCCGCCTCGACGCCCAGCGCGAACGCGCGCGCCATCGCCGCGGGGTGCGTGGCCTGCGAAACGGCCGTGTTGAGCAGCACGCCGTCGAAGCCCCACTCCATCACCTGGCACGCGTGCGAAGGCACGCCCAGGCCCGCATCGACGATCAGTGGCACGTCGGGCAAGCGCTCGCGCAGCACGCGCAAGCCGTAGGGGTTGATCACGCCCTTGCCGGTGCCGATCGGCGCGCCCCACGGCATGAGCGCCTCGCAACCCGCGTCGAGCAGACGCCGGCCGATCACGAGATCCTCGGTGCAATACGGGAGCACCTTGAAGCCATCCTTCACGAGGCGCGACGCGGCCTCGATCAGGCCGACCGGGTCGGGCTGCAGCGTGTAGTCGTCGCCGATCAGTTCGAGCTTGATCCAGTCGGTTTCGAAGACTTCGCGCGCCATGTGCGCCGTCGTCACCGCCTCGTTGACGGTGAGACAGCCGGCCGTATTCGGCAGGAGCGGCACACCGTGGCGCTTGAGCAGGTCGAAGAAGCCAGCCTCGGCGGTGCCCTCGTTCATCTGGCGGCGCAGCGCGACGGTGATCATGCCGGGGCGCGCGGCGGCCATCGAGTCGGCGAGCGACTGCAGCGACGGATAACGCGACGTGCCGAGCAGCACGCGGCTCGCGAAGGTTTCGCCGTAGAGCGTGAGCGTGTCGGCGGTGGATGTGGTGGTCATGGGTAGGAATCCTTGGCGGTGTCGTGAACGCGCTTGCTATACATGCGATGCGCGCAACCGGTGGCTTGGGCGAGCGAGGCTCAGCCGCCGGCCACGGGGCTCACGACGTCGAGGCGGTCCCCCGCCTGGAGCGAGCGCGCGCCATGCTGGGTGCGAGCCACGAAATCGCCGTTCAGCGCGACGGCGAACGGCGGACGCGCGCCGAATGCGGCGAGCGCATCGGCGACAGTCGCGCCCTCGGGCAGCGTGATCGGCTTCTGGTTGATATGAATGTCCATGGCAAATACGTTCTCAAACTGCGGATTGTTTCTGGTGCGGCGTCAGGCCGGCTCGTGCGCGCCCTGCGCGTGCAGCATGTCGCCCCAGCGCGACGCGCGGCGCAGCGCCTCGAAGGAATCGGCATCGCTCACGCGGGCGTCGAGCAGCGCCTCGGCGAAGCGCGCGGCTTCGTCGGCGACTTCCGGCGCGATCATGAAGCCGTGCCGATAGAGGCCGTTCACGCGCAGCGTGGTCTTGCCGTCCCAGATGAGCGCCGGGCGGTGGTCGGGCAGCGTCGGGCGGCACTGCGTGTTCAACTCGAGGATGCGCGCCTCGCCGAACGCCGGATGCACCGCAAACGCCGCGCTCAGCAGTTCGAGCGCCGAGCGCACGCTCACGGGCGAACGGTCCTCGCCTTCGATCTCGGTCGCGCCGATCACGAAGACATCGTGTTCCTTGGGCGCGATATAGAGCGGATAGCGCGGATGCAGCAGCCGCACCGGGCGCGTGAGCGTGATGCCCGGCGCGTGCACGCGCGCGACTTCGCCGCGAATGCCGCGCAAACCCGGCAGCGAAGGTTTGGCGCCCAGCCCGCGGCAGTCGATCGTCACGCGCGCGGGCGGCGGATTGGCCTCGTCGACCGTGGTGTGCCAGTAGGTTTCCACGCCGCGCGTGGCGAGCCCCGCCGCCAGTGCGGCCAGGGCCTGGCGATTGTCGAGCTGGCCTTCGCCTTCGAGCAGCCAGCCGCGCGCGAAGCGCCCGGCGAGCGCCGGTTCGGCGGCGTCGAGCTGCGCACCGGCGAGCGCGACGAAGTTTGCATCGGTGAGCGAACGCGGCGCGTTGGCGCGCACGCGGCGCTCGAAGAGCGGCGCTTCGGTGCGATCGGCGCTATGCCAGACCACGAGCGTGCCGTTGCGCTGGAAGAACACGGGCTCCGGCAGCTCGGCCAGGATGCGCGGCCAGGTTTCGAGCGACGCGACGCCGAGCTCGGTGATGAGCAGTTCGGCGACGGCGGCCTCCGCGAGCGGCGCAAGCATGGCCGCCGCGACCCAGGCCGCGGCTTCGCCGCCTTCGGGGCCGCCGCGCTCGTAAAGCGCGACGCGATGGCCCTCGCCGGCCAGACGCCATGCGACGAGCCGGCCGCTCAGGCCGCCGCCGAGCACGGCGAAGTCGGGCACGCTGCCCACGTTATGGGTGCGGGCGCGGCTCATGACGACGCTCCGTCACGCAAGGCGAACGCGATAAGAATCGGGGAACAAAGAGAATAGGCGGTCATCGTATCCTTTCCGTACGGCAGCAGCAGACGTACCCAAGGACGAAACCGGCTGGCAAGGCCGACCGTGGAGGCTATGCGGCGCAGACGGCCCTGTACAAAATTCGCGGAATTCGTACGAACCCATGCGCCCAAAGCGCAGCCCGGCGGGAAACCTGGCGCCCCCTCCTTGAAAAACCAGGCTGGGCGCCGGCCAAGACTTTCTGGAAACTTCCCGCGCCGGTATTACCCGGATCGGGTGCAAAGGGTTTCTCTCAGCCTCACTGGCGGCATGCCCGGCATACCGGTGAAGCACCCCTGTTTCGTCAACGATGATTAGACCACAAAACGCGCGCGGCCCGCAAACCTCGGCGGAGCCGGGGGTGCTGGTCTGGCACAATGCCCTGAACCCGCCTCTTTCGCCTCGCAGGCCCGCGCGGTGAGACAATGGGCGCCACGCTACGGCGGCGCCGGCGTGCGCTTTTGTCTCCACGCCAGGCGCCGGTTTTGACTCCGCCTGTGCCCCGTTAAGACTCACTTAAGCGCCCGACGACAGAATCGCTGCAAAATCGCTGCAACGCTGCCGCCGTGCGGCGCGCGGCGCATGCCCCCAGCGGGCCGCCACACCTTCAGGACGCACATGACCAACCAACCTGCCCGCGCCACGCCCGATCAGAACGAGCATCAGAAGATCACCGCGTGGAGCCTGATCAAGCCCTACTGGGTCTCCGAGGAACGCTGGATCGCCTGGGGCCTGCTCGTCGCGATCATCGTGATGAACCTGCTCGTCGTGTGGATCAACGTGCGCCTGAACGGCTGGAGCGCGGAGTTCTACAACGCGTTGCAGGCCAAGGACGTCAAGCGCTTCCCGCCGCTCCTGATGACCTTCACCGAACTGGCGTTCGGCTTCATCATCCTCGCGGTGTATGGCCGCTATCTGCGCCAGATGCTCGGCTTTCGCTGGCGTCAGTGGCTCACCACGCGGTTCCTGAGCGAGTGGCTCGGCAAGGGCGCGTTCTACCGCATCGAGCGCGACCGCCTCGCCGACAACCCCGACCAGCGGATCAGCGACGACCTCCAGTCGTTCGCCACGACCACGCTCTCGCTCACGCTCGACCTGCTCTCGACGGTCGTCACGCTCATCTCGTTCATCACGATCCTGTGGACGCTCGCGGGCGCGCTCACCGTCACGCTGGGTGGCCAGCCGCTCGCGATTCCGGGCTACATGGTCTGGGCCGCCGCGCTCTATGCCGTGTTCGGCTCGCTCGTGATCCAGAAGGTCGGCCACCCGCTCGTGTCGATCAACTACCAGCAACAAAAGGTGGAAGCGGACTTCCGCTTCGGCCTGATCCGCCTGCGCGAAAACGCCGAGCAGATCGCCCTCTACGACGGCATGGACACCGAGCGCGGCAACGCGCAAGGCCTCTTCGCGCACATCAAGGACAACTGGTGGCGCGTGATGAAGTACACGAAGCGTCTCACCTTCGTGCTGAGCTTCTACGGCCAGATCGCCATCATCTTCCCGCTCGTGGTGGCCGCGCCGCGCTACTTCGCGGGCGCCTTCACGTTCGGCGTGTTGATGCAGATCTCGCAGGCGTTCGGCACCGTGAGCGACTCGTTCTCGTGGTTCATCAACAGTTACTCCACGCTGGTCGAATGGCGCGCTACCGTGAATCGTCTGCGCGAATTCGTGCGTGTAGTGCACTCGCCGCGCCTGAAGGAATCGGTCTCGCCCGCCACCGAGCATGGCGGCATCAACCTGCACTTCATCGACAACAACGAGCTCGCCACCGAGCACCTCAAGCTTTCGCTGCCCAACGGCACGCCGCTCTCGGAAGTGCGCGACATCGCCATCAAGCCGGGTTCGCGCTGGCTCGTGCGCGGCCCCTCGGGCGCGGGCAAGAGCACGCTGATCCGCGCGCTCGCGGGCCTCTGGCCATTCGGCGAAGGCTCGATCGACGCCCCTGTGGATGCGCGCATGATGTTCATCCCGCAGCAGAGCTATCTGCCCATCGGCACGCTCAAGGCGGCGCTCACCTACCCCTCGCCCGCCGACGACTACAGCGACGAAGACTGCCGCGAAGCGCTGCGCGCCTGCCGCCTCGAAGAGTACATGGATCGCCTCGCCGAATCGGCGCACTGGTCGCGCGTGCTCTCGCCGGGCGAGCAGCAACGCCTCGCTGGCGCACGCGTGCTGCTGCACAAGCCCGACTATCTGTTCCTCGACGAAGCGACGAGCGCGCTCGATCCCGACAACGAAAGCCGGCTCTACAAGCTGTTCATGGAACGCCTGCCCAAGGCGGCGATCGTGAGCGTCGCGCACCGCGAGTCGCTCGCGGCGTACCACCACGACACGCTCGAGATCGAGCGCATGCCGGAAGAGCGGGTTGCCGCGTGAGCGCAAGCGCGGCGCGCGTCGTGCTGATCACGGGCGCGGGCTCGGGCATCGGCGCGGCGCTCGCGCGGCGCATCGCGGCGCCTCACACGGCGTTGATGCTGCACGCACGCGGCGCGGATGAGGCGTCGCGCGCCCGGCTCGCCGCCGTCGCCGCCGAGTGCGAGCAGCGCGGCTCGACCTGCGCCACCGCGTACGGCGATCTCGCGCAGGCCGGCCAGGCGAGCGCACTCGTGGACGCCACGCTCGCGCACTTCGGCACGCTCGACCAGCTCGTCGCCAACGCCGGGCATGCGCAGCGCCAGACGCTCGCCGCGCTCGACGCCGCGTCGCTCGAAGGCGCATTCGCGGCCATGCCCGCCGCGTTCGCGGCGCTCGTGCAACGCGCGCAGCCGGCGCTGGAACGCTCGGCGCGCGCCCGCGTGGTCGCGCTGAGTTCGTTCGTCGCGCACCGCTACCGCGCCGGCGCGCCGTTCGCCGCCACCGCCGCCGCGAAGGCCGCGCTCGAATCGCTGGCAAAAACCGCCGCGGCGGAACTCGCGCCGCACGGCGTGACCGTGAACTGCGTCGCGCCGGGCTATACGCGCAAGGACAAGGGCCCCACGCCGGAAAACGCGCCGGTGTGGGAGCGCGCGGCGCAGGAAACGCCCCTCGGCCACGTGGCCGATCCCGCCGATGTCGCCGAACTCATCGCCTTCCTGCTCTCGGACGCCGCGCGTCACATCACCGGCCAGGTGATTCATGTCGATGGCGGGCTCACGCTCTAGCGCCGTGCGGTTCCCACGCGCCATCGTTCGCTCGCTAGCGAACTAAATATCGGAATATAACGATAGCGGGCGCCAAAAATTGCCCCTCGCCTCAGCGCGGTTTCGCACCGTAAAATACCCCTCCAGCACACCGGAGACGGCGCGCAGCCCGCCAGCGTCAAGCGCACACGCCACCCAACGCGTCTGCGCAAGCCGGGTCGCTTGCACAGCACGCGCCGCTCACCCGGCTCGTTGCGCGCACAACAAATATGGGAGACACGCTGTGGGCTACTTTCACTGGTTCACCGAGTTGAACGCGCGCGAGCGGCGCACGCTCTACGCGGGATTCGGCGGCTACGCTGTCGACGCGTTCGACTTCATGATCTACTCGTTCCTGATCCCGACGCTCATCGCGACCTGGGGCATGACCAAGGGCGAGGCCGGCATGATCGCGACCAGCTCGCTGATCTCCTCGGCGATCGGCGGCTGGCTCGCCGGCATCCTCGCCGACCGCTACGGCCGCGTGCGCGTGCTGCAGTGGACCATCGCCACCTTCGCGCTCTTCACCTGCCTCTCCGGCTTCACGCATTCGTTCTGGCAACTGCTCGCCACGCGCACGCTGCAGGGCATCGGCTTTGGCGGCGAATGGACGGTCGTCACGATGATGATGGCTGAAACGATCCGCTCTCCCCAGCATCGCGCCAAAGCCGTGGGCACGGTGCAGAGCAGCTGGTCGTTCGGCTGGGGCGCGGCCGCCATCCTGTACTGGGCCTTCTTCGCCCTGCTACCCGAGGAATACGCGTGGCGCGCGTGCTTCTGGATCGGCATCGTGCCTGCGCTCTGGATTCTCTATGTGCGCCGCAACGTGAGCGACCCCGACGTGTTCGTCGCCACGCGCCGCGCGCGCGAAAGCGGCGCGATCCAAAGCCACTTCATGCAGATCTTCGCACCCGCGCATCTGGCCACTACCCTGCTCGGCAGCGCGCTGTGCACCGGCATGCTCGGCGGCTACTACGCGATCACCACCTGGCTACCCACCTACCTGAAGACGGTGCGCCACCTTTCGGTGTTCAACACGAGCGGCTACCTGATCGTGCTGATCGTCGGCTCGTTCACGGGCTATATCGTCGGCGCGATCCTGTGCGACAGGATCGGCCGGCGCGCCTCGTTCATCCTGTTCGCCATCGGCTCGTTTGCGCTCGGCATGGCCTACACGATGCTGCCCATCACCGACACCGCCATGCTCCTGCTCGGCTTTCCGCTCGGCATCGTCGTGCAAGGCATTTTCGCGGGCGTGGGCGCGTATCTCTCGGAGCTCTACCCGAACGCGATCCGCGGCTCGGGCCAGGGCTTCTGCTACAACCTCGGACGCGGGCTCGGCTCGTTTTTCCCCATTCTCGTGGGCACGTTCGCGCAGACCATCTCGCTCGTGAAGGCGATCGGCATGGTGGCCGGCGCGGGCTATCTGCTCGTGATCGTCGCGGCGCTGTGCCTGCCGGAGACGAAGGGCAAGGTGCTGAGCGAGGAAGCGCCTGCTGCCGGAAGCGAGCGAGCGTCTGCGGAGTCCACTGCACGATGAGCGCGAACATGCTGCAATACCGACCGTCCCTCCCTGTTGTGCGACCGGCATGAAAACGATCGTCCTCGGCGCCGGTGTGATCGGCGTCGCTACTGCGTACTATCTGAGCGAACGAGGCTGCGACGTCACGGTCGTCGAACGGGAACCGGGCGTTGCGCTCGGCACGAGCTTCGGCAACGCGGGTGTCATCGCGCCCGGCTATGTCACGCCGTGGGCCGCGCCCGGCATGCCCGCGAAGCTCATCAAGTATCTGTTCAAGCCCACCTCGCCGCTCATCTTCCGGCCCACGCTCGACGCCGCGCAGTGGCGCTGGATCGCGCGCTGGCTGCGCGAATGCGATCTCGCGCGCTTTCGCGTGAACAAGCAGCGCATGCAGCGCATCGCCTATTACAGCCGCGAATGCCTGCACGCGTTTCGCGCCACGCACGCGTTCGAGTACGGGCGCAGCCAGGGCTATCTCCAGCTGTTTCGCAGCGACTATGACCTCGAACTCGCGCAACCGGCGCTCGGCGTGCTGCGCGATGCGGGCATCGTCTATCGCGAACTCGATGCCGCCGCCTGCGCGCAGGTCGAGCCGGGGCTCGCCTGGTCGCGCGTGAAACCGGTGGCGGGCGTCTATCTGCCCGAAGACGAGGCCGGCGACTGCGCACGCTTCACGCGCGAACTGCGCTCCGTATGCGAAGCACGCGGCGTCACGTTTCTGTTCGATACCGAAGTGCTCGCGCTCGAGGCCGCGGGCGGCAAGGTGAACGGCGTGCGCGTACGCGCGGTGCCCGGGCGGCGCACGGCGAACAACCGCCGCGAGCTGCGGGTGCAGCGACGTGAGGATCGCCGCGCCCCCGCCCAGGTGCTGCGCCCCGCGGACTTGAACGAGGTAGGCGATACCGAACCGCACACGCTCGCCGCCGACGCCGTGGTGGTCGCACTCGGCGTGGAGAGCGCGGCGCTCGTCGCGCCGCTTGGCGTGCGGGTGCCGCTGTATCCGGTGAAAGGCTATTCGGCCACGCTGCCCGTGGTTGACGAGCAGAAGGCGCCGCGCGCCGCGCTCATGGACGAGTCGCTCAAAACGGCGATCACGCGCTTCGGCCCGTATCTGCGTGTGGCGGGGACGGCGGAGCTGGGCGACCACCGCGCGACGCTGCGCGAGCAGGCGCTGCAAACGCTCATGAAGGTGCTCGACGACTGGTTCCCGCACGCCGCGACGCCTTCGTCGGCGCAATTCTGGGTGGGGCGCCGGCCGATGGTGCCGGACGGTGCGCCGCTGCTCGGCACGTCGGGCGTGGATGGCCTGTGGCTGAACGTCGGGCACGGCTCGACGGGCTGGGCGATGTCGATGGGTTCGGGCCGCGTGCTCGCGGACCTCGTCACGCAGCGCGCGCCGGAAATCGATCTCGATGGATTGACGCTGGCGCGGTATCGCCACTAAGCGTCGGTCAAGACTCCAACGCGCGACGACGCCTCAAGCGAGCGCGACGCTCGCCAGCGCCTCGTAGCGCGCGCCCTGCCTCGCCAGCGTGCTCGAGTACAGCACCAGCGACTCGAAGCGCAACGGCGGCAGCGCTTCCCCGCCGCTTGCCGCCGGTGCGCCCACGGCGTCGCGCGCGAAGCGCGCGAGCGTCACGTGCGGGCGGAACGCTCGCGCGTCGAGCGGCAATCCCACGTCTCCCATGAGTGAGCGCACACGCCAGTCGAGCGCGGTGAAGGCATCCGACATCGCGAGCACGGCCACCATCAGGCGCGGATGCGCGCGTCCCGGCCAGCATTCGATATGCGTGACCTGCGCGGGCGGGAGGAGCGGCGCGTGCTCGGCGAGCCGCCGCGAGAGCGCGTGCCCCTGATCGAACGACATCGCGCCGATGAACGTCACTGTCAGATGGAGTTGCGCATAGGGCACGCGCCGCGCATTGGGCGGCACGTCCAGCGCGGCGAGCGCATCGCGCGACGCCGCAGCGGGCGAAAGCGCGATGAAGCAGCGCCGCCATTGCTGCGTGTCACGATCGGTCTCGCGGGCTTCGGACATGATCGGCGGGCCTCGTTCGGTCGGGCAATCGCGTCATGGTAATCCTCTCGCGCGAGGCGCGCGCCCATGCAAACCCGCAGCACGGACGTAAAAAAGCCGGGTCATCCTTGCGGATGCCCGGCTTCTGTCGTTGCGTCTCCTGCCGTCTCCCGTGCGTCCCAGCGAATTGCGGGACACACTGGATTTAACGCGGCAACTCCGAGCTGCCCGTCAGATACGCATCGACGGAGCGCGCGCACTGACGACCTTCGCGTGTCGACCAGAGTTAGTGCTTTAGCGCTTACTCTGGTCCCAATCCGCGGTTTAACGCGGCAACTCCGAACTGCCCGTCAGGAACGCATCGACGGAGCGCGCGCACTGACGTCCCTCGCGGATCGCCCACACCACGAGCGACTGGCCGCGGCGCATGTCGCCAGCGGTGAAGACCTTGTCGACCGATGTGTAGTACGCCTTCTCGCCTTCGGTCGAGGCACGCACGTTGCCGCGCGCATCCTTCTCGACGCCGAATGCTTCGAGCACCGGCGAAACCGGCTGCGTGAAGCCCATGGCGAGCAGCACGAGATCGGCCTTCATCTCGAATTCCGAGCCCGGCACTTCGACCATCTTGCCGTCCTTCCACTCCACGCGCGCGGCGATCAGCTTCTCGATCTTGCCGTTCTTGCCTTCGAGGCGCTTGGTCGCCACCGCCCAGTCGCGCGAACAGCCTTCGTCGTGCGACGACGACGTGCGCAGCTTGATCGGCCAGTACGGCCACACGAGCGGCTTGTTCTCTTCCTCGGGCGGCTGCGGCAGCAGTTCGAACTGCGTGACGCTCTTCGCGCCGTGACGGTTCGAGGTGCCCACGCAGTCGGAACCCGTATCGCCGCCGCCGATCACGACCACGTGCTTGCCCTTGGCGAGCAGCTGGTTCGGCAGCTTGTCGCCGGCGTTGACCTTGTTCTGCTGCGGCAGGAACTCCATGGCGTAGTAGATACCTTCGAGTTCGCGGCCCGGCACGGGCAGGTCACGCGGCGTTTCCGAACCGCCTGCGATCACCACGGCGTCGAACTGCTCTTTCAGTTCGTCCGGCGAGAGGGTTTCCTTCGCCGTGTTGCCGATGTACGCGGGCAGCTCGCCCTTGCCGATGAACACGTTGGTGCGGAACGTCACGCCTTCGGCTTCCATCTGGCGCATGCGGCGGTCGATCAGCCACTTCTCCAGCTTGAAGTCGGGGATGCCGTAGCGCAGCAGGCCGCCGACGCGGTCGTTCTTCTCGAACACCGTCACGTCGTGACCGGCGCGCGCAAGCTGCTGTGCGGCGGCGAGGCCCGCGGGGCCCGAACCGACCACGGCAACCTTCTTGCCCGTCTTGTGCTTCGCGACGTGCGGCGCGACCCAGCCTTCGGCCCAGGCCTTGTCGATGATCGCGTGCTCGATCGACTTGATGCCTACGGGATCGTCGTTGATGCCGAGCGTGCACGCCGCTTCGCAGGGCGCCGGGCAGATACGGCCCGTGAACTCGGGGAAATTGTTCGTGGAATGCAGGACGTCGATCGCGCTCTTCCAGTCCTGGCGGAACACGAGGTCGTTGAAGTCCGGAATGATGTTGTTGACCGGGCAGCCGTTATTGCAGAACGGGATGCCGCAGTCCATGCAGCGTGCGCCCTGGATCTTCGCGTCGGCGTCGGAGAGCGCCGCCACGAATTCCTTGTAATGCTTCACGCGCGTAAGCGGTGCTTCGTACGCCTCATGCTGGCGCTCGAACTCGAGAAAACCGGTTGCCTTACCCATAGGGTTCTCGTCTATCTCTATCTATTCGGTGAGGGGACCGCGCCCGCCGCCGCTTCAGTGAGCGCGGCGGGCGCTTCGTCTTCGTTCAGTCGTCGTCTTGCGGATCAGGCGGCCAGTTCTTCCTGGTTCGCTTTCTTCGCGCCGAGTTCGGTCAGTGCGCGCTTGTATTCCGTCGGGAACACCTTCACGAACTGGCGGCGCGCCGCATCCCAGTTTTCGAGCAGCGCCTTGGCGCGCGTCGAGCCCGTGAACTGGAAGTGACGCTCGACGAGTCCCTTGAGCAGCGCTTCGTCGGTCTGGCCCATGTGCCACAGCGCGCGGTCTACAGTGCGCTCCTGTTCGGCCTGTTGCAGGACCGGGTCGAGCGCAACCATCGACCTGTTGCACTTGTTGGCAAAGGCGCCGTCCGGGTCGTACACGTAGGCGATACCGCCCGACATGCCCGCCGCGAAGTTACGGCCCGTTTCGCCGAGCACGAGCACCGTGCCGCCCGTCATGTATTCGCAGCCATGGTCGCCCGTGCCTTCGACAACCGCGGTCGCGCCCGAGTTACGCACCGCGAAACGCTCGCCCGCCACGCCGCGCAGGAAGGCTTCGCCTTCGAGTGCACCGTACATCACCGTGTTGCCGCAGATGATGTTTTCTTCGGACTTGCCGCGGAAGTCGTTGGTCGGACGGATGATAATGCGGCCGCCCGAGAGGCCCTTGCCGACGTAGTCGTTGCCGTCGCCCACGAGGTCCAGCGTGATGCCGCGTGCGAGGAACGCGCCGAAGCTCTGCCCCGCCGTGCCCTTCAACTGGATGTGGATCGTGTCTTCCGGCAGACCGTCGTGGCCGTACTTCTTCGCGACGACGCCCGAGAGCATCGCGCCGACCGTGCGGTTCACGTTGCGCACCGGCTGGATAAACGAGACGTGTTCGCCCGTTTCGATCGCGGCCTTTGCCTTCTCGATCAGCGTGTGATCGAGCGCGCGGTCCAGACCGTGGTCCTGCGACTCCACGTGCATACGCGCGACTTCGGCGCCCACTTGCGGCTGGTAGAACACGCGCGAGAAGTCGAGACCCTTCGCCTTCCAGTGCTCCACACCACGGCGCGTATCGAGCAGATCCGCGCGGCCGACCAGATCGTCGAACTTGCGGATACCCAGTTGCGCCATGATTTCACGCACTTCTTCAGCGATGAAGAAGAAGAAGTTGACGACGTGCTCAGGCTGGCCCGAGAACTTCGCGCGCAGCACCGGATCTTGGGTCGCCACGCCAACCGGGCAGGTGTTCAGGTGGCACTTGCGCATCATGATGCAGCCCTGGACGACGAGCGGCGCCGTCGCAAAGCCGAATTCATCCGCGCCGAGCAGCGCGCCGATCACCACGTCGCGGCCCGTCTTCATCTGGCCGTCGGCCTGCACGCGGATACGGCCGCGCAACTGGTTCAGCACCAGGGTCTGCTGCGTTTCCGCCAGACCGAGTTCCCACGGCGTGCCGGCGTGCTTGAGCGACGAGAGCGGCGAGGCGCCCGTGCCGCCATCGTGACCGGCGATCACGACGTGGTCGGCCTTGGCCTTCGCCACGCCGGCCGCCACCGTGCCCACGCCCACTTCCGACACCAGCTTCACCGAGATCGACGAAACCGGGTTCACGTTCTTCAGATCGTGAATGAGCTGCGCCAGGTCTTCGATCGAGTAGATGTCGTGGTGCGGCGGCGGGGAGATGAGGCCCACGCCCGGCACCGAGTAACGCAGCTTGCCGATGTACTCGGAAACCTTGTGGCCCGGCAGCTGACCGCCTTCGCCCGGCTTCGCGCCCTGCGCCATCTTGATCTGGATCTGGTCCGCCGACGACAGGTACTCCGCCGACACGCCGAAGCGGCCCGACGCCACCTGCTTGATCTTCGAACGCAGCGAGTCGCCATCCTTGAGCGGGATGTCCTTCACGACTTCCGGTCCGATGATCGACTGCATCGTGTCGCCGTTCTTGATCGGAATGCCGCGCAGTTCGTTGCGGTAGCGCTTCTCGTCTTCGCCGCCTTCACCCGTGTTCGACTTGCCGCCGATGCGGTTCATCGCGACGGCGAGCGTGGCGTGCGCTTCCGTGCTGATCGAGCCGAGCGACATCGCGCCCGTGGCGAAACGCTTGACGATTTCCTTGGCGGGCTCGACGTCGTCGATCGAGATCGCGCGCGCCGGGTCGAGGCGGAATTCAAACAGACCGCGGAACGTCATGTGGCGCTTCGTCTGATCGTTGATCAGGTGCGCGTATTCCTTGTACGTCTGGTACGAGTTGCTGCGCGCCGAGTGCTGGAGCTTGGCGATCGCGTCCGGCGTCCACATGTGGTCTTCGCCGCGCACGCGGTAGGCGTATTCGCCGCCCGCGTCGAGCATGTTGGCGAGAACCGGGTTGTCGCCGAAGGCGTCGCGGTGCAGACGGATCGCTTCTTCAGCCACTTCGAACAGGCCAATGCCGCCCACCTTCGAGGCCGTCCCCTTGAAGTACTTGGCGATGAGGTCGTCAGCCAGACCAACGGCTTCGAAAATCTGCGCGCCCGTGTACGACATGTACGTGGAGATGCCCATCTTCGACATCACCTTGAGCAGGCCCTTGCCCACTGCCTTGGTGAAGTTGTAGACGGCCTTCTCGCCCGACAGGTCGCCCTTCAGGCCCTGCGCCATTTGCGCGAGCGTTTCCATCGCGAGGTACGGGTGCACGGCTTCCGCGCCGAAACCGGCGAGCAGCGCGAAGTGGTGCGTTTCACGCGCCGAACCCGTTTCCACGACGAGACCCGTGCTCGTGCGCAGACCGTGCTGCACGAGGTGCGAGTGGATCGCCGAGGTGGCGAGCAGCGCCGGAATCGCGACGTTGTCGCGGTCCGCGCGGCGGTCCGACACGATCAGGATGTTGTAGCCAGACTTGACCGCATCGACGGCTTCCGCACACAGCGACGCGAGGCGCGCTTCGATGCCTTCCTTGCCCCAGGCCACCGGGTAGCAGATGTTCAGCTCGTAGCTGCTGAACTTGCCTCCCGTGTACTGCTCGATCGCGCGGATCTTCGCGATGTCCTTGAAGTCGAGCACCGGCTGCGACACTTCGAGACGCATCGGCGGGTTGATGTTGTTGGTGTCGAGCAGGTTCGGCTTCGGGCCGATGAACGACACGAGCGACATCACCAGGTTTTCGCGGATCGGGTCGATCGGCGGGTTCGTGACCTGCGCGAACAGCTGCTTGAAGTAGTTGTAGAGCGTCTTGTTCTTGTTGGACATGACCGCCAGTGGCGAGTCGTTGCCCATCGAACCGACCGCCTCTTCGCCCGACATCGCCATCGGCGCCATCAGGAACTTGAGGTCTTCCTGCGTGTAGCCGAACGCCTGCTGACGGTCGAGCAGCGCAGCGGCTTCGGCGCGCGCGGTCGCGACGTCTTCCGCCTTCGGCTCGATCTCGTCGAGCTTGATGCGCACGGCGTCGATCCAGCTCTTGTACGGCTTGGCGTTGGCGAGGTTGTCCTTGAGTTCCTTGTCGTCAATGATGCGGCCGTGTTCCATGTCGATCAGGAACATCTTGCCCGGCTGCAGGCGCCACTTCTTGACGATCTTCGACTCGGGGATCGGCAGCGTGCCGGCTTCCGACGCCATGATGACCAGGTCGTCGTCCGTGACGATGTAGCGCGCCGGACGCAGACCGTTACGGTCGAGCGTCGCGCCGATCTGGCGGCCGTCGGTGAACGCGATCGCCGCGGGGCCGTCCCACGGCTCCATCATCGCGGCGTGGTATTCGTAGAACGCCTTGCGGTTCTCGTCCATCAGCGTGTGCTGCTCCCAGGCTTCCGGGATCATCATCATCATCGCGTGGACGAGCGGGTAGCCCGCCATCACCAGCAGTTCGAGACAGTTGTCGAACGATGCCGTGTCGGACTGGCCCGGATAGATCAGCGGCCAGAGCTTCGGCAGGTCGTCGCCGAGCACGTGCGAGGCGATCGCGCCGGTACGGGCGTTCAGCCAGTTCACGTTGCCCTTTACGGTGTTGATTTCACCGTTGTGGGCGATCATGCGGTACGGGTGAGCCAGTTCCCACGCCGGGAACGTGTTCGTCGAGAAGCGCTGGTGCACGAGCGCCAGTGCCGAGACCACGCGCTCGTCCTGCAGGTCGCGGTAGTACACGCCAACCTGGCCGGCGAGCAGCAGGCCCTTGTAGACGACCGTGCGCGCCGAGCACGACGGCACGAAGTATTCCTTGCCGTGCTTGAGCTTGAGCGCCTGAATGCGGTGGCTCGCGGTCTTGCGGATGATGTACAGCTTGCGCTCGAGCGCGTCCGTGACCATCACGTCCTTGCCGCGGCCGATGAAGATCTGGCGGATCAGCGGCTCGCTCGCCTTCACCGTGGGCGAGATCGGCATGGCGTGATCGACCGGCACGTCGCGCCAGCCCAGCACGACCTGGCCTTCGGCGCGCACCGTGCGCTCGAGCTCCTGCTCGCACGCGAGACGCGAGGCGTGTTCCTTCGGCAGGAAGATCATGCCGACGCCGTACTCGCCGAACGGCGGCAACGTCACGCCCTGCTTGGCCATCTCTTCGCGGTAGAACGCGTCCGGAATCTGGATCAGGATGCCCGCGCCGTCGCCCATCAGCGGATCGGCGCCCACGGCGCCCCGGTGGTCGAGGTTCTCGAGAATCTTCAGGCCTTGCTGAATGATTTCGTGGCTCTTCTTGCCCTTGATGTGGGCGACGAAGCCGACGCCACAGGCGTCGTGTTCGTTTTGCGGGTCATAGAGACCTTGCGCGGCGGGCACCGCGGCGCGCTGCTGGTGATCGTTCATGGGGACACCGTCAGAGTGGGGCTGTTGCCAGCCGTTGAATCCATTTTCTTGATTTACGCCGCTTGCGTGACCGCTGTACGGCGTTGCGCGGGGTATTACATGCTTCCCGCGTTATGCGCCCAGGAGAGCCGAAAGGCGAATATACGCGACGAATCAAGGGGATGCAAATAAAACGTGATGTTAGAACCCCAATTATCGAGTTGGTGCATTCGCACATTTTTTTATTGGGGTCACATTCAATTTGAGCGAAAGAAAACGGCATCCGGAGATGCCGTTTATGTCGTAAACATTTGATCCGAAAGCAATCAGTGGGTGCCAGTGCCCGGCTTGCGCTCGTCGTGTTCCGAACTCGAACCGGAGGAGCCACCGCTGCCGGAGCCCTGCGAACCACCGGATTGGCCACTTGAGCTACCCGGATTTCCCCCCGATGTTGTAGCTGAACCACTACCCGCGTGGCCTCCTCCATGCGTCGGGGTCGAGCCGGCCGGAGTGGCGCCAGAGTGCGGAGTTGAATGAGGGCCAGATTGAGCGGCGCCATGGCCTGCCGACTGACCGCCGGCTCCGCCTGATCCGGCCGCAGGTGTCGAAGCCGCGCTCGCGGTGGCCGCCGCGCCAACGGCACCCGGCGTTGCCGCGGGCGCGCCCGGCGCTTCGCGCACCTTGCGCGGGCGCCCGCGCGGCAGCGGCGAGACGCGCCGGTTCGCCGTGCGCGACGCCCAATCGCGATAAGTGTCGCTGCCGAGCACCCAGCCCTTGAGCGTGGCCTGCATGAGCTGCGTCGTTTCGCGCTCGTCGAGCACCTGCTCGCAGAGTTCGCGATACGCGCGCTGACGCTCGAACGGCGTATTGCCGAGCGCCCAGTAGAGCGGATGGTCGGTGATGAGGCTGTCGACGGTGAGGCCGATGTGATGCCGGTAGCTCGACCATCGATAGTCTTCGGGCGCCGTCACGAGGTGGCTGCGCACTGGTGCGAGCTCGACGACGCGGCTCGCCAGCAGGAAGAAGCGCTCGCCCTCGATAACCGTCGCGCGGTAGCGCCCCTCCCAGAGCGTGCCGCGACGCGCATAGCGCCGGTTGAAATGCGCCACGTAGCGCCGGCCGACCGCCTGCATTGCCTTGGGCAGGCTGGATTCGTCGGAAGGCGTGACGAGCAGTTGCACCGCGCCGGGCATCAAAACCCACGCATGAACCGCCAGATGATGATCGCGCGCCGCGGCCTTCAGGCAGTCGATGAACAGTTCGTAGTCCTGGTCATCGACGAACGCGGGCTGCTGATCGAGTCCGCGCAGGATCACATGCTGTGGCTGATCGGGAACATAAAGACGTGCAAGCCGTGCCATGCTCGATTTTCCTGGTTCCGTTGGTGAATACCCGCAGACCCGCCAGGCCCCACCAGCGCTAGTTCTCGCTGGCATGCGGCTTCGGCGGAAAGCTCGCGGCGCTTAGTAAAAAAGCTCTAACGGTCGCGTCTGGTTTGTTGCAAACGTTGTGTTCATAATGAGCGGGCCTTTCATGGAGGAGCAATTAATATGAAATTAAAACAGGCGCTGGCAGGGGTCGCCGCGCTCGCCAGTTTCACGGCAGCACACGCACAATCCGCAAACACGTTCTACGTCACCACCGGCTGGTTCCGCTTCATGCCGCAGGACACCAGCGATCCGCTCAAGATCGACAGCGTCGGCGGCTCGCCCGTCAACATGGCCATTCCGAATACGGGCGCCAGTGTCGGCTCGGCCGACACCGTGGGTTTCTCCCTCGGCTACTACATCACCGACCACTTCGCTACCGAAGCCGAACTGGGCATTCCGCCGAAGTTCGATATTTCCGGCGGCGGCAGCTTCAGCAGCTTCGGCAAGGTCGGCTCGGCGAAACTGTGGAGCCCCGCGCTGCTGTTCAAGTACTACTTCAACAGCCCGGAAGCAAAATTCCGTCCTTACCTCGGCATCGGCGTGACCTACGCCTGGTTCACCGACGCGAAGATCACCAACGGCTCCTTCGAACAGGGCGTGCTTGGGGGTCCGACCAGTGTTTCGACGGATCGTTCCTGGGCCCCCGTGTTTAACCTGGGCTTCAACTACAACTTCACGAAGCACTGGTTCGCCGGTTTCTCGCTCTCGTACATTCCGATCAACGTGACGGCCACGTACCACACGACGCTGAACAACCAGTTCGGCACCCAGCGAGTCGCGGAATCGAAGATTCACCTGAACCCGCTCGTGACGTACCTGAAGGTCGGCTACAACTTCTAACGCGCTGCGGCGCCCCGCACTACCTCGCGCCGGCCCTTCGCCTCGCCCTTGCGGCGTCTGGCGGAGGGCGGCGTTTCCCGCCCGGCAGTGCCCTTCCCGTCTTCGCGTCTCCATCGATTTTTTCCCGCCTTCGCATGGGCTTATCCTGATTCTATGCCTCTGCGAAAAAGCGTGCTGTCCCCGTAATCACCTGTTTTGTCACCAGAGAGCGAAGCCCCGCCTGGCGGGCGTTTGCGCCCGGCTCACTGCGCTCGTTCAAGGCTCGGGCACTGGAATTGCGCAATACTTGCACTCCGGCTCTCGCCCTCCCGCGCCCTTTTTCGTGCGCGCCGCGGCGAGCCTTTTACCTGTGACTTTTCAACGACGGAGCCATACATGAGCGCCTTTCCGAACACGCGAGAAGCCCTCGGAGATTCCTGGACGCGCACGAGCCGACACGCGCGGCGCATCGCGCGCCGCGGCCGCAGCGCCGCCGCCGATATCACCGACGAGTTGCGTGATCTGCTCGCCGAACTGGAAAACACGCTGGGCGAAGGAACCCAGGCCGATGCCGCCGCGCTGCGCGACGACATCCGCAAGCGTCTCGACGCCGCCCGCGAGCGGCTCGAAGTGGCGCGTGCAGCCGCGCGTGATCATACTGACGCGGCTATCGCCAGCGCGGACGACTACGTGCACCGCAATCCCTGGCAGGCCGTCGCGATCGTCGGCGGCGTGGCGCTGGTAGTGGGCGCGCTGCTCGCGCGCCGCTGAATGAGGATCCGGGCGCTGGCCGCCCGGCTTGGGGCCTCAGGCGTCGAGCGCGTGCGGCCCGATCAGGTCGATACGGTCGGTACAGACCGTATCGACGCCCCAGCTCACGAGCTGGCGAGCGCGCTCGAGGTCGTTCACCGTATAGGCGAGGATGAAAAGCCCCGCCGACTTGATGCGCTCGACGAGCGCCTCGTCGAGATGGCGATGGCTCGCATGGAGCGACACACACTCGAGCGCCGTGGTCTGCTCGCGCCAGTCGGCGGCCACGCGCTCGAATAGCAGGCCGCGCGGCAGTTCCGGCGCACTCTCGCGCGCCGCTTCGAGTGCCGCGTAGGAAAACGACGAGAGCAAAGGCGGCATGCCTGCCTGCGCTTCTTGCTCCCATAGGCGTGCCGTTTCGGCGCCGACCATGCGCCCTGTTTCCACGTCGCGGCCCGCGCAGGGCTTGATCTCGACGTTCGCCGCCAGCCCCAGCTCACGACAGCACGCTGCGACTTGAGCGAGCGTGGGCATCGGCTCGCCCGCAAAACGCGCATCCCGCCAGCTGCCCGCGTCCAGCGTGGCCAGTTCCGCGTAGCGCATGCGCGCCGCGGCGCCGTGGCCGTTCGACGTGCGGTTCACCGTGTCGTCGTGGAGCAGGAACGCGACGTTGTCGACGGACAGCTTGGCGTCGAACTCGACCATCGTATGGCCGAGGCTCGCGCCGGTGCGCAGACCCGCCAGCGTGTTCTCGGGCGCGAGCGTGCCGCCTCCTCGGTGCGCGGCAACGCGCGGATACGGCCACGACTTGATCAAATGGGCTCCCGGAATCGGCAGGGGCGGTGAGATGGGGCGAGCTGCGCCGTCAAACGTCGTCGGCGACGACGAAGAGACGGCGGTACTCCTTCAGGGCATAGCGGTCGGTCATGCCCGCGATGTAATGCGCGATCAGCCGCGGCTGCACGGCGGCGTCCTGCGTCTGGTACGGCGGCGGCAACAGGCGCGAGTCTTCGCTGAACGCCTCGAACAGCCCCTTCACCACGCGCCGCGCCTTGTTGGCCATGCGCATCACGCGGTAGTGGCGGTACAGGTTGCGGTAGAGGAAGCGTTTGAGCGCAGCCGCCTGCGCGGCCACACGCTCGCTGTGCGCGACGAGCGCAGGCGCCGCGCGCACGTCGTCGAGCGACTGCGGCGCGCACTCGGCGAGATTGCGTCGCGTCTGCCCGATCAGATCGACGATCAGCGTGTTGATGATGCGCCGCACGGTCTCGTGAACCAGCCGGCGGCCCTCGATCTGCGGATATTCGGCGCGTGCGGCGTCGTAGTGCGTTTGCCAGAGTTCGACCTCGGCGAGCTGCTCGATGGCGAGCAAGCCCGAGCGCAAGCCGTCGTCGACGTCGTGGTTGTTGTAGGCGATTTCGTCGGCGATGTTGGCGATCTGCGCTTCGATCGACGGCTGCCGGCCGAGCAGAAAACGCTCTCCCAGATCGCCCAGATGCCGCGCATGCTCGCGCGAACAGTGCTTGAGAATGCCTTCGCGCGTCTCGAAGCACAGGTTCAGGCCGTCGAACGCGCCGTAATGCTCTTCGAGCTCGTCCACGACCGCGAGGCTCTGGAGATTGTGCTCGAAGCCACCGTGCTCGCGCATGCACTCGTTGAGCGCGTCCTGGCCCGCATGGCCGAACGGCGTATGGCCGAGGTCGTGGGCGAGCGAGATCGCCTCGACCAGATCTTCGTTCACGCGCAGGTTGCGGGCGACCGAGCGGGCGATCTGCGCGACTTCCAGACTGTGCGTGAGCCGCGTGCGAAAGAGATCGCCCTCGTGATTCACGAACACCTGGGTCTTGTACTCGAGGCGGCGAAACGCCGTGGAATGGACGATGCGGTCGCGGTCGCGCTGGAACTCGGTGCGCGCGGCGGGCGGCGGCTCGGGATAGCGCCGCCCGCGCGTGCGCGAGGCGTGCGCCGCGTAAGGCGCGAGGCCCGCCTCGAATGACGCGACCAGCGCGGCGCTGGCGTCGCCGCCATGCGCGTCGCTACCTTCCTGAACACTACGGGGATCACTACGGTTATCGCTGCGGGTGTCGCTCACCGTTCCTCCGCGAGGGGTTGTGGCCGGCGCCGCCTCAGTTCTGCGTCGCGGCGGCGAGCGTGGCCTGCACGGCTTCGTCGGGCGCGCGGCCGATGTGCGTCTCGCCGAAGCGCTTGAGCAGGATGAACTTGATCGCCCCGCCCTCGGCCTTCTTGTCGACCTGCATCAGCTCGACGTAGCGTTCGGCGCCGAGCGCGGGCGCACGCACCGGCAGCTTCGCGGCCTCGACCACGCGCACGAGGCGCGTGCGCGAGGCTTCGTCCAGCATGCCCATGCGCACCGAGAGATCCGCCGCCATCACCATGCCGCAACCCACCGCCTCGCCGTGCAGCCACTCGCCGTAGCCGAGCCCGGCCTCGATCGCATGGCCGAACGTATGGCCGAAGTTGAGGATGGCGCGCAGGCCGCCCTCGCGCTCGTCGGCGGCCACGACCGATGCCTTGATCTCGCACGAGCGCTTGACCGCGTGCGCGAGCGCTTCGGGCTCGCAGCGGTTGAGCGATTCGACGTTGGCTTCGATCCAGTCGAAGAATTCGGCGTCGGCAATCGCGCCGGTCTTGATGACCTCGGCAACGCCCGCCGCCAGCTCGCGCTCGGGCAGCGTGGCAAGCGCGCCGATATCGGCGATCACGGCCTGCGGCTGGTAGAACGCGCCGATCATGTTCTTGCCGAGCGGATGATTGATGCCCGTCTTGCCGCCCACCGACGAATCGACCTGCGAAAGCAGCGTGGTCGGCACCTGGATGAACGGCACGCCGCGCATGTAGCAGGCGGCCGCGAAGCCCGTCATGTCGCCCGTCACGCCGCCGCCCAGCGCGATGAGCGTGGTCTTGCGGTCGGCGCGCGAGGTGAGCAGCGCGTCGAAGATCTCGTTGAGCGTTTCCCAGTTCTTGTGCGCCTCGCCATCGGGCAGCACCACCGTGTTGACGTCCTTGCCGAGCGGCGCGAGTGCGGCGCGCAGCGTCTCGCCGTAGAGCGGGTCGACGACGGTGTTCGTCACGATCGTCACCGACTTGCCGGCGATATGGGGCGCGAAGAGCGCCGTCTGACCGATCAGGCCGGAGCCGATATGGATGGGGTAGGCGCGGTCGCCCAGTTCGACGTTGACGGTAATCATGCTCTGAATCTTGTGGGTTTCCGATGCGCTGCCTGCTGCACGACTAACTGCGCGACCTGCGCCCTACTCGCGCGCCGTGGCCCGCACGACGCCGGCCATGTCGAGCTGCATCAGCACCATGTTGACGAGTCCGTTGACGGAAGGCCGGCCCGTTTCGATCACGAAATCCGCGATTTCGCGATACAGCGGGTCGCGTACTTCGTACAGCGCTTCGAGCCGCGCCTTGGGGTCTTCGGTTTGCAGGAGCGGGCGATTCTTGTCGCGCCGCGTGCGCAGCCACAGGTCGTGCGGATGCGCGCGCAGATATACGACGAAGCCGCGCGCCTTGAGCGCCGCGCGATTCTCGGGCCGCAGCACCGCGCCGCCGCCGGTCGCGAGGACGATGCCTTCGCGCCCCGTGAGCTCTTCGATCATCTGGGCCTCGCGGTCGCGAAAGCCCGCTTCGCCTTCGAGTTCGAAGATCACCGGGATGCGTGCGCCCGTGCGCGCCTCGATCTCGTGATCGGAGTCGAAGAACGGACGCTCCAGCCGGCGCGCGACCGCCCGGCCCACGGTCGTCTTGCCGGCGCCCATGAGCCCTACGAAAAATACATTGGCGTTTGCGTCCCGCACTTGCAGCGTTTCCTACGAAAGGTTGGTGCCGCAGCTTACTGGCAAAGCGGCGGCGTTGTCGAGCCTGCGGCCCCGTCGTTCCGGCCCCGAAAGCATGCGGCTGCCCGCTTGCGGCCGGTTCGCCCGATCAATGAGGGTCAATTTGACTCCACGACGCGCGGCGTGATGAAAACTACCAGCTCGCTGCGCTTATCCCGGTGCGCGCGGTGCGAAAAAAAAAGCGCGCCCAGAACCGGTATTTTGCCCAGGAGTGGGACGCGCGTCACATCATCGCGGTCATCCGTCGCGTCGATGCCGCCAATGGAGACCGTCCCGCCGTCCTCGATTTCCACGCGCGTCTGCACGTGTTTGGTGTTGATCGCAGGCCCGGCGGCCGTTTGCTCGCCGACACTGTCCTTCGCCACATCGAGGTCGAGTATCACGCGGCCATCGGGTGTGATCTGCGGCTCGACTTCGAGTTTCAGGCTGGCGCGCCGGAACTGCACGCCCGAAACGCCCTGTCCGACCTTCGCCTGATAAGGCAGTTCGGTGCCCTGCTCGACGACGGCTTTCGTGCGGTCGGCGGTGACGACGCGCGGGCTCGACACCACGCGCCCGCGCCCTTCGGCCTCGAGCGCGCTCAACTGGATGTCGAGCAGGCGCGTGGCGCGCGCGGCCAGCAGCGTCAGTCCGAGGCCCGCGGGCTCGAAGCCGGAGATCGGGCCCGCCGCGAGGTCGTACACCGTGCCGTCGGCTCTGGTGGTCAAGCCGCGGGCCGTCGTGCCGTCGACATTCACCGGCGTCACGCCAAGACGCACGCCCAGCTCGCGCGACAGCCCCTCGTCTCCCTCGACGATGCGGGCCTCGATCAGCACTTGACGCGCGGGCGCATCGAGCCGCCACACGAGTTCGCCGATCTGGTCGAGTCGCGCCGGCAGGTCGGTGACGAACAGGAGGTTCGTGCGCGCGTCCGCCACCGCCGTGCCGCGTTTCGAGAGTGCCCGCTGTGTGCCCGAGCCGGTCAGGAAGCGGCGCACATCCTCGGCGCGTGCGTATTGCAACTCGAACGAGCGGCTCGCGAGCGGCTCCAGCTCCGTGGCCCGGGCGTGTGCTTCGTAACGCTGCCGCTCGCGCGCCGCCACCTCCGCGGCGGGCGCGACCCAGATCACGTCGCCGATGCGCGACATCGCAAGGCCGTTTGCCTCCAGCAGCAGGTCGAACGCGGTACGCCACGGCACGCGGTCGAGGCGCAAGGTCACCTGGCCACGCGCACGCTCGCTTGCGACGATATTGAGCTTCGTGAACTGGGCGAACGCGTGCAGAACGGCCGTGAGTTCAGCGCGCTGGAAGTTGAGCGTGATCGGCCGGTCTGGCGGCAACCCATCGTTTGCTGCCGCGGTGTCGCCGAGGCGCATCGGCGCGCGCATGGGTACGGGCGGCCCTTCGAGCGGCCCGGCCGCTGGCGCGTCGCTGCCAGGTTCGCGCGTAGGCGGGGCGGCGCGTTGGGACACGCCAGCGTCGCCGTCCGCGTCTGCCCGCGAAGCGTCCCCGGGCGCGACTTCGGGCGTAGGGGCATCGCTGCCTCCCGTGAACGGATTGGCGATCCACTGATTTGCTGCGGGCTCCCCCGCCCCATCGGGCAACGGCGGCACTTCGTAGCGCACGAGCGGCGCCGGCGAACGTGCCCACCCTGGTCGAGGCGACGGCACCGCGGCCCATGCAGCGCACGCGGCGACGCTCACCATCAACGCGGCGAGTGCAGCAACGTTCCACTTGAGCGCGCTCATTTCGCCGGCTCCGCCCAGCCGAGCGCGCGCGTCGTCCCACCTGCCGCGACGACGACCCGCGCCGGCCCGATTGCCAGCACGCGAGCGTCGCCGATCGCCTCGCCCGCCTGCGCGGTCACGACGCCCTCGGGCGTCTCGACGAGCGCGAGGATGCGCTGCCGATCCTGGAGGATGCCGGCAAGACGCCACCCGTCTTCCGCCCTCCCGGCCGCAGCCGCATGGGTGAAGGGATCGCGAGCCGCCGCTTCGGGAGCTGCCACTCCGGGAGCCGCCGCTGCGGCGGACGCCACCGCCAGCGGCACGGCGGGAAGCGCATCGTACACACGCAATGTTGCCGAGACCGACAAGCCGGTTCCGATGCGCCGGATTGCCAGCTCGAATGGCACCGTGAGGGCCGGCTCGCGCGCCAACCCTTCGAGCAGTCTGCGCAGTTGCGCGAAGCTGCCTTGCGCGACCAGCTTGATCGACCGGAACGCCTCGGCTTGCGCGCCGCCCGCGACGCCTGGCTCCAGCGCATGCAGCACGAGGCCCGATTGCGCGGCGAGTTGCGAGATGCGGCGAATGTCGTCGGCGGAATTGCCCGCACGCGGCGCACGCGAAGTCGTTCGCGCCGCGGCTTCGCGCAGCGCGGGCAGACGCGCCAGGACTTGCCGGGCATCGCCGTAGCGCCTTTGAGCGGCTTCCAGCGCGGCGCGCGCTGCATGCACGCCAAGCGGATCCCCGACGACGCAGGCGCCGCTCGCGGTGGCGAGAGCGAGCACAGCAATCGTCAACGCGACAGCCTGGCGGCGGCGCGTACCCCATGCGTGCAGCGGCGGCCACCCGCGCAATGCGTTGCCCGCGCCTGACTGAGCCGAAACGAGCGCCCGCTCCTCTCCAGCGTGCGCAGGCATCGTGCTCATGTCGCCTCCTTCGCTGCGACGCCGCTCGACGCTCGCGGCGCCTCGTGCGCTCGCGGTGAGCCGGCCCGCGGCACGGTGCTCGCGCCTTGCCAGACGAGATGAGCCGCCACGCGAATCGGCTCGCCGCCGGGCGCGCTCCCGCGTGCAGCGCCAGCCGGCGCGCCGCGCTTGAGTTCGCGCACGCTCACGGCCTCGAAATCGGGCAGCGAGCGCAGCCGTCCGAGCCACGCCGCAGCTGCCGATTCGTCCGCCGCGCTCGCCTGCAGATCGGTTTCATCGGCGAACTGTGCGAGCTGCTGCAAGCCGACGCCCGGCAGAGGGTCGCTTGCCAACGCGTCCGCGAGGGCAAAAAAGCGCGCCGTTGCCCGCGCGTGCTGCCGGGCCAGTCGATCGCCGGCGCGCCGCGCTTCGCTCTCCCGCGTGAGGCGCTGCGCCTCGGCGAGCGGCGTGCGCCACTGCGCCAGCGGCCGTTCCAGCGCCTCGCGCCGAGCCTCGAGCGCGCGGCATTCGACGCGCTGCCAAAGCACGACACCCAGCGCGCACGCGCACCCGCCAAGCACGGCGGCGCCCCATTCGAGCAGGCGCCAGCAACGCCGCCTGCGGATCGCGCGCCGCCGCCACGGCAGCAGATTGAATCCGCCGACGGCCCGGCCCGGCAAAACGCGCACGGCGCGCGCGAGCGTCATTCCGCCACCCCGCGCAACGCGAGTCCGAACGCCACCGCGCACGCCGGATCATGCAACAGCGTCGCTGCGAGCGGCCACTCGATGTCGGCCAGCGGTGCGCATTCGAACGGCAGCACTGGCGCGCCCAGCGCGTCGCCGATGTCGGCCATCGTGAAGTTCGCGCCGCGCAGCATGGCAAGCTCGCCCGAGACCTGCACGCAGCCGGCCTGCTCGCCGTCGACGAGGTCGCGCAACGCCTCCACGAGATCGGCATGTTCGAGCGCGGGAAAGCGCATGTGCCGGATGACCGAGTCGTCGACGAGCAACCAGCCGTGCACGCCTTCCGGGCCGACCCAGATCGCCACCCAGGGTTCGTGCGGCGGCAACTCGTAGACCGCCGCGTGCCGCATGGCGCGCAACGCGGCGTGCGCCTCGCCGTCCACGGCGCACAGCGTGATGCCCGCCATGGCCGCACACTCGATGCGCGCTTCGAGATGCTGCCGCGCCGTTGCCGCGATCGTCACCTGCGCTTCGTGGCTGCGTGGCGTGGCCGGCAGCACGCTCCAGTCGACCGCCAGCTCGCCGCGCTCCACGCCCGCCACGCGTTCCGCCTCCGCCAGCACGAGCGGCTCGAGCGCCGCGTGAATACCCGACTCGTCCATCGCACCCGCCGGCGCAAGACGCGCGAGCGGCACGGTCGCGACGAGCGTCGCGCTCGTGGGCAGCGCCATGGCACACCGCAGCGACGCCGCGGCGCTGGCGCGCGGCAACTCGCCAAACACGCTGCGAAGCGCCGCGACGATGGCCGCCCGGTCGACGATCTCCGCGCCGGCGAGCGCCTCGCGCGCGAGCGGCGCGCTCGCCAGCCATTCGAGGCGGACCGGCCCCGCCCCGACAATGCGCTGGCTCAACACCGCCAGCGTGACCCCGCGCGCGCTTAAATCCACACCCGCGGCAAAGCGGCGAGCGCCCAACAACAGCGGATTCCCGAAACCCATCGCATCCCTCCCGTACGTCCGTGCGCCGCGAACCGTTCGCAGCGCGTCGATGGAGAAATTGTGCGAACCGCGGCGGCGCACGAATACTCGGCCGAACGGCCAACGGTCGCCGCCAGCGCTATCCACGCGCGAGGGGCGCGTCTACAGTGCGAATATCAGCAATAAGCGTCAGCAAAAGCGTCGACAGAAACAACGGGTTGCGTGCTCGCATGCGCCGTCCATGTAAGCATCTCGAAAGCCCGCGGGCGAGCGGCGGCTATAATCGCGGGACCGTTTTTCTGGTGTTCGTATGCAAGATCAGCTTCCTTCGTCCGTACCGCCTTCCACGCCGCCCGAGCCGCCCCGGCGGCGCAAGCGCCCGTGGTGGGCCACGCTGCTGATCGCCTTTTTCGGCCTCATCTTCGCCGGCGTGGTGTGCGCGGCGCTGGTGCTCGGCTACGCGCTCGTCGTGGCGACGCCCAACCTGCCGTCGCTCGAGGCGCTCAC
Organism: Paraburkholderia nodosa DSM 21604; assembly: GCF_000519185.1. Taxonomy (GTDB): domain Bacteria; phylum Pseudomonadota; class Gammaproteobacteria; order Burkholderiales; family Burkholderiaceae; genus Paraburkholderia; species Paraburkholderia nodosa. The sequence goes on along the minus strand of NZ_JAFA01000023.1, from coordinate 31,649 downwards.
CGACTATCGCCCGAAGGTGCCGCTGCGCATCTACACGCGCGACCACGTGCTGATCGGCGAATTCGGCGAGGAGCGGCGCGACGTCGTCCATTTCAGGGACGTGCCCGACAACCTCAAGAAGGCCATTCTGGCCATCGAAGACGCGCGCTTCTACGATCACGGCGGCGTCGATCTCGCCGGCATCGCGCGCGCGGGCTTCGTCGCGCTCACCAATGGCCACGCCACCCAGGGCGCCAGCACGATCACCATGCAGGTGGCGCGCAACTTTTTCCTTTCGAGCGAAAAGACCTACACGCGCAAGATTTACGAGATGCTGCTCGCCTACAAGATCGAGTCGAAGCTCTCGAAGGATCAGATTCTCGAGGTGTACATGAATCAGATCTACCTGGGCCAGCGCGCGTATGGCTTCGCGAGCGCCGCGCGCGTGTACTTCGGCAAGGATCTGAAAGACCTCACGCTCGCCGAGTGCGCGATGCTGGCCGGGTTGCCCAAGGCGCCGTCGGCATACAACCCGGTCGTCAATCCGAAGCGGGCGAAGGTGCGCCAGGAGTACATTCTCCAGCGCATGCTCGAGCTGCACTACATCACGCAGCAGCAGTACGACGAGGCTGCGGCGCAGCCGCTCGTCGTCAAGGGCGCGGGCAAGGAATTCAGCGTCCACGCCGAGTACGTCGCGGAAATGGTGCGCCAGATGATGTATGCGCAGTACCACGAGGAGGCGTACACGCGCGGACTGAACGTCGTCACCACCATCGACTCCGCCGATCAGGACGTCGCCTATCGCGCGCTGCGCAAGGGGCTGATGGACTACGAGCGGCGCCACGGCTACCGCGGGCCCGAGGCGTTCATCGACCTGCCCACGGACAGCGACGAGCGCGAGCAGGCCATCGACGACGCGCTCGTCGAGCACCCCGACAACGGCGAACTCGTGGCGGCAGTGGTGACGGCGGCGAGCCCGAAGGAAGTGAAAGCCACCCTCATGGACGGCAACACCACGAGCATCACCGGCGACGGGCTGCGCTTCGCGCAGTTCGCGCTCTCCGCGCGCGCGCAGCCGTCGCAGAAGATCCGGCCGGGCGCGATCATCCGCGTCGCGCGCAACAACGCGGGCGACTGGTCGATCACGCAGTTGCCGCAAATCGAAGGCGCGTTCATCTCGATCGTGCCGCAGGACGGCGCGATCCGCGCGCTCGTGGGCGGCTTCGACTTCAACAAGAACAAGTTCAACCACGTCACCCAGGCGTGGCGCCAGCCGGGTTCGAGCTTCAAGCCGTTCATCTACTCGGCGTCGCTCGACAAGGGGCTCGGGCCGGCGACCGTCATCAACGACGCGCCGCTCTTCTTCAGCGCCGCCGAAACGGGCGGCCAGCCGTGGGAGCCGAAGAACTACGGCGGCGGCTTCGACGGCCCCATGAGCATGCGTACGGCGCTCATGAAGTCGAAGAACCTCGTGTCGATCCGTATCCTCAACCACATCGGCACGAAGTACGCGCAGCAGTACATCACGCACTTCGGCTTCGACGCCGACCGGCATCCCGCCTACCTGCCGATGGCGCTCGGCGCGGGTCTCGTCACGCCGTTGCAGATGGCCGCCGGCTACTCGGTGTTCGCCAACGGCGGGTATCGCGTGAATCCGTATCTGATCGCCGAGGTCACCGACCAGCGCGGCATGGTGGTCGCCCAGGCGCAGCCGCTCGTGGCCGAGCAGAACGCGCCGCGCGCCATCGACCCGCGTAACGCGTACATCATGAACAGCCTCTTGCAGAGCGTCGCGCAGCGCGGCACGGGCGCGAAGTCGAACGTCCTTAAGCGCACCGACCTGGGCGGCAAGACCGGCACGACCAACGACTCGCGCGACGCGTGGTTCGCGGGCTTTCAGCACACGCTGGCCGCGATTGCGTGGATCGGCTACGACAACCCGCGCAGCCTCGGCGACAAGGAAACGGGCGGCGGTCTCGCCCTGCCGGTCTGGATCGACTACATGCAGAAGGCGCTCAACGGCGTGCCCGAGTACAGGATGGCGATGCCGGACGGCATCGTCACGCTCGGCGACGAGCTCTACTACGCCGACGCCACGCCGGGCCACGGCTTCGTCTCGACCGTGGGCATCAGTCAGGCGGCGCTCGAGGCGTCGGCGAGCGGCGCATCGGGCGCGGCTGGCGCCGACAATGCGGGCGCCGCACCCGCGCCGGAGCACGTGAATGCGAAGGAGAAGGAAGACATCATGAATCTGTTCCGCGGGCACTGAGGCTCGCCGCAACGGTGGCAATGAAAAACGGGCGCCAGTTTTTCAACTGGCGCCCGTTTCTTTTACGAACTCACGCTTGCGCTCTTACGGCTCGAACCGCACCGGCTCGCCCGCCTGCTCCGTTGCATAGGCCGTGAGCGCCGAGAAGAATTCGGTGCCCGTGCGCGTGTCGCGCCATTCGCCGTCGATGAAGCGATAGTGGAAACCGCCAGCCTTCGCCGCGATCCAGATTTCGCGCATCGGCGGCTGCAAGTTCACGATGATCTTCGTGCGATTCTCGAATTCGAGCGTCAGAACGTTGCCGCTGCGCTCCAGTTCGATGTCGGCTTCGGCCTCGTCCACGGCCCGCTCCACGGCCGCCAGCACGGCCTCCGCGCGGCTCAGGTAGTCATTGTCTGGCATGCTAAACTCCACCGGTTATTCATTCAGGGACAATTATGCGTGTCATTTCCCGGACGCGCGCAGCGGCCCCCAGCGCATGGACGCCCCGCGCGATTCTAGCGGCTTTTGCGATCGGCGCCGTCGCGCTCGCAGGCTGCGGCCAGCGCGGCGCGCTCTATATGCCCACCGTGCCGCCGCTTCCGCCCAAGCCCAATTTCGAAACCACGCAGCCGGAAACCGGCGCGACGCCTGCAAACGCGCCCGCGAGTGCTCCCGAGTCGGCTTCGGCACCCGTCGGCACGATTCCGGACACCTCCGGCACGCCGCTCTCGTTGTCCCCGGACACCGAACTCGGCACCACACCCGCGACCACCGGCAGCCCGCAAGCGGCTTCCGACGCCACGCCAACCCAGTAAAACGCTCGCATGACCCAGTCCGCTTTTCACCGCGATAACGGCACGCTCTTCGTAGAAGGCGTCTCGGCCGCAGATCTCGCCGCACAGTACGGCACGCCGCTCTATGTGTATTCGCGCGCGGCGCTCACCGCCGCATGGCACGCCTACGCCGACGCCTGCGCCGGCCGCCACGCCAAGGTGCACGTCGCGGTCAAGGCGAACAGCAACCTCGCCGTGCTCAACGTGTTCGCGCGCGAAGGCGCGGGCTTCGACATCGTTTCGGCAGGCGAGCTCGCCCGCGTGCTCGCGGCAGGCGGTAAAGCGCAGGACGTGGTGTTCTCGGGCGTCGGCAAGACCGCCGGCGAAATGCGCGAGGCGCTCGAAGCGGGCGTGAAGTGCTTCAACGTCGAATCGATCCCCGAACTCGACCGCCTCAACGACGTGGCGGGCAAGCTCGGCAAGAAGGCGCCCGTTTCGCTGCGCGTGAACCCGGACGTCGATCCGAAAACGCATCCGTACATTTCCACCGGCCTGAAGGCGAACAAGTTCGGCGTGGCATTCGAGGAAGCGCGCGCGACCTATCGCGCCGCCGCGGCCATGGCGCACCTGGACGTGGTCGGCATCGACTGCCACATCGGCTCGCAGATCACCGAAATCGCGCCGTATCTCGACGCCATCGACAAGCTGCTCGAACTCGTCGACCAGATCGAAGCGGACGGCGTGAGCATCCGCCACATCGACGTGGGCGGCGGCCTCGGCATCACCTACGACGACGAAACGCCGCCCGACATCGGCGAGTTCGTGCGCACGGTGCTCGACCGCATCGAGGCGTATGGCGCGAAAACGGGCAAGACGCGCGAGGTGTATTTCGAGCCGGGCCGCTCCCTCGTGGGCAATGCGGGCATCCTGCTCACCACGGTCGAGTTCCTGAAGCCGGGCTCGGAAAAGAACTTCGCGATCGTCGACGCCGCGATGAACGACCTCGCCCGTCCCGCCATGTACGACGCGTATCACGCGATGGAGCCGGTGGTTGCGCGCCAGTCCGCGCCGCAGACCTACGACGTGGTCGGCCCGGTGTGCGAAAGCGGCGACTGGCTGGGCCGCGCCCGCTCGCTCGCGATCGAACCCGGCGACGTGCTCGCGATCCGCTCCGCGGGCGCATACGGCTTCGTGATGAGCTCGAACTACAACACGCGTGCGCGCGCGGCCGAAGTGATGGTCGACGGCAAGCGCGTGCATCTCGCGCGCGAGCGCGAAAACGTGGCGCAGTTATTCGCGAGCGAGCGCGTGCTGCCGGACTGAGTCTTTCGTCCGCTCGCCCATGTAAAAAAGCGACGCTACGGCGTCGCTTTTTATTTGCCTGCCTGCGCGCGGTGCACCTACGCGGCGCCCGCACCCGCGCGCGAAGCACGCCAGCGCGCAAGCAGCCACACGGCCACGCGCCAACCGAGCAGCGCAAGCATGATCGCGCCGTAGAGCTTGGGCAGCACGAGGTCGTGCTTGCCCGCCTTCATCCACCAGAAGTGCAGGATCGCCAGCACGCCGATCGCGTAGATGAGCCGGTGCAGCGTCTGCCAGCGGCGTCCGAGCCGGCGCGCCATCGCGCGCGTGGACGTCACGGCGAGCGGAATCAGCAGCACGAACGCCGCGAAACCCACCGTGATGAACGGCCGCTTGCCGACGTCCTTGAACATCGCGGCAACGTCGAACCACTTGTCGAACCAGATGTAGGTCGTGAAGTGCAGCGTCGCGTAGAAAAACGCGAAGAGGCCCAGCATGCGCCGAAAGCGGAGCAGCGTATTCCAGCCCGTGAGTCGTCGCAGCGGCGTGACCGCAAGCGTGATGCAGAGGAACACCAGCGTCCAGAGCCCCGTGGACCGCGTGATGAACTCGATCGGATTCGCACCGAGCCCGTCCGTGAAGCCAAACAGCACGAGGCGCGCGAGCGGATACAACGCCGCGACGAACACCGCCGCCTTCGCCCACGGCAGCCAGCGCGGCCCCGTCACGCTCGCCGCACCCGCCTTTCGCGCAGGACGGGCCTCGCCCGCCCCCACGCGCGCGGCGGCCTGCGGTGTCGTCGTCGATTCCATCTCTCGCTCCATCAAGCTCGTTGCTCAGAAGTTCTTGCGCAGATCCATGCCCTGGTACATCGACGCCACGAGATCGCCGTAGCCGTTGTACATGAGCGTCTTGCGCTTGGGCTGGAAGAAGCCGTCCTCGCCGATGCGCCGCTCCGTGGCCTGGCTCCAGCGCGGGTGATCGACGTTCGGATTCACGTTCGAATAAAAGCCGTACTCGTTCGGTGCGTACTTGTTCCAGCTCGTGGGCGGCTGGTTCGCGACGAAGCGGATCTTCACAAGCGACTTCGCGCTCTTGAAGCCGTACTTCCACGGCACGATCACGCGCACCGGCGCACCGTTCTGGTTCGGCAGCACCTGGCCGTAGAGGCCCACCGTGAGCAGCGTGAGCGGGTTCATCGCTTCGTCCATGCGCAGGCCTTCGGAATACGGCCAGTCGAGAATCGGCTCGGCGAGACCCGGCATCTGCGAGGGGTCGGCGAGTGTGATGAACTGCACGTAGCGCGCGTTGCCCGTGGGCTGCGCACGGCGGATCAGTTCGGAAAGCGAAACACCGATCCACGGCACGACGATCGACCAGCCCTCCACACAACGATGCCGGTACACGCGCTCTTCGAGCGGCGCGAGCTTGAGGATCTCGTCGATGTCATAGACCTTCGGGTTCTTCACCTCGCCCTCGACGCTCAGCTTCCACGGACGCGGCCGCAGCGTGTGCGCGTTTTGAGCCGGATCGCCCTTGTCGGTGCCGAATTCGTAGAAGTTGTTATAGGTCGTGATGTCCTTGTAGGGCGTGACCTTGTCGAGCGCGACGAACTTCGTGTTCGTCGGCGCGGCGAGCTTCTGCGCCTTCGGGTCGCCGGGGGCGTATTCCGCAAGCGCCTCTCGCGCGGCGAACGGCCCCGCGATGCCGCCGAGCGCGAGCGCGCCCGCAGCCCGCAGAATGCGCCGACGCTGTTCGTACACCTTTTGCGGCGTGATTTCGCTCGCGGGGATGTCGTCACCGTTGAGCAAGATCCTGCTGCTCCGCTTGATCCACATATCGCTGCTCCTGCTTCTTGCGTGGCGTGCGCCGCCAGCACATTGATCGTATCTCGACCCGTCCTGCCGTGCTGGGCACGGCGTGGATCGACTGGATGACCTCAAGCGGGCAAACGCGCAATTCGCAGAAAACTTCCCGGCGGACGAAAAAAAACCGTCGGAGCGCGAGGCATCCGACGGTTAATTCGTCTTGCGGGTGGATTCGGTTACAGCTTGCCGTAGCTGTGCAGGCCAGAAAGGAACATGTTCACGCCAAGGAACGCGAAGGTCGTGACGAGCAGACCCGTGAGCGCCCACCAGGCCGCCACGCCGCCTCGCAGGCCCTTCATGAGGCGCATATGCAGCCAGGCCGCGTAGTTGAGCCACACGATCAGCGCCCAGGTTTCCTTCGGGTCCCAGCTCCAGTAGCCGCCCCAGGCCTGCGCCGCCCACAGCGCGCCGAGAATGGTCGCGATGGTGAAGAAGGCGAAACCCACGGCGATCGACTTGTACATGACGTCGTCGAGCACCTCGAGCGCGGGCAGACGATCCGCCAGCACGCCCCGCTCCTTCATGATGTACGCCACGCCCACCATGGCCGAAAGCGCGAAGCTGCCGTAGCCGATGAAGTTCGCCGGCACGTGGATCTTCATCCACCAGCTCTGCAGCGCGGGCACGAGCGGCTGGATCTGCTGCGCGTCGCGCGAGATCGAGTACCACATGAGGAAACCCACGGCCGCGCTGATCACCAGCAGCACGAACGCGCCGAGCGCACGCGTGTTGTAGTGCTTTTCGTAATACAGATAGAAGAGCGCGGTGATGAGGCTGAACAGCACGAACACTTCGTAGAGGTTCGAGATGGGAATGTGCCCGACGTCCGCGCCGATCAGGTAGGACTCGTACCAGCGCACCATCAGGCCGACGAAGCCCATGAGCACCGCCGCCCACGTGAGCTTCGAGCCGATCGAGCCGCCCGAGGGCGAGCGCGAGAGCAGGCCGATCCAGTAGAACAGCGTGGCGAGCACGAACAGCGCGCTCATCCACAGAATGGCCGACTGGCTCGAGAGGAAATACTTGAGGAAGAAGGTCTGATCCGCGCGCGCGAGATCGCCCTGGTAGATCTGGAGCGCGAAAAGCGCGAGCACCGCGATGCCGGCCATGAGCAGCCGCGCCGGCTTCCAGCGCCAGCCCAGTACGACGAGCGCCGGCGTCGTGCCGCAGAGCACCAGCTTGTCGTAGTAGTTCATGTGCGCGTGGTAGCGCGAGAGCGCGAAGCCCGCGCCCGCCACGAGCGCCAGTGCGAACAGCCAGTCGACCACCGTCAGGCGGCGCAGCAAGGGGCGTTCGTCGAACAGGGCGTCGGCGAGGGGATCGCGGGCACTCGCGGCGCCGTGCGCCACAGCGGCATTGGCCACCAGCGCACGTTCGGCGCGCCGGGCCTTCGCGGAGGGGGAAACCTGAGACAAGTCCATGGGCTTACCGGTGTTGATCGTGAGTGGCTGCAATCACGTGCGTGAATCAGGGCGCACGGTCCGTGCCGCTGCCGTTCGTGTCGCCCGCATCGTTCGTGGCGCCCGTTTGCGGCGCCGCGCCAAGCACACGGCCGACCGCGTCGCGGGTACGGGCGAACTCCTTCTCGAAGTCGAGGGTACGGCGGGCGGTCGACATCGCCATGATGACGTCGACGCCGTGGTCCTGACCGTCCTGACCCTTCCGGTCCTTCAGCCAGAACCACAGACGCCGCTCACGCACGTAGAACATCGAGAAGATGCCGAGCACGAGCAACAGGCTGCCAAGATACACGACTTTCTTGCCCGGCGCGCGCGTCAACTGAAATACCGAAGCTTGCACCTGCTTGAATGAATCGAGCTGTAGATAGACAGGAGATCCATACAGGAAGCTGTCGGATATCGCGTTGATCGAATCCTGTACGAAGCGCGCGGCGTCGGCATCGGGCTTCAGGTCGGGCTCGCCGGCCTGCTCGCGCGCGAGCTGCCAGAGGTCCCATGTCGCACCCTCGAGCATGCGCAGCAGGAGGCTCGCCGCCTTTTCCTGCTGCTCCTTCGGCACCGACTTGTCGATGAACGCGGCCACGGCCTGGAAGCCGCCTGCGGCACCTGCAGCCCCCGCAGCACCTGCCTGCGGTGCGTCCGAGCCCGCAAAAAGGGTCAAGACGCGATCGGCGCTGTCCTCGAGATGCTGTTGCAACTCGCGGTTCGAAGCGGGGACTGAGCGCGCGGCGAAACGCTTCGCGGCCTGCGCGCGCAATGCGGGGTCCTCGAAGGCCGCGCGCAGCATCATCCACTCCTTCGGCGTGCCGCCGCTGTCGGCGGGAATACGCAGGTAGCGGAACGGATCGTCGGGATTCTCGCGCATGCCCGCGAGGAACATGCGATCGCCGCCGCCCACGTCCACGGGCAGCATGTAGTTGTTGTACTCGCGCGCCTGGCCGTCCTTGTCGCGCACCTTGTACTGCACCGAGGGGCCGACGTTATGCAGGTCGAGCGGCTTCGAACTCTTCGCACCGGAGCCGAGGCGCTCGTCGAACGCTTCTTTGAGCGACTGGTGCGCCACGCCGCGCGCGTCGTTCGCGCCGCTGCCATTCGAGATGTTCTCGACGTTGATCGCGCGGAAGTCCGCGAATTCGATCGTCTGCCCATCCACGCCCGGCAGCGCCTGGCCAGCAGGCACCGCGAGCGGCGCCGAATTGCCGATCGTGCCGCCGAACGGGAAGGTCTTCGCACTTGCACCCGACATGGGCCACGCCGTCATCGACATCTGCGAGCCGCCGTCCTGGAAGCTCGACTGATAGATCGACACGCCGTCGTATTCGAACGGCTCGTTCACCTCGATGCGCGCCGGAACGCGCTGGCCCGTCTTGTGGTCGATCACGACGATGTCGCTCGCAAAGAGCTTGGGCATGCCGGTCGAGTAGTAATCGACGATGAACTTGTTGAGCTGGATGGAGAACGGCAGGTCCTGGATCAGCGAACCGTCGGGCTGGTTGAGGATGGCCGTGGAAACGAACTGGCCCTCCGGCACCCAGGCGTAGCCGCGGAAGGTCGGGTTCGACTGCGAGAGCCGGTGCTCGGGGGCAATGTCGTTGATGACCGCGTTGCTGCGGATGGGCGTCTTGTCGAACAGCCACATCTGGAATTTGATCGGCAGATTGCTGTCGAGCAGGCCGCCGAGGCAGATGATCACGATCGCGAGGTGCGCGAAGATGTAGCCGATCTTCGTGAGCGCACCGCGCTTGGCCGCGATGAGCGTGGCGCCATCGCTCTCGCGCGTGACGAACCGGTAGCCCATGCGCCCCGCCAGCTTGCCGAGCATGGCAGCCGTTTGCTCACGCGTGCCGCCCTCCACCGCGAACTCGCCCTTGTGATGGAACGCGCGCAGGCTGCCTTCGCGGACCTTGTCTTTCCAGCTCTTCATGTCGGCGAGCATCTTCGGCGCGTTGCGGATCACGCACAGCGAGACCGACACCACGAGAAAGCCGAGGATCGTCATGAACCACCACGCGCTGTAGACCGTGTAGAGGCTCAGCGAGCGGAAGATATCGGCCCAGAAAGGGCCGAACTGGTTGACGTAGTTCGGGTACGGGTCGTCCTGCGTGAGCACCGTGCCGATGATGCTCGCAATGGCGAGCACGACGAGCAGCGCAATCGCGAAGCGCATCGAACTGATCAGCTCGACGGCGACTTTCACCGCCTTCTGGCGAACATTCAACTGCAAACCCTGCGTGGTGACGCTCATTCAAACTCCGCTTTATCGCTCTTGCTGGCTTCTCGCCGATCAGGCGCTACAGCAAAAAAGGGTGCAGGCGCGCCGTCGGCGTGACGACGCCCTCACCCTTTTCTTGTTTTTCGGCCGGCCGCGCCGTGAAACTGCTGATCAAACGTGCGGCAAACCGATTACGCTCAATGCAGGCCGGCGGCGTAATCGGCGACGGCCTTGATCTCGTCGTCCGAGAGCCGGTGCGCGATGGTTCGCATCGGATCGTTATTGTTACGCGTGCCCTGCTGGAAAGCATTGAGCTGTGCAACGATATATTCCGACCACTGGCCCGAGAGGCGCGGATACTGGATCGGAATACCCTGGCCCGTGGGTCCGTGACACGCCGCACAGGCCGGCACGCCCTTGTCGGCGATGCCGCCACGCCAGATCGACTGGCCGAACGGCACGGTCTTCGCGTCGCGCGCGTAGCCGGGTTTGGGTGTCTGGGAGGCGAACCAGGCTGCGACGTTGATCATATCCTGGTCTGACAGCGCGGCAGCGAAGCCGGCCATGATCGGGTTTGCGCGCGCCGCCGGCTTGCCGCCGGGCTGCGGTTTGAAGTCCTTGAGTTGCTTGACGAGATAGTCGGCGTGCTGGCCGGCGAGCTTGGGATACGCGCCGCCGGTGCTGTTACCGTCGGCCGCGTGACAGGCCGCGCACACCTGCGCAGCAATGACTTGGCCCCGGGCGACGTCGGGCTTGGCCGGCGTTCCCTGATCCGCCGCGCTTGCCTGCCCCGCCATCATGAATAGACCTGCTGTAAGACCTGACGCTATCGCACTCTCGAACACCTTCAAGCACTTGCCCAGTCGATTCATTCGCGCACCTTGTTTCGTCTTGTGGGAATCAGGTTCTGCAATGGACGACAGCGACCGATCTACCTCGAAGGCCCGCGCTGGCCTCACTGGTATTCAGTAAACCATCGCATTGTACAATAGCGCGCAAGGCGCCACGGCGCCAGTCGGGCCTGCCCCCGATATCCCAGAATCCATCCCGGGCGCGTCCGGGTCCGGCGGGCCACCCGCCGCGTTGTCTCACATTGTGGTCCTTTTCCGATGGCCTTCCTGCTGCACCAAGCCCGCTTCTTCACGACGGTGAACCATCTGCGCGACCTGCCCGCTACGGCGCGGCCCGAGGTGGCGTTCGCCGGCCGTTCGAACGCCGGCAAGTCCACCGCCATCAATCTGCTGTGCAACCAGAAGCGGCTCGCCTTCGCCTCGAAGACGCCGGGCCGCACCCAGCATATCAACTACTTCTCAGTCGGCCCCGCGGACGAACCAGCGGGCTATCTCGTCGACCTGCCCGGCTACGGCTATGCCGAAGTCCCGTTAGCCGCGAAGGCACACTGGGAGCAGCTGCTTTCGCTCTATCTGCAAACGCGCGCGCAGCTCTCGGGGCTCATCCTGATGATGGATGCCCGCCGCCCGCTCACCGACCTCGACCGCCGCATGATCGAATGGTTTGCGCCGACGGGCAAACCGATCCACGCACTCCTCACGAAGTGCGACAAATTGACGCGTCAGGAAAGCGTGCTCGCGCTGCGCACGACGAACAAGGCGTTGGACGAATACAGCAAGCAAGGCTACGAAGGGAAGCTGAGCGCCCAGCTCTTTTCGGCACTCAAGCGCGTGGGGCTCGACGAGGCGCACGCCGTGATCGAGAGCTGGATCGTGCCGCAGGAATCTGTCGGCGAAACCGACGCGCAAGCGGAATAACACCCCTCGGGCCAGTCGCTTCAGGCAGGCCCTCAGTCGTCTAAAAGCCCACACTGCCGGGCTTTTCACGCGCTTTCGTCAGATCTTTTCACAAGGCCGGCGCGGCATTCGCCTCGCTATGTGCGCTACCGCACACAGACCACGCTAATGTCAGGCGCAAGCGCCCTCTCCGGTTTGCGCCGTGGGGCCTTGCTACGGCGCTTTCGGCGCACATAAAAAAACCCGCCGTGATTTCCGGCGGGTTAAACAGCCTTATCGAAAAACGACAGGCACCCGCTCAGGGAGGAGAAGCGGGGAGCTCGGCGCCAGGCGCCTCGCTCGATCGGTATGATATACCATTGTCCCGAAAAGTTTCCTGTGCTCCGGGACCCATCCCGTTTCAAGATATCCGCCGACATGAGCTTCTATCCGCATCATCGTCCGCGCCGCATGCGACGTGACGATTTCTCGCGCCGTCTGATGCGCGAAAACCTCCTCACCACGAACGACCTGATCTACCCCGTATTCGTCATTGCGGGCAACAACGTGCGCGAAGCCGTGCCGTCGATGCCCGGCGTCGAACGCGTGTCGATCGATCTGCTGATGGGCGTCGCCGAGCAGTGCGTCGAACTCGGCATTCCGGTGCTTTCGCTCTTCCCCGTCGTCGATCCGGCGCTCAAGACGCCCGATGGCATCGAGGCGACGAACCCCGACGGCGTGATTCCGCGCGCCGTGCGCGAACTGAAGAAGCGTTTCCCCGACCTCGGCGTGCTTTGCGACGTCGCGCTCGACCCGTACACGAGCCACGGCCAGGACGGCGTGCTCGACGAGAACGGTTACGTCATCAACGACGAGACCATCGAGATCCTCGTCGCGCAGGCGCGCGCGCAGGCGGAAGCCGGCGTCGATATCGTCGCGCCGTCGGACATGATGGACGGGCGCATCGGTGCGATTCGCGAGATGCTCGAAAGCGAGAACCACATCCACACGCGCATCATGGCGTACTCGGCCAAATACGCTTCGGCGTTCTATGGTCCGTTCCGCGATGCCGTGGGCTCGGCGTCGAATCTGGGCAAGGGCAACAAGATGACCTACCAGATGGACCCGTCGAACTCCGACGAGGCGCTGCGCGAAGTGCGCCTCGACATCGAGGAAGGCGCCGACATGGTGATGGTGAAGCCCGGCATGCCGTACCTCGACATCGTGCGCCGTGTGAAGGACGAATTCCGCTTTCCGACCTACGTGTACCAGGTGAGCGGCGAGTACGCCATGCTCAAGGCCGCTGCGCAGAACGGCTGGCTCGATCACGACAAGGTGATGATGGAATCGCTGCTCGCGTTCAAGCGCGCGGGCGCCGACGGCATTCTCACGTATTTCGCGCTCGACGCCGCGCGTTTGCTGCGCGCACAGAAGTAAGCGCTGCACGCATCGCATGAAAAAAGGCACGTCCGAGGACGTGCCTTTTTGCTTTTGGGCCGATGCGCGCTCTCACGCGCGCGCCATGCCGCCGATCAGGCCGATGGCGCTGCCGGCGCTTGCGGCGCCGGCGCAGTCAGGCGATCGAGGCGCGCGAGGAACCGGTCGGCGTTCTCGTAGCCGACCACGCGCAACACTTCACGCCCTTGCGTATCGAAGAAGATGATGCCCGGCGGTCCGAAGAGGCCGAAGCGCTTGAGCAGTGCCTGGTCGTCCGAATTGTTGGCGGTCACATCGGCGCGCAGCAGCCCCAGCTCCGCGAGGCGCGCCTGCACGCGCGGGTCGCTGAACGTGAGCTTCTCCATTTCCTTGCAGCTCACGCACCAGTCGGCGTAGAAGTCGAGCATCGAGGGCTTGCCCGCGGTCTTCAGCGCCGCGTCGAGTTGCGCGGGCGAGCGCACGGGCGCGAAGACCAATGCGTTCGCTTCGCTGGCGCCCGCGGACTGTGCCGCGCCGGCGGCGGCAATATCGCTCGCGCCGCCCACGCGCGCGGCCAGCACGGCGAGCGGACGCAGCGGATCGGTCGAACCCGCCGCAAGACCGACGATCAGCGTCGCGGCCCAGATCGCGAACGCCGCGCCGAGACCACGCCCGAGGCGCCGCCAGACGTTGGCCGCACCCGCGTTCGGCGTGAAGAGGCCAAGCGCGGCGGCCGCGAGCAGCAGCCAGAGGGCGGCGAGCAGCATCTGCGCGGTGGCGCCGAGCACCGGCCAGACGATCCACAGCGCGGCCGCCAGCAGCACGACGCCGAAGAACACCTTCACGCCATCCATCCACGTGCCCGCGCGAGGCAGCAGCGAGCCCGCGCCGATGCCGAGGATCATCAGCGGGACGCCAAGACCCAGCCCCATCGCAAAGAGCGCCGCGCCGCCGAGCACGGCGTTGCCCGTGTGCGCGATGAACGCCAGCACCGCGAAGAGCGGCGCGGTCATGCAGGCGCCCACCACGAGCGCGGAAAGCGCACCCATCACGGCGACAGCGGCGAATTTGCCGCCGGAACGGCCCTGGGTGGCGCGCGAGGCGCCGTCCTGCCAGCGCTGCGGCAGCGCGATGTCGTAGCCGGCAATCAGCATGACGGCGAACGCGGCGAGGAGCACCGCGAACACGCCCAGCACCCACGGGTTCTGCAGCCATGCGCCAAGGCTCTGGCCGACCAGGGCAGCGGCAATACCCAGCGCCGTGTAGACGAGCGCCATGCCGAGCACGTAGACGAACGAGAGCGCGAAGCCGCGCGAGCGCGTGACGCGGGCACCCTCACCAACGATGATCGCCGAGAGGATCGGGATCATCGGGTACGAGCAGGGCAAGAGGCTCAGCACCATGCCGGCCACGAAGTACAGGCCCACCACGGCGAAAAAGCCGCCGCCCTGCAACAGCGATTGCGCGTAGTCGGCGCTCGTGGCGCGCTCGTACCAGGGCTCGTCGGTACCGCCTGCTGCGGGTGCTGCGCTGGTTTGCGGCTGGGGCGCGGGCGTCGGGTTCGCTGCGCCCGGCACGGGGCTCTGGCCAGCCGTAGCGGCCTGCAACGCCGCGCCGCTTACGTGAAACACGTGTTCCGCGGGCGGATAACAGATGCCCGCATCGGCGCAGCCCTGCGATGTCACCGCAAGATCGAACGGACCGCTCGCCTTTTGCACCGGCACGCGGATCGTCAGCTCGCCTCGATAGGTTTCGACATTCTTCTGGAAGGTCGGATCGAACTTGACGTGGCCGGGCGGGATCTGCGCCTCGCCGAGCTGCGCCGTCCCGTTGCGCGCGGCGAAGGCGAAGCGCTCGCGGTACATGTAGTAGCCGTCGGCGATCTTGAAGTGCACGTCGACCATGCCCGGCACTTCGCTCGCGCTGAACGTGAAGGCCTGGTCGGGCGGCAGGAAGTCGTCGTCGGCCGCACGCGCGAGCGAAGTGCCAAACAGCATCGGCAGCAGACAGCAGACGAGCAGGAGAAAGCCGGACAGCGAAGCGTACGGCGCGGCGCGCGAGCGCCGATCGAAGCGGTTAGACATGAAGAGTGCGCTGAGTCTCGGCATTGACCCATTGCCCGTAGGCGTTCGACGCCGTGGCTTGCCACGAAAGAATCTCGGGCGTCTCGTAGGGATGCTGGGTCTGGATGAACTGTTCGAGCTCGGCCGCGCGGGCGAGGCTCGTCTTGAAGAGCAGCTGGATCTCGTTGCCCGACTCGATGTTGCCCTGCCAGTGATACTGCGAGTGCACGGCGCCCAGGCGCGTCACGCACGCAGCGAGGCGCTGCGCGAGCGCCCCGGCGGCGAGCGTTTCGGCGGTGCCCTCGTCGGGCACCGTAGTCAGCATCAGGGTCACATTGAGGGTCACGACGAACTCCGGCGTGGCGCCCGCGTGCGGGAGCAAACGGGCTTCGGGGCAGAACGTAATCGTACCATCGGCGCCGATCGGCTTCTCTAGTGCACCGTGTGGCAAAAGGGGACTGCAACCGGCAAACACGGTTCGGAGCGATTTCTTCCACGCCCGAAAACAAAAAAGCCAGGCTAGGCCTGGCTTTTTTTGCGTGCCGCTCAATCCGGGGATCAAGCGACGGAAAGCTTATTCCGCTTCCTGGATGTTCTCTTCCGCGACTTCCGGACGGTCGAGCAGTTCGACCAGTGCCATCGGTGCGTTGTCGCCAACACGGAAACCGAACTTCAGGATACGCAGGTAGCCGCCCGGACGGTTCGCGAAACGCGGACCGAGCACGTCGAACAGCTTCGTGACCGAGTCACGATCGCGCAGGCGGTTGAACGCCAGACGACGGTTTGCGAGCGACGGCTTCTTGCCCAGCGTGATGAGGGGCTCGACAACCTTACGGAGTTCCTTCGCCTTCGGCAGCGTCGTCTTGATGACTTCGTGCTCGATGAGCGAGTTGGACATGTTACGGAGCATTGCCAGACGGTGGCTGCTCGTGCGGTTCAGTTTCCGCAGACCATGACGGTGACGCATTTCAATTTCCTTGAAACAAAGTTTTGGTCCAGCTCTTCTATCGCCTCGCGGGTTTGGCAACCCCGACTAAGGCACGGGCCGGTACGTGAAAAAGGCAAGACGCGGATTTTAAAGGAAAATCCGCGTCCGTGCCAGACTTCTTACTTGTCGAGACCAGCCGGCGGCCAGTTTTCGAGCTTCATGCCAAGCGTGAGACCGCGCGAAGCGAGCACTTCCTTGATCTCGTTGAGCGACTTGCGACCCAGGTTCGGGGTCTTGAGCAGCTCGTTCTCGGTGCGCTGGATCAGATCGCCGATGTAGTAGATGTTCTCGGCCTTCAGGCAGTTCGCCGAGCGAACCGTGAGTTCGAGATCGTCCACCGGACGCAGCAGGATCGGGTCGATCTGCGGTGCGCGCGAAGGCGCTTCCGCGGCCGTTTCCGTGCCTTCCAGTGCCGCGAACACCGACAGCTGATCCACGAGGATGCGGGCCGACTGGCGGATCGCTTCCTCAGGCGAGATCACGCCGTTGGTTTCGATGTTCATCACGAGCTTGTCGAGGTCGGTACGCTGTTCGACACGCGCGCTTTCCACGGCGTAGCTCACGCGGCGAACCGGCGAGAACGACGCGTCCAGCACGATGCGGCCGATGATCTTGGCCGACTCTTCGCCGTAACGGCGCACGTTGCCCGGCACGTAGCCACGGCCCTTTTCGATCTTGATCTGCACGTCGAGCTTGCCGCCCTTCGTCAGACGCGCAACCACGTGATCCGGGTTGATCACTTCGCAGTCGTGCGAGAGTTCGATGTCGCCAGCGGTGACAACGCCTTCGCCTTCCTTGCGCAGCGTAACCGTCACTTCGTCACGGTTATGCAACTTGAAAACGACACCCTTGAGGTTCAGCAGCAGGTTGACCACATCCTCTTGCACACCATCGAGCGTCGAGTATTCGTGCACGACGCCTGCGATCGTCACTTCGGTCGGCGCGTAGCCCACCATCGACGACAGCAGCACGCGCCGGAGCGCGTTACCCAAGGTGTGGCCATAACCGCGTTCGAACGGCTCCATGACCACTTTCGCGTGGTTGTCGCCGAGCGATTCCACAGCGATGATCTTGGGTTTCAACAAACTGGTTTGCATAGGTTTTCCTTTTCAATACCCTCGGCTCGTTACACCGATAAGGCTGAGATGGCAACAACCTGAAAAAAACGGCCGAGGCCGCCTCCTGCGCGAAGCACAGAGGTTACCCCGGCCGTCAATCCGATTACCGCGAATACAATTCGACGATCAGGCTTTCGTTGATGTCGCCAGCGATGTCGCTGCGCTCAGGCATGCCCTTGAACGTGCCTTCGAACTTCTTCGCGTCGACCGACACCCAACCTGCCATGCCGCCTTGCTCTGCGAGCGAGAGGGCTTCGACGATACGCGCCTGCTTCTTCGCCTTTTCGCGAATCGCGACGACGTCGCCAGCCTTCACTTGCATCGACGGGATGTTCGCGACGACGCCGTTCAGCGTGAGAGCCTTGTGGCCCACGAGCTGGCGCGCTTCAGCGCGGGTCGATGCGAAGCCCATGCGGTACACGACGTTGTCGAGACGCGATTCGAGCAGTTGCAGCAGGTTTTCGCCGGTGTTGCCCTTGATGCGGTCAGCTTCCGCGAAGTAGCGGCGGAACTGGCGCTCGAGCACGCCGTAGATGCGCTTCACTTTTTGCTTTTCGCGAAGCTGCGTGCCGTAGTCGGACGTGCGCGCGCCCGAGGTGCGGCCGTGCTGACCCGGCTTGCTGTCGAGCTTGCACTTGTCGGCGAGCGAGCGGCGCGCGCTCTTCAGGAAGAGGTCGGTGCCTTCACGGCGGGACAGCTTGGCCTTCGGGCCGATATAACGTGCCACGTTGCTTTCCTTCGATAATTGATCACGCGAAACCTTAGTGGGAAAACCCGCGGTATCGCGCTAGTCCGGCCCTTTGAGCCGAACGGTGGGCTTAGTCAATTCAATAACGCCGAGAGCCTGGGTCGCCGTTTCCGGCGGCTCAGGCATTCGGCTAAAACGACGCCTTAGATGCGGCGGCGCTTCGGCGGACGGCAGCCGTTGTGCGGAACCGGCGTCACGTCGGAGATCGCGGTGATCTTGATGCCAAGACCATGCAGCGCGCGCACCGCCGATTCGCGGCCAGGACCGGGGCCCTTGATCCGCACTTCGAGGTTCTTGACGCCGTATTCCATCGCTACACGGCCAGCCGATTCAGCTGCGACCTGAGCTGCGAAGGGCGTCGACTTACGCGAGCCCTTGAAGCCCTGACCGCCCGACGTTGCCCAGGCAAGCGCGTTGCCTTGACGGTCGGTAATCGTGATGATGGTGTTGTTGAACGACGCGTGAACGTGAACCACGCCCTCGGCGACGTTCTTCTTAACCTTCTTGCGAACGCGTTGCGCCGCGGAGTTGTTCGAAGCCTTAGCCATTACGTTTTCCTGTAACTTTCAGTTCCGCTTACTTCTTCAGCGACTGTGCTGCGCGGCGCGGACCCTTACGCGTACGTGCGTTGGTACGCGTACGCTGGCCACGCAGGGGCAGGCCCTTGCGATGGCGCACGCCGCGGTAGCAGCCGAGGTCCATCAGGCGCTTGATGTTCATCGTCACTTCACGGCGGAGATCGCCTTCGACGACAAACTTGCCCACTTCCTCACGCAGCTTTTCCAGATCCGCGTCGTTCAGGTCCTTGACCTTCTTGTTGAACGGCACACCGGCGGACACGCAGATGTTGCGCGAACGCGTGCGGCCAACACCGAAAATTGCCGTCAGGCCGATTTCAGTGTGCTGGTGGTTCGGGATGTTAACCCCTGCAATACGAGCCATTGTTTTTCCTCAAACAAAAAGCGCAAGCGCGCTAATCAGCCTTGGCGCTGCTTGTGGCGCGGGTCCGAGCTGCAGATCACGCGAACGACGCCGTTGCGCTTGATGATTTTGCAGTTGCGGCAAATGCGCTTTACCGATGCCATCACTTTCATGATATTACCCTTTTTCCTAAATCACTTCGCCCGGAACACGATCCGCGCACGCGACAGATCGTAAGGCGTCAACTCAACCGTCACCTTGTCGCCCGGGAGAATGCGGATGTAGTGCATCCGCATCTTTCCGGAAATATGTCCCAGAACGACATGGCCGTTTTCCAGCTTCACCCGGAAGGTAGCGTTGGGGAGGTTTTCGATCACCTCGCCTTGCATCTGGATTACATCGTCTTTGGCCATAGGTCCTTTCAACGCATCGGGACGCCGCCGCCCTTGAAGTTGGCCTTCTTGAGCAGCGATTCATATTGTTGCGACATCACGTACGACTGCACCTGCGCCATGAAGTCCATTGTGACGACGACAATGATCAGCAGCGACGTTCCACCAAAATAAAACGGCACGTTCCAGCGCAGCACCAGAAACTCCGGCAGCAGGCAAACGAACACGATATAGATCGCACCGGCCAGCGTCAGACGCGTGAGGATGCGGTCGATATAGCGTGCCGTCTGATCGCCCGGGCGGATGCCAGGTACGAACGCGCCACTTTTCTTCAGGTTGTCGGCCGTTTCCCTGCTGTTGAACACCAGTGCGGTGTAGAAGAAGCAGAAGAACACGATCGCCAACGCGTACAGCAACACGTACACGGGCTGGCCAGGCTTGAGGGCTTCGGCCACATTGTGCAGCGTGTCCGCAAACCAGCCGGTTCGCGACCCCGAACTGAACCAGTTCAGGATAGTTGCCGGGAACAGGATGATCGACGACGCGAAGATCGGCGGAATCACACCCGACATGTTCAGCTTGAGCGGCAGGTGGGACGACTGCCCGCCGTAAATCTTGTTACCGACCTGACGCTTCGCATAGTTCACGAGGATCTTGCGCTGGCCGCGTTCGATGAACACCACCAGGTACGTCACGGCTGCGATCAGAACGACCACGATGATCGCCGAGATGATGCTCATCGAGCCGGTGCGAACCAGTTCGAAAAGACCACCGAGCGCATTCGGGAAGCCTGCCGCGATCCCGCCAAAGATGATGATCGAGATACCGTTGCCAAGCCCGCGTTCCGTGATCTGCTCACCAAGCCACATCAGGAACATCGTGCCCGTTACGAGCGTCACGACCGTCGTCAAGCGGAACACCATGCCCGGATCGATCACGAGGCCGGGCTGGTTTTCCAGCGCGACCGCGATGCCGAACGCCTGAAACGTCGCCAGCACCACCGTGAAGATCCGCGTGTACTGCGTGATCTTGCGTTGCCCAGCCTGCCCTTCTTTCTTCAGCGCTTCCAGCTGCGGCGAAACAATTGCCATCAGCTGCAGGATGATCGACGCCGAGATATACGGCATCACACCCAGCGCGAAGATCGTGAACCGCGACAGTGCGCCACCCGAGAACATGTTGAACATGCCAAGGATGCCGCCCGACTGGCTCTGGAAGAGCTTCGCCAGTTGGTCCGGATCGATACCCGGAACCGGAATATGCGCGCCGATACGATAAACGACCAACGCCAGCAGCAGGAACACTGCACGCCGGCGCAGGTCGCCGAACTTCGGTGCGCTGCGACCGGTTTTTGCGAGACTCGGGCTGTTAGCCAAGTACCTTCTCCGATGCAGATGTTAGTGACGGCGGGCAAGCCCGCGCGCACCACTCACAATCACTCGGCAAAAGAACCGCCTGCTGCTTCAATCGCAGCACGCGCATTCTTCGTCGCACCCAGACCCTTCACGACGACCTTGCGCTTGATCTCGCCGGTGGCGATGATCTTTGCGCTACGGGTCAGTTCGCCCACGAGGCCTGCCTGCTTGAGAGCCAGCAGATCGATTTCGTCGACCGGCAGCTTCTCGATGTCGGCGAGGCGCACTTCACCGACGAATTCCTTCGTCAGCGAGGTAAAGCCGCGCTTCGGCAGACGACGCTGCAGCGGCATTTGACCGCCTTCGAAGCCAACCTTGTGGAAGCCGCCCGAACGCGATTTCTGACCCTTGTGACCACGGCCAGCGGTCTTGCCGAGGCCGGAGCCGATGCCGCGACCGACGCGACGCTTAGCGTGCTTCGCGCCTTCTGCCGGCTTCAGGTTATTCAATTCCATTTTCAACTCCTGGAGTCCTGGTCGAGCGCTTAGCCGATGACCTTGACGAGGTACGAGACCTTGTTGATCATGCCGCGCACAGCCGGCGTGTCCTGCAGCTCGGAGACCGAGTTCAGGCGGCGCAGGCCGAGACCGCGCACGGTGGCGCGGTGCGTTTCGCGGGTCCCAATCAGGCTCTTGACGAGCTGAACCTTGACAGTTTTTTCAGACATGGTGCCCACCCTTAGCCCAGAATGTCTTCGACGGACTTGCCGCGCTTCGCCGCGATGTCAGCCGGGGTCGACTGCTTGCGCAGACCGTCCAGCGTGGCACGAACGAGGTTGTACGGGTTCGTCGAACCGTGGCTCTTGGCCACGACGTTCTGCACGCCCATCACGTCGAACACGGCGCGCATCGGGCCGCCGGCGATCACGCCCGTACCTGCCTTCGCCGGAGCGAGGAGGACGACCGATGCGCCGTGCTTGCCGTGCACTTCGTGTTGCAGGGTGCCGTTCTTCAGGGGCACCTTGAACATGTTGCGGCGAGCTTGTTCCATCGCCTTCTGGACAGCAACGGGCACTTCCTTCGACTTGCCCTTGCCCATACCGACGCGGCCATCACCGTCACCAACCACGGTCAGTGCGGCGAAGCCGAGAATACGGCCACCCTTCACGACCTTGGTCACGCGATTGACCGAAATCATTTTTTCGCGAAGGCCGTCGTCGCGTTCGTCAGCCTGAACTTTCGCTTGCATCTTTGCCATGACGAATTCCTTCCTTAGAACTTGAGCCCGGCTTCGCGCGCAGCATCAGCCAGCGCCTTGACGCGGCCGTGATAGCGGAAACCCGAGCGGTCAAAGGCGACGGATTCGATGCCGGCGGCCTTAGCCTTTTCTGCAATACGCTTGCCGATCAGCGAGGCTGCGGCGACGTTGCCGCCCTTGCCCGACTGGTCAGCCAGTTGCGCACGCACTTCAGCTTCAAGCGTCGACGCGCTGGCCAGCACCTTGGTGCCGCAGGGCGAGAACACTTGCGCATAGATGTGCGTGTTCGTGCGATGCACGGCCAGACGCGCGACCTGCAGCTCAGCGATCTTGAGACGCGTCTGACGAGCGCGGCGCAGGCGAGATTGAGTCTTATCCATGATTGCGCACCCTTACTTCTTCTTCGTTTCTTTGAGGATCACGACCTCGTCGGCGTAACGCACACCCTTGCCCTTGTAGGGCTCAGGCGGGCGATAACCGCGCACTTCTGCAGCGGTTTGGCCGACTTTCTGCTTGTCGATCCCCTTGATCACGATTTCCGTTTGCGACGGGGTTTCGGCCTTGATGCCTTCCGGCATCTGGTGCACCACAGGGTGCGAGAAACCCAGCGACAGGTTCAGCTTGTCGCCTTGCGCTTGAGCACGGTAGCCGACGCCAACCAGCGTCAGCTTGCGCTCAAAACCCTTCGTCACGCCTTGCACCATGTTCGCGACGATCGCGCGCATCGTGCCCGACATCGCATTGGCTTCGCGGCTGTCGTCGGTCGGCTCAAACTTGAGCGCGCCGTTGTCGTTCACCACCTTCACGAGGCGGTTCGCGGCTTGCGAAATCGTACCCAGCGCGCCCT
The DNA here is from genome assembly GCF_000519185.1 of Paraburkholderia nodosa DSM 21604. Lineage (GTDB taxonomy): Bacteria > Pseudomonadota > Gammaproteobacteria > Burkholderiales > Burkholderiaceae > Paraburkholderia > Paraburkholderia nodosa. Next base: position 8,972 of record NZ_JAFA01000023.1, on the reverse strand, counting down.
TGACGGTAATCTTCTCGTCGCTGAGCGTCGCTTCTGCGCCTTGCAGCGCGACCGGACTCTTACCTACTCGAGACATGTTTCTTCTCCTTAGGCCTTAAGCGACGTAGCAGATAACTTCGCCGCCGACGCCAGTAGCGCGCGCCTTGCGGTCCGTCATCACACCCTTGGGCGTCGACACGATCGCAACGCCCAGGCCATTCATGACCTGCGGGATGTCGTTGCGGCCGCGGTACACGCGCAGACCCGGCTTCGAGACGCGTTCGATGCGCTCGATAACGGGACGGCCAGCGTAGTACTTCAACGCGATGTTCAATTCCGACTTCGCACCTTCGGTTTTCACCGCGAAGTCGTCGATATAACCTTCGTCCTTCAGAACCTGCGCAATCGCAATCTTCACTTTCGACGAGGGCATAGCAACCGAAACCTTCTCGACCATCTGCGCATTGCGGATGCGAGTCAGCATATCGGCGATAGGATCACTCATGCTCATTTATGTTTCTCCTATTACCAGCTCGCCTTGGTGATGCCAGGGATCTCACCACGGAACGCGATTTCACGAATCTTGTTACGTGCGAGACCGAATTTGCGGAACGTGCCACGCGGACGACCCGTGATCGCGCAGCGGTTACGCTTGCGGGTCGGGTTCGAGTTGCGGGGCAGTTGTTGCAGTTCGAGGCGAGCTGCGTAACGCTCTTCTTCCGACTTGCTTTGGTCGTCGATGATCGCCTTCAGCGATGCGCGCTTCGGCGCAAATTTCGCTGCCAGACGAGCGCGCTTCTTTTCACGTTCGATCAGTGCCAGTTTAGCCACGGTAACCTCAGTTTCTGAACGGGAACTTGAAGCCGGCGAGCAGTGCCTTTGCTTCTTCGTCGGTCTTCGCGGTCGTCGTGATGCTGATGTTCAGCCCACGCAGCGCGTCGATCTTGTCGTAGTCGATTTCGGGGAAAATGATCTGCTCTTTCACACCGATGTTGTAGTTACCACGGCCGTCGAACGCCTTGCCCGACACGCCACGGAAGTCGCGCACGCGGGGGAGCGCAACCGTCACGAAACGGTCCAGGAATTCGTACATGGCATTGCCACGCAGGGTAACCATCGTGCCGATCGGGTAGCTCTCGCGAATCTTGAAGCCGGCGATTGCCTTGCGCGACTTCGTGATGACGGGCTTCTGGCCGGCGATCTTCGTGAGGTCGCCAACGGCGTGCTCGAGGACCTTCTTGTCAGCGACGGCTTCACCAACACCCATGTTCAGGGTGATCTTGGTGAGGCGCGGCACTTCCATGACCGACTTGTAACCGAACTTCTCGATCAGGCCAGGAACGACCTTCTCTTTATAAAATTCTTGCAAACGTGCCATTTTTTACTCCGCAGCGTCAGGCGCTCAGAACAGCACCGGTCGTCTTCAGGAAACGAACTTTCTTGTCCCCTTCGACCTTGATGCCCACGCGCGACGGCTTACCGTTCGCGTCGACCAGTGCGACGTTCGAAATCTGCAGCGGCATCGTCTTGGCTTCCACACCGCCCGTCGTACCCTTCATCGGGTTCGGCTTCACGTGCTTCTTGACGATATTGACGCCTTCGACAGTGACGCGCTCGTCGCCCATAGCCAGCACGACGCCGCGCTTGCCTTTGTCTTTACCGGTGATGACGATAACTTCGTCACCCTTGCGAATCTTGTTCATCGCGACTCCTTACAGCACTTCCGGCGCCAGCGAAACGATCTTCATGAATCGTTCGCTACGCAGCTCACGCGTAACCGGCCCGAAAATGCGGGTGCCGATCGGCTCAAGCTTGGTATTCAAAAGCACGGCGGCGTTGCCATCGAACTTGATCAGCGAGCCGTCTTGACGGCGCACGCCCTTCGCAGTGCGAACCACAACAGCGTTGTAGATTTCGCCCTTTTTAACGCGCCCGCGCGGCGTTGCTTCCTTGACGCTCACCTTGATGATGTCGCCAATGCTGGCATAACGACGCTTCGAGCCGCCGAGCACCTTGATGCACAGGACTTCACGTGCACCCGTGTTGTCGGCCACTTCAAGCCGAGTTTCGGTCTGGATCATGGTTTATCTTTCCCAACTTAATCCGGTCGCGCCACCATGGCACATCCGGTCAGTCTTGGTCCCGTCAGCCGCGCCGCCACTAGAACGACCGCTCAGCTGCTTGGGTAAGAACAGCAGCGACGGCAAACGAAACCGGCCATCGCATTCCGGTGAATCTTGCTAACCCGGACTGGCGCCCGAATCTGCTTCCCCACCTACATCCGCCTGCTGCTTTGCCAACAGCAAACCTGAAAGGAGGGAAGACCAAGATTATAACCAGACAATCTTGGCCTCGCAAGCGAAATCTTTAGCGATTTCAACTACTTCTACACCCCGGGAAATGGCTCCCCGGGGTGTAGCGTCACGTTTTAGATGACGCGTGCTGCTTCGATCAGCTTCGACACGGTCCAGGCCTTCGTCTTCGAGAGAGGACGGGTTTCCTGGATTTCAACGAGGTCACCCTCGTTGTACGTGTTCGCTTCGTCGTGAGCGTGGTACTTCTTCGACTGCACGACGTACTTGCCGTAGATCGGGTGCTTGACGCGGCGCTCGACCAGGACGGTGACCGTCTTGTCCATCTTGTTGCTGACGACCTTGCCGACCAGCGTCCGCTTAAGCGAGGTTTTCACGCTTTCGTTCATTTCTGGTTCGCCTTCTGAGTCAGGACGGTCCGCACACGCGCGATGTCGCGACGGACCTTCTTCAGCTGGCTCGTGTTCGTGAGCTGCTGGGTCGCGAGTTGCATGCGCAGGCCGAATTGCGCCTTCAAGAGGTCCGACAGCTCTTTGTCGAGCGCGGCCTTGTCTTTCTGAAGAAGTTCAGATGCCTTCATCAATCACTCCTTAGGCGCCGAGCTGGCGAACCATGAAGACCGTCTTCAGCGGCAGCTTGGCTGCAGCCAGACGGAAGGCTTCACGGGCCAGTTCTTCGGACACACCATCCATTTCATACAGCATCTTGCCCGGCTGAATCTCGGCGACGTAGTACTCAGGGTTACCCTTACCGTTACCCATACGCACTTCCGCCGGCTTCTGCGAGATCGGCTTGTCCGGGAAGATACGGATCCAGATGCGGCCGCCACGCTTGATGTGACGCGTCATTGCACGACGCGCTGCTTCAATCTGACGCGCGGTCAGGCGACCACGACCGATAGCCTTCAGACCGTATTCACCGAACGAAACTGCGTTGCCGCGCGTTGCGACGCCGGTGTTACGACCCTTCTGCTCTTTGCGATACTTCCTGCGTTTCGGTTGCAGCATCGTTATTCTCCACTCTTGCCGTCACCGCCGGCGCCACGGCGCGGTGCGCCACGACGGGCACCCGGTGCGCCTTCACCATCACGGCGCGGACGACGATCGCCCGGACGCGCGTTGCGGCGCGGACGCTTTTCTTCGGCGACTTCTTCCACCACCGGTGCGTCGTTGCGGCCGAGCGTGTCGCCCTTGTAGACCCAAACCTTCACGCCGATGATGCCGTACGTCGTCTTCGCTTCCGAGGTTGCGTAGTCGATGTCAGCACGCAGCGTGTGAAGCGGCACTCGACCTTCGCGGTACCACTCGGTACGTGCGATTTCGATACCGTTCAGACGGCCGGCGCTCATGATCTTGATGCCCTGGGCACCCAGACGCATCGCGTTCTGCATCGCGCGCTTCATTGCGCGACGGAACATGATGCGGCGCTCGAGCTGCTGCGTGATCGAATCGGCGATCAGTTGAGCATCGGTTTCCGGCTTGCGGATTTCTTCGATGTTCACGTGAACCGGAACGCCCATGCGCTTCTGGAGTTCGGCCTTGAGGAGTTCGATGTCCTCGCCCTTCTTGCCGATCACCACACCCGGGCGCGAGCTGTAAATCGTGATGCGAGCGTTCTTTGCCGGACGCTCGATCACAACACGGCCCACCGAAGCGTTCTTCAGCTTCTTCTTCAGGTATTCACGAACACCGATGTCTTCCTTCAACATCGCCGCGAAATTGTTGTTGTTCGCGTACCAACGCGAAGCCCAATTGCGGCTGACGGCCAAACGGAAGCCAGTCGGATGAATTTTCTGTCCCATCGTATGGCTCCTTAATTCCCGACCGTCACAGTGATGTGACAGGATTGCTTCTCGATGCGGTTGCCGCGGCCCTTGGCGCGCGCGGTGAAACGCTTCAGCGAAGCTGCCTTGTCGACGTAGATGCTCTTGATCTTGAGCTCGTCGATGTCAGCACCTTCGTTGTGTTCCGCGTTTGCGATCGCCGAGAGCACAACCTTTTTCACGATGCCAGCCGCTTTCTTCGGCGAGAACGTCAGAACGTTCAGTGCCTTGTCGACCGGCAGACCGCGGATCTGGTCAGCCACAAGGCGCGTCTTCTGCGCCGAGATGCGGGCACCGCGATGAATTGCCTTCACTTCCATCTTGATTGCCCCTTATTTCTTGGCCTTCTTGTCGGCCGCGTGACCCTTGAACGTACGGGTCAATGCGAACTCGCCAAGCTTGTGGCCGACCATGTTTTCCGTGACATACACCGGAACGTGTTGACGGCCGTTGTGCACGGCAATCGTCAGGCCGATGAAGTCCGGCAGAATCGTCGAACGACGCGACCAGGTCTTGATCGGTTTCTTGTCGCGCGTAGCTGCAGCCGCCTCAACCTTCTTCAGCAAATGGGCGTCGCAGAACGGACCTTTCTTAATAGAACGTGCCATTGCCTACTCCTTAACGCTTGTGACGGCGCTGGACGATCATGCTCGTCGTGCGCTTGTTGCTGCGGGTGCGATAGCCCTTCGTCGGCGTGCCCCACGGGCTCACCGGGTCGCGACCAGCCGCAGTCTTGCCTTCGCCACCACCGTGCGGGTGGTCGACCGGGTTCATTGCAACGCCACGGACCGTCGGGCGGATACCGCGCCAGCGGTTCGCGCCAGCCTTACCGATTTGACGGAGGCTGTGCTCTTCGTTGCCGACTTCACCGATCGTTGCCCGGCATTCGACGTGCACGCGGCGGATTTCGCCCGAACGCAGACGAACCTGCGCGTAGACGCCTTCACGTGCCAGCAGCATTGCCGACGTGCCAGCCGAACGCGCCATTTGCGCGCCCTTGCCCGGCAGCATTTCGATGCAGTGGATCGTCGTACCGACCGGAATGTTGCGGATCGGCAGCGTGTTGCCTGCACGGATCGGCGCTTCCGAACCCGACATCAGCTGCGTGCCAACCGTCACGCCCTTCGGCGCGATGATGTAGCGGCGCTCGCCGTCTGCGTAAAGAACCAGCGCAATGTTCGCGCTACGGTTCGGGTCATACTCGAGACGCTCCACCTTCGCGGCGATGCCATCCTTCGTACGACGGAAATCGATCACACGGTAGTGCTGCTTGTGACCACCACCCTGGTGACGCGTCGTGATGCGACCGTTGTTGTTACGGCCAGCCGTCGAGGACTTCTTTTCGAGCAGTGCCGCGAACGGCGCGCCCTTATGGAGGTCCTTGTTGACGATCTTGACCATCGCGCGGCGACCCGGCGAGGTCGGCTTAACTTTCACGATTGCCATGATTACTTGGCCTCCGCTTCAAAGTTGATTTCCTGGCCGGGCTTCAGGCAGACATACGCCTTCTTCACGTCCTTGCGCTTGCCGTTGAAGCGGCCAAAGCGCTTGGCTTTGCCCTTCTGGACCAGCACGTTGACGGACTCGACTTCCACCTTGAACAGCAGCTCGACAGCAGCCTTGACTTCCTGCTTGTTCGCGTCCGGCGCGACTTCGAAGACGACTTGTTCGTTCTTCTCCGCAACCAGCGTCGCCTTTTCGGAGATCACCGGTGCGAGCAGGACCTGCATCAAACGATGATCGTTCTTGCGAATCTCGCTCATGACAGCAACTCCTCGATCTGGGCGACCGCTGCCTTCGTGATCAGGATCTTCTTGAAGTAGATCAGCGAGAGCGGGTCGGCAAAACGCGGCTCAACGACTGCCACGTGGGGCAGGTTGCGCGACGCGAGATACAGGTTCTCGTCGACCGTGTCGGTGATGACCAGCACGGATTCGAGACCCATGGCCTTGAACTTTTCGGCCAGCAGCTTCGTCTTCGGCGCTTCGAGCGAAAGCTCTTCGACAACCGAGATACGGCCTTCGCGGGCCAGCTGCGAGAAGATCGAGCAGAGACCTGCGCGATGCATCTTCTTGTTGACCTTGTGCGAGAAGTTTTCTTCCGGCGAATTCGGGAAGATGCGACCACCGCCACGCCACAGCGGGCTCGACGACATACCGGCACGAGCGCGGCCCGTACCCTTCTGACGCCACGGCTTCTTGGTGGTGTGCTTGACCTGTTCGCGGTCCTTCTGCGCGCGGTTACCGCTGCGCGCGTTCGCCTGGTAGGCGATAACGATCTGGTGGATCAGCGCTTCGTTGTAGTCACGGCCGAACACGACGTCCGACGCGTTGACAGCTGCGCCTTCCTGACCATTAGCGTTCAGGAGCTTCAGTTCCATTATTGCGCTCCTTTCTTGGCGCGCGCCTTGACGGCGGGCGTCACGAAAACCTTGCCGCCCTTTGCACCCGGGACAGCACCCTTGACCAGCAGCAGCTTGCGCTCTGCGTCGATACGGGCGATTTCGAGGTTTTGCACCGTCACGGTTTCGTCACCCATGTGACCGGTCATGCGCTTACCCGGGAACACGCGACCCGGATCCTGCGCCATACCGATCGAGCCCGGCACATTGTGCGAGCGCGAGTTACCGTGCGAAGCACGACCCGAAGCGAAGTTGTAACGCTTGATGGTACCGGCGTAGCCCTTACCGATCGAGGTGCCTTGCACGTCGATCTTCTGGCCTTCTTCGAAGAGTTCCACACCGATCACAGCGCCAGCGGACAGTTCGGCGGCCTTAGCGGCGTCGATCTGGAATTCCTTGAGGATTTCACCGGCTTGAACGCCAGCTTTGGCGAGATGACCTGCGAGCGGCTTCGTCACGCGCGATGCACGGCGCGTACCGAAAGTAACCTGCACGGCCGTGTAGCCGTCGGTTTCTACAGTCTTGATCTGCGTCACGCGGTTGTCGGACACGTCCAGCACGGTCACGGGAATCGAATCCCCTTCGGCCGTGAAGATACGGGTCATGCCAACCTTGCGACCTACGAGTCCAAGGCTCATCGTTTTCTCCATTCCCGACTGCGATTGGTCGGGGCTAATTTACAAAGTACCGGCATGTTTTCGAGGTAAAGGCCCGAAAGGGACACACCGATTTTTTGCGCAAACGCGCGAAAAGACGTCAAGTATAACGTCCTTCTTCGTTTTCCGCAAGCAATCAAAGACTTAGCGCCACCAGAAGATTCTGGCAGCGCTCGAGGCTCTTACTGCAGCTTGATTTCGACGTCCACGCCAGCCGGGAGGTCCAGCTTCATCAGCGCGTCAACGGTCTTGTCCGTCGGGTCGACGATGTCCATCAGGCGCAGGTGCGTGCGGATTTCGAGCTGATCGCGCGACGTCTTGTTGACGTGCGGCGAACGCAGGATGTCGAAACGCTGGATGCGCGTGGGCAGCGGCACCGGGCCACGAACGATTGCACCCGTCCGCTTCGCCGTGTCGACGATTTCAGCAGCCGACTGGTCGATCAGGCGATAGTCGAAAGCCTTCAGGCGAATACGGATCTTTTGGTTCTGCATGACAATTCCTTGAAAAGAGCGAGGCGGACTTGCGCCGCCAAACGATATAAAGAGCGCGGGACCGACCCGCGACAAGGTGTCGCGAGAACGGTCCCTGGGTACATCAACTTCTACAGCAAGCCGAGTATTCTACTCGAATTACTCGATGATCTTCGCAACCACGCCGGCGCCGACGGTACGGCCACCTTCGCGGATTGCGAAGCGCAGACCTTCTTCCATCGCGATCGGAGCGATCAGCTTCACCGTGATCGACACGTTGTCGCCCGGCATGACCATTTCCTTGTCCTTCGGCAGCTCGATCGAGCCCGTCACGTCCGTCGTACGGAAGTAGAACTGCGGACGGTAGTTGTTGAAGAACGGCGTGTGACGGCCGCCTTCGTCCTTGCTCAGCACGTACACTTCAGCCGTGAAGTGCGTGTGCGGCGTGATCGAACCCGGCTTGGCCAGCACCTGGCCACGCTCCACGTCTTCACGCTTCGTGCCGCGCAGCAGGATACCCACGTTGTCGCCCGCCTGACCCTGGTCGAGCAGCTTGCGGAACATTTCCACGCCCGTGCAGGTCGTCTTCACCGTCGGCTTGATACCGACGATTTCGATTTCCTCGCCGACCTTGACGATGCCGCGCTCGACGCGACCCGTCACCACCGTGCCGCGACCCGAGATCGAGAACACGTCTTCCACCGGCATCAGGAACGCGCCGTCAACCGCACGCTCCGGCGTCGGGATGTACGTGTCCAGTGCGTCGGCCAGGTTCATGATCGCCACTTCACCCAGTTCGCCCTTGTCGCCTTCCAGCGCCAGCTTGGCCGAACCCTTGATGATCGGCGTGTCGTCGCCCGGGAAGTCGTACTTCGACAGGAGCTCGCGCACTTCCATTTCGACCAGCTCGAGCAGCTCGGCGTCGTCGACCATGTCGCACTTGTTCAGGAACACGATGATGTAAGGCACGCCAACCTGACGGGCGAGCAGGATGTGCTCACGCGTTTGCGGCATCGGGCCGTCAGCGGCCGAGCACACCAGGATGGCGCCGTCCATCTGTGCCGCGCCCGTGATCATGTTCTTCACGTAGTCAGCGTGGCCCGGGCAGTCGACGTGTGCGTAGTGGCGGTTAGCCGTTTCGTACTCGACGTGCGCGGTGTTGATGGTAATACCACGTGCCTTTTCTTCCGGCGCTGCGTCGATCTGGTCGTACGCCTTCGCCTCGCCGCCGAACTTCGCGGTCAGAACCGTCGTGATCGCTGCCGTCAGCGTGGTCTTGCCGTGGTCAACGTGACCGATCGTGCCCACGTTCACGTGCGGCTTGGTCCG